>NZ_CAJMYW010000012.1:0-193331 GCF_905220165.1 Paraburkholderia sp. J10-1 | reverse complement strand
TAACAGCAACTGGCACATGTTCCAGATCACGCTGCCGCTCGAAAAGCTCGCGATCGACCGCGCGGGCTTCATGGGTGAGCTGAAAGCGCGCGGCATCGGCTCGGGCGTGCATTACCCGGCCATCCACCTCTTCACGCTCTACCGCGAGCGCGGTTTCAAGGCGGGCATGTTCCCGCACGCGGAGCGCTTCGGCGCGAGCACGGTCACGCTGCCGCTCTTCACGCAGATGACCGAGACCGACGTGGCCCGCGTGTGCCAGGCGGTGAACGAGATTAGCGCGAAGTTTGCAAAGTAGTTTGCAGAATCAGAAGTCGAAGTCCACAGGCATACTCAGCAGGCAAGACACAGGGGAAACGCGGAACTCGGCGCAGTATTTGCGCCGTGATCCGCGCACGCAGTAAACCGAAGCATCCAATAACGGAATCGACGCACACATGAGTCAAACGGAACAAGGCACCCTGACCCCGGACACGCCGGAAGTCTCGGTCATCATTCCGGTCTACAACGAGGAAGCTGGCCTTCCCGCGCTGTTCGCGCGCCTGTATCCGGCGCTCGACAAGCTCGGCACCTCGTACGAAGTGATCTTCATCAACGACGGCAGCCGCGACCGCTCGGCCGCGATGCTCGCCGAGCAGTTCCGCGCGCGGCCCGACACCACGCGCGCGATCCTGCTCAACGGCAATTACGGCCAGCACATGGCGATTCTCGCGGGCTTCGAGCAGGCGCGCGGCGAAATCGTCATCACGCTCGACGCCGACCTGCAAAATCCGCCCGAGGAAATCGGCAAGCTCGTCGAGAAGATGCGCGAGGGCTACGACTACGTCGGCACCATCCGCAAGCAGCGTCAGGACAGCCTCTGGCGGCGCAAGGCTTCGCAGGCGATGAACCGTCTGCGCGAGCGCATCACGCGCATCAAGATGACCGACCAGGGCTGCATGCTGCGCGCGTACAACCGCCGCATCATCGACACGATCAACCGCTGCGGCGAAATCAACACCTTCATTCCGGCGCTCGCCTACACGTTCTCGCAGAACCCCGTCGAGGTCGAGGTCGCGCACGAGGAGCGCTTCGCCGGCGAATCGAAGTACTCGCTCTATAGCCTCATTCGCCTGAATTTCGACCTCGTGACGGGCTTTTCCGTCGTGCCGCTGCAGTGGCTGTCGTTCATCGGCGTGATCCTCTCGCTCGGCTCGGCCGGGCTCTTCGTGCTGCTGCTGATTCGCCGCTTCATCATCGGGGCGGAAGTGCAAGGCGTGTTCACGCTGTTCGCCATCACGTTCTTCCTGCTCGGCGTGATCATCTTCGCGCTCGGTCTGCTCGGCGAGTACATCGGCCGCATCTACCAACAGGTGCGCGCGCGTCCGCGTTACCTGATCCAGACGATCCTCGAGGAACGCAATGGCCGCGCCGTTGCCGATACGCCGCGCCAGGATTTCGTGCAGGCCGCCGCGTTCGCGCAACCGGCGCCGACGGTGCAACCCGCCAATGCGGCCACGAACCCGGCCAACGAAGGAGCCGGCCAATGAAACCGCGTGCCGTTGTCTTCGCGTATCACAACGTGGGGGTGCGCTGCCTGCAGGTGCTGCTCGCGGGCGGCGTCGACGTTGCGCTCGTCGTCACGCATGAAGACAGCCCGACCGAGAACATCTGGTTCGGCAGCGTGAAGTCGGTGGCGCAGGAGCATGGCATCGAGGTCGTCACGCCCGCCGACCCGAAGAGCGCCGAGCTGCGCGCGGCCGTTTCCGCGGCGCGGCCGGACTTCATCTTCTCGTTCTACTACCGGCACATGCTGCCCGTGGACCTGCTCGCGCTCGCCGGGCGCGGCGCGTACAACATGCACGGCTCGCTCCTGCCGAAGTACCGTGGCCGCGTGCCCACGAACTGGGCCGTACTCAACGGCGAAACCGAAACGGGCGCGACGCTGCACGAAATGGCCGCGAAACCCGACGCGGGTGCGATCGTCGCGCAAACCCCGGTGCCGATCCTCCCCGACGACACCGCCGCGCAGGTCTTCGACAAGGTCACGGTCGCCGCCGAGCAGACGCTCTGGCGCGTGCTGCCCGCGCTGATTGCGGGCGAGGCGCCGCATCTGCCGAACGACCTTACCAAGGGCAGCTACTACGGTGGGCGCAAGCCGGAAGACGGCCGCGTCGACTTCGGCCAAAGCGCGCAGCAGGTGTACAACCTCATTCGCGCCGTCGCGCCGCCCTATCCCGGCGCGTTCACCGACATCGGCAACGAGCGTTTTGTCATTGCCCGCGCGCGCCTCGTGCGCCCCGGCTCGCAAGAAGCCGAAAGGGTCCGCCCCCTCGCCGGATTGCCCGTGGGCATCCACGTAAGCGATAATGCGCTTTTCGCCGTCTGCGGCGACGCACGCGCCATCGCGATCCACGAACTGCGGCATGCGCATAACGGTCAAGAAACCGTTATCAGCCCCGCCGCGTTCTCCGAACTCATTTCATCTGTCCCCCGTCCATGACCAAAAAAGTCCTGATCCTGGGTGTGAACGGCTTTATCGGCCACCACCTCTCCAAGCGCATCCTCGAATCCACGAACTGGGAAGTGTTCGGCATGGACATGCAGACAGATCGCCTCGGCGACCTCGTCAAGCATGAGCGGATGCACTTCTTCGAAGGCGACATCACGATCAACAAGGAGTGGGTCGAGTACCACGTCAAGAAGTGCGACGTGATCCTGCCGCTCGTCGCCATCGCCACGCCCGCTACCTACGTGCAGCAGCCGCTGCGCGTGTTCGAACTCGACTTCGAAGCGAACCTGCCGATCGTGCGTTCGGCCGTGAAGTACCGCAAGCACCTCGTTTTCCCGTCGACCTCCGAGGTCTACGGCATGTGTTCGGACGAGCAGTTCGATCCGGACGCCTCGGCGCTGACCTACGGCCCGATCAACAAGCCGCGCTGGATCTACGCGTGCTCCAAGCAGCTCATGGACCGCGTGATCTGGGGCTACGGCATGGAAGGCCTGAACTTCACGCTGTTCCGTCCGTTCAACTGGATCGGCCCGGGCCTCGACTCGATCTACACGCCGAAGGAAGGTTCGTCGCGCGTCGTCACGCAGTTCCTCGGCCACATCGTGCGCGGCGAGAACATCAGCCTCGTGGATGGCGGCGCGCAAAAGCGTGCGTTCACCGACATCGACGACGGCATCGAAGCGCTGATGAAGATCATCGAGAACAAGGACGGCATTGCCACGGGCAAGATCTACAACATCGGCAACCCGACCAACAACTTCTCGGTGCGCGAACTCGCACACAAGATGCTCGCGCTCGCCGCTGAATTCCCGGAGTACGCGGAAACGGCGAAGAAGGTGCAGCTCGTCGAAACGTCGTCGGGCGCCTACTACGGCGCGGGCTACCAGGACGTGCAGAACCGCGTGCCGAAGATCGACAACACGAAGCAGGAACTCGGCTGGGCGCCGAAGTCGACCTTCGACGAAGCGCTGCGCAAGATCTTCGAAGCGTACCGCGGCCATGTGGCCGAAGCGCGCGCGCTCGTCGAGCAACACTAAGCGTTAGATAAAGGTCCTCGCCTCTTGGCTCGCATCGTTCTGAAAATCGACGTCGACACGCTGCGCGGCACGCGCGAAGGCGTGCCGAACCTCGCGCGCATCTTCGATCGCTACAAGGCGCGCGCCACGTTCCTGTTCAGCCTCGGCCCGGATCACACGGGCTGGGCGCTGCGCCGCGTGTTGCGGCCGGGCTTTCTGAAGAAGGTCTCGCGCACGTCGGTGGTCGAGCACTACGGCGTGAAGCAGCTGATGTACGGCGTGCTGCTGCCGGGCCCCGACATCGGCGTGGAAGCCGCGGCTGAAATGCGCGCGATTCACGAAGCCGGCTTCGAGTGCGGCATCCATACGTGGGATCACGTGTACTGGCAGGACAACGTGCGCACGCGTGACGCGCAATGGACCGCGCGCCAGATGCAGAAGAGCCACGACCGCTTCACGCGCATCTTCGGCACGCCGCCCGTCACGCACGGTGCAGCGGGCTGGCAGATGAACGAGGCGGCCTTCGAGCAGATCGACACGTGGGGCATGAAGTACGCCTCCGACGGGCGTGGCCACTCGCCCTACCGTCCGGTGGTGGCGGGCCGCACGTTGAACCACGTGCAAATGCCCACCACGCTGCCCACGCTCGACGAGGTGCTCGGCGTCGATGGCGTCGATACCGACACGGTCGCCGCGTGGATGCTCAAGCGCACCGAAAACAACCCGCACGACCAGGTCTTCACGCTGCACGCCGAACTCGAAGGCCAGAAGCTCGCCCCTATCTTCGAGCAGCTGCTCTCGGGCTGGCGCGCGCAAGGCCACACGTTTGCCACGATGGGCGATTACCATGCGACGCTGGACCCGGATTCGCTGCCATCGTACCCTGTCACCTGGGGCGAGATCGCCGGCCGCTCCGGCCAGCTGATCGTTCAGCCCGACTGAATCCGCCGCCCGCGCGCCGCGGGGTGCCTGCCCGGACCCGCGCCCGCGCAACGCCCCCCGCCGCGGGCGGCACGCCGTCCCGGCGAAACGGCGCTGCAGCCTCCAGATTCAAAGCGCTGCGGCAACGCCAGCCAATAACAAAGGGAGAGCCACGTGCCTGACGTGACCATCGCAGTCGACCACCCCGTTCCCGACTTTACCGCCCCCGCCACCGGCGGCGACTTCACGCTTTCGAGCCTGAAGGGCAGCAAGGTGGTGCTCTACTTCTATCCGAAAGACAACACGCCGGGCTGCACGACCGAGGGCCTGCAATTCCGCGACCTCTCTCCGAAGTTCAAGAAGGCCGGCGCGCAGATCGTGGGCGTGTCGCGCGACAGCGTGCGCTCGCACGATAACTTCAAGGCCAAGCTCGAATTGCCGTTTACCTTGGTATCGGATGCCGACGAAGCGCTGTGCACGCTCTTCGACGTCATCAAATTGAAGAAAATGTATGGCAAACAGGTACGAGGTATCGAACGCTCGACCTTCCTGATCGACGCTGCCGGCGTGCTGCGCCAGGAGTGGCGCGGCATCAAGGTTCCGGGCCATGTCGAGGAAGTTCTGGAGGCTGTACAAGCGCTTTGAGGAGCGTTATATTGGGCTGCAATGAGTGCCTGTCCAACCCTTTTTACGTCGCGTTGCGGCGGTTTCGCAGCCGGTCATGCAATGACCGGAAATGCGCATCCGAGGCAACGGGACAACACCGAAGTGAAGCCGCTTGCCTCGTCATCCGGGGCAGCGGCTTTTTTGTTTGTTCCACGCTGTTCCCTCCCGCTTTTCTCCCCGTTCGCGCCGGCTTTGCGACCCGGTGCGCGCAAACGTCAAGGAGCTGATCGAAAACCAGGCGAACCGGCATTTTCTGACCTGAGCGCGCACCTTGCGCAGTAACGGCGGGCGCCTACCCGGCACCCGCACGCACCGCCCGAAAGCGCGCCTTACTGGGTAACCCCGCGACCACTCGACCCGAATTTTTCGAGGGACACCATGCCTTTGCCTACTCCCCCCAGCAAGCTCGGCAACCTGCTGCCGCCGGATGAATACAAGACGCGTGCCCGCACGACGCGCAGCACACGCAAGGCCGCGAGCGAGAACGACGCGGCCGACGTTGCCGAATACGGCCCCGCGAGCGTCGCCGAGCCGATGACGCAGGCCGCCAACGCAGCGACCACGCTGCGCACGGTGCCGCTTCCGAGCGGCAGCGCCGAACTCGCCGCGCTCGAACCGGTCGCACCGGCGCCCGCGCGCAGCAAGCGCAACAACAGCAAGCAAGTGACGGCCGCGCTGCTGCAGCCTGTCGAGGCACGCACCGGAGCCGACACGCCCGTTGGGCGCGGCGGCAAACCCGCGTCGGCGAAAGCCTCCGGCGGCGCCGCTGCGCCTGCCACGCGCGCCGGCACGAAAAAACGCGTGCATCCCGAAGAGAGCACCGAAGTCCAGAAGCTCTTCGTGCTCGACACGAACGTGCTCATGCACGACCCGACCTGCTTGTTCCGTTTCGAGGAGCACGACGTCTATCTGCCGATGATGACGTTGGAAGAACTCGACAACCACAAGAAGGGCATGTCGGAAGTCGCGCGCAACGCTCGCCAGGTGAGCCGCACGCTCGACCAGCTGGTTGCCAACGCGGGCCCGATTTCCGAAGGCATTTCGCTTGGCCGCCTCGGCAGCCGCGAGGCGCTCGGACGCCTGTACTTCCAGACCACGCTCACGCATATCGATCCGGTCGACGGCCTGCCTCAAGGCAAGGCCGACAACCAGATTCTCGGCGTGGTGCGCGCGCTGCAGCGCGACCGGCCGGACCGGCTCGTCGTGCTGGTGTCGAAAGACATCAACATGCGTATCAAGGCGCATGCGCTCGGGCTGCCCGCGGAAGACTACTTCAACGACCAGGTTCTCGAAGACAAGGACCTGCTCTACTCGGGCGTGCGCGCGCTCCAGCAGGACTTCTGGTCGAAGCACGCGAAGGGCATGGAGTCCTGGCAGGACACCAAGACCGGCACGACGTACTACCGCGTGACGGGCCCCGAGTGCCTGTCGATGCTGGTGAACGAGTTCGTGTACCTCGAGCCGCAGAACGGCGAACCGGCGTTCCACGCGATCGTGCGCGAGCTCAACGGCAAGACGGCGCTCCTGCAAACGCTGCGCGACTACGGCCACCACAAGAACAACGTGTGGGGCATCACGGCGCGCAACCGCGAGCAGAACTTCGCGCTGAACCTGCTGATGAACCCGGAGATCGACTTCGTCACGCTGCTCGGCCAGGCCGGCACGGGCAAGACGCTCGTCGCGCTTGCGGCGGGCCTGGCGCAAGTGCTCGACGAAAAGCGCTACAACGAGATCATCGTCACGCGCGCGACGGTGCCGGTTGGCGAGGACATCGGCTTCCTGCCGGGCACGGAAGAGGAAAAAATGCAGCCGTGGATGGGCGCCTTCGACGACAACCTCGAAGTCCTCCAGAAAACTGATGACGCCGCCGGCGAATGGGGGCGCGCTGCGACTCAGGAACTGATCCGCTCGCGCCTGAAAGTGAAGAGCATGAACTTCATGCGCGGCCGCACGTTCGTCGACAAGTATCTGATCATCGACGAGGCGCAGAACCTCACGCCCAAGCAGATGAAGACGCTCGTCACGCGTGCGGGTCCGGGCACGAAGATCGTGTGTCTCGGCAACATCGCGCAGATCGATACGCCTTATCTCACCGAAGGGAGTTCGGGCCTCACCTACGTGGTGGACCGCTTCAAGGGCTGGGCCCACAGCGGCCACGTGACGCTCGCCCGCGGCGAACGCTCGCGGCTTGCCGATTACGCGTCCGATATCCTGTAATCCATTCGCTGGGCGCCGCTTTTCAGGGGCTCCCACGCATTGGGCAAGGACCGTATCCGGGGAACCGGATACGGTCCTTTTTTATTGGCCACGCGTCCCCCAGGCGCAACAGTTGGCGCCCGAACTTCAAGTAAGCTGTGAAGAATCCTTGCGAAAGCCCTGACGGGCGGGCTACCATCCGCCCATGATCCGTTTTCCCGATGGCGCACGCGTCGCGCGCGCCATATTCGCTTCATGCGCCGACTCTGGCTTCCGCTTCTGATCTCCGTTCTGCTTGCCGCGTGCTCCAGCGCGCCGCAAAAGGTATCGCGCAGCGGTTCGTCTTCCAGCGAAAACACGTTGCGAACCCGGCCACCGGGCTTTCCCAATTTCGTCGATCACAGCGTGGGCCGCGAGGAAATCTCGATCCAGGCGATGGGGCTCGTCGGCATTCCGTATCGCTGGGGCGGCAATACGCCCGATAGCGGCTTCGATTGCAGCGGTCTCGTGAAATACGTGCTGGCCCGCTCGGCCTCGGTCGACTTGCCGCGCACCACCGCGGAAATGAGCACGCGCGGCGAAACCATCGAACCCGATGAGATCGCAGCCGGCGATCTCGTCTTCTTCAATACGACAGGACGACCGCATTCGCACGTCGGGATCTACGTGGGCAATCTGCGCTTCGTGAATGCGCCTTCGACGGGCGGCACAGTGCGGCTCGACTATCTGACCAACCCCTACTGGGCGAAACGCTTCGACGGGATCCGCCGCATGGCGCCGGCGCGGCGCACGCCTTTCGAGACCCCGACGTGGGAAGCCTCTGCGCCGACTGAACGTTCGCCCGGCGTGAACGTCGCACCACCAGCCGCCGCCATGGCGAGCGTCGCGCCTGCCGCGGGTGCACAGCCCGCGCCGCGTGCGGTCGCTGCGAGCCAGAATCGCATTGTCGCTGCGCCGGCTTCGGCCTATGTGGCAACTCAGGCAACGGCACCGACGGCCTCGACAGCGACGACCGCCTCCGCCGATGCGTTCGAGCCGCCACCCGCTTCGCTCGGCGCAGCGCAAACGCAGGCACGCGACGCCGCCGCGCTTGCTCCCGCAACTTCGTCTGGCTACGCCAGCGGCGCACCGCGCGATGCCATCGACGCCGCCGCCGACGCCTTCGAGCCCCCGCCGCCCACCGCCAACGCGGCGGCGCGCCAGGCCGGCCAGGTGGGCTCGACGCCGATCCAGGCGGCGACTCCGTCCGCCGGCAGCGTGCAGATCATGCGCGCCTCGACAGCCGGTTCAGTCTCGCCCGCCCCAACCCAGTCCAGCGACGATCCCATCGCGCGCTTTGCCAACAGCGGCGACTGAGGCTGCCACGCCCCGGCGCTGACGGGCACCTTGCCCCTGGCCGGACGGCGACTCATGCTTCCAGCGGTTTGCGGCGCCCCGCGCCTCTGCTATCGTTTCGGGACCGTTTTTCATACTTTCGCGCAGCGAGGCGACGATGGATCTTGGACTCAGCAAGAAGGTGGTACTCGTGACGGGCGGCAGCAAGGGCATTGGCCTTGCCTGCGCGCGCGCCTTTGCGCAGGAAGGCGCCCGCGTGGCGATCGTCTCGCGCGAACCCGCCAATCTCGCGCGCGCGCGCGAACAATTGGCAAGCGAGGGCCTGCACGTGCACCTCACCCGCGCCGACCTGCACGAAGCGCATAGCGCCGCGGACGTGGTCGAAGAAGTCTCCACGGCGGTCGGCCCCATCGATATTCTCATCAACAGCGCGGGCGCGGCACGCCGCTACGACCCGGAAACACTCGATGCGGACGCGTTCAGGGCGACGATGGAGGCGAAATATTTCCCCTACATCTATCCGCAGCAGGAAGTGCTGCGCCGCATGGTGCAGCGGATCAAGTCGGGCGAGAGCGCGGAGCCCGGCGCCATCGTCAATATCATCGGCATGGGCGGGAAGTTCGCGAGCGATATCCATATTGCGGGAGGCGCGGCCAACGCAGCATTGATGCTCGCCACCGTGGGCCTCGCGCACTATCACGCGCGCTACGGCATCCGCATCAACGCCATCAACCCGGGCGCCACGCTCACGGAACGGTTGCAGGAGGCCGTTCAGCTGGAGGCTCAACGGACGGGCGTCGGCGCCGACGAGGCGTTGGCGAGCGGCGAAGCGAAGGTGCCGCTCGGGCGCTATGCGAAGCCGGAGGAAATCGCCGATGTCGCGCTTTTCCTCGCGAGCCGGCGCGCGAGCTATGTCACGGGCGCGCTCATTCCGATGGATGGGGCCAGCACGCCGCTGATCTGAAGCGCCCGCCAGCGCGCCGGCCAAGGCCCTAAAAGCACTGCGGCGCCCGAAGGCGCCGCAGGTTTTACATGAAGCGGTGACCGAGCCACCAGGCAGCCGCGGCCAGCGTGGCCGAGGCCGGTATGGTCAGCACCCAGGCCCAGACGATGTTGCCCGCCACGCCCCAGCGCACCGCGCTGAGCTTCTGCGTCGCGCCAACGCCGACAATCGCGCCCGTGATCGTGTGCGTGGTCGAAACGGGAATGCCCATCCACGAAGCCGTGAAGAGCGTAAGCGCCCCGCCCGCCTCCGCGCAGAAGCCACCCACCGGCTTGAGCTTGGTGATCTTCTGGCCCATCGTGCGCACGATGCGCCAGCCGCCGAACAGCGTGCCGAGACCCATCGACAGATAGCAGCCGCCAATCACCCAGATGGGCGGCGCGTCGGAGCCGATTGCCGAGTAGCCCGTTGCGATCAGCAGCATCCAGATGATGCCGATGGTCTTCTGCGCGTCGTTGCCGCCGTGGCCGAGGCTATAAAGGCCAGCGGAAACGAGTTGCAACCGCCTGAAGCGCCGGTCGACCTTGCTTGGCGGTGTGCGGAAGTACAGCCACGACACCGTGAGCATGAAGAACGATCCCAGGATGAAACCGAGCAGCGGCGAGATGAAGATGAACGCCACCGTCTTCATGAGGCCGTCGAAATTGAGCGAGGCCCAGCCCGACTTCGCGAGCGCCGCGCCCACGAGACCGCCGATCAGCGCGTGCGAGGAACTCGACGGAATGCCGTAGTACCACGTGAGCACGTTCCAGCCGATCGCGCCCATCAGCGCGCCGAACACCACGTAGTGATCGACGATATCGGGGTCGATCGTGCCTTTGCCGACCGTCTGCGCCACCTTCAGGTGGAACACGAAATAGGCGATCACGTTGAACATGGCGGCAAACGCCACCGCCTGCTGCGGCTTCAGAACGCCGGTGGACACGACCGTGGCGATGGAATTCGCCGCATCGTGAAAACCGTTCATGAAGTCGAAGATGAGAGCGATGGCGACCAGTGTCGCGACCGCCCAGAGGGCGAGTTGTATCGATTGCATCGCAGTCCGCTCAGGCGTTCTCTAGCACGATGCCTTCGATGATGTTCGCGACATCCTCGCACTTGTCCGTGATCGCTTCGAGCAATTCGTAGATGGCCTTCAGCTTGATCAGCGTCTTGACGTTGTCTTCCTCGCGGAACAGCTTCGAGATGGCGGAGCGCAGCAGGCGGTCGGCGTCGGATTCGAGGCGATCGATGTCCTCGCAGGCCTTGAGGATTTCGCGCGCCTGCTTCATGTCGGAGAGGAGCCCCACCGCCAGTTGCACGCGCTCGGCCGTGGCCGTCACCACATGCGCCAGCTGGCTCGCCTCGGCCGTCACGGCTTGTACGTCGTAGAGCGAAATGGCCGTGGCGACGTCCTCCATGAGGTCGAGGCAATCGTCCATCGTCGTGATCAGCTTATGGATCTCGTCGCGGTCGAGCGGCGTGATGAAGGTCTTGTGCAGCAGGTCGATCGCCTCGTGCGTGAGCTTGTCGGCGGCCTTCTCGGCGGCCTGCACGTTCTGCTTGTGGACCTCGGCGTCAGCGAGGTTATCGATCAGAAGTTCGAGTTCGCGGCTCGCGGAAACGATGCATTTCGCATGCGCGTTGAAAATTTCGAAGAACTTGCCCTCGGTGGGCATGAATCGACCGAACATTGGTATCCCGGAAATTGGTCACGGATTGCCGTCAGTAAGCGGCAAATTAGGCGGCAAAATAAGCGACAAAGCCAACCGTCATAAAACGGCAATATTGTATCGTCAGGAGAGTGCCGCCGCATGGATCGGCTAACGCCACCGCGGCATTTGCGCCACTTTGGCGCAAGCCGCGCAAGGAATAGCGTTATTCGCCGTAGAAGGTCTGCGCCCCGGCAAAATTGTCGAACTTCGTGTATTGGCCGTGGAACGTGAGGCGAACGGGGCCGATCGGACCGTTACGCTGCTTGCCGATGATGATTTCGGCGGTGCCCTTGTCGGGGCTGTCGGGGTTGTAGACTTCGTCGCGATAGATGAACAGAATCACGTCCGCATCCTGTTCGATAGCGCCCGATTCGCGCAGGTCCGACATCACCGGCCGCTTGTTCGGGCGCTGCTCCAGACCGCGGTTCAGCTGCGACAGCGCGATCACGGGTACGTCCAGTTCCTTTGCGAGGCTCTTGAGCGAGCGCGAGATTTCCGAAATTTCGGTCGCCCGGTTTTCGCCCGACGACGAGCCGCTCATCAGCTGCAAGTAGTCGATGATGATGAGTCCGAGCTTGCCGCACTGGCGCGACAGACGCCGCGCGCGCGAGCGCAATTCCATCGGGTTCAGGCCGCCCGTTTCGTCGATGAAGATCTGCGCCTCGCTCATTTTCTGCACGGCGTGCGTGAGCTTCGGCCAGTCCTCGTCAGTGAGCCGGCCCGTACGCATCCGGTGCTGGTCCAGACGCCCGACCGAACCGAGCATACGCATGATCAGCTGCGTGCCCGGCATTTCCATCGAGAACACCGCCACCGGCAGCCCGTACTCCACGGCCACGTATTCGCCGATGTTCATCGAGAACGCGGTCTTACCCATCGACGGGCGCCCTGCCACGATGATCAGCTCGCCGCCGTGCATGCCCGACGTCATGCGGTCGAGGTCCATGAAGCCCGTGGGCGTACCCGTCACGTCGCTCGGGTTGGCCGTGTGATAGAGCGTGTCGATACGCTCCACGACCTGCGTGAGCAGCGGCCCGATCTCAAGGAAGCCCTGGGTGCCGCGCGCGCCGTCTTCGGCGATCGAGAAGACCTTCGATTCGGCCTCGTCGAGCAACTGGCGCACTTCCTTGCCCTGCGGGTTGAAGGCGTCGGCGGAAATTTCGTCGGCGACGGAAACGAGGCGGCGCAACACCGCCCGGTCTCGCACGATTTCCGCATAGCGGCGGATGTTCGCGGCGCTCGGCGTGTTCTGCGCGAGTGCGTTCAGGTACGCGAGGCCGCCCACGTCATCGGCTTTGCCCGAGGTGCCGAGCGCTTCGTACACCGTCACCACGTCGGCCGGGCGCGTGGCCGCAATCAGCCGGCCAATGTGCTCGAAGATGATGCGGTGATCGTAGCGGTAGAAGTCGCTTTGCGAGAGGAAGTCGGCAATCCGGTCCCAAGCGGCGTTATCCAGCAGCAGGCCGCCGAGCACCGATTGCTCGGCTTCGATCGAATGCGGCGGGACCTTCAGCGAGTCGAGTTGGGGATCTTTCGGAGCGTTCATGGAGGGCAATTATCGGACAAGGGGGTGCCTCGAACAAGCGTCAAAACTCGCAACGAGCGTCCAGACAGCGCACAACAAAAAAGGCAGAAGCCCTGCGGCTCCTGCCCTTCCTGATCTTGCGTCAAACCGCGCGGCCCGCAAGGGCCGCACGTGGGTACTTAGGCGTGCTCGCCCAGCACCGACACCGTGACGTCGACGAGGACGTCGGTGTGCAGCGCAACCTGCACCGGGTGGTCGCCCACCATCTTCAGCGGGCCTTCCGGCAGACGCACTTGCGCCTTTTCCACTGCGAAGCCTTGCTTCGTGAGTGCAACGGCGATGTCCGCGTTCGTGACCGAACCGAACAGACGGCCGTCCACGCCAGCCTTCTGGCCGATCTGAACGGTCAGACCGTTCAGCTTTTCGCCTTCAGCTTGCGCAGCTGCCAGCTTTTCAGCGGCGGCCTTTTCGAGTTCAGCGCGGCGAACTTCGAATTCAGCGATTGCGTCCTTCGTTGCGCGGCGTGCCTTCTTGTTCGGGATCAGGAAGTTACGTGCGTAACCGTCCTTAACCTTCACGATGTCGCCGAGGTTACCCAGATTGACGACTTTTTCCAGAAGAATGATCTGCATTCTATTGCTCCTTATCGCGTCGTCTTATTAGGCCTTGTGCTGGTCGGTGTACGGCATCAGCGCGAGGAAACGCGCGCGCTTGATAGCCGTGTCCAGCTGACGCTGATAGTGGGCCTTCGTACCCGTCAGACGAGCCGGCGTGATCTTGCCGTTTTCGCCGATGAAGTCCTTCAGCGTATCGAGGTCCTTGTAGTCGATCTGTTCGACGTTTGCAGCCGTGAAGCGGCAGAACTTCTTACGCTTGAAGAGCGGGTTTTGTTGCTGACGACGCTTGTCGAATTTCTTACCAGTCGGGCGGGGCATGATTAGTCCTTTCCTGTGCCTTGCATTTCGGTGATGTGAAACACCAGGGTTCGCGCATTGCGGTGCTTTTTCGCCAGAAAACCGGTGAAGAGCGCTTCCACGCCCATCTCACAGCTTTCTACGAGACCGCAGGCCTTGCCGGCCGCCACCGCGGGCATCGTGAGCTCGACGAAGCGGGGAATGCCGGCTTCGACGACCTCCGTGCGATGCTGCAACGTCACGCTTGCGATCGGAACGCCGGCGGGGGTGTACCGCACCGGTTCGCGTTCGACGACGCTGGCCGTAAGCTGCAGCCTGTTCACGGGGCTAACTTAAACAAATAAGTCGGGCAAATGAGCTTGAATCCTGATGGCTTGTGTACTTAAGCCTGCGCTTCGGTCGGCTGGGCAGCCGCCTTCTTGGCTTCTTCGCGCTGCACTTCCTTCATCATCGGCGACGGGCCGGTTTCGGCCTTCTTCATCTTGACGATGAGGTGACGCAGAACAGCGTCGTTGAACTTGAACGCGTGTTCCAGTTCGTCGAGCGTGGTCTGGTCGCATTCGATGTTCATGCAGACGTAGTGAGCCTTCGCGAGTTTCTCGATCATGTAGGCCAGTTGACGACGGCCCCAGTCTTCGATGCGGTGGATCTGGCCACCGTGCGAGGTGATCGTGCTCTTGTAGCGCTCGATCATGGCGGGCACTTGCTCGCTCTGATCGGGGTGCACGATGAAGACGATTTCGTAATGACGCATGTTCACTCCTTGTGCTGACTTGTGGATATAAGCCACCCGGGCGTCGGAACCGGTGCGGCAAGTGAGAAGCCGAAGATTGTAGCGCGGATGGGCTGGCCGCGCAAGGCAGATCGTAGGCTGGAGCGATGATTCGGGCGTGTTTTCAATGACTTGCGCGGTGGGGCGCGTCTTGAAGAGGCTTCACCGCGTTCTTGCGAGAAGAAAACCTAGCTGCCGGCCGCCTCGCTCGCGCCGCCCGCGAGACGGGCGTCGAGCGCCGCGCGCAGGCCGTCGAGCGCGTCCGAGCCGGCGTCCGTCACGGCCCACCAGGTCATGCCCGCCGCCTCCCAGCGCAGGAGCGCGTAGCCTTCGCTCGAACCGCTCGGCGCGGCGCCCGAGACGGCTGGCCCGCTCGCGCCGGGCGGGAAGACATAGACGTCGATCACGTGCTTGCGATAGTGATAGACGAGCACGGCAACACGTTCGCGCCCCACATAATCGAGGCGTCCGCCCGCCAGCGCAAAACCCTGCTGCGCCAGATCGAAGACGGGCGGCGCGTAGTCGATACGGCCGTTGAACCATGGCTTCACGGTGTGACGGTCGGTCGAAATCACGTCGATATCGCGGCCCGAGATCTGGGCGCGCACATGGCTCGACACGAGATCGTCGATGAAAGCTGTCTCCGCGGCCGGGCGGCGCAGATGCAACGAGCCGATCACCGCCAGCGCACACAGGATCAGCACGGCGCAGCCGAACCACGCAAGCGTGGCCGCGCGCGGACCGGCGCCCGCGGCCGGAGCGCTCCAACCACCGCCTCCGCCCTGCGCCGCTGCGCCGCTGCCAGGCCACCAGTTGCGCAGCCAGGCGCGCCAGCCGCCTGAGTCGCGCACGGGTGCTGGCGATGGCGTTGCCTTTGGAGACGCCACTTCGGTTGCCGGCAATGCCGCGACGATGCGCGCAGCCAGTCCAGCCGGCGCACGGTGGTAGGGCGCCGAGCGAATCATCTGAGAGATGGCCTGAGCATCGTCGGCAACGCGGCGGCACTGCTCGCAACCTGCGAGATGCTCGCGCACACGCCATTCGTCGGCGGCGGAGAGTTCGCGATCGACGCTCGCGTCGACCAGCGGGCGCGCTTCGTTACAGTTCATCTGGCGCCTCCGTCGTTCGGCCGTCAGTGCGGGAGCGAGAATGCAACGACGCTCCGCCGTCGGCGGCCGGCTCCTCGCGGAACCGACCGCCGCTCCCCCGGCCGGATGGTCTCCTGGCTTGACTGCTTCCCCCGACACCTGCTCTGTCGTCCGCGCAGCCGTGGGCGCGGACGACCGAATCACTTGCAGACTCATCGACGGCCGTGCTGGCCGAAGCTTTACCGCTCTCGCCGCCGTGGTACGCCGCCAGCAGCGTCGCCAGACGCCTTCGGCCGCGTGCGAGCCGCGACATCACCGTGCCAACCGGCAAGTCGGCAATTGCCGCGATTTCGCGGTAGCCCAACTCCTCCAGCTCGCGCAGCACCAGCACTTCCCGATACTCCACCGGCAGGCGCCTTAGCGCGTCCTGCACGTGGCGGGCGTCTTCGGCGCGGATCGCGAGCGTCTCCGGATCGACGCCGCCCGTTTCCCAGCCTTCGAGCGGCGCGTCGTCGCGCAACTCGTCGAATGGCGCCACCTCTTCCGCGCCCGCGCGCCGCCGCCATTCGTCGTACCAGACGCGCCGCACGATCGCGAGGAGCCACGGGCGGGCCTCGTCGCCGCGAAACGTGTCGAAGAACCGAAACGCCCGCAGGAACGCCTCCTGGACGATATCTTCCGCGTCGCCCGGATTGCGCGAAAGCCAGCGCGCGAGGTTGTAGGCCGCATCGAGATGCGGCAGCGCCAGCGCCTGAAAGCGGCGGCTGCGTCCGGCCTCATCCTGCTCGTACGCGGATTCGCCCACGTCGTCCCCTCGCGTCTTCGTTTGGCTTGCTTGCGCGACCGTGGCCGCTATACACGCATTACCAAAGCTCGGGCCAGTTTATTCCCGCGCGCTGTGCACGAAAACGAAAAAAAATTTGAAACGCGTCACGCGCCGGTCCAATAGCCCGGCCGCGCGTAGACCTCCTTAAGGTAGTCGATGAAATAGCGCACGCGCGCCGGCACATAACGCTGCTGCGGATACACCGCGAGGATGTCGTACTCCGGCAGCGCGTACTCGTCGAGCACGGTTTCGAGTTCGCCGCGCGCGAGCTGGGCGTCGATCTCCCAGGTCGAGCGCCAGCCGAGTCCGAGACTCTCGGTCACCCAGCGGTGCAGCAGTTCGCCGTCGTTGCAGTCGAGCGTGCCGCCCACGCGCACGGTCACGAGCTTGCCGCCGCGGCTGAAGTACCAGCCGCGGTTCTGGCCGCCCTGCAGGTTGAACGCGAGGCAATTGTGGTTCGGCAGGTCTTCGAGCGTTTGCGGGCGCCCGTGCTTGCGGAAATATTCGGGCGTGCCGCACACCACGCGCCGGTTCGAGGCGAGCTTCACGGCAACGAAATTCGGATCCACCGCACCGCCGATGCGGATCGACAGGTCATAGCCCTCGCGTACCAGATCGACCACGCGGTCGGTGAGATTGAACGAAACCTGGAGTTCGGGCTTGTCGGCGAGAAACTCGGGCGCGAGCGGCGCAACGTGCTTGCGCCCGAACGCGGCCGGCGCCGAGACGATCAGATGGCCGCTCACCACCTGGCGCCCGACGGACAGCTCGTTTTCGGCCTGATCCCAGTCGGCGAGCAGGCCGCGACAGCGCTCGAGAAAAGCCGCGCCCTCCTCGCTTACCACCAGCCGCCGCGTCGAACGGTAGATGAGCTTCACGCCCAGGCGCTTTTCCAGCGCGTCGATCCGCCGCCCGAGGATCACCGGCGAAACGCCTTCCTCAAGCGCCGCGGCGGCGAGGCTGCCCGCGTCCGCGACGCGCACAAAGGTTTCGATCTGTTTGAAACGGTCCATTGCGTGTCTCCTTCCGGGCGGAAGCCGCGCCCCACCGGCATTCCATACTTTTTGTTTCGGAATAAACGACCTGGACTGATCTTATCAAACCTTTCCTGCGCCTCTAAAGTGGGCCTCAACGCTTAGCCATTCCTCGCATACGAGACATTCAGGAGACAATCATGGCCAAAATGAGAGCCGTCGACGCCGCTGTTCTGGTGCTCGAAAAAGAAGGCATCGATACTGCTTTCGGCGTGCCGGGCGCAGCCATCAATCCGTTCTATTCGGCGATGAAAAAGGCCGGCGGCATCACGCACGTGCTGGCGCGCCACGTCGAGGGCGCTTCGCACATGGCCGAAGGCTATACGCGGGCCACGCCCGGCAACATCGGCGTGTGCATCGGCACCTCGGGCCCCGCGGGCACCGACATGATCACGGGCCTCTACTCGGCCCAGGCCGATTCGATTCCGATCCTTGCGATCACGGGCCAGGCGCCGCGCGCCCGCCTCTACAAGGAAGACTTCCAGGCTGTCGACATCGAGTCGATCGCCAAGCCCGTCACCAAGTGGGCCGTTACCGTGCGCGAGCCGGCGCTCGTGCCGCGCGTGTTCCAGCAGGCGTTCCATCTGATGCGCTCGGGCCGTCCGGGTCCGGTGCTGGTCGATCTGCCCATCGACGTGCAACTCGCCGAAATCGAATTCGACATCGACACCTACGAGCCGCTGCCGGTCTACAAGCCGAAAGCCACGCGCAAGCAGATCGAAGCCGCACTCGAAATGCTCAACGCCAGCGAAAAGCCGTTGATCGTTTCCGGCGGCGGCGTGCTCAACGCAGCAGCCGAAGACCTGCTCGTTCAGTTTGCCGAGACCGTGGGCGTGCCCGTCATCCCGACGCTCATGTCGTGGGGCGCGATTGCCGACGACCATCCGCTCATGGCCGGCATGGTCGGCCTGCAGACTTCGCATCGCTACGGCAATGCCACGATGCTCGCCTCCGACTTCGTGCTCGGCATCGGCAACCGCTGGGCGAACCGTCATACGGGCAGCGTCGAGGTCTACACGAAGGGCCGCAAGTTCGTGCACGTCGATATCGAGCCGACGCAGATCGGCCGCGTGTTCGGCCCGGATCTCGGCATCGTGTCGGACGCGAAGGCCGCGCTCGAACTCTTCGTCGAGATCGCACAGGAATGGAAGGCCGCGGGCAAGTTGAAGGACCGCAGCGCGTGGGTGGCCGACTGCCAGCAGCGCAAGCGCACGATGCTGCGCAAGACGCACTTCGAGAACACGCCGATCAAGCCGCAACGCGTGTACGAAGAGATGAACAAGGCGTTTGGCCGCGACACCTGCTACGTGAGCACCATCGGCCTGTCGCAGATCGCAGGCGCGCAGTTCCTGCACGTGTACAAGGCGCGCAACTGGATCAACTGCGGCCAGGCGGGCCCGCTCGGCTGGACGATTCCCGCGGCGCTCGGCGTGCGCGCAGCCGATCCGACGCGTCCGATCGTGGCGCTCTCGGGCGACTACGACTTCCAGTTCATGGTCGAAGAGCTGGCCGTGGGCGCACAGTTCAAGCTGCCGTACGTGCACGTGGTCGTGAACAACTCGTATCTCGGCCTGATCCGCCAGGCGCAGCGCGCGTTCGACATGGACTTCTGCGTGCAGCTCGCGTTCGAGAACATCAACGCGCCTGAGGTGAACGGCTACGGCGTCGATCACGTCACGGTTGCCGAAGGCCTCGGCTGCAAGGCGCTGCGCGTGTTCAAGCCGGAAGAGATCGCACCGGCGCTCAAGCAGGCTCAGGCGCTCGCCGCCGAACACAGCGTGCCGGTGGTCGTCGAAGTGATTCTCGAGCGTGTGACCAACATCTCGATGGGCACAGAAATCGACGCGATCAACGAGTTCGAAGAACTGGCCGAAAAGCCCGAGCACGCGCCGACTGCCATCAGCGCGCTGAGCGCCCTCGACTGAGCGCATCGACCACGCATCACTGCAGCACCGGCAGCGCGCACGGCATCGGCGCGCTGCCAGCGCGACTTCCCGCGTGACTTCCTTTATTGACCGACCAGCGAGACCCCGCACCATGCCAAAATTCGCCGCGAACCTCACCATGCTGTTCAACGAAGTGCCCTTCCTCGACCGCTTTGCCGCGGCAGCACAAGCGGGCTTCGACGCCGTGGAGTTCCTGTTCCCGTATCCGTACAAGGCCACCGAACTGGCCGAGCGTCTCGAAGTCAACGGGCTGAAGCTCGTACTTCACAATCTGCCCGCCGGCAACTGGGAAGCGGGCGAGCGCGGCATTGCCTGCCTGCCCGATCGCCGTGGCGAGTTCCAGGAAGGTGTCGGCCGCGCGATCGAGTACGCGAAGGCGCTGAAGGTGCCGCAGCTCAACTGCCTCGTCGGCATTCCGACGGCTGGCGTCGATCGCGAGACGGCGCTTGCCACGATCGTCGATAACCTTCGCTTTGCCGCTGGCGAACTGAAGCGCGAAGGCATCCGCCTGCTGGTCGAGCCGTGCAACGCGTACGACATTCCAGGCTTCGCGCTGAACCGCTCCGCCGAAGCGCTCGACGTGATCGAAAAGACCGGCTCGGACAACCTGTTCCTGCAGTACGACATCTATCACATGCAGCGCATGGAAGGCGAACTCGCCGCGACGATCAAGAAGCACTTCGCGAAGATCGCCCACATCCAGCTCGCCGACAACCCTGGCCGCAACGAACCCGGCACGGGCGAAATCCACTACCCGTTCCTGTTCGATCTGCTCGACACGCTCGGCTACGAAGGTCACATCGGCTGCGAGTACAAGCCTCGCACGACGACTGTCGAAGGCCTCAGCTGGCTGCGCAGCGCAAAGCAGCGCACCGCCGAACTGGCCTGAGCGCGGTCGCCCGCCACGACGCACATTCACGCATTCGCTTTAACGGAGACACACAAGATGGCAAAGATTGGCTTTATCGGACTCGGGATCATGGGCGCGCACATGGCGCGCAACCTCATCAAGGGCGGCCACACGCTCGCCGTGAACGGCAAGTACCCGGTACCCGACGACCTGCGCACGCAAACCGAAGTCGTCGCCGATTCGACGGCTGTCGCGAAGGTGTCGGACATCGTCATCGTGATGGTGCCGGACACGCCTGATGTCGCCAACGTCCTGTTCGCCGACGACGGCGTCGCCAAGGGTCTCTCGGCTGGCAAGCTCGTGATCGACATGAGCTCGATCTCGCCGCTCGAAACGCAACAGTTCGCCAAGCAGATCAACGCGCTCGGCTGCGACTATCTCGACGCACCGGTTTCGGGCGGCGAAGTCGGCGCACGCGAAGCCACGCTCTCGATCATGGTCGGCGGCCCGGAAAAGGCGTTTGATTCCGCCAAGCCCCTGTTCGAACTGATGGGCAAGAACATCTCGCTCGTCGGCGACAACGGCGCGGGCCAGACCACGAAAGTCGCGAACCAGATCATCGTCGCGCTGAACATCGAGGCCGTGGCCGAAGCCCTGCTGTTCGCAGCACGTTCGGGCGCCGACCCCGAGCGCGTGCGCAAGGCCCTCATGGGCGGCTTCGCTTCGTCGCGCATTCTCGAAGTGCACGGCGAACGCATGACCAAGCGCACGTTCAATCCGGGCTTCCGTATCGAATTGCACCAGAAGGACCTGAACCTCGCGCTCGACGGCGCACGCAAGCTGGGTATCGCACTGCCGCACACCGCGAGCGCACAGCAACTCTTCAGCGTGTGCGCCGCGAACGGCGGCAAGGCGTGGGATCACTCGGCAATGATTCGCGCGCTCGAAATCATGGCGAACTTCGAGATCGCCGAACCGCAAGTGCAAGTGAAGGCGGCTTGAGTTCCAGCGGTTGCAGGACGGCGGTTCGCGCGACGTAATGCGCGAACCGCCCGCAGAACCGGATCACGCACATCGGCTCGCGCGCAATGACTACAGCGCACGAGCCTCCCGTGGGGCGCTTCGCGGCGGCGGCAACCGACGCGAGGCAAATCGGTGCCGCTCTGGGCTGAGGGCGGCCAGTGGGGTCCGAAAGCGGCGCCCGGTGACGGCGGGGAAGCCTTGGTCGGTCAGACGTCGTCATCGGGTGTCCGCGTGTCGGATGCCCGTTTTTGCGTTGACTTCGCTTCGCCCTTCCCTTCTCAAGAGCGAGCAAGCGATGTCACCTTGAAAACGAAATCGATTTCAACCGCTGCACCCTTGGGCAATTGCAAGACACCGACCGAAGTCCGCGTGTGCACGCCCACCTCGCCCAAGACCGAATACAACGCATCGGATGCTCCGTCGGCTACTTCGCTTTGCAGCGTGAAGTCAGCCGCGCTGCGGACGAATACGGTAATCCGTGGAACGGCCGATATCGCGTCCAGCGAACCCAAAGCGCCCCTGGCGAGAGCCAGCGCTCGAACGGTGGACGTCGCGGCTGCCTGGCGGGCTTCATCGAGTGAGATTGATTCACCAACAATGCCAACAAAGCGAACCACGTCCCCAATCCGGGGAAGTTGACCTGCAATGTAAGCGACATTCTCGTCAACCAGCACGGGGATGTACTTTCCTCCCGCCTTGATGGGTTCGTTCAGGTCAAAACCCAGCTCAATCGCTAACTGTTGTAGCCTTTCGTCTCTGGTCGTCACGTTGCTTTCCCCCTTGTCTCAGACTGCGATCATACAGCGCAGGGGTATTCCTTCAGGCGATGCCTTCGGGACACATGCCCGCCTGCGCTGCAGCAAGCGCGATCACACGCAAGCACGGCCAGAAACGCAACAGGCCTTGCGGACGAATCCGCAAGGCCTGTTTTTCGTTTTGCACTGTCTGGCTCAGTACGTGTCGAACGCGTCCTGCAGCCCCGCCGTGTCGGTCATGCCAGCAGCGAGTGCGAGCAGCAACAGTACACGCGCCTTGTACGGGCTAAGCGTGCCCGAAGAAACGAAGCCGAGCGCGTCGTCCTTCGCCGCGCCGTTGTGCATCACGTGGCCCGAGCCGACGCGCGAGGCGCGCACGACGGCCACACCCTTCGCGGCCGCTTCGGCCAGCGACTGCTGCAACCCGCCGTGAATCGAGCCATTGCCGGTGCCGGCCACGACGAGCCCATCCACACCGGCGGCCACGAGCGCTTCGACCGCTGCACGCGACACACCCGCGTAGCTCGTCACGATCTCGACCATCGGCCATTGAACCGCTGCCGTGAACGGCGCATCGACCGTATGCGGGCGCAGCGCGCGGCGCTGGAATTCCACGCGCCCATCCTGCACCCAGCCCAGCGCACCGATTTCCGGCGACTGGAACGCATCCACCGCGTAGGTGCTGACCTTCGCGACGTCGCGTGCGCAATGAATGCGGTTGTTGAACGCCACCAGCACACCCTGCCCCGCCGCCGCCTCGCTCGCCGCGAGCGTGACGGCGTTGAGCAGATTGAGCGGACCGTCGGCGGAAAGCGCCGTGGCGGGCCGCATGGCCGCGGTCAAGATGCACGGCTTCGCACTCTTCACCGTGAGATGCAGCAGATACGCGGTTTCTTCGAGCGTGTCCGTGCCGTGCGTGATCACGACGCCGTCGATCTCGTCGCTGGCCAGCAGTTCGTTCACGCGCTGCGCGAGCGTGGACCACAGCGCGAGCGACATGTCCTTGCTGTCGATGCTCGCGATCTGCTCGGCGTGGATCTGCGCGATGACGTCGAGGCCTGGCACAGCCGCCAGAAGCTGCGCGACACCAATCACGCCGGCCTGGTAACCCGCGGTGTTCGCTGCGTCCGCAGCGGAGCCCGCGATCGTGCCGCCCGTGGCGAGCACAGCGATGCGCGGGAGCGCCTTGGGCGCCGCCGCGGAAGAGGAAGTGGAAGTATTCATGGCGGCGATTTTAAGCGATCCGCCGCCCGTCGGGAAAATCAGCCCGCCTTTCAGGTTGCCTCGCGCAACTGGCTCGCGATCTGCTGCTCGGTGAGTTGCGGCGCGAACATTTCGATGAGCCGGTACGCATACTGGCGCAGGAACGCGCCCTTGCGCAGGCCCACTCGCGTCGTGCTCGCTTCGAACAGATGCTCCGTGTCGAGCGCGACGAGTTCGCTGTCGCGCTTCGGGTCGTAGGCCATTGCCGCGACGATGCCCACACCCATGCCGAGTTCGACATAGGTCTTGATCACGTCCGCGTCGATGGCGGTCAGCACCACGTCGGGCACCACGCCCGCCTTCGCGAACGCCTGGTCGATATGCGAGCGGCCCGTGAAGTCCTGGTCGTAGGTGATGATCGGATATTCGGCCACGTCTTCGAGCGTGAGGTTTTCGCGGCCCACGAGCGGATGCGTCTTCGGCACGACCACCACGTGATGCCACGAGTAGCACGGGAACGTGACGATATCGGGGAAGCGGTCGAGCGCTTCGGTCGAGATGCCGATGTCGGCCTCGCCGTTGATGATCATCTGCGCGATCTGCTGCGGATTGCCCTGGCGCAGCGCGAGGTGGACTTTCGGAAACACTTCGCGGAACTGGTGCACGACCTTCGGCAGCGCGTAACGCGCCTGCGTGTGCGTCGTCGCGACCACGAGGTGACCGCTGTCCTGGTCGGCGAACTGGCGCGCCACGCGGCGCAGGTTCTCGGCGTCGAGCAGCATGCGCTCGATCAGTTGATGCACCGCCTTGCCCGGCTCCGTGAGGCCCGTCAAGCGCTTGCCGCGACGAATGAAGATGTCCACGCCGAGCTCGTCTTCGAGATCCTTGATCTGCTTGGAGACGCCCGACTGCGACGTGTACAGCACGTTAGCCACTTCGGTCAGGTTCATGTTCTGCCGCACGGCTTCGCGCACGAAACGCAACTGCTGAAAATTCATGGTCTTCTCTCCGGGACTGCTGACCGATTGTTCGTTTTTGTCGATGTGAGCACTGTAACGCGCATTGCGCCGCGATTTAAGCCGCGAGTCTAAGCCGGGAATCTAAGCCGGGAAAACGCGCAGCCCGCGCGGCACCGCCGTCACGCCCTGGCCCACCGTCAGCCCGAGCGCGCGCCACGACTCGCGGTCGAGCTCGGCTTCGAGCGCGCCGCCGGTGCGGCTTTCCAGCTCCACGCGCACCGAGCCGCCCAGCGTCACCACCCGGCGCACGTCGACGACGATGCCGTCGCGATGCTCGCTCGCTTCGCGGTGCAGCACGAGGTCGTGCGGACGCACATAGGCGAGCGCCGGGCCTTCGAAGCTCGCGTGCACCGAGATCGGCTGCGCCGCGCCTTCGGCCACGAAGCCGCGTGCATCCACACTGCCGCGCAGCCGGTTCGCGGCGCCGAGAAACTCGTAGACGAAAGCCGTCTGTGGATGATCATAGACGTCCTGCGGGCTGCCCACCTGCTCCACATGCCCATGATTCATCACCACGATGCGATCGGCCACTTCGAGCGCCTCTTCCTGGTCGTGCGTGACGAAGATCGTAGAGATGTGCAGGTCGTCGTGCAGGCGGCGCAGCCATGAGCGCAATTCCTTGCGCACCTTGGCGTCGAGCGCGCCGAACGGCTCGTCGAGCAGCAGCACCTTCGGCTCCACGGCGAGCGCGCGCGCGAGCGCGATGCGCTGACGCTGGCCGCCCGACAGTTCGGACGGGTAACGCTGGGCAAGCCAGTCGAGCTGCACGAGCTTGAGCAGCTCATGCACCTTTTCGCGGATCACAGCCTCCGAGGGCCGCTCGCCGCGCGGCTTCACGCGCAGGCCGAACGCCACGTTCTCGAACACCGTCATATGGCGGAACAGCGCGTAATGCTGGAACACGAAGCCCACCTGGCGCTCGCGCGCGCCCACCTCGCCCACGTCCTGGCCTTGCAGCACGACCTGGCCCGCGTCGGCGTATTCAAGGCCCGCGATCACGCGCAGCAGCGTGGTCTTGCCACAACCGGAAGGTCCGAGCAGCGCAACCAGTTCGCCCGGCGGAAAGTCGAGCGAGACGTTGTCGAGGGCGGTGAAGTCGCCGAAGCGCTTGTGCAGATTGCTGACGGTGATGCCCATGGTTACTGCTCCCCTACTTGAATCGGTTGGCGCACGGCGCGCGCCGTTGCGTGATCTGTCGCGTGTTGTGAAGCGTGTTGCACGGCCACCGCTTGCGGGCCGGCGTAGGCGGGAATGTCATCGGCGCTGCGCAGTTGCGCCGAAAGACGGCGCTCCGCGAGCAGCTTCAGGCCCAGCGTGACGAGTGCGAGCAACGCGAGCAGCGATGCCACGGCAAACGCCGCCGCGAAGTTGTACTCGTTGTAAAGGATCTCGACGTGCAGCGGCATCGTATCGGTCTGGCCGCGAATATGGCCCGACACCACCGAAACCGCACCGAACTCGCCCATCGCGCGCGCATTGCAAAGAATCACGCCGTACAGCAAGCCCCAGCGGATATTGGGCAGCGTCACGCGGCGGAACATCTGCCAGCCCGAGGCGCCCAGCACGTGCGCGGCCTCTTCTTCATCGTTGCCTTGCGCCTGCATCAGCGGAATCAGCTCGCGCGCAACGAACGGGAATGTCACGAAGATCGTGGCCAGCACGATGCCCGGCACCGCGAAGATGATCTGCACGTTACGGTCTTCGAGCCACGGCCCAAGCCACCCCTGCGCGCCGAACAGCAGCACATAGATGAGACCCGAGATCACGGGCGAGACCGAAAACGGCAGGTCGATCAGCGTGGTGAGCAGCGCCTTGCCGCGAAACTCGAACTTCGCGATCGCCCACGAAGCCGCGAGACCGAAGGCCAGATTCAGCGGCACCGCGATCGCCGCGGTGATCAGCGTGAGCTTGATCGCGGAGAGTGCGTCGGGGTCGACGAGCGACGTGAAGTAGAAGCCAATGCCCTTCGAAAGCGCCTGCCAGAACACGGCAACGAGCGGCACCACGAGAAAGAGCGCGAGAAACGCGAGCGCGATGCCGGTCAGGAGCCAGCGCACCCACGGCGCTTCGGTGACCGGATCCGGCCGGCGCGTGCTGCGTTGTTGCGGCAGCGTGCTCATTGCGCACCTCCCGCGACGGTTGCGCCCACCACGGCATTCGGCGCGCTGCCGGCCGAAACGCCCCGGCTCGTACGGCGTTGCAAATACCACTGCAGCGAGTTGATGAGAAGCAGCATGACGAACGAAACGCAGAGCATCATCACGGCAAGCGCGGTCGCGCCGGCGTAGTCGTATTGTTCGAGCTTCGTGATGATGAGAAGCGACGTGATCTCCGACTTCATCGGCACGTTGCCGGCGATGAAGATGACCGAGCCATACTCGCCCAGCGCGCGCGCGAACGCGAGCGCGAAGCCGGTGAGCAGCGCCGGCAGCACCGCGGGCAGCACGACGCGGCGGAACGTGAGCCAGCGCGAGGCGCCAAGGCACGCTGCGGCCTCCTCCTGCTCGCGCTCGAAGTCCTCGAGCACCGGCTGCACCGTGCGCACGACGAACGGCAAGCCGATGAAGGTCAGCGCGACGAGCACGCCAAGCGGCGTGAACGCGATCTTCAGACCGAGCGGTTCCAGGAACTGGCCGATCCACCCATTGCCAGCGTACACGGCGGCGAGCGAGATGCCCGCGACGGACGTCGGCAGCGCGAACGGCAGATCGACGAGCGCATCGATCACGCGTTTGAACGGGAACGGATAGCGCACGAGCACCCACGCGAGCAGGAACCCGAACACCGCGTTGATGAGCGCCCCGCCGAGCGCGGCCGTGAACGTGAGCCGGTACGACGCGATCACGCGCGGCGACCACACGGCGCGCACGAACTGGCTCCAGTCGAGCGTCGCCGTCTTGAGGAAGGTGGCGGCAAGCGGAATGAGCACCACGAGGCTCAGGTAAGCCACCGTGATGCCGAGCGTCACGCCGAAGCCCGGCAGCGCACTGGGCTTGCGCAATCGAAACGTTGTCATGCTCATCGTCCAGACATGGGTTGCGCGCTTGCCGGGTTCGCCGGCGGCGCCGAAAAGCGCGCCCGTGGGCGCGCTTCTTTGTTATGCGGTTGCGTCGTGATCGACTGCCAACCGGTACTGCGGTGCAGCGATGTTGCGTGACTTACTGCGGCTGGTAGATCGAATCGAACACGCCGCCATCTGCGAAATGCGTCTTCTGCGCGTTGGTCCAGCCGCCGAACGTGTCGTCGACCGTGTAAAGCTTCAGCTTCGGAAACTTCGCCGTGAGCGCCGCCGGGACCTTGTCCGAACGCGGACGGTAGAAGTTCTTCGCGGCAATCTCCTGGCCCTCTTCGCTATAGAGGAACTGCAGGTAGGCCTCGGCCTCCTTGCGCGTGCCCTTCTTTTCGACGACCTTGTCCACCACCGCAACCGGCGGCTCAGCCAGAATGCTCACCGAAGGGACCACGATCTCGAACTTGTCCGGGCCGAATTCCTTGAGCGAAAGGAATGCTTCGTTCTCCCATGCGATCAGCACATCGCCGATACCGCGCTGCACGAAGCTCGTCGTTGCGCCTCGCGCGCCCGAGTCGAGCACGCCTGCATTCTTATAGAGCTTCGAGACGAAGTCCTTGGCCTTCTGCTCGTTGCCGCCCGGCTGGTGCAGCGCATAGGCCCACGCCGCGAGATAGTTCCAGCGCGCGCCGCCCGAGGTCTTCGGATTCGGCGTGACGATCGACACGCCCGGCTTCGTCAGATCGTCCCAGTCCTTGATGTGCTTGGGGTTGCCCTTGCGCACGAGAAACACGATCGTCGACGTGTACGGCGAGGCGTTGTCGGGCAAGCGCTTTTGCCAGTCCTTCGCAACGATGCCCTTGTTGGCGAGCGCGTCGATGTCCCATGCGAGCGCCAGCGTCACGACGTCGGCCTGCAGGCCGTCGAGCACCGAGCGCGCCTGCGCACCCGAGCCGCCGTGCGACTGCTTGATGGTGAGCGTTTCGCCCGTCTTCGCCTTCCACTGCTTGATGAAGGCCTCGTTAATGTCCTGATACAGCTCGCGCGTCGGATCGTAGGAGACGTTGAGCAGCGACGTGTCCGCATGAGCGGCCACGGGCGCCATCGCCGCAACTGCGACGAGCGGCGCAACGCCGATAACCAGTTTTGCCGCCAGTGATTTCAGCCAGCCTGCGCGCCCCGTATGTGTCGTGCCCATCTATCTGTTCTCCGTTTTCGTGTGTGCTCGTTCGCGCTCATCCGTGCGCATCTGCGAATTGCAGCTAACGATGGAGGCCAGTCTAGCGATCCGCTTACATTATTAAAAATGATGTTTTCTCATTTTTTAATACGCAAAAGTGGTAAGGACAGAGGAAGTCGCTGCTAGAGCGCGATTTCGTCCGCACAAACGCGGGAAAACGGCCTGATAGCAACGCTCAGTTGACGAACTTCAAGTAACACTTGAAAAGTGGCGAGTACTGTATAAAAATACAGTTACCTGTTCAAACATACAGTGGCGCCATGACCAAACTCACCGCACGACAGCAGCAGGTTTTCGATCTGGTTCGCCGGGCGATCGAACGCACGGGCTTCCCGCCCACGCGCGCCGAGATCGCGGCGGAACTCGGCTTCAGCTCGGCCAACTCCGCGGAGGAGCATCTGCGCGCGCTGGCGCGCAAGGGCGTGATCGAACTGGCTGCGGGCGCCTCGCGCGGCATCCGCCTCATGCCGGGGCCCGACGACCTGCCGCACCAGTTCACGCTCCCGCACCCGAGCATCATGCAGCTCTCACTGCCGCTCGTTGGCCGCGTCGCAGCGGGTAGCCCGATCCTCGCGCAGGAGCACATCTCGCAGAACTACATGTGCGACCCGGCACTGTTCTCGAGCCGCCCTGACTATCTGCTGAAAGTGCGCGGCCTTTCCATGCGCGACGCCGGCATTCTCGACGGCGACCTGCTCGCCGTGCAGAAGAAGGCCGAAGCGAAAGACGGGCAAATCATCGTGGCGCGCCTTGGCGACGACGTCACCGTGAAGCGGCTGAAGCGCCGTTCGAACGGGCTCGAACTGATCGCCGAGAACCCCGATTACGACAATATTTTTGTCGAGGCTGGCAGCGCGGAATTCGCGCTGGAAGGCATCGCGGTTGGCCTGATCCGCCCCACCGAATTCTAAGCAATCCGTCTGCGCGCGTTGTGCGCTGAGTTTACGCACTACCTGGAGAGAGTCATGGAACGCCTTGCCCGCTTGCTGCCCTTCCGTCAATTCGGCCGTCTTCGCCACCTCCGTGGAATCGCCTCTTGCGCGGTGCGCGAGGTGCGCGACTCGGCCGCCGCACTGAGCGGCTCGCTCTTCGAAGACTCGCCAGAGATGGTGGCCGCCAGCACGGCCGACCTGCCGGCGCTGCCCTCGGCCCAGCCGGCGTTTGCGCGCGTGTCGCTCAACAGCACGCTCAACACCGAGCAGCCCATGCGCCGCGCGCCGGTGCGGGTCTATCAAGGTCAGTCGCGGCTCATTCTCGTCGGCACGGTTGACGCGGTCTGCCGTGCGATCGACCGCTGCATCGCGGAGCAGCACAGCGACCTGCCTGCAGCGCTGGCGAAGTAAGGTCGAATCGAGCGCGAATTCGCCAATACGCGGCTCAAATGTGAGAAGAGGTTACGGTCGGGATCGTTCAATCAAGTTTGCGGTCAACACCCTGTTTGAACGATTTGTCCTATGCCGATGACGGAATCTCCCTCAACCCCTCGTAAAACCCAAGGCTGGAAGAAGCCCGTAGCGATCACCGTTGCGCTCGCCATGATTGTTGGCGCGCTTGGCTACGCGTATGCGTCGCCCTATATCGCGGTGAAACACATGAAAGCCGCCGCCGACGCTCGCGACGCCGCCACGCTCAACGAGTACGTCGATTACCCTGCGCTGCGCCTGAGCCTCAAACAGCAGGTTGGCGAGATGCTGCATCGGCGCATCGAAGGGCAACACAGCAGCAATCCGCTGCTGATCCTCGGCGCCGTGATTGGTGCGGCACTGATCAGTCCGCTCGTGGATGCCTACGCAACGCCAGAAGGCGTGGCCGCCCTGCTGAGCGGCATGCCGCCGACAGGCAAGCCTGGCGACCGGCCGCACGCGCCGCCGCCGACGGAGTCCAGCGAGCAATCGGCAGAATCCGCGCAATCGGCACAATCGGCGCAATCGGCGCAATCGGCGCAATCGGCACAATCGGCGCCGTCACCGGCCCCAGCGGCGTCGGGCAATCCCGCGCCCGAGGCTCGGCCGGTCACCACGGCCGGCTATCGCGGCCTCAATGAATTCGCGCTCACGTGGGAGCGCGGCAATACGGGCGAGCACTATGCCGCCATCCTGCAGCGTCACGGGCTCTTCTCGTGGAAGCTCGCAGCGGTCGAGCTAGACGAAGGAAACGTCTCGAACTGAGACAGATTGGGAGCGAAAACGGAAACAGGCCGGTTCCGTGCGAACCGGCCCGCTTGGTCCTGCTTGATCCCGCTCGATCAACTAAGCGGCGGCTTGCTGCTGTTTTTCCTCAGCCGCCGACGAACACGCCACGAGAATGCTGCACGACACGCGGTCGAGCAGCGGCGTATTGCCCGCGCCCATCCACCAGCGCGAAAGCCCCGTGCGGCAGCGGTGACCCACCACCACGAGGTCGGCATTCAGTTCGTTGGCCAGATTTGCGATTTCGTCGATCGGATGCCCGAACGCGAAGTGCCCCTGGGCGCGCACGCCACGCTCGGTTAGCCAGTCCACGCCTTCCTGAAGGATTTCGCGCGCCGTTTCCTCGAAGCGGCCGCAGGCCACATCGGTCAGCAGGCCCGCGCTCTGCGCGATCGTCGAGCGCATGTCGACAACCGAGAGCAGATGCGTTTCCGCCTGCAGATCGAGCGCAAGGTCGGCGCCGCAACGCAGTGCCTTGCGGCCTTCGCGCGAGCCGTCGTAACAGAGCAGAATTTTTTTGTAGCTCGCCATGATCGATTCTCCCCGCCCGCGTGATTTGCAGGCTGTGCGATTCTCATGATGGTGCGCCGCAATTCCACACGCAAGGGCTGGAAAACGCCAGGTGGGCATCGAAAACCGCCAGATGCGTCTTAGGCAACGCACACCTCTTGTGCATGGCCTGATGCTTGCCGCGACATGCATTCGCCTCGTGCCACGTCGAACGGCCTGGAAGCGCCGCCCAACCCGCCACGCAGCAATGCACTAAAATGGGCCGCCTTGTTTCGCGCGATTGTTCGTTTGCTTTTGCGTTCGCTCTTGCGTGCGCCTCGCGCGACACCCGTTCGACTCACGTTCAACTGGTCCATGTCCGCACCCGCCATCGAATTCGAGCAGGTCATCAAACATTACGGAGACAGGACGGTCGTCAACGGCCTGTCGTTCAACGTCCTCCCCGGTGAATGCTTCGGGCTGCTCGGCCCCAATGGTGCTGGGAAAACCACGACGCTGCGCATGCTGCTCGGCATCGTTTCGCCCGATGCGGGTCGCATCAGCCTGTGTGGCGAGCCGGTGCCCGCTCGCGCGCGTCACGCCCGCCAGCGCGTGGGCGTCGTGCCGCAGTTCGACAATCTCGACCCCGACTTCACCGTGCGCGAGAACCTGCTCGTGTTCGGCCGTTACTTCGGCTTGTCCGCGCGTGAAACGCGTGACCTCGTCGCGCCGCTGCTCGAATTCGCGCGCCTCGAAAGCAAAGCCGATGCGCGCGTAGGTGAGCTCTCGGGCGGCATGCGCCGCCGTCTCACACTGGCGCGCGCGCTCGTGAACGACCCCGACGTGCTCGTGATGGACGAGCCCACGACAGGCCTCGACCCGCAGGCGCGGCATCTGATCTGGGAGCGGCTGCGCTCGCTGCTCGCGCGCGGCAAGACGATTCTCCTCACCACGCATTTCATGGAGGAGGCCGAACGACTTTGCAATCGCGTCTGCGTGATCGAGGAAGGCCGCAAGATCGCCGAGGGTGCGCCCAAGGCGCTGATCGAATCGGAGATCGGCTGCGATGTGATCGAGGTGTACGGCCCGGACCCGGTCTCGCTGCGCGACGAGCTTGCAGCCGATGCGAAGCGCACGGAGATCAGCGGCGAGACGCTATTCTGCTATGTCGACGACCCCGCGCCCGTGCATGCGAAGCTGCGCCACCGCTCGGATCTACGCTACCTGCACCGGCCCGCGAATCTCGAAGACGTGTTCCTGCGGCTCACAGGCCGCGAGATGCAGGATTAATGCGGCAGGATTGACGGCGGCATACGAATCGCCAAGGACACCATGCAGACACGCACCAACAACCCGACGCCCTCGCGCCCCACCCAGGCGCCCATGCGCGAGCCGCGCGCCGCGCTGCCTTCGAACGCCACGCACTGGATCGCCGTGTGGCGGCGCAATTATCTGGTCTGGCGCAAGCTCGCCCTTGCGTCGATGTTCGGCAATCTCGCCGACCCGATGATCTATCTCTTCGGTCTCGGCTTCGGGCTTGGGCTGATGGTGGGGCACGTCGACGGCGTCTCGTACATCGCGTTTCTCGCGGCGGGGACGGTGTCGTCCTCGGTCATGATGTCGGCGAGCTTCGAGTCAATGTACTCGGGCTTCTCGCGCATGCACGTGCAGCGCACGTGGGAGGCGATCATGCACACGCCGCTCACGCTTGGCGACGTCGTGCTAGGCGAAGTCATGTGGGCCGCGAGCAAGTCGATGCTCTCGGGCGCGGCGATCATGGTGGTGGCCGGTTTGCTCGGCTACGCGAGTTTTCCTTCCATGCTGCTCGCGCTGCCCGTGATCGCGCTTGCGGGCCTCGCGTTCGCGAGCTGCGCGATGATCGTCACCGCGCTCGCGCCGTCCTACGACTTCTTCATGTTCTATCAAACGCTCGTGCTCACGCCCATGCTGCTGCTCTCGGGCGTGTTCTTCCCGATCGCACAGTTGCCCGCGGCCGCGCAGCACATCACGCTGATGCTGCCGCTCGCGCACGCCGTCGCGTTGATCCGCCCCGCCATGCTCGACCGGCCTGTCGAGCAGGCCGGGCTGCACCTGCTCGTGCTCGCGATTTACGTGGTGGTGCCGTTCGCGATCGCTTCGGTGCTGTTTCGCCGGCGCATGATGCATTGAAGGACGTTTAAGCACATTAAGGCACGCCAAGGCATCGCGAGGCACTCAGTCCTCGTCGTCTCCCCAGGGAATATCGACGTCCGAAATAAACGCGACCGTCGCGAACGGGCCGCCTTCCTGGCGGCCGATCTTGCCGTCGGCGCGATGCCATTCCACGCGAAACATCGTCGATTGGGTCTGGGCGAGCAAACGCACCGTGCGGATCTCTTCCGGGTCCGACTCCTCCACCGGGCCATCGAGCGAAACCAGCAGCGACTGCGGCCACAGACCGTCGGCCGGGTCGTAAATGCGATCGCCGTCGGGAATCGAGGTGTCCGCTTCGACGCCGATGGTGGCCGAAGCCTCGACGATCATCTTGCCGAGCGCGCGCAGCACTGCGGTGGCGCGGGCCGAATTGGCCTGGCGGATGGCGAGGTCGCCGCGCGTGAGCGCCTGCTCGAGTTTCGGATTGGTTTTCTGCTTTGCCATGCTGGTTTTCGGGCCGAGGCCCGCTCCGTGGCGGACGGCGAACCGCCCGCGTATTACAAGAATGCCAACGCTGAACGCATGGCGACTGCCTCGTCGCGACGTCCCTAGAAGCCGAGGGTCACCGCCGCGAGCCCCGCGACGATGCCGAAGAACACCACCGTCGTGCCGACGATTGCCAGCATGCGCGGCCGGAACGAGCCCGCCAGCATCGCGAACGACGGCACGCTCACGGGCGGCAGCGTCATCAGGAGCGCGCCCGCGGGCCCCACGCCCATGCCGAGCGCGAGCATCGCCTGAATGATGGGGACCTCGCCGGCCGTCGGGATCACGAACAGCATGCCGACCACGGCGAAGGTGACGATCCAGCCAAGGCTGCTCGTCACTTCCGGGCCGATATGCGGAAAGAGCCACGCGCGCGCGGCGCCGAGCAGCAGCACGAGCACGATGTACTCCGGCACGAGACGCACGGCCATGCGCGCGAAGATGCGCACCCAGCGCACGAAGACGTTGCCGCCTTGCGCCTGTTGCTCAGTGAGAAGCGCCAGGCGGTCTTCGGCGGCACGCGACTCTTCAGGCGTGACGAGCCGGTTGCAGACCCAGCCGAGGCCAAACACCATCAACAAGCCTAGCGTGAGGCGCAGCGCACTCCACTGCCAGCCGAGCACGAAGCCCATGAACACCAGCGTGGCGGGATTGAGCACGGAGTTGCCGAGCCAGAATGCAATCGCGCCACCCGCCGACGCATTGCGCGCGCGCAGGCCCACGACCACAGGCGCAGCGCAGCAGGTGCACATCATGCCGGGCACCGCGAGCAGGCCGCCCGCCGCGACGCTGCCAAAGCCGCGCCGGCCGAGCACCCTCGCGACCCATTGCACGGGCAGGAGCGCCTGCACGCCGGAGCCGAGCAGCAAACCGAGCACCATGGCCTGCCAGATCGCCTTGCCATAGGCGAAGGCGTAATCGAGCGCGGCGGAGAACGAGGGATCCGGCGCTGTGGACGCGCCGCCCATCAGGATCGATTTGCCGATGGAGTGGGTTTCCTCGGCGGTGAATGCGCGGTGATAGTACGGGAACCACTTCACGTAGAAGAGACCGGCCACCGCAAGCAAGATAAAAATGGGCCAGCCATAGGACGGAGGTGATTGCGCTGGACGTGCGCTCGTCATTTTGAATTCTCCGGGCTTGAGCGTATGGACGGCCGGTCGGGGCGCCGTCACACGAAGCGTGATGGTGCCCCAACCAGCGCATGCTGGATCGTAGTGTATGCCTTGCGAATCGCCAACGACTTTGCCGAGTTAGCCGCTAACGCGGCGCAGCGCAGCGCGGCCCGGAAGGGACCGCGCTGCGCCCTGCTATTCCGCTTAAGGGGCAGGATTAGGCTGCTGCTCGTGCAGCACGTCGATCTGCGCGAGCAATTCGGGGGTGAGCTTGACGTTGGCGCTGGCGATGTTTTCCTTCAACTGCTCGAGCGAGGTCGCGCCGATCAGATTGCTGGTGAGGAACGGCCGGCTGTTGACGAAAGCGAGCGCGAACTGCGCGGGCGTATAGCCGTGCGCCCGGGCGAGTTCCACGTAGCGCGTGGTCGCGGCCACCGATTCCGGCTTGCTGTAGCGCTTGAAACGCTCAAACCGCGTGATGCGCGCGCCTTCCGGACGCGCCCCGCCCTCGTACTTGCCCGACAGCCAGCCAAACGCGAGCGGCGAATACGCGAGCAGGCCCACGCCTTCGCGATGTGCGAATTCGGACAGGCCGCTTTCGAACGTGCGATTGAGCAGGCTATACGGATTCTGAATGCTGACGATGCGCGGCAGCCCCAGCTTTTCGGAGGCGCGCAGGAACTGCGCAACACCCCACGGCGTTTCGTTCGACACGCCGATATGGCGGACCTTCCCGGCCTTCACGAAATCGGCGAGCACGCTGAGCGTTTCCTCGATCGGCACCGTGTACGCGTCGTCGAGATACGGATACATGTTGCGGCCGAACGTCATCGTGCTGCGGTCGGGCCAGTGCAGCTGATACAGATCGACGTAATCGGTCTGCAGGCGCTTCAGGCTGCCATCGAGCGCCTCGGTCAGATTCTTGCGGTCGAACTGGTTCTGCGGCCCGCGAATGTGCTGCGGATTGTGCGGCTGGCGAGCCGGGCCCGCAATTTTGGTGGCGAGCACGATGCGCTCGCGTGCCGCGCGATGCTGCGCGAGCCAGGTCCCGATGAAACGCTCGGTCTGCCCTTGCGTCTCCGGGCGCGGCGGCACGGGGTACATTTCAGCCGCGTCGATCAGCGTGACGCCCTGGTCGAGCGCGTAGTCGATCTGTTCGTGCGCCTCGCGCTCCGTGTTCTGCTCGCCCCACGTCATCGTGCCGAGCCCGATCAGGCTCACCTTGACGTCGGTATCGCCGAGTGTGCGGTATTCCATGGAAACGTTATCCGTCAGTTCGGTTGGGGAAACGCTGACGCTATCACGCCGCGAGAATTTTTTCAGGGAATGCTGAATGCGGCCAGATTCCGCTGAATGTGCTGCGGCCGGCCGCTTCCCGAACCAGGACAACGCCTTCGACGCCGCTTTCGACCGCATTCGCGAGGCCATCGACCAGCGCGTTCGCGGCGCCGCCTGAGAAGACGCTCGCCTGAAAAGCAAAAAGCCGGACGTCGAAACGACATCCGGCTTTCAGGCCGCCCGACTGGCGAGCGGCCCGGCAACTTCGGTGCGGCTTACTGGCCGAAGAAGACCGATTGCGGGCCCGTGGCCTTCGCGTGGCTGCCCGACTGCGAAGCCGAACCGGCAACGCCGCCGTATGCCGTTTGGGCGCCTTGTTCCTGGACGCGCTCGGCGGCCACGGTCTGAACGCTCTGGCCACGCTGCGAAGCCGGCGCGCCAACGTCCGGGCGATAGAACGGTGCCGGACCATAGCCGCTGGCGAACGCCGGAGCGGCAACAGAAGCGGTAGCTGCGACCAGCAGCGCTGCGATGAGTTTGGTCTTCATGGTGGACTCCAATATCAGGTTCAATTGCGGATCGGGAAGGCGCCGCGCCTGGGAGGTCAGTGCCCACGAGCTGCGTCAACGAAACTCAGTGTATACACCTACTATCAGAAAATAATCGCGATAATCCGAATTTACTATTCTCCATTCCACAACAATCGCGTCAGGCAATTCTGACAAGGCTGAGCGACGAACAGACCCTAAAAACACGCTCAAAAAAATTTGCGCGACGCAGCAAATTGCTTGGGAATTACATAATTGAAGTAGGGTTTTTCGGCCGAAAATGGCCATCAGGCGCGCTTCCTGCATGGGCATTTGGCAAATTGGCGCAGTGCGCAAAGGGTACGAAGAGCCGCGCCCGTATGCGTTAAAATGCAAGGTTGATCCACGCCAGCCGTTACTCACCGGTTTCCCATCGCCATGTCCGCCAACCGTCAAGCCAGCCCCCGCCGCGTTTCCGTCGCGCCGATGATGGACTGGACCGATCGCCACTGCCGCTCGCTGCATCGCTTCATCTCCCGGCACGCGTGGCTGTATACGGAGATGGTGACGACGGGCGCCCTTCTCCACGGCGACGTGCCGCGCCATCTCGCGTTCACGCCGGCCGAAGCGCCGGTCGCGCTCCAGCTGGGCGGCAGCGAACCCGACGACCTCGCGCGCGCCGCGAAGCTCGGCGAACAGTGGGGTTACGACGAAATCAACCTGAACTGCGGCTGCCCGTCCGAGCGCGTGCAGCGCGGCGCATTCGGCGCGTGCCTGATGAACGAACCGCGACTCGTGGCGGACTGCGTGAAGGCGATGCGCGACGTCGTCTCCGTGCCCGTGACGGTCAAGCACCGCATTGGCGTGGATGCGGTCGAGGACTATGCGTTCGTGCGCGACTTTGTCGGCACGATTGCCGAAGCGGGCTGCGACGTTTTCATCGTCCACGCGCGCAACGCGATTCTGAAGGGCTTGAGCCCGAAGGAAAATCGCGAGATCCCGCCGCTCAAGTACGACTACGCGTACCGGCTCAAGCGCGACTTCCCGCAGCTCGAAATCATCATCAACGGCGGCATCAAAACGCTCGACGAAGTCGAGCAGCACTTACAGCATGTCGATGGCGTGATGCTCGGCCGCGAGGCTTATCACAACCCCTATGTGCTCGCCGACGTCGATGCGCGCTTCTATGGCGCAACCGAAGCCGCGCTCACGCGCGAGGAAGTGGAAGCGAAGCTCATCGAGTACTGCGCAAGCGAGATCGCGCGCGGCACTTACCTCGGCTCGATCGTGCGCCATGCGCTGGGTCTCTATCGCGGCGTGGCCGGCGCGCGCGGATGGCGCCGCATCCTCTCGGACAACCGCAAGCTCGCGAAGGCAGATCTCGCGATCTTCGACGAGGCGCGAGAATATTTGCGCGTTGCGGATGAAATTCTTGAATAAAGGGCTAGGCAAGTCTGCTTTGGTGTGTATATAATCTTGCTTCTTGATTGACGCCGCTTCCAAAGCAGCGCTGATTGAGAAAAACAGCGGTGGCTGTAGCTCAGTTGGTAGAGTCCAGGATTGTGATTCCTGTTGTCGTGGGTTCGAGTCCCATCAGCCACCCCAAAGAATTCAAGCACTTATAAGTGCTCGCAGCGCAGAAACTGAATTTTTGGAAGATGTCATTCCAGATTCTGGAAGATGCGATGCAAAATGAAGCCCGCTTTATGCGGGCTTTTTTGCATTTGCGCTTGTGAATTCGAGCTCGCAAATCGCGGGGAAGAAAATGAAAAACGGGTAAAGCCGACTTTCGATTGGCTGATGACGCCGGTTCTTTGGATGAGGCGCGCCAAGCCCCTCTTTCCGCCACCCGCTGCATAAGGCTTTGAGCGATTGAGTCTGGCACAGTGCTGCCCCAACCCGTAGTCGAGCAGCACGACGACCATCGCTTAGGGAGCGCAGCCTACGCTAGCGCGAATGACAAGGAAGTCTCTATGCGCGGCGACTTCCTCAGCAATCAGAGCGCGTATTAAATCGTCGTCTGGCAATTCAAGGATCAGGCGCGGGAGTTCTCTGGCAACCTTTTCGCGAGCGATAACCCACGCCTCGTGGGCGGCTCCCACCTTATCCCTTGTATCCATTGTCTGTCCCCGGCGATTGGCAAAGTTTCTTCTGACTATCCGGCCGACATCGCTTGTCGTGCCTGCTTTTCGAGTGAAATCCGCAAGGAGTTAACCACAGACCGGCAACAAAACCGCACCCGAAACCTAGAGGCAGCGTTCAATTCATCCTCGGATCCCTATGGCGCCCACCACTGGAGGCCTTGGTGCACGTCGAGCACATCGTAACGGCCACGCGGGTTAATGAATGCTCCTTCCCACGAAGCGATCGCCGACGACTTTCATGCCCGCTTGACGTGCTGATCGAGGAATGGCCGTGGCGCTTCCGTGGGTCGGCACGCCGGTCTGGCACCTGCACGAATCACTCAGCCGCCTGGAACGTCTAGCCCTGGCGTGACCGAGCGTCTGCCTTGGCAGCCCCGGAGAGTACGCCGCAGTCGGCACGGACCTGTGGTATCGGCGCATGGCCGAGGTGGTGGGCGTCGTATGCGATCGCGGCGGACGCCCCGTCTGCAAGCTCCACGACCTGCGCACGCTCAACCCAAACGTGTTCACGCGCTTCCCGTTCACCAGCGCCGACAGCACGAACGTCGGCCAGAACGTCGGCATCGACAGCAAAAGGCGCAGCCCATACTGGCCGCCCACGAAAGAGGCGTGCGCCTGTCACGCCGCTCCCGTGGCCCCCTGCTGCGACCCAGCGAGCGAACAGGTTTGGAAACCGCCGTGGGCTTATCCACAGATGCGGTCGCACGGTTGTCCACAAAAACGGTGGACAAACCTGTGCAAAGGGCTAGCGACGCGGAGCGCGCTAGAGGCAGCCAATGAGCGCGACGCGCCTAGCCCATCAAGATTTCATCGACCTTCGCGCGCCCCCAAGCGAACCCGGCGCTTTCCGCATCGTCCCGAGTCCTGTGGCCCGTCTCCAGGTCTTGCGTCGAAGCAATGTCGCGTTCTGTGCCCCTGCTCACTTTCGCGCGCCAAACCCACATTTCATTGGGGCACTCAATGGTTTCCGAATGAAGGTCATAACCACGGTAGTCGGCAAAGCGCATGTTCCAACCCATCAGCAGTCTCCTTTCAAATTGAAAGGAAATAGTAGCATGGCCGACGCTCTCGTTCCGCGACGTGAAGCCGGGACTCAGCACCGACACCACAGCAACGAAATATGACAATGGGCCGAACCTCCGGGCATTCGCCTAAAACCGCGGGCAAAAGCGAGCCAAGCGGATTCGAAATCCGTCCTTGCGGTGGCTGGCGCGAGATAAGCAAACCTTGGATTAGGCTTCCACGGCAGCTAAGCTTCACCTCGTCTGACGAAATGTCGACTTGTCCCGCACAGAAAGAGACAAAGCTGGTCAACCCATTGGCGGAGCGCTCAGCGCCAAGGCGAACTTCGCGACTCGCCTTGCAGCGGCACCTCGGCTTTCAGACTTTCATCCGGTTGTGCGGTCCGCCAACGAGTCTGTTCATTCTCTCGTGGAGGCACCATGCACCGCCGTGAACTTTTGGCTCTGGTAGCCGCGGGGGCGCTCGTTGAGGGGGGAACCCGCCACGCGCAGGCGAGCCAGGCTAAATACACCAATGACATCGCACTGCCCAAGCCCACCTTCGCGGGCACCGTTTCCCTGGAAGAAGCCATTTCGCGACGCAGATCCGTGCGCACCTTCGGCACAGAACCGTTGCCAGTCGAGACGGTCGGCCAGTTGCTGTGGGCTGGACAGGGCATCACCAGCCCAGACGGCAAGCGTGCGTCTCCTTCGGCAGGCGCTTTGTACGCGCTTGAGCTCTACGCGGTGAGCGCCACTGAGGTCATGCACTACCTGCCACAGGGCCACCGGGCCGAGACGCGCGCCACGCCCGACCTGCGACCCAAGTTGAAAGCCGTTGCACTCGGGCAAGCGTCTGTCGGGGCAGCGCCGCTCGTCATCGCGGTGGCCGCCGACCCCAGTCGGCTTTCCCAGCGGTATGGCGCCCGGGACCTTCCCTACTCCCGGCAAGAGGCCGCGCATGCCGTCCAGAACATGCTGCTTCAGGCCGCCGTTCTTAAGCTTGCCGCCGTGCCCGTTGGGTCCGTCGACGGGTACAAAGCCGCGCAAGCGCTTGCCCTGCCTGCTGGCCAGACTGTCGTCTATCTCATCCCGGTAGGCCCTCCCGCCTGAACACAGCGAAAGACGCCAGTACAACGAGGCGTCATGCTGAGCTGCGCATCGGACAGCTTCCGCAGCTTTTCTCGAAGCTGTAGCGCTGGCGCTACGTCTACGATGCCGGCTAAAATGCATCGGAATTTCGGAACACGTCGCTGCAAACGCGCGCCAGTGTTGGGTCGACAAAGTGCGATATATTCCGAAATTGAAATCCTAGGGCTTGGATTTTTAACCTGAATTGGCTGTTCGGCGACTCGATTCTGAATCCTGTTGTCGTGGGTTCGAGTCCCATCAGCCCCCCAAAGAATTCAGCAGTGAACAAATGAGCCCGCACTGGTTGCGGGCTTTTTTGCGTCTGTGCACGAGAGACACCCGGGAACGCCCTTGAGCTTCGAGGAATATTACAGGCGGCTGCAGCTGCCGGAGACTGCGTCGCCGGCGGAGATCAAGCGCGCGTACCGTCATTTGCGCGCGAAGTACCACCCCGACCGCAACAAGGGACGCGAGGCGACGGTCGAGCCGGTGTTCAAGCTCATTCAGGAAGCCTTCGAGATTCTGAGCGGCAGGCGCGTCGCGCCAACAGACAGGACAACTGGTGCCGCAAACCCGGCCAGCAAAACCCGCACCGGAGAAGCATCGCCGCGACACCGCCGTGCGACGCCGCCCATGCGCGGCGCGAACTGTCTCGTCGAGCTATTCGTGCCGCTCGAAGTCGCACTCGACGGCGGCGGCGTTCAAGCCCACTACCCTGTCAAAGGTCCCTGTCCGGCGTGTGAGCAGGAAGATCGCGGCGCGCTTTGCGAGCAGTGTCACGGCACAGGCGTGAAAACGTGGCGCAAGTCGCAAGCTGTCGAGATTCCTCGCGGAGCATGGGACGGTCAGCGTCTGGTGGTGCCAGGCGGCGGCCATCCCGGCGTGAATGGCGGGCCGCCCGGCGACGCCACGTTTTCCGTTTCCATCGTTTGCGCCCCGGGCTTCACGCGCAACGGGCTCGACCTTGCCTGCGACCTGCAGATCGACTTCGTGACTGCCATGCTGGGCGGCGGCCTCCAGGCGAAGGTCCTCGGCCGCACGTTCGAGGTGAAGATTCCAGCGAACGCAAATGCGCGCACGGCAATCCGTCTGCCCGGCCAGGGGCTCGCGGACCGCAACGGCACGCGCGGCATCCTCACGCTGCACCTCGTGCTCACCATGCCGGCCGCCGCAGCGCATCTGAGCGGCGCCGAGCGCCAGCAACTCCGCGACATGTTCGCCGCTGCCGAGCGCCGGGCCAGCCAGTCGCCTGCCTCGGGCTCGCAAGGCAAACGCTAGCCAGCTTGCGCGCCGCGCGCATCGATCCACGCGCGCGCGGCGTCGAAGCCCGCCTGGGCCGCCGCGTGCTCAGTCGACCAGAGTCGCGTGATATGCACGAGCTGCCAGTCCTCTACAACGGTATCGCCCTTCAGCACGCGAAAGTGCGCCTTCACACCCGTGAGCACCTGCTCGACCGCGACTTCGATGTCGTAGTCCTTGTAGCGCTCCTGGTAGTCGCCCATGTCGTTGCCCTTCGGCTCCATGATCGCCTCTCCGTCTTCTGCTGACGGTTCATGCTAGCACTTCGCCCCTGTGCGGCTCGCAGGCGGGCCCGACGCGCGATCCGCTTCACAGGCGCGCGATCGACACCTCCGTGGACTTCACCAGCGCGACCACTTCCGATCCTACTTTCAACTCGAGTTCGTCGATCGAGCGCGTGGTAATCACCGAAGTCACGATGCCGAACGCCGTGTCGACATCGACTTCCGAAACGACGGGCCCGCGAATGATCTCCTTGATCTTGCCGCGAAACTGGTTGCGCACGTTGATGGCGGTAATGCTCATAAGTTAGGCTCCGGGAGTTCGAGTATAAAAAGAGGATTCCTGATAAACGATTCAAGCCGCCGCGCCTGAAGGCCGCCCGGTGGCTGGCTGCGCGCCGTGGCCGAGCACGCGCTGCAGAACGCTCTCCTCGAGCGCAGCGAAGCGCGCGTCCACTCGCGCACGCGGGCGTTCGAGCGGCACGGTCTGATCGAGCGCGATACGCCCCGCCTCGACGAGCAGAATGCGGTCGCCCAGCGCGACGGCTTCGTGCACGTCATGCGTCACCAGCAGCGCGGTGAAGCGGTGCTCGCGCCACAAGCGCTCGATCAATGCATGCATCTCGATACGCGTGAGCGCGTCGAGCGCACCGAGCGGCTCGTCTAGCAGCAACAGGCTCGGACGATGCACCAGCGCGCGGGCGAGCGCCACGCGCTGCCGCTGGCCGCCCGAGAGGCGCGCGGGCCACTCGTCGGCGCGCCCAAGCAGGCCCACCTCGTCGAGCACAGCGCGGGCGTCGTCGCGCGCACTTCGCCCGAGGCCGAGCATCACGTTCTGCAACACGGTTTTCCACGGCAGCAAGCGTGCGTCCTGGAACATGATGCGCGTGTCGAGCGGCGCGCCACCCGCGCCGCGCCGTTGCACCTCGCCCTCGTCCGGCGCTTCGAGACCTGCGATCAGACGCAGCAGCGTGGACTTGCCGCAACCGCTGCGTCCGACGATGGAAACAAAGCTGCCGCGCTCGATCGCAAGGTCAAAGCCGCTCAGCACGGCACGCTCGCCGTAGCGTTTTCCCACGCCACGCAGTGCAACGGCGGCGTCCGCTCCCTGCGAATTCGTGCGCAATGCCACGCCTTCGCGGGCGACCTGCGCACGGCCGTTGCGTTCGCGCGCCGGCTCGCGTTCAAAGCCGTCCCGGCCTGCGCCGTAGTTCGATGCCAACTGGCTCACGCTCATGCTTCGTTCTCCTGTTGATAGGCGGGATGCCAGCGCAGCGCCACGCGCTCGAGCCACTTCGCCAGCCAATCAGCGAGTTTGCCGAGCGCCGCGTATAGCAGGATGCCGACCACCACTACGTCGGTTTGCAGGAATTCGCGCGCATTCATCGTCATGTATCCGATGCCCGATTGCGCGGAAATCGTTTCGGCCACGATCAGCGTCACCCACATCAGGCCAAGCGCAAAGCGCACGCCAACGAGTATCGACGGCAACGCCCCCGGCAATATCACTTCGCGATAGAGCGCGAAACCCTTGAGCCCGTAGCTGCGCGCCATCTCCACGAGGTTGGCGTCCACCGAGCGGATGCCGTGGAACGTATTCACGTACACCGGGAAGAACACGCCCAGCGCCACGAGAAAGACCTTTGCTTCCTCGCCAATGCCGAACCACAAGATCACGAGCGGAATCATGGCGAGCGCCGGAATATTGCGGACCATCTGCACGGTCGAGTCGAGCGCGGTTTCAACGGGCTTGAAAAGTCCCGTAGCCAGTCCAAGCACGAGCCCGATGCCGCCACCGATCGCGAACCCCGAAAGCGCGCGCCAGGTGCTCACGCGCACGTCGGCCCACATCTCGCCCGACTCGATCAGCGACCAGGCGGCCCGCAGCACGGCGAGCGGCTCGGGCAGCACACGCGTCGAGAGCGCGCCGCTTTTGGCGGCGACCTCCCAGATCACCAGCACCGCCAGCGGCACGAGCCAAGGCGCGATCCGCCGCCGGCTCGCCCGCACAAATGCCCGCATACCGCGCAGTGCGCCGCCGGGGCTTGCGGGACCGCGGGTGGGCGCGGCCGTTACTACGGATTGCGTCATCGTTGCATTCTCCACGATTGCTGCGTTTGTCCAGTGCCTCAGCTCTGGCTCACCTTCGGCAGATAGTGATTGCCGACCACTTCGCCGAACGGCCCCGAAAGCGGGCCGCCCGCGCCCTTCGCCGCGCGCCCCGGCAGCAGCGGGAATACAAGCTCCGCAAAACGATAGGATTCCTCCAGATGCGGATAGCCGGACAAAATGAAGGTCTCGATGCCAAGCGCCGCATATTCCTTCATGAGCGCCGCCACCTGTTCAGGATTGCCGACGAGCGCCGTGCCCGCGCCACCACGCACGAGACCCACACCCGCCCACAGGTTCGGATACACCTCGAGGTCCTTGCGCGTGCCGCGCTTGCCGCCGTGCAGCGCAGCCATGCGGCGCTGCCCTTCCGAGTCCATCTTCGCAAACGCAGCCTGAGCGCGCGCAACCGTCTCGTCGTCGAGGTGGCTGATGAGCTTGTCGGCTGCGGCCCACGCTTCCTCTTCGGTCTCGCGCACGATCACATGCAGGCGGATGCCGAAGCGGATCGTGCGCCCATGCTCGGCCGCGCGCGCACGAATGTCGGCGATCTTGCGCGCGACGGCTTCGGGCGGCTCGCCCCACGTCAGATACGTGTCGATGTGCGCGCCCGCCATGGCGTGCGCAGCCGGCGAAGAGCCGCCGAACCACAGCGGCGGATGCGGATGCTGCACCGGCGGGTACAGGACCTTGCCGCCGACCGAGCGCAGATGCTGCCCTTCGAAGTCGATCGCCTCGTTCGTGTGCGATGCCGCGAGCAGCTGGCGCCAGATATGCAGGAACTCGTCGGTAATTTCGTAGCGGGTGTCGTGATCGACGAAAAGGCCATCGCCTTCCAGTTCGGCCGTGTCGCCGCCCGTCACGACATTGATGAGCAGACGGCCATTGGAGAGCCGGTCGAACGTGGCGGCCATGCGCGCGGAAAGCGCCGGCGACGAAAGACCCGGGCGGATCGCCACGAGAAACTTCAGGCGCCGCGTCGCGGCGATGAGGCTGGACGCCACGACCCATGCGTCCTCGCACGAGCGCCCCGTGGGCAGCAGGACGCCCTCGTAGCCGAGCGTATCGGCGGCCACGGCGATCTGCTGGAAGTACGCGAGATCGGCCGCGCGCGCGCCCTGGGTCGTGCCCAGATAGCGGCTGTCGCCGTGGGTCGGGATGAACCAGAAAACATTCATGCGTGGCTCCTGCCAGGAATTTCGAAACATGGCGCGCAACATGCTGCAGACGCGCGCGGGCGCGCCGCGCAAACGAATGCGCCGCTCATGGCTCAATTGAAAGGATTCGACAGCTGACGGATTGCGCCGGCGCGTTCGCGGTACGCCACGCGCGGCGCCCGGCGACGGCGGCGCCGTCTTCATGGGGAACCAGTCTAGGGACGGCCCTCGCCCTTTAGAACGATTTTTTTGAGCTTAGGTTTTCCACTTTCGTGCTTTGCCCGACGCTTTAGCATACGGCGCGCCTCGCGCGCACCGCGCGCCGATATAATGGCGCACGCACCCACAAAAACACCGGCACGCTGCGCGCGAGAACGCTCCATCAGGCTCATTGCGCGGTGAGGCCAAGCAAGCTCTCGCACGATTTCATGCAAAAACTGATTCTGCCGTTCGTCTCCGGCTTTCTGGCGTCGCTCTTCTTTCGCGAGGCGACGCTCGCGCTCCTGCATGCCGCGCAGGTTACCGACGCGGCCGGATTTTCGACGGACCCGTTCCTGCCGCTCGGGCTGCCCGAGTTCCTCGTGAACGCGATCTGGAGCGCCGTCTGGGCCATTCTGATGGCGTGGCTGCTGCGCGTGTCGCCTGCGCGGCCCGCGCCGTGGGTTCAGGCGTTCGTGTTCGGCGGCATCGTGCTCACCGCAGCGATGGTGTTCGTCGTCGATCCGCTGCGCGGCATCTGGCCGAGCGGCAACATGCTGCCGCGGCTGGCCACGGGCTTCGCCTCGAATGCGATGTGGGGCTGGGGCGCGCTCGTTTTCATGCGCGCGTTCATGAGCGAAACTGCCGAGGATTGACCCCGCCTGCGGGCCGTGCACGATGCGCGGCCCGTGTTTGACCGCCGCGCTTTTCCCTCCCGCTTTCCTCCCCTGCTCCCGCGCCAGCCAGCTCAACCCATGAGTTCGCGCAGCGGATGGTCCCCCGGACTCCAGGGACTCTCGAACATCCGCTCGACGTCTTCGCGGCGCACATCCTCGATATTCGCAAAGCGCCAGTGCGGATGATTGTCCTTGTCGATAATGCGTGCGCGTATGCCCTCCATGACGTCGCCGATCGCGAAGCTCGAGCGCGTGAGGTCGAGGTCGCGGCGCAGGCAGTCGGCCATCGTGCCTTCCGCGCGCGACACGACCTCCAGCGACACCGCCATCGAAAGCGGCGAGCGCTCGCGCAGCACCTCCACCATCTGCCCTGCCCATTCGGCTTGCGCACCTTCGCCCGTGCGCTGCGCGGCTTCGAGCGAAGCCAGCATGGCTGGCACATCGGCAAGCGAGAAATGCCGGTCGATCCAGCCGCGAACCGCAGCCAGCGACGAACCTTCGGCAAGGCGCTGCAACTCGGCCGCGGGCAGCGCCGCCTGTCGGATATGCGCGACCACTTCCGCGCCGCTTGCGAACGGCTCGCTCTCGAGCGCATCGAGCAGCGCGGGCCACGCGGCCTCGTCTAGCGACGCGTCGGCGAGGCCCGCATAGACCCCGCTGGCCTGGTCGAGCGTCTCGCCGGTCACCGCAAGATACCGGCCAATCGCGCCAGGCGTGCGCGCAAGGAACCAGCCCATGCCGACATCGGGAAAGAGGCCAATGCGCGTCTCCGGCATCGCCATGCGCGTGCTCGACCCCACGAGCCGCAGGCCGCCCGTGCGATGCGCGCCCTGCGAGATGCCCATGCCGCCGCCCATGACCACACCGTTGAGCAGCGCGATATACGGTTTCGGAAACGTGAAGATGGCGTGATTCAGGCGATATTCGTCGGAGAAAAACGTGTCGAGCGCCGCCTGATCGCCCGCGCGGTACGACTCGTACAGGAATCGAATGTCACCGCCGGCGCAGAACGCGCGCGCATGGCGCGTGCGCACGATCACTGCGAGCACGCCCGGGTCGTCGCGCCAGCGATCGAGCGCCGCGTGCATCGTGCGGACCATGCCAGTGGTGAGCGCATTGAGCGCCTGCGGGCGTTCGAGTTCGATAAAGCCGATACGGTTCGCTACGCGTGTCACCACGTGCGCGTCGGTATCGGTTGCGGTCGGGCTTGCGTTGGCTTCGTGTGACATGGCGATTGGCAAGGCGGAACGATGAGCGGCATCTTCAGATCGCGTGAGGTGCGGTCACAGACTGCTTGAGGCTATCACGTCGCCACCCGAGGCGCTGGCGCGGTCGACGGCGTAGCCGCGGCGGCGCGCGTGCCGAACCAGGCATCGAGCGTGGCGTCGATCAACGGACCGGGTGCGGCGTGCTGAAAGCCGGCACGTGCGAGCGTGAGCATCACCACGCCGTGCAGCGTTGCCCAAAGCGACTGCGCGAGCACGGCGCTGTCGACACGCGCCCCGCTCGCCGGTGCGAGTGCGGAGAGCGTAGCGGCAAAGAGCTGCGCGCCGCAGGCCGGCGCGGCGTCTGTGTCAGGTTCATCAACCGCAACAGGCGCGTCGTTCTGACGGCGCGCGGCCGGCTCCGCATGCGCCGGGCGCGCCTTGCGCGCCATGAAGATGAGTTCGTAAGTCTGCGGATGGTCGCAGCCATAAGCCACGTAGGCGTGTGCGAGCGCATGAAGCCGCTCGCGCGCGTCGGCGATCAGCGTGAGTGGTTCGAGCTGCGCAAGCAGTTGCGCGCAACCCTCTTGACCGAGCGCCTCGGCAATCTCGTCGCGGCCCGAGAAATGCAGGTAGAGGGACGCTGGCGAATATCCGATCGCGTCGGCGATCTTGCGCATCGAGAGCGCGGCGAGGCCTTCGCGCATGACGATGCGGCGCGCAGCATCGAGAATGCGCTCGCGCCGGTCGTGCGCGCGCGCTGCTTGCCTGGCTGGCAGTTCGCGATGCTTGCGTTCGACGATTCCCATGACGACGCCTGGCGGTTGCCGTAACCGAAATGTCCTGTGACGCCCGGGCGGGCGCGCCCTGCACTACGAATCCAGGCGTCCGGGCGGAAAGTGTCCGCTCTTGAGCAGCACCGGCGTGCCATTGCTGAGTTCGAGATGGGCGCGTGCCACGGCCTCGATGCGCGGACGACCCGCGTCGAACGCCTGCATCGACGCGTCGCGGCTCGCCGGCAGCGCGCCGAAATGGTCCTCGAGCGCCTCGACGGAAATCGCGCACGGTACGCGTGTGCCGTCGACGAGTGCGGGGAAGACCACGGTCAGATTGGCGTCGCGATAGAGCGGCGCGTCGGCGGGAAAACGAATGATCATGTCCAGCCCCAATGGGGAAAACCAGCAGAAAGCACTGCCGCCGCAGGACCACGCGGTGCGCGGCGGTAACCGGCCATACTACGCGCGAGACGCGATGTCTGGCGCGAATGTGGCCGCAGCAGCGTCAGCTTTCAGTGCGCCTGCATCTTCGAGAACAGATTCAGCACGACCACGCCGGCCACGATGAGGCCGAGCCCGAGCACGGCCGGCAGATCGGGCACCTGCCGATAGAGCGCCATCGCCACCAGCGTGATGAGCACGATGCCCACGCCCGACCACACCGCGTAGACGATGCCGACGGGCAAACTGCGCAAGGTGAGCGAGAGCCCATAGAACGCGATGCCATACCCCACCACGACGATCGCCGAGGGCACGAGCCGCGTGAAACCATCCGAAGCGCGCAGTGCAGAAGTGGCGATGACTTCCGCGACGATCGCGATGACGAGCCAGGTCCAGGCTGAGAGTGCGGGAAAGCGCATCGTTTTAGACCTTCGCGAGCGCGAGTTGCGCATAGTCGACGTCGAGTTGCGCACAAAGCGCCTCGACCACCAGTTCATGATCGGCGCGCTGTGGCAGCCCCGAGACGGTGACCGAGCCGATCACGCCCGCGCCCGCGACCGTAAGCGGGAACGAGCCGCCATGCGGTGCGAAATCGGTGATGGGCAAGCCGTGCTTGTCGGCGAGCGTCGTGCCGGTTTGCTGCATGCGCAAGCCGATCGCATAGGAGCTGCGCCGAAAGTGCTCGACCACGCGCGACTTGCGGCGCACCCAGTCGGCGTTGTCGGGCGTGGCGCCGTCGAGCGCGCAGAAAAAGAGCTGCTGGCCGAACGTGCGCACGTCGATGGCGACGGGCACCGCGCGTGCACGCGCAAGTTCATGCAGATGCGAGCCGAGCTGCCAGGCGCGATCGGCGTCGAAACGGGGAAACACCAGCGCGTGCTCCTGCGCGGCTATCGATTGCAGGTCGAGGGGAATGTCCATGGAAGAAGCGTGTGAAGCGCGGTGCGCATGAAGAACCAAGGCGCAGCGTGAACGTTGCGCCGACCGAGCCCCGATTCTATCCTGACGGCCTCGCAAGCCATGGCACGTGCGCCCCGCAAACATTTTGCAAACGCGTGGAAAGGCGACCGTCATTTGTTGTTGCAACGCGGCGCGAACTGTCATATAATCTTTTCTTCGACGGACGCGGGGTGGAGCAGTCTGGCAGCTCGTCGGGCTCATAACCCGAAGGTCGTAGGTTCAAATCCTACCCCCGCAACCAGCAGAATTCGAAAGGGTTACAGGTCATCGGCCTGTAACCCTTTTTCCGTTTACCGTCTTGACTGCGCGGTCCTCACAGCGCGGTCCTCACAGCGCGGTCTCTACTGCGCGCCTCTCACGAGGTGGCATTCTTGCCATTTCCCTGCGAGCACATGAGCGACGATCTGAGCGGTGATAAACTCGCATCACCCATCCCCCTATCGTGCCCATGAAATTCTGCTCGACTTGCGGTCAGGCGGTCAGCCTGCTCATTCCGCCCGGCGACAATCGCGAACGCTACGTCTGCTCACACTGCGGCACCATTCACTATCAGAATCCGCGCAACGTGGTCGGCACGGTTCCGGTCTGGGAAGACAAGGTGCTGTTGTGCCGCCGCGCCATCGAGCCGCGCTACGGCTACTGGACGCTGCCCGCCGGCTTCATGGAGATGGGCGAGACGACCGCCGAAGCCGCGGCGCGCGAAACGCTGGAAGAAGCCGGCGCGCGCGTCGAGGTGCAGAACCTCTTTTCACTCCTGAACGTGCCGCGCGTGCACCAGGTGCATCTGTTCTATCTCGCGCGCCTGCTCGACCTCGATATCGCAGCCGGTGAAGAAAGCCTCGAAGTGCGGCTATTCGAAGAGCACGAGATTCCCTGGGACGAGATTGCGTTCCCAACGGTCGGGCAGACGCTGCGCTGTTTCTTCGCCGATCGCCAGTCCGGCAGCTTCGGGCTGCACACCGGCGACGTCCTGCGCTCGCTGCGCGACGGCTGACTGTTCTTCCGACTGCGCCCGCGACGATGGTCCCCTGGCTTTCGCCCGACGAACCGTTTCCCGCCGTCGAGCGCGCGCTCGGCGCGTCGAGCGGCGCGCCGGGCCTGCTCGCCGCCAGCGCCGATCTGCTGCCCTCGCGCCTCATCGACGCCTACCGGCGCGGCATCTTCCCGTGGTATTCCGACGGCCAGCCGGTGCTCTGGTGGAGCCCCGATCCGCGCATGATCCTGCGTCCCGACGAGTTCAAGGTCTCGCCTTCGTTAAAGAAGACGCTCAAGCGCGTGCTGCGTGAGGACACGTGGGAAATTCGCGTCGACAACAATTTCGCAGCGGTCATGCGTGCGTGCGCGAATGCGCCGCGGCACGGCCAGCGCGGCACCTGGATCACAGGCGACGTCATCGACGCCTACTCCACCCTGCACCGCATCGGCGATGCGCACAGCATCGAAGCCTGGTTCGGCGGCGAGCGCGTGGGCGGGCTCTACGGCGTGGCGCTCGGCACGATGTTCTTCGGCGAATCGATGTTCGCCTCCGTCACCGACGCCTCGAAGATCGCGCTCGCGGCGCTCGTCGCGCATCTGCGTCGCCACGGCGTCGAATTGATCGATTGCCAGCAGAACACCGCGCATCTCGCCTCGCTCGGCGGGCGCGAAATCTCGCGCAAGGCATTCATCGCCCATGTGCGCACGCATGTGAACGCCGCGCCCATTCCGTGGAAATTCGACAAAGGCGTGCTCGCCGATCTGCTCGGCGGTCGAGGCACGCCCGACGCGTTTCTGCCCGCTGCGTGAATGGCCGGCGAGCCGCAAATGAGTGGCATATGAGCGGCGCGGGACGCCCGCGTGCGCGCTTGCTACAGCCAGCGCAATTCGATGGATACATGTTCGGCGTCAATGTTAGACTGAATAGAGAACCCGTCGCCGCGTGATCTGGCAAGGCTTACGCGCGCGCCACGCGACGATCCGAACTGCTACGAGAGCTGCCAACGTGACGCATCCAAACGAGCTGCCGCTTTCACCGCTTTCCGCGCTGCAATTCTATGCAACGGCGCCCTACCCCTGCAGTTACCTGGAGGGGCGCATCGCGCGCTCGCAGGTGGCAACGCCCAGTCATCTCATCAACTCCGACGTCTATACCGATCTCGTGAAGGCCGGCTTCCGGCGCTCGGGCGTGTTCACCTATCGCCCCTACTGCGACGGTTGCCGCGCGTGCGTGCCGGTGCGTGTGCCAGTCGAGCGCTTCACGCCGAACCGCACGCAGCGCCGCGCCTGGAAGCGCCATGACGCGCTCGTCGCCACCGTCGCGCCGCTGCACTACGACGAGTCGCACTACGCGCTCTACATGCGCTATCAGTCGGCGCGCCACGCGGGCGGCGGCATGGACCGCGACAGCCGCGACCAGTACGAGCAGTTCCTGCTGCAAAGCCGGATCAATTCACGCCTCGTCGAATTCCGCGAGCCGAACCCCGCGCACCCGGACGAGCCCGGCACGCTGTGCATGGTGAGCATGATCGACATCCTCGGCGACGGGCTCTCCTCGGTCTACACGTTCTTCGACCCCGATACGCTCCACACGAGCTACGGCACGTACAACATCCTCTGGCAGATCGAGCAGGCCCGCAGCCTTCAGCTGCCTTACGTGTACCTCGGCTACTGGATCCGCGAGAGCCCGAAAATGGCGTACAAGGCGCGCTTCCAGCCGCTCGAAGGCCTCTTCGACGGTGCATGGGCCGCACTCGCGCCCGAAGCCTGAGCCCCCGGCACATCGCCCCGGGCTCGCGTTGCCGGTAAAATAGCGGGTTCCCATTTTCCGGCGCCCGCGCCTTCTTCCCGTGTTCAGCACCCTTTATCCGTTCGTCCGCGACCAGCTCTTTCGCATGGACGCCGAAGACGCCCACCACCTCTCCCTGCGCATGATCGGCGCCGCGGGCCGCACCGGCATGGCCGGCCTGCTCGCGCCGCGCGTGCCCGATTCGCCGCGCACCGTCATGGGCCTCACCTTCCGCAATCCTGTGGGCCTCGCCGCAGGCCTCGACAAGGAAGGCGCCGCGATCGACGGTTTCGCCGCGCTCGGCTTCGGCTTCATCGAGGTGGGCACGGTCACGCCGCGCCCGCAGCCCGGCAATCCGCGTCCGCGCATTTTCCGGCTGCCGCAGGCGGGGGGCATCATCAACCGCATGGGGTTCAACAATCACGGCGTCGAGCAGTTCGTGAAGAACGTGCAGGCCGCGCGCTATCGCGGCATCCTCGGCCTGAACATCGGCAAGAACGCCGATACGCCGATCGAGCGCGCCGCCGAGGACTATCTCTTCTGCCTCGAGCGCGTCTACCCGTTCGCGAGCTACGTGACGATCAATATCTCGTCGCCGAACACGAAGAACCTGCGCCAGCTACAAGGCGGCGGCGAACTCGACGCGCTCCTCGCGGCGCTCAAGGACAAACAGCAGCGCCTGGCCGACATGCACGGCAAGCTCGTGCCGCTCGCGCTCAAGATCGCCCCCGATCTCGACGACGAGCAGGTCAAGGAAATCGCCGACACGCTCCTGCGCCACAAGATCGAAGGCGTGATCGCGACCAACACCACGCTCTCGCGCACGGCGGTGGAAGGCATGCCGAATGCGAACGAAACCGGCGGCCTCTCGGGACGCCCGGTATTCGACGCCTCGAACAACGTGATCCGCAAGCTGCGCGCCGAGCTGGGCGGCGACGTGCCGATCATCGGCGTGGGCGGCATTTTTTCGGGCGACGACGCGCGCGAGAAGATCGCAGCCGGCGCCTCGCTCGTGCAGATCTATACGGGCTTCATCTATCGCGGTCCGGCGCTCGTCGCCGAATGTGCGCGGGCGCTGGCCTCGGGCCGCGCCTGAAGCTATAGTGGCAGGCTAGTCATGGCGCATCGGAGGCGCTGTGCACTAGCACTAGAATCGCAGCAGCAGAACAAGAGGAAAACATGAAAGCCGGTTTGCTGAAAAAACTCCTTGCACTTGCAATCGTTGGCGCATCGTTCGTCGCAGCGAGCGCCCACGCCGACGACCTGCTCGATCAGGCCAAGGCGCGCGGCACGCTGCGCATCGGTCTCGAAGGCACGTTCCCCCCGTTCAATTCGAAGGCGCCGAGCGGCGAGCTGGTCGGCTATGACGTCGACATCGCCAAGGCTGTGGCCGCGAAAATGGGCCTCAAGCCCGAATTCGTCACGACCGAATGGAGCGGCATCATCGCGGGCCTGCAGGCAGGCAAGTTCGACGTGATCGTGAACCAGGTCGGCGTGACCGACCAGCGCAAGGCGGTGCTCGACTTCTCGCCGGCGTACACGTACTCAGCCGCGCAGCTCATCCAGCGCAAGGACGACACGCGCCAGTTCAAGACGCTCGAAGACCTGAAGGGCAAGAAGCTCGGCGTCGGTCTCGGCACGAACTACATGGACATGGCCAAGTCGGTGCCGGGCATCGACGTGAAGACCTATCCGGGCGCGCCCGAGTATTTGCGCGACCTCGCAGCGAACCGTCTCGACGCGGCGCTCAACGACCGCCTGATGCTCGCTTACCTGCTGAAGAACTCGCAGCTGCCGCTGCGCACGGGCGCGATCGTCGGCAACGGCAACCCGTCGGCTATCCCGTTCAAGAAAGGCAATCCGAAGTTCGCCAAGGCGATCGACGACGCGATGACGCAGCTCGAAGCCGACGGCACTTTCACGAAGATCTCGGACAAGTGGTTCGGCATCGACGTGACCAAGCCGATCACGCAATGATCCTGAGGGACGCTCAGTCCGGCTGACGCGAAGGGCGGCATCGCACGATGCCGCCCTTCGCACATGTGCGTCCATTGCAAAACGCGCCACTCCACCTCGTTACCTACGCCCATGCCCATCTATACGCTCATCATCCAGTCGCTGCCGGTGCTCGCACAGGGCGCGGTGCTGACGGTCAAGTTCGCCGTGCTTTCGATGATCTTCGGGCTCATCGGCGGCGCCGTGCTCGCGCTCATGGGCATCAGCTCGAACCGCCCGCTCGTGTTCATCGCGCGCGTGTATGTGAGCCTGATGCGCGGCACGCCGCTGCTCGTGCAGATCTTCGTCATTTACTACGGATTGCCGAGCATCGGTATTTCGCTCGACCCGACGCCTGCCGGCGTGATCGCGCTTTCCGCGAACGTGGCGGCGTATCTCTCGGAGAGCATGCGTGGCGCGATTCTCGGCATACACAGCGGGCAGTGGCTCGCGGCTTACAGCCTTGGCCTTTCGCGCACCCAGACGCTGCGCTACGTGATCGCGCCGCAGGCGCTTCGCATCGCCGTGCCGAGTCTCTCGAACAGCCTCATCAGTCTCATCAAGGACACGTCGCTCGTTTCGGTCATCACCGTGACGGAGCTGCTGCGCAGTGCGCAGGAAATCATCGCTTCGACGTATCAACCGCTGCCGCTCTATCTCGCGGCGGCCGCCATTTACTGGGTGCTCTGCCAGGTGCTCGAATGGGTGCAGCACTGGTACGAAAAACGCCTCGCGCTGCCTTCACGTCACTGATACCAGGCGCGTTTCAAACACGGCCCGCACGAGCGGGCCGTTTTGTTTTCAGGCGGCTTCCTGACGCGTCATTCGCAGGGGAAACGCAGTCCGAGCGCCGCGCGCGCGGCGTCGGCCATCGCGAGCATGCGGCGCGAAGTGTCGTGCGTCATCACCGGGCTTTCGAGCGCGCCCGCGCGCAGCAATTCGCAGAAGTGCGCAGTCTCGTAGTTGAGGCCGCCGCCCTCGAACGGCTCGTCGAGCTCGACGACGCGGCCATCCACATAACGCACCGTCGCACGCGCCGGATTCCACCAGTTCGCGTGGATCGTCACGTTGCCGAGCGGCCCCGCGAGCAGCGCGTCGCCATAGCCGTGCAGATCGAGCCCGCAGAACAGCTGCGCAATGCCGCGCTCATGCTGGCAGTTCAGGCTCGCGAAGGTGTCCACGCCTGTCGAGCCGAGGCGCCCGACCGTCTGCACCTCACGCGGCGCGCCGAGCCAGTCGACCGCGAGAAACATCTCGTACACGCCGATATCGAGCAGCGCCCCGCCCGCTTGCTCGAATGAAAGCGAAGGATGGTCGGTGGGCACACTGGCCACTGAACAGCCCGCGCGCACGAGTCCGACCGAACCGATGGGATCGGCATCGAGTTGCGCGCGCAACTTTCGATAGAGGGGGTAGAACGGCGGTTTCATCGCCTCCATGAAGAGGCGCTGCGCGCGGCGCGCCGCGTCGAGCACACGTTCGAGCTGCGCGCCGTTCACGGTGGCGGGTTTTTCGCACAGCACGGGCAGCCCCGCTTCGAGCGCGGCAATCGCGTAGTGGGCGTGAGTATCCTGCATCGTGGCGATATACACGGCGTCGATGCCGCTTGCGAAGAGCGCATCCACGCTCTCGCACGCCTTCGCGCCGCAGGTGGCGGCAAGCGCCTGAGCAGTCGTTGCGCGGCGCGACCAGACCGCTTCGACGCGCGCGTGCGCGACGTGCGCGACGCCCTGCGCGAAGCGGTGCGCAATGCGGCCCGCGCCGACGATGCCCCAACGTATCGTTTGTGTTTCGCTCATGTGCTGCGTGCTCCGGCTGTGAAGTCGAGGGCCGCCGCGCGGTGTACGTAACGTACGACACACGCGGCGCACCCAAAGACACGCACGATACCGGCCCGCGCAGCGCGCCGCAATGCGCTCGCATCAATCCGCGCGCAGCAAGCGCATTGATGTGAGCGAATCGACGCTGCCAACGGCCTTAGCGCTGCTCCAACGCCTCGGGCGCGAGCGCGCGAGTGAGTTCGTCGGCGGTGTATTCGATCATCGCGAGCGCGGCCGCTTCGGCCTCTTTCGGCGCACGCCGCTCGATTGCCTCGACGATGCGCCCATGCGCCGCTACGACATTGTTCCAGCCGCCGTCACGCGTGTTGAGAATCGGATTCACGAGCGAGAGTGCGCCGCGAATGATCGCCGCCATCTGCTGATAAAACTGATTCCCGCTCGCCGCGAGGATGCGCGTGTGCAGAAGAGCGTCGGCAGTCTGGAAATTCGGATCGTCGGTGCTCGTCTGGCGCAGGACCTCGAACGCCTCGCGAATGCCCGCAATGTCCGCCGCGCTCGCGCGCGTGGCGGCGAGTGCGCACGCCGCCGGTTCGATCAGGCCGCGAAATTCGATCACGTCGCGCAAAAACGTCTTGTCCGGTTTCGACCGGAAACGCCAGTTCACGACGTCCTCGTCGATCATGCGCCAGTCGCGCATGGGCCGGATGCGCGTGCCTATCTTCGGCCGCACGTCGAGCATGTGGCGCGCGAGCAGCATGGAGAGCGCCTCGCGCATGACCGTGCGGCTCACGTCGAACTCCTTTGACAGGATGTCCTGCGGAGGCAGCACTGCGCCGTAGCGCTCCTCGACGATGCCTGAAATCAGCCCGTCCATCACCTTGCTGACGAGCGAGCGTTCCTTGTTCCCCAGTTCCATGACCCTACCCCCCCGATGTGGACGTTATCGCCCATGTTTGCCGGATACTGCGCGGGCCCTCGTGCGTCGTCGAACTTAGGTGTTACGTTGCCATGCGTTTCGCATAATTCGCCAGCCAGGATATCTCCTGACATGATGCTTGCGCGCATGCGCATTGTTCGTATGTACGCGTGTTACGTCGGCCCTTGCGCTGCTCTTTTTGTAAGGCGATCGTATGGACCGCCCACTTACTTCAATCAACGCGCTTTCAATCTGCTTTTGAATCCGCTTCCGGATCGATCGGCATTCCCTGGCTGTGCATATGCAGCGATGCCGGCGTGCATGTTTCTTCTGCGTACGCTTTTCGCACGCTGACCCACGTCGTGCTTTTCAACGCTGCACTCGTTCAACGTTGTATCCGCCCATACTCATCGTCAAAGCGGACGATGTCGTCCTCGCCCAGATAACCGCCCGACTGCACCTCGATGATCTCGAGCGGCGTCTTGCCGGGATTCTCCAGCCGGTGCTTCACACCGAGCGGAATGTAGGTCGATTCGTTTTCCGAAAGCAGGAAAATTTCCTCGCCGCGCGTGACACGTGCCGTGCCACGCACCACGGTCCAGTGCTCCGCGCGGTGGTGATGCATCTGCAGCGACAGCCGCCCGCCCGGCTTCACGACGATGCGCTTGACCTGGAAGCGCTCGCCCTGATCGAGCGAGTCGTAGCAGCCCCACGGCCGCTCCACACGCCGGTGATGCTGCGCAACCGCGCTGCGCTCCTGCCTGAGCTTGCCGACGATCGCCTTCACGTCCTGCACCCGATCCCTCGCCGCGACGAGGACTGCGTCGGCCGTCTCGACCACCACCACGCCGTGCACGCCCACGCAGGCAACGAGCCGTCCGTCCGAGTGTGCGAACGTGTCAGTCACGTCTTCGAACATCACACGGCCGCGCGCCACGTTGCCGCTTGCGTCCTTGTTCGATACCTGCCACACCGCGTCCCATGCGCCGACATCGGACCAGCCGGCCACGAGCGGCACGACCACGCCCGCGAGCCGCGCGTCCGCGCCGAGCGACTCCATCACCGCGTAGTCGATCGAATCGGATGGGCAGGCGGCGAGCGCCGCCGCATCGAGATGCACGGTGCCGTCGGCATCAACTGCGGCCGCCTCGAACGCCGCCGCGCATTGCGCCGCGATGGCCGGCCGGCAATGCGCGATCGCGGCGAGCCAAACCGATGCGCGCACCACGAAAATGCCGCTATTCCAGAGGTAATCGCCCGAGGCCACGTAACTCGCCGCGAGTTCGGCGCCCGGTTTTTCCACGAAACGCTCGATCACGCGCGCGCCGCTGGCGCCGAGCGCCGCCCCCGCGCCGATGTACCCGTAACCGGTTTCCGCGCGCTGCGGCGGCACGCCCAGCGTGACGATCGCGCCCCGCGCCGCGTAGCCCACCGCTTCTTCGAGCGCGGCGGCAAACGCCGCGCGATCGGCAATCAGGTGGTCGGCCGGCATGGCGATGAGCACCGGGTCGCTGTCGCACACGCCACCGGCGCCGTTGCTGGCCAGTGCCGCCTCGTGCCCGGCGCGCGCCGCTAGCGCCGCCACCGTGAGGGCCGGCGCCGTGTTGCGCGCGACCGGCTCGAGCACGACCCGCGCGGGCATACCGCTGCGGCCGAGCCGGTCGACGGTCATGAGCCGCAACTCCTCGCTGCTCACAACAACAGGCGCGGCCTTGCGGATTGCGCCGCCCGCCTGGGCGTACACGCCGTCGAGCCGCCGCACGGTGGCTTCGAGCAGCGACTCGCCGTCGAGCAGATCGATCAGCTGTTTCGGACAATGCTCGCGCGAGAGCGGCCAAAGCCGCGTGCCCGAGCCCCCGGCCAGCACCACGGGCTGAACGATGAGCGCGACTTCGGGTTCATTGGCTGCCGCGATCAAGCCGGCTGGCGTCACGAGCTGGTTCATACAGTGAGCTCCCCGTTGAAATACGTCGGGTCACGTCGACGAACGCCGCGCCTGCCTGCCGGCGGGCTCGCCCGAAGCGTCACGCGCCTCCCGGACCTCTCAGGCCTCACGCATTCATGAGACCTTTTCCGGACCCCATTGGAGCAAACCTCGGCATGCCAATCTGTACGCATACCCACACTGATCGCATGCGCCCGGCCAAGCGCACGGCTAAGCCGTTCACGCGCGCGGTTTCAACACCGAACGCTTTTCGCCGGCTACGTCTGCGTTGCAACAGAACTGAATCAAAAACACTTGTTTTTTGGCCTGGGGCACGCGTCGCCCCGAATGCATGTTTCACGCAGGAGCCATTTCTGAATGCCCCTGTTACCGAGGTAAATAACTCAATTGAATCATCAACTTGCGGCTTTCAAAAATGCGATGCGCGGTGCCTCGATGCGCAAAGTCGCCGTACAAAACTGAAACAAAAATGCTGCGTTATGCCGCGCTGCCGCATGGCCAACACTCGCTTAGCCGCTTGAATGCGTGCTTTCGCACCAACTGGCACACACCCTGCTAAAGAGAGATCACCGCAAAGACGCGAGACGCGGACAAGCAATACCGCGCACACAAGCGCACGCGAGTGAGACCGGGCAGGACAGAGCGGGGACGTAGTAACAAGCGAAGAAACAAGTGCAGGAAAAAACGCAGAAAGAAGTGCAGGAACAAGCAGGAAAGAGCACGAACAAGCGGGACTATGGGGCCGGCACGACGAACGCAAAAGCCGCACGGGAAACGGCAAACAACAACGAGTTCGGCGTACGGAATCAAAAAACAGGAGGCGGCTCGCGCCGCTTCGCACGAGGACCAGTCATGTTAACCCTTCAATCCGATCTTCACGGCAACCATTTGCTGGGCGCCCTCCCGTCGCATGAATGGCAGGCTCTCGCCCCGCACCTCGAACTCGTTCATCTGCGCACCGAGCAGTTGATCTGCGATTCGGGCCAGCGCATTCATCACGTGTACTTTCCGACTACGGCGATCGTCTCGCTGCTCTCGACGATGGAAGACGGCAGTTCGGTCGAAATCGCAGCGGTCGGCCGCGAGGGCATGACGGGCGTGCCCGTGCTCACCGGCGGCGAAACGATGCCGAACCGCGTGCAGGTGCAATGCGCGGGCTTCGCTTATCGCATGAGCGCGCAAGCCCTCAAGCAGCAGTTCGCGCGCTCGGACTTCCTGCGCCGCCTCATGCTGCTCTATATGCACGCGCTGCTCACGCAGGTCGCACAGACCGCCGCGTGCAATCGTCACCATTCGCTCAACAAGCAGTTGTGCCGCTGGCTGCTGATCGAAGTGGACCGCGTGGCTTCCAACGATCTCAACGTCACGCAGCAACTGATTGCCGACATGCTCGGCGTGCGCCGCGAAGGCATTACCGAAGCGGCCGGCAAGCTGCATGACGAAGGTCTGATCCACCACAGCCGCGGTCATATCCGTGTGCTCGACCGCGAAGGTCTCGAAGCCCGCGCCTGCGAGTGCTATGGCCTCGTGCGCCGCGAATTCGACCGGCTTCTGCCGCGCCTGCACCAGGCGGAAACGGTCGAGTGAGTACGTAGTCGTCGCGCGCTCGCGGTTCGCGCCGCGAGTTCGCTTGCGAGTCGTCCCCGAACAAAGCGTGCCCTGGCGGCACGCTTTTGCGCGCCTGTTCGCTTTGCCTGCGCTTTCGCGGAACCGTTCACGCAAATTCGCAGACACCGATAACATACAGGATACCGAATCAATAATGTCTTTCCGCTTGAGCTGGAGAGAACAGGCGCGCGCCCTCTTCTCTTCAGCCTCGCGCGATTCAATGAGCCGAAGGGACGAGCGCCTGCGCAAGCGGCAACGCAGGCAGGTGCTCGCGTTCGCGCACGAACGGGTCGGTCGGCTCCTGCAGCTTCGGATCCGGGCTCGTGTCGGCGTTGCGCAATTGCACGGGCCCGCCATCGTTCTTCGCGACCTTGCGATTGTCGCCGCACGGATGATCGGTGAGCGCGGCCGCCTCGCGAAAGTCGTCTTCCTGACACATGATGTTGAACGCAATGTCCTTGCGGTCCATGCGCCACGCCACGGCCGCATTCAGGCGCTTGTTGCAGTCCATGTCCTTGATGGTGCCCGCGGCCGTCGCGCCCACGCCCACCACCGACACCGCAGCAGAAATACTGCCCCAGCAAGTCTCGGTCACCGAGGCCGTCAAGGCCGGCGCATAGACCGTGGGCGTCGTGCGCACATCGTAAGAACCGTGATACGTCACGTCCGACGCGCCGCCGCTCGGCAGTACCACGGTATTGGAGACGGTGCTCGTCTGGCTCGACGTGGACGTGGTCCCCGACGTCATCGTCGGCGTGGTTTGCGCCCACGCGGCGCCTGCGAACAGCAACACCCCGGCAACGGCGAATTTTTGTTTCAGCTTGCTCATTCTTCTCTCCGTGAACGGAAAAGGGGGCAGCGCCCCCTCTCCGACGCGCTAGTGAACGGCTGACCCGTTCGGATTACCAGTGCATACCGCCCGTGAGCGAACCCGAACCGCCCGCCGCGACGATGCCGACGCCGCCGTCCGCATTGGCCGTGCCGCTGCCGTTCGCCGTTGCGTTCGACGTAAAGCCCGAGCCGCCGTAGCTGCCGCTCGAACCGTTGAACGACGTGTTGATCACCGACGAATTGAAGTTCTGCGAACCCGACTGCGTGGCGCTCGTGAAGCCGAGCGTCGACGAATTCTGGTTCGTGGTCGTCGTGCCGGTCTGGCCGACGTAGCCGTTAGCCGTCTGGCCGTAGGTTTGCGAGTTGCCGTTTTGCGCCGTGTAGCTCGAACCGAACGTGAGGCTCGCGTTCGAGAACGACTGATTGCCTTGCGACACCGTGGCGTCGATATGGCCCGGCACCGTCAGCGCCGAGGTGAAGCTGCCGTTGACCGACGACGTCGAGTTCGACGTGAGCGCCGAAGCGCCAAAGCCGACGCCCGCTGCGCCCACCGCCGACGTGGTGGAGGACGACGGCGCGCCCACACCGCCGGCACCGCCTGCAAATGCGGCAGCCGAACCGAGAGAGAGCATGGCGGCGAGCGAAATGGCCTGAATCTTCTTCATGATTGTGGTCTTCCTGATAAAACAGGGGAGCGTTGGATGAATGCGCGCGCACTCCCCCTGATAGCGCGGGCGCATTTAACACGATTTCAATTGCAATGCTTATAAAATCACTGCATTTACGACGCGCGAATATCCCCGCGAGCCACCCGATATCGGGAGGACCGTTTAAACCGGAATTACCAGATTAATAATCGCGCGCAGAACGCCCTTACGTGTTTTCGTAAATCAGGCGATCATGCAGAATTGAAAATCCGGAGAACAGAAAGAAATGCCCCGCAAGACTCCGCACCTTCACGAACCCTATTGCATAGCAGTCCGACACAAGTTGCTCAACACCTGCTGTTGTCATTATTACCCCGTGTACCGCCCGACAGAAACCCTCGGGCCGCTGCGCATTTTCGCGCGCCGCCCTTCCCCTGCCCGGTTGTTCTCGACGTCTCTTTTAGCGAACTGCTTGCATAACGTCGCCGGACGGTGAATTTATAACTCAGACAGTAAGACTATTGCTACGTCATTCGCATGTTTTATGTGCGGTTCTCAACGTAGTAAATAGACATGTCCTTGAATATGGGGATTTTCTTTCAAAATCAATTGAAAGGCTTCAAATAGATGCACGCACAACCAGATACAGAAAATCGCTTTCTTTTAATGATTAATCGCGATGTTCGGTTCGGCAGGCCACGCAGACCTGCCAGAAAAAAGAGCGGCAACGCACAGGCAAAAGCAGACTAATGCCGGTGGAACGTGCCGCTCGCGCGAGACCGCTCAGGCCTTGCGGTATTCGATACGCTCGACGCCGGTTTCACCGCCAAGGAGGCAGAGGTCCGCGCCGCGGGCGGCGAACAGACCCACCGTCACCACGCCCGGCCAGGCGTTGACAAGCGCTTCAAGCGTGCGCGGATCGCTGATGCGCAAGCCCTTCACGTCGAGAATCTCGTTGCCGTTGTCGGTGATAAAGGGCGAACCGTCCTTCTGCACGCGCAACACCGGCACGCCGCCGAGCGCCGTCACGCGACGGCCGATGGCGGTGCGCGCCATCGGCACGACTTCGATGGGCAGCGGGAACTGGCCGAGCACGTCGACACGCTTGCTCGCATCGGCGATGCAGACGAACACGTCCGACACCGAAGCGACGATTTTCTCGCGCGTGAGCGCGCCGCCGCCGCCCTTGATCATGGCGCCTGCGCCGTCGATTTCGTCGGCGCCGTCCACGTACACGGGCAGCGATTCGATCTCGTTGAGGTCGAAAATCTTGAAGCCATGCGCTTCGAGGCGCGCGGTGGTCGCAACCGAGCTCGACACGGCGCCGCGGTAGCGGCCCTTGCTGGCCGCGAGGGCGTCAATGAAGCAATTCGCGGTGGAGCCCGTGCCGACGCCGATTACGGCGCCTTCCGGCACGTTTGCATTGACATAGTCGGCGGCGGCCTGGCCGACCAGTTGCTTGAGTTCGTCTTGAGTCATGGGAGTACAGCCCGAGGAGGAGAAAAACGCGGAATTCGCATAGTTTACCGGAGATGCGGGCACGGGCTGCCCGCACTCACAGGATCGCGCGCTGGGCAACGCGCGATCGGCCGGCGATCAGCGCGCAGCCGAGCGTTGGCGCACCGCCTCGAACAGGCACACGCCCGAAGCGACCGAAACGTTCAGGCTCTCGACCGTGCCCGCCATCGGAATCTGCATGACTTCGTCGCAGGTTTCGCGCGTGAGGCGGCGCATACCTTCGCCTTCGGCGCCCAGCACGAGCGCAACGGGGCCGTCGAGCTTTGTCTCATAGAGGCTCGCGCTCGCGTCGCCGGCGGTGCCCACCACCCACACGCCCGCGTCCTTGAGTTCGCGCAGCGCACGCGCCAGGTTCGTCACGGTGATGTAGGGCACGGTGTCGGCGGCGCCGCTCGCCACCTTCGCGGCCGTGGCGTTCAGACCCACGGCGCGGTCGCGCGGGGCGATCACGGCGTGCGCGCCGGCCGCATCGGCCACACGCAGGCAGGCGCCGAGATTGTGCGGATCGGTCACGCCGTCGAGCACGAGCAGCAGCGGCGATCCCTGGATGCCGTCGAGCAGTTCCGCGAGGTTCTGCGCGAGCGCCAGATCGTGCACGCGGGCCACGACGCCCTGATGGCGCTCCGTGTGCGCGAGACCCCAGAGGCGCGTTTCGTCGGCTGCGATCACGCGCGCGCCCGCTTCCTTCGCGGTGTGCAGGAAATCCTGCATGCGGCGGTCGCGGCGCGTCGGATCGTAGTAGACATCCTCGACCGTGGACGCGTCGTGCCGCAAGCGTGCGATCACCGCATGAAACCCGTAAAGAACCTTGAGACGTGACATGACTGAGACAACCCCTGATGAACGTTTTGCGGCGCAAACAGCGCGCCGCCAGCAACGAAAGTCAGCCGGCCGCGTCGTGCGGTCCGGCATCTGCAAACCGCGCGCCTGTGTGGCAACTCCCGACGCGGCATGCAAGTGAAAAAACCGGGCACGCGCACGACGGCGCGGCCCGGATACATAACGGCGGCGGGGCGCATCTGGCGCCCCGCACGGTGCTCAACGCTTCTTGCGCGGCGCCTGCTTCTTGGGCGTGGACTTCACGGCCGAGCGCTTCTTCGCGGTCTTGGCGGCACCGCGCGCCGCGCGTGCTTCCTTCACCGCCACGCTTGGCGCCGGCGCGGCCTTTCTCTGGCGCGCCATGTCGCCGCCCGGCAGCGCACGCACGCGCGGACCGCCATCCACACCGCCCTTGTCGACCGGCATCGGCCGGTTGCCGCCCGGCTTCACGGGCGTATCGCGCACGAGGCGGAAGTCGATCTTGCGCGCATCGAGATCCACGCGGCTCACCTGCACGCGCACACGATCCGATAGACGGTAGCGAATGCCGGTGCGCTCGCCGCGCAGTTCGTTCTTGATCTCGTCGTACTGGAAGTAATCCGAGCCCAGTTCCGTCACGTGCACGAGACCTTCGATGAAGAGCGCATCGAGCTGAACGAAAATGCCGAACGACGTCACGCCGCTCACCATCCCGCCGTACTCTTCGCCGAGCTTGTCGCGCATGAAGTAGCACTTGAGCCAGGCTTCGACGTCGCGCGAGGCTTCGTCAGCGCGGCGCTCGTTCGCCGAGCAGTGCAGGCCCAGCTCTTCCCAGATCGCCGTGTTGGCACCGCGGGCGCGCTTGCCGCGCTTCTCTTCGTCTTCGGCTTGCAGCGCGCGGGCGCGCGGCGAAAGCGCGGTATTGAGTTCGACGCCCTCGGGCGCCTGCGGCTGATACTTCTTGCCCTGCAGGATCGCGTAGATCGCGCGGTGCGTGAGCAGGTCGGGATAGCGGCGAATCGGGCTCGTAAAGTGCGCGTAAGCCTCGTAGGCAAGCCCGAAGTGACCGATATTGTCCGGGCTGTACACGGCCTGCTGCATCGAGCGCAGCAGCATGGTCTGCAGCATCTGCGCGTCGGGCCGGTCGCGGATGTGCGCCATCAGCGCCGCGTAATCGCTCGCGTGCGGCGTGTCGCCGCCGCCGAGCGAAAGGCCCATGCCACGCAGGAAGGTGCGCAGGTTCTCGAGCTTTTCGGCCGTCGGTCCCGCGTGCACGCGGTACAGGCCCGGGTGCTTGTGGCGCTTCATGAAGTCCGCCGCGCACACGTTGGCCGCGAGCATGCACTCTTCGATCAGCTTGTGCGCGTCGTTGCGCTGGCGTGGCACGATCTGCTCGATCTTGCCCTGCGCATTGCAGACGATATACGTCTCGGTCGTGTCGAAATCGATCGCACCGCGCTTCTGGCGCGCGGCGAACAGCGACTTGTACACGCCATAGAGATTCTGCAGCTGCGGCAGCAGCGCCGCGCGGCGCGTCGCCTCGGGCCCCTTGGTGTTGGTGAGCACCGCCGCGACTTCGGTATACGTGAGCCGCGCCGCCGAGTGCATGACGCCCGGATAGAACTGGTACGCCTTGATCTCGCCGCGCGCGGTGATCACCATGTCGCACACGAGCACGCAGCGATCGACGTGCGGATTGAGCGAACAGAGCCCGTTCGAGAGCTTCTCGGGCAGCATCGGAATCACGCGGCGCGGGAAGTACACCGACGTGCTGCGCTCGATGGCGTCCACATCGAGACCGCTGCCGGGCAGCACGTAATGCGAGACGTCGGCGATGGCGACGATCAGGCGGAAGCCCTCGCCCTTACCAACCTGCATCGGCTCGCAATACACGGCGTCGTCGAAGTCGCGTGCGTCTTCGCCGTCGATGGTGACGAGCGGCACGTCGCGCAAGTCCACGCGATAGCGGATGTCCGAGGGACGCACGGCGTCGGGCAGCTTCGCGGCTTCGTCGAGCGCGGGCTTGCTGAATTCGTGCGGCACGCCGTACTTGCGCACGGCGATCTCGATCTCCATGCCCGGATCGTCGATATCGCCGAGCACTTCCAACACGCGGCCAAGCGGCTGCGAGTGGCGGCTGGGGAAATCGGTGAGTTCGACGACCACGACCTGGCCGACCTTGGCTTTCTTGGGATTCTGCGTGACGAGAATGTCGTGGCCGATGCGCTTGTCTTCCGGCGCGACGATCAGCGCACCGTTCTCGTTGAGCAGGCGCCCAATCACGCTGCGGTTCGCACGGTCGGTGACCTCGACGATATGCCCTTCCGGCCGCCCGCGCCGGTCATAGCCGACAATGCGCGCGAGCACGCGGTCGTTGTGCATGACCTTCTGCATTTCGCCTTGCGGCAGGAACAGATCGTCCTGCCCGTCGTCGCGCACGAGGAAGCCGTAGCCGTCGCGATGCCCCTGCACGCGCCCGGCGACGAAATTCGAAGGATGCGCGAGCTGGTAGTGGCCGCGCGAATCGAGCCGGATCTGCCCGTCGCGCTCCATGGCGGCGAGGCGCCTGAAGAACCCTTCACGCTCCTGGCGCTTGATGGCGAGCGCCTCGGCGATATCGTTCGCGGTGCACGGCGAGTCGCTGGTCCGCAGCACGCCAAGAATCTCTTCGCGGCTGGGAATCGGGTACGGATATTTGCTCAAGGGCTTGTCGATGGTTGTTCTCGTTGCGTGGACGTCGGATTTTGCGCGGCCCGAATGTGCAGTACATGCGGGCGGCGCCCCGTCTTCGAGTGCTGCAATCTGCCGGCCCGTACGTGGACTGCCTGACCGCTCGCACTGCGTGCGCCACGCTGCACGCAGCACCTGAACCCCGTACTTGTGCCGGCGGAACTTCTGCGAGGCATTCTAACACCCGCATCGCACCCTACGAGCCGTGGGAGCGGCCTCACAGCGCGATCGGACGGCCACGCCACGCGCCCGGCAACGCTCGCGCAGCCGCGCTTGATTGCCTTTCACAAAACGCTTGACAGGCGTTCTGGGCCCGCTATAATTTCGGTCTTTGCTGCACAACACGTTGAACAGCAAACGACACCTTGCCCAGGTGGCGGAATTGGTAGACGCACCAGGTTCAGGTCCTGGCGGTGGCAACACTGTGGAGGTTCGAGTCCTCTCTTGGGCACCAGATTCAAAAGGCCGGCTTCATGCCGGCCTTTTTTCATTTCCAGAGCAGCAGTGAGTACAACTGCCCTGCTATCGCGTCAATCGCAGCAGCCGCGTTCCCGAGATGAAGTTTTTTTGAAAAAATCTATTGACAGGTACGCTAAATCGCGTCATAATTTCCTTCTAGCTTGAAGACGTGCCCAGGTGGCGGAATTGGTAGACGCACTAGGTTCAGGTCCTAGCGGTGGCAACACTGTGGAGGTTCGAGTCCTCTCCTGGGCACCACGTCTCATCAAGCAGAACTAGCAGCACACAGGATTCATCAAAAAAGCCCGCAAATTGCGGGCTTTTTTGTTTTCCGGCTTCCATTTTGCTGCGGCGAACCTACTGGAGGCACGACTCGATATATTTCATGGTATACATTGCCGGGAGCCGTGGATAAGCCGATCGAGGAATACAGAATGGAATTCGTTGTCGTCGCTGCGATCATCGCCGTCAGCTTTGGCGCCGCGGCGACCTGGCTGCTCGCAACCCGGTTGCCGGAGCGTTGGCTCGACAAGAGCGCCAGCGAAGGCCGTTATGCGCATCTCGGGCTGGACAGCGAGCGAGCCGCCGAAACGGACCCGCGTCGCGAGCAGACCCGCGTCGATATGCGGCGCGTACGGCGCGCACGCGTGCGTGCGCGACTCCAGGGCGCGGCACGCATGATGCGGGCGTTGCGCGCCGCGACCGCTCGCCACGATCACGACCGCACCGCCCGCCCGTAACGCTCAGGCGCGACATCCACCGCGCTTACTCGTGCGACCCCAGCGGTGAAGGGATGAACGCCGAATCGGCAACCTTCGCCTCCTCTGCCGACTGAAAGATCCAGCGCCGGCGCATGGGCTGCAAGATCACCTTCGCGCTCACGCCCGCCATCATCGCGACACAAGCGACCATATCGAACACCATGTTCCAGCCGCCGTGGAGCGCGAGCAGCGTAGCGACGGGTACGAGCAGCGCCGCGGTCCCCTTCGCGGTGTATAGCGTGCCTGCGTTGCCAGCCGCGTATTTCGCGCCGAACGTGTCGGCGCAGGTCGCCGGGAAGTTCGAGAAGATGTCGCCGTAAAACAGGAACACGAGCCCCGAGAACAGCACGAAGAGATAGGGGTCGTGGCCGAACGCCCGCAAGCCCAGCAGCGCGAGCCCCTCGCCGAGAAAGGTGATGAACATCGTATTCTCGCGGCCAATGCGATCCGAAATGAGCCCGCACAGCGGCCGCGTAAAGCCGTTGCAGAGATTGTTGATCGAGAGCGTCATCGTGAGCAGCGGCAGCGTCGCGGCCACCAGCGTAACCGGCATCGAGGCGAAGCCGTAGCTCTTCGCGATCGGGCCGATCTGCGCCGTCGCGATGATGCCGCCCGCGGCCACGCACACGAACATCGCGTACATCACCCAGAATACGGGCGCGCGAACCATCTGCTTCGTCGTGTAGTCGGTTTTCGTCGCCACGATGCGCTTCATGCCGGCTGCGTGCGCCGGCGGCTTCGGGCGCACCATGACGAGGGCGAGCGCCATGATGCACGCACCCTGCAGGAGTCCGAAGAACACGAACGCGCGCTCATAGCCCGAATGCTGAATCATGTTCGAAATCGGAATGACCGTGAGCGCCGCGCCCGCGCCGAAGCCCGCCGCTGTCATGCCGGCAGCGAGGCCACGGCGGTCGGGAAACCATTTGAGCGCGGTGCCAACGCACGTGCCGTACACGCAGCCCGCACCGATGCCCGAGATCACCGCCGCGACGTAGAGCACCGGCAGCGCGGGCGCCCACGCATCGAGCACCCAGCCGAGCGCCACGCAGCACGCACCGCCCATCACCACGGGGCGCGGGCCAAAGCGATCGACCAGCCAGCCCTCCACGGGCACGAGCCAGGTTTCCGTCACGATGAAAATGGAGAAGGCGAGCTGGATCGCAGCCTGCCCCCAGTGATGCCGTGCGTCCATTGGCACGACGAAGAGCGTCCACGCGTACTGCAGGTTCGCCACGAGCCCCATGCAGAGAATGCCCGCCACGAGCTGCACCCAGCGGTTGTGCCACCGGGACGTGTAGCCGCCTTCGAAACGATCGGTGTGTACCACGTTGTCTGTCTCCATCCGTAGTGATTGCCCGCGGGATTTGCGCCATCGACTCTTTCCCGCGTTACAGCCGGCGCGGCAGACGTTCGTTCGCCGCGCCTGACGTTGAATGTCACGCCGCTTCGAGCTGCCGCAGCAACGCGTCGACGCTGCCCTTCGCATCGCCAAACAGCATTCGTGTGTTGTCCTTATAGAAGAGCGGATTGTCCACGCCCGCATAACCCGTCGCCATGCTGCGCTTGGAGACGACCACGGTGCGCGCCTTCCACACCTCCAGCACCGGCATGCCGGCGATCGGGCTACCCGCATCCTCCTGCGCGCCCGGGTTGACGATATCGTTCGCGCCGATCACGAGTACGACGTCGGTGCTCGTGAAGTCTTCGTTGATCTCGTCCATTTCGAGCACGATGTCGTACGGCACTTTCGCTTCCGCGAGCAGCACGTTCATGTGGCCCGGCAAACGCCCCGCAACCGGGTGAATGCCGAAACGCACACGTATGCCGAGCGCACGCAAGCGCCGCGTGATCTCGCTGATGGTGCCCTGCGCCTGCGCCACCGCCATGCCATAGCCCGGCACGATCACGACTTCCTGAGCGTCGCGCAGGAGCGACCCCACTTCGTCCACGGTGGTCGATACGACCTCACCTTCCGGTGTCGCGCTGGCCGTGGCGCTCACGGCGCCAAAGCCGCCGAGGATCACCGAAACAAAGCTGCGATTCATCGCGCGGCACATGATGTAGCTGAGAATCGCACCGCTCGATCCCACCAGCGCACCCGTCGTGACGAGCAGATCGTTATCGAGCATGAAGCCCGTTGCCGCTGCCGCCCAGCCCGAATAGCTGTTGAGCATCGAAACCACCACGGGCATGTCCGCGCCGCCGATCGCCATCACGAGATGCACGCCGAGCGCCGCCGCCAGCACGCACATGACGATGAGCGCGTACAGCGCGTCGCCACCATCAGGAGCACTGACGAAGCGATACCCGATCGCGATGCACGCGCCCAGCACCACTGCGTTGAGCAAATGCCGCGCGGGCAGCACGAGCGGCTTGCCGCTCACCGTGCCCTGCAGCTTCAGGAACGCGATAATCGAGCCGCTGAACGTGACCGTGCCGATGAACGCGCCGACATAGATCTCGGTGTCGTGAATCGCACGCTCGACGCCGCTCATCGCGGCCTGGGGCGAGAGAAAGTTCGCGAAGGCGATCAGCGTGGCCGCGAGGCCGACGAAGCTGTGCAGCACCGCGACGAGCTGCGGCATCTGCGTCATCTCCACGCGGCGCGCAAGAATCGCGCCGAGCCCACCACCAACCAGCGCGGCGACGAGCGCGATCTGCAGGCCCGCGCCACCGGTGACGAGCAGCGTGGCGAGCACGGCGATCACCATGCCGGTCACGCCATACAGGTTGCCGCGCCGCGCACTCGCGGGATGACTCAGCCCGCGCAGGCTGAGAATGAAGAGCGTTGCCGCGCCGAGCCACGCCATGTTGCCGATTCCATTGAGCATGACGTCTCCTCAGGTCCGTTGGAACATCTTCAACATGCGCTGGGTGACGAGAAAGCCACCCGCGATGTTGATGGTCGCGACGACGAGCGCAATGCCCGCCAGCACGGTCACGATCGTGCTGGCGTTGCCCGGATGCAGCAACGCGCCGATCACGATGATCCCGCTGATCGCATTCGTCACGCTCATGAGCGGCGTATGCAGCGAGGGCGTGACATTCCAGACCACCTGATAGCCGACGAACACAGCCAGTACGAACACCGTGAAGTGCGCGACGAACGCCGGCGGCGCGACCGCGCCGAGCGCGAGCAGCAGCAACGCGGCCGCGACGAGCGCCGCGAGCGACCAGGCGCCATTGCGGCGAGCGGCTTGCGCGGTGTCTTCTTTCGCGTGGCCGGTCGCGGCGACAGCGGGCTTCGTCTGCGCAGACGCCTGCGGTGCGGCGCTGACCTGTACCGGCGGCGGCGGCCAGCACACCTGCCCGCTCTGCATGACCGTTGTGCCGCGCTGCACGACGTCGTCCATGTCGAGTTCGAGTTCGCCGTTCTTCGCGGGCGTGAGATCGGTCAGCAGATGGCGGATGTTGGTCGCGTAAAGCTGGCTCGACTGGTTCGCCATCCGGCTTGGCAGATCCGTGTAGCCGATCACGGTCACGCCGTTCGCATTCACGACTTCGCCCGCTCGCGTGAGTTCGCAGTTGCCGCCCTGCTCGGCCGCCATGTCGACGACCACGCTGCCCGCGCGCATGCACGCCACCGTCTTCGCGTCGATCAAGCGCGGCGCCGGCTTGCCCGGAATGAGCGCCGTCGTGATGATGATGTCGACCTCGCGGGCCTGAGCCTCGAAAAGCGCCATCTCCGCTTCGATGAACTTCGCGCTCATCTGTTTGGCGTACCCGCCTGAGCCGCCGCCCTCCTCCTCGATGTCGATGCTCAGGAACTCCGCACCCATGCTTTCGACCTGCTGGCCGACTTCGGGGCGCGTATCGAACGCGCGCACAATTGCACCAAGACCGCGCGCGGCGCCAATCGCGGCCAGCCCGGCCACGCCCGCACCGATCACGAGCACCTTGGCGGGCGGCATCTTGCCGGCCGCCGTGATCTGCCCTGTGAAAACGCGGCCGAAATGCTGGGCCGCCTCGACCACCGCGCGATAGCCGGCCATGTTCGCCATCGAGCTCAGGGCGTCGAGCTTCTGCGCGCGCGAGATGCGCGGCACGCAATCCATCGCGAGCACCGTGACCTCGCGCGCCGCCAGTTGCTCGAGCAGCGCCGCGTTTTGCGCAGGCCAGATGAAGCCGATTAGCGTCGCGCCCGGCTTGAGACGCAGTACCTCGTCGCTCGAAGGCGGGCGCACCTTGATGACGATATCCGCGGCGCTCAGGAGCGCGTGCGCATCGTCCACGACGCGCGCACCTGCCGCGCGGTAGGCGTCGTCCGGGTAGGACGCGCTCACACCCGCTGCCGTTTCGACTTCCACGGCATAACCGAGTTTGATCAGTTGTGCGACGCTTTCGGGCGTCGCCGCTACGCGTCGTTCGCCTTCATATGTCTCGCGGGGGACCGCAATTGTCATCGCCATGATGCGCCTCCGTGCTTCACAACCTGGAGCGCCGCGGCGCAAACAAACGGAATCGGCGGCGCGCCAATGCATCTGGCGCGCCGAAAGCGTAGCCACGACTTCATGAAACGTCTCCTGCTGATGTTGGAATGCTTTTTGTGCCGCGGCTCGATGAGGGCTTTGCCCTATGACACGCCCAGTGTGGGCGAATTGCCGCTCTTGAGATAAGCGATCGCCGCCTCGCGCGCACCGGCAATGGCGGCGGCCTCGCTTTCGAATACGGTTTCGTCGACCACCCATTGACGGGGCAAAACAGCGGCCGCCGGTTCATCGGCAGCGGCCTCGACCGCGTGAATGGCGGCGAACGCAGCCCAGCCGCCGTTGTGGATCATCTGACGGGCCGAGAGTTCGACCTCGAAATGTCCGAGTCTTTCGGTGTGCATCGAAGAGCTCCCGAGGTTTCAGGATTGCTGTGCCTGTGCTTCGAGTTCGGTGATGCGTTTCTTGAGCGCGCGCTCTTCCTGGAAGCGCGCCGTTTCGTCGCGAATCACAGCGACGATACCGTTGAGTTCGCCCTGCGGCGAGTGCAGCAGCGCCACGGTGAAGGCGATGGAAAGCGCCTTGCCCGCCTTGTCCACGGCCGGCACGCGCAGCACGTCGTTGCCGTAGCGCGTCTGTCCGGTCGCCATCGTCTTGTGATAGCCCTCCCAGTGGCGCCCGCGCAGCCGCTCGGGAATGATCAGGTCGAGCGTCTTGCCGAGCGCTTCTTCCTGCGTATAGCCGAACATGCGCGTAGCCGCCGGATTCCAGTATGTGATGTCGCCTGCTGCGTCGGAGATGACAATGGCGTCCCCAATGGCGTTTGCGAGCTGCTCGAAATCGATGGCGGATTGCATGGCGATGACTATGTGGGGTAAGTCGTTTGTCGTCGTCGCGCGGCATGCATTGCTCATGCCGCGCGGCGTCCTGCCTGCCAGTCTGGTATTGCAGTATTGCGCGGGTGCGGCGTTGGCCGCGCCCGCTTTCTACGTACTGCGTTCAGCTTGGGGAACGCACAGCGGACTTCAAACTGCGCGCGTCTCGTGCAGCGCCGCGATCTGCTGCGGCGTGTAGCCGAGGCCGGCCAGCACCTCGTCGGTATGCTCGCCGAGCAGCGGCGAACCCGTGATCTCCGGCTTCAGGTCCGAGAACTTGATCGGGCTGCCCACCGTGAGGTACGAGCCGCGCTCCTTGTGCGGCACTTCGACAATAGTACCGCTAGCGCGCAGCGAAGCGTCATCCGCAATTTCCTTCATGCTGAGCACCGGGGCGCACGGAATGTCGAACTTGCGCAGAATGTCGACCGCTTCGTACTTGGTCTTGTCGGCGAGCCAGGCTTCGATCGTCGCGAAGATGTCGAAGATATGCGGCTGGCGCGCCTGTGCCGTGTTGTAGTTCGGGTCGTCGATCCACTCCGGCTTGCCCAGTGCGCGGCAGATCGGCTCCCACGCGTGGCCCTGCACCGTGAAATAGATGTACGCGTTCGGATCCGTTTCCCAGCCCTTGCACTTGAGCACCCAGCCCGGCTGGCCGCCGCCGCCTGCGTTGCCGCCGCGCGGCACCACGTCGCTGAACGAGCCGTGCGGATACTGCGGATATTCCTCGAGGTAGCCCACGCGGTCCAGGCGCTGCTGGTCGCGCAGCTTCACGCGGCACAGGTTGATCACGCTGTCCTGCATCGACACGGCCACCTTCTGGCCCTTGCCGGTTTTGTCGCGGCCGATCAGCGCCGTGAGAATGCCGATGGCGAGGTGCATGCCGGTGTTGCTGTCGCCGAGCGCCGCCGCGCTGACCGTGGGCGGACCGTCCCAGAAGCCCGTGGTCGAAGCTGCGCCGCCTGCGCACTGCGCGACGTTCTCATAGACCTTGAGGTCGTCGTAGTGGTGGCCTTCGCTGAAGCCCTTCACCGAAGCGACGATCATCTTCGGGTTCAGTTCGTTGATGCGCTCCCACGTGAAGCCCATGCGGTCCAGCGCGCCGGGGCCGAAGTTCTCCACCATCACGTCCGACTCGCGAATCAGCTTTTCCAGCACTTCCTTGCCTTCGGGCTTCTTCGTGTCGAGCGTGAGCGAGCGCTTGTTGCTGTTGAGCATCGTGAAGTACAGCGCGTCTGCGCCGGGAATATCGCGCAATTGCGAACGCGTCACGTCGCCTGAACCCGGGCGCTCTACCTTGATCACGTCCGCGCCGAACCACGCGAGCATCTGCGTGCAAGCGGGACCGGCCTGTACGTGCGTGAAGTCGATGATCTTGATTCCGTCGAGGGGCTTGCTCATTTCTCGTATCTCCTGGTCTATCTGATCTACCTGATCGATGGGGGCTTATTTCTTCATGGCCGCGCTTTGCGGATTCAGATTCGTGAGGCGACCGCTTTCGGTCCCGGCCGATTCGTCGATGACTGCGTTGATCAACGTGGGCTTGCCCGACGCGATGGCTTCGAGCAGCGCGCTAGTCAGCTCTTCGGGCGTGGTCGCCTGATAGCCGATGCCGCCGAAGGCCTCGATCATCTTGTCGTAGCGCGCGTTCTTCACGAACACCGTGGGCGCGACGTCGCAGCCGCCGCTCGGGTTGACGTCGGTGCCGCGATATACGCCGTTGTTGTTGAAGACGATGGTGCAGACCGGCAGGTTGTAGCGGCAGATCGTTTCGAGTTCCATGCCCGAGAAGCCAAACGCGCTGTCACCTTCGATCGCCACGACCTGCGTGCCGCTCGTCACCGCTGCGCCGACCGCGAAGCCCATGCCGATGCCCATGATCCCCCACGTGCCCGAGTCGAAGCGCTTGCGCGGCTGATACATGTCGATGATGCTGCGCGCGTAGTCGAGCGTGTTCGCGCCTTCGTTGACGACGTTGATGTCGGGGCGCGTCTTGAGCACGTCGCGGATAGCGCGCAGCGCGCTGTGGAAGTTCATCGGCGACGGATTCTTCGCGAGCGTCGCGGCCATCTTTTCGAGGTTCTTGTTCTTGCGCTCGGCCACCGCATCGAGCCACTCTGCCGGCGGCTTCGGGAAGTCGTTGCCGAGGCCTGCAACGAGCGCTTCCACGCACGAACCGATGTCGCCGATCACGGGCGCTTCGATGGCGACGTTGCTATCGATTTCGGTCGGCGCAATGTCGATCTGCACGAACTTTTTCGGTCCGGCTTCCGCGCCCCAGGTCTTGCCCTTGCCGTGCGAGAGCAGCCAGTTCAGGCGCGCGCCGATCAGCACCACGGCATCCGACTCGGCCAGCACGAACGAGCGCGCGGCCGATGCCGATTGCTCGTGCGTGTCGGGCAGCAGACCCTTGGCCATCGACATCGGCAGATACGGAATGCCGCTCTTTTCCACCAGTGCGCGGATCTGCGCGTCGGCCTGGGCGTAGGCGGCGCCCTTGCCGAGCAGGATCAGCGGACGCTTCGCATTCCTGATGACGTCGAGTGCACGCTGCACGGCATCCGGTGCGGGAATCTGGCGCGGCGCGGCGTCGACCACCTTGATGAGCGACTGCTGGCCCTTCACGGCGTCGATGGTCTGCGCGAGCAGCTTGGCCGGCAGGTCGAGATACACGCCGCCCGGGCGGCCCGAGACCGCAGCGCGAATCGCACGCGCCACGCCAACGCCGATGTCTTCCGCGTGCAGCACACGGAACGCAGCCTTGGCATAGGGCTTCGCGGCGTTGAGCTGGTCCATCTCTTCGTAGTCGCCCTGCTGCAGGTCGACGATCTCGCGCTCGCTCGAGCCGCTGATGAGGATCATCGGGAAGCAGTTCGTGGTCGCGTTGGCCAGTGCCGTCAGGCCGTTCAGGAAGCCCGGCGCGGAAACGGTCAGGCAGATGCCCGGCTTCTTCGTCATGTAGCCCGCCACGGCCGCGGCGTTACCGGCGTTCTGCTCATGCCGGAAGCCGATGAAGCGCATGCCCTCGGCCTGCGCGAGACGCGCGAGATCGGTAATCGGAATACCGACGAGACCGAAGATCGTGTCGATATCGTTGAGTTTCAGCGCGTCGATGACGAGATGAAAACCATCGGTCGTTTGCTGCGCTTGCGGCACAGGGTTCTGCTGTGCCTCGTTGATGCCTGCTTCTGCCATGACGTCTCCTCTTTGGCGGGGCGTAGTGTGATTCGTGATATACAATATTCCACACACAATATTAGTCAAGACGTTTTTTTACGGATGCTACGTTTGCTGCACTGCGTCGCACCGCGCTGCCCCGATGCCGGCTCACGCGATCGCTCGCAAAGCGGCAAACTTTGATGCGGCACACCATGGGCGAGTTCTTTCAATCAACCCAAACGTCCCAACGAATTTGTTACGGACTCCATACTTTTCTTTCAGCATCGCGACGCTCATTCAACCGAACCGCGGATCGATGCCGCTTACTCATGCGCCGAGCCGATGTATATCGGCGGCTCGACACGGCGCACGCTACGCTTCAGTCCAGAAAATCGCAGTTGGCTTCCACGAACAGCGCGAGTTCTATCGAGTGCTGCCGCACGAGCTGCTCGACGCGCTCGGTGTCGCGCGCCTCGAGCGCTTCGATAATGCGCATATGCTCCACGATCGAGCGCGACGCGCGATCACTCTGCGCGATCGTCATGCGCCGGATCGCGCGCACATGCATGAAGATGTTCTTGATGGTGTCGACGATGATGGGCGACTTCGAAAGCTCCACCAGCGACTGGTGGAACATGATGTTCGCCTCCGAGTACTCCTCTATGTGGTCCGAGGGCGTCGAATCGCCGAAGGTCGCGAACATGCGCCGCAGACCTGCAATGTCGTCGTCCGAAGCGCGCTGGGTGGCCAGGCGCGCAGCGATGCTTTCGAGCGCGGCCCACATATAGATCATCTCCACGATCTCCTTGCGCGTCTTGCGCAAGATGTAAACACCGCGACGGGGCACCGTGCGTAGGAAGCCCTCCTGCTCCAGCAGCGTCATCGCTTCGCGCACCGGTGTGCGGCTCACGCCCAGCTTTTCGGTCAGTTCCTTCTCATCCAGACGGATCTCGTCTCGCGAGCGGTAGATGTCGGTTTCGGCAATGGCCTGCTTGAGCTTCGCGTAAGCCTGATCGCGCAGCGAAGCGGTCGCGTTGATCGGCTCCAGCGTCAAGGTGACCGGGGGCATCGCGGTGACGAATTCTCTTTCGGCGGACATCGGTCGTTTGTCTCCAACGTTCTGTTTAGCCGTTACTGCTGGGGAATTTCATATTTCCAATACAATATATCAGCAGAACGCTCGTGACTAAGCGGGGTTTACGCGTAACCGGCGCGCATTTCTCACGATTCGCGGGTTTGCCCTCAATACATAGCTTTCTATTTATATTTTTCTAAAAAAACTTTAACTATCGTTTATTCATTGGCGCTTCTACTCTTGCTTCACGGTACTCGACACGAGGAGACAGCCATGAGCCACCTGGACACCCGCCACGATCATCAACTGGAAGCGCAACTGTGCGCGTTCAATACGGCATTTGCCGAACTGGGCCTGCGGTTTCGCTGGGACGCGCGCACGCTCTACTCGCTCGCCTCGGTCGCCGGTGAACATGCGCGCGTCGCCGCTTATATCGAGGCGAATCACCCGCATCTGCTGAAGGCGTACAGCATGGAATTTCTGTGCGAGGCGATTCTCGCTCGCAAGAACGCGCAGGCACCGGGCGAGTGGCCGCTGGCGGCGCCCGCCCCACGCAGTTCGCAGGAATGGGGGATGGCCGCCGCCATGGAGCAGGATTGGCGCGAAGGCGGTTTGCCCGCGCTCGCAGGCGCGTAACACTTGCGCACGCATGCGCGAGCCCGAAAAAGACGAAACCCGTCTGGATTCGTCGCGCGCTACCGCGCTATCCAGACGGGTTCGGTATTGAAGGACAACTAAGGGGTACTGGGCAGGCCGGCGCGCTCAGGTGTTGCTGCGGGCCTCGGCCTCTTCCTCCTGCAGCTTGCGCCACAGAATCTTGCCGCTGCCCGATTTCGGCAGCGCCTCGACGAACTGCACGATGCGCGGCGCCTTGTAGGCCGCCATGTTGTCGTGCGCCCAGGCGATGATGTCGTCTTCATTCACGCTGCCGACCTGCTTCGGGTCGAGTACGACGACCGCCTTCACGGTCTCGCCGCGGCGCGCGTCCTGCGTACCGATGATGCACACCTCGTTGATCGCCGGGTGCCGGTACATCAGCGCTTCGACCTCGGCCGGCCAGACCTTGTAGCCCGACGCGTTGATCATGCGTTTGAGGCGATCGGTCATGAAGTAGTAGCCCTCCTCGTCGCGCCGTACGAGATCACCCGTGCGCAGGAAGCGCTTGCCGTCGCGTTCGATGAACGCTTCGCTCGTCGCCTTGGGGTTGCGCCAGTAGCCCTGCATTACCTGCGGCGCGTTCATGATCAGCTCGCCCGATTCGCCGGGCGGCACTTCCTCCAGCGTGATCGGATCGACCACACGCGAGTCGACGTCGAACACCGGAATGCCGAGACACTGCGGCTTGGGACGCTGCGGCGGATTGATATGGGTGCCCGCCATGGTTTCCGACATGCCATAGCCTTCGACGAAGTCGAGCCCGGTCAGATCCTTGAGCTTCTTCACCACCGCGTCGGGCATTGTCGCGCCGCCGCCGCGCATCCAGGCGAGGCTCGACAAGTCGTACTCGTGAATGCGCGGGTTCGAGATGAAGTCCACCACCATCGTCGAGATCGCCTGCCAGCCGTTGATGCGGTAGTGCTCGATCGCACGCGCCGCGGCGTCGCGATCCCAGCGCGGCAGCAACACCACGGTCGAGCCGTTGTAGATCGGGCTGTTCATGCCGCCCTGCATGCCTGTTACGTGAAAGAGCGGCAACACGGAAAGTTGTACGGCATCCTGATTACTGCCAAACCAGTTGCAACCGCCCACGGCTGTCGCCATCACGCTGCGATGCGTATGCATGCAGCCTTTGGGCTTGCCCGTGGTGCCCGAGGTGTACGGCATCACGCAGAGATCGTCGGCGCCGGCGGTGAGCGCGCCGGGCACGCAGCGCGCCTCGAGCACGTCGGCCCAGTGCGCGACACCCGGACCACTGACGCAGCGCGGCGCGCTCACGAATTCGGGCGGCGGCGAAAACGGCTCGCACTTCAGATAGTCGCTATACGTCGCAACGAGCAGGTGCTTGAGGCCATCGCCCTCGCCTTCCTGCACGAGCGGCGCAATACGCGCATAGAGATCCTGTGCGACGAAAGCGGTCGTCGCGCCGCTGTCTTCCACGTAGTGCGCGAGCTCGTCGGTGAGGTTCATCGGATTGACCGGCACGACCACGGCGTTGGCGCGCAGGATGCCGTAGTAAGCGATGACCCATTGCGGGCTGTTCTGCATGTAGAGCAGCACGCGGTCGCCGGCCTTCACGCCGCACTCTTGCTGCAGATACCCGGCTACACGCTCCGCCTCGTCCTTGAACTGCGCGAACGTAACGGGCGTGTCGTAGAAGACGATAAACGGTTTGTCGGGATAGCGCGCCGCCGAGACCTCCGCGTTATAGAAAAGGTTCGTCTGCGGAATGCTCAGATGCGGCGAAAGTTGCGCGGGCCAATGGGGCGATCTCGAGGAAGGCGAATTTACGGAATGCGTCGGGGCAGACGTGGACATGGCAAGCTCCGTCGGGCAAGACTGGTGAAGCACGCGGCCGCCAGCCGCGCGCAGCGGCGTGACGCCACGTACCATGCGAAATCAGACGATGCTCGCGCCGCCATCGACGGCGAGATACTGGCCCGTCATATGCCGCGACGCCTGGCTCGCGAGAAACACCACGGCGCCCTTGAGATCGTCGTCGTCGCCGAGACGGTGCAGCGGCGTATGGTCGATCACCACCTGCCCCAGCTTGTCGAGCAGGCCGGCCGACATCTTCGACGGAAAGAAGCCCGGGCAGATCGCATTCACGTTGATGTTGTACTTGCCCCATTCGGCCGCCAGCGCGCGCGTGAAATTGATGGCCGCCGCCTTCGAGGTGTTGTACGCGATGGTCTGCATGGGCCCGAGCGAGCCCTTCAGCCCGGCAATCGAAGCCACGTTGATGATCTTGCCACGCTGGCGCGGGATCATGCTGCGCTTGCCCACTTCGCGCGCGACGAAGAACGGCGCGTTCACGTTCAGGTTCATGACCTTGTGCCACGCCTCGTCGGGGTAGTCCTCCGCGGGGGCGCCCCACGTGGCGCCCGCATTGTTCACGAGGATGTCGATCTGACCGCAGGCCGCGAGCGTCTCGTCCACGAGCGGCTTGACGGCTTCGGCGCGCTGCAGATCGCTCACGATCGTGGTCGCCTTGATGCCGAGCGCCTGCAAATGGCTCGCCGCCTCGGCGAGTTCGTCGGCCTTGCGCGCGGTAATCACCACATGGCACCCCATCTCGCCTAGCGCCTGCGCCATCTGCAAACCCAGCCCGCGCGAGCCGCCGGTGATGAGTGCGACCTGACCACCCAGCTCGAACATTTCCCTGACCCGCATGCTTTCGTCTCCTTGATGTCTGTCGACCGGCCGAAGTTCCGCATTGCGGAACGCGATGAGATGCCGACGATTCTAGCGGGGCCCGCCAGCCACGAAAATAGGGAAAAGCACGACCGTTCATTAAATAACATTTGTGCTTTTGCGTCCGGCTCTATGCGGCCTGAGTTGTCTCAGAAACGAAATGCAGCGGCAGATACTTGCACGCGCAACCGTTGCAATCGCGCGACAGCCAGCGTTTTCAGCCTTTTATCGAGCGTCTATCATCGGCCCCCGGTCAGCATCCACTGGCTTGGCACACACGAAATACGGCCCCGGTACCCCGGCGGTCCGAACAACTTACAACACGCAGCAGAAGAAAAAGGATCCCATCGTGAGACATACCCAGATTGCATCGGCCATCGGCGGCGTTGCCCTCGCTCTCGCTTGCCAGCACAGCTTCGCGCAAAGCTCGGTCACGCTGTACGGCATCGTCGACACCAGCATCCGTTACCTCACGAACGCTAACGCGCACAACGACAACGAGCTGCAGATGACGCAGGGCCCGATCACCGGCAGCCGTTGGGGCCTGAAGGGCTCCGAGGACCTCGGCGGCGGCCTCTCCGCCGTCTTCCGCCTCGAAAACGGCTTCAACCTCTGGAACGGCCAACTGGCGAGCTCGAATACGCTGTTCAACCGGATGGCGTACGTCGGGGTATCGAGCAACAAGTACGGCACGGTCACGATGGGCCGTCAGAACACCCCGCTGTTCGATCAGCTCGGCAACACCTTCGACCCGCTGACCGTCGGCAACTTCGACCAGGACGGCTGGCTGCCGGGCGCACTCGGCTATGGCCTGCGCGAGAACAATTCGGTCAAGTACGACGGCAAGTTCGGCGGCCTCGAAGTCGAAGGCATGTACAGCTTCGGCGGCGTGGCGGGCAGCGTCGGCGCGAGCAACATGTACGGCTTCACGGCCACCTACGCGGCCGGTCCGGTCCAGCTGCTCGCGGGCTACCAGCAAAACAGCGACGCGCACAACAACAAGTACCGCGTGGCCAACCTCGGCGCGGTCTATGCGCTCGGTTCGGTTCACCTGTACGGCGGCTGGCTGTGGGGCCAGGACAACACGGGCGTGGTGGACCAGTACATGGCGGCTGCGAATTCGCCCGCGGCGATCAACTTCGTGACGCCCGTGACGAAAACCAACCGCATCGACAACGGCCTCTATGCCGGCGCCACGTGGCAGGTCACCTCGCCGCTGCAACTGACCGCAGCGTACTACTACGACCACGCCAAGAACGGCCTGAACGAAGACGGCGTGACGCTCAGCACCGGCGTGCGCTACTCGGCCGTGCTGCTGGCCGAATACTCGCTGTCGAAGCGCACCGAAGTGTATGGCACGGTCGACTTCATGCGTGGCACCGGCTCGGCAACCGCCGACTTCCCGGGCCGCAACAATCAGACCGGTGTCGCAGTCGGTTTCCGCAACATCTTCTAATAGCGGATTGCATCGCCGGGTCTGACTACCGGCACAGCGGCGGCGCCGCGCTTTCGGGCGCAGCGCCGCCGTTTTTTTGCGCCCATTCTCGTGAGCGGCGCCCCGACAGCGCCAGTCCCGCGATATCTCAGATTCGTCTGATTCCCCTGCAGGACGGCGTCGATAGAATTTTTCTGTCTCCCAGAAACGTTCGACGTCAGGCCGCCCCATGTCCCAATCCGCCCAGGAAAAACTTCTCGCAGCCTTCGAAGCCCACGCGCACGCGCCCGACAATACGGACCTGCTCATGCAGATCTGTGAAACGCTGGTCCAAGCGCGGCGCGACGAGCAGATGCTGCCCTGGGCCGACAAAGGACTCGCGCTCGCCCCCGAGCACCGCGGGTTCATCCATGCGCGAGGCCGCGCGTTGCGCCTGCGCGGGCGTCACGCCGAGGCAGCCGCCAACTGGCTCGCGCATCAGTCGTTACCGTGGGGCCCGCTTTTCTGCGAAGCGCGGATCGGACGCGACCTCTACCTGAGCGGCGAAACGCAACGCGCCATCGACCACCTCGAAACCGCGTTGAGCCGCCATCCGGCGGACCTCTCGCGAGACGCGCTAAGGGCGCGCAAGTGGCTGGCCGAAGCGTTGCTGAGCCTCGGCGACACGCGCGGGTTCACACATTGGCTCGAACGCAATCGCAGCGACAGCGGCAACTATCGCTACGCCGAAGCGCCGATGTGGAGCGGCCAACGCGACCTGCGCGGCGAACGCGTGCTCGTGACGCACCAGATGGGCTTTGGCGACCAGCTCCTGTTGTTCGCGTCCGTGCGCCAGTGGCGTGACGCGGGCGCCGAAATCATGCTCACGTGCGACCACGCAATACATGGTCTCATGCAGGCTTCCTTGCCCGGGTGCATCGTGCTTGGCACCGCGCGCCCGCTTGCGCAGAGCGCGCCCCTGCCGCCCGAAACGCACGACACGATCAAGGCATTCGCGCCGACGCTGCAGGCCACACTGCTCCATCTGCCACTGCTCGCCGCCGCTGATTCACCGCGGCCCCAACCGTATTTCGACGCTTATCTGCGTGCGCCCGCGGCAGCGCGCGAACGGGCGTCCACGTGGTCGCAAACGTTGCGTGCGCGCGCGCCAGGCAAACGCCTCGTCGGCCTGTTCTGGGACTGCGCGCAACAGCACGCCCCGGAAGTCGGCAGCAAGGAGCGTTGCTGGGCCGGCTTGCGCAGCGTACCGCTCGAGCAAATCGAGCGCCTGACGACCCACCCCGCGCTCACGCGCGAAGTGCAGCTCGTCAGCCTGCACCACCCCGCCGCCGAACTGGCGAACGGCACGCCCCGTGGCGCGGTGAGTCACTACGGGCCCGGCATTGCGAGCTTTGCCGACACGGCGGCCTGCATCGAGCAGCTCGACGTCGTGTTGAGCGTGGACGCCGTCGCCGCAAACCTGAGCGCAATGCTCGGCAAACCCACCGCCGTGCTCGTCAACCCGACCGGCGAATGGCGCTGGGGCCGCACGGGCGCACGCACGCCGTGGATGAGCGCGGCAACGGTCCTGCGCCAGACGCAAATGGGTGAATGGCACGACGTCATCTCGCGCGCCATCGGCTGGTTACTTCGCAGCTAAATCGCGCGACAGGCATCGTGTGATTTTTCAAAGAAAACGAGCGGGCCAACGCCCGCTCGTTTGCTTTGGTTCATCGACATCCCTTTAATGCATTCGCTCATTTAATTACCTGCACATTCATTACGTTTTAATTACGATTAAAACAAAATGCTTTCGCATATAGCCGAACTTCCCAGGGATTACTACGGGGTGTAGTCAAGAAGCATGCAAATGTTTAACGCCGGGCGTACACTGCTCGCGCACGGCCCGTTACGGGGGGGCCGCTCCAAGCGATACAACCAAGCCACACAACGCAATGCCGACACGTGCATGAGATCGCGACAAGCGCCAAAACGCCAACCGCGATCGACAGGAGACATGGCATTGCCCTAGTTTCACAGGAGAAGAATCAACATGAGCTGGACGCGTGAACAGAAGAACGTCACGATCGCGGCGTACCTGGGATGGACGCTCGATGCATTCGATTTCTTTCTGATGGTTTTCGTTCTGAAAGACATCGCCACCGAATTCAACACCAAAATCCCGGCAGTGGCTTTTGCCATTACGCTGACACTGGCCATGCGCCCGCTCGGCGCGCTGATATTCGGCCGACTCGCCGACAAATACGGCCGCCGTCCCACGCTGATGATCAACATCGCGTGCTATTCCCTGCTCGAACTGCTCACGGGCTTCTCGCCCAACCTCACTACCTTCATCGTCCTGCGCGCGCTCTTCGGCGTCGCGATGGGCGGCGAATGGGGCGTGGGCTCCGCGCTCACCATGGAAACCATTCCGCCCAAGTCGCGCGGCATCGTTTCCGGCCTGCTGCAGGCGGGCTATCCGAGCGGGTATTTGCTCGCCTCGATCGTGTTTGGCGTCCTGTATCAGCACATCGGCTGGCGTGGCATGTTCTTCGTCGGCGTGCTGCCTGCGCTGCTCGTGGTCTATGTGCGTTTGCACGTGCCCGAGTCGCCGGCCTTCAAGGAGATGCAAAAGCGCGCGCGTCCGAGCCTCATCAGCACGCTCAAGCACAACTGGAAGCTTTCGCTCTACGCCATCGTGCTGATGACGGCGTTCAACTTCTTCTCGCACGGCACGCAGGATCTGTATCCGACCTTCTTGCGCGAACAGCATCACTTCGATCCGCACACGGTTTCGATCATCACCATCGTGCTCAATATCGGCGCGATCGTAGGCGGCCTCTTCTTCGGGCAGATGTCTGAAAAAATCGGACGCCGCAAGGCCATCTTCATCGCCGCGCTGATCGCGCTGCCCGTGCTGCCGCTGTGGGCATTCTCGCAAGGCCCCGTGCTGCTCGCACTCGGCGCGTTCCTCATGCAGATTTCGGTGCAAGGTGCGTGGGGGGTGATCCCGGTGCACCTCAACGAAATTTCGCCTGACGAAGTGCGTGCGACCTTCCCTGGCCTCGTCTATCAGCTCGGTAACCTGTTCGCTTCGGTGAACGCCACGCTGCAGGCGTCGCTTGCCGAAACGCACAACCAGGACTATGCAATGGCCATGGCGATCGTCGCCGGCACGGTCGCCGTCGTGATCGCCGTGCTGATCCCGTTCAGCCGCGAACGTCGAGGCATCGACATGACGCAGACCGCGAAAGAGGTGTCCGGCGTCTGACGTGCGGGCGGCCCCGTAACGCCGCGCTGCAGCAACACAATAAAGGCCGTGCCGGGTTCACCCGCACGGCCTTTTTGCTGATCTTGACCGGCGCCCGCATTCGCACACCGGGTAACACCTCCTGGCTGCACGGCGCGTGGCGTTGCATGATGTAAGCCAACAGGCATTTGCAGTCGGTTGATATACCGCCCGGAGGTCCACCATGAGCGAAACGCCCCAGCCCGATCCGGCGAGCCCTGTGGCAGTCTCCGCTCAGGCAGCGGCCCCAGCTAAGGCGCCGCCACCCAACACCGACGGCATCTGGTACGCCTCGTACCCTCCCGGCGTGCCGCACGAAATTGGCGCGAGCCAGTACGCCTCGCTCACACACTTCTTCGACGATTGCACGGCGCGCTTTGGCGAGCGCGTCGCCTATGTGAGCGCGGGCTCGCCGATGACCTACGCCGCGCTCGCCCGCAAGGCCACGGCGTTCGCGTCCTGGCTGCAAGGCGCGGGTGTACAGCGAGGCGAGCGTGTCGCGATCATGCTGCCCAACACCTTGCAGTATCCGGTTGCTCTCTTCGGCGCACTCAAGGCGGGTGCGGTGGTCGTCAACGTCAATCCGCTCTACACTGTGCGCGAACTTGCGCATCAGTTGCAGGACAGCGGCGCGCAGACCATCGTCGTGTTCGAGAATTTCGCGGCCACGCTCGAAGCGGCCCTGCCCGGCACGCAGGTGCAACGCATCGTCGTGACGGCGCTTGGCGACTTGCTCGGCGAGGGCGTGAACCTCAAGGGCCGCTTCATCAACGTCATGCTGCGCCACGTGAAGAAAATGGTGCCGCCCTACCACCTTCCGCACGCCGTGCGTCTTCTCGATGCGCTCGCGCACGGCGCGCGTGCACCGCACGCCCCGGTGGCGACGCGCGCGGAGGATCTCGCGTTCCTGCAATACACGGGCGGTACCACGGGTGTCGCGAAGGGTGCAATGCTCACGCACGGCAACGTGCTCGCGAACGTGCAGCAGGCAAAGGCCTGGGTCGGCAACCAGCTCGACGCCAAGGCCGAGACGGTGCTCACACCTTTGCCGCTCTATCACATCTATTCGCTCACCATCAATGCGCTGATCTTCCTCGCGCTCGGTGGCCGCAACATCCTGATCGCCAATCCGCGCGACATCAAGCGCGTCATGAAGGTGCTGCGACACGAGACGTTCAGTTGCATCAGCGCGGTCAACACGCTCTATAGCGCACTGCTCGATAACGCGGAGTTCCGCGAGCGCGACTTCTCGGGCCTCAAGCTCGCGATGGCGGGCGGCATGGCCATGCAGAAAGCCATCGCCGACCGCTTCCGGGCCGTGACGGGCAAGTCAGTCGTGGAAGGCTATGGGCTCACCGAATGCTCGCCGATCGTCTCGATGAATCCCGTCGATGTCGAACGCCTGGACGCGGGCCAGGCGCATCCGGAAGGCTCCATCGGGCTGCCCGCACCTTCCACGCAGGTGCGCTTTCGCAAGGACGACGGCACGTGGGCCGGCATCGGCGAACCCGGCGAGCTCTGCGTGAGGGGCCCGCAAGTGATGAAGGGCTACTGGAATCGCCCGGACGAAACGGCAAAGGTGTTTGCCGATGGATGGCTCACGACCGGCGACATCGGCGTGATGGATGCGCGCGGCTATATCCGCCTCGTCGACCGCAAGAAGGACATGATTCTCGTGTCGGGGTTCAACGTGTATCCGAACGAGATCGAGGACGTGCTGGCAATGCATCCCGGCGTGCGCGAGGTGGCGGCAATCGGCGTGCCCGATCCGGTGCAGGGCGAGCGCGTGAAGGTATTCGTCGTGAAGCGCGACCCCGCCCTCACGGAAGACGCGCTGATCCAGTTCTGCCGCCAGCAGCTCACGGGCTACAAGGTGCCGCGCCTCGTGGAGTTCCGCGAGTCCCTGCCGCAATCGACCATCGGCAAGATCCTGCGCCGCCAGTTGCGCGACGAGGAAATCGCGAAAACCGCGAAGACCCCTTAGATACGAGACGCTGAAGCAAGAGCGCCACGAAACGATAAGGTCTACCAGGCAGCGTTGCGAAACGTCACCCCGCGCGCGTTTGCGAGGCGCTCAAGCACGAAGCGATCCGAGGGGCGCAACGCGCCTATCAAGGCCGCGCCGGGCTCGAGCCGCCGCGCGATCCGCGCGTGCCACAGGGTGCCGATGTCGTCGTCCGCGACACCGCCGCCATGATCGCCGATGGCCCACGCAACGCATCCCGCGCACGCCGCTTCTTGCGCGAGCGCGCGTCCTCGCGCGAGCGCCGGGTCGAACACCACGCCATTTGCCGAATTCAACGCCGCACTCGCACGAGGCGCGCGTTCGCCCAACGCAACCCGCAGCGCTTGCGTCTGCCAAGCCGCGCCTAATGCCACGGCACCTACATCGCAGAGAAAAGCCCGCCTGTCCATCTAGCCCTCCGTGCGCCCTCCTGCCGATCGCTACGCAGTCCTGAAGTGAATCGATCACGTATAGCCGCGTTGCGCGCGCCACGCCGCGGGCCAGACGCCCTGCTTGCCCGGCGAGAGCACGCCCTGTGGATCGAGCGCATCCTTCACGGTTTGCGCGAGCCGCAACAGCGCGCCGTCGTTAAACGCGTACTGCGCCGCGGCGTAATCCATGTAGAGCAGATGCGAACGGTATACGCCGTAGCCGGCCGCGCCCGCGTCGCTCATCAGCGCGCGTAGCAGGTCACCCGCGCGCGCCGCGTCGTCACGGCGCTCGCGCGCGAAGATCGCCGCGAATACATGGTGCAGATAGCGCCCCGCCGCGGTGAAACCGCCGTAGTAATCGAAACCGTACTCGGCCGCGCGCGCCTTGACGAGCGCATACTGGCGCAGCGCGTCGCGGCCGTCGGCGGGACATAGCGGCGAGAAGTCCACATGCGCGCCCTCGCCGCCGCGCCAGTCGAGCATGCGAAACGCGCTCATCGCCGGAATGCCCGCGAGATTGCGATCCGCGCCACCTTGCGGTTCTTCGCCTTCCACATAGCGCCGCGCAGAAAAACGCACGCCAGGTACACCAGCGAACGCACGCTCGACAATGCGCCGCTCCATGTCGATTACCTCGGGCGCGCCATAAAGCGCGTAGTGCAAATTCCAGCGGCCGACGCCCAGGTCGCGCTGCATGGCGGCGACAGCGGCCTCGGGCATCGCGCCCTCGCCTTCGTACCAGCGCGAGCGTGGCGCAAGGCTCGCGGCACGCCGGATTGCGCCTTCGATCGCGGCGTGCTGCCGTATCGTGCCGCCGAGCTGCAGTGCGCGCAGTGTATCGACGAGCACACCGAGATCGTCCTCGCGCGCAAACTGGATCTCGCCAATCACGAACGCCTGCGGCGCCGGCATGAGCCAGAGTCCCATCTTCGTGACGACGCCGTAGTTCGACTGCGTGAAGAGCGCGTCGAACGACGGCCCGTAGCCCGGCCTGTAAAGTTGCCACGCCGTGCCGTTTTCGATCGCACCCATGCCGGTGCGTACCACGTCGCCGTTGGCGAGCACGACTTCCATTCCGCACTGCGACGCGGCGTGGTCGCCGTAGGCGGTCGTGCCGAAGCCGCGCTCGAGCGTGTTGCCCACCACGCTGCCCCAGCCCGCTGCGGGCGGATCGACCCACAGGCGCAGATGCTGCTCACGCAGGTGCGCATGCAGATCGAAGTAACTCACGCCAGGCTCGACGCGCGCCCACGCGAGACGCTCGTCGACTTCGAGAATGCGGTTCAGGCGCTGCAGGTCGAGCACGACCGAGCCCGCCAGGCGCGGTGCGGCGCCGCCATAGGCGAAGTTGCGTCCCGTGGAAACGGTCCAGAGCGGCACGCGCGTTTCGTTCGCCACGCGCAGGATCGCGCGGATCTCTTCGACATTCGCGGGGAGGATCGCGGCCGACGGCGCGAAGGCATGGGCATCGGCAACCGGCACGAACGGGTCGAAATACGGCTCGAGCGAGGCGCCGCCGCGGCAGACGTTCGGCGCCCCGACAATGCCTTCGAACGCGGCGAGCGCACGCGCGAAACGGGCCTCGTCGATGCCGGGTGGCAAGGTCGGCGCGGCGTCGCTCATCGGCCCGCTCTGCTGGCGTCGTTCATCGGCCCGCTCCGCTAACGTCGCTCATCGAAACCATTGTCACCACTGCCCGGGCTTGCCGCCCAGCGCGCCGCAGACCTCCAGCGCGATCTCGTGCAGCTTCGGTTCTGTCTGCGGCCCCGAAAGCGCATAGCCCGTGCGTTCGGTGCTCCAGTAGAACGTGCGGCGATTGCCGTCGCGCAAGAGACGCACGGGGTCACGCTCCGCGGCCGAACCGGCCACGTAGAGCGTGAGGCGCTCACCCGCATCGTTCTCGTACATGAACTGCGCCGCCGGACCCGTGTTGCCGGGCAACAGACGTCCGCCTACGAGCGTATAACCATACTCCGCGAGCGACGGCACCGAAAGCGGCTTGCCGAGGCGCTTCGAGAGCCACGCGACGAGATGCGCCTCGTCGGCGGCACCCACTTCCACGGGATGCCGCTGCTCCGGCGAATAGACGGCATAGGCAATGTCGGCGCGGCGCGCGAACGCTTCGGGCGTTTCGCGGCGCACGGCCCCCGGCGCCGAATCGGCGACCCGTTCTGGCGCGAGACCCGCGAACTGCGGCACGACCAGGGCGGCCGTCACCGAGAGCCCTGCGCCCACGGCCACCCACGCCGCCGCGATACCCGCGCGCCACCACCACGGCACGCGCGGACGCAGCACGAGCACGGCAGGCGTGGCGGCGGCGGCGTCGGCACCGGGCACCTCACCCTCGCCAGACACGCGCGAGCCTTCGCACAAGGCCTTCAGCGCGGCCTTCTGTGCGCGCCAGGCCGCGACACGCGCCGCCGCGCGCGGATCGTTCGCGAGGTGCGCCTGCAGCGCTTCGCGCTCGCCCGCGGGCAGTTCGCCGTCGACGAAAGCGCCCAGCATCGCAAGATCCTCTTCAGCGCCGCTGTCAGGGGCACCAGGCGGCGCGCCATCGCGTTCGTGGCCGAGATCGTCGTCATTCATCGTAGCGTCCCCACCACCCTGAGCGGCGCCGCGCGTTGCGCCGACTCGCGGCCCGGATCCTGCACCGGGCCCGTATCGAGCAACGCGCGCAGATGCTCGCGCGCCCGCGAGAGGCGCGACATCACCGTGCCCGCCGGCACCCCGAGCACCGCCGACGCCTCGCTGTAGCTCAACTCCTCCACACACACGAGCAGCAGCACCTCGCGCTGCGCCGCCGGCAAGGCATAGAGCGCCCGCTGCAGATCGCGCAGCACGAGACCATCCACTTCGCCGTGCGGCGCTTCTAGCGTGCGCCACGGCGCGGCTTCGTCATCCACCGCGATCTCGCGTCGGCCGCGCAGCTGGTCGATGTAGAGATGGCGCAGGATCGTGAACAGCCACGCGCGCAGATTGCTTTGCGGGCGAAACGAAGTCCAGCGCGAGAGCGCGCGCTCCGCGGCGTCCTGCACGAGGTCGTCAGCCCACGCGGCGTCGCCGGTCAGGGCGCGCGCGTAGCGTCGCATCGGCGCGAGTTGCGCCACGACCTGTGCCTCGAACTCCGGCGACGGTTGAAGCAACACGCCGCACGCCGCTCAGTAGCCACCGCCCGACGAACCGCCCGAGCTGGTCGACGACGCCCCGCCCGGATTCATGTCGCCACAAGCAGTCAGGCCTGCACCCGCAACGCCGGCCAGCGCCGCCCAGACGACATACGCAAGAATTTTGCGAAACCGCTCCATGATCCCCTCCATTGAGGTCCATCGCCGATATCGCGTAAAACGTTGCAGCCGGTGCGCTTATTCCGCGCAAGCAGCGATTTCGCTTTTCGTGCGCCGCCGCGCCCGCCATCCACGGCCGACCAGGTGCCAATAAAGTGCCAATACGGCGCTCCGACGTGCGCCGCCGCACGGAACGCAGCCCTCGCGCACCGCGAGAATCGTCGCAAGCGGATCGACATGCGTCGTGCAGGCGAGCGATGCGCCGCGGTACCAAGCTTCAAGCCGGCCGCGAATCGGTCGAGCATGGCCGGCCGTCATGGACTACGCTGTGAGGGTGAGCGCATGCGCGTCGAAACGTCACGGGTCTGACAACACGAGTGACATATCGTCAGCAGGTCTCGCCCTCGAAAACCACTGTCGCTGAACATTGCAACCTGTCATCCGGGCGCCCGCTTCCCAGCGGCCGACGACAAGGGACGCAGCGATGCATTTTTCGTCAATCTGCGGTTGCGGCCGCGAGCCGGTATAGTTCTGCAGTAAGCTTATTCCCCGCACGCGCGCTTCGCCGACACAAGGTAGAATCGCGGCGAGCAAACGTTTCCAACTGATTGCGGCATTGCGCCGCCTGGCCAAATCTAGTCCATGCCTTCCGCAGAATCGCACCCGCAAAACGACTTCATGAACGCCGCGCGTAAGGAAAGAAAGCGCGTCGAAATCTATCTGGTCAACGGCATTCGCCTGACCGGATGCATCGAGTCGTTCGATCAGTACCTGGTGATGCTGCGCACGCCCGTTGGCCTGCAAGGCATCTACAAGCGCGCCATTTCGACCATCCAGCTCGACACCGGCACCCGGCCGGGTCCGCGCCCGGGCGGCGCTCGCAGCTCGCACGGCGAGCATACGAGCCGCGGCCCGCACGGCAGCCATGGCGGCCATGGTCCGCGTGAACAACGAGAACCGCGTGAATCGCGCGAGCCGCGCGAAAACTGGTCGGCGCCGTCCGGCGCACCCTCGGGTGCACCGGGCAACGACCGTGCGTCCCAGGACGGCCCGGTCGTCGTCACGCGCCGCCGCCGCCTCTACGGCGCGGTGAATAACGGTGGCAACGGCGGCGAAGGCTCGGGCAACAGCTAAGCCGCTGCGCGCTGGCTGCACGCCGCGCAGGTTTTCAGAACAGTACGGGCGCGCCACGGCGCGCCCGCTCTTTTGCGCGCGCTTCGTCGAGTTCAACGCAGTTGCGCTTCTGCGCCTCGTTCTGCGCCTCGAATCGGCCTGGCGGTCGTCGCTCACGGTCACGATCCTGGCTTTGCGTTATTCTGAACATGACGCCTATCGCCAGGGAGACCGCCATGAGCGCATCCAAGCCGAAAGCCCCGCAGCCCTCGCAGGAAGACCCGCTCGACGAAGCACTCGACGAAACCTTCCCCGCGAGCGATCCGATCGCCGTGGACCCTACGCCCACCCGCTCACAACCCAAGCCGCATTCCGCAGACGAATCCCACAAGGGCCGCGACACGCATCGCCACGGCAAGCACTGAGCGCGCCCGGCACGGTCGCAGCATGAAAAAAGGCGGAGCGCCATTGGCGCTCCGCCTTTTGCGTGTCGCATCTGCAGTCTCGCAAGGCTGGACGCAAACATGCGCCCAGGCCATACCGCGTACTGTTGATCAGCGGATCGGCAAACCGCCTTCAACCTGTTGCTGCAACTCGCGCACCTGACGCTGCACCGTGCGCAGTTGCGCCTGGGCGGCCGTCTTCTGCGCCTGCAACGCGTTCGCCTGATCGCGGCCCTGCTTCTGCTGGTCCGCGACGAGTGCCTGCTGTTCGCGCGCGATGGCCAGATCCGCCTGGAGCCGGTTCGCATGATCCTGCGTGAGCGCGATCATGCGGTCCGTGAACGCCTTCTGCGCTTCAAGGCGCGTGCGGCGGATTTCCACTTCGGCAAGCTGCCCCGACTTCATCGCGAAGTCGCGATAGATCGCTTCAGCACGCGTCTCGTCGCTCGTCTTGATCACGCGCCAGAACGTCTTGTTCTGGAACAGCGTGACGTAGTACGTCATTTCCTTGCCGTAAAACAGCAAGCTCGCGCCATACGAGCCGTTGTACGTCGTACGCAACTCGGCGAGATCCGAACCTCGCAGCATCTGCTGCAGTTCGGCAACGTTGCCTGCGGCGTTCTGCTTCGCTTCATCCGGCGTGAGTACGCCTGGCTGGGTCGCTACGCTCGCTGCCGTAGGCAACGCAGCGGTTGCTACCTGCTCGTCCTGCACTGCGGGTGCGGCGGTGGTCTGTGCTACGGGCGCCGCTACTGCTGGATTGTCAGGCGGCGTCTGTGCGCAGCCCGTACCGATACCCCCGACTAACACCAGCACCGCCAAGGCGGTGCGACGAACTCTCCACTTGTAGTCCATGTAGTACCTGCTTTGAACAGTTCTAATTTTTACAAATCGGCACAATTATTACTCACTTTCACGTGTTTCGGGTCGCTCGTAGAAAATTTGCCGATTACGTATCTTTTCCCACAACACTTTGCGAGAAATTCCGAGGAATTGTGCGGTGTCCTTGCGCCGACGGCCGTTTTGGTCCAGCGCCACACAGAGCGGAAAGTGCGTTCGATCATGTCTCGCGAACGGCGGGCGCTGTGCCCCCGACGCAAACGGCACGTTTAGCCGCCAACCGGTTGTCGACCGGATGCGGCGCCCCGCAGCCGGACAAACTAGAGTGCCTTCTCTCAAACGCGCGCGATCCTTTCCAGTATCCTGCCCTCACCTTGCGGCGTGCCAGTCGCGCTGCATGGGCAGCATCGACATGACAAACAACATCAGTGGAGGAAGACATGAGCCGATTCATGGGACGCGCGGCGCGCCGTGTCGCGTTGGCGAGCGCACTGCTGTGCAGTGCGCTCGCCGCGCACGCGCAGAGCGACACGCCTGTCGGCGTCTGGCAGACGATCGACGATCACACCGGCCAACCGAAGGCGCTCGTGCAGATCAGCGCCGACGCCAACGGTGATCTAAGTGGCAAGGTCATCAAGGGACTCAGCGCGAATGACCAGCCCGACCGGCGCTGCACGGCCTGCACCGACGCACGCAAGGACCAGTTGATCCTCGGCATGACGATCATCGACAGCATGAAGAAAACCGACGAAGGTTATGACGGCGGCCACATTCTCGACCCCGAGAACGGCAAGATCTACCGCTGCAAGATGCATACGGAAGACGGTGGCCAGAAACTCGTCGTGCGCGGCTATTTGGGCATTTCGCTGCTTGGCCGCTCGCAGACGTGGGTGCGCCAGCAGTGAACGGATAGAGCTAAGAACCGGCGCGCAAACCGCAAGGGAACCTGAGAGACGAAACCGGCCGAAGCGGGCACATGCGCCGCTTCGGCCGGAGTTTGATACGCGCTGGTGTTACGCCGTGTGACGATACACAGAGCGATAGTTGAATGGCTGCGATGGCGCGGACGCGGGCGCGACCGGTACGAACGGCGAATTGCGCGGCGTGTTGCGTGCCGCTTCCTGCCTGCGCGCCGCTTTTTCGGCGCGACTCACGTGCTTGCGCATGCGCGTTTCGATGGTGTCGCACAACGTCACGCCCTCTTCGCCGAACAACTCGCCCATCACGCGCTTGAGCACGCCATTGTCGTGCCAGGTCTTGAAGCGGCGATGGCAGGTTTGATACGAAGGGTAGCGGCGCGGCATGGCCGACCAGGTCGCGCCGCTATACATGATCCACAGTACGCCGTTGAGCACCGAGCGCGTGTTGGCAAGCGGCCGGCCGCGCAATTCGGTGCGCGGGCGCAGTTCGGGCAGGAGCAGCATCACGCGCTGCCATTCTTCGTCGGTAATATCGCGATGCGGGGTCATGGAGAGTCCTTTGTCAGAAGCTGTACCGACAAACGATATCCACTCGCCCTCGCCGTCCCTATCAGACGAGTCCGAATCTTGAAAAAGGTGCCGCAGCGCTATTTCGAGACTAGCCTGATGCCAGTGTGTCGCCGCGCATGCGCCCGCAACCCGCACGCGCGGTGCGGGCGCCGTGCCGTCAGGTCAGCGCCGTATCGACAATGCGGCGCGGCGTTTCGAGATACTCCTTCGACTGCATTTCGACGATACGCGACACCGTGCGCGTGAACTCGTTGGCCATCGGGCCTTCCACGTAGAGCTCTTCGGGCGGCACGGCGGCCGACATCAACAGCTTGACCTTGTGGTCGTAGAACACGTCGATGAGCCACGTAAAGCGGCGCGCTTCGGACTGCATGCGCGGCGTCATCTGCGGGACGCCTGAGAGGATCACGGCGTGAAAGCGGCTCGCCAGTTCCAGATAATCGTTCTGCGAGCGCGGACCGCCGCACAGCGTCGCGAAATCGAACCACACCACGCCGTCGGCCTTGCGCAACGCCTTGAGTTCGCGCTTCTCGATGCGCAGCAGCGGGCTTTCGTCGGGCACGGCAGCAAGCTCTGCGAACGAGTGGCGCAACGCCTTGTCGGCAGCCGCGCCGAGCGGCGTGTGATAGACCTCGACCTGCGCCAGCGTGCGCTGCCGATAGTCGACGCCCGCGTCGACGTTGAGCACGTCGAGCTTGCTCTTGATCAGCTCGATCGCGGGCAGCATGCGGTCGCGATGCAGGCCATCGGGATAGAGAAGATCGGGATCGTAGTTGGACGTCATCACGAACTGCACGCCGTTCTCAAAGAGGCGGTCAAGCAGACGGTAGAGGATCATCGCATCGGCAATGTCCGAGACGTGGAATTCGTCGAAGCAGATCAGGCGATAACGCTTCGCAATGCGGCGCGCGAGTTCGTCGAGCGGATCGGCCTGGCCCTTGAGCTCTTCGAGCTCGCGGTGCACCTCGCGCATGAATTCGTGAAAGTGCAGACGCGTCTTGCGCTGCAGCGGCACCACCGCATAGAAGCTGTCCATCAGGAAGCTCTTGCCACGCCCGACACCGCCCCACATGTACACGCCGCGTGGCAGGTCCGGGTGAATCAGAAACTTCTTGAGCGCGTTCGAACGCCGCGACTTGTATGCCGCCCACTCGTCATAGCACCGCTGCAGCCGGTCGATCGCGGCGCGTTGCGCCGTATCGGGCTTGTATCCCCGCTTCTGCAGTTCGTTTTCGTAGTATTCGGTGACGTTCATTTTGTGGGCCGCAAATGAGGAAAGGCGGGAGGGCAAACGCCCACCCGCCTCCGTACGTGATGCTGGTACATCGAGGCAGGGCGGCCAGAAAAGCCGGCCGCCCTGCCCCTGGCGCTCTTACATGTTGAGCGCGCGCTTGTCAGTCGCGAGTGCTGCTTCGCGCATGACTTCAGACAACGACGGGTGCGGATGGCAAATGCGGCCGATGTCTTCGGCGGCAGCCTTGAATTCCATCGCCACCACGGCTTCCGCGATCAGGTCCGATGCGTTGGCCGAGATGATGTGCACGCCGAGCAGCTCGTCGGTCTTGGCGTCGGCGATCATCTTCACGAAGCCGTCGGCCTTGTTGATGCCAAGCGCGCGGCCGTTCGCCATGAACGGGAACTGACCCGTCTTGATGTCGCGGCCTTCGGCCTTGAGCTGCTGCTCCGTCTTGCCGACCCATGCGATTTCCGGTTCGGTGTAGATCACCCACGGAATGCAGTTGTAGTCGATATGCGGCTTCTGGCCGTCGATGATCTCGGCCACCAGCACGCCTTCGTCTTCGGCCTTGTGCGCGAGCATCGGGCCGCGCACCACGTCGCCGATCGCGTAGACGTTCGGCACGCTCGTGGCGCAGTGGTCGTCCACGTCGATGAAGCCGCGCTCGTTGGCCTTCAGGCCGATCGCTTCGAGACCGAGGTTATCGGTGTTCGGCACGCGGCCAACCGACACGATCAGGCGGTCGGCTTCGAGCACTTGCGCGTTGCCGTCCTTGTCCGTGTAGTTGATCGTGACATTCTTGTCCGTCGCCTTCACTTCACCGACCTTCACGCCAACGTGAATGTCGAGACCCTGCTTCTTGAAGAGCTTGGCGGCTTCCTTCGAGAGCGCAACGTCAGCCGCGCCGAGGAATTCCGGCAGCGCTTCGAGCACGGTCACTTCCGCGCCCAGACGACGCCACACCGAGCCCAGCTCCAGACCGATCACGCCGGCGCCGATCACAGCCAGCTTCTTCGGCACGGTGTCGAACGAGAGCGCGCCTTCGTTGTCGGCGACGATCTTGTTGTCGACCGGGATGCCCGGCAGATGACGCGCCTTCGAGCCCGTCGCGATGATCACGTTCTTCGCCGTGACGACTTCGGTTTCGCCTTCGCCGCTCACTTCGATCTGCACGCCGGCGTCGGTCTTGCCGGTGAACTTGCCGTGGCCCTTGAGCCACGTGATCTTGTTCTTGCGGAACAGGAACTCGATACCCTTCGTCATCTTCTCGACGATGCCTTCCTTGCGGGCGAGCATCTTCGCGACGTCGATCTTCACGTCGCCCACGCTGATGCCGTGGTCAACGAGGTGATGCTGGGCGTTCTCGAACTCTTCCGACGAGGCGAGCAGCGCCTTCGACGGAATGCAGCCGACGTTCAGGCACGTGCCGCCGAGCTTCAGCGCGCCGGCCGGGTTCTTCCATTTTTCGATACACGCAACCGACTTGCCGAGCTGGGCGGCGCGGATCGCCGCGATATAGCCGCCGGGGCCGGCGCCGATCACGACGACGTCAAATTCTTTGGACATGGTCATCCTTTCGAGACGTGAGCGCCACGCGCGGTGTCCGGTTTCCGGAAACCGCGCGCGAGGCGCTCAGTGTGAGACTGGATGCGCGAGCAGGACGTGAGCCCTGGCTCGCGCTACAACGCGAATTACAGGTCGAGCAGCAGACGAGCCGGATCTTCCAGCGCGTCCTTCATTGCGACCAGCGACAGGACGGCTTCGCGGCCGTCGATGATGCGGTGGTCGTACGACATCGCGAGGTAGTTCATCGGGCGGATCACGATCTGGCCGTTCTCGACCACAGCGCGTTCCTTCGTGGCGTGCACGCCGAGGATCGCCGACTGCGGCGGGTTGATGATCGGGGTCGAGAGCATCGAGCCGAACACACCGCCGTTCGAGATCGAGAACGTACCACCCGTCATTTCTTCGATCGACAGCTTGCCGTCCTTGGCCTTCTGGCCGAATTCGGCGATCTTCTTCTCGATGTCGGCGAGGCTCATCTGGTCTGCGTTACGCAGGATGGGCACCACCAGACCACGCGGCGAGCCGACAGCGATACCGATGTCGAAGTAGCCGTGGTAGACGATGTCGTTGCCGTCGATCGACGCGTTGACGAGCGGGAACTTCTTGAGGGCGTGAACCGCAGCCTTCACGAAGAACGACATGAAGCCGAGCTTCACGCCGTGTTCCTTCTCGAACTTGTCCTTGTACTTGTTGCGCAGGTCCATGACCGGCGCCATGTTCACTTCGTTGAACGTCGTGAGGATGGCGTTGGTTTGCTGCGACTCGAGCAGACGCTCGGCGATACGCGCACGCAGACGCGACATCGGCACGCGCTGTTCCGGGCGGTCGTTGAGCCAGTTCGCAGCCGATGCCGGCGCGTTGACTTGCGGCAGCGAGGGCTTCGCAGCAGCAGCGGATTTGGCAGCCGGTGCAGCGGCCGGAGCGGCCTTCGGTGCGCCAGCGCCGAGCACGTCTTGCTTCGTGATGCGGCCGTCACGGCCCGTGCCGGCGACGTCGCCGCCCGACAGACCCTTTTCCGCCATCAGCTTCGACGCTGCGGGCGATGCCACGGTGCTGCTGGCCGTCGATGCGGCGACAGCAGCAGTCGGTGCGGCTGCGGGAGCCGCGGCAGCAGCCGGGGCGGCAGCGGCTGCGGGCGCTGCAGCAGCGCCAGCCTTGGCTTCCGTGTCGATCTTTGCGATCACCTGTTCGCTCTCGACGGTTGCGCCGTCGCCAACGAGGATCTCGGCCAGCACGCCGGCTGCCGGCGCGGGCACTTCGAGCACGACTTTATCGGTTTCGATCTCGATGACGACTTCGTCCTGAGCGATCGCTTCGCCCGGCTTCTTCTTCCACTGCAGCATCGTGCCTTCCGACACCGACTCCGAAAACTGCGGGACCTTCACTTCTACGATAGCCATGTGATTTTCCTGAATACTTTTTCGGGGACATCCCCGTATGACGAACCGGGTCGCGCACTTGAGCGCGGGAAAGCGTGCCTTGAATTCACACGCTTTCCCGGTTCGGTTGCTCTAGTGCTTACTTCGCGACCTGCGCGCCCTTCAGGCGGCCGAATGCACCTTCGATCAGCGTCTTCTGCTGCTCGTAGTGCTTCGCGTAGTAGCCAACAGCCGGCGATGCGGAAGCAGGACGGCCGCTGTACGCGAGCTTCATGCCTTCCTTCATGCCTTCCTTCAGGTGGTGCTCGATGTAGAACCACGGGCCCTGATTCTGCGGCTCGTCCTGCACCCACACCACTTCGGTCGCGTTGTCGTACTTCTTGAGCTCCGCTTCGAACTGCTTGTGCGCGAACGGATAGAGCTGTTCGATACGGATGATCGCGACGTCGTTCGCCTTCGCTTCGCGGCGGTGCGCGACGAGGTCGAAGTACACGCGGCCCGAGCAGGCCACCACGCGCTTGACCTTCTTCGCGTCGATGCTTTCGTCCACTTCACCGATGACCGGCTGGAACGTGCCCTTCGCGAGTTCGGACAGATCCGACACGGCTTCCTTGTGACGGAGCAGCGACTTCGGCGTGAAGATGATGAGCGGCTTGCGGAACAGGCGGATCATCTGGCGACGCAGCACGTGGAAGATCTGAGCCGGCGTGGTCGGCTGAACGACCTGCATGTTGTGCTCGGCGCACAGTTGCAGGAAACGCTCGATACGCGCCGACGAGTGCTCCGGACCCTGGCCTTCGTAGCCGTGCGGCAGCAGCATCGTGAGACCCGAAACACGGCCCCACTTCACTTCGCCCGACGAGATGAACTGGTCGATCACGACCTGCGCACCGTTGACGAAGTCGCCGAACTGGCCTTCCCACGCGACGAGCGTGTTCGGCTCAGCGGTCGAGTAGCCGTATTCGAAGCCGAGCACGGCCTCTTCCGACAGCACCGAGTCGATCACCGTGAACTGCGCCTGGTTCTCGCCGATGTTTTGCAGCGGCACGTACGTGCCATCGTCCCAACGCTCGCGGTTCTGGTCGTGCAGAACGGCGTGGCGGTGCGTGAACGTGCCGCGGCCCGAGTCCTGGCCCGTCAGGCGCACTGCGTAGCCCGAAGCGACCAGCGACGCGAACGCGAGGTGTTCGCCCATGCCCCAGTCGAGCTTCGCTTCGCCCTTGCCCATCGCGCGGCGGTCGTTGATGACGCGCTCGACCAGCGGGTGAACCTTGAAGTTCTCGGGGATCGTGGTGATGCGCTCAGCCAGACGCTTGAGTTCGGCGAGCGGCACTGCCGTGTCGGCAGCGTCGGTCCACTTGCGGTTCAGGAACGGAACCCAGTCCACCGCGTACTTGCTCTTGTAGTTCGAGAGCACGGGGTCGACCGTGTGGTGGCCTTCGTCCATCGCGGCGCGGTAGGCCTTGACGTAGTTGTCGCCGTCTTCCGCCGTGATCACGCCTTGCTGCACGAGCTTCTCGGCGTACAGGGCACGGGTGCCCGGGTGCTTCGCGATCGTCTTGTACATCAGCGGCTGCGTGACAGCCGGCGTGTCCTGCTCGTTGTGGCCGAGCTTGCGGAAGCAGATGATGTCGACCACGACATCCTTGTGGTACTGCATGCGGAAATCGACCGCGAGCTGGATCGCCAGCACGACCGCTTCCGGATCGTCGCCGTTCACGTGCAGCACCGGCGCTTCGATCATCTTGACCACGTCGGTACAGTAGAGCGTCGAACGCGCGTCGCGCGGGTCCGAGGTCGTGAAGCCGATCTGGTTGTTGATGACGATGTGCAGCGTGCCGTGCGTGCCGTAACCGCGCGTTTGCGCGAGGTTCAGCGTTTCCATCACGACGCCCTGGCCTGCGAAGGCCGCGTCGCCGTGGATCTGCACCGGCAGCACCTGCAGGCCGTCTGCATCGCCGCGGCGATCCATACGGGCCTTCGCCGAACCCTCGACCACCGGGTTGACGATTTCGAGGTGCGACGGGTTGAACGCGAGCGACAGGTGGACCGGGCCGCCTTCGGTTGCGACGTCCGACGAGAAGCCCTTGTGGTACTTCACGTCGCCGGCCGGCAGGTCGTCGACGTGCTTGCCTTCGAATTCGGCGAACAGGTCGGCCGGCATCTTGCCGAGCGTATTGACCAGCACGTTCAAACGGCCACGGTGGGCCATGCCGATGACGATTTCCTGCACGCCCTTCGCGCCGGCGTGACGGACGACTTCGTCCATCGCGGCGATGAAGGACTCGCCGCCTTCGAGCGAGAAGCGCTTCTGGCCGACGTACTTGGTGTGCAGGAAGCGCTCGAGGCCTTCGGCGGCCGTCAGGCGCTGCAGGATGTGCTTCTTCTTGTCGTTCGAGAAGCTCGGCGTCGAGCGGATCGACTCGAGACGCTCCTTCCACCAGCGCTTTTGTTCAGGATCGCTGATGTACATGTACTCGGCGCCGATCGTGCCGCAGTACGTGTCGCGCAGCGCCTTGACGATCTCGCGCAGCGTCGCGCGCTCAAACCCGAAATACAGGTTCGTGGCGCTGAACGTCTGGTCCATGTCGGCTTCGGTGAAGTCGTAGAACGCAGGTTCGAGTTCGGGAATAGGCGGGCGCTCGCGACGCTTCAGCGGATCCAGATTGGCCCACTGCGAGCCCAGGAAGCGATATGCGCCGATGAGGGACTGAACGTAGACTTGCTTGCGAGCCGTTGCGAGGTCTTCGCCGCCACCCTTGGGGACGAATGCATTGGCTTTTGCGCGCTGGGCAAACGACTCGACGATCGGCCCGTGGGCGATGTCGTTGTCGGTCGTGCCACTCGACGACGGCACGTTTTGCAGTGCGTCGAAGTATTCACGCCATTGGTCCGGAACGGACGCAGGGTTGTCAAGATATGCTTCGTATAGCTCTTCGACATACGGAGCATTGCCGCCGAACAAATAGGAGTTCAGCTGGAATTGCTTCATCGTTTCCGACATTTACGCTCACCTTTCTTCGAGTTTCTCGAGAAATAGCGGGTTACTCAACCTTCCGCGCCACGGCCTGACCGTTTAGCGGATTGCGAATCAAGTCTGCTTGGAAGGACCTAAATCATGCATCCGCGGAGTATAGCGCATATGCGCATCTCGCCACAGGATGCAATGCGACCGAACACCACGCGGGAACCCTATTTATATGGGCTCTTGCGGCATTCGCAATGCTCTCTTCCCGCAGCGCAATGCAATCCCCGCCAGACGCAAAAAAGCCGCCCATCAAGCGGCGGCTTTTCTGTGAGTCTGTTTGCATTGCAGTGCGGCAAAAAAGCGATAAAACTGCAAATTACTCGGCACCGGCTTCGCGGCTCGCGCGGCGACGCTCGTGCTCCTTCAGGTGACGCTTGCGCAGACGGATCGATTGCGGCGTGACTTCCACGAGTTCGTCGTCGTCGATGAATTCCACTGCGTATTCGAGCGACATCTGGATCGGCGGCACGAGGCGCACGGCTTCGTCGGTGCCCGAGGCGCGCACGTTGGTGAGCTGCTTGCCCTTGATCGGGTTCACGACGAGGTCGTTGTCGCGGCTGTGAATGCCGATGATCATGCCTTCGTACAGCGCGTCGCCCGGCTTCACGAACATGCGGCCGCGATCCTGCAGCTTCCACAGTGCGTAGGCCACGGCCGCGCCGTCGTCCTGCGAGATCAGCACGCCGTTGCGGCGCTCGCCGAGCGTGCCTTCCCTGACCGGGCCGTAGGCGTCGAACACGTGGCTCATCAGGCCCGTGCCGCGCGTGAGCGTCATGAACTCGCCCTGGAAGCCGATCAGGCCACGCGCCGGAATACGGTACTCAAGACGCGTGCGGCCGCGGCCGTCCGAAGCCATGTCGAGCATTTCGCCCTTGCGGCGGCCCAGCTCTTCCATCACACCGCCCTGGTGGGCGTCTTCGACGTCCACGGTCAGCATTTCGTACGGCTCCTGCTTCACGCCGTCGACTTCGTGCAGCACCACGCGCGGACGCGACACGGCCAGCTCGTAACCTTCGCGGCGCATGTTTTCGATCAGGATCGTGAGGTGCAGCTCGCCACGGCCCGACACTTCGAACGTGGTTTCGTCGCCGGTGTCCTTCACGCGCAGCGCAACGTTGTGGTTCAGTTCCTTCGTGAGACGGTCGCGGATCTGGCGGCTCGTCACGAACTTGCCTTCGCGGCCGGCGAGCGGCGACGAGTTCACGAGGAAGTTCATCGTGAGCGTCGGCTCGTCCACCGTGATCATCGGCAGGGCTTCGGGCGTGTCGACCGCGCAGATCGTGGCGCCGATGCCGATGTCTTCGATACCGTTGATCAGCACGATGTCGCCGGCTTCAGCCGATTCGACCTGCACGCGCTCGAGGCCGCTGAACGACAGCACCTGGTTGATCTTGCGGTTCATCACCTCGCCTTCCGGGCCGAAGCGCAGCGCCACCGGCTGACCCGGCTTGATGCGGCCGCGCTTGATGCGGCCCACGCCGATACGGCCGACATAGGTCGAGTAGTCGAGCGAGGTGATCTGGAGCTGCAGCGGGCCTTCCGGATCCGCATCGCGAACCGGCACGTATTCGAGCACGGCGTCGAAGAGGGGACGCATGTCGCCTTCGCGCGCGTCCGGCGACAGCGAAGCGTAGCCGTTCAGGCCCGAGGCATAGACGACCGGGAAGTCGAGCTGCTCTTCGGTCGCGCCGAGCTTGTCGAACAGGTCGAACGTCTGGTTGATCACCCAGTCGATACGCGCGCCCGGACGGTCGATCTTGTTGACGACGACGATCGGCTTGAGGCCGAGCGCCAGCGCCTTCTTGGTCACGAAGCGCGTTTGCGGCATCGGGCCTTCGACGGCGTCGACGAGCAGCAGCACCGAGTCGACCATCGAGAGCACGCGCTCGACTTCACCGCCGAAGTCGGCGTGACCCGGGGTGTCGACGATGTTGATGTGGGTACCTTCGTACTCGACCGCGCAGTTCTTCGAAAGAATCGTGATACCACGCTCTTTTTCGATGTCGTTCGAGTCCATCACGCGCTCGGCGACCTGCTGGTTGTCACGGAACGTGGCAGTCTGACGGAGGAGCTGGTCGACGAGCGTGGTCTTGCCGTGGTCGACGTGGGCAATGATGGCGATGTTGCGAAGAGCGCGGGACATAGGAACCTGGGTACAGTTGAGTGCGCCGCGCATGCCCTGCTGGCAGGCCCGGCAAGGGCGCGCGGCCGCCGCTTCGAGCCGCGCCGGACGACTGTCTTGGACGATCGCCGGCGGGTCAATTCAGCATCGCTGCAATGACGCACTTTGGGAACCTGAAAGTATAGCACGCGCAGATGAATTGATCTCGCGCATATCAGGGAGCACCCTGGATCGGGTTGGCCAGCGTCGCACCCACGCAACGCATGCGATGAGAGAAACCCGCGGAACCGGCGCGCCGCCGGCCCTGCATTTTCCCATGCCCGCGGGGCCGGATTAAGCCCCTACTCCGCAAAGGTTTCTCGGCAAAGGCAGAATAAACCTTGCCGCGTCAACTAACCGCCCCTATAATTCCTGCCTGGTCAACCATTGCAGTCGCAGCAGAATCTCATGACGGATCCGACTCCCACGCCCCCGCCCGAAGTCCGCGACTACGACCTTGGCGAGAGCGTCGGCTACCTGATCTCGCGGGTGAAATCGACGATGTCGAACATGGTCACCCAGCGCGCCGTTGCCGAACTCGGCGTAACGAGCCAGCAGGCCAGCATCCTGTTCATGGTGGCGACCGGCAAATGCACGCTCGCCGCCGAACTCGCCCGCGAGTACGGCATCGACGCGAGCGCCGTCACGCGGCTCGTCGACCGGCTGGAGAAGCGCGGGCTCCTGAAGCGCGTGCGCAGCTCCGAAGACCGCCGTGCGGTGCGCCTCGCGCTCACGCCCGAAGGCCTTGCCATCGCCGCGCGCATGCCGGCGATTTTCCGCAGCGTCACGGAGCATCTCTCGGCAGGATTCACGCCTGAGGAGGTCGGTTTCCTGAAGAGCATGTTGCGGCGGATTCTTTCGAATAGCTGCGAAGCGAGCCAGAGTTCAAGCCCGAATTCGCCCGAGAATTGATGACGGGGCAAGCAAATTTGAAATCGCCGAACAAGAAAATAGCTGCATCGTCCAGTATCACCACACACTCTCACGCATCGAGACGAGCAATGAAATCCCAAACCGAGTTTGCGCCAGTTCCGGCCGTGCGGGCGCTGTCCTGCCGGGCGGCGGTCGCCGCCGCGGTCGCGGCGCTCGCCCTTTCGGGTTGCGCGAACTACATCGGCATCAAGAGCGACAAGACCATCGATCAGCCGCAGCAGTTCGAAAGCTCGCAAAGCATTCCGGCGCAAGGCGGCCAGTGGCCCTCGCTCGACTGGGCGAACCAGTTCGGCGACCCGCAACTGCCCAAGCTGATCGACGAGGCGCTCGAAGGCAGCCCGACCATCGCTCAGGCGCAGGCGCGCCTGGCCAAGGCTTCGTCGTACATCGAAACCTCGCGCTCGGCGCTCTTTCCGAAGGCCAACCTGAGCTATTCGTGGACCCGCGAGCTGTACTCGGCCAACGCCCTTTTTCCGCCCCCGTACGGCGGCACCTGGTATAGCGAGAACAACGTGCTCGCCAGCGCCTCGTGGGATCTGGACCTCTGGGGCAAGAACCGCCAGCGGCTCGCGCAAGCCGTGTCCGCGCAGCGTGCCGCCGAAGCGGACATGCAGCAGGCGCGCATCACGCTCGCCTCCTCGGTCGCGCGCACGTACAACCAGCTCGCCCAGCTTTATGAGCTGCGTGCCATCGCCGTGCACGAGATCGACAACCGCAAGACCATCGGCACGATCACGAACGGCCGCGTGGTGGCGGGGCTCGACACCAACGTCGAGAAACAGACGGCGAACGGCAACATCGCGACGAGCCAGGCCAATCTCTCGCAGATCGACGGCCAGATCGAAACGACGCGCTACCAGCTCGGCGCGCTGCTCGGCAAGGGCCCGGACCGCGGCCTGCAGATCGCGCAGCCGGTGCTCAATCCGGTTGCCAACGTCGCGCTGCCCGACAATCTGCCCGCCGACCTGCTCGCGCGCCGCCCCGACATCGTCGCCGCGCGCTGGCAAGTCGAAGCCGCGATGCACGACGTCAAGGAAGCCAAGGCCGAGTTCTACCCCGACGTGAACCTCGCGGCCGGCTTCGGCTTCGATGCGTTCGGCTGGGGCAAATTCCTGAACTTCACGAGCCGGCAGGCGCAGTTCGGGCCGGCCGTGCATCTGCCGCTCTTCGACGCGGGCGCGCTGCGTGCGCAGCTGAAGGGCCGCTACGCCGACTTCGAGCTCGATGTGGCGAACTACAACCAGACGCTCATCGGCGCGTTCCAGGACGTGGCGACCGACGTGTCGACGATCCGCTCGGCCGACAAGCAGCTCGTGGACGCGGATCGCGCACTCGACGCTTCGACCAAAGCCTGGCAGCTCGCCGTGATCCGCTACAAGGCGGGTCTCTCCGAGCAGCTTCAGGTGCTCACCGCCGACCAGAACCGCCTCGCTGCGGAGCAGACGGTGTCGAACCTGAAGGCGCAGCGCCGCGACCAGCAGATGGCGCTCATCAAGTCGCTTGGCGGCGGCTTCGAAGCGCAAGGCGCGGGGCTCACGCCGCCGGCCGAAGTCGGCAGCGAAGCACGCGGCCAAAGCGACGTGAACGGCGCACCATGGCGCGGTACGCGCTCGCCGCAGAACGCGGCGGCATCGACGAGCGCGGCAAACGCCGCGCCCACGCCGAATTGAGCGCCAGGCAGCACACGAACATCAAAAACTGAACGAACAGCACGCAAGCATCCGGAGATCCTTCCATGAGCACCCCCCAGCAGCCGGCGGCCCCGCAGCCGAACGCGAACAGCGGCAAGCGCAAGCGCATGATGACGCTGCTTGTCCTCGTGATCGTGATTGCAGCCGTTGCCTACGGCCTCTACTACTTCCTCGTCGCGCGCTTTACCGAAAGCACGGACGACGCCTATGTGAACGGCAACGTCGTGCAGATCACGCCGCAGGTCACCGGCACGGTGATCGCACTGAAAGCGGACGACACCCAAACCGTGAACGTCGGTGACCCGCTCGTGCTGCTCGACCCGGCCGACGCGCGCGTCACGCTCGAGCAGACTGAAGCGCAACTCGCGCAAACAGTACGCCAGGTGCGCGGCCTCTTCGCCGACGACAGCCAGTACGAAGCGCAAGTCGCGGTTCGCCAGGCCGACCTCTCGCGCGCGCAGGACGACCTGCGCCGCCGCATGCAGGTCGCGCAGACGGGCGCCGTCTCGCAGGAAGAGATTTCGCACGCCCGCGACGCCGTGCGCAGCGCCGAAGCCGCGCTCGAAGCCGCGCAGCAACAGCTCGCCGCGAACCGCGCGCTGACCGCCAACACGACCATCGCCAATCACCCGAACGTGGAGGCTGCCGCCGCCAAGGTGCGCGACGCCTATCTGGCGAACGCACGCAACACGCTGCCCGCGCCGGTCACCGGCTACGTGGCCAAGCGCACGGTGCAGGTGGGCCAGCGCGTCTCGCCGGGCAATCCGCTCATGTCGGTGGTGCCGCTGAACTCGCTGTGGGTCGACGCCAACTTCAAGGAAGTGCAGCTCAAGCACATGCGCATCGGCCAGGCGGTCGAAATGACGGCCGACGTGTATGGCTCTTCGGTGGTCTATCACGGCAAGGTGGTGGGCTTCTCGGCGGGCACGGGTTCGGCCTTCTCGCTCTTGCCCGCGCAGAACGCCACGGGTAACTGGATCAAGGTGGTGCAGCGTCTGCCGGTGCGTATCTCGCTCGATCCGGAAGACCTCCAGAAGCATCCGCTGCGTATCGGCCTCTCGATGCAGGTGGACGTGAACATCCGCAACGATTCGGGCACGCAGCTCGGCAACGCGCAGAACACGGTGTACGAGACCGATGTGTTCGCCAAGTACGGCGCAGAAGCCGATGCGGAGATCGCGCGCATCATCGCCGAAAACGCCGGCCCGAATGCGCACAAGGCAGCCAGCAATGGCGCCAACAGCGGTGCCAACAGCGCCGGCAACAGCGCGACCGGCAATGCCGCCGCCAAGGCGCAGGTGTCGTCCGCTCACGCGACGAAAGCCGGCGCGAAAGGCTGATTGAAGCCCTGCTAAAAGCACTCGCAAACACCGGCGCGGGCTGATCCTCAGTCCGCGCCGCTTCGTTTCGCGTGCCCGCCAACAGGTCAACAGGAAAGGACGCAATGGCAGCACCACAACAACCCGTCGCGCATCCCCCGCTGCAGGGCGCGCAACTCGTGATCGGCACGATCGCGGTGTCGCTCGCGGTGTTCATGAACGTGCTCGACACCTCGATCGCGAACGTGTCGATCCCGTCGATCTCGGGCGACCTCGGCGTGTCGTCGGACCAGGGCACGTGGGTCATCACCTCGTTCGCGGTCGCCAACGCGATCTCGGTGCCGCTCACGGGCTGGCTCACCGACCGTGTCGGCCAGGTACGCCTGTTCATGGCGTCGATCATCCTGTTCGTGATCTCGTCGTGGCTGTGCGGCCTCGCACCCACGCTGCCCTTCCTGCTCGCCTCGCGCGTGCTGCAAGGCGCCGTGGCTGGCCCGATGATCCCGCTTTCGCAAACGCTGCTGCTCGCGAGCTATCCGCGCGCGAAGGCGCCCATGGCGCTCTCGATGTGGTCGATGACCACACTGATCGCGCCGGTGGCCGGTCCGATTCTGGGCGGCTGGATCTCCGACAACATCTCGTGGCCGTGGATCTTCTACGTGAACATTCCGGTCGGCATCGTGGCCGCGTTCGCGACGTGGGCAATCTTCCGCAACCGCGATTCAGTCGTGAAGAAGGCGCCGATCGACGGCGTGGGTCTCGCGCTGCTCATCATCTGGGTGGGCTCGCTGCAGGTGATGCTCGACAAGGGCAAGGACCTCGACTGGTTCTCGTCGACCACGGTCGTCGTGCTCGCGCTCACCGCGATCATCGCATTCGCTTTCTTCGTGGTATGGGAGCTGACCGCCGATCACCCCGTGGTCGACCTGTCACTGTTCGCGCGGCGCAATTTCACGGGCGGCACGATCGCGCTTTCGGTGGGCTACGGCCTGTATTTCGGCAACCTCGTGCTACTGCCGCTGTGGCTGCAGACCGACATCGGCTACACCGCCACCGACGCGGGTCTCGTGATGGCGCCGGTGGGCTTCTTCGCGATTCTGCTTTCGCCGATCACGGGGAAGATCCTGCCGCGCACCGACCCGCGCTATATCGCGACCACGGCGTTCATCGTGTTCGCGCTGTGCTTCTGGATGCGTTCGCGCTACACCACGGGCGTGGACACCTGGGCGCTCACGCTGCCTACGCTGATCCAGGGCATCGGCATGGCGGGCCTCTTCATTCCGCTCGTGTCGATCACGCTTTCGGGTCTGCCGGGCCATCGCATTCCGGCGGCCTCGGGCTTGTCGAACTTCGTGCGGATCATGTGCGGCGGTATCGGCACCTCGATCTTCGAAACGGCGTGGGATCACCGCACGACGTTTCACCATGCACGCCTGACCGAAGTGGCAACGCCGACCAATCCGGTCTTCAACCAGTCGATGCAGCAGTTCCAGGGCGCGGGTCTCGATCCTTCCCAGGCGCACGGGCTCTTCGACCGGATGCTCTCACAGCAGGCCGCGCAACTCGGTGTGAACGACCTGTTCTGGATTTCCTCGGTGATCTTCATCGTGCTGATCGCGCTCATCTGGATCACGCGGCCCGAACGTTCAGGCGGTGCGGACGCGGGTGCGGCGGCTTCGGCGGCGCATTGAGGCTCATGCGTTAGCGCTTGCCGCTGTCCATAGCAAAACGGCACGTCCGGTTGTTCACCGGCGTGCCGTTTTTGTTGGTGCGCCCGAGGCGCGATTCGAGTTCGCTCAGGCCGCGCCGCTCACGACCAGCCGCTCCGGCGCAAGCACGCCGTTCGCGGCCTTCGCCACGCCGAGCAAGCGCCCATCTTCCGCATACACACGCACGCGTTCGGCCGCTTCGCAAGCCGCGCGATCGAGCACCAGCTCGTTGAGCGGCAGGCGCTGGCCGTGCATGAAGCGGCGCGCCGCCTCTTCATTGAGCGTCAAGGCGGGAAACGTGGAAAGCAGCGCGTCGACAGGTTGCAGCCAGGTGTCGCGCTCGGGCTCGTCAGCGGCGGTGAGCGCTTCGAGCGTCACCGCATGCTCGAGCGTGAGCGCGCCCACACCCGTACGCCGCAGCATCACGAGATGCGCACCGCAGCCCAGCGCCTCGCCGATATCCTCGGCCAGCGTGCGGACGTACGTGCCCTTGCTGCACGTCACGCGAAACGTGACCTCAGGCGTCTCGGGAAGCGCGCATGCGATCATCTCCAGCGCAAGAATCTTTACCTCGCGCCCTTCGCGCTCGACCGTCTGCCCCGCACGCGCGTATTCGTAGAGCGGCTTGCCGTCGCGCTTGAGCGCCGAATACATGGGCGGCACCTGCACGATGTCGCCGAGAAAGCGCCCCATCGCTTCACGCACTGCGGCTTCGTCGCAGGCGACCTCGCGCGTTTCGACCGCCTCGCCTTCGGCGTCGCCCGTTGCCGTGCGAATGCCGAGGCGCATGGTCGCTTCATACGTCTTGTCGGCTTCGAGCAGATCCTGCGAAAACTTGGTCGCTTCGCCAAAGCACAGCGGCAGCAAGCCCGACGCGAGCGGATCGAGCGTGCCGGTGTGGCCTGCCTTCTTCACGCGATAAAGCCGCTTCGCGCGAATCAGCGCGTCGTTGCTGGAGAGGCCAACGGGCTTGTCGAGCAGCAGCACGCCGTCGAGCAGGCGGCGCGGCACCTTGGGTGGGGCCGCCTTAGGTCGGGCCGCGTCAGGTCGCGGCGCGCCCTGATTCTGTTTCGATGATGCAGTCATTGCCCGCGTCAGTCGTCCTTCGCGCGCGTCGCGTTCGCCTCGTCGATGAGGCGCGACATCTCGACACCCTTCTCGACCGACTGGTCATAGTGGAAATGCAGCGTCGGCACCGTATGAATGTGCAGGCGCTTGAAGAGCTGGTTGTGCAGGTGGCCGGCGGCGTGGTTGAGCGCTTCCTGCGTGGTCTTCGGGTCGCCCGTGAGGGTCGTGAAGTAGACCTTGGCGTGCGCGTAGTCGGGCGTGAGTTCCACGCTCTGGATCGTCACGAGCCCGACTCGCGGGTCCTTCACTTCGCGCATCAGCTCAGACAGATCGCGCTGGATCTGGTCCGCGATCTGCACGTTGCGATTCGGGGAGGTACGTTTTTTCGGCATGATGGTTCCACCTCTTGATCTACGAGGCATTCAGGCGGCGTTGCGTCCATAACGGCGCACACACGGCCGCACAAAAACAAAACGGGCGGGGCTGGCCAGCGCCTGCCCCGCCCGTTATCGGCAAACCCGCGGCGAACCGCGGCAAACGAGCCGCCCGAAGGCCGGCCCGCAGGCGTCGCTGTATTACAGCGTACGCGCGACTTCGGTGATCTCGAACACTTCGAACTGGTCGCCTTCGACGATGTCGTTGAAGTTCTTGATCGACATACCGCACTCGAAGCCTTGCTTGACTTCCTTGACGTCGTCCTTGAAGCGCTTGAGCGAGTCGAGTTCGCCGGTATGGATGACCACGTTGTTGCGAATCACGCGCACCGACGACGAACGCTTGACGAAACCGTCCGTGATCATACAACCCGCGATCAGGCCGACCTTCGGCACGCGGATCACCTGACGCACCTCGGCCATACCCGTCACCGTCTCGCGCTTCTCCGGCGCGAGCATGCCGGACATCGCCGCCTTCACCTCATCCACTGCGTCATAGATGATGTTGTAGTAGCGGATGTCGATGCCGTTCGCCTCGGCCACCTTACGCGCCTGCGCATCTGCACGCGTATTGAAGCCGATGATGACCGCCTTCGAAGCCGTTGCCAGGTTGACGTCCGACTCGCTGATCGCACCGACCGCGCTGTGCACGATCTGCACGCGCACTTCGCTGGTCGACAGTTTGAGCAGCGATTGCACCAGCGCTTCCTGCGAACCCTGCACGTCCGCCTTGACGATGAGCGGCAGGTTCTGCACTTCGCCTTCGCCCATCTGCTCGAGCATGTTTTCGAGCTTCGCGGCCTGCTGCTTCGCGAGCTTGACGTCGCGGAACTTGCCTTGACGGAACATGGCGATTTCACGCGCCTTGCGATCGTCCGGCAGCACGATGACTTCTTCGCCCGCGCCCGGCACTTCCGAGAGACCCTGGATTTCGACCGGGATCGACGGGCCGGCTTCCTTCGTGGGCTTGCCCGTTTCGTCGAGCATGGCGCGCACACGGCCGTAGGCGCTGCCTGCCAGTACGACGTCGCCGCGATTGAGCGTACCCGACTGGACGAGAATCGTGGCAACCGGACCCTTGCCCTTGTCGAGCTTCGCTTCAATGACGATGCCCTTGGCCGGTGCTTCGACCGGTGCCTTCAGTTCCAGCACTTCGGCTTGCAGCAGCACGTTTTCGAGCAGATCGTCGATGCCCGCGCCGGTCTTCGCCGACACCGGCACGAACGGCGAGTCGCCGCCGTACTCTTCCGGCACGACGCCTTCCGCCACGAGCTCCTGCTTCACGCGCTCGGGGTTCGCATCGGGCTTGTCGATCTTGTTGATCGCCACGACGAGCGGCACACCCGCAGCCTTCGCGTGCGAGATCGCTTCCTTCGTCTGCGGCATCACGCCGTCGTCGGCCGCGACCACCAGAATGACGATGTCGGTTGCCTTCGCACCGCGAGCACGCATGGCCGTGAAGGCCTCGTGACCCGGCGTGTCGAGGAACGTGATGACGCCACGCGGCGTTTCGACGTGGTATGCGCCGATGTGCTGCGTAATGCCACCCGCTTCGCCCGCTGCGACCTTGGCGCGGCGGATGTAGTCGAGCAGCGAGGTCTTGCCGTGGTCGACGTGACCCATGACGGTGACGACCGGCGGACGCGGCAGTTGCTCTGCGTCCGTACCCGTGGCCTGGCCTTCGACCAGCAGCGCTTCCGGATCGTCGAGCTTCGCGGCAACCGCACGGTGGCCAAGTTCCTCGACGATGATCATCGCCGTTTCCTGGTCGAGCATCTGGTTGATGGTGACCATCTGGCCCATCTTCATCATCGCCTTGATGACTTCCGATGCCTTCACGGACATCTTGTGCGCGAGGTCGGCCACCGTGATGGTTTCCGGCACGTGCACTTCACGCACGATCGGCTCGGTCGGCGCCTGGAACGTCGAAGCGTCCTGGTGACGGCCACGGCCCTTCGGGCCACCGCGCCAGCCGCGATCCACGCCGCCCGACGAGTCGCCGCGCGTCTTGATGCCACGGCGCTTGGCCGCGTCGTCCTGCCAGCCGCCCTTGCCTGCGCCCGGCTTCTTGTTGCGGTCGCCCGCGCCTGCACCCGGCGCGCTCGTCGAAGGCGCGGCCGTCGTGGCCGGCTTCTTCGCCGCGGCGCCTGCACCGCCGGCCGGACGCGCCGGCGCACCTTCCGGACGCGCCGGCTTGTGCAGCGTGCCCTTGGCCTCAGCGGGCTTGGGCGGCTCGACGGGCTTGGGCGGCTCGGGCGCCTTCACCTGCGCCTTGCGCGGCGTGTTCATCATTTCGCGGATCGCGCGCGCTTCGGCTTCGGCAGCCGCACGGCGGCGAGCGATCTCGTCCTGTTCCTTCTGCGCCTTTTCGGCGGCTTCGCGTGCAGCGACTTCGGCCTTCTGGGCCGCTTCGCGCTGCGCGGCGCGCTCGGCTGCGGCGCGCTGTTCTTCCTGCTGGTCCTGCTGTTGCTTCACTTCTTTGGCTTCCGCTTCGGCGTTGCGCTGTGCGGCCACGGCCTGAGCGGCCAGTTCGCGAGCGGCGGCGTCGGCCGCTGCCTTCTTCTTTGCAGCTTCTTCTTCGGCACGGCGGCGCTCGGCCTCGGCGGCCTCTTCACGCGCGCGGCGCTCGGACTCTTCACGCGCGAGCAGTTCCTGGCGCTCCTTGAGCTCCAGGGCCTGACGCTCGAGCAGTTCTGCCTCGCGGCGCGCTTCTTCCTCGCGGCGCTGCAGCTCCGCCTCTTCGGCGGCAGCGGCTGCGTCGGCGGCATGATTCGATGCCTCCGCCTCACCGGCGGACTCGTCGCGGCGGACGAACGTGCGCTTCTTGCGCACCTCGACCTGAATGGTGCGAGCCTTACCCGTCGAATCGGACTGCTTGATTTCCGACGTATGCCGTTTCGTCAGCGTGATCTTGCGCTTGTCTGCATCAGTCGAGCCGTGAGACTTGCGCAAGTGGTCGAGCAGACGCGCCTTGTCCGTTTCGGACAAGGAGTCGGCTTCGCTCGCTTTCGTGACGCCCGCCGCCTGCAGCTGCTCCAGCAGCACGCCGGCAGGCATCTTCAGTTCCGCGGCAAATTGGGCTACGTTGTTACTCGCCATTCATTCCTCTTAATGCAAGGACCGATTCCTTGCGGTTGACATCGGGTCATGCGGCCTTGGGTGCCTTGCTTCCTGCAAGGCTCCGCCGCGATCAGATCAGTGGGTCATGGTCGCTTCCTGCTCGTCGCGCCCTGGGGTCGTTTCCCGTTACCGGGTCACTGGAACCAGTGCTCGCGTGCCTTCATGATCAACGCCTTGGCGGCGTCCTCTTCCATTCCCGTCATTTCGACCAGCTCGTCCACGGCCAGCTCGGCGAGCTCGTCGCGGGTGTGAACTTCATGCTGCGCCAGTTTCGCGAGCAGGTCCGGGTCGATACCGTCCAGACTCTTCAGGTCCAGCGCGGCGCTTTCCACCTTCTCCTCGTTCGCAATCGCCTGCGTGAGCAGTGCGTCGCGAGCGCGGTTGCGCAGCTCGTGCACGGTGTCCTCGTCGAACGCCTCGATTTCCAGCATTTCGTTGAGCGGCACGTAGGCGATCTCTTCGAGGCTCGTGAAGCCTTCGTCGATCAGGATGTCGGCGACTTCTTCATCCACGTCGAGACGCGCCATGAACAGGTCGCGCAGCACCGTGCGCTCCTGATTCTGCTTTTGCGCGGATTCGTCCGGCGTCATGATATTGATTTGCCAGCCGGTCAGCTCGCTGGCGAGACGCACGTTCTGGCCACTACGGCCAATCGCGACCGCGAGTTCGCTCTCGTCGACCACGACGTCCATCGAGTGCTTTTCCTCGTCGACGACGATCGACTGCACGGCAGCCGGCGCGAGCGCGCCGATCACGAACTGTGCGGGATCTTCCGACCATAGCACGATGTCGACGTTTTCGCCACCGAGCTCGTTGCGCACGGCCTGCACACGCGAGCCGCGGATGCCGACGCAGGTGCCGATCGGGTCGATGCGCTTGTCATAGGCCACCACGCCGATCTTGGCGCGCACGCCCGGATCACGCGCCGCCGCCTTGATCTCGAGGAGGCCCTGTTCGATTTCGGGCACTTCCATTTCGAACAGCTTCATCAGGAACTCGGGCGCCGTGCGCGAGAGTTCGATCTGCGGGCCGCGGGCGGTGCGGTCGACCTTGCCAATCCAGGCACGCACGCGGTCGCCCACGCGCAGGTTTTCCTTCGGAATCAGCTGGTCGCGGCGCAGCAGCGCTTCCACACGGCCGGATTCGACGATGAAGTTGCCCTTGTCCATGCGCTTGACCGTGCCGGTCATGATGCTTTCGCCGCGCTCGAGGAAGTCGTTCAGGATCTGCTCGCGCTCGGCGTCGCGCACCTTCTGCAGGATGACCTGCTTGGCGGCCTGCGCGCCGATACGGCCGAACTCGACCGAAGGCACCGGCTGCTCGACGAAACCGTCGATCTGCGCTTCCGGGTCCTGCTCGCGTGCTTCGAACAGCAGGATTTCCTGGTCCGGCTCCTGCAGGCCCGCCTCGTCCGGCACGACGCGCCAGCGACGGAACGTTTCGTGCTCGCCGCTTTCGCGATCGATATGCACGCGGATATCCGCATCCTCGTCGAAGAGTTTCTTGGAGGCCGACGCAAGCGCCGCTTCAAGGGCGGCGAACACCACGTCCTTGTCGACATTCTTCTCGCGTGCCAGCGCATCCACCAGCATCAACACTTCGCGACTCATTGTTTGCGGCTCCTAAAGTCAACTTTGGGGACAAGGCGTGCTTTGTCGATATCTGCGAGCGTGAAATCAAGCATCGCAGGACCCGCCTTCCCTTCGAATTCCAGACCGATGGATTCGCCTTCGGGAGCATGCACGATGCCCCGGTACGATTTCCGTCCGTCCAATGGCTTTTTCAACGTGATTACCGCTTCGCAGCCTGCGAAGCGTTCGAAGTCCGCCAGTTTTTTCAGCGGACGGTCGAGACCGGGCGACGAAACCTCGAGCCGCTCGTAGTCGATGTTCTCGACCGTCAGAACGTGCTGCAGCTGACGCGTGACCTTCTCGCAGTCCTCGATCGCGATCCCCGCGGGCTGATCAATGAAGATAGTCAGCATGCCGCGCCCGGTGCGCTCGAGGTCGACCAGCTCGTAACCGAGCCCGGTGACCGTGGTTTCAATCAGTTCCGTCAGTTGCACAATGCCCACTCCAGATGTTCTGCGCAGCGGGCCAGCAACTTCCTTCGCTCTAATTCTTGCTTCGCTAGGGATTCGCGGGCCGCGCGCCAGGTGAGCGCGCGCGCTTCTCACCTACTTGCCCCACGATGACGAACGACCCGGCGCATGGTTCGGATAACCCCCAAATTGACAATGCCGAACGTGAAACGTCGGCATCTGTTGGTAACCAATTGGGGCGAACCAAAAAAAAATGGGCGAAACGCCCATCTTCTCACTTAGCCAGGTGGTCGCACCTGGGGCGCGAATTACAGCACGTAAAAGAGCCGCACGCCCAGCGACTTTGTGATTCTAGCCTTTTTTGCACATTAACGCAAACCCACGGTCAAGCCAGAGGCGCCTTTTGCCGTTATTTACGGGCTCGCAAGGGGGATTTGCCGGCGTTTTACGCATTAACCGCGCACAACTGAAAAGGCAGCGACTGCGCATACCGCACGCATCGCGGCCGTTGCATGGCCGCGACGCCCACCGCCTGGCGCGGCCGGGCGTCGCATGCCTCGCGAATTAATGGCCGCGTGTGCGGTTGCGCGGCGTGCCGCGCTGGCCGCCACGGTTGTTGCCGCCCGTGCGGTTGCCGTTGGGATTGGCATTGCCGCCGTTGCCCGGGCCGCTGCGGCGATTGCCGTTGGCGTTGGCGCTGCCGCCCGCACGCTTGCCCGCCGCGCCCGGAGCACGGTTGCCGTCGACGTCGCGGCCGCCCGCGCGGTTGCCGCCACGGCCGCCGAAACCGGAGCCCGCGCCGAAGTTGCCGTGACCGGTACCTGCGCCGCCGCCAAAGCCGCCCGTCGCGCCGCGCCGTCCCTGGCCCTGACGCGGCTGCCCCATTGCACCGTGCGAGCTCAGCACCGGCTCGCGGTTGATGAAGCCCATGGACGTCTGCATCGGATCCGGCTGGCGACGTTCCTGCTCCTTGCCGCCACGACCGCCCTTCTCTTCGCTCGGGGCCTTCAGGCCGACCGCCGCCATCAGCGCGCGCACCTGGTTGTCTTCGAGCTCTTCCCAGCGACCGCGCTTGAGGCCCTTGGGCAGCGCGATCGGGCCGTGACGCGTGCGGATCAGGCGGCTCACCATCAGGCCGGCCGCCTCGAACATACGCCGCACTTCGCGGTTACGGCCTTCGGCCAGCGCAACGTGGTACCAGTGATTCGTGCCTTCGCCGCCGCCATCGCGAATGCGCAGGAAGCTTGCCGGGCCGTCCTCGAGTTCGACGCCCTTGAGCAGTTTCTGGCGCATCCCCTCGCTCAGTTCGCCGACCACACGTACCGCGTACTCGCGCTCCACGCTGTAGCGCGGGTGCATGAAGCGGTTCGCCAGATCGCCCGAGGTCGTCAGCATCAGCAGACCTTCGGTGTTGAAGTCCAGACGGCCGACAGCAAGCCATTTCGCCGTCTTCATCGGCGGCAGGCGGTCGAACACCGAGGGGCGGCCTTCCGGATCGGCGTGGCTCACGATTTCGCCAGTCGGCTTGTGATAGATCAGCACGCGCGGCGGCTTGTTCTGCAGCTTGCGCTTGATAGGCTTGCCGTTGATGCGGACCTGGTCGGTCGGCAGGATGCGCTGGCCGATGTGCGCCGGCTCGCCGTTCACCGAGACGCGCCCGGCAATGATCAGCTCTTCCATGTCGCGGCGCGAGCCCATGCCCGCGTCCGCCAGCACTTTGTGCAGCTTCGGCGCGTCGTCGTCGGGGCTCAGCACGCGCTTGGGCTGCTGGGCGCGGCCGCGGCGCAGCATCGGTGCGCGCACGCCCGAACCGGCGCCGTTGTCGGCGTCGAACGCCGGCGAAGTCACATAGAGGAACAGATCGTCCGGTGTGGACTCGCCCGTGGCGGCAGCCGGCTGGCCTTCGGTGCGGCCCTGGCCCTTCTGGCGCTTGCCCGCGCCTTGCTGACGCTCGGCCTGACGCTCGCCTTGACGCTCGCCCCGGCCGGCGCCACCGGCGTTCTGGCCGCGGCCCGCCTTCTTCGCGCCGCCTTCCTTGCGCGGCGCGCGCCCGGCGGGAGCGCGCTCAGCTGTCGCTTGCGGCGGCTCGGCGTCAGGCGCTGCGGACACGTCGGCGCCCTCCGCGCCTTCAGCGGCCTTCGCCTTCGCGCCTGCTCGGCGGCGCGCGATCAGGCTGCGCGGCCCGCGGCGCAGACCACGGCGCGGACGATCTTCGCCCTCGCCGCCCTGTGCTTCGCCTTCGACCTGCGAAGCGCGCGTGTCATCGTCGCGCGCGGAGGACGCGCGGCGAGCGGATTCGGACGCGTCGGTCGAATCGGTGTCGTGGATATCAGTCAAAACAACCTCAAAATGTCAGGTTGCGCGCCCGCTTGCGGGGCGCGTCAAAAATGCTTGTTGCTTCAGATGCCGCGTCGTGCGGCTTCGTCGTCCGTCGTCGAGACGGGGTCGTCCTGCGCCGCGTCGCGGCGGTCTTCGTGTTCTTCTTCGCCCGCCGCATCTGCTGCGTGCGCGGCATCCTGCACGTGAGCATCCGGGATTGACCCGTGCTGCGCGAGGCTTGTTTCGCCATGTCCCGCGTCGCCCGAGGCGTCGGCTGCGTACGCAACGTTTGCGCCTGCCACCTCGTGCGCAGCTTCCGTTTCGTGGGCTGCTTGCGTTTCGTGCGTTTCGCCCCCGGCTACTGTCGTCGCTCCCGCATCTTCCGCGCCTGCGGCGTCAGCGTCGGCCGCCTCGGGCTGACCTTCCGCGACGAACTGCGCTGCGGCGCTATCGGGAAACTCGATCGCGTGCTGGGCAAGCAGTTGCTCGCCGAACTGGCTCGACGGATCGTCGAGCGGCGGCAGCTCGTCGAGCGACTTCAGTCCGAGATCGTCGAGAAACTCCCGCGTCGTTGCATAGAGCGCCGGACGTCCCGGCACGTCACGATGACCGATCACTTCGATCCAGTTACGGTCCTCGAGCTGTTTGACGACCTGCGTATTGACCGTGACGCCACGAATTTCCTCGATGTCGCCGCGCGTGACCGGCTGCCGGTACGCGATGATCGCGAGCGTTTCGAGCACCGCGCGCGAATAGCGCGGCGGCTTTTCGGGGTGCAACCGGTCAAGGTACGTCCGCATGGCCGGCTTGCTCTGAAAGCGCCAGCCCGACGCGAGCCCCACCAGCTCGACGCCGCGCCCGGACCATTCATGCCGCAGGTCTTCGAGCAGGTTGCGGACCGTGTCGGCCGAAATATCGTCGGCAAACAGTTTGCGCAGTTCGCCGATCTTCAACGGCTCCTGCGTGCAGATCAATGCAGTCTCGAGGACGATTTTCGCCTCTTGGGTATTCATGCAGCCAGGTCAGACCCTAAGTAAGGTAAATCAGGTTCAAGGAACCGGATCAGACAGACGAAAGACGATATGGAACTGGAGACGCGCTCGCCCGATTCTGATCGGTCATATTGATGGGAGCACGCACCGGGGGGCCGAAATTCAGGCAAAGAGCCAGACCCAGCCGGAGGGAGCCGCGAATTTCCCGCAGGGAATCGCTTGACTGAGCGCCATATTACGCAAAAACGCTGGGTGCGTAAAGACGCCATTCCGCATGAGCGGCCTCATTTTAACCGGGGCCGGGCCGCTGCCTTGCGCTCCCTCGCGCGACACCGGCCCGGCGCGCTCCCGCGCTACGGCTCAATGCGCTCCCACCGCCTCCAGGTAACGCGCGAGGCGCTCGACGCCCGCGTCGAGCCGCGCCGGATCGCACGCGTAGCACCAGCGCACGAAGCCTTCGCCTTGCGGGCCGAACGCGCTGCCCGGCGCGAGTCCGAGGCCCGCGTCGCGCACCAGCGCCTTGCACAGCTCGAGGCTGTTCTGCGCGCCCGCCAGCCGGAAAAACAGGTACATCGCGCCGTGCGGCACTTTCACATCGACGCCAGGCAGCTTGGCAAGCGCCGCGGCGAGGTGGTCGCGCGAGGCGCGCAGATCGGCCACGAGCGCACGTGTGAACGGCTCGCCGTGCTCGACCGCGGCAATGCCCGCCTGCTGCACGAACGAAGGTGCGCACGAGGTGTTGTACTCGACCAGCTTGCCGAGATCGTCGGTCAAGGTGCGCGGCACGACCATCCAGCCGAGCCGCCAGCCGGTCATGAGCCAGGCCTTCGAGAACGAATTCACGCAGATCAGCCGCTCTTCTCGCGACGCGATGTCAAGGAACGAGGGCGCGGTGCGCTCATTCGCGTCGCCGTAATAAAGGCGCTCGTAGACCTCGTCGGCGACGATCCAGATGCCGAGGCGTCGGCAATGCTCGAGCACCGCGCGCTGTTGTTCGCGCGTCATCACCCAGCCCGTCGGGTTGTTCGGCGAGTTGATCATGAGCATGCGCGTGTCGGGCGTGAGCGCCGCCAGCAGCCGGTCGAGATCGAGCGTCCAGCCGTGCTCGCCGTAGCCGAGCGAGACCGTCTCGACCGTGGCGCCAAGAATCTTCGGAATTTCGACGAGGTTCGGCCACAGCGGGGTCACTGCCACCACCCGATCGCCCGCGCCCACGACGAGTTGGGCCGCCAGCATCAGCGCGTTGACGCCGGCGCTCGTCACCGCGAGGTTGTCCACCGGCGTTGCGCCGTGCAGTTCGCTCACGTAACGCGCGAGCGATTCGCGCAGCGGCGCGATACCGAGGTTGTGCGTGTAAAACGTGTCGCCGCGCCCGAGCGCCTCGGCAGCCGCCTCGCGGATGAACGGCGGCGTCACGCGGTCGGACTCGCCGAACCAGAACGGCAGCACGTCGGGAACGCCGAACCCGGCGTTCGCCACTTCGCGGATCTGCGACGAGCGCAACGCACGCACCGCTTCGCGCGGCAGGGAGACGGAGGACGACGGATCGAGATCGCTCATCGGAGGTTCGGGCTAGCAGAATGTGGGAAAACGTGAAGTGTAGCGCGCGGCCGGGCGCCGTGCGGTCCGCGCCCGCAAGCGCCGGCGCGGTGGTCTCAGTGCTGCGCTTCGGGCTGTCCGGCCAGTTGACGGATCAGCGTCCACACCGCCTCGGCGGCCGGCGAAAGCGAGCGGTCGCGCCGCCGCACCAGCTCGACGGTGCGCTCTGCGCGCGGCACAAGCGGGCGCGCGAGCAAGGGCGCGCCCGCCGGAACGGGCAGCGCGAGCCAGGGCAGCACGCTGATGCCCACGCCCGCCTCGACAAGGCCGAATACCGTGGCGGGGTGGCCCAGCTCCTGCACCACCCGGGCGCGCACGCCCTGCTCGCTCATCACGGCGTCGATCAGCGGGCGGCTGCCCGAGGCGTAGTCGAGCATCACGAGGCGTTCGCCGTCCAGTTCCTTCCACGAGACTTCCTGGCTTAGCGCGAGCGCGTGATCGCCGCGCACGACCACACAGAACGAGTCCGTAGTCAGACACTCCGTTTCCAGATCTTCAGCGACAAAGGGCCCGATGATGACGCCGAAGTCCACCTCGCCCGAGCGGATCTTGCGGACGACGTCGCTCTGCACGTCGTCGCGCAATCCAAGCGTAATGTAAGGAAACTGCCGCCCGCACGCGGCCACGACCTGCGGCATCAAGCGGCACGCGACCGTCGGGCTCGCCGCCACGACGACGCGGCCGCGCCGCTGCTCGCCAATCTCGCGAATTTCGCGCAAGGCGTCGTCCAGATCGTTGAGCAACCGTGGAATGCTCGCGATCAGGTTCGCGCCCACATCCGTGAGCTGCACCTCGCGCGTGGTCCGATCGACGAGCTTCACGCCAATCTCGGCTTCGAGCTCGCGCACGCAACGGCTCACCGCCGACTGCGTGAGCCCGATTTCGTCCCCTGCCCGGCTAAAGCTCTGCAGCCGGGCAACCTCGATGAACACTCGCAACTGCCGCAGCGTCACATTCATCCACTCGCCTCATGAATTGTTCGTTTTCATGCAATTTTATGTCGGCTGCGCACTGTTACGGGTAACAACATGACGCCCCCGACTATTCGCCGCAGTGCAGCAATACGGCGCAAACGCACGGTGGACGGGCCTGCTTGCACAAGATTGGTGATTCTCCCGATTTCTTCGATAAGTGTTTTCGAGTCTTATACGCCCCTGGCAATCTCCCGCGCGGGCTTGGCGCCACGCGGCTTCAAGACGAGAACGTACGTGCTGGCACGGTTTTCGCATTAAGGCACGCACAGGTTCGATGGATGTACCGGAAGCATGCAGTCCGGGACGATCCAGCCGGGCCCGCCTGGTACTCCGGCATCCGGCCGGGAGTACATGAAGAGTGCGCAGCGCGGGGCAGCGCACCGGAGATAGCTTCGCTGAGGTGAAACATGATGCTGTTCGACGATTTGAGAGACAACGAATGGGCGCTGGTCGAGGCGTTGTTCTGTGCTGAACCGGCACGGAGCGAACGGCGCGGACGGCCTCGCGTCGAAGCGCGTGCTGTGGTCAACGCGGTGCTCTGGGTGCTTTCGACGGGTGAAGGCTGGTCCAAGCTGCCGGGCCGCTACCCCTCGCCGCCGACTTGCCGCCGCCGTTTCGACGAGTGGCAGGCAGACGGTACGCTGGCGGAAATCGTCAAGCGACTGAGCACGAACGGCCGCGAAATTTCGCTGCGCGGCCGTATCGGCGCCACGGCGACCAAGCCGCCCGCACCGCCGAGCCGCGATCGCCTGCGTGGCGCGTTCTGGACCAACCCGGAATCGTGGCGCGCACCGGTCAAGATGGCCTGAGCCACGCTTCACTTGCTTTCCCGCCGGGTGCCTCATGCACCCGGCGTGTTTTTCTCCCACCCCTGGCGCACGTCGCGGCCGTCGCAGACCGTTTCCGGTCCTGGGCCAAAACCGCCGCGCCTGCACGGCTCAACCAGACTGCGTTGAGCATCGCTGCGTCCGCAACAAAGCGATAGGCACCGCGCGATACATCTCTTTACCAATATTTACAGCGCGCTTTCGCTTCCGACGTTAGCTTAGGACCATGTCCATTAACGTCAAGAAACCGGATTGACGGGGAACCACCATGAAATCCATGAACCTGCACATCCGGGGCATCATGGTTTCGCTGTCCGCGCTCGCCCCCCTCGCCCTCTTTGCCCTGTTCGCGCCAACGGCGTCGTTCGTGTCGTTCAGCGTCGCTGCGCAACCGCCGCATGCCTCGGCACCGCCATGGCCGGTGTCGCGCACCGGCGCCCACGCCCAGCCGCCCGCAGCGCCTGGTCCGAACGCGGGCAAGCCGCCGGTGCCTCGTGGCGATTTACGCGGCGACATTGCGGACAATGCCCGCCGCAGCGCGCCACAGAGGCAGGAACCGACGCGGCGGCAGTGAGCCGGCTAGCGAAACACCATTGAGGGAACCGTAGGGACGACCGCCGGGACCGACGGGACCGATGAAAGAGCATCGGCGATCACGGAAGGCGGCAAGACCGCCCTGGAACGCCGCGGCTCAGCATATACCCTGCCCCGGGGAACCACCGCGCCTGACCTGCGGTCTACCCTTATGCCATCAAGCACAGCGTGGCAGCAGTAATTCCGGTAAGCCCGTATCTTTCGATGCGGGCTTTTTTTTGGCGGGACGAAGAAGGTAGAGTACTTACTGGCTGGCTTCGAGGCCGGATTGGGGCACGCGCTGCGCGACGTAGTCGGCCACGCGATGCGCGCTCCACTGTAGCGTGCGCTCGTCGCGTGCGAGCCGGGCGAATTCGGCGCGGCCGCGATCGGTGAGCACCGCGATATCGACCGGCGCATGGAAGCCCGGCGCCGGCGCAACCGTGCGTTGCCGGACGATGTCCATCATGCCGAGATCGCGCAAATACTGGAACACTTCAGGACGACGCGCCCACGGAACCTGCCGATACTGCACCCGCCGTAGCGCTTCGAGTACTGCTTCGTTGGAATACGTGGTCATCTCACTTCTTTCTTAAAATGCAGTCCTGCGATCATTGAGCCTCGCGCGAACCGGCAGCGGCGCAATGCGGACCTGAGAACGGCGCAGTCTGTGCCCTGGCGGGCCCACGCGCCCATCCGCGCGCTGAGCAGCGGCAGGGACTGCAGGTTATCCGGGCCCCCGTGAAAGCGGCTTCACCGCTTCCCGCACGGCCAACGCCGCGCCACGTTCGCGGCGCAAAGGTCGGTTGGACGCGCATTTTCCCGAAAACAATACGTTACCTCATCCAAATTGATTCTAATCGTTTTGTTTGCGCTATTTATTGCGCTCGGCCTGCTGTGGCGCAACGCGCGCTGGCGTGTCGCAGCCTGCGGGGCACTGGTCTTCTGGTTGCTCGCCACCGGCTGGCTCACCGGGGTGCTGCTCGATGTTGCGCAGCCGGCGTTATATCGCACTCCCTACGATCAGGCGAAAATCGGCCCGGCGCGCTTCGGTGCGCGCACCGCCATCATCATGCTGGGCGGCGGCACCGAATCCCGCGATGGCCAACTGGTCCCCGCCCGCGACGTGTACGCACGCATTGCCCTTGCCGCCGAACTGCACGCGCTGTGCGCGCGCGCGGGCGGCACATGCCGCGTGATCGTGAGTGGCGGCAACCCGGAGCACCATGCGAGCGCCGAGGCCGACAACTACGCGCCCTATCTGCTGCGCGCCGGTGTGCCGGGCACCGATCTCGTGCTCGAAAACCAGAGCCTCACGACTTATCAGAACGCGCGCAACGTCGCGCCCATCGTCCGTGCCGGCAACGATGAAACGCTCCTGCTCGTGACGTCGTCGTACCAGATGCGCCGCGCGATGCTCGATTTCCAGCGTTTCGACATGAATCCGTTGCCCGCGGTATCCAACGTGCGCCGCGTCGAGCGCGGGCTGCTTCCGCGCGTGGCCAATCTCAAGTCCGCCGAAACGGCGCTCCACGAATCGATTGGGGTTGTCCAGTTTTATGTGTATCGGATGATCGGCTGGTTCTAGTATGACCTTATCGCGGCGCCAGATGTAACGAGATGTAACTCCCGCGCGAACGGGTTACGCGATGTCATCTGGAGCGAGTATTTGATCGTTAGAATGGCATGTCCATCCTGCTTGGACAGGTACCGGCTGGGTCCATAAACCGCTCCTTCGGAGGTAGAGATGAAAAAAGTGTCCCTCGCAGTCCTGATTTCACTTTCCGCACTGGCGGGCGCTGCGCATGCGCAGTCGGATAACGGCATCACGATGAGCACCGATCCGGCCAGAGCCGACGACGTCCTGCAACGCGCCCAGGCCCTGCAGCAGCAACAGGAAGCCGCACCCGCGCCGGCACCCATGACGCATCACAAGCCGGGGCACCCGCATCACAAGAAGGCCCCCGCCCAGTAAGAACAGGGAAGGCCAGACGGCGCGCAGCCCAGCGCAAGCGGGCAGCGCCTTCCCGGAAATGAAGCCGATGCCGGTCTTGCCGTCATCGGCTTTTTTATTCGCGGCGCCACCTGCCGCGTTTGTGGTGTTGTGCGCATCGCCGCCGCCACGGCGCGCGGGCGCGGTATGCTAAAGTCGCGCACCTCGAAAACGCCCCGGTCGGCGTAGACCCAACCTTTTGTGCGCGCCACGCGCGGAGAAACACAATGAGCAACATCCAGCTCGACATCGAATGGACCGAAGCGGCCTCACGCAAGATCGAAAAACTGATGCCGCGCGGCGGCAACCAGGACGCGTATCTCGCGCTGCCCCCCATCGAATGCCTGCCGATGGAAGGCGACGTGCTGTTCCTCGGGCCGGCCGGCAAGCAGCAGCCGTTCATCGTCGCCGAACGCCAATACCATCACGAAGGCGACGCGGACTGGACCATCATCCTGATTCTCGACGTGCCCGACACCGCGCACTGAGCGGCAAATCGGACCGCCGGCAGGCGGTACGCAAGGCGCTCGCACCCGAAGCGGGCGCCCTCTTTCGACTCTCCCCACGCTCCATCGGCACGCATCGCGTCGCCATCCCAGGCACGACTTGTGCGCGCAGTTTTTTCCGATAGTCCGTACACTTGGCGACAGGCCCCGCCGGTTACCGCCGTCGGACGCGCGCCTGCGAAAAAGCGGCAGTCGCGCGACCCACGAGCCTGCGGGTTCGAACGCTCACGAACCGCGCGCGTCGCCGCGCGTCCCGAGCCATGCCGAACGATCCGTCGAACGCAAAGGCGGCTGCCGCCGCCAGTCTGCTCGCCCAGCTCCAGCCGCGCGCTGCCGGCTGGGGCGCGCAATGGCACGCGCGGCAGCATGGTTACGCGCTCGACAGCGCCTTCCAGCCCGTGCTCTCGATCACGCATCAGCGCGTGGTCGGCTATGAGGCATTGCTGCGCGTGACCGACGAATCGAGCCACCCCGTCGCCCCAGCGGATCTGTTCGCATCGGTGGAAGGCGCCGAAGCGCAGCAGCTCGACGAACTCGCCCGCTGCCTGCACCTCGCGAATTTCGTCGCGCAAGGCGTGGAGACCGGCTGGATCTTCCTGAACACGCTGCCGCGCAGCGCACGCGCCGCCGACCCCGCGCAAGCCGCAATCGACGGCTTGTGCCGGCACTTCGATTTCCCGCGCGAACGCGTGGTGATCGAGGTGCTCGAGCAGCGCGGCGGCGACGAGTACAGCTCCTTCGTCGACGAACGGCCGCCTGCCGGCCGACGCGATTTCCTCGTCGCGCTCGACGACTTCGGCGCGGGTTTCTCCAATTTCGATCGCGTCTGGCGCTATCGGCCCGACATCGTCAAGCTCGACCGCTCGCTCGTCACGCGCGCGACCCGCGGCGAGAGTCATGTGGCATTCATTTCGGAACTCGTCTCAATTCTTCATCACGCCGGCACAATGGTGCTTGCAGAAGGTGTCGAGACCGAGTCGCAGCTCATGGTATTGATGCAGGCCGATGTCGATCTCGTGCAGGGCTTCTGGTTCGGCGAGCCGCAAGCTTCGATTCCGGAAGCCGGCGCCGCCGCAGCCGCGCTGGCGCAGTCGATGTGGCGGCGCTTCGCCGACTACCAGCGCAGCACCGAGATCATCGAGCAGGTCAATTTCGGCGCGCTCTCACACACCATGCTGTGCGGCGCGCGCGTGCTCACGGGCGGCGGAACGCTCGAAGCGGCCGCCGAGGCCATTTTCGGCGACGGCGGCAGCCACGCGCAGCGCGTCTTCAGCGCAGACGAACATGGCGAGCAGCACGAGCCTTCGATTGCCATGCCCGGCGTCGGGCCGCCCGCGCGCCTCGCGCCTTTCTATCCCGACACCGACAGCAACTGGTCGCGCCGCGAGTACTTCCGGCGCGCGCTCGCCGCGCCCGGCCGGGTCGCGGTGATGGGTCCGCACTACTCGCTCAACGACGGCGAACTCTGCTACACGGCCGCCATCGCGCTCGACTATGGCGGCGCGACGCACGTGTTGTGCGCGGACTTTCCGCCCGAGCATGGGCCGCGCGAGCGGCCTTGGAGCGAGCGGGGTTAATGCGTGGCGAACCGGCAATGCACCGCGTGGTCGTGGCAGCTATTCGGATACGCGCCGCCGCCCTGCCTTCAGCTCGCCGGTGCGCGCCTTGCTGTCGAGGCGGCGCAGCTTCGAGGCGCGCGTGGGGCGCGTCGCCACGCGTGCCTTGCGCGTGACGCTCACGCTGTCGACCAGTTCCTCGAGGCGCGCGAGCGCAGCCACCCGGTTCTGTTCCTGGGTGCGGTATTCCTGCGACTTGATCACCACGACGCCCTCAGTCGTGATCCGACGGTCGGCGAGCGCAAGCAGACGCATCTTGAGCACCTCGGGCAACGACGAGGCGCGGATGTCGAAACGCAGATGAATCGCACTCGACACCTTGTTCACGTTCTGGCCGCCCGCGCCCTGTGCGCGAACGGCGACGAGTTCGATTTCCTGCAACGGGATGGGCGCGCGTGCGGTCATGGGCGGAGAGAAGGTGAACACGCGGCAGTGTCGCACAGCGCGGCCAGGTTGACACAAGCGCGAAACGTACGCGCCATGAACCCAGCGCAAGCGCCAGGCCTCTGCCACGGGCATGCGACATGCAGCCACCCCGTCGGGCGCCTGCGCAGCCGGTTTGCTGCCGCGCGGCGCATGAACCATACTGGCGTCATTGCCTCCGCAGAACCTTCAGGAGCACGCACCCCATGAAGCTGCGTCCAGCATTCGTCGCCGAACTGGCGGTCAACCTGCTGCTTCCCTGGGTCGCCTATCGTCTCGCCGAGCCGCACTGGGGCGAAGTCGGCGGCCTCATTGCCTCGGCCGCGCCGCCGCTTGCCTGGAGCATCGTCGAACTGGTGCGCTTTCGGCGCGTGGATGCACTCTCGGCCGTCATACTGCTCGGCATCGTGCTCTCGCTCCTTGCCGTGGCGTTCGGCGGCAGTCCGCGTGTTCTGTTGATGCGCGAGTGCCTCGCCTCAGGCGCAATCGGCGCCGCGTTCCTGATCTCGCTACTGGCGAAGCGCCCGCTCGTGTTCTATCTCACGCGAGCAACGGTCGCGCGCGAGACTCGCGAGGGCGTCGCGCGGCTCGAACAGCTCTGGAACGAGAACGCAAGCTTCGTCGCGGCCATGCGGCTGCTTACGTTCATCTGGGGCTTCGGGCTGTGTCTCGACTCCGCGCTGCGCACTTATCTGGCCGCCACCTGGCCAATCGAGCGCTTTCTCGTCGTCTCGCCGATCATCGGCTATGGCGTGTTCGGCGGCCTGATGGCCTGGACCTTCTGGTATCGCACGCGCATGCGGCGCATTCACGGCACGCACGGCCTGCTCGGCGACGCCGCCGCGACCACGAACACAACGTCGCTGAGCGTGGACTGAATGACACCCGGTCGGGCACGCATCGGCGGTCAGATCGTGCCCGAAATACGTTAGACTCAGCGCCACAGTCCGCGGCGTACCGTCCGCTCTCGAACTTCCCGGCAGTCGATGCGCTACTCCGTAGAAATCAGGAAATTCCTCTATAGCCAGTACTTTTACGGCGGCCTGCGCATCGCGATCGGCATCTCGCTTCCGGCCGTCCTGTGCCTGTTCGTCTTTCACAAGAGCGAGCTGGGCTTCACCATCTCGACCGGCGCGCTCGGCGCGTGCGTGGTCGACATGCCGGGACCGCTGAAATACAAGCGCAACGAAATGCTCGCGTGCAGCGTGATCGGGTTTCTCTCCGCTTACGCGACCGGCCTCGCCACCTTCAGTCCCATCGCGCTATGGGCCACGGTAGTCCCGCTCACCTTCGTGCTTTCGCTGATCGTGGTCTACGGCAACCGCTGGCCGCAGATCAGCTTCGCCACCCTCTTCATGATGGTGATGACGCTCGAAGAGCACTTCACGCCCCATCTCGCGCTCGTCAATGCGCTGTGGATCCTGCTGGGCGGCCTCTGGTACACGGCGTGGTCGACCTTGATCAGCCATCTGATGCTCGATCGCATCGAGCAGCAGGCGCTTGCCGAGAGCGTGTTCGCCTGCGCCGACTATCTGCTCGCGCGCGCCCAGTTCTTCGACCTCGACAACGATCTCGACGAGTGCTACCGCAACCTCGTCGCGAAGCAGATCGCCGCCGTCGAGCGCCAGGACGCGGCGCGCGACATCGTGCTGCGCAATCTGCCCAAACTCAGGGCCGGCAAGATCGATGCGCGGCGCGCCATGCACTTCAACCTGTTCATCAACACGGTCGATCTGCATGAGTTGTTCGTGGGCGCGCACACCGACTACCCGCTCGTGCGCAACACCTTCGGCGGCTCGGACCTGCTCGTGTTCTACCGCGACCTGATCCGCAAGGCCGCCGCCGATCTCGAAGACATCGGCCTCGCGGTGCTGCAAAACGAAGCGCCGCGCGCGAGCGTGAACGTGAAGGCCGAGCTGCGCGCCATCGAATACGAGCTCGAGCTGCTGAAAAAGCGCGACCTGGCCGCGACCGACCCGGAGGCCTACGCGGCAATCTCGGCGTCGTTCCGGCGCATCTGGAGCGCCACGCGCCTGATCGACCGCATGCGCCGCAGCCTCGCGAGCGAAGTGCCGACAACCGAGACCGAGGTGCGCGTCGACGAGGCGCTCGCACGCTTCGTCACGAACCGTCGCGTGTCCTGGCTGCAGATTTTCTCGAATCTCACGATGGCCTCGCCGAGCTTTCGCCACGCGCTGCGCGTGACGATCGCCGTGGCGGTGGGGTTCTGGCTCGGGCGGCTATTGCCGCTCACCAACGCCTACTGGATCGTGATGACGAGCATCATCATTCTGAAGCCGGGCTATTCGCTCACGCGCCAGCGCAACGCGCAGCGTATCGTCGGCACGCTGATCGGCTGTCTCGCGAGCATTGCGCTGATCCTGCTCGTGAAGCAGCCGCTCGTGCTGCTCGTCTCGATGTTCGCGGCGATGGTGATGAGCTACAGCCTCCTGCTCTTCAACTACACGGCGAGCGTCGTGTTCACGTCGGCCTATGTGCTGCTGATGTTCCATCTGCTCGCGCCGGGCAGCATGCGCATCATCGGCGAGCGCGCGATCGACACGGTGGTGGGCTGCATGATCGCCATTGCCGCGAGCCATCTGTTCCCGTACTGGGAATACCGTCTGATGGGCAAGCTCGTGCACGACATGATCGCGGCGACACGCAGCTATCTCGAGGCAAGCTGGTGGTGGAGCGGGCGCACCAGCGCGCCGCAGCCGGCGTTCGCGGGGGCCGCGGTGAGCGAGGCAGGCGCGCGCGTGTCGGCCCATAAGCCGGCCCATGACGCGCCTGCGATGACGATTGCAGCGGACTCGGGCGGCGTGAGCGCAATGGCAAGCGCTTCTGCGAACGCAGCGAGCGTCGTTGACGAAGCGCTCGCCGCCGCGACCGTCAGCGATTCGCCTACGGCCGCCGCTGCCGGCTCGCCGGTGTCAGCGGTGGGCGCGAAAGCCACTGCGCAGTCCGCACAAACCACTTCGAGCGCAGCCGCGGCAGCGCCGTCGCTCGCGCGCGACTTCCGCTACCGGCTCGCGCGCAAGAACGTGCATGTGGCGTTTGCGAATCTCGGCCAGGCGTTCCAACGCATGATGCTCGAACCGAAGGCCGCGCAGAAGTTCGTGCCCGAGCTCAACGACCTGCTCGTGCGCAGCCACGTGCTCGCCTCGCAGATCACGGCCACCGCCCCGCTGCTGCGCAGCACGGCGCGCCCCGACCAGCCAGAGGTCAAACTCGATGCGCTCGAGCGCGCGCTTTCATGCGTGCGCGAAAACCTCGTCGCCGCCGAGGCGGGCACGCCCGCGCCCCTCGATCAAACCGACATCACGAAGCAGCTCACGCGCGAGCTCGATACGATGGTGGTGGAAGCCGAGCGCTCGCTCGGCGCCACGGCGGAACTCGCGCAGGAGCTCAAGCTGCTCGCGCATCAATGCAAGCAGATGATCGCGGCGTCCTGGCTCATTCGCCGGGACGCGAGCATTATCCGGCTACCGGAGGAATAACAAGCGCTCGGCCCGGCGCGTCACTGCGTCGAGACGCTGGCTTGCGAAGCGGCCGTGCTGGCGGACGCATGGGCCGCGCTGGCGCCCATGGTCTCTTCGTACTCGCGCTTGCTTTTCAGCGCATTGAACAGCACGGTGCCGATCACGAACACAACTACCGCTACGATGAGCACGGCAACGCCAAAGGTGGGGTTATTCTTGCGCGGTTCGTTCATCGGTCGTGCCCAGCCTCGAATTGGAATTGGATGACGGCAACGGGCATTCTACGCCGCCATGCCTTGCAGACGGCTTGCGCCACGAGGCATTGCGCGCCGCTATTTACCGCTACGCCCCACTGCGCACAGGCAGCGCCGTCGAGTACTTGAGCTGCTCCATCGCGAAGCTCGAACTCACATCGAATAGCGGCACGGCGCGAATGAGCTGCTTGTACACGCGGTCGAAATCGTCGATATCGGACACCACGATGCGCAGCAGGTAGTCGGTCTCCCCGCTCATGCGATACGCCTCGACGATCTCGGGAATCTCCTGCACGGCGCGCGTGAAGGTCTGCGCCCATGCCTCGGTGTGCTGGTTGGTGCGCACGGCAACGAACACCGTCGTCCCCACGCCGAGCTTGCGCGGGTCGCACAGCGCGACCTGCGCGCGGATCACCCCCGTTTCCTTCAGGCGCTGAACGCGCTTCCAGCACGGCGTTTGCGAAAGATTGACGCGCTGCGCCAATTCGGCAACCGGCATGGTCGCGTCCTGCTGCAGCAGCTCAACCAGCTTTCTGTCGATGAGATCCATTTCCGCACTCCCCGATGTGTAGAAATTTATTCTACACGATGGGTAAACGAGGGAAAAATAGGAAAACTCTTTCTAGGCGCGAACGGCTATAAATCTTCCTATAGGAAACGGAGGAAAAACACGCCATGAACGCCCCTGCCGAATTCGCCCTGCTGAGCGCCTTTCACACCGCGGAGCAGCACGCCGCGGCCGTCGCGCGCTTCACCGCCGCGCTCGATGCGGCCTTCGACGCCTGCGCCACCCCTGCCGACCCGTCGCGCTGCGCACGCTTCGCGCGCGGCATGCGCGCGGCGCTCACGCTTGCGCTCGGCGACCCGGCGCTCGTGACGAGCGCGCAGCGCGAAGGCAGCGCCGACAGGTACCAACGTCACGTCATCGCAACCGACAGCCGCGGCCGCTACACGGTGGCGGCGCTCGTCTGGCAGCCGGGCCAGGCAAGCCCGATCCACGCGCATCACACCTGGTGCGGCTACGCCGTGCTCGACGGCACGCTGACCGAAACGCTCTACAAGTGGGACGATGTGCGCCAGGGCGCCGAAGTGGTTCGCTCGCATCCGCGCGCAAGCGGCGCGGTCTCGTTCGGCGGACGCGGACGCACCAGCATCCACCGGCTGTCCAACGGCAGCGCTGCACAGGCCGTTTCGCTGCATGTCTACGGCGTCGCGGCCGAGCATATCGCCACGCAGGTCAACGACGTGCTGCCGCTCGCGTGTGAAACCGCGCTCGCGCGTTAAGGCGCGCGCCCCATATCCATCGAAGGCGCCATGGCGCGCTGCTGGATGCCCTCGTTGACCGGGGACTGCGCCGCATCCCGCCGGGCCGCTTCGAGAATGCGCTGGCGCGATTGTTCCGGGTTCAGCAGTACGAGACCGAGCGCGCCGCTCGCGAGCAGCAGCGCACCCACCACGATAAAACCGTGCTCGTAGCCGAGCGCCGGATTGCCATGATTGGCCTGCACGATGCCGCCCATCAGCGCCGGCGCGATCAGGCCGGCGAGCGTGCCGATCGAGCTGTTGATGCCGAGCAGCGCGCCGCGTTGCCTGACCGAGACGATATCGCTGATCATCAGCGGTCCGAACGAAAAGACGAGCTGGCTCAGCGCGCCGCCTATTGCGAGGCAGGCCACCTTGAGCGCGGGACTCAGGCCGCTCGATGTCGCGAGAAACAGCACGCCGCCGAGCATGGCGAAGCCGCTCACCATCGCGCCGCGCGCCAGACGTGAACTGACACCCTTGCGGATGAGCCGCTGCGAGACCCACGCGAGCAGCAGCGTCACCGGAATGAACGAGCCGACAATGCTCGAAAAGAGCCACCCCGTCACGATGGGCGCGTAGCCCAGCCCCAGCCGCAGATAAACCGGAAACCAGGTGAACGCGAGCGAAATGACGGCGTACTCGACGAAGTAGATGAAGAGCACGCCCATGAACGTGCGGTTGAGCAACAGGTGGCGATAGGCGATCGTTTCGCCCGCGCCGTCGTGCGCCACGCCCGTTGCGTGGCTCGCCGCGCCCACTGGGCCGTCGCGCCCGATCACGAGCCACAGCGCCGTCCACACGAGGCCGACGATCCCCAGCGCGAAGAACGCCATGTGCCAGTCGTAGCGCACGATGAGGTACGAAAGGATCGGCCCCGCGAGCATGAGGCCCGCACTCGCGCCCTGCTGCACGATGGTGTTAGGCACATTGCGGTGCGCATTGTCGAACCACTTGTAGCAGGCGTGCTGCGCGAGCGGAAACGCCGGGCCCTCGCCAACCCCGAGCAGCACGCGCGAGGCAATCAGCATGGGCAGCGTCACGCTCGCGGTCACGAGCGGAAACTGGACCGCGCTCCACACCACCGCCAGCAGCGCGAGCAGCCATTTGCTCTGCACGCGGTTCGCGACGAACCCGAAGCCGATGCCCGAGAGCGAGAACAGCAGGAAAAAACTGCTGCCGACCAGCCCGAATTCGCGCGGACTGAGATTCAGGTCGCGCATCATCGGTACGGCCGCCAGGCCAAACACGGCTTTGTCGGCGAAATTGATCACCATGAACAGGAACAGCATGGCGACGATCAGCCACGCGCGTATCGATCCGCTTGATGCCTTTGCATTCATTGTCGTCTCCGTGTCATCGTTTTATATGAGCACCATGGCTTCAATCGGCCATCGCCGCTTCTAGCGCCGCAAGCGCCGCGTTGGCATCCGCGATCAGCGTGGCCATTTGCGCGGCGACCGTTGTGGGCGCATCGATTGCAAAGACGCTTTGTCCCGTCGCCTCGTAGATCAGGTCCGCGCGGTCGTACTCGTGCATCGCGCTGAAGTCGCCGCCCGTGAGCGCCTGCTGCTGCGGCATGGGCAGCGGCGCGGGCGCGTCGCTCGCCTGCCACGCGTCGATCCAGGCGCTGCGCACGACGCGGCACGGCTTGCCGCTGTGCGCGCGCGTGACGAGCGTGTCGTCGCTCCTCGCTTCGATGAGACGTTGCAGCAGCGCGGGCGGCGTGTGGTTCTCTCTCGCGGCGAGCCATAGCGTGCCGAGCCACGCCCCTTGCGCGCCCATTGCGAGCGAGGCGGCCACCTGCGCGCCGGTGCCGATGCCGCCTGCCGCGAGCACGGGCCGCCCCGCCGCCACGGCGACGATTTGCGGCACGAGCGAGAAGGTGCCGATCGGGCCGGTGTGACCGCCCGCGTCCGCGCCCTGCGCGACGAGCGCATCCACACCGAGCGCGAGCGCCTTCTGCGCATGGTGCGGCGAGCCGACGAGCGAGATCGTATACTTGCCCGCGGCTTTCGCGCGCGAGATCAGGTCGGGCCGGATGCCGATCGCCGTCGCCACGGCGCACGCCTTCGAAGCGAGCACGGCTTCGATCTGCGCGTTGAAAAGCGCCTCGCTGCGCACCTGCGTCGTGAAGAAGCTCGGCCGTGTGGGAGCGTCGAGCCCGAAGCGCTCGCGCAATGCCGCGACGAATTCGATGTGCGCAGGTGGCAGCGCAGCGCGCACGTTGCCGATATCGGCATGTTCAGGCACACCGGCGGGCAGCATCAGGTCGATGCCGTACGGCTTGCCTGCGAGTCTTCTCTCGACCTGGGCGATGATCGGCGCAATGTCGTCCGGCATCTCGCGCGCGAGACCCAGCACGCCAAAGCCGCCGGCTTCGGCGAGCGCGACGATCACATCGGGCGAATGCGAGAAACCGAAAACCGGATAGCGCGCGCCGAGTGCGCGGCAAATGGCAGTGGGACCGAGTCGGACCATAAGGCGTCTCCCGTGGGGCTCGTTGCGCCGCGCTTATTCGGCGCTCTGATGCAGCTGGTGATGGCGCACGTCGTGCAGCGGCGCGCGCAGCGTCTGCTTCGCGATGTTGATCTCGTGGATTTGCGACGTGCCCTCGTAGAGCCGGAACAGCCGCACATCGCGGTAGAGGCGCTCGACCGGGTTATCGGCGATGTAACCCGCGCCACCATAAACCTGCACCGCGCGATCGGCCACGCGTCCGCACATTTCCGATGCAAACAGCTTGCACATGGAAGCCGCCATCGTCACGTCCTCGCCACGGTCCCGTGCGCGGGCCGTCTGAAGCACGAGTGCGCGCGCCGCGTGAATATCGGTGTTGCTTTGCGCGATGAGCTGCTGCACGAGCTGAAATTCGGCGATCGGCTTGCCGAACTGTTCGCGCGCCTTCGCATGCGCAAGCATCTCGTCGAGCAGGCGGATCGCCGGCCCCACGCACAGCCCCGCCAGATTGATGCGCTGCTTGTTGAGCGCCTTCATTGCGCTCTTGAAGCCGCGCCCGGGCTCGCCGCCAAGCACGGCCGACGCGCTCACGCGGCAGTTCTGCAAATGCACTTCGCCCACGGGAGAACCCCGCTGCCCCATCATGCGATAGCCCTCGGAGGTCGTCAGTCCCGGTGTACCGCGTTCGATCAGGAATGCAGATATTCCGCCTGCGCCGGGATCGTCCGCATTCGTGCGTGCGAACACGGTGAACAGATCGGCGATCGGCGCATTCGTGATGTAGCGCTTGCTGCCATCGAGTACGTAGTCGTTGCCGTCGCGGCGCGCCGTGGTGGTGAGCGCGGTGGCGTCGGAGCCCGCGTCGGGCTCGGTCAGCGCGAAACAGCCCGTGATCTCGCCGCTCGCGAGGCGCGGCAGGTAGCGCCGCTTCTGCTCTACGGTGCCGTCCGCGATGAGCGCCTCAGAACCAATGCCGGTATTGCCGCCGAAGCGCGCGCGGAAGGTGGGCGCGGCCTGGGAAACCACCATGTTCACGCACGCGAGTTCTTCCGTCGTGAGGCCCGCGCCGCCATACGCTTCAGGAATGCTATGGCCAAAAAGACCCAGTTCGCGCATGCGCGCGACGAGCGCTTCGGGCAGTACGTCGGTACGGTCGATCTGCGCCTCGAGCGGAATGCACTCTTCCTGCACGAAGCCATAAAGCTGCGTGAGCAGGCGGTTCAGGCGTGCGGCGTCGCGAATCATCGTGTCTCCATCCAGTTTGAGTTGAGTTCGTTTCCGGTGCGGTATCAGGGCGGGCCCGCCGCCGCGCTCGCATCCGTCACCCCGCATGCGCGCTCGATGCGCAGCGCCGCTTCGAGCAAGAGCGGCGCGACCGTGCGCTCGATCCAGTCGTCGGCGAGACGGCGGCTCACGATCGTGCAATTGAGCGCGATGCGTTCGTCGTCGGGCGGTTGGCGCACCGGCACAGCGATCGCGTGGATATCGCGAATCCAGTCGCCGCGGCTCAGCGTGTAGCCGCGCGACGCGAAGGCAGCCTGGTCGGCTTCCCACTGCGGCTGGTCGGCCGCATAGCGTTCGGGGTCGTCGAGGCGCAGGCGGTTCAGCACAGCCTGGCGCTCCTTCGCGCTTTCGGCGATGAGGAGCGCGCGCCCGATCGAGGTGGCCAGGAGCGGCCGCGTGCTGCCGATGTCGGGTTGCGCGCTGTTGTCGCGGCCCGGGCGGCAGCTATCGACATACACCACGCTGAGGCGGTCGCGCATGCCGAGGTTCACAGAGCAGCGCGTTTCGCGCGCGAGCTTTTCCATGTAAGGCCGCGCGATCTGCCGAATCTGCATGGCAGCGAGCATCGGATAGCCCAGTGTCAGCACGCCAGCGCCGAGCCGATAGCGCTGGTATTTTTCGCTGCGGTTCAAGTAGCCGAGCAGCGTCAGCGTGTAAGTGAGCCGCGAGATGGTGGCCTTGGGCAGCCCTGTGCGGTCGGCCAGTTCGCGGTTGCCGAGCATCGGCTCGGCCGGCGTGAACGCGCGCAGCACTTGCAGGCCGCGCGCGAGGTTGATCGCGAACTGGCGATCGGTCGATTCGGCGTCGGGCGGCGCGGGTAAAAGCGGCTCGCCGGCGTGTGACATTTGCGCGCCGCCCTCGCCACGCATGTGAGCGGCGTCGAGCCGGCTCGCGCGGCGCCGCGCGCTGCTGGAGGGCGCGGCGCGGCTTTCGGTAACGGATGGCGTAGGCGATTGCATCTGCGGAGTCTGGCGGCGAGACGGTTTGGAATGTGACGAACTCATGGTCGATAAACGCCTTCCGGGGGTCAAGAAATTCAGCATAGTGTTTCGCTCTGCGGTACGCCAGTTGAACGGAACCGGCGCTCTCGCCTAGTGTTGCGGGCAGACCATTCCCACTCGGCACGAGGAGACACGATGCTCGCGAACAGCACTCTCGCCACCGCCGCTGGCGCACCGGAAGGCACGCCACAAGGCCAACAGGGCCCTCTCGCCGGCGTGCGCATTCTCGACCTCTCGACGGTCGTGGCCGGTCCGTTCGGCGCCACGCTGTGCGCCGATCTCGGCGCCGATGTCACGAAAATCGAACTGCCCGACGGCAGCGACGCGCTGCGCAAGCTGCAGCCCGTCAAGGACGATATTTCGCTCTACTGGAAAGTGACGAACCGCGGCAAGCGCGGCATCACGCTCGATGTGCGCAAGGCCGAGGGGCGCGCGCTGCTGCTGCGGCTCGCGGCACAGGCGGACGTGCTCGTCGAGAACTTCCGCGCGGGCAAACTGGAGGAATGGGGACTCGACTTCGAGACGCTGCACGCGGCCAATCCGCGCCTGGTCGTGCTGCGCCTGACCGGCTTCGGCCAGACCGGGCCATACCGTCAACGCGGCGGCTTCGCGCGCATCTTCGAAGCGATGAGCGGCCTCACGCAACTGACCGGCGAAACGAACGGCGCGCCGCTGCACATGAATTTCCCGATGGGCGACACGGTCGCGGGCCTCTTCGCCGCCTTTTCGATTGCCGCGGAGATGGTGCGCATGCGCTCGGACCCGGCGGCGCGCGGCGTGGAAATCGATCTCTCGGCCACTGAGGCGCTCTTTCGCATGCTGGAGCCGCTCGCCGTGGAGCGTGAACAGCTTGGCCTCGTGCGCGGCCACCATGGCAACCGCGCGACCTATACCGCGCCCTCGAACATGTATCGCAGCGCCGACGGTGAGAGGTTCTCGCTCGTGGCGTCGTCGCAACCGATCTTCCGGCGACTGTGCGCGGCGCTAGAGCTTCACGACGTGCCCGACGATGCGCGCTTCGTCGACAACGTGAACCGCGTCGCGCATGCGGCGGAACTCGACGCGCGTCTCGAGAAGGCATTCGCGGCACTTCCCTTCGCACTGCTCACCGACCGCCTGACCGAAGCAGGCGTGCCGCACACGAAGATCTACACCATCGACGACATCGCCGCTGACCCGCATTTCATCGCGCGCGAGACGATCATCCGCCTGCCTGACGCGGATCTCGGTTCGGTGCCGGCGCCGTGCGTGGTGCCGCGCGTGAAGGGTCGGCCTGCCGGCGTGCCGCGCAGCGGCCCGGCGCTCGGCGAGCACAACGAGGCGGTGTATGGCGCATTGGGGCTGAGCGCCGAAGCGCTCGCGCAACTGCGGCGCGCCAAGGTGATTTGAGTTGGCCTGAGCGGCGCCGGCGTTCAGCCGCGGCCGCCGGCCGTGGGAATCTGCGGCGGCGCGCCCTCGGGGCCCGCGGTCGGCGGCGGCGCGGGCCGCGGCTCGTGCGAAGCGTCGCGCGCCACGCCGCCGGCCGCGCGCGCGCCAGGCGCATGCGGATGATCGTGCGCCGCGTCGTGCGGCTCAACACGCGGCTCCTCGACATCGCCGCTGCGCGAGGACATGTGCACCTGCATCTGCGGCACCGGCATCTCGATGCCCGCTTCGTCCATGTGGCGCTTCAGGCGCGCATTGAACGCACGCGCCACGCTCCACTGCTGCAGCGGCCGCGTCTTGATCTGGCCTTTCACGACCATCCAGTTCGGGTCGAAGCGGTCGAGGCCCCACACCTCTACCGGCCCGAGAATCTCGCGGCGATAGCGGAAGTCGGCCACGAGTTCGGCGCCTGTCTCGCGAATCATGCGCGTGACCGTATCGAGATCGACCGAGAACGGCACCCGCACTTCGAATACCGCAAACGCGAAATCGCGCGAGAGGTTCTTCACGATCTTGATCTGCGAGAACGGAATGGCGTGGATCGCGCCCTGCCCGTCGCGCAGCCGCACGGTGCGGATCGACAGATGCTCGACCGTGCCCGCATGGCCGTTGTCGATGTCGATCCAGTCGCCCACCGAGATCGTCTCCTCGATGATGATGAAAAGACCCGTGATGAGATCGGCCACGAGCGACTGCGCGCCGAAGCCGATGGCAAGCCCGATCACGCCCGCACCGGCGAGCAGCGGCGTCACGTTGATGCCGAGATTGGCCGCGGTCACGATGCCGGTGATGGTGAGAATCGTCACGAGCACGGCGTTGCGCACGAGCGGCAGCATGGTGCGCGCGCGCGTGCTGGGCGCGCGGCCCTTGGTGCGCGGGCCGGTCGGGTTGAGCGCTTCGAGAATCGCGGTATCGACCGTGATCCAGACGAGCCACGAGAGAAACACCGTCGACACGATCGCGAAAATGGCATGCGCGATGCCGCGCGCGGCCACGCTCGCCTCGATGATGGCGGCAAGCGAGATGTCCCAGAGGCGCGCGCACGACTCGAAATACGCGAACCAGATGAACACGACGAGCAGCGTGCCGGCGAAGCGCAGCAGGCGGCGCAGATACGGCGAGCGCCGCCGCACGCGCGCCGGGTTCGGGCGCGTAATGCGCAGCACGACGGCCGAGAGGAAGAAGGCGAGCACGAGCAGGAGCGCGGAGACCACGGAGATCTGCAGCACGTCGTCGCGGCTGCCGATGCCGCCGAACGTGGCGACGATCGAGGCGCCCGCGAGCAGCAGCATCGGCAGTTGCCAGAGCGAGGCGAGCACGTCCAGGACTTCGGTGAGCGCCTTGTGTCCGTGGCGCAGCGTATAGCTGCGGTTGCGGATCAGATGCGCGACCGGGCGCCGGAATGCGATAGCGAATACGACCGTCAGCGCCGCGGCCGCCATGTTCGCCGCGGTGCTCACGAGCGCGGCCAGGTTCACGCCCAACTGGCGCGCGACCTCGAAATTGGTCGCGGCGTCGCCGAGTGCGGCCAGCACGCCGATTGCGAAGAGCAGCCGCCGCGAGCGCGCGATCAGAACGCGCACGGCCGCGCGCCGGTGCCCCGAGCCAAACAGCGAAAACATGATCAGGCAGATCGACGAGAACACCGCGCCCGCGACGATCGCGTAGGCGATCACGAGCGCGAGCGTGCGCCCGAGCGCATCCGGCATCGAGCGCTCGACCACGAGCGCGCCGACGAACGCCACGATCCACGGCGCCGCGCGATGCACGACGAAAATCAGCAGATCGATGGTGCGCGGATCGGGCCGCAGGCCGGTATCCACATCGAAACGCCTAAGCAGGCGCCGCTCGATCCAGCGCAGCACGGCCGCGCATGCGCCCCATCCGGCGAGCATGGCGAACAGATCGAACACGACGCGGCCGAGGCTTTGCCCCGCTCCGCCCGAAGCGATGTCATACAGCTCGATGCCTGCTGCCCTGAAGCGCCCTGCCCAGTAGTGAAACGGACTGCGGCCGCGGCGCGCGTCCGCCTCCACCGAGGCCAGACCCGAGGCGATCGCACCCAGCAGCCCCGAGGTCGCCGCCGCGCCCGAAGCGGGCGCGGGCGCCACGTTTTCCGACGCGCTGCGCAGTTTCTTGAGCTGGTTGAGGAGCGCGGTGCGCTGGCGCTCGTTGTCGAGCGTGGCGATGACGCTGTCGAGCGAGCGCGTGAACTCGGCCTGGCTTGCCGGTGAAGGCGCCGAAGCCGCTTCGGCTGCCGACGCGCCCGAAGCAGCGGCCGGCGCGCCGGTGATGATGCTCTTGAGCACGGGCAGCACAGGCGCCGCAGCCGCCTGGGCGGCGGCCCGCATCGGCATGGCCAGGCACGCCGCGAGGCACACGAGGAGCATCAGCGCGCGAAGGCAACCGCGCACGGATGGGCGCGTCGACGCGGTGCGCGAAAGTAGTGCACGATCCGCCGCACCGAAGCGCACGCGCGACGGCCCGGCGCCCGCGCCATCGCGTCCGATGCAGGGATTCATGGCGGAGGGTCAAAAACAGGACGTTCCAGTTTAGCCGCACTCCGCCTGACCGCGCCTCGCGCGTGCGTAACAGTTTGTCAGCGAGTTTGCCGGCGCGAAGGTCGCGCCGCTTCGCGCCTCAGTAGGCCACCGTTGCGATCTGACGAATGAAGCGGCCCTGCTCCAGCTCGTCGACGAAGGCGATTGCGTAATCCTCAGCCGAGATCCGGCTTTCACCCTTCGCATCGGCGATCAGCGTGCTGGCGCCCGTGCGGAACGCGCCCGTGCGCTCGCCGGGGGCGATGATGGCGGCGGGCGCGAAGAACGTCCAGTCGATGTCGCTCACCGTGCGGTAGTAGTCGAACGCCTCGCGGTGGGCGAGCGCGATCGCCTTGTAGGCGTCCGGGAAGCCTTCGGTATCGACAAGCTGCTTGCCCGGCGCCACTTCCAGCGAACCGGCGCCGCCCACCACCACGAGACGCTTGAGCCCCGCCGCGCGCACGCCGTCGACGAGAGCCCGGCTCGCGAGCAGCAGATCGCCGAGCTGCTCTTTGGGCGGCGCGTAGGCGCTTGCGACCACGTCATGGCCGCGCACGGCCGCGGCAACGCTCGCCGCTTCGAGCAGATCGGCCTTCGCAGCGTGAACGTTCGGCGCGGCTGCCACACGCTCGGGCTGGCGCACCAGCGCGCTCACCTGGTGGCCGCGGCGCGCCGCTTCGGCGGCGATGCGCGAACCGACCATGCCCGTTGCGCCAAAGAGGGCGATTTTCAGCGTCTTGCTCATGAACTGACTCCTGTTTTCCGTATTTATGTAACTAACAAAGTTACATTTAAGGGGTGAAAAAACGGGGCAATGCCCCGCTGGTGAATCTGGCAGCGCGCCACGCGCTAAAGCCCGCTCATGCCCGCCGTGCTCGCGCGCGTTCGAGCTTGCGCTCGCTGCGCGTCATATCGTCGACGACGTCCGCCAGCGTGCGGGTGGCGAGCGACGCCTCCATGGCCCGCTGTGCGTCGTCGATCACGCCGCGCAGCGTCTGCTGGATATGGCGCCCGACAAGGCAAGCCGGGTTCGGCTCCTCGCGGTGCATGGCGAACAACTGCGCGTCGTCGACCGCATGGTAGACGTCGAGCAGCGTGATCGCCTGCGGCTCGCGTGCGAGCAGCGCGCCACCGCCCGCGCCCAGTTGCGACGCCGTGAGGCCCGCGCTGGCCAGCATCGACAGCAGCCTGCGAATGAGCGCGGGATTCGTGTTCACGCTGCCCGCGATGATTTCCGACGACAACGGCACGCCCTCTTGCTGCGCAAGCAGCGCGAGCACATGCACGGCGAAGGCGAAACGGCTACTCGTATTCACGGCGAACCTGCCACTGCTGAGCGGCGCGCGAACGCATTAAAGCCCGGTAGCGGACCGCGCGCACCAAAAAGTGTAACCATCATAATTACATTAATCCGTAGCGTCAACCGGACAGCCGCAGCGTGCACGGCTGCGGCCTTACTTCGCGGCATCCGATGCCTGCCCCGGCGCCGATGCGGCCTCGGCGGCGTTGCTCGCCCAGCGTTGCAACGAGTGCCCCGCATTCGTCAAGCCGGTGCCGGTGGTCGCGGCGGCCTGCCCGAGCAAGGCTTGCGCCGTGCTAGCCGCGCCGCGCAACTGGCCCTGTGCCGCGGAAGCCAGCTCGGCCGTGGATGCGCTCGCCTGCTGACCTTGCGACGCCGCCGAATCGAGCTTCTGCTGCGCCGCACCGAGTTGCTGGTTCACGTAGCTCGCGGCCTTGCCGAGCGCTTGCGCCGCCTGCTGCGCAGCCTGGTTCGCGGCGTCCTGCGCGGCCTGCTTCGCGGCGTCGGCGGACTGCTTGCTCAGATCGGGCGTGGAAGCGTCCTGCTTGTTACAGCCTGCAGCGAGCGCCGCGCACACGAGTAGGGAGGCAAGCGTCAGCCTTTGCGTCGAAACCTTCGAAAACATGGTCATCCTGAAAAATTCGCCGCATGAAGCGGCTTGCATAGATGAAAACGCGGCAATGATACGCCGTCGCGCCACACCGATTCTGACGAAATCAACGAAAAACCTGCGCGCTCGAAAACAGGCCGCGACACCGCGCTCGCGTCGGCGCTCAACACCGTCGAGCGCGCCTCGCGCGCGAGTGCCTCGAGCCGCGCCAGCAACGCCGTCGCGAGCCCGCGGCGCGACCACGCCGGCGCGACGTAGAGCATCTCGACATGATCGAGCGGAAAGAGCTGCCCGAACGCAACAGCCGCTCCGTCACACTGCGCCACCAGCGTTACGCCGCGCGCGAGGCGCGCGTCGAAGTCTGCAAGGTCGTCCGCCGTCGCGGCCCACGCCACGCGCTGCGCCGCGTCGTAGCGCGTGGCCGCAAGCGTGGTCACGGACGCGCGAAACAACACGGCGAGCGCGGGCGCGTCGCGGCCCGGCGCGTAGCGCCGCCAGTCGATGGATGGCTGAAGGTGCCGCGCTTCGCCATGCTTTGCGAAATCGTCAAACATGATGGAGTAGACTGCCCTCGCGCACGATCTGTTCCACCGTCCACCTCTGGAGACAAACGATGGCCGTCAAGAAGATCCTGTTCCTCACCGGCGATTTTGCCGAAGACTATGAAACGATGGTGCCATTTCAGGCGCTGCAAGCCGTCGGGCACCGCGTCGACGCCGTGTGCCCCGGCAAGAAGGCCGGCGAGCGCATCAAGACCGCGATCCACGATTTCGAGGGTGACCAGACCTATACCGAAAAGCCGGGGCACCAGTTCGCGCTCAACGCGACCTTCGACGAAATCGACGCCGCCAGCTACGACGCCCTCGCCATCGCTGGGGGGCGTGCGCCCGAATACCTGCGCCTCGACCCGAAGGTGATCGAGATGGTGCGTCACTTCGCCCACTCGAACAAGCCGATCGCGGCGATCTGCCATGCGGCCCAGCTGCTCGCCGCGGCCGAGGTGATCCGCGGCAAGCGCATTTCCGCTTACCCGGCCTGCGCGCCCGAGGTGCGGCTCGCGGGCGGCGAGTATGCCGAGATCGCCATCGACAGCGCGGTGACGGACGCCCCCTTTGTCACCGCGCCGGCTTGGCCCGCCCATCCCGAATGGCTGCGCCAGTTCCTCGCGCTCCTCGGTACGCGCATCGAGCCTTGATCGAGCCTTGATCGAGCTTTGACCGAGCGCTGATCCGCTCGCGCGTCGCGCCCGCCTTTCACGAGGCGCGGCGCGCGCCGACCACCAATTCAGACTGGTCTGATTTCACCGCACCGTGCCGCTGGCCAGAATAACCGCCAGTTATTCTGGAGTACGGAGTGCGTGTCGTGGATCTGACGGACTGGCTAGTGATACTCGCGATCGCCCTGGCGGCGATCCTCTTTTTTTGCAGGCATGGCGGCCGCAAAGGCAGCCTGACCGACCGGGCGCGCCACGTGCACGGCACGCGTCTGCTCCTGCAAGGGGCGTTTGCGCTGTGGGCCGCGCTGCTCATGCTCGACCGCAGCTTCGTCTTGCCGCTCAGCGTGCCGTTCGGCATCGTCGTCAGTCCTCACACGATGCTGGCCGCGGCGCTGGCGCTCGCGGGCGTGGGTTCCCTCTGGTCGTTTCGCGCGAGCCGCCTGCTCAAGCCACGCCGCATCTTCGGCACGTGCTGAGCGCATAGCGAGCGCCTACGGCATCTAAGCGCCTGCGGGCGGTCGCTACGCCGCTCCCGGCGCCGTGCGCAATTCGTTTCGAATGCCACCTTTCGCGTTAGCGCCACCCGCGTTATCGCTCGCGCCATAGCCTCCAACGCCACCCAGCGCCCCTTCCGAACGCTCGGCGCGTTCGAGTGCGCTGATGATCTGTTCCGCGTCGCCGGGCAGTGGCGGCGCCACGGCAAGCGCGTCGGGCAGCGTCAGATAAAACGTCGTACCCTCGCCTTCCGTCGACTCCACCCACACGCGCCCGCCATGCCGCTCCACCACGCGGCGCACGAGCGCGAGCCCAATGCCCTCGCCCGGCGCAACATTGCCGTGCATGCGCTGGAACGCCTGAAAGAGCCGCGGCAAGCCCACCTCGGGAATACCGAGCCCGTTGTCGCGCACATAGAAAATCTGCAGTGACTCGACGCCCGGCGGCGCATGCGCGGTGCCGATCTCGACGCGCCCGTCGCGCGCCGGATCGAGATAGTTGAGCGCATTGCCGATCAGGTTTGCGAACACCTGCTCCAGCGCCGTAGGGTCACCCCAGACATCGGGCAGTGTCTGCACGCTCACCTGCGCGCCGCGCGCGCGGATCGAGGCGTGCATCGCATCGACCACGCGCTGCACCAGCTCCTGCACGCTCACGCGCTGCCGGCGGTATTCCACGCGTCCCACGCGGGCGAGCCGCAGCAGCGCGTCGATGATGTGCGACGCGCGCAGCACGGCCGTTTGCAGATAGCGCAACGCCTCGCCGATGTCCTCGTCGATGGTCCGCTCGATGCGCGCGCGTGCCTGCGGTGCGAGCGACGACTTCGCGATGCGCTTGCGCAGGTCGTCGCACGCATGAATGAGCTCGCGCGAGAAGCCCTGCAGGTTCACGAGCGGCGCGCGCAGATCGTGCGACACGCCGTGGATGAACATCTCGTTTTCCTGAGTTTGCTGGCGCAGGTTTTCGTTGATGCGCGCAAGCTGGTCCGCGCGCCGCGCAAGGTCGGCCTGAAAGCCGAGGCGCAGCCGCTCGGCTTCGATCAGGCGCTGGCTGATCTGGTGCAGCGTGAGGTCGAGCTCGGCGATTTCGTCGCTGCCCGCCGTGAGCGGCGCAAGCGGCTCGTTCGCGGCCAGCCGGTTCGCGTTGTCGGAAAGCGCATCGAGCCGCCCGCGCACCCCGCGCGTAAAAACCCACACCGCAATTGCGACCAGCACGATCGAGCCGAGCACGGCCGTCAACACGAGCGTCTGCTGCTGGGCGCGTGCCGCTTCGGCAGCTGAAACGCGAAACACGTCGAGGCGGCGCTCCTCGGTCTGGAACGAGACGATCTGCGTGCGCACGCGGTCGAGCACGTCGGCGGCCATGAGCGCGCGAAAGCGCTCCGCGAGGTCGGCACGGCGGCCCGAGCGCAGGAGGTCCTGTACGCGGTCCGACCATTGGCGATAGTTCTGCACGGCGTGGCGAATCTGCACGGCGCGCTCGACCTGTGTGGGATTGTCGGAGGCGAGATCGACGAGCCGGTCGATGCGGCGATCCACCTCCATCCACATCGAAACGGGTGTCGCGTAATTCGTGTCGTTGGCCGCCACGGCGCCGCGCAGCTTCACCGACTCGACCAGCACCGGTTCGAGCACACGCGAAGCCTGCGCCAGCACGGCCTGGCTGTGCTGCCCCCAGCGCTCTGCCGCGGCGGCGTCGGCCTCGGCCTTCACGATGGCCGACAGCAAGCTCAGCTCGAATACGGCGGGAATCGCGATCAGCAGAAGCCCTTTGGTCGTAAGGCGCATTGCGTGGCGGGTACCGGGCGACCGGACGTGCGAGGGGTGGCAATCCGGCCATTATGTCGGCGTTTGCGCCCTATGTGCGTCCCAAGTGAGTCCCAAGAGCGTCGAAGTTTGCCCGGCCACGAAAACGTCAGATTATTTCGATTTGCCGACAATTCATTGATATGGAAAGGAAAATCGAATCAATCGCCCTATTCTGGAGCGCACTTTCCCCACCTTTGCGCGCAGGCCCTGAGATTGTGCGAAACAAGCTGTATGCGCCCTGAATTCCAGCACCCAGTTCAATGCCCCCGGCGTGCATATTTTTCCCGCATCGGTGCACGGTCGCACCGGCTTGACGCCCGTTGCGACCGCAAATTCACCAGTTTGGCGCTGAAGCTGGCCCGCATCTTGCTATGTATGCGCCCATTTTGGGCAAACTGGGTACGTCAGATGGACAATCTCAAGACCGGCACCGACACGCTATTTCTGCTGCTAGGCGCCGCCATGGTGCTCGCCATGCACGCAGGGTTCGCGTTTCTCGAACTCGGCACCGTGCGCAAGAAGAATCAGGTCAATGCGCTCGTCAAAATCCTCGTCGATTTCTCGATTTCGACGATCGCCTACTTCTTCATCGGCTATACGCTCGCCTACGGCGTGCAGTTCTTCTCGCACGCCGACGTGCTCGCCGAGCACAACGGCTATGCGCTCGTGCGCTTCTTCTTCCTGCTCACCTTCGCGGCGGCGATTCCGGCGATCGTGTCGGGCGGCATAGCGGAGCGCTCGAAGTTCAATCCGCAACTGTTCGCGACCTTCGTGATCGTCGGCTTCCTCTACCCGTTTTTCGAGGGCATGGTGTGGAACAACCGCCTCGGTTTCGAAGATGCGATGACGCACGTGTTCGGCGTGCCGTTCCATGACTTCGCGGGCTCCGTGGTCGTCCACGCGTTCGGCGGCTGGATCGCGCTGCCGGCCGTGCTGCTGCTCGGGCCGCGCCACGGCCGCTATACGCGCGACGGCCGCATCGCCGCGCACCCGCCCTCGAACATTCCGTTTCTCGCGCTCGGCGCGTGGGTGCTCGCGGTGGGCTGGTTCGGCTTTAACGTGATGAGCGCGCAGACCATCGACAAGATCAGCGGTCTCGTCGCCGTCAACTCGCTCATGGCGATGGTGGGCGGCACGCTCGCCGCCTGGTTCGCGGGCCGCAACGATCCGGGCTTCACCTACAACGGGCCGCTCGCGGGGCTCGTGGCCGTGTGTGCGGGCTCGGACGTCATGCATCCGCTCGGCGCGCTCGTGACGGGCGCGGTGGCGGGCGCCCTGTTCGTCTATATGTTCACCTGCGTGCAGAACCGCTGGCGCATCGACGACGTGCTCGGCGTGTGGCCGCTGCACGGCCTGTGCGGCGCGTGGGGCGGCATCGCCGCGGGTATTTTCGGCCAGCGCTGGCTGGGCGGGCTCGGCGGCGTCTCGCTCGGCGCGCAGATCGTCGGCACGATTGCGGGCATCGTGATCGCCTTCCTCGGCGGCCTCGTGGTGTACGGGCTGCTTCGCAAGCTCGTTGGGCTGCGCATCGATCGCGAAGAGGAATTCAACGGCACCGACCTGTCGATCCACAAGATCACGGCCACGCCGGAGCGCGAAACGGTTTCCTGAACGCCGCGCGACACACCAACCCGACCGCGGGCGGCGCCCTGCCGCCCGCACGCCACACTCAAGCGAGTGTCAAAGCTGGCCCATGCCACCGGCGACGATCACTTCGGTGCCGATCATGAAGGCCGATTCGGCGGCGCTCAAATGCAGCACGGTCGAGGCAATCTCCTCCACGGTCGCGAAGCGCTTGAGCGGCACCAGCGCGCGGATCGATTCCTCAGCCGCCGCGAGCGCGGCGGCGTCCATGCCGAACTTGTTGTAGAGCGGCGTCTTCACGGGCCCGGGGCTCACCACGTTCACGCGAATGCCGCGCGGCAGCAGTTCGGCCGAGAGCGTCTTCGCAAACGATATCAGCGCAGCCTTGCTCGCCGCATACACCGACGAGGTGGGCATGCCGATATGCGCGTTGATCGAACCGTTGAGCACGATGGCCGCGCCGTCGTTGAGCACCGGCAAGAGCGCCTGGATCTGGAAGTACGCGCCCTTCACGTTGGTGTCGAAGGTGACATCCCACAGCGCTTCGTCAACTTGCTCGAACGGCGCGAGCTTCGCCACGCCCGCATTGATGAACACCGCGTCGAGGCGCAGGCCCGCGTCGCGCACGGCGGCAGCCAGTTCGCGTGCGCCGGTGAGCGAGGCCGCGTCGTTGCGCCAGGCGTGGGCGTTCGGGCCGAGTGCGAGGCGCGCGGCTTCGAGCCCGGCTTCATCGCGGCCGGTGACGATGACATGCGCGCCTTCGGCGGCATAGGCAAGCGCTGCAGCGAGCCCGATGCCGCTGGTTCCGCCGGTGACGAGGACAGTTTTGTTGGCAAAGCGGTTCATGACGTTCTCCTTGAGAGGGATAGTCCCGATCTGAGACTGTGATGTCATCTTGCCGGCCGGCGCGGCGCCTGCCGTACGACGGTCCTGGCGCAAACGTTCGAAGGCATCGAACGTTCGCACCGGACGTGCGGCCGAACCTGCAGACGGCCGGCTTCAACCCGTGACCGCAACGCCCTCCACGAGGCGCTTCGCAAGACGCGGCTCGCGCAGCCGGTCGATCCACCATTGCAGCGCGCGCCCCACGTGTTCGCCGCGCCACGCCACGTACAGCACGTTCGGCTCGCGCGGGTTCGCCGTGGCCTTCTCGACGAGTTCGCCACGCTCGATCAGCTTCGCCGCGCGCTGCCGCGGCACCCAGCCCACGCCCAGGCCCTCGCGCTGCGCGAGGATCTTGGCGCGCATCGACGGCACCGCCAGCACCTCCTGCGCGCCGAACAGCCCGTAGCCGCGACCGGGCGCGTGCCGCGCCGAATCGCCGACCGCCACGCCGCGCTCGGCCAGCATACGCTCGCGCGTGAGCGGCCCCTTCTCGCGCGCGAGCCGGTGGCGCGGCGCCACCGCGAACACCCACTCCATCACACCCAGCTCGAACCAGTGCAGGCCGTCGATGGAGGGCGGCTCGTTGGTTGCGCCGACGACCAGATCGGCACGGCCGTCGCGCAGGGCCTCCCAGGTGCCGGAGAGCACTTCATGCGTGAACCGCAGCTTGACGCCGGACTGCAGCGCGTCGAAGTCGCGCACCACCGGCATCAACAGTTCGAATTCGAGAATCTCGTCGGTGACGATCCACAGGCGGTCCTCCCAGCCGTTTGCAACCTGCCGCACGCGCTGCGTCATGCGCGCGACGTCCTGCATCAGGCGGCTCGCCTCCTCGGCAAGCAGATGCCCGGCCGGCGTAAGCTGCAGGCGGTAGCGCCGGCGGTCGAAGAGCAGCGCGTCGAAGCGCGCTTCGAGTTGGCGCGCGGCGTGCGAAATCGTGGATGGCGCCTTGTTCAAACGCGCTGCCGCACGCGACAGGCTGCCGGTTTCGCGGATGGCGTCGAGCAACGCCAGTTCCTCTTCGGAGAGCATGTGCGGCTCCATCGAACGGTTGATCAGGCGATGGTACGGCAGAAACGGGGCGGGAGTGAGGTTGCGTGACGCCGTCCTGCTGGCAGACTGTCAAAGTCGCCTTGACGGTCTGTCCAGAAAATTTGTCATTGTTTAGCGTCTTTGCCGGGCAGAGAATCGAACGCGCGTTCACAAACTATCGATCGTAGCCGCGCCACTCCGAAGGGAAACCAGTACGCAAGCAAGCTGGATCATTCCATCGCGAACACATCTTTCCAGTGAGGTATGAGGCCATGTCCGTGAAGTCTCCGTCACCCGAAACGCCGTTCGTCGATCTGACCGCCATGATTCGCCAACGGGCGGAGGAACGCGGCGAGCGTGCGGCAATCGTCTGCGACGATGAAACGGTCACGTTCGCCGCACTCCAGGCGCTGATCGAGCGCTGCGCCGCCACGCTGCAGCGTGATGGACTGTCACCCGAAGACGTCGTTGCCATCTGCGCGTCGAGTTCCATCCAATACACCGCAGTATTCTTCGGCGCACTCAGAGCGGGACTCGCGGTCGCGCCGCTGTCTCCCTCCACGCATCCGGACAGCCTCGTCGCCATGCTGGAGAACTCGCGCGCGCAAATCCTCTTCGCCGACGACGCAGTTTGCCAGCTGCTGTCGAGCGTCGCGTTGCCGCCTGCGCTGCGCGTCGTCAAGATCGGCGCGGCCGGGCAATACAACGCCTGGCTAGCGCCAGTGGGGGCCATTCCCGCACCCGTGGAGATCCAGCCGGAGTGGGCATTCAACATCATTTACTCCTCCGGCACGACGGGAGCGCCCAAGGGCATCGTCCAGTCGCACGCCATGCGCTACGCCTACACGCAGCGAAGCGTCGAGCGCGGATACGGCCCGGACGCGGTCACCTTGATTGCAACGCCCCTCTATTCGAACACTACGCTGGTGAGCTTCTTCCCGACGCTGGCGCTCGGCGGAACGGTCGTCCTCATGCCCAGGTTCGACGCGCGGCAATATCTGGAGCTTGCCCAGCGCGAACAGGTCACGCACACCATGCTCGTGCCAGTGCAATACCAGCGCATCCTCGCCCATCCCGACTTCGATCGCTACGACCTGTCGCGTTTCCGCGCGAAGTTCTGCACGAGTGCGCCGTTCCCGGCCGGGCTCAAGGCGGACGCCCTGCGCAGGTGGCCCGGCAAGCTCACCGAGTTCTATGGCATGACCGAAGGCGGCGCGTCATGCGAGCTGTGTGCGGACGAATTTCCCGACAAGCTGCACACGGTTGGCCGCCCGCTGAACGGTCATGAAATGCGCTTGATCGATGCCGACGGGCGCGAGGTCGCCGCCGGAGAAACGGGCGAAATCGTCGGGCGCTCTCCCGCGATGATGACCGGTTACTACCGGCAACCCGAAAAGACGGCGCAAGCCGAGTGGTACGACAGCGATGGCCGGCGCTTCATCCGCACCGGAGACGTCGGCCGTTTCGACGAAGACGGCTTCCTCGTTTTGATGGACCGCAAGAAGGACATGATCATCTCCGGCGGATTCAACCTCTATCCAAGCGATCTGGAACAGGTGCTCGACCGGCACCCCGACGTCGTCGAATCTGCCGTGGTCGGCGTGCCGTCGCAACGCTGGGGCGAAACGCCGGTCGCGTTCGTCACCCTCCAGCGCGGCTCGACCTGGGAGGCCGAAGCGCTTGCCGCCTGGGCCAACGAGCAGTTGGGGAAAATGCAGCGACTCGCTGGCGTCGTGATTGTGGACGCGCTACCGCGCAGCCCGATTGGCAAGGTCCTCAAACGCGAATTGCGCGAGCGCTTTAGCGGCGAGGTCGCCTGATTGGCCGCGAATCGCCCGTTTTCAGCTGGGGACAGCCGGGGAAAATCGGGCGAAAAAAAAGCGCCACGTTTGCACGTGGCGCCTTGAAAAGTTCTAGCCATTCCGAGGGCCGTGCTAGAACCTGAGAGACGGTATTCGGCTCGCCGTGCCGTCAGAAAACGATGCGCAATTATGCGAATTGCATATCGCGAAGCACATTAAAACCCGCAGTTTTTGCGGGCTCGTGGCGCATTGCCGAAATCGGGTTCCATTTTTTACCTACATGCTGACTAAGTCAAGCAAAATCTCGCCAAAATACGCCAATCATCGAGCATCTGGCATCCATTACAATTGTCTGAGATTTTGCGCCCTATTTTAGGGAGCACAGTGTTGATCGAACGCAAACCGGTGTGCCGCACTGCAAGCCCGCGTCGGCTTTGCGACGCCACGCGTGAAATCTGAAATCTGAAATCTGAAATCCCGTTTCGGAAAATTGCCCCGCCAATGACTTTCGCACCCGATTCGCGCCATGCCGACGAAACTCCGCGCGACAAAGACGGCGGCGCTGACGAAGTCACCGCGCTCGCGCGCGGTCTCGCCGTGCTGCGCTGCGTCGCGGCCGCCGACGCGCCGCTCAGCAACCGCGAACTGACCGAGCTGACCGGCATTCCCAAACCCACGCTTTCGCGGCTCACCGGCACGCTCGTCAGCACGGGCTTTCTCGCGCGGCTGCCCGACAGCGAACGCTTCGTCCTCACGTCGTCGGTGCTGGAGCTCTCCAACGGCTTCTTGCGCAACTCCGACATCCGCAGCCGCGCACGGCCTTTTCTCACGCGGCTTGCCGAGCGCACCGCGCTTTCGGTGCACCTCACCGTGCGCGACCGTCTGGACATGGTCGTGATCGACGCGATCCGCCCGCGCACCGCCGTGCTCGTCACGCGCCTCGAGGTCGGCTCGCGCATCGACATGGGCCGCACCGCCGTCGGGCGCGCCTACCTCGCCGCGCTCGATCCGCATGCGCGCGCCGAACTCACCGCCGCGTTGCAGACCTCGAGCGGCAACGACTGGGGCGTGCTCGGCAGCCGGCTCGACGCCGCGCTCGCCGAGACCGCCGCGCAAGGGTACGGACTCGCGATCGGCGAATGGTACGAGGGGCTCAACGCCATTGCCACGGCGTTCGCCGGTCCCAATGGCGAGATCTACGCCATCAACTGCGGCGGCGCCTCGCAGCAGTGCCCGCGCGAGTGGCTCGTCGCCCATGTCGCGCCGCTGCTGCGCGAATGCGTCGAACGCATCGTCGACGAGATTGGCGGCGCCCTGCGTCTGCCCCATTCAACCTGACAGCGCGCGCGCCCTCGCCTTACAAAAAGCGCACGTCGCATGTAACGCTCGTAACGTCTCGAAAGAAACGGCACTGGACTGTAACGAAGCGGGCAACGTAGCATCATGCTTTTTGGCGGCAAGAGCCTGCTGTGCCGCCGCGCGTGCGCACCGCCAGCCAACCGCCAGCGAAGCCGCCCATACCCGTGAACTCGTGGCACGGCATTCGTGCCAGAGCGGGGCCAGCCCTGACATCCTGCTTGCGCACGACGTGCGCAGCATCGGAGCGCGTCCGCTACGCCGGCCGCGTGCGCTTTGTGTGCGCTTTGTGTGCGCTTTGTGTGCGCTTTGTGTGCGCTTTGTGTGCGCTTTGTGTGCGCTTTGTGTGCGCTTTGTGTGCGCTTTTGCGTGCGCCTGGCGGCCGGCACCCCATAATCCGCTCAGCCCAGAGCCTTCGAGAACCCGTTACTGACCTGACCGATGGATCAACAAGAAAAGCGCCCGGATTCCCCCCGTAAAGACACGACGCCGCAGTCCCCCGCTCCGGTCGCCGCGAGACGCGGCAAGGGCAAGTTCATCGCATTGGGTGTGGTCATCGTGATCGCCGGCATTGTGCTCGCACGCTGGCAACCGTGGAACAAGGCGCTCTCGGGCGGCGACGCAGCACCGGCGGCCGGCGCGCGCATGCGTCACGGCGGCCCGGGCGCCATGGCCAACATGCCTCAGCCGGTGAGCGTGGCCACCGCCCAGGCCGGCGACATGCCCATCGTCATCACCGCGCTCGGCACGGTCACGCCGCTTGCCGACATCACGGTGCGCACACAACTATCCGGCACGCTGCAGAACGTGTACTTCCAGGAAGGCCAGATGGTGCAGAAGGGCGACGTGCTCGCGCAGATCGACCCGCGCCCCTACCAGATCTCGCTCGCCAACGCCGAAGGCCAGCTCGCCCGCGACCAGGCGCTGCTCGCCACCGCGCGCCTCGACCTCAAGCGCTACCAGACGCTGCTCTCGCAAGACTCGATCGCGAGCCAGCAGGTCGACACGCAGGCATCGCTCGTCAAGCAGTACGAGGGCACCGTCAAGTCCGATCAGGCCAACGTCGATACCTACAAGCTCGACCTCACCTACGCGCGCGTCACCGCGCCCGTGTCGGGCCGCGTCGGTCTGCGCCAGGTCGATCCGGGCAACTACGTGACGCCCAGCGACACCAACGGCATCGTCGTGCTCACGCAGCTCGAGCCGATCAGCGTGATCTTCACGACTTCGGAGGACAACCTGCCGCCCATCATGAAGCAGTTGCGCGCGGGCACGAAGATGTCGGTCAAGGCGTACGACCGCAGCAACACCACGATGCTGGAAACCGGGTCGCTCCAGACCATCGACAACCAGATCGACACCACCACGGGCACCGTCAAGCTGCGCGCGAGCTTCGCGAACCACGAGCAAGGTCTCTTTCCGAACCAGTTCGTCAATGCGCGCCTGCTCGTCGATACGCTCCACGACGCCGTGATCGTGCCCACTTCGGCCGTGCTCAACGGCTCGCAGGGGCAATACGTCTATGTCGCGAAGCCCGACAACACGGTGAGCGTGCGGCTCGTGAAGGTCGGCCCCGTCGACGCCGAACGCACGAGCATCGCTTCGGGCCTCGCCGTGGGCGAGCGCGTGGTGACCGACGGCTCCGACCGTCTGCGCGAAGGCGCGAAGATCACGATTCCGGCCGAGCACCCGCAGCACGCGAAGGGGGCATCGGGCGCGAAAGGCGCCTCGTGGGCCGGCGCGGCCTCGGGCGCGCGTCATGGCCACCGCCACGCCTCGCAGACGCAAGCCCAGTAAGCCAGCATGAATCCATCCCGCGCCTTTATCCTGCGGCCGGTCGGCACGGCGCTGCTCATGGCGGCGATCATGCTGGTCGGCCTCGTCGCGCTGCGCTTTCTGCCGCTGTCCGCGCTGCCCGAAGTCGATTACCCGACCATCCAGGTCCAGACCTTCTACCCGGGCGCGAGCCCGGACGTGATGACGTCCTCGGTCACCGCGCCGCTCGAGCGCCAGTTCGGGCAGATGCCGTCGCTGAACCAGATGTCGTCGCAAAGCTCGGCGGGCTCCTCGGTCATCACGCTGCAGTTCAGCCTCGATCTGCCGCTCGACGTGGCCGAGCAGGAAGTGCAGGCCGCCATCAACGCGGCCGGCAACCTGCTGCCCTCGGACCTGCCCGCGCCGCCGATCTACGCCAAGGTCAACCCCGCCGACGCGCCGATCCTCACGCTCGCCATCACCTCGAAAACGCTGCCGCTCACGCAGATCCAGGATCTCGCCGACACGCGCCTCGCGCAGAAAATCTCGCAGGTGGCGGGCGTGGGCCTCGTGAGCCTGTCGGGCGGCCAGCGCCCTGCGGTGCGCATCCAGGCGAACCCGCGCGCCCTCGCGGCCTACGGCCTGAATCTCGACGACCTGCGCACGAGCATTTCGAACCTGAACGTCAACACGCCGAAGGGCAACTTCGACGGCCCCACGCGCGCCTACACGATCAACGCGAACGACCAGCTGACCGACGCCGACGCCTACAAGGACGCGGTGATCGCCTATCGCAACGGCCGCCCCGTCATGCTCACCGATGTCGCGAACATCGTGCAGGGCGCGGAGAACACGAAGCTCGGCGCATGGGCGGACGGCACGCCCGCGATCATCCTGAACGTGCAGCGCCAGCCGGGCGCAAACGTGATCCAGGTGGTGGACAGCATCAAGGCGCTGCTGCCGCAGTTGCAGGAATCGCTGCCTTCCTCGCTCGACGTGCAGATCGTCACGGACCGCACGACCACGATCCGCGCCTCGGTGCGCGACGTGCAGTTCGAGCTGCTGATGTCGGTCGTGCTCGTCGTGCTCGTGATGTACCTGTTCCTCGCGAACATCTACGCCACGATTATTCCGAGCTTGTCCGTGCCGCTCTCGCTCATCGGCACGCTCGCGGTCATGTACCTGTGCGGCTTCTCGCTCGACAACCTCTCGCTCATGGCGCTCACCATCGCGACCGGCTTCGTGGTGGACGACGCCATCGTCATGATCGAGAACATCGCGCGCTACGTCGAGGACGGCGAAACACCGCTCGAAGCGGCGCTCAAGGGCTCGAAGCAGATCGGCTTCACCATCATCTCGCTGACGGTTTCGCTCATCGCCGTGCTGATTCCGCTGCTCTTCATGGGCGACGTGGTCGGGCGCCTGTTCCACGAGTTCGCCATCACGCTCGCGGTGACGATCGTGATCTCGGCCGTGGTCTCGCTCACGCTCGTGCCGATGATGTGCGCGAAGATGCTGCGCCACACGCCGCCGCCCGAAAGCCACCGCTTCGAGGCGCGCGTGCATGCGTTCTTCGACTATGTGATCGGCCGCTACGGCGTGGCGCTCGAATGGGTGCTCGCACGCCAGCGGCTCACGATGATCGTGTTCCTCATCACGCTCGTGCTCACCGGCATTCTTTACGTGGTCGTGCCCAAGGGCTTCTTCCCCGTGCAGGACACGGGCGTGATCCAGGCCATCACGCAGATGCCGCAATCGGTGTCCTATGCGTCGATGGCCGAACGCCAGCAGGCGCTCGCCGCGGAGATCCTCAAGAACGACAACGTCGAGAGCCTCACCTCGTTCATCGGCGTGGACGGCACCAACATCACGCTCAACAGCGGCCGCATGCTCATCAACCTGAAGCCGCGCGACGACCGCAGTGAAACGGCCAGCGAGATCATCCGCGACCTGCAAAAAAGCGTGGCCCACGTGCCGGGCGCGTCGCTCTACATGCAGCCGGTGCAGGACCTCACGATCGACTCGACGGTGAGCCCGACGCAATATCAGTTCATGCTCACCACGCCGAACATCCAGGACTTCACGACCTGGGTGCCGAAGCTCGTGCAGCGCTTGCAGCAACTGCCCGAACTCGCCGACGTGGCGACCGACCTGCAGGACCAGGGCAGTTCCGTGTTCATCGAGATCGACCGCGCGAGCGCCGCGCGCTACGGCATCACGCCCGCGACAGTGGACAACGCGCTCTACGACGCCTACGGCCAGCGCATCATCTCGACGATCTTCACGCAGTCGAACCAGTACCGCGTGATTCTCGAAGCCGACCCGGTGATGCAGCACTACACCGACGCGCTGAACTCGATCTACCTGCCCTCCTCGACCTCCACCACGGGCCAGGTGCCGCTTTCGGCCATCGCGAAGTTCCACGAGCGGCCCGCGCCGCTGCTCGTCTCGCATCTTTCGCAGTTCCCGGCCACGACGGTCTCGTTCAACCTGGCGCCAGGCTCGTCGCTTGGCGCGGCGGTCAACGCGATCCAGCAGGCGGAAAAGGACATTGGCCTGCCGGGCTCGTTCCAGACGCGCTTCCAGGGCGCGGCGCTCGCGTTCCAGGCGTCGCTGTCCAACGAGCTGTTCCTGATCCTCGCGGCCATCGTCACGATGTACATCGTGCTCGGCGTGCTGTACGAGAGCTTCGTGCATCCCATCACGATTCTCTCCACGCTGCCGTCGGCGGGGATCGGCGCGCTGCTCGCGCTCATTCTGACCGGGCACGACCTCGACATCATCGGCATCATCGGCATCGTGCTCTTGATCGGCATCGTGAAGAAGAACGCCATCATGATGATCGACTTCGCACTCGAGGCCGAGCGCCACGAAGGCAAGCCGCCGCGCGAGGCGATCTACCAGGCGTGTCTGCTGCGCTTTCGCCCGATCATGATGACGACGATGGCGGCCCTGCTCGGCGCCGTGCCGCTGATCCTCGGCAACGGCGCGGGCAGCGAACTGCGCCGACCGCTCGGTATCGCGATTGCAGGCGGCCTGATCGTGAGCCAGGCGCTCACGCTGTTCACGACGCCCGTGATCTATCTCGCGTTCGACCGGATCGCGCAGCGCCTGCGCCAGCGCTTCGGCAGCGGCTCGCACGGCGCGCCCTCGTCTTCGACGGAGAACTGACGCGATGAATCTCTCGCGCCCGTTCATCTCGCGCCCCGTCGCGACCACGCTGCTCGCCGTCGGCATTGCGCTCGCCGGCCTCTTCGCCTTCACGAAGCTGCCGGTCGCGCCCTTGCCGCAGGTGGACTTTCCCACCATCTCCGTGCAAGCCACCTTGCCGGGCGCGAGCCCCGAAACGGTGGCGACCAGCGTGGCTAGCCCGCTGGAGCGCCACCTGGGCTCGATCGCCGACGTCACGGAGATGACCTCGCAAAGCTCGGTGGGCAGCACGCGCATCACGCTGCAGTTCGGCCTGAACCGCGACATCGACGGCGCCGCGCGCGACGTGCAGGCGGCGATCAACGCCGCGCGCGCCGACCTGCCCACGAGCCTGCGGCAGAACCCGACCTACCACAAGGTCAACCCCGCCGACGCGCCGATCCTGATTCTCGCGCTCACCTCGCCCACGCTCACCGCGGGCCAGCTCTACGACTCGGCGGCCACGGTGCTGCAGCAATCGCTCTCGCAGGTGGACGGTGTGGGCGAAGTCGACGTGAGCGGCTCGGCGAATCCGGCCGTGCGCGTGGAGCTGGAGCCGCACGCGCTGTTTCATTACGGCATCGGCCTCGAAGACGTGCGCGCGGCGCTCGCCTCGGCCAACGCGAACAGTCCGAAGGGCGATATCGAATTCGGCCCGCAGCGCTTTCAGCTCTACACCAACGACCAGGCGAGCAAGGCGAGCCAGTACAAGGACCTCGTGATCGCCTACCGCAACGGCGCGGGCGTGAAGCTCTCCGACGTGGGCGAAGTGGTCGATTCGGTGGAAGACCTGCGCAACATCGGTCTCGCCAACGGCAAGCGCTCGGTGCTCGTGATCCTCTACCGCCAGCCGGGCGCGAACATCATCGAGACCGTGGACCGCGTGGTCGCGATGCTGCCGCAACTCAAGGCGTCACTGCCCGCCGACGTCGAGGTGATCCCCACGTCGGACCGCTCCGTCACGATCCGCTCCTCGCTCAAGGACACCGAACACACGCTCATCATCGCCGTGGCGCTCGTCGTGATGGTGGTGTTCCTGTTCCTGCGCAACTGGCGCGCGACGCTCATTCCGAGCGTGGCCGTGCCCATCTCGATCATCGGCACCTTCGCGGCCATGTATCTGATGGGGTTCTCGCTCGACAACCTCTCGCTCATGGCACTCACCATCGCGACGGGCTTCGTCGTGGACGACGCCATCGTCGTGCTCGAGAACATCTCGCGGCATATCGAGAACGGCGTACCGCGCATGAAGGCGGCGCTGCTCGGCGCGCGGGAGGTGGGCTTCACGGTGCTCTCGATCAGCGTGTCGCTCGTCGCCGTGTTCCTGCCTATTTTGCTGATGGGCGGCATTGTCGGGCGCCTGTTCCGCGAGTTCGCGCTCACGCTCTCGCTCGCCATTGCGGTGTCGCTGGCCGTCTCGCTCACGCTCACGCCGATGATGTGCTCGCGCCTGCTCGAAGAAGCGCACGAGAAGAAGGAAGAAGGCCGCTTCGCGCAGTGGCTCGAACGCGGCTTCCTGCGCATGCAGGGCGGCTACGAGCGCACGCTCGGCTGGGCGCTCGCGCATCCGTTCGTGATCCTGCTCACGCTCGTCGCGACCATCGCGCTGAACGTCGCGCTCTACGTGGTCGTGCCCAAGGGCTTCTTCCCGCAGCAGGACACGGGGCGCCTGATCGGCGGCATCCAGGCCGACCAGGCCACCTCTTTCCAGGCGATGAAGGTGAAGTTCTCCGAGATGATGCGTATCGTGCAGGCGAACCCGGCGGTGGACTCGGTCGCGGGTTTCTCCGGCGGGCGCGCGACCAATTCGGGCTTCATGTTCGTCTCGCTCAAGCCCAAGAGCGAGCGCAAGCTTTCCGCCGATGAAGTCATCGCCCAGCTGCGCGGGCCGCTCTCGAACGTGGCGGGCGCGCGCACCTTCCTGCAAGCGGTGCAGGATATTCGCGTGGGCGGCCGGCAGTCGAACGCGCAGTACCAGTTCACGCTGCTCGCCGACAATACCGCCGACCTCTACAAGTGGGGGCCGAAGCTCACCGAGGCGCTGCAGGCGCGCCCCGAACTCGCCGACGTGAATTCGGACCAGCAGCAAGGCGGCCTCGAGTCGATGATCAACATCGACCGCGCCAGCGCCGCGCGGCTGAACATCACGCCCTCGCAGATCGACAACACGCTCTACGACGCATTCGGCCAGCGCCAGGTCTCGACGATCTACAACCCGCTGAACCAGTACCACGTGGTGATGGAAGTCGCGCCGCAGTACTGGCAGAGCCCGACCATGCTCAACGAGATCTGGGTGAGCACCTCGGGCGGCACGGCGAGCGGTGCGCAAAGCACGAATGCGACGGCGGGCACGGTGACCGGCCCGACCACCGCCTCGACGGGCGGCACATCCACCACCACGGCGTCGAGCGCCGCGACCATTGCCGCCGACTCCGCGCGCAACCTCGCGACCAACTCGCTCGCCGCGAGCGGCAAGTCGAGCGCGTCGTCGGGTGCGGCGGTGTCGACCTCGAAGGAAACCATGGTGCCGCTGTCGTCGATCGCCTCGTTCGGCCCCGGCACGACGCCGCTCTCGGTGAATCACCAGAGCCAGTTCGTGGCCTCGACGATCTCGTTCAACCTGCCGCCCGGCAAGTCGCTCTCCGACGCGACCGCCGCGATCTACGACACGATGGGTGCGATCGGCATGCCCGCGACGATACACGGCAGCTTCCAGGGCACGGCGCAGGCGTTCCAGCAGTCGCTCGACAACCAGCCGCTCCTGATTCTCGCGGCGCTCGCGGCCGTGTATATCGTGCTGGGCATTCTGTACGAGAGCTACATCCACCCGCTCACGATTCTTTCCACCCTGCCCTCGGCGGGCGTGGGCGCCCTGCTCGCGCTGCTGCTCTTCAAGACGGAGTTCAGCATCATCGCGCTGATCGGCGTGATTCTGCTGATCGGCATCGTGAAGAAGAACGCCATCATGATGGTGGACTTCGCGATCGAGGCTTCGCGCCAGGGACTGAGTTCGCGCGATGCGATCCATCAGGCGTGCCTCTTGCGCTTCCGGCCGATCATGATGACGACCTGCGCGGCGCTGCTCGGTGCGCTGCCGCTTGCGTTCGGGCGCGGCGAAGGTGCGGAGTTGCGTGCGCCGCTCGGGATCTCGATCGTGGGCGGCCTGATCGTGAGCCAGATGCTCACGCTCTATACGACGCCGGTGGTGTATCTGTACATGGACCGGTTGCGCGTGTGGTGGGATGCGAAGCGCGGGCGCGGGGCGCCCTCGGCGCAGGTGGAATAAGCGCTGGCGTTAGCGTATTGAGAAACGGCTGAAGCCTGGCTTCAGCCGTTTTTTTATGCCCGTACGCTGCGAGGCTGAGGCTGGGGTTGCCGCAAATGCACCGGCAGGCAACGCACGATCAGATGCAGCACCAGCGGAACGATGATTCCATCGTCCACGACACCGGCGAGCGGCAGCGCGATATTGAACGGGTCGAGCGCGTAGAGCGCGAGCAGCGCCGTGGCGGGCATGAGCCACACCGGGCGTTCTGGCTGGCGCAGCGCGTGCCACAGCACGCGTGCATCGCCCTTCACGACATTCCAAAGCAACGCGATACGTTTCATCTGCTTCCTCCTTGCGGCTGGTGCAACTTGTGCGGCCTGAGCGCTCGCCGCCTCAATGCTGCTCGTGGCCCGGTGCATCCGAGCGCGACGTTCTGATCACGAGCCCATCCGGCGCAAAATGGGCGTTGAACATGCCGTCCCCCGCCACGCCGCCTTCGGCCCAGTGCCAGCTCCACACTTCCTCGTGGCTCAGCGCGTATTTTGCTACCGTGGCCGGCTTGCCGAGCAGGCGGCGCACTTCGTCCTGCGTCATGCCCGGCACGACCTGAGCGATATTTTGCGCCGTAAGCGCCTGAGTCATCGCCACGAGTTTGCCGTTCGCGTCGAAGTCGAGCATCCACGTGGTGAGGCCGTTTGGCCCGCGCGGGTATTCCAGGCGCTGCGCGCCGTCGTCGTCTTCCCAGACCATTTCGGGCTTGCCCGCTTGCTGGCGTACGTCTTCGACGGTCGACACGCCAATACGCAGGCCGCCGAACGCCATCGAATCGGGTTTGATCGCGTTGACGGCGTCGGTGACCTTTTGCTGGTCGCACGCCGCGAGCAGCGTGGCGCTGACAGCGATCAAGGTCGCGGCAATCCAGGGTTTTCGTGACATATCCATCTAACCTTGCTGCTCAAAACTACCGGGAAGTGATTGGGACAACGCAGGCTGTGCAACGTTCGCCGCCGCGTCGCGCTGGGCGCCGCGGTGCATTGCCAACGCCGCCTCGCGCTCGGGTTGCGTGAGCATGCGCTTGACGAGAATGGCCTCCATGGCGTCCACCGCGCGTGGCGTGCGGAAAATTTCCTCGTCGGCAACGCCGCGCGAGCGCAATTCGCCGCCGAGCGGGCTGAACTGCATGGTGAGCCTGCTCAGGTCGAAACGCGCCTCTGTCCAGCCGAGATACCAGTGCCACTGCGTGTAGTACCGCCAACTGCGCTCGTTGAACGCGCGCACGTGCGTGGGATCCTGCCACGCGCCGTACGACAGGTCGTAGGGAACGAACACGCGCAGGGTGCCGCCCTCGCGAAGCAGTTCGAGGCAATGCGTCATGAAGCGCGTGAGAGCCGGGACATGTTCGAGCACGTCTATCGCCTCGATCTCGTCGAACTGCCCCACTTCGAGCCGGATCAAGCCATATCTGGGGCTGAAAAAGATCGACTTCAAGCCTGCCGGGTCCGCAAGATCGCCGAGGAGGTCAGGCTGCCATTTCGGGTCGATGTCGATATTCAGTCGCTCGGGGTCGTAAGACTTGCCGCTGCCAAGATTGATGCGGCGCGGCACCGGTAGCGAGAGCTTCGGCAGCAGCGCGGCGAGAATCGCGGCCTGATCGCGGCGGGCAAAAATCTCGAAGCCGCGCTGCTCGACCGCGTGGCGGCGCGCGTCGTCTTTTGCCAGCGCAACGCAGGTTTGCACGAGGGCATCGTAGGGAACCGCGACGACGGCTTCGCACAGATCGTCTGCAATTTCGGTGTCCGGCTCGCACTCGCTCACCACCGCCTTGCGATTGGCAAGCAACCAGGACGTGCGGACGACTTCGTGAATCTTGTCGTCGTAATAGTGGACGTTGAGCACAAGCTTGCTGCGCGCAATCCACCGGTCGCGCTCGTCGCCGTAGACGCCTTGCAAATGCTGCACGACGAGGCCCGACGCGCGCAGCGCCTCGAGAATCTTGTGCCTGCGCTCATTGAGCATGCCGTAGAACAGCACGTCGACGTCCTGCTCCGCCGCCGGAATGCAGGTGAGTTGCGGCACGTAGCCGGGCGTGAGCACATGTACATGCGCATTGCCCGTGAGTTCGCGAATGCGCTCGACATTCGAGGGCGAATAGTCGAGCACGGGATGACGCCGCAGCGTCTCGACATAGTGCGGGATCCTGGCAGGCCAGCCGGCGCGCATCTGCTCGAGATTGACGATGACGGTATTGGACGGCAGCACCGTGCCAGGCGCGAGCAGATGCGCGCCGAACACGAAGTTGACGCCACCGCCCGCGAGGAATTCGTTCTCGGCGGCGTCAACCTGCGTGCCGAGCGCCGCAAAAGCGGCCCTTAGCCCGAAGGCGTAGTCCTGGAAAGCGGCGCTGTGCGCGTAGCCCGCGGGCCGGGCCGTGACGATGCGCACACGCTCGAACATACGAGGGGGAACGGGAAGATTCTGCATCGGGATTGCCTCATCGGTGCGCCCGGATGGGACGCCACGAAGCGGCGATCTCGAAGTATCCAATGACGCAAGACCATGGTATTTGCGCCTCCCAGGCATTGGAATCGGATTTATCTCAAATCCTGTCAGACCTGGCCTGTCACCCCCTACAGCTTCTGAGCCATCGCGAGCGTAAAAATACGCGCCCAGCGTTTCGCTTCACGCTCGCTTGGCATAGGCAGTTCCCAGAGCGGGCGCTGCGGGTCAACCACGCGCAGCGCCACGTGCCAGCCGTCGGCGCCGCGCGCCGGTTGCGCGCCTTGCAGGTCGGCAAAGATATACGCGCCATGCGCCCCGCCCTGCGTCAGCTCGCAAAAACGCTTGCCCGCGGCGAGGCGCGCTTCGCCCCATGCGCCCGCTACGCGGTGCGTCCAGTCGCCTTCGCCGCGCACGTTGGGCGCGATGTCGCGCATACGGCGCCACCACCAGGCGATGAGCGCGACAAACAGCGCCGCGGCGATCACGGCTGCCCCCACGGCAACTCCCAGGCCGAACTGCGCCGCAATGGCGTTGAAAGACCAGTACGCACCATAGACGAGCGCGGCGAAGGCAAACAGGACAACGATGATCGGCATGCGGATTTTCCAGGCGGTGGGGAGCCGTGCGAGGGCGAGGTGTCGGCGCGCCAATGCCGGCACGCCAGGACGAAACGCGGAGGGACGATCGGAACGGATCGCTGCGAGGCCCACGCGCGCGGCGGGCCCCGCTTTTTACTGCGGTTTGCGGCGACTACTGCTGCGGATGCTGCGCGGCCCACTCCTTCACGGCGCGCAGCGTGTTCGCGACATGCTGGTCCGGCGAGAGGCTCGTGTATTCGTAGATGATCTTGCCGTCCGGCGCGATCACATACGAAACGCGATTGGCCATCGATTCGTGCATCGGCATCGACGCGTCATACGACTTGATGATCTTCGAATCTTCGTCGGCGGCCACCGGGAACTTGCTGCGGCACTCGCTCACCGAGAACTTCGTGAGCGTGTCGATGTTGTCGTGCGAAACGCCGATCACGGTCGCGCCGTACTGCTTGTACTCATCGACCGCTTCGGCGAATTCGTGCGCTTCGATCGTGCAGCCCTTCGTGAACGCGGCCGGATAGAAGTACACCACCACCGGCCCCTTCTTCAGCTCCGAAGCGAGCGAATAGGTGTAGGTCTTGCCGCCCAGCGACGCCTGGGTCGTGAAGTCGGGCGCAGGGTCGCCCGGCTTGAGTGTTGCCTGTGCGGACAACGTAAAGAGCGCAAGCCCGGCGCAGACGAGCGCCGCGGCTCCCGCCGCAAAGAACCTCGGTTTCATGTCGAATGCCCTCGAGTTGAATCGCCACGCCGGCGCGCGTTTTGTGGGCGCTTTTGCCCATCACGCAATTCAGGCGCATGACGGCGCGCCCCCGGCGATGGCGATATTCAATCACACAATTGCGGCGCTCGCAGCGCGCACCGGCGCAAACCTTACAGCCTGTTTTCAACCCTCGGCGTAAGCCGTGAACCATGCGCCGGCCCACAGGTTCAGTTCACCGAGCAGCGGCGGCGTGAGCGCGGTGAACATGCCGCCCGCCTCGCGCGCGAGGCGCTGCGCGCCGTCGTGATCGCCGCGCTCGGCTGCGGTCGCGATGAGCAACAGGGTGCCGAGCTCGCCGCGATGACCGTCCACGGCCTCGACGATCTCGCGCGCAAGGCCCAGCCGATCGAGCGTGTTCTCGGGCGTCGAGCCCACCAGCACGTGCACGAGCGAGAAGATGCCGGTCATGAAGGCGGCATCGGCGAAGTCGGGGTCCTGCGGGTTCAGGCTGCGCGCGGCAAGCTCCATGAAGTGCGAGCGCGTACCGGCGAGTTGCACCAGCGGGTCCGAGCCCCAGGGCAGGTCGCGCCCGCTCGCGTAGAGCAGCAGTTGCGCCCAGCGCGCAATCTGGCGCGTGCCCGCCGCGAGCACCGCTTCGCGCAGCGACGAAATCGGCCGTCCGGGCGAGTACGCGCTCGAATTGACGAGACGCAATAGTTGCACCACTACGCCCGGGTGGCTGCGCAGTTCGCGCTCGAGTTCGGCCGTGCCGACGTCGTTCGCCACGAGCGCGAGCAGGCGCACGAGCGCAAGGCGCGAAGCGCGCACGCGCGGCGCGCGCAGCACCTGCGGACGCGCAAAGAAGTAACCCTGGAAAAGCTCGAAGCCAAGCGACGAGGCCAGTTCGAAGTCCTCGCCGGTCTCGACCTTCTCGGCGATCAGCGTCTTGCCGTGCGCGGCGAGGTTCGCGACCAGTTCGGGCAGCGCCGCGCGCTCAGTCTGCATCAGGTCGACCTTGACGATGTCCGCGTAGGGCAACGCGCGCAGCAGGTTCTCCGTGATCTCGCTCACGTCGTCGAAGGCAATGCGGTAGCCCGCGCGGCGCAGTTGCGCGAGCCGCTCGAGAACCGCGGCGTCGAAGCGCACGTGTTCGAGCACCTCCAGCACGAAGCGGCCGGGCGGCAGCAGATGCACGATGTCGTCGAACAGCAGTTCGCGGCTGATGTTGACGTAGCCGTAGTGACGGCCGAGCACCGCGGGCACGCCGAGCTGGCCGATCGTACGCGTCATCACCTGGGCCGTGGCGAGCGCGTCGTCGTCGACATCCGCGCGGTTCTGCGCGCCGCCGCGAAACAGCAGCTCATAGGCATTGAGCGCGCCATTGCGATCGAGAATGGGCTGCCGGCCGAGATAGACGAACGGCTGGACGGCGCCCGAACCCGCGCCGGGCGCCGCCTGCGACTGCGGGCGAGACGGCGGCACCGACAACGCCTCAGACGATGGCGCGGGCGCGGCGTCGGGCTGCGGGCCGGTGGATGACCCGGGCGTAAGGCCGGGTTGTGAAGCTGACGGCATAGACGGCGCGGAACCAGGGGTGCCCCTGTCCGCATCGTCTCGCACAGCCTCGCTTGCCCGCGCGGCAAACGCTGACGATGAATCGGACATGGCGGATGACTCGTACGGATGGAATAGCCGGTATTGGCCGCCGACGCACCGGGCCGCCCCTGCGGCCGGCAAGACGGGCGCTTTACGCGCGCCGACCCATCGCGCATGGCGAATGGCGTCTCGACCGGCGCCACTTTAACCGAATCTGGACGCCGCCGCACCGCTCTGCCGTCACCTTTATGCGTTAGGTGTTTTTTCGGTCGCAGCGGCTAAAGATTTCTCGTCCGAGGTCGATAACTTGCTCTGATGGGCGGCTTCAGCCGGATACGGAAACCGGCAAGGACGCCACAGACAAACAAAGGGTTGCCAGCGACAGACATGGAAGCGAACAGGATCTCCGCGCCCCGCCAGGGCTGGTTGCGCACGGTCATCGACCGGCTCTATGCGCTTGCCGGCCTCAAGGGCATTGCCGGCGACCCGCCCATGCCTGGCGAAGCGAACGCGGCGCACGAAGCGCGCACACAGCGCGCAGCGGAGCCGGCGCACAACGAAGGCGCCGCACCGCTCGTGCCGCCTTCGCTCCCCGCAGCCGCATCGAACTACGCCGACGCCGTTTCGCTCTCGTTCGAGAACACGGCTGCCGCCGTGGACTTCCTCGTGCACGTGGACTCGCGGCTCCACTTTCTCTACGTTTCCGACGCAAGCCTGCGCTTTGCGGGTTATCACCGCGAGTTCCTGCTCGGCGCGACGCTTGCCGACATCGTCACGCCCGAGCATCACGCGCGCCTCGAAGCGCTCTTCGCGCGCGCTGCGCACAGCGGCGCCGTCGAAAAAGACACGATCGATCTCGTCAAGGCGCTCACCTACCCGCTTCCCGTGGAGCTGCGCGTGCAGCGCGCCCAGTATGGCGAGACGACGGGCTTCGCCGTGGCAGGCTTCGACGTCTCCGGCTGGCAAGGCACCGAGGCCGCGCTGACCCACGCGCTCCACCACGATCCGCTCACCGGCCTGCCCAACCAGACCGCGCTCGCGCCCGCGTTGCAGCGCGCCCAGGCCGACGCGGACCATTTCGGCGTGCCGGTCGCGCTCCTGCTGCTCGACCTCGACGACTATCAGCGCGTGAACCGCGCGCTCGGCTACGACGCCGGCGACGAACTGCTGCGCGAGACCGCGCGGCGCCTGACCCACCTCGCGCTGCAAGGCGAAATGATCGCGCGCATCGGCAGCGACGAATTCGCCATTTTGATCACGCCGCAACGTCACGCCGCGCCCGACGAAGTGCGCGCCGCCGCCGAAGCGCTCGGCCGGCGCCTGCTCACCTCGATCCTGCAGCCGTACTCGTTTCGCAACCAGCCCGTGCACCTTTCGGCGAGCATCGGCATTGCGTTCCATCCGGACCAGCGCCCGGATGCGTCCGGCGCAAGCTATACAGATAACCGCGCAGATAACGGCGCCGACGCCAGCGCCGACACCACGCCGCTCATCCGCCGCGCGGACCAGGCGCTCCAGCAGGCCAAGGCCATCGGCGGCAACACGCTCACGTTGCACGTACCCGTCGACGACCCCACCGACGCCATGCGCCTGAAGCTGGAGTCGGACCTCTACGACGGTGTTCGCAACGGCGAATTCTCGCTACACTTCCAGCCCATCACGAGCAGCGCGTCGCGCGGCGTGGTCGGCGTGGAGGCATTGATCCGCTGGCAACATCCATTGCACGGTCTCGTGCCGCCTTCAACATTTATTCCTCTTGCGGAATCCGTCGGCCTGATTAATTATCTCGGCAATTGGGTTTTGAAGGCTGCCTGTATGCAACTGACCCAATGGGACGAGCAAGGCATCGAGCTGCAGTACGTTGCAGTCAATGTCTCGCCCCAGCAGTTCCGCAATCCGCGTTTCAGGGAAAGTGTCGAGGAGGCGATCGAGCTCACCGGCGTCGATCCGCGCAGGCTCGTGTTCGAGATCACCGAAAGCCTGCTCATGCACGATCCGCAGCACGCGAAAACGCTGCTCGAAGAACTGACCTCGCTTGGCATTCGCTTCGCGGTGGACGACTTCGGCACGGGCTATTCGAGTCTTGCGTACCTGCAGCGCTTCCCGCTTTCGAAGCTGAAGATCGATCGAAGCTTCGTGGAGAACCTCATCACTTCGCGCAACGATCAGGCGATCGTGAACGCGGTGGTGGGGCTCGCGCGTACGCTCGATCTCGAGCTCGTGGCCGAGGGCGTGGAAACGGAGGCGCAGCGCGAGCTGCTGACGAACATGGGTTGCGAGCATATCCAGGGATGGCTCGTCTGCAAGGCGCTGCCTTCAGAAGAATTGCAGCAGCGCTTCGTTTCGGGTGCGTTGCACGTGCACGAGGTGCAATGATGCGGGCATCGCAAACAGCAGGGCTTTCGCGAAATTGACATGGTTCAGATGGTAAAGGCCGTCCTGCTAGACCGCTTGTGGGCCCGCATGAATGAACGCGGGGACTTCCCCTTGCTGTCGCAATCGCTGCGCACCACGGTCGCGGCGATGACGAACGACGACTACGATTTCAGCGCGCTCGTGAAGGTCGTGCTCTCGGATTTCGCGCTCACGCAGAAAGTGCTGCGGCTCGCGAATTCGGCCATGTACATGGCGTTCGGCGGCAACATCACGACCGTCACGCGCGCGCTGATGGTCCTCGGCATGGACGCGGTCGGCCATCTCGTCGTCGGCCTGAAGATCGTCGATCACTTTCACCACAGCGCCCCGCGCCGTATCGACGCCAAGCTCGAACTGAACCGCACCATGCTTTCGGGCTGCGTCGCGCGCAAGCTCACCGAGCACGGCGACCTGCGCGCAGGCGAAGAAGCCGTGGTCTGCACGCTCATGCGCCAGGTGGGCAAGCTGCTCGTGGTGTTCTATCTCGAACCCGAGTGGGACCAGATTCGCCGCGAAATCGACGAAGGCTCGAGCGACGACGAAGCGTGCCTCGCGGTGCTCGGCGTGACCTTCGAAGAACTCGGCCTCGAAGCCGCCTCGCGCTGGCGCCTGCCCGACACGATCCGTGCGGGCATGCGCCAGTACGACCCGGCCGACAAGGAGCCGCGCGACGTGCAATGGCTGCGCGCCATCACCAACTATTCGACCGAAGTCGCACGCGTGCTGACCACGGCGGGCCTCTCCGACGAAATGCGCGAGACGCACATCGCCGAGCTCGCGCAGCACTATGGCCGCGCGCTGTCGACCGACGCGGACGTGCTCGTGCAGATGAGCCTCGCGCTCGCGCGCGAGGAGGCTGAAGACGGCGTCATGCGCGAGATCGTCGAATTGCGCGCCAACGCCGACGCCATTGCACGCGAGGCGCTCGATCCCGAGGCGCGCATCGCAGCCGGTGTCGAGGACCTGCGCGCGCTCCCCGCCGATAGCCCGCTCAGCACCGCCCTCACGCTCGCGACCGAAACCGTACTCGCGGGGCTCGGTTTCGCACGCAGTGTGGTGTTCGTGCGCCAGGGCGCGAACAAGTTCGAGGCGCAGCACGGCTTTGGCGCGCACATGGGGGACGTGCTACCCAAGCTCTCGTTTTCAGCCGCGTTCCAGCCCGACGTGTTTCACCTCGCCATCGCGAACAAGGTGGGCATCTTTATCGAGAATGCGCGCGACGCGAAGATTCTCGCGCGCCTGCCCGGCTGGTATCGCTCGAGCTTCGACGACACGCGCGCGTTCGTCCTGCTGCCTGTGGGCGCGCCCGGCGTCGAGCCCGTTGCGTTGATGTACGGCGACTGGCTCATGAGCCAGGAGCCGCGCCGCATCTCACAGAAAGAGATGAGCGCGTTGAACGATCTCGCGCAGCAACTCGCGCGCTTTTTCACGCACGCTCCGCAGGCCGTTTGAGTTTGCACTGAGCGCGGCGCCGCATGCTCGCGCGGCACCGCCCTCCTCCTTCTTCAGTCCTCGATCCTCTCCAGCCCCTCGTCTTGCGCGTCGCGGCCGGACGTGCCCGCCCATTCCGCAGCGCTCAGCGAGATGGCCGCAGCAGTGGCCGCGTCGAGCGGCGCGAGTTCCGCGCACAGCGCGTCCACACGGGTCCAGTCCGCACGCTCGAGCGCCTCGGAAAGTTCGAGCAGCCGCCCGAGCGCGCCCTCGCGCTTCACGATCGCCGTGCGAATCGGCTTGGCCAGCGTGAGCACTTCGAGCGTGCTTTCGAGCGGACCGCCGAACACCGCCTCGACGAACGAGAACACGCCGACGAGAAACGCCGCGTCTTCTTCTTCGAGGTGCGCGTGGGCGAGCTGCGTCACGGCGATTTCCATGAAGCGCGCGCGCGTTGCCACGAGTTGCAGCAGCGGGTCGTCTTCTGCGGCGATCTTGCGGCCGTCCGCGTAGAGCAGCAATTGCGTCCAGCGCGCGATGGCGTTCGTGCCGGTCGCGTTGATCGCCTCGCGCAGCGTCGTCACCTTGCGCCCGATGTTCATGCTGCCCGAGTTGGCAAGCCGCATCAGATGCATCACGAGCACGGGGTTCAGTTTCAGCTCCGCTTCGAGCTGCGCGACGGTCGGTTCGGCCGCCAGCAGATGCAGCAGGTTCAGCAGCGCCTGGCGCGGCGCGCTCGAGCGGCGCGCGCCGCCGTGCGGCTTCGCGAAGAAGTAGCCCTGGAAGCGGTCGAAGCCAAGGTCGTGCGCGCGCTGGTAGTCTTCCTGGGTCTCGACGCCCATGGCCACCAGCAGCTTGCCCGCCGCCTTCATCACGCTCGCGAATTTCGGCAGCACCGTGGGCGCGATCTCGCGAATATCGATCTTGATGGCGTCCACGTACGGCAGCAGTTTCGCGAGCGACTCATCCGCCTTCGACACATGGTCGAGCGCGAAGCGGTAACGCCGACGGTGCAACTCGACGAGCCGCGCAATCAAATCCGCGTCTGCGCCGATGTTCACGGGCAACTCGAGCACGACGCGCTCGGGGCTCACGCGCTGCAAACTCTCGTGAAAAAGCGCGTCGCGCGTCATGTCGAGCCAGGCCGGATGGCCCGCGAGCGAGGCGCGCAAACCGGGCGCGGCAATGCTTTTCAGAAGCGCGGTGCTCGTGGCGAAAGGCTTGGGCGTCATGCCCGAGGCGCGGTCTTTGGCAGCCGCTTCGGCCTCTTGCTCGATCTCGGCGCTTTCGCGCCGGTCCACGAGGCGTGGCAGCGTCTCGAACGCGCATAAGAGGCCGTCGCGGTCGAGCATCGGCTGGCGTGCGAAATACACTTCGATGGGCGGGCCGGCATATTCCGGCGACTGTGTGCTGCCTGCGACTCCTGACATCTGCGGCCGGTCTGCGGCGTTGAAGCTCATGGGTCCCCCGCGCGGCGCCGCGCGCATGGCGGCATCCTGGTCTTGTTTCTTGGCATGCCGCAACCGTTTGACCTCGCTGCGGACGCGGCACTTTCTTATCGCGATTTTATCCTGGCAAGTAAGACGCGGAAATGAAGTTCTTCTCGTTCGGAGGGATATTTTTGCGGGTTTTGCAGTGCAATAGCGATTGCCGGCCCAGGTTCGCCCTTCAAGGTCCGAACAACTTAATACGCAATCCGAAACAAAATCACGAAAAAAAACGACCGGCTGGATTGTCGTCCAGCCGGTCGGTCTATCGATACGGCTCGATTACTTGAGCACGACCTTCACGTCGAAGTACTTCGCGGCGATACGGTCGATCGTGCCGTCCGCCTTCAGGTCCTTGAGTGCGCCGTTCAGCGCAGCCTTGAGCGCCGGATCGTTCTTGCGCACGCCGTAGCCTACGCCCTCGCCAAGCAGCCTGGCGTCCACGACCTGCGGGCCCGCGAACGCGAATGCCGCGCCCTGCGGCTTGTTCAGGAAGCCCTTGGAGGCGGCTTCGGCGTCCAGAAACGAGGCGTCGAGGCGGCCCGAAACCAGGTCCGCGTAGATCTGGTCCTGCGTCGGGTACGGCACGACGTCCACGCCAGCGGGCGCCCACTTCGCCTTCGCGTAGGTTTCCTGGATCGTGCCCTGGAGCACGCCCACGTGCTTGCCCTTGAGCGACTCGGGCGTGGGCTGCAGCGCGCTGCCCTTCTTCGCGATCATCTGGTTAGGAATCGCGTAGATCGGGTCGGTGAAGTCGATGGCCTGGCGGCGCTGGTCCGTGATCGACATGTCGGAATTGATCGCGGCGAATTTACGCGCCTGCAGCGCCGGAATCAGGCCGTCGAACGAGTTTTCGACCCACACGCACTTTGCCTTGAGCTTCGCGCAGACGGCATTGCCCACGTCGATATCGAAGCCCTGCAGTTCGCCCGCGGGCGACTTCGATTCGAACGGCGCGTACGACGCCTCCACGCCAAAGCGGATTTCCTTGATATCGGCGGCGTGTGCGGCACCTGCCGCGCCTGCCGTCATGGCGGCTGCGCAGAATGCGAGCGATGCCAGCTTGTTCCAGTTCGTCTTCATCAGTGTCTCTTTCCAGTCAGATTGGGTGCGCCGGCTGTGCCCGTTCAGGCGGCTTCGTGGTTCGATTTGCCGCTAAAAGACGGCTTCCCGGCGCCGGCACAGGATCGCTGCGCCAATATCACGGCTCAATGACGCGCACCGCGTGTGGTGCGCCGCAGCAACCGCGAGGGCGCGATTGTACCGCGACGGCGCCTGCGCCCCGCCGCGCGGGCAGCACGCGGCGCGTGGCGCTTCCAACTGCGGCGCCACACCGACGCGGTGCGTTCGAACATGCAAGTGGATGTCGTGGATGCGCAAGCGTGCGAAGGCGTGCGTTTGCGGCAAGCGCTCAGGCGAGCGCGGCGAGCGTCTCCCGAGTGGTATCGACGACGAGCAGGCCTGCGCGCAAGCCCGGCTTCACGCCCGGATTCGGAAACACGATGCGCTCTTCGTCGTGCTGCACCACGTAGCGGTATGCGCCGTCTTCGGCCAGCACCTCGCCACGCTGAAACGGGGTGAAGTTGGGCACGTCGGCGGCCACGTTGAGCTTGAGCGCGTCGCTCTGCTTCGTGATCTGGCCGATCACCGTGAAGATGCGCGGCATCTGCGCGCCTTTCGGCAACGACAATTCGCCCGCCACGAGACGGCGCACGGCGGCGTCGGCACCGGCGAAGCGAGCGAGGTCGTTCTCACCGAAGGGACGCACCTTGCCGAGTTCGAGCGTACAGGCAAGCGCGCCGCACGTTTCGGCAGTAAACGACGACAACGTCGCGCCCTTCTCGGTGTGAATCAACACGGCCGCGATGCGCGCGTCGGCGAGCCATTCGAGCATCGCGCGCGCGGGCCGCTCGCCCGTGTGCGGCAACAGCGCGAACTGCTCGAACGCCGAGGCGCGGATCGCCGTATGCATGTCGAGATGCCAGCGCGCGAATGGCGCATCGGCGGCAGCTGGGGCCTTCGCGAAGAAACGCTGCGCCGCCGCTTCGAGCGCCACGGCGCGCGGCGCCTCTCGGCTTGCCGGCACACGTGCGTGGCGGCCGCCGAACAGGCGGTTGAGATCGTCGTCGAGATAGCGCTCGCCAGCGCGCATTGCCGCTGCGTTGCCGAGCACCGCGAGCACACGGCAGGCCAGCGGCACGTGGCCCGCCGCGATGTCGGCCACGAGTTGCGAGAGCAGTTCGATCGGCGCGGTCTCATCGCCGTGCACGCCCGCCGAAAGCAGCACGCTGCGCGTCGTCTCGTCGACGTGCGCCGGCTCCAGCTCCAGCACGCCCTCGTCGAGCCATTGCCAGCGCACGCCGTCCGCGCATTCGCCGCGCGCCGCCTCGGGCGGGGCCGGGCGCGTACCGGCCAGCGTGTACGCCAGAAAATCGGCGAGCAGGAGATCAGCGCTGGAAGTCATAGAGCGATCCGAGGCCGAGAATCTGCGTGAGTTCGTCGAGCGCCGTGCGCGACTCGACGAGCAGCGCCGGATCGGTCAGATCCTGCGGCGCGAGCCGGTCGCGATAGTGCCGCTCGATCCAGCCGTCGAGGCGCGTGAAGAGCGCGTCGTTCATCCAGACGCCCGGCGCCGTCGCCGCACGCTCTTCGTCGCTCAGGACCACGCGCAGACGCAGGCACGCCGGGCCGCCGCCGTTCTTCATGCTTTCGCGCAAATCGAACACGAGCACTTCGTCCACCGGTCCGCTGCTCGCGGCCAGTTCGTCGAGGTAGATCGCCACGTGCGGATTCTCGCGGCACTCCTGCGGCACGACGAGAATCTGCGTGCCGTCCGCCCGGCTCAGCAACTGGCTGTTGAAGAGGTACGACGACACCGCGTCGGCCACGCTCACGCGCGCTTCGGGCACTTCGATCACGTGGAACGGCGCGTCGTGCGCCGCGAGCTTCGTGCGCAGTTCGTCGTACACCGCCTTCTGGTCGACGAACGCGCGCTCGTGGCAAAACAGCGTGCTGCGGTTGCCCACGGCGATCACGTCGTTGTGGAACACGCCCGCGTCGATCACATCGGGGTTCTGCTGGGCGAACACGGTGCCGGCGTCGGTCAGGCCGTGGCGCTGCGCAATGGCGCGGCTCGCCTCGAACGTCTGCCGCGCCGGAAAGCGCTTGGGCTCCGGCCCGCGACGGTATTCGCTGCGCCCGTACACGAAGAACTCCACGCCGCGCTCGCCGTACTGCGCGCTAAAACGCGTATGGTTGGCCGCGCCTTCGTCGCCGAGCGCGGGCGTGCCGGGCAGCGCCTCGTGCACGACGAAGTGCGACGGGTCCGCGAACACCGTGCCGAGCGTGCGGCGCGTGGCCTCGTGCTCGATCGCGCGATGCAGTTTGCTGCACAGATTGGCGGGCGTGAAATGCACGCGCCGGGTGGGCGTATCCGCCGAAGGGCTCACCGTGGCCGCATTGGCGGTCCACATGGCCGAAGCGGAGCTTGCCGCCGCGAGGAGCTCGGGCGCGTCCTTCGCAGCGCGTGCGATTGCTTCGGCATCCTTACCGCCGAAACCCAGTTCGCGCAGCAAGCGCATGGAGGGCCGCTCCTGCGGCGGCAGCACGCCTTGCGCGAAGCCCAGGTCGGCGAGCCGCTTCATCTTGCGCAAGCCCTGCTGCGCCGCGGCGCGCGGGTTCGCCACGGACTTCTCGTTGTTCTGCGAGGCGACGTTGCCGAACGACAGCCCGGCGTAGTTGTGCGTGGGGCCGACGAGTCCGTCGAAGTTGGCTTCAAGGGTTGTCATCGTCGTTCCTTAGAAGTGAAGACCCGGCGAAACGCTCGCGGGCATCTGCAATTGCGCGCTTTCTACCGAGGCCATCGGGTAGGCGCAGTAGTCGGCGGCGTAATACGCGCTCGGCCGGTGGTTGCCCGAGCGGCCCGCGCCGCCGAACGGCGCGCCGCTCGACGCGCCGTTGGTCGGCCGGTTCCAGTTCACCACACCCGCGCGGATTTCGCGCGTGAAGCGCTGCCACAGCGCTTCGTCGTCGGCGAGCAGGCCCGCCGAGAGACCGTAGGCCGTATTGTTGGCCTGGGCGATCGCGTCGTCGAAACCCGCGTAGCGGGTGATCTGCGCGAGCGGCCCGAAGTGCTCCTCGTCGGGCAAATCGGCCACGCCGGTCACGTCGAGAATCGCCGGCGTCACGAAGCCGAGCGCCGGGTCGCGTTGCGTCATCGGCAGCAAGGCTCGTGCGCCGCGCTCGAGCAACTGCGCTTGCGCACTCATCAGTTTCGCGGCCGCGCGCGCCGAAATCACGGCGCCCATGAACGGCTGCGGCTCGGCGTCGTACTCGCCCACCGTAATGCGCGAACTCACTTCGACGAAGCGCGCGAGGAAGCGCTCGCCGAATGCATCCGCGGGCACGAGAATGCGGCGCGCGCACGTGCAGCGCTGCCCCGCCGAAAGAAACGCCGACTGGATCGCGTGATGCACGGCTGCGTCGATATCCTCGACCGGTGCGACGACGAGCGGATTATTGCCGCCCATCTCCAGCGCGAGCACGATCTCGGGCCGGCCGCCGAACTGACGATGCAGCAGCGTGCCGGTGTCGGAACTGCCCGTGAAGAAGAGCCCGTCGATCTGCTGGTGATTCGCCAGCGCAATGCCCGTGTCGCGCTCGCCCTGCACGAGATTGAGCACGCCCGCGGGCAAGCCGGCTTCGCGCCACAGCTCGACCGTTGCGCGCGCAACTTCCGGCGCAAGTTCCGAAGGCTTGAACACGACCGCGTTGCCCGCGATCAGCGCCGGCACGATATGACCGTTGGGCAGATGGCCCGGGAAGTTGTACGGACCGAACACGGCAACGACGCCATGCGGGCGATGACGCAGCACCGCCACGCCGTCGGCCATTTGTGCGCGTTTTTCACCGGTGCGCTCGCTGTAAGCGGTGATCGAAATCGCGACCTTCGCCGCCATCGACGCGGCTTCGGTGCGCGCCTCCCAAAGCGGCTTGCCCGTCTCGCGGCCAATGGCCTGAGCGAGCATTTCCTTCTTTTCGGTGACGAGCGCTGCGAAGCGCTTCACGATCTCGCAGCGCGCTTCGAGGGGCGTTTGCGACCATTCGGCAAATGCTCGGCGCGCGGCGCTGACGGCGCGATCGACATCTTGCGCGCTCGCGGCATTGCCGCTCCACACGGTCTCGCCGGTGCCGGGGTTGCGCGACGAAAACGCGGGGCCCGAGGCCGCGCACCATTGTCCATCGATATAAAGCTCGTTCATGGTCATCCTTGTGTCGACCAGCGCTAGCGCTTTAGCGCTTACGCGGGTCCCATGCAGGTTTATCGCTGTTGCTTCGCTGCGGGGCCGAGCACGCGCACCGGTTCACCCGCCGTGACATTCAGTGCCGCCGCTTCACTCGCGCTCAGTGTGAACACGCCGTCGTGCACGATGCCCGGCGCGAAGCCCACGCGAAAATCGCCCAGCGACGTATTCGAGACGAGCGAGCGCACGCCCTCTGGCGCATGCGCCTCGCCGATCTCGACCGGCACCACCACGCTGTCGCGCACCGTGCGCAGGTCGCCGATATGGCATTCGAGCACCGGGCCCGCGTCGAAGATATCGACGTGATTCTCGTAGCGCAGCCCTTCGGCTTCGAGCATGCGTCGCGCGGGAACCGTGTCGGCATGCGTGAGGCCGACGCACGCCTGCGCTTCCTCGGGCAGGAGTTCGACGTACACCGGGTATCTCGGCATCAACTCCGCGAGAAACGACTTGCGCCCGTGCGAACTGAGGTAGTCGGCGGCGTTGAAATCGATCTGGTAGAAGTGCGAACCGACTGCGCGCCAGAACGGCGACGTGCCTTGCGCGTCGAAATGGCCGCGCAATTCCGCGCACAGGCGCTCGGGAAAGCGCTCGCGAAACTGCGCGATGAACATGAAGCGCGAGCGCGAAAGCAGCCCGCCCACGCCACCCGTGCGATACCGCGGCGAAAGAAAGAGCGAACACACCTCGGCATAGCCCGTGAGATCGTGCGAAATATTGAGCGCGCGCATGCGCGTCCAGATGCCGAGTTCCTGGCTCGCGTGCACCACCGTGCTCACGCGGTAGTTGTAGAACGGCTGCTCCAGTCCCACGGCCGTTTCGATGCCGCACACACCGGCCACGTCGCCCGTTGCCGTGTCTTCCATCACGAAGAAGTAGCCGGCTTCGCGCAACTCGGCCTCGCCTGCGAGCGTGCGCCGTGCGCGCTCGATGCGCGCCTTGAGCGCTTCACGGTCCGGCTTGAAGGTGGTGAGGCCGGGCCCCGTTTCCTGGGCGAGCGCGACGAGCGCGTCCACGTCGCCCGTTTGCACGACGCGTACCACGATCATTGTGCGTCTCCCATGTATGCGTCCTCTGTTTGCGGGGTGGCGCGGTAAAGCGGCGCACAGCGCACCGGTTCGCCGTCCTGCACGCCGAGCGCGGCGCGCGCGGCGGCGTCGAGCGGCGCGAAGTGACGTTCACTCGTGCCTGCGCCCTTCTCGCGTTCGGGCAGCGTCGCGAGCACGCAACGGAACTCTCCCGCGCGTTGGCTCGCGACCAGATACGCCGCGCCCTCAGGATTCGATGCGAGCGCAACTTCGCGTACCGTGCGCGCCTCGCTTCCGGCGACCGAAGCCGTGCGATCCACCTGGGCGGTCAGCACCGGGCCCGCATCGAAAATATCGACGTAGCGGTCCGGCTCGTAGCCCTCTTCCAGATGGATTTCGTAAGCGAGCAACGCGCTCGGGTCGGGCTCGCCGAGCACGCGCTGCGCAGGCTCGGGCAGCAGCGGCACATAGAGCGGGTAAGCCGGCATCACTTCGGCGATGAACGTGCGGCTGCGTCCACCCGAGGCCAGCTCGATGTCCTTGAAATCGCGCCCGAAGAACTTGCGCCCCACCGCTTCCCAGAACGGTGACGCGCCGTTTTCGTCGGTCACGCCGAGCAGCAGCGTGAACACTTCGGGCGTGAAGCGCCGACGGTTCATCGCGATGTACATCATGCGTGCGCGCGACATGAGATGTGCGGCCGCGTCGCCGCGCAGCGTTGGCTCGATATAAAAGCCCGCGAGACGGCTCTTGCCCGTGAGTTCATGCGACATCGTCAGCGCATGAATCTTGCGGTTCACGTGCAGCTCACGCGACGCATGAATGAGCGCATCGTTGCGAAACGCGTAGAACGGCTCGGCGTAGCCGGCCGCCGCCACGATGCTCGACGTGCCGACGAGCCGCCCGGTGGCGGAATCTTCGAGCACGAACAGATAGAACTCCTCACCGGGGAAGTCCACGTCCGCGCGAAACGAATCTTCGGAAAGCGCGATGCGCGCTTCGAGCGCCGCGCGGTCGTGCGGCAGCGAATGCAGCACCGGCTGCGCGGTGCGCGCCATGTGGGCGATCGCATCGAGATCGGAAAGCCTGGCGGGGCGAACGAATAGCATCGTCGGTCCTATGTGCGCTGTGGTCCAGTTGGGCGCGCTGCGATCAGCGCGTGCCGTCGACGCCAATGACGTCGTTGCAGGCCTGCTCGAAGCGGGCGAAGCCTTCGTCGAGATCCGCTTCGGGAATGATGAGCGACGGCGCGAAGCGCAGCACGTCCGGCCCCGCAATCAGCATCATCACGCCGCGATTCGCCGCCGCCGCGTTGAAGTCCTTGGCGCGGCCGGCAAAGCGCGCGTTCAGCTCGGCGCCGATCAGAAGACCCTTGCCGCGCACCTCCTTGAACATGTCGAAGCGCTCGTTGATCTTCGCAAGCTTGGCGCGAATCGCTTCGCCGCGTGCACGCACGCCTGCGAGCAGCGCAGGATCGCTCACCAGTTCGACTACCTTGCCCGCAATCGCGGCGCCCAGCGGATTGCCGCCGTAGGTCGTGCCATGCACGCCTACCTTGAAGTGCGCGGCGATCGCTTCGGTCGTGAGCATCGCGCCGATCGGAAAGCCGTTGCCGAGCGCCTTGGCCGTCGTGAGGATGTCGGGCGTGACGCCCGTATCCTCGTAGGCGTAGAAGTGCCCCGTGCGGCCCACGCCCGTTTGCACTTCGTCGAAAATCAGCAGCGCGCCGTGCGCGTCGCACGCTTCGCGCAGTGCGCGCAGGAAGGCCGGATCGGCGGGAATCACGCCGCCCTCGCCCTGCACCGGCTCGACGATCACGGCGCAGGTCTGCGCGCCGATCGCGCGCTTCGCCGCTTCGATATCGTTGTATGGCAGATGCGTGATGCCGCCCGGCACGGGGCCAAAGCCTTCCGAATACTTGGGCTGGCCGCCCACGCTCACGGTGAAGAACGTGCGGCCATGGAACGACTGCGTGAACGAGACGATCTCGAACTTGTCAGCGCCGTGGCGATCGAAGGCCACGCGGCGCGCGAGCTTGAGCGCCGCCTCATTGGCTTCCGCGCCCGAGTTCGCGAAGAACGCGCGGTCGGCGAACGTCAGTGCTTCGAGTTGTTGTGCGAGGCGCAGCACCGGCTCATTGGTGTAGCCGTTGCCGATGTGCCAGAGCTTGCTGCCCTGCTCCTGCAGCACGCGCAGCAGTTCCGGGTGCGCGTGGCCGAGCGAAGTCACGGCGATACCGCACGCGAAGTCGATGTAATCGCGGCCCTCTGTGTCCCACACGCGCGAGCCTTCACCCCGGTCGGGCACGAACGGCGCTGGCGAGAAACACGGCACCATCACTTCGTCGAAGGTCTTGCGGCTCACAGTCTGGTCGTTCATGGCGATTCCTCTATTACGCAGTGCGTGTCGAATTCGGGGTCGATGTGCGTTGGGGCCGTGCCCTTTCGCTCAGGTAGTTCGTGCAGTGTAGGCAAGCTGCGCGCAAACGTCTTGCGCAGGCGCGACGCGTTTTTTCGTACGGAAGCTGCAAGGTCCGCGCACTGGCCGCGCCGCGGCTACGTTTCACTCAACTTCCGGCGGCTCGACGAGCGCGCCCGCGCGCGGCTCGGCGGCGGCCCCGCCGTGCTGGCGCTCGATCCAGTTGCGGCGGTCCTCGCGCGGCGTGACGCCAAAGCGCTCGCGGTACGCATTCGAAAAATGCGCCGCCGAAGAAAACCCGCACGCAAGACTGATCTGCACCACCGACTTGCTCGTGCGCTGCAACTGCGAGCGCGCCTTGGCAAGGCGCAGGCCCAGGTAGTACTTGGAAGGCATCGCGCCGAGGTACTGGCGAAAGAGCCGCTCGAGTTGACGCCGCGAGACGCCCACGAGATTCGCGATCTCGTCGGTCGTGAGCGGGTCTTCGATGTTCGCTTCCATCAGCTTGAGCGCGTCGTTCAGGCGCGGATGCCGCTCGCCCGGTGCGGTCACGAACGGAATGCGCTGCCGCTCGTCGCCGCTGCGCAGCGTGCTTGCGCCCAGCGCGTCGGCAATGCGTTCGGCCAGTTCCGGGCCGTGGTCGCGGCCGATCATCGCGAGCATGAAGTCGAGCGTGGCCTGGCCACCCGCGCAAGTCGCGCGGTCGCGGTCGATTTCGTAGATGTGCTGCGTGACGATGGTGCGCTCGAACTGCTCCGCGAACTGCTGGAACGTCTCCCAGTTCGCGGCCACGCGGTAGCCCTGCAACTGCCCCGCCATCGCGAGCCACCAGATGCCGTGGTGAATGCCCGTGACGAGCGGCGTGCGCTGGCCCACGCGCGCGAGGCTCGCGAGAAACAGGCGGAAGTCGGCGAACTGCTGGTAGCGCTCGGTCACGACGATGAGCCAGTCGCACGACACCGCGTCGCCAAACGCGCAGTCGGCGGGCCATTGCGCGCCGCCCGCCAGCGGCACGGGGCGGCCGTTCCACGAGCACATTTGCCAGCGGTACAGCGCGCGGCCGTCGATTTCGTTGGCGAGATTGAGCGCATCGACGACCGGGCCCACGCCCGACATCGAAACGGGCGGGAGCGCGACGATCGCGACCTGGGTGGTGCGGCCGGCGCGCGCGAGCGGCGCCTGGCCGCCGGGCGCTGCGGCAGGAACGGAAGCGGGATGGAGAACGGTGGGACGGACCATCGGCGAGACGGGGCGCGCGACTCAACGCGCCGCTTACTTGAGGCTGCCCGAGAGGAACTGGCGCAGGCGATCGCTCTTCGGCGCGCCGAGCACATCCGCGGGCGCGCCCTCTTCCTCCGTGCGCCCCTGGTGCAGGAACATCACATGATTCGAGACGTTGCGCGCAAAGCCCATTTCGTGCGTCACGACAATCATCGTGCGGCCTTCTTCGGCAAGCTTTTGCATGACCTTGAGCACTTCGCCCACGAGCTCGGGGTCGAGCGCCGAAGTCGGCTCGTCGAACAGCATCACGTCGGGATGCATGGCAAGCGCGCGCGCAATCGCCACGCGCTGTTGCTGGCCGCCCGAAAGATGCGAGGGATATTGCTTCTCCACGCGAGGCGCGAGACCCACCTTCTCCAGATACTCCCGCGCGCGCTCCTCGGCTTCCTTGCGCGGCACGCCCAGCACGTGCAACGGCGCTTCCATCACGTTCTCGAGCACGTTCATGTGCGACCACAGGTTGAAATGCTGGAACACCATTGCGAGCTTGGTGCGGATGCGTTGCAGTTGCTTGTGGTCGGCCACGTCCAGGTCGCCGTTGCGGCCCGCCTTCGTGCGCACGGCCTCGCCGTCCACGACGATCTCGCCGGCGTTCGGCTTCTCGAGGAAATTGATGCAGCGCAGGAACGTGCTCTTGCCCGAGCCGCTCGCGCCGATGATGCTGATCACGTCGCCCTTCTTCGCGTCGAGCGAGACGCCTTTGAGCACCTCGTTGTCGCCGTAGCGCTTGTGGATGTCGCGCGCGACGAGCTTGCTATCTGAGGATTGCGTCTGAGCCAAGATGGTCTCCAGTTTCCGAGGTTCCGGTGTTCCGGTGATTCAGCGGGTGCGCACGGCGAGATGGCCGAGCCAGCGTTTTTCGGCGCGGCGGAACGCGGCCACCAGCACGAACGATACCGCACAGTAGATCAGCGCCGCGAGGCCGAACGACTCGAACGAGCGGTAGGTGGCCGAGTTGGCGTCGCGCGCGACCTTGAGGATGTCGGGCACCGTCGCGGTGAAGGCCACCGTGGTCGCGTGCAGCATCAGGATCACTTCGTTACTGTACAGCGGCAGTGCGCGGCGCAGCGCCGAAGGCAGGATCACGCGCCAGTACATCGTGAACGGGCTCATGCCGTAGGCGCGCGCCGCTTCCACTTCGCCGTGTGAGGTGGCGCGAATCGCGCCCGCGAAAATCTCTGTCGTGTACGCGCAGGTGTTGAGCGCAAACGCGAGCACCGCACAGTTCAGGCCGCTGCGAAAGAACGCGTCGAGGAGCGGCTCCGCGCGAATGAACGCGAGACTGTACACGCCCGTGTAGATGAGCAGCAACTGCACATAAAGCGGCGTGCCGCGAAACACATAGGTGTAAAAGCGCACCGGCAGCGAAAGCCAGCGTTTGCTCGACACACGCGCCACGGCGAGCGGCACCGCGCACACGAAGCCGAAAGCCACGGATATCACGAGCAGCCAGAGCGTCATCGCGAGGCCGGACACATGCTCGCCGTCCCAGTAGAGGAACGCGCGGCCAAATTGCTGAATGATTTCGTTCATGGCGGGCGTTTTCCTCAGAGTTGCGCGTGACGCACGCCCACCGAATAGCGGCGTTCGAGCCAGATCAGCGCGAAGTTCGAGAGCGTGGTGATCGCGAGGTAGATGAGCGCCGCGATCACGAGGAAGAAGAACAGGTTGAAGGTGCTGCGGCCCGCGTCCTGGGCGGCCTTCACGACATCGGCGAGACCGATGATCGAGACGAGCGCCGTCGCCTTCACGAGCACCTGCCAGTTGTTGCCGATGCCGGGCAGCGCGAAACGCATCATCTGCGGAAAGAGGATGCGGGCGAACACACGCGCGCCGCTCATGCCGTAGGCGTGGCCCGCTTCGAGCTGGCCGCGCGGCACGGCGAGAAACGCGCCGCGAAAGGTCTCGGTGAAGTACGCGCCGTAGATGAAGCCAAGCGTGACGACGCCGGCCAAGAACGGATCGATGTCGATCTGCGCCATGCCGAGCGCGTCGGTGGCCTCGTTCACGCCGATCTGGATGCTATAGAAGAGCAGCAGCATCAGCACGAGGTCGGGCACCGAGCGGATCAGCGTCGTGTAAGCGGTCGCCACGGCCGCGAGCGGCCGGTTGAACGAGAGCTTGGCCGCCGCGCCGGCAAGGCCTAGCAGGACAGCCACGCCGAGCGAGAGAAGCGAAAGCTCGATGGTCTGGATCGTGCCGGCGAGCAGCACCGGGCCAAAGCCGTAAAGGATCACGCGCGTCTCCGGATCAAGTCGTTTTGTCGTGTCGGGCGGCCTCGCGCGGCCTGTGAGCGCCGGCGAAACCGATGAACTGGCGCGGATCGTCTCAGTGCAAAATAGATTGCTCAAACTGGCACGGCGTGAATATTGCACTGCAGCATTGCGGTGCCGCGCATGGGCGCACGCGGATCCGGCCCGCGCAGCCGCGGGCCCGATGCTTTTGAAAGGTGAAAAAAAATGCCCCGGCACGCGGGGCGTGCGGGGCATTTACGCAAGTTTGGGGTCGCTTTTTCGATAGGTGCGCGGCGCGCGCCCAGCGGCCCTGCCGCGCTTACGCGGCGCGCGTATGCGTGCCGCGCGCGCTGAGCGCACGGGCGTTCGCGCCAATCAGCTTTTCGGCGAGCGCGCCGAAAAGCAGGCCGATCGTGGTCCAGAGAATCACCTGCATACCGATCGACGCCGTGCGGAACTTCCACAGCAGCACGGCCGGGAAGGCGGCGGGCACCTCGTTGACCGCCGGCAGCGCGAACTGGACCGCGCCGATCACGACGACGAACAGCGCGAGCGCCACGATCGAAGCATTCCACCCGCCAAGGCGTGGCACGAAGACCGCGCGCACCTTGAGCGAGAACACCGACACGGCGATCGAGATCGCGACCATCAGGAAGAAGAGCCCGGTTCGATAGCCGATCGTCTCCGGGTCGCCGACCGAGGGCGGGTTCGCCGGGTACTTGATGCTCGGCACCATGTAGATCGCGACAAACGCCGCGAGCGCGAGCCAGGCCGAGAGCGCGCGCGGCGAAAGACGCCCTACGCGTCCGTTCGCATACGCGAAGACGAGCGCAAAGAGACCGCCGATCGACGCGCCGTAGACCATCACGCCTGTGAAGAGCCCGAGGCTCGCCTGGGTCTTGCGGCTCACGATTTCGGGTTCGGGAGCTTCACCCTTCGCGGCATCGAGCTTTTCTTCGAGGGAAATCGCCTGATCGACCTGGGGCTCGCCCACGATCTTCGCGAAGCCGAACGTGAGAAGTCCCGCGGCGATGCCTGCGAGCATGCCGCGTACCAGCAACTTGCCGACCATGTTCAGCTCCCGGTCAGTGGCAGGGAAAGCCGAGCAGGTGGCGGCCGTCGTGAACGAATTCGTGGACGTACATGCCCGGGACGATCGAGGTCGCGCCTTGCTCGGCGCCCACGAAGTACAGGGCCAGCAGCAGCATGAGGCCGCCGAAGATCGCCCAGGGCAGGATCTCCCGCAGCGCAATGGGTGCCGGCGCGGCCGGTGCGTGCTGCAGGGGGAATGCGGTGTCGGACATGCTGACTTCTCCTGGGGTAACGCGCCCCGCTAGTCGTTGAAAGAGTGGTTCACGACGCGCGGGTCTGACTCCCGTTGCTTCGATTCAATCGAAATTCAATCGACGGCAACCAGTTACAGTGGCGCGACCGCGCCGGACTTGCACCGGCTTCCGCGTGTCGTGGAGCCTGTATTCTACGCGCTACGACAACGGGCTGCGGACCGGATGTCAGCTACAGGGAAGTGATACGTAAGGAAAAGCATGCCGACGATAGTCTGGCTGATCAGTCATGCGGCGAATGCCGCACAGCGCTCGGGAACATTCCCGCAAGCGCCTGTAGCGGACGATGAAGCCGAAGAAGCGCTCGACGCCCGCGCACTCGCGGCGCTTGCTGCTTGGCGCGAGCGCTGGCACGCGCGCCTGGCCGGTGGCGAGCGCAATGGCGAGGCGCAACACGCGGTGACGAGTCCCGCTGCGATCGCGCGCGCGAGCGCACACGCGGCCGGCTTCGCCGGGGCAACGCCAGTCGGCGCCCTCGCCGACACGGCCTTTGGCGCGTGGCAAGGCAAGCGCCTCGCGGATCTTGCCCATGAAGCGCCCGATGCCCTTGCCGCCTGGACACGCGATCCGGCTTTCAGGCCGCCAGGCGGGGGCGAGTCGTTCGACGATGTCCGCGAGCGCGTTAGCGCCTGGCTCGATGCGATCCCCAGCTCCGCTACCGACATGGTCGCCTTCACCCATGCAAGTGTGATGCGCGCGGCGATTCTTCGCGCGCTGGGCGCGCCGTCGCCGGGTTTCCGCTCGATCGAAATCGCGCCGCTTTCCGTCGTAGCGCTACGCCGCGCCCAACACGGCTGGTTGTGGCTCGCGGCAATGGGCTGAGACCAGACACGGCATTCCTTGATCTGTGTACGTGCGCCGCGAACATCGCGCGTATCAACGCGTTGACACATACGCACTTGAAGCCTAGCATCCGTGATGTATCAACCACGTAGATACACCACGATCAGGTATGGACATCAAACTCAATACGTTATTGGCCAAACGGCCAATTCAGTACGAGGACGAAATGGCGATACAAACCCTGAAGCGTTGGGGAAACAGCCTTGCGGTGCGCATTCCAGCCAGCCTTGCCAGCAAACTGTCGTTGGCGGAGGGGCAGGAAGTCGAGGTGGAAGTCGAAGATGGGTCGCTCACGGTTCGCCCGCATACGGCGATCCGGCGCTTCTCGCGCGAGCGCTATTTGCAGCAGTTGCGCGAGCGCAAGCTCGAGCCGCACCCGCTCATCGACTTCGGACAGCCGCAAGGGACCGAAATCGGCGGACCCGATGACCCCACGCGTTTCGACCCATGGTAAGGAACGCATGAAGAACGGCACACCAGACGCAGGCGACATCCTCTGGCTCAACGTCGGTCCAGGCGCAGGCAGTGAGCAGGAAGGATATCGCCCTGTCCTCGTCCTGACCGACGCCGAGTTCAACGGACTCACAACCCGCTTCGTCGGCCTGCCGATTACCCGCACCGTTCACGGGTGGGAGTCGGAAATCCCGATCAGCGGCTTGGCCAGCCCCTGCGTCGCAATGGCCGACCAGGTCACGACGCTTTCGCTCGCGGGCAGAGTCTGGCGGCACAAGGGGGAATCGGCGAGCGCGGAGGAACTGGAGGCGGCGAAGTTCGCCGTCGCCGGCATTCTGGATCTGTAGCCGGCAATGCAGTAGCAGAAAGAAGCCGAAGCGCCCTAGTCCAGTCCCAACTGCGCCTTGATGGCCGGCATCATGTACTGCACAGCCGCGCGCCCTTCTTCAATGGCGGGGCCGGCGCGATGAAAGTCGAAAATCCCCATGCCGCCCAGGCGCGGCTGGATCAGCACGTCGGCGGGCTCGCCCGCCAGGCGGCTGCGCGTAATGCGCACCTGCATGATGTCGATACTCTGGGCCACCGAACTCAACACAGAAGGCACGCGCGTGCTAGGCGGCGGCGCCACGCGCACGTCCGGGCCGCCTGCCGCGCCGGGACCGGCCGGCTGCAGCCAGCGCGGGAAGCGCTTGCCGTTGCGGCGCAGAAGCGGTTCATGCGCCGCTTCAGCGCTTTCTGCGCCATTGGCGCCGTGATTCACCGCCCCTGCAGCCGATGCGGCCGTCGCTGCGTCGCTCGCCTCCACGGGCAACTCGCGCGGCATCGTGTCGATCGCGCCGCCCAGGTCGCGGCCGTTGAGAATGTCGTGATTCAGGTCGATGGCGATCACGGTGTCGGCACGCATCGCGCGCGCGGCGGACACCGGCACCGGGTTGCTCAGCCCGCCGTCGACGAGCCACACGCCGTCATGCCAGATCGGCGTGAAGATGCCGGGAATCGCAATCGACGCGCGCACGGCGTCCACCACGCCGCCTTCGCGCAGCCAGACCTCGCGCCCGGTGTCGAGTTCGGTGGCGACCGCCGTGAACGGCAGCTTCAGGTCATCGATCGAGCGGCCATTGAACTGGTGCGCAAACAGGTCGATCACCTTGCGCCCGCCGAGCAGCCCGCCCGAAAAACGCAAGTCGAGCAGACGCACCACAGTCTGCCAGGTGAGCTTGCCCACCCAGTCCTCGAGCCAGTCGAGATCGCCGTTTGCGTATACGGCGCCAACCAGCGCGCCGATCGACGTGCCGCACACTACGTCGGGCTTGATGCCCGCTTCCTCGAGCGCGCGAATCGCGCCGATATGCGCCCAACCGCGCGCCGCGCCCCCGCCGAGCACGAGCCCCACACGCTTGGGCCGTCTCCGGTTCATCATGCGCGCCTCCTTGCGTGATCGTGAGTCAACTGGGTCAGCGCCCGCGGATCACGTCCGAGCGCGAGGTCGTCGTGACCCGCCCGTCCGGTCCGAAATGCACGTTGAAATACGCTTCGGGCGTCACGCCCCCTTCCAGCCACTTCCAGCTCCACACCGTCTCCTTCTTCAAGCGGTAGCCGGCCACCTGCCCCGGCTTGCCGAGCAGGCGCCGCACCTCGTCCTCGCTCATGCCAACGCGGATCTTCGCAAAGTTTTCCGCCGTCAGCGCCTGGGTAATGGCCACGAGCCGCCCGTTCGGGCCGATGTCGACCATCCAGGTCTTGAGGCCCTGCGGACCGCGCGGATACTCGAGGCGGCGCGAACCGTCGTCGAACACGCGCTCGGTTTCGGGCTGGCCCATCTGCTCGCGCACCTGCTCGAACGTGGAGACGCCAGGCGTGAGCCCCCTGAGCAGTAGCGCGTCGGGCTTGACCGAATCGATGAACGTCTTGAATCCCTGCCAGATGGAATGGAACATGGCGCCGAGCTGGTGATCGTTGCAGCCGGAAAGCATGAACGCCGCCATGGCGGCGCATGCGAGCGCGAGCGAACGCGTGGATGAAAACGTGGGCTTCATGTCCCTGATAACGCATCAACATGGGCTTGCGCCTACGCGTGCGCGAAGAACCCGCGCGCGCCGGCATGCCCACAATGTACCGTCAATGGACCTGATCGTGCCGTGAGCCCCGCTTCGAGCCCACCTGCGCGGAGACCTTCGTCACGGCAGGCAGCGCCTCCCCGGACTGCGGACCATGGCGCAATGCGCGACGCGCGCGAACGATTTCCGCGACCTGCCACGTAATCAGCGCGAGCACGCCGAACACCACTTCGCGCATGCGCTTGACGAGCGCGAGCGAGAACGCCACTTCCTGGCTCACGCCAAAGAGTTGCGCGAGCAGCACCACGGCGACTTCCTGCACGCCGAGGCCGGCAGGCACCATGAAAGCGGCATGGCGCACGGCCTGCGTGATGGCTTCGATGGCGAGCGCATCGCCCACCGAGACCGGATGGCCGAGCAGCGCGAGCGCCCACCATGTCTCGAACGCCCCGAGCATATAGCCGGCGAGCTGCCAGAAGAAGGCGCGAAACATGAGGCCGGTGCGCGACATCAGCGCGTCGAGATCGGCGTCGAGCTGCTTGCCGTCGAGGCCGACCATGAGCGGATTGTCAGTGCCGAGCAGGCGCGCGGCCCAGCGTTCGATCGCATGAAATACGCCGCCGCGACGCAGCAGGAATACGGCGAGCACGGGCAACGGCGCCGAGAGCAGGAGCGCGAGTGCGATCGTGACGATGGTGCGCAGCGACCCGCCGTCGCCAGTGGCCGCGACGATCAGCACGACACCGAGCGCCGAGAACGCATATTGCACGGCGATCGTCACGAACACCTCGACAATCACCGAAGCCGTCACCTCGCTCGCATTGCGCACCTTCCAGCGCGCGAGGCGAATGCCGACGAGCTCGCCGCCAACCCCCACCACGGGCAGCAGCCGGTTCACGGCCTCGCGCACGGTCGCGGTCCACCAGAGGAAGCTGAGCGGCGCGCGCTTGTCGAGCAGGAGGCGCCACGCGTGCGCATCGAGCAGAAGCGGCAGCGCGTGGAATGGCACGAGCCACAGCAGCATGGGGCCAGCCGTGCCGATTACGCGCAGCACATCGTGCGCGCCGTTATGGACGACGAGACCGATCAGAATGGCGATGCCGACCGGCAGGCCAAGCCACTGCAGCCACTTCATGACGCTCGCACCTCGGAGCCGCGCGACGCGGCGGAACCTGAGCCCGAAGCCGCGCTGAAAAACACATCGGTAAAGCCGCCACGGCGCACGCCCGCTTGCGCGAGCGCTGCGGCCACGCGCGGCGAGATCAGCGCGCCGAATTCGTCGGCGTGGCGATAGGTGCGCATCGACGGCGTGATGGGCGCCTCTGCCGCTTCATCGGCGAGCGCCGGGTGGCAGTAGATCTCGCCTACACCTTGTGCGGGCAGATGCGCGAGCGCGTCGAGCACGGCGGCCTCGTCCATTGCGCCCGTCTTTGCGATGCCGACTACATAGTCGTTGTGGGCGATGCCCGCTCGAGCCAGGCGCGCGCGCACGAGCGCGAGCCAGGGCTTCAGCGCGAACGGCGCGCCCGCCTCGAGCGGCAGACGCATCGCGCGCAAACCATAGTCGCGGCCGATCTCGAGGATCAGCGCGAGCACCGTGGGATGCAAATGAAAATGCTTGTGCGTATTCACGTGATCGAGCGCGAGCCCGGTCGCCGCGAACGCTTCGAACTGCGCGCGTATTTCCTTCGCGAGCTGCCTGCGTACATGCGGCAGGAAGAAGAAGCGCACGCCGTCGCGAACCATGTTGTCGCCAAACCGCCCTTGCGCATCGACGAGCGCGGGGATCTGCGCGCGCGGCAGCATCGCCGCGCCGTCCGCCAGCACCAGATGCAGCCCCACGCGCAAACCCGGCGTGCGGCGCGCCCGCGCTACGGCGTCGAGCGCGGCGGGCGCGGCCACCATCAGGCTCGCGCAGTCGAGCACGCCCTCGCGATGCGCACGCTCCACCGCCGCATTGACCCGCTCGTGCAGGCCAAAGTCGTCGGCGGTGAAGATCACCGCGCGAGCATCGCGGGA
>NZ_CAJMYW010000011.1:0-208972 GCF_905220165.1 Paraburkholderia sp. J10-1 | reverse complement strand
CAACAGCAACTGGCACATGTTCCAGATCACGCTGCCGCTCGAAAAGCTCGCGATCGACCGCGCGGGCTTCATGGGTGAGCTGAAAGCGCGCGGCATCGGCTCGGGCGTACATTACCCGGCCATCCACCTCTTCACGCTCTACCGCGAGCGCGGTTTCAAGGCGGGCATGTTCCCGCACGCGGAGCGCTTCGGCGCGAGCACGGTCACGCTGCCGCTCTTCACGCAGATGACCGAGGCCGACGTGGCCCGCGTGTGCAGTGCGGTTAACGAGATTTGCGTGAAATTCTTAAAATAAGCATTTCTAAATAACTCGCAATCTCCCGTCAAATACGGAACTTCGTCACCGACTCGACGAGCCACGCCGCCTGCTGCCGCAAACTCTCGGCGGCGGCGGCGCTTTCTTCCACGAGCGCGGCATTCTGCTGCGTCGTCTGGTCCATCTGGCCAACAGCCGCCACCACCTGCTCGACGCCAACGCTTTGCTCGGCGCTGGCCCGGCTGATCTCGCCCACAACGGCCGTCACGCGATGAATCGCCTCGACGATCCGGCTCATCGTTGCTCCAGCCTCGCCGGCAAGCAACGAGCCCGACTCCACGCGCGCGACGCTGTCCACGATCAGCGCCTGGATTTCCTTGGCGGCGTGGGCACTGCGCTGCGCGAGGCCGCGCACTTCACTGGCCACGACCGCAAAGCCGCGGCCCTGCTCCCCCGCGCGCGCCGCTTCCACCGCCGCATTGATCGCGAGAATATTGGTTTGCGCGGCAATGCCTTCGATGACGCCGATAATGTCCGCGATCTTGCGCGCACTCTCGTCGATGCCTTTCATGGTCTCGACGACCTGATTCACGACCTCGCCCCCTTGCGTCGCGATCGACGAAGCGCCCGCGGCCAACTCACGCGCCTCGTGCGCGTTTTCGGCGTTCTGCCGGATGGTCGCGCTGAACTGCTCCATCGACGCAGCGGTTTCCTGCAGCGCGCTAGCCTGCAATTCCGTGCGCTGGCTAAGATCGGCATTGCCCGTAGCGATCTGCGCAGAGCCGGTCGCGATCGCCTCGCTGCCGTTGCGCACCTGCTCGACGATCCCGGTGAGCGAGGTGGCCATCGTGCGCATCGCGGCCATGAGGCTATCGGTGTCGCCTGGTCGCACAGGCAGATCGATGTCGAGCTTGCCCGTAGCCATCTCGCGTGCGGCGGCGCGCGCATCGTCGGGCTCGCCGCCAAGCTTGCGCGTGATCGTGCGCGAGAACACAACGGCACCGGCAATGCCCGCCAGCACGGTAAGCGCCATCGCAACGGCGCTCGCCAGCATCGCGCTACGCTGCAGGCTTTTCGCCCGCGCGGCCGCGGCGGCGGTCTGCTCGACGATCCTCGCGCCGGTTTCGCGCAGCAGGATCACCGGCTCGCGATCGAGGCCATCCATTGCAAGGTCGCCGACCGCCGTGTCGTAACCCGAGGCCTTGAACCGGTCGATCGCGTTGCGGTACGCAACCCCCATTTGCGCATGTAACGCGTTGAAGCGCTCGATCTTCGTGCGCGCCTCGCCAGGCGGCAGTTCACGCGCAAGTGCCTGGGTCGTGCCCTGGCATGTCGCTTCGAACTTCTGGAACGCTGTCCAGTACTTGTCGAACTGGCCGGGGTTCTTCCCGCGCAGCACGATGTCCTTGCCGTTCTGCACCTGGTTCTTGAACGCGACCATCGCCTCGGAGACCTGGCGCGCCTGCGCGCCGTCCACGCCGATCAGTCGCGCGTACGCATCTGCCGCGCTGTTCATTTCGGCGATACCGAACACGCCCGCCGCCGATGCGCTCAGCAGCGCGACGCCCAGCGCCAGCGGGAGTTGATGGACCAGCTTCATGAATCACCCCTTCGAATGGTGCAGAAACCGGCGCACCGGCGCAAACGCCATGCGTTTGCCGTGTACCGCGCCTCCTGAATTTATTTTTCTATTAGGAGTTCGAATAACACTGAATTCACGGACCCGCGTTTCTCCACAAGGACGGTGCGTCGCGCCGTCCCGCCACCCTTTACGTCACTTCACGAACGCAATGGCAACCGGTGTCGGCACTTCGGCCGACTGCCCGGTATCCGACACGAGGCCCGTTGCGGTGTCGATGCCGAAAACATTGACCTTGCCGCTACGCTGATTGGCGACGAGCAGCCACTTGCCCGACGAATCGATGCCGAAGCCCCACGGCTTCTCGCCGCCCGACGATGTGCGTTGAATTTGCGTCAGTTCGCCCGACGCCGGGTCGACGCGGTACACGATCAGCGCGTTTTCCGCGCGATTCTCGACATAAACGAAACGCCCGTCGGCGCTCACGGCCACTTCGGCGCCGCTCTTCACGCCCTGGAATTCGGGGCTCGTGGTCTCTACCGTTTGCACGAGCGTCAACTGTCCCTGCGAGGCGTCCCAATGCAGCACCATGATCTGCGCGCTCAGTTCGGTCAGCAGATAAACGTACTTGCCGTTCGCGCCGAATGCCAGATGGCGCGGACCGCTGCCCGGCGGCAAGACGAACTGGTGTGCGCTCGCACCGTCCGCAGGCGTGAGCGTGCGCGTGGCGCGATCGAAGCCATACACGAAAACACGATCCGCGCCGAGATCCGGCACGAGCGCGTAGTGGCCCGAGGGATCGACGACAGCGTTGTGCGCATGCGCGCTCGCCTGCCGGCGCGTCGGCCCCGAGCCCGTTTCCTTGACCGTCGAAGTGCGCGCGCCGAGACTGCCGTCGTGATTCACGGCGACGCTCGATACGGAGCCGCCGCCATAGTTGGCCGCCAGCAGCGTCATCGAGGGCAGGTCCAGCGAGAGGTTCGTGGTCCCGCTGCCGCCCGTTGCGACTTCGTTGATTCGCGCGAGCATGCCGCTCTCGCGATCGACGGCATAGGCGGTCACGCTGCCTTCGCGCGAGTTGTCGTCATCGACTGCATACAGCACCGGCAACCGGGGGTTCGTCGTGACCCACGTCGAGCGCGGGCCCGCGCCTACCGCGCCGATCATCGTGAGCTTGCCGCTCGACGTATCGAAGCGCAGCGCGCGCATCTCGCGTTCCTGCGTGCCCACGTAGACGAGTTCGGTTGGTGCGCCGGCCGCCGGTGTCGTGGCGCTACCGGGCGCACTGTGAAAAGCCGTCGCAAGCGCGAGCGGAATGAACGCCGCCGTCAATCGGCGCCGCAGGGCAAAACGCTTGGGGAAGCACTGAACCATAGTCGGTGAACGAACGCAATATGAGTGTTATTGTGCGAGCCCCCTTCACGCGGCCAGGCTGCGTGCGGCGGACTGCTGCGGCGAGCGGCGTCTCCTGGCCGCTCACGCGTTCGCGATGCCACGATGATGGCGTCAAGGGCGCCCGTGCGTGACGGACGCCGGCAAGGCAAGCGCGCAGATCAAGCGTAACCGACGCGTGCGCGCGTGTCCCTGCACAAAAGAAGGGTTCGCCAGCACTTTTTTGATGCGCACCTTTATTGCGCCGCGCTTTGGAGCGCAATAAGGGCGGCGGCGCTCGTGGTTGTGTCCTTACTGTGTCTGAGCCCGGGCCGTGACGCGGAACTGGCTCGGCGTATCGCCCACTTCGCGGCGGAAAAACCGCGTGAAATAAGCGGCATCGGCGAAGCCGAGCCCGAAGGCGATCTGCTCGACCGACATTTCGCCGAAGATGAGATTGCGCTTCGCCTCGGTAATGATGCGCGCACGGATCATCTTCGTGGGGCTCTGCTCCCCCGCGGAAGCGCATGCCGCGCGCAGTTGCACGAGCGACACCGCCATCATCGAGGCGTAATCCTGCAGCGCGAGGTCCTCGCGGTAGTGCTGGTCGATCAGCTTACGGAAACGGTCGACGAGCCGCACGTTGTTGCGCGTTTCGCCTTCGCTGCCGGGCTGATCCAGACGCGCCTCGCGCACGAGCATGAGCAGCAGCGTCGTGAGCAAGGCTTCCGTGCCAATCACATGGCCGACTGCGCTAGATTCCGACTCCTGCTTGAGGCTTTGCACCATGCTGTAGAACTGCTCGCCGCCGTCGGCCATCTCGCCGAGCGGGATCATGCGCGGCGACGTCCACAGTTGAATGAAGTCCTGCAGTTTCCCGTTCACCTGCGCCAGATACGCCACTTCGATCGTCACCACCCAGCGGTCCACGTCGATCGCGTAGTCGAGACCGTGCACGCACTCGGTCGGCAACAGCAACGCGCACGGGGCTTCGAACGGGACAGCGCTGCCTTCCAGATTCATCACGCCGCGGCCGCTGCGCACGAAGATGACCTGGCCATAGGCAGGGTGCGCGTGAGGCTCGGTGCGCCAGCGGCCCCGGTCGGTCACGTGCCCGACGTGCACGAACCAGTTTTGTCTCTCCGGGCGTTCAACGTACAAGCGGACTTTGGGTACGGTAGTGCGCTTCGTTCTGGCTTTGCCGTCGCGGTGGCGTTGGTCGGTTGCCATGGCGGTGTGTGTCATAAAGTCTCCTTGGCGGCCCGGTCGTTGCGGTCGCCATTGAAATTCAGAGTTCGCGCCCTGGTTTTCCAGCACGAGTGTCCGCCTGAATTTCATTTTTTTCTGGACGAAGGTACGGCGTCTTCATCCGGTGCACGGAACGCACAATATATCGCAAGCCAGGGTGCCCGGACAAAAGCACAACGATGATACGCGAACGCAGAGGTGCGTTCAGCGCGGTCGACAAAACGGAGGGGACGCTCGATCGTTGTCGAGACAACAAGACACGCTACAGGTGTCTTGCGCAAAGGCGGGGATTTTTTCATACCTTCGGGCAAACCGCGACCTGCGGCTTACCCGAATCCGGGCGCGCGTGGGCTCGCACCCGCGCCGCCGTCATCAGAACGTATGGACGAGGCCGAGCACCACGCCGCGCGTGTCGGCGCCCGGCGCGCCCGCGATGCCGCCATACGCGGTCCCATTGAGCGTGAACTGGGCCTTGTTGCGGTTCTGGATGAAGCCGGCCGACGCATACAGGGTAGTCGCCTTCGAGAAGTAATACTCGTAATTCAGGCCGATTTGCTGGGCGTTGTTGCCCTTTCCGGTGCGGTCGTGCGCATAGCCGTAAAGCAGCGCGACCTGGTTGGCCGGATCGATGCGGTACGACGTAGAGGCTTCGTAGACGTCGCGCTTGACGCTGTTGTCGGTCTGCCGCTCCGTGTGATACGCGAGATAGAAGCGGGCCGCGCCGACGCCGAGCGACGTGCCGGCGTTGAACACCTTCAGTGTCGACGTACCGGCCGCATTCGCAGCCTGCTCATAGCCGGCCGCCGCGCGGAATGTGCCGTTCGTATAGCGCACCGCCGCGTTATAGAACTGGAGTCCGTTACTCGGTTTGGTCGTCGAGTCGCGCATCGCAACCATGAACTGCGCCGTCAGCCCATAAACCGTTGGGGTGAAATACGAAATTGCATTGTTGACCCGAACGGTGAGGCTGTTGAAGTTGTTCATCGGCGAAGCGATGCTCATGACCGCGAGCGGATCGAGTTCGGGGTTCATGAAAATATACTGTGGCGTATTTTGCAGGCCAAAGCGCGTTTCACCGAATGCCCCGGAAAAACCCACCCAGGCCTGGCGATTGAATGCTTCGGCCGCATTCGATGCGGCACCTGTCACGCCGTTGAAGCCCTGTTCGAGCTGGAAGTTGACGTGAATGCCGCCGCCAATGTCCTCGCTGCCTTTCAAGCCGTAACGGCTCGCAAAGAGACCGCCCGAAACCGCGCGCACCACCGAACCCGAGCCCGCGTTCTGATATTCGATTCCATTGTCGATGACGCCATACAGCGTGACGGACGACTGCGCATGCGCCACGTTGATACAACACGCAGCGGCCACACCCGACAAGGAAATCACTGACCTTTTCATTCTGTCTCCATGATGAAATCTTATTGGTTTAACTCCCGTCTTTAATTGCACGGGTTAGCGAATCCGCAGGTTTCCCGTTGCGGCACAACTTTCAGATCGATCGTTCGTATACCTTATTGATTGGAACAACCAAAGGCACCAAACAAACGAATTCGCGAGACGCGCTCGCGTCGTCACCCTCGCTGGAGGGGGCGTTCCATGCGAGAGGCGTCGAAATCAGTCGGGAATAAAGCTTGATAGCGCCGCGGGAGACCGGCGCGCAGCGATGCGAAGGAGGCGACGTGTCCGCGCAACTGCGCGGCGCCAAAGAAGATATCAACAGCCAGAGGGTTCATTCCGGTCAACGCTGTCTCCTTGTCTGACCTCGCCTCTCGATAACCAGGGAAAAACACCTGGCCCTCAAGGCGCGGTCTGTCTTATGGGTCAAGCGTAGGGGACGATGGCGCGCGCGTCCCTACACAAAACGCAGGTTCGCTTGCATTTTTTCAAGGTCATACCGGCTTCGCGCACGGCTGCGCCGACAAAAACTTTCGCGATGCCAGCAAAAAGTGCCAGCGAATCTCATTTTTGTGTAAAGGCAAGCGCCAACGCGCCACTTATATTCCTCACCACCGTAACAGCGTTTTCCTGCGCCGGATGGTTCAACCATACAGCCAGGGCGGGCGGTGCGACCGAATCGGCAGTCGCAATGCGGCTACGCGCCCCGGTCGAAGACATCAACATAAATAGAGTCTGGATGGAGACATGAAAAGCCTAACGCTAGCCTTGCGTGCGCCTGCCCTTGGCGCTGCCCTGTTTTGCTGCCTGGCGCAGTTCGCTCACGCCGAGGTGTTTACCGCACCGAACTCTTCCGCGCCGCCAGAGCGCCAGGAAGTCCCGAACGGCGCCGCACCGCCCCAAACCGTCGGCCAGGCAGACGAACCGCCCGCCATCTGGAACGACACGTTCATCGGCTATCGCTGGGGCACGGACTTTCACTATCCCGGCATCGATTCGACGGTGATGCAGAACATCGGCTACCTCACGACGATCGGCGGATTCCGGTTCGGCAGCTACGCGTTCAACGTCGACTACCTCGTTTCCAACGCGGCCAACCCGGAATCGGGCGGTCCGCGAAGCGGCGGCGCACAGGAGGTGTATAGCGTCGGGCGCGTGCAGTTCAGCGCCGGCAAGATCTTCGGCCGCTACCTCGGCATTGGCCCGATTCGCGACTATGGTTTGACGATCGGCTACGAGTTCGGCGTGAAGAACGATTCGTACTCCGAGCGCGCGCGCATGCTCGTGGTCGGGCCAACGGTCGAGTTTGCGATCCCGCATGGCTACTGGAACCTCACGGCCGGGCTGCGCACGGAAAGCAATCACAACGGCATTGCCGGCGTCGATGTGCGCTTCAACACCGCATGGCACCTCGAAAGTTCGTGGCTCTATCCGTTCCGTGTCGGCCCGGTGCCGCTCATGTTCCGCGGCTTCGCAAGCGTGACCGGCCCCAAGGGACGTGACGGCTTCGGCGTGGAAACCACGACCGAGTTCCTCACGCGCATGGCGCTGCTCGCCGACCTCGGCTCGTTCGCTGGGCACCCGCGTGTGCTCTACGCCGGTCTGGGCTACGAGTACTGGTATCACATGTACGGCACGCCGACGCACGCGGCGCCGGGAACCATCACTTCGGTGCCGATGCTCCAGGCTGAAATTCACTTCTGATCCGTTTGCCAGGAGAAAGCGGCCATGGGCGACCCGTCTTGCGGGTCGCGCATGGCCGCTTGATGCATTTCAGCGCGGCGCATTGTCATCACCTGCACGGCCCTCGGACGTGCCGTATGCATTCACATGAAACATCGAGCTGTTCCCTTCCTTTGGAGTACTGATGCAGATTCAAGACCATAGCGCCGCGCATATTCACACAACCGTCACGGCGGCAGCCAATATCGCCGACGACTGGGCTCAGTCATCCGCTCACACGCGCGCGACGCTGTTGCGCGCCCTGGCCAGCGCGCTCGACGCCGAACGTGAGACGCTCGTGCGCATCGCCGCTGAGGAAACCTCGCTCGGTAGCGCTCGGCTTCATGGCGAAATCGACCGCACGCGCTTTCAGCTAGGCGGCTTCGCCGATTACGTCGAGGCGGGCCACGCGTTCGCCCTGACCGACGACCCGGCTATTGCCGAGGCTCCGCCCGCCGGGCGCCCGCACCTGAGCCGCGTGCGTATTCCGCTCGGCCCGGTTGCGATGTTCTCCGCCAGCAATTTTCCGTTCGCATTCTCGGTGCTCGGTGGCGACACCGCGTCCGCGCTGGCGGCGGGCTGCCCTGTCGTGGTCAAGGCGCATCCGGGGCACCCGAAGCTCTCGCGCAAGGTGTTCGAACTCGCGCGCGCGGTCATCGCCGGGCAAGGACTTCCCACCGCGCTGCTAGGCTTGGTGGAGGGCGCGGGCGTCGAGGTCGGCACTGAACTGGTCAATCACCCCGACATCGCGGCTGTGGCGTTCACCGGCTCGTTCAAGGGCGGCGCGGCGCTGTGGCGCCTCGCGAATGCGCGGCCGCGCCCCATTCCGTTCTATGGCGAGCTGGGATCGATCAACCCTGTGGTCGCGCTGCCGGCGGCGCTCGCCACCCAGGCACAGGCGCTCGCGCAAACGCTCGCATCGTCGATCGAATTCGGCTGCGGCCAGGTGTGCACGAGCCCGGGCCTCGTCGTGCTGTTCGAAGGTGCGGATGCACAACGCTTCGAAGATACGCTGCGCGACGAACTGCGCGAAAAGCCGACGCATCGCATGCTCACGCCCGCCATGAAGCGCACCTTCGACGCGGGCGTGGCGCGCCTGCTCGGCACGCCTGGCGTGCAGACCCTCCTTGCCGGCAACGCCGATCACGATGAAATGGCGCCGCCGCGCCCCGTGCTCGCGCGCACGAGCGCGAAGCACTTTATCGCCACGCCGGCGCTGCACGAAGAGATTTTCGGCCCTGCTTGCTTGATCGTGCGCGTGGGTTCGATCGACGAAATCGTCGATGTGCTGGGCGCGGTTGGCGGCAGCCTGACGGTGACGCTGTGGGGCGCGGACGAGGACACGCCCGACGTGCGCCGCGTCGCGCGCCGCGCCACGCAGATCGCCGGGCGCGTGCTCTTTAGCGGCGTGCCGACCGGCGTGGCGGTGACGCGCAGTCAACAGCATGGCGGTCCGTGGCCCGCTTCCACGCAACCGTTCACGACCTCGGTCGGCTACGAGGCGCTAGCGCGCTTCCTGCGGCCGGTCGCGCTGCAGAGCGCCCCCGCGTGGCTCAGCGCGCGCGCCGGGCAGCCCTGTTGAGCACGCGCGGCATGGCATTCGACATCTGACTAACTGTACGCGTACGGCCGCCGCCAAGCCTGCCAACACAGTTGGGCAGCGACCGCGCTCGGTTCCCGAGATATCGCACAAGAGGCACACACCCATGGACACCTGCCAGGTCAAGCAGCCGGCAGCCGAGAACCCGTGGAGCATTCTGGTCCTGCTCTCACTCGGCCTGCTGATTTCGTTTGTCGATCGAACGAGCTTGTCTGCCGCACTCGCGGACAAAGCCTTCGTACATGAGTTTTCGCTGTCGAGCGTGCAGCGCGGCTGGCTCAATTCGGCCGTCTTTTGGTCCTATGGTCTCGCACAGATGCCCATGGGCTGGATCGTGGACCGCTACGGCGTGAAGCGGCCCTACTCTTTCTGCTTCGTGATCTGGTGCCTCGCGGCGGCCGCCACCGGGCTCGTCACGACGCTTGCCGCGCTGATCGTCATGCGTCTGCTGATCGGGCTCGCCGAAGCGATCGTCGTACCCGCGACCTATCGCTACCTCGCGAACAATTTCGAGGAAACCCAGAAAGGCACCGCGCTAGGCATCTTTTCGATTGGCGGCAAGATGGGCCCCGCGCTCGGCGCGCCCATTGCGGCGTGGATGATCGTCGCTTATTCATGGAAGGCGATGTTCATGGTGACAGGGCTCATCGGCCTTGTGTGGATGGTGCCCTGGCTTCTGATGGTCAGGAACGACTACCCTACGCGCGACGAATTGAAGGCGGCCGCACGGCGCGCTTCGTCCGTGCCGCTCCGGAATCTGCTCGCGAGCCCCGTGGTTTGGGGTGGTCTCATCAACAACTTCTGCTACAGCTATTTCGCGTTCTATTGCATGACCTGGATGCCGGCCTATCTGGTCGAACAGCGCGGCCTCTCTCTGGAGAAGTCCGGCATCTATACGTTTTTTAGTTTCGCCGGTATCGCGATCGTCGCCGCTCTCGCGGGTTGGTTGGCAGACCGTATGATCGCGCGCGGCAAAGACGCCGTAGTCGTGCGCAAAGCGTTTATCGTCGCGGGATTCATTGGCGGTACGACGGTTCTGCTCGGCGCATACACACGGTCGCCTGGCATGGCGCTGTTCTGGAATGTGCTCTCGCTTTCGTTGCTGGGCCTCGCGACCGCCAATAATCTGGCGCTGTGCAAGCTCACACTGATCCCCAAGCCCGCGGTCGGATTGAATACGGGCCTGCAGCAGGTCGCTACCAGTCTCGCGGGCGGTGTTTCCGCCAGTTTGTCCGGCTGGTTGCTTGATGTTGGCAACGGCAATTACACCTTTGCCATGATGGCAGTCTTCGTGTTCCTGCTGCTGGGCGCAACGAGCACGATGGTGCTGATGCAGCGGAAGTGGGCGCCGAGGGTCAACAACCTCGGCGGCGCTAGCCAATAACGAAGGTACTTCGCGGCTTTCGGGAGATCGATTGCGCACGGTGTGCGGTCAATAAGTGGCGACTCATGCAACGCGAGGCTATTGCCGCTTTATTCGTGGACGCCCTTACTGTAGACATCTGGCATCGAGACAGGATCATGAAAGTTTCGAAACCACGACGAAAGAAGGCATGGCGATATTTGTGAGAAAAATGGTTCACGCTGAACTACACTGCGTGATCGATCACTGTTCGTTTTGACATTCAATCGGCATAACCGCGGCGAGTCATTGCGGTAAATCCCTTTTGAATATTTTCGAGGGCGACGTCGAAGTCCGGAGTTGCGGTTCAGGCAGATGCGTCGCCGATGCGGCAATCGTGCGGCGCGTTATCGAATGAAGCTGTAGCACGCAACGTAGAGGTGGCTCACATGTGTGTTGATCTGAACGACATCACGAAAGGTAGAGTCCTGATGTTGAACCCAGTGAACCTCGCCGGTGGCTATGAAATTGGAGCCTACAAGGGGGTCAACCCACTGGGCGGCAATTCGCCACATTACTTTATGTGTGTGGGTAGAGACGGCGCCTATAGCTATTGGAGTCCACTCTCCTCGAACAAGAAGCCGACTGGCATAGGCAGTGCCGATGGTCAGGGCGTCATTCCGAAGGAGTCAAGGGCCGGGTTCACCCACTTCGCCAGCGGGCAAACATGGTATGACACGAAGCAGGTTTGGAAAATACAGAACGACTTCGTGATCCATGCGGCGAACACCGAAAGATCCAACAGAAGAGAGGGAGAGATATTTAACCAGATTGCATCCAGTTTCATTGACAGCGTTTTTTCAGGGGCGCGCGAACTAAAATAATAGATTCCGCCATGGTCCGTCTGACACAGGATGGTGTAAAAACTGACAACTTCAAGATGGAATTGACATGTGCACGCCAACTAACGTCATCCGCATACCCAGAGGGTTGTCACATTCCTGCGATGCCGTTGCGTCGTTTTATTTGCATGACAGGACCCCTGCCCAGCAGAAGCTGTTCCAGACCGCTGACGTCGAGTTCTTTCAGAAACGACAGGATCTGATAGAGAGGCTAAAAGAGGCCGCATATCGGGATCACAACGTGAAAAGTACGCTCGACATGTGGCTATGGGGCAAATCTCGCGTGACGGAAATCTGGACCGAAAGAACGCTCGCGTCGTTGCAAGGCGATCTGCAATCGGTTGCAACAACCGATGGAACGCAGTGGTCGCTTCAGCTACTCCCTCAATCATTTTCCCAGGCCGGGCATCATATGGCGTTCGGGAAATCGCCGAATAAGGTCAATTGGTGGCTCCTTGATCCGGCTACCGCTATGTATACTTTTGACAAAGTCGAAGACCTTGCGTGCTTTCTTCAAAAACATCTCACCGAATCTGCTGGCCTCAATGCGGCGACACGCACGGTACTCTTGAGAATCGACTAACATTTTTTGCAGGGTAGTTCCGCGCCCACGCGCCAATGGTGTTCAGCCGCTGGTTAGGGCCATGACTAGCGGTCCACATGCCTGCAACACGCAGCGAATCGATGCCGGTGGAACAACAGCTAATGCGACGCAATTTCCTTTGCCCTATTTACCGTCGCCCTTCGAAGTGGCACGCAGTGGCTGTGCGCGTTGGAACTGCAACAGATCGTCCTGCAGCAATGGGTCGGACAGCGCCCTTCACCAAATATTGCCAGGAACCATAAAAAAGCACCGCGCCCAAGCGCGGTGCCTTTGCCCTATCTGCCTGAAAAACAGCCTTACCGTTTGGGAATATAAAGCGGCATCGAATCTTCCCAGACCGTGTCAGTAATCGCATGCCGATCGCTGCCGTCCGCATTCATCACCCAGTTCTGGCCATCGGGCTGGAACGTCTCGTCATAGAGCGAAAGCTCGTCGCGGAAGCCATATTCACCGGAGCTGTACGCAATACGACCGTCCCACGTCCAGGTCGCATGAGCCTGATTCGAACCCTGCGGCGTCAAACGCTTCACATCCGTACCGTCCGGATTGATCGTATACACGTCGTAGTGGAACTTGTTGGGGTCGTCCTGATTGATCTCCTTGCGCGTGAACACGATCTTCTTGCCGTCCGGCGACCAGCCCGGCAGGTTATCCAGCCCGGTGGTCAGGACCGTGGTCTTGTGCGTTTCCAGGTCGAGAATCCGCAGGCCGTTGTCCGTGTCGCTCCACACGCGATAGACGATCCTCGTGCCGTCCGGCGAATAGCTCGGGAAGCCCGCATTCTCCTTGCCGTCAGTCAGCACTTCCGGCTTGCCGTCCATGCTGCCGTCGGCCTTGATCCGCATGATCTGGCCTGGCATGTGGTTGCGCGTGAAGAACCAGCCGCCCACGCCGAAGGCCACCCATTGCTTGTCCGGCGACCAGGTCGGCTGGAATGCGCCCGCGAGCCCCATCTTGATCAGCTTCGGATCGAGCCCGCTGGTGAGCGGGTCGTAAATATGGCGCGCATCGCTGAAGTCGGTATTCGCCACCACGATCGACGAGCCGACCGCCTTTTCCGTGTACACGAGCGACTTGCCGTCGCGCGAGAGTTGCGGGAACACATCGACGAAACGGTAGTTCCATTGTGGATCGAAACTGTAGAGCGGCGTGCCGTTCGGGTGGAACGGCTTGCCGTACACCACCTTTTCGTAGACGACCTTCTTGCCGTCCGCAGAGTAATGCGGCGAGCGAATGCCGCTGCCCGCCGTGGCATGCGAGGCACCGTCCGTCGTATAGAAGCCTTCCTGCCCGCCATTCTTGATGTGATACGCGACGTCGCTCGCGCCCACATATTGCGGGAACACCTTGAATCCCGGCGTGTCCGTCAGGTCCTTGCGCTCGCCGGTGGCCACATCGACCTGCACGATTTGCGAGCTGACCTTGCCGATCGCCTCGGGACGGTGCGCGCCCCACGTCGATTCGACCGGCGTTTCGTAGAACACCACGTGCTTGCCGTCCGCGGACCACGACGGCGAGCCTTCGGCGAAGCCAGCGCGCGCGGTGATCTGCTTGAAGCCCGTGCCGTCCGGATGGATCTCATAGATGCCGCTTTCCTGGGTGCGCTCCCAGCCGACCGGCAGGTTGTGACCGCGCCAGTCGGTACCGATATCGGAAGAGAGCGCGATCCACTTGCCGTCCGGCGACCACGAAGGCCGGAAGAAACTGTGCGGCTTGTCCGCGTCGAACTTGATGTTGCCGGTTACGTTGTGCAGCGCGCCGGTCTTGATGTTGAGCGTCCAGATGTTGGTCGTGCCGTAAGTGGACTTGCCGCGACGCGACGACACGAACGCGATCACATTCGGATTGGCCGGGTTGTAGACCGCGCTGTCGCTAATGCCGACCCAGTCAGTCAAACGTTGCAGCCCCGTGCCGTCCACACGCACGCGGTAGAGGCTCGCATGACCGAGACCGTCACGCTCCGAGGTGAAGACGATCCATTTGCCGTCCGGCGAGAAAGAACCGTGATAGTCGAAGCCATCGGACGGGATCAGCCGGTGTTCGTCGCTGCCGTCGGCATTGGCGACATAGAGTTCCGAGGTCGTCGGCCCGATGCGATAAATCAGCAAGTCGCCCTTGGTCGCCGTTGCGGCGCCCGCGCCCGGTACGAACGTGGCGACGGCGGCAATGGCGACGCAGGACAAAACACTCTTTTTCAACTGAAGCGAGGGACGCACAATACTAGTCTCCATTTTTTATTCGCATCACTGCAATCTTTTAACCGTCGACCGGCATGCCGGCCGACGCACATGCTCATTGACCGAGACTGCCGGTCACATCGTCGAACAGCTCATCCACCGAAAGCCGGTGCGGAATGATCTTCTGGTCGAGCGCCCAGTCGATGGCAAGCTGAATGCCCTTGCGGTTCGCTTCGAGCCCGATCGGCGGGAACACGGCCGGCACGCCGCCTTCGGTCTGCGCGCGGCTTTCCACGATCATGCGGTAAATTTCGCGCACAACGTCCGGTCGTTCCTTCGACACCCGCTCGTGCACGACGAACATATGGTTGATCGGCACGACGCCTTCGCGCGCGAACCAGTTCTTCGCTGCCGCCTGCGCGTCGGGCACGAGCGTGCGTACGCGCGGGTCCTTCGGCATGTCTTCGCCAAGGAGCGCGGCGGCGAGCTCGCCGTCGAGCATCATCTGCGGAATCGACGAACCTGCGGGCAAACGCTGGCAGTTGCCCGGATCGCTGTATTCGGCGAGGTGGCCGTCGCCGAGCGTCATCCACGTGACCTTGTCCAGATCGACGCCGTATTCGTGGCGCAAGATGCCGCGAATCCAGAGCGCCGTTGTCTGGCTATAGGTCCGCACGCCGACCTTCTTGCCCTCGATGTCCTTGGGGTCGAGCTGCCCGAAGTCGATGTTGAAGCCCGCGCAATGATGCTGGAAGCGGCCCGAGATCGGCGCGGGCAGCAGCACATAGGGCTTGCCGTAAGCCTTGGCCTGCAGGAACGTGACGATCGCCAGCTCGCCGGCGTCGAAGGCATTTTCGCGCACCATCGCCTTGAAGCCGTTGTGGGCGGGCGTGGGGCCGCAAAAGTCGAGCGTGACGAGGTCGGATTTTACCCGGCCGTCGCGCAGGGCCTTGGTTACCGCATATTCGGCCAGGTTGGTGCGCAGCGTCGGCACCCCGGTCAGCGTAGTCATTGATGCCACTCCTTATGCATGATTGGCGGGTATTGCTTTTTCAATTTCATCAGGATTGCAGACGAACTTCGATCAGGCACGGACCACTCTCGCGCACCGAGTCGGACATCGCCTTGTGGAAGGCTTCGGCCGTGTCCACGGCGACCGAGCGCACGCCCATGCTTTTGGCCATGGCCTGCCAGTCGATACGCGGACGATCGATGTCGATCATCGAGAGCGCGCGCTCACCCGGTGTGCCCGCGCCCATATTCGCGTACTCGGCCTTGAGAATCGCGTAGCTGTTGTTCGCGAAGATGATCGTCGTGACGTTCAGGTTCTCGCGCGCCTGGGTCCACAGCGACTGGATCGTGTACATCGCGCTGCCGTCGCCGACCATGCAAAACACGCGGCGGTCCGGGCACGCGAGCGCCGCGCCGGTCGCAACAGGCGTGGCATAGCCAATCGAGCCGCCCATGTTGTTGATGAGGTCGTGGGGCGCCGCGCCCATCGTATAGCCCATCGTCTCGCGGCCCGTCGTGAGCGATTCGTCAACCACGATGCAGTTCTCGGGCAATGCCGCGGCGAGCGCATGCGCGATGCTCACCGGATTGAGCGCGCCGGTCGGTGCGGCTGTTTCGACGCGCGGCTGCACGAGCGGCGCCGTCGCGTTGGCGCCAAGCGCTTCGAGCAGCATCTCGAACGCGAGCGCGCTGTCCTCGTCGGCCTCGACGAGCGGATGCACGAGTGTGCCCTCTTCCTTGAGCAGGCTCGGCTTGTCGGGGTAGCTGAAGAACGCGACCGGCTCGCTCGTCTCGACCGTAATGATGTGCTTGAAGTCCTTCAAAAATGCACGCGCGGGCGCGACCGCATACGGAATGCGGGCAAGCGGCACGCGCCCCGCGCCGCGCTCGATGCGCGCAGTGAAGAACTGCGAGCCCAGGCGCGCGCCAGTCGCAGCCGCCACCTTGCCCGCGCGTTCGAGCGCGAGACCGCGCGTTGCCTTGTTGCCGAGAATAATCAGCGCAGGCTCGCCCGAGCGCAGCACACGCGCCACGTGCTCGATGCGCGCGGCGTCGGGCGTCCTGCGCGCCGCCGTTTCGCGCGGCGGCACGATCGTCGTGCCTGCTTCGCGCCACGACGTGTCGCCGGGCAGAATCAGCGTCGCGATCTGGCCCGGATGCTCCGAGGCCTTGTCCGCCGCTTTCGCGGCGTCCCAGGCGATCGCACTCGCGGAGTCGGCGCGGCGCACCCAGTGGCTCAACGGCCGCGCGAGTCCTTCGATATCCGAAGTAAGCGGCGGATCGTACTTCAAATGCGAAGTCGAATGTTCGCCGATGATGTTGACCATCCCCGACGACGCGCGCTTCGCGTTATGAATGTTCGCAAGCCCGTTGGCAAGACCCGGCCCCAGATGCAGCAGCGTGGAGGCCGGCGTGTCCTTCATGCGATACCAGCCGTCCGCGGCGCCCGTCGCCACGCCCTCGAAAAGGCACAGCACGCTGCGCATCTTCGGGTTTTCGAGCGCGGCGAGAAAATGCATTTCCGACGTACCCGGATTGGCAAAACAGATGTCGACGCCCCGATCGACGAGCGTAGCAACGAGGCTTTCTGCACCGTTCATTTAGTACCCTGCCATCTCGCGCGCAAGGCCCACGACACCGTAGCTGCGCGACGGCGCCGACATCAGCATGCGATAGCCCTCTTCGATCAGGCGCTTGTGATTCTTGGCCGTCACGTGCGGATGGCCAACCACGACATTGTGCTTATGGCAGGTCTCGACGATCTTGCGCATTGCGTCAAGCACGATCGGGTTTTCGTAGTCGCGCGGGCAACCCAGTTCCTGGCTCAGGTCGCCTTCGCCGATCAGGATGAAGCCGATGCCGGGCACGTTCGCGAGAATGTCGTCCAGGTTCTCAATCGCCTGGGTGCTCTCACACATCAGGCCGACGAGAATCTCGCCCTGGGGCGCGAGCGGCCACACGTCGGCCTTCTTGTAGTAGTCGGCCATGGTCAAGCCCCAGTAGCGCGAAGCGTTGGCCGGGCCGTCGCCGCGCACGCCCTTCGGCTCGTAGAGCGGCGCGCCCTTCGGACGCGCATAGCGGCACGAGGCCACCGCGTTATAGGCCTGCTCGACCGTCGAGACATGCGGCCAGATCACGCCGTAAGCGCCGCGATCGAGCACCTGCTTCGCAAACGACTGGTTCATTTCCACGCCGTTGGCGGGAATGCGCGCGATCGGCGTCACGCGCGGGGCGACCGAGCCCGACTCGGCAATCTGCTTGCGGCTCAGCATGTATTGCAGCGCGTCGCCGAGCGCGGCCACGTCGTAGGGGTTGTGCTCCATCTCGAAGACGATGCCTTCATACGGCGCGTCGCTCATTTCGATGGCGTTTTGCTTGTCGAGCTTCGAGAACGCGGTGAAGGCCGGCTTGCCGGATTCGAACGCGCGAATGATGCTGTTCAGACGGGTGTCGCTCATGATCTTTTCTCTCGTTGAATTGGGTTGAAGCGGGCTCAGTCGGCTTTCCAGTACATGAAGCCCATGCCCTCACCAGTTCCGGCGGGCGTGCGCCAGCACGGCACGTAGTCGACGAGCGTCATCTCGGCGCCGGTTTCCTGCAGTGACTTCATCACGCTCGCGTAGAGCTTGATTTCCGAGGTGCCCGACTGGTACGAGCGGTTGTCCACGGCGGCGAGGCCGTCGTAGTCGTACTCGGCCAGCATCTTCATGATGCGATGATCGAATTCCTCGTCGTTGACGAAGTGGGACAGGCCGCCCGACGCGAAAATGCCAACGCGCACATCTTCGGGCCACGCCTCGATTGCATCGCGCAGCACTTCGCCGAACTCGATGCAGCGCGACATGGAGGGCTGCGTCGGCGGGTAGAAGCAGTTCATGATGACCGGCACATGCGGCGGCGGGTTGTCGCCCATGATCTGGTGGTAGACGAAGCTATAGGCGTGCGGCACCACCGGGTACTCGGGCAACGGCTTCATCCACACGTTATCGGGCCACGCGAACAGATCGGTCAGGTCGAAGCCTTCGTTCTGGAAACGCTCGACGAGATACGTCGCGAGCTTCGGATGGCACTGGTGCGTGACGTGACGGTCAGGCGCGTAAACCGCGCGCTGCGGCGGCCCGTTGTGCACTTCCTCACCGGTGTAGATGGCAATCGACGGCGAGAAGTCGGTGAAGATCTCCTTCTGGTCCTTGCCGAGAATGATCGCGACATCGATGCGCGCTTCGCGGTAGGCGGCGGCCATCTTGTCGAGCGCCGCACGGCAGCGGGCGGCGCGCGCGGTGCGCTCCTCCATCGTGAGGAAGGGCTCGAACGCCGCTTTGCGATGGGCTTCGAGTTCCGGGTAGGTCCACGTGCGGTTCTGGAACCACAGTTCCGGGTTGTTCCGGTCCCGCTCGCCGTTCTTTAGCCAGTCCTCCGGTGCCTGCCCGAGCATGCCGCTGTGCGGCACGGCCATTCCGAATACGATCTTCGCCATGTGTGATTTCCAGTCAATTACCACCGGCCGTGCCGGTTGCCTAATATTGGGTGTTTCTTGAAGCTGTTTATTACTTCGGAATACAGATCAAATCGAATAGAGGCTTCGATCTCGTTCGTCTTCGATGTCGCGGTGCTCAGGCCTCCTGAAGCGACGCTTTCGGGTCCGAGACCTTCGGCGCCCATTCCGGACGGAAGAGCACCGCGGTCGCCGTCGCTCCGATGAGCAGGAAAACGAGGATCACCATCATCGGCAAAACGTAGTTGTGGCTAACGTGCAGCAGCCAGCCCGAAAGACTCGCGGCAACGCCGCCCGCCAGACTCGTCGCGACCTGCTGCACCCCGGTCACGAGGCCGATCGCCTGCTTCGGGATCAGCGTAAGACGCGAGAGCACGAGGTTGTTCGCCGTTGTCATGCCGAGCAGCGAGAGCGACAGCACGTTCCAGAACAGCGCGCCTTCGAGCGTATGGGCATACGCACCGAGCAGCACCGTGCAACCGCCCACGAAGCCCGCGATCGTGAACGATTTGCGCACGAGGATCGCGTTGTAGCCCGCCGCGACGATCCTGTCCGCCGCCCATCCCGCCACGGCCGCCACGATCGCGATGCCGGCGAAGCTGAAAAACGTGTAGATACCCGAGCGCTCGAGCGACAGGCCACGCTGCTCGACCAGATAAGAGGGCATCCAGGTCATGCAGTAGAACGTGAAGTAGCCGTAGCAAAAATTCGTGATCATGCCGCCCCAGACCACCGGGCTCGACAGGATGCTTGCCAGCGACACCGTGCGGGCACTGCGGCTTGCCTGCTTCAGCGCGGCGCGCGACGGAAAGTCGCTACGCACGAGCAGCAACCACGGCACGAGCCAGAGAAGACCGACCAGCCCGGTCACGATGAACATCAGCTGCCACGAATAGTTGACGATGAACCAGGCGCCAACCGGTGCGCCGAATGCCGGGCCGAACTTGTTGCCCATGGCGAGGATGCCCACGGCGAGCCCGTTCTGGCGTTCGTCGAAGTTGTTGCGAATCCAGCGGTAGCTCGCCGGAATCACGATCGCCTCGGTCACGCCGACGATCAGGCGCATGACGATCAGACTTTCGAGCGCCGTGACCGCGCCCATCAGCGTCGTGGCGATACACCACAGCGCAAAGCAGATCGCATAGGGCCATTTCACGCCGTAGCGGTCCGCCACCCAGCCCATCGGCACCTGGAACACGCCATAGGACCAGAAAAAAGCTGCGTTGATCCAGCCGCGATCGACGCTGCTGAGATCGAATCCGTGAATGAAGCCCGGGTCCGCGAGCGCGCTGGAAATGCTCGTGCGATCGACGAACGAAATCAACACGCCGAGTGCCAGAAGCGCAAGGACGCTCCATCGGCTTGCTGTCACGCTTCGCTCTGGTTGAGTTGTCTCCATCTGCTTCTTCTTTCTCGATCAAACGCTTTGTTACTCAGCCAACGCGGCACATGCGTGCGCCGCGGCAGCTGCCCGGATGCATCGCTTCAGGCCAACGCCGGATAAAGCGCGAGCGCTGTCTTGCCGAAAATCCACTCGCGGTCCTGCTCGCTCAGGCTTTGCAACCCGGCCTGTGCGGTCGCGAGAATCTCCGAAAGCTTGCCCGGCGACGTCGGGAAATTCGAACCCCATGCCATGCGCTGCGCACCGAACGCCTCGACCACGCGCGGGAAGAACGTCTCCGCGCTCGCCTTCTCCTTCTTAACGTCGCCGAAAATGCGCGGCGTGAGTTTCAGATAGATGTTCTCGAGCGAGGCCAGGTCGAACAGGCTCTGCGCCTTCGCGTACGGTACACCGTCCGCGACCTCGGGACGGCCGAGGTGATCCAGAATGATACGCACGGTCGGGAACCGGCGGGCGAGCGTCGTGATCTGCGGCAAGCCGACCGGGCCGGTCTGAATGCACATCGGCAGATTGAGTTCGGCGCACAGCTCCCAGGCCGGGAACGAACGCGGGTCGTCCAGCTCGCTCGGATCGAACTCCTTGGTGCTGCCGCCCGTGAAGAGACGCAGGCCGCCGAGACCGCGATCGGTCCACTCGCGAATGCGCTGCGGCGCATCCGGTTGCAGCACGTCCACCGAGCCGACCGCGACGAGACGGTCCGCGTACTTCGCGCAGCCGTCTACGACATAGCTGTTGTCGAAACCGTACGTGGTCGACGAATGCACCACCGCAGCCTTGGCAACGCCCGCCTCGTCCATCGCGGCGATCAGCGTTTCGACCGTGGTCGGACGCTCTTTCGACCACTCCGAGCGCTTGCCGAACAATGGCGCGGGCGGATAGCGCGTTTCGTCGTCCGAGATGATGTGAGGATGAATATCAACGATTTGAGAAGCCATGCGTGCCTCTGTACTTTTCCGTTTCTGCGCGGCTCGCGCCGCGCTTGTTAACCACGCTTGTTAATCGCGCTTACTTGCCGCGCGCCTTCAGGCGGGCGTCGAGGCGCGGATACACGCGGCGTGCGTTGCCTTCGAAGATCTTGTAGCGGTCTTCGTCGTTGAGCGCCGGGCACGCGTCGATATAGCGCTTCGTGTCGTCGAAGTACTGGCCCGTGATCGGGTCCTTGCCACGTACGGCGCCGATCATTTCGGAACCGAACAGCACGTTGTCGGACGGAATCACCTTCGTGAGCAGCTCCACACCCGGCTGGTGATACACGCACGAATCGAAGAAGATATTGTTCAGCAGTCCTTCAAGCGGACGCTCGCGCATTTCCAGCGACATGCCGCGATAACGGCCCCAGTGATAAGGCACCGCACCGCCTCCGTGCGGAATCACGAGACGCAGCGTCGGGAAGTCCTTGAACAGGTCTGACTGCAGGATCTGCATGAAGACCGAAGTGTCCGCGTTCAGATAGTGCGCGCCCGTGCCGTGAAAGCACGGATTGCACGAGGCGGCCACGTGAATCATCGCGGGCACGTCGAGATCGACGAGCGCTTCGTAAAGCGGATACCACTCGCGATCGGTCATCGGCGTGCCGGTCCAGTAGCCGCCCGAGGGGTCCGGGTTGAGGTTGCAGCCGATGAAGCCCAGTTCCTCGACACAGCGGCGCAGTTCGGCAATGCTGTTCTTCGGCGCGACGCCCGGCGACTGCGGCAACTGGCACACCGGCGCGAAGTTGTCCGGATACAGCTCGGTCACGCGGTACACGAGGTTGTTCGACACTTCGGCCCATTCGAGGCTCGTGCGCTCGTTGCCGAGGTGATGGCTCATCAGGCCCGCGATCGGCGAAAAGAGCGTGAGGTCGCTGCCACGCTCTTGTTGCAGCTTGAGCTGGCCGTTGCCGATCGCGTCGCGAATCTGGTCGTCGCTCACATGGGCGCCTTCGAGCGACGGCGCGTTGGCCGGGTCGTTGGCAAATTCAACCTGCTTCGCGCGCCAGTTGCGAAACGATGCAGGCACGGTCGTGAAGTGGCCGTGGCAATCGATAATCATGATGTCTCCGTTCGTATCAGCGGGCCAGCGGGTCGACGAAAAGCTCGTCGATCGCCATGCGGCGCGGCGTGAGGCCCTGCTTGAACGCGGTCTGCTCGAGCGCCTCGATCGTTTTCAGGTTTTCCGCGAGGCCGTACGGCAGCGGGTCGTTGCCGACGATCTTGCGCAGCGCGAGGTACTTCTTGTCGCCTGCGGTCGTCGCTTCGCCGGCATCGAGGCGGGCAAGCCACTGCTTCTTCGCTTCGGCGAAGGCGTCGTAGATCGACTTCGCGATCCACGGATGCTCGGCGAGCACCGAATCCTTCACGACGATCGTGCCGTGCATCGGGTAGATGCCGGTGCGCGCGTAGTATTGCGCTTCGAGTTCGGCTGCGTTGGGCAGCAGGTCCGGGTAATCCGCCTCGACTTCCTTCCAGCCGCCCGTGGGCGCGCCGGTGCGGCCAATGCCGGCTGCGGCGGCAAAGCCTCCCACCAGTTCGCCGGTGGCCATCATGTCGGCAAGCGACTTGCCCTCCGGTGCGTGAATCACGTTCGAAGGCAGCTTGAGCTGCGTGACGTGTTCTTCGTCGTCGACGACCCACGTCACCTTCGACGAATCGAGCCCGAACTCGTCGATCAGCACCTGGCGCGTCCACACGCCCGTCGTGACCGAGTAGGCGCGCACGCCAACCTTCTTGCCTTCGAGGTCCTTCGGATGGCGAATGCCCGCTTCCGGGCGCACCAGCAGCCCGCTATGGTGGAAGCGGCGCACCACGAAAATCGGCAGTGCGACGAACGGCGCGCCGTAAGCGCGGGCGATGATATAGGTCGTCGGCGCGAGTTCGCACACGTCGAATTCGACGTCGCGCACCATGCGGCGGAACGCGCCGATTTGCGGTTGTACGGTGACAAATTCTGCGTCCACGCCCTCGATGGGAATGGAACCATTGCGAATGGCCGACGTGTGCGGATGCTCAGCGATTGCGATCTTGAGCGGGACTTTCTTGGTCAACATCCTCTCCTTTGGATTGCGCGGCGCGGCTTACCCGATGGATTTCGCTGCGCCGGACGTATCGTCTCGATGGAGTGAGAATAGGGGAGGCGCCAGGCAGCGTCCCTATACAAAACGCACATTCACTGGCACTTTTGTCGAAGCCGCCCTGCCTGAATCCCGGTCACTGCAAAGCGTTGCGGCCGACACGCGCAACGGACGAACCGGCGATCGCGGCGCAAGCGGCGCGAGTGGCGACTTGATCGCACCCCGGGAAAACCACCATTGCGCAAAGGCGCCCGCGCCGCCCTTCAGTTCCCTCGCGGCGCGCCGTAAACATGTCCTGAGCGTGTTCAGTGCTTCGCCGTCTCGCGCGCGAAGGCACTGCCGTTTTTCTGCAACATCGCCCCTCGCGTTCTGGAGCCATCCTCGTGTTTGCACGACTCTCTATCTCTGTCCGTCTGCGCATCGCGGTCGGGGTGCTGGCCTTGCTGATCGTGGCAGCCGGCGTTTCCGGCCTCGCGGGCATGTCGCGCACCAATACGGCGCTCGGCTATGCCTACTCGAACCAGCTCGCCGCCGCCATCAACATTGGCAAGACGAACCTGAATCTGACCATCGCGCGCACGACGCTCGACCGCATCCTTTTGCACCCGGACACGCCCGACACTCAGGCCCTGCTCGACAAGGCGCAGACCTACCTCGCCACCTCGAACAAGGCGTGGGACGTCTACCGCTCGCTGCCGCACGCCCCCGAAGAACAGGCGCTCGCCGACGACGTTCAGACCGCCCTCACCGGCATGCTGGAGCAAGGCATCCAGCCGCTCATGGCCGCGATCAAGCAAGGCGACCGGCAGGCCCAGGATGACATTGCGATGAAGCGCATTCCGCCGCTCTCGGTTGCGCTCACGAAGGCCTCGAGCGCGCTCGAGGCATGGCAGAAGGCGCATGGCGAGCAGGCGTTCGACCACGCGCAGGACCGCTATTCATCGCTGCGCGCCGGCAGCATCGCCCTGATCGTGCTCGGACTCGCCGTGGCGCTCGTGTGCGCCGTGGGCCTGCACCGCGCGATCGCAGCGCCGCTGGAGAACGTGCAGGGCGCGCTCCAGCGCATTGCGGACGGCGACTTGACCGCGAACCTCGACACGCGCTCCAGCGACGAAATGGGTCGCCTCGTGACGAGCCTGAAGGCCATGCAGGACGCGCTTGCACACACGGTGCGCAAGGTCAGCCATAGCTCCGAGTCCATTTCCACGGCAACGCGCCAGATCGCCGCCGGCAACGACGACCTCTCTCAGCGCACCGAAGAGCAGGCGGCCTCGCTGCAGGAAACGGCCGCGAGCATGGAGCAGCTCACCGCAACGGTGAAGCAGAACGCCGAGCACGCGCGTACCGCGCAAACACTCGCCAATAGCGCACAGGAAGTCGCCGATCGCGGCTCACAGGTCGTGAGCCACGCCATGCAGACGATGGAGCGTATCGACGGCAGCTCGCAGAAGATCGCCGACATTACCGGCATCATCGAAGGCATTGCTTTCCAGACCAATATTCTCGCGCTCAACGCGGCGGTGGAAGCCGCGCGCGCGGGCGAACAGGGCCGCGGATTCGCCGTTGTCGCGAGCGAAGTGCGCTCGCTTGCGCAGCGTTCGGCGGCGGCCGCGAAAGAGATCAAGACGCTGATCGCCGAATCGGTCGAGCACGTTTCCTCGGGCTCGGAGTATGTGCGCTCGGCGGGCGTGACAATGAACGAAATCGGCGAGTCCATCGGCCGTGTAACGACCATCATGCACGAGATCGCGAACGCGTCCGAAGAGCAGCGCGACGGCATCGAACAGGTGAATCTCGCGGTCTCGCAGATGGACCAGGTCTCGCAGCAGAACGCTGCCCTGGTGGAAGAAGCGGCCGCGGCCGCCATGGCGCTCAGCGAGCAGGCCGACGCGCTGCGCGATGCCGTTGGCGCTTTCAGGCTCGCGCGCTAAGGCGCAGTCGAGGCGCTCGCGGCAACGATCGATGGAGGTGTGCCCCGCGAACCGGCCACCTCAATTCCTTAGGATGACCTTACAGTTCGCCATACGGGCACGCTCGCACGTATAGCCCTGCGCGACTCAACTCGCGCAGGCCAGCGCCCGCATCCGGCGCGACGCATCGAAGTCCCGCGCTTTCATAGCGGCCGCAGCGCAGCCCCGCTTGTCCAGCCGCTCGGCGAGCAGCCAGCAAAACGCGTCCAGTTCGGCCCTGCCGTGCGTCGCAATGAATTCGCGCATGACTTCATGCACGGCGCTTTCCTGTGTCGCCGCCGAAAGCATGCTGGAAATATGCGACGCGCCGCGCGCAAGTTCGAGCGAATACGCCGCTTCGTAGTAGTACAGGCCGCCTTGACGCGGCTTTTTTTGGGTCTTCTTCATGTTTCCCCCGTTTGCCCGAATCTCGCAGGCGCCTGCATCTTTGCAGGTGGCGCATGACGCGGCAATGAATCGGCGGTGCCTGAAGCCAAATCTGTCGTTACGTCTCAAATACTTGTTGTTTTGTCTCACGCGCGCTTGCACGACACGTGCGTTTCATGCTCAACGCATCAAGGCCATCCAGTAGCGCCAGTCGTCCACGCCGGACTCTTTCGCGAGTTCGGTCTCGCCATTGAGCGCCAGCATACGTACCGCGCGTGGCGAGAGGCCAATCGAGCGGCGAAATGCGCGCGTGAAATTCGCGGCATCGGTAAATCCATGGGCGGCGGCAATATCGGCAATCGACATGCTGCGTCGCGCCGGGTCGGCGAGCATGGCGCGGCAACGCCGCAAGCGGCGCTCGCGCACGTAGGTCGCGAAGCCGCCCTCCTGCTCGAAAAGCCGGTACAGCGTGGCGCGCGACATGCCGAATGTGCGCGCAACCCGCTCCGCGCTTAAGTGCGGATCGGTCAGGCGCTTCTCCACATACCGGCATATCGATACGAACGCGCATTCCTGCACCGCCGGCATGTGTTCCGGGCTCACGCTCGCATTGAGCGCGCTGGCCGCGAGCTGAAGCGTGGCAGGCAAGACGGCCTGGGCGTTGGCGAGCGTCATTTGCGGGGCGTGCCGGTAAAGCGCGCCCAGATGCTCGCGCAGCAGCGCGACCGTGGGATCGGCACCGCGAATCACACGCATGCCCTGCTGGTCAGGCGCATGCAGCAAAGGTGCGAGCAAGCGCCGCGGCACCGCCAGATTCAGGAATTCGCTTTGGGTGGTTTCGGTCGCGAGCGGCTGCGCCGCGTCGACGATGAACATGTCGCCCGGTTGCGTACACCCTTCCGGACCGCCGTCGCGCACCCGGCATTGGCCGCCTAGATAGAACTGCAGAACATATTGATCGTGGCCATCGCGCCCGATCTTCGCGTTCGAGCGGTCGTAGCGCTGCGCGCCCGTGCGTATCGAACCCAGCACTACATCGCCGAACAGGTAGCCGCTCACGGCGGAGCCAAAACCGGCATCGCGCGATTCGGCCGTCTGCGTGTCGAAGAGGACGTTCACCGCCTCTCGCCACGCGGAAAACTGCTGATCGCGTGGCAAGACACTCGTATCGAACGCGGAATGCGGCAGGGAATTTGGCGTTGGGCTCATGGGCCACCTCGGTATGCGAAATGACTACGGAATCGGAATCCTCCACTCGATTACTGCGCTATCGGTTGCGCGCGCATATTCTTTAGGGTGCGCGCGGCAATGTTTGCGGTCAGTTCACGGAACGCCCCGCGCGGGTTGCAGTGCACAACGTTCGCCACCATCTTCGAACAAGAGGAGAAAGGTCCGATGAGCCCGCTTCATTCGCTTCATTCCGTTGGCTGTCCATGCTGCGGCGGCCTTCTGCAGGGTGCCTTCACGCGTCGCCAGTTCCTCGCGGCAACCGCCGCCCTCGCCGCCGCGCCGGCCTTCGGCCAGACGCAAACGGTTCCGTCCATTGCTTACGATTCCATTCCCAACCCGGTTCGGCTACCGGTGGACATGTATTTCGGGGAATGTTCGGGCGTCGCGGTAAATTCGCGCGGGCACATTTTCGTGCTCTCGCGCGGCAATAGCACCGGGCCGGCCTACGGCGCCGCAGCAGCGCAATTGCTCGAATTTGCGGCGGATGGACGGTTTGTCAGGGAAATTGGCCACAACCTGTACGCGTGGTCGTTCGCGCACACCGTGAAGATCGACCGGCAGGACAACATCTGGGTGACGGACAAGGGCTCGGACATGATCATCAAGTTCACGCCGGATGGCCGCGTGGCGATGGTGTTCGGCCGCAAGCAGGAAGCCGCGGACGAAGAAACCGGACCGCTCAAGCATCCGAACCCGCCCTTGCCTTCCGAGCCCGGACGCTTTCGCCAGGTCACCGACGTCGCCTGGGACGCCGCAGGCAACACCTACATCAGCGACGGTTATATCAACTCACGTGTGGCGAAGGTCGACAAGGACGGCAACTGGCTCAAGTCATGGGGCGACCGCGGCACCGGGCCCGGACAGTTCCATACGCCACACAGCATTGCCGTTGATGCGCAGGACCGCATTTATTTGGCAGACCGAAGCAACCGGCGCATCCAGGTGTTCGACACGGACGGCAAGTTTCTGAAGCAATTCACGATCGACGTGCCGGTGCCGCCGGGCGCGCGGCCCGCCATCGGCAACGTGCCGGACGAAGCGACGATCGCCGCGGGCACGTTCGCGCCGGGGTCGCCCTGGGCGATCTGCATCTCGCCGGGTCCCGATCAGGTGCTGTACAGCTCCGACGCGTTCCCTGGGCGCATCTACAAGTTGAGCCTCGATGGCGAGTTGCTCGGCGTATTGGGCGAATCGGGCAAGCAGTTGAAGCAATTCGGCTGGATCCACGAAATGGCGTGCCCCGCGAAGAACGTGCTCTTCGTCGCCGAACTGCTGAACTGGCGCGTGCAGAAGCTGGTGCTTCACGCTTAACCTGACGGCGCGCTCATGCACTCAAGCGCGCACCACCGTCACGCCCGCCGCCTCGATTGGCTCGGTCAGTTTCGCATCCGTCGAGCGCTCGACGACGATAGTCTGCGCCATGCCGATCGGACCGATGCAGTAGGGTGAGGCGGCATTGAGCTTCGCCGCCGAGGCCAACACGACCGTTTCCGCGGCGCGCGCGGCCAGTGCGCGCTTTACATAGGATTCCTCGAAATCTCCGGTGCTGAGCCCCGCTTGCGCGTGAACGCCCGTCACGCCCATGAAGTACAGGTCCGCATGAATGTGCGCAATCGCCTCCACGGCCGCCGCGCCCACCGTGACCACCGAGTGCTTGTACAGCTTCCCGCCGATCAGCACGACTTCGATGGTGGGATGCTCCGCGAGCGCGACCGCCACACCGGGGCTATGCGTGACGACGGTCGCCTGCAGGTCGCGCGGCAGACACTCGACTAGCAGCGCGGAGGTCGTCCCGCCATCGACGATCGCCACCTGCCCCGGCGCGATCATGCCTGCGGCCTTTTGCGCAATGCGCCGCTTGGCCGCCACCTCCATGCCACGCCGCTCGGCAATGGGCGCCACGGCCGGCGAGGCCGGCAGCGCGCCGCCGTGCACGCGCTGCAACAGGCCTTCGGCCGCCAGTTCGCGCAGATCGCGCCGCACCGTGTCCTCGGAAACGCCGAACTTCGCGCTCAGTTCGCCGGCGAGCACCTGGCCTTCGCGTTTAAGGGCTTCGAGTATCGCTTTCTTTCGTTGATCTGTGAGCATGAGAATCGCACCAACGCGTTTGCACGAATTTTCTTGATTTTGCACGAAACTGCACGATACCATGAATGGCGCATCCTGACCAATGGGGAACGAGATGACGGTAATTGCAACGAAAGACCGTGTGCGGATGATCGAAACCACCGTGCTGTCCGACGACTGGTATGTGCTGCGCAAGGTGACCTTCGACTTCCTGCGCAGCAACGGCAAATGGCAACGCCAAAGCCGCGAAACCTACGATCGCGGCAATGGCGCGACCATCTTGCTGCACGACCCCCAAAGCGGCAACGTCGTGCTCACGCGGCAATTTCGCATGCCGACCTTCGTCAACGGGCACGACGGCATGATGATCGAGGCGCCAGGCGGCCTGCTCGACGACGCCGCGCCCGACGAGCGCATTCGCGCCGAAGTCGAGGAAGAAACCGGCTATCGCGTGCGCAATCTGCGCAAGGTATTCGAGGCGTACATGAGCCCGGGCTCCGTGACCGAGAAGCTTTACTTCTACCTGGGCGAATACGACCCCGCCGAGCGGCCCGGCGCGGGCGGCGGCGTCGAGGAGGAAGGCGAGGATCTGGAAGTGGTCGAAGTGCCGCTTGACGAAGCGCTACGGATGATCGAGCGCGGCGAGATCGTGGACGGCAAAACGATCATGCTGCTGCAGCACGCTGCGTTGCGCGCAACACGCAAAGAGGTCGCGGCATGACGCCTCAACTCATTCTGATTGCGGGACCGTGGCGCGGCGGCACCCACGGCGACCCGGCGCTCATGGCCGCGAACCTCGCCAGGCTCGAAGCCGCCGCACTGGACGTTTTCCGCCTCGGCCATACGCCGATCGTTGGCGAATGGCTGTCGCTTCCCCTCGCCGCCCAGGCGGGCTCGAAATACGTTGGCGACGCCATCAGCGAGGCGTTCCTGTATCCGGCGGCCCACCGCATGATCGCGCATTGCGATGCCGTGCTTCGCATACCTGGCGACTCGCGCGGCGCCGACGCCGATGTTGCGGTTGCCCGTGAGGCCGGCAAGCACGTGTATTTCAACCTGGCTGAGATACCATACGCGTCTTCCGCGCTCTCCAATCAGGCACCGCCATGTACATCGTTTCCCTGACCTACACTGCCCCGCTCGAGCGCATCGACGACGCCCTTCCCGCGCATCGCGCCTACCTCGATGCGCAGTTCGAAGCGGGCAACTTCATTGCCGCCGGTCCGAAAATGCCGCGCGACGGCGGCGTGATCATCGCCTCGCATATGCCGCGCGAGCGGCTCGATGCGCTGCTCGCCGACGATCCGTTTGCGCAGCAAGGCGTCGCCGGCTACGAAGTGACGGAATTCAAGGCCACGCGCCTCGCGCCCGGCCTCAATCTGCCGCGTCCCGAAACGCCGTGAACGCGGCCGTTGCGGGTTTTTCAGCTCGTTGAGCCCGCAATCGGCGCCACCATGCCCGACCAGACGATCTCCAGCTCCACGGCAATGGATCGCGCGAGCCCGTCGAGCCCCGGAAACAGCGACGCATTCGTGATGTTCATGCGGTAGAGCCACTTCATCGCATCCATGCGGATGCGCTCGGGCAGCACGATCTTGTGCAGCAGCTCCTCGTGGCTCTCGTAGCCTTCGAGGATGGCCTGCAACGGCTTGTCGATCACGCCCGGCACGACGAAGGTGCCCGACTGCGCGACGAGCCGGTCGTCCATCTCCGTGGGCTCGCCCGACCAGAGAATTTCGTTCGTGTTGCTAAAGAAGTAGCGTTCGAAGTTGTCGTGCGCGCGCGGGTCGATCACGTCGCGAGTCAGCGTGGGATTGGTCTTGGGCAACGCGCGGCTGTTCCAGAGCGCGGGCGTGTTCAGCGCGTAGACGGCCGCGTCGCCGGTTGCGCGCTCCAACGCGAAAAAGGCCGCGACGAACGGACTCTTGGTGAAATCGAGCAGCCGTGTAGGCGCGCCGTGGTGCTGCATCAGCGCGAGGCAGCGCAGATCGTCCTTGAGCAGGTCCGGGTGCGCGAGAAAGTTGTGCGCCTTGCGGCGAAATACGCGAATGGCGCGCTCCTCGCGCTGGCGCCATTGCAGCCGGTCGCCCACGTAGTCGCGCATGTAGCGCGTGAGCGAGCTTTCGAGGTGCCACTGCGCGTTCTGCTGGCCGCGAAACGCCCAGCCGTCGAGCTGCGTCGTCAGCGCCATGAACTGCTGCCAGTCTGTGAGTACCGTGGTCTGCATCGTTGTTCCGGTAGCGTTTGTTCTTGCGTGGCGACGGGCCATGAAGCGCGCGCCCCGCAGAACACGCTAGCACATCGACAGTGACAACATCACGAAGCTTTCGCCGCGCGCTTCATGCGAACTCAGGCAAATGCACGCAGCATCGCGATCTGCTCGCGCCAGCGCGTCAGCACCTGCTCGGGCTCGTAGAGCCGGAACGTCACGCCGCTCAACACCTCGGCATATTTCGCGCGATGCTCGGTGACAGACTCGATTTCCACGCGAAATACGCTCAGTTCGAGCACCGTTTGCCGCTGCGCCACGGCGCGCGAGCGTGCGCGTATCTCCAGCAGCGCGCCGTCATGCACGAGCGAGAGCGTGAGGCGTGCGTCGCGCACGAGATTGGCGGTGGTGCTGGAGCGCGGCCAGACGGCGATCAGCAGCGTGGTGCCGTTCACGGCCAGGATCTCGCCCGCGCTCAGTTGCGCGCCGTGCGGCCAGCCGTCCTCGCTTACGGTCGAAAGGCGGATCGCATCGGAAAGGTGCGCTTCGAGGTGGTCGCCGTCGAATTCGCGCACGAGCGCGGCGGGCAGTTGCGTGGCGGGCTGGATGGGCCGCGGGGTCGGTTCGTTGTGCTGCATGGGGCGTTCCTTGCGGGCGTGACTTGCGTCGGGTCTCCCGAAATTGGACCGTAGCGCCGCGCCGAAGTCAAATCGCCCCGCCTTTCATCAACCGTTCAGCCCTTGGTCGCGCCGAACGTGAGCCCCGCCACGAAGTGCTTTTGCATCGCGAAGAACATCATCACCGAAGGCAGGGCCGCGAGCACCGATCCCGCCGAAACGAGGTTCCATGCCGTCGTCCACTGCCCCTTGAGGGCCGCAACGCCCACGGTGATCGGCGCGGCGTCGTCGCCCTGGGTCAGGCACAGCGCCCAGAAGTAGTCGTTCCACACGAACGTGAACACGAGAATGGCAAGCGCGGCGAGCGCCGGTCGAATGAGCGGCAGCACGATGCGCACGAACACGGTCCATTCGTTCGCGCCCTCGATGCGCGCGGCCTCGACGAGTTCGAACGGCAGTTGCTTGATGAAGTTACGCAGGAAAAGTGCGCAAAAGCCGGTCTGAAACGAAAGATGAAACAGGATCAGCCCGCCCACCGTGTTGTAGAGCCCGAGCTTGAGCGTGAGATCGCGCACCGGAATCATCAGCACCTGGATCGGCACGAAGTTGCCCGCCACGAAAGTCGCGAACAGTGCCGAATTGCCCGGAAAGCGGTAGATGGCCAACGCATAGCCCGCCAGCGCCGCGAGCGCAATGGCACCGGCCACGGCGGGCAGCGTGATCTGCACGCTGTTCCAGAAGTAATGCAGCATGGGCGAAGTCGTGAGCGCGTCGCGATAGTTCTCGATCATCGCGAAGTGCTTCGGCCAGCCCCAGTAGTTGCCCTCGCTCAGCTCTTCGGTGGAACGTACTGAGGTGACCAGCACCGCAATGAGCGGCAGCAGCCAGATGATGAGCGCCACGGGCAGCGAGAGTTTGTACAGGCGGCGCGACGCGGGCTTCCATTTGTCGACCGGAATCGGAAACATGTGCGGCTCCTCGTGGCGGATTCAGTGCTCGCTGCGCAGCAGGCGGCGCAGGTGATAGACGATATAGAGCAGCATGATCGCGAACAGCACGACGGCAATCGCGGCCGAATAACCGAGCCGGTAGTATTTGATTGCCTGGTCGTACATGTAGTACGCGAGCACCGTCGAGCTTTCGAACGGGCCGCCGCCCGTCATCACGGAGATGAGGTCGAAGCTGCGCAGCGCGCCAATGACCGTGACCACCACGGCCATGAACGTGACGGGGCGCAGCTGCGGCAGGATCACGTGCCAAAGCATGGTCCAGCCCTTCGCGCCTTCCATGCGCGCGGCCTCGATCTGCTCGCTGTTGAGCGTTGTGAGGCCGGTGAGATAAAGGATCATGCAGTACGCGGTTTGCGGCCAGAGCGCCGCGAAGATGATGCCGGGCGTGGCGTAATTCGGGTCGCCGAGCACGGGTATGCCGCGGCCCAGCATGAGCGCGAGCAGGCCGAACGTGGGGTCGTAAAACCACGAGTAGATGAGGCCCACCACCACGCCCGAAAGCACGAATGGCGCGAAGAACAGCGACTTGACGATGCGAATGCCGCCCACCGCCTGGTTGAGGTACAGCGCGATCGCGAGGCCCATGGGCGGCGCGAGCAGGAACAGCACCAGCCAGATCACGTTGTTCTTGAGCGCCGTGTAGAACGTGGGCGCGTGGAACAGCTCGACGTAGTTGGCGAGGCCCACGAAGCTCGCTTCGGTCATGCCGTCCCAGTTGTAGAGCGACAGACGCAGCGTGGAGAGAATCGGCCAGATCACATAGACCGCGAACATGATGACCGCGGGCGCGAGAAAGAGGCACGCGGCACGGCGCTGGCGCCGTGCGGTGGGCGACACGCGGCGGCGCGGTTGAATGCCCCGCCCGCTTGCGTGCGGCATGCCGCCGTTCTCGCCACCCGCCGGTGCGGTTGCGTCCGCGCGATGCGCAACGGTGTGAGTCACTGCCTGTCTCACGGCAAAAACCTCCTGTCTACCTGCACGTAGGGCAGACGGCGCAAGCATGCATCGCCCGCCCCACTTCGAACTCCTTACTTCTTGTAGATCCGCTGACGCGTCTGCTCCAGCTGCGCAAGAATCGAGTCCAGCTTCGTCGGATCGGACACGAACTGCTGCATGCCCTTCATGCCTTCGTCGGCCATTTCCTTCGTCATGTCGCGATCATAAAACTGCGCAATGCCGCCCTTCGTGTTCGAAAGAATCTGGAAGCCGATCTTCGAAATCGGGTCTTCCGGCTCCGGCGACTTGCTGTTGGCCGAAAGCGAGCCCAGGCCCTTCGCGAGTTGCGCGCCCACTTCCGGCGTCTCCGCAAACGCGAGGAACGCACGCGCATCGGCCTTGTTCTTCGCCTTGCCCGGGATATGCAGCGATTCGACCGGGCCATCTTCGGCGGTCGGCACGTTCGGGTCGATGATCGGGAACTGGAAGTAACCCATCTGCTGCTTGACCGTCGGGCTGAAGCCGCCCGTGATGAAGGTGCCCATGAGCATCATCGCGGCCTTGCCCTGGAACAGGAACGGCTGCGCCGCATCCAGATCGTACGAGAGCGAATTGGCGATGAAATCGCCGTCGTCGAGCAGTTGCTTCCACGTGACGTAGACCTTCTTCACGCGCGGGTCGGTGTACGGGACTTCGCCCGCCATGAGCTTCTGGTGGAACGCGTTGCCGTTCAGGCGCAGGTCCAGATAATCGAACCAGCCGGCCAGCGTCCACGCGTCGCGACCAGCCACCGCGATCGGCGTGATGCCGGCGGCTTTGAGCTTCTTGCAGGCGTCGAGGAATTCATTCCACGTCTTCGGCTCGCTCTTGATGCCCACCTTGTCGAACAGGTCCTTGCGATAGAACATGCCCCACGAGTAATACACGGTGGGCGCGGCGTACTGCTTGCCCTGGTAGGACGAGGCCTCCTTCGTCGAGGCGTACATGCTGTCCCAGTTGTTCTTCTTCCAGTCGTCCGAAAGGTCCGCGAACAGGCCGCGCTTCGCGTAGTAGGCCATGCGCTCACCGTCGTGCCAGTTCACGATGTCGGGCGGCGCGGTCGTGAGCCAGTTCGGCAACTGCACCTTGTAGGCTTCCTCGTCGACGAACGACACCTTCACGTCGGTGCCGGGGTGCGTTTTCTTGAACTCGTCGATCACCTGCTCCCACACGGCGCGCTGGCTTGCGCCCTTGTAGGCAATATTCATTTCGAGCGTGCCGGCCTGCGCTGCGCTTGCGAACGTGCCTGCAAGCGCGCCCGCCGCCAGCGTCGCCGCAACGAGCAGGGTGCGTGGTCTGAAGGTCTTGCCGATCATGCGTGTCTCCTTGGTTATACGTCGTTGTCGATGCTGCATCGGAAGGAACTGCGCAATGCGTCTGTTTCTCGTCCCGGCTTCTCGTCCCGGCTTCTCGTGCATTACGAACGGTAGGCGCTCACGCCCTGCGGTTCTATCGTACGCGAGCCGACTACGATTGCCTCGTCGGGAATATCCGCAGAAAGCGTGTGCGTGCCCGGCCCATAGTTGAATACCCAGGTGAAGCCGCCGCGCCGGCTCACGCGTATTGCGTCGCCGAGCGACTGCGGCATAAGTCCCGCTTCGCGCGCCACACGCGCAAAGAGCGCCTGCGTGCTCGCCTCGTCGAACAGGCTGGCCAGGTAGTGGACCGCGCCGCTCTTCACATAGGCGGGATGGCCGTCGCTGAACGTCGCGCGCACTTCCGGCACGGCCCATTCGCTTTCGCCGGCGACGCTCACCACCGCACCGAGTTCGATCAGATCGCGCCAGTGGCGCGCGTGGCCTTCGTGCGCGTCGTCCATGTCGAAGCGCACCGGCTCGCTGATATTGGGCCGCAACGACTCCACGCGCCACACGCGCAGCGGCAGCAACGCCGCGAGCGGCCCCGGCGGCAGGTTGGCGGGAATCTGCAAGTCGACGGTTTTCGAACCCGTACGCGGCCCGATCACCACTTGCGCGCCCGAACTGACGAGGCGCTGCGCGAAGTCGTCGGGGACAATGGGCAGCGGCGGCACGACCACGAGACGGTAACCGTCGAGCGGCGCGTGCACCGAAACGATATCCACATCGAAGCCGAGCGCGCGCAGCGCCGAGTAGTACTCCACAGCAAAGCGCGGATAGTGGAAGTCGGCGCCCTGCGGATGAATCTCGAAGAGCCACTTCGCCTCGTAGTCGAGCACAAGCGCAACGGGCGTCTTCACGTCGAAGTCGCGGCCGCCCTTTGCCGCCGCGAGCACGGCCTCGATTTCCTCGGCCACGCGTGCCGCCTCCGCACTGCCAAGGTCGGGGCGGTTGTCAGGCGTATTCAGGCCCGCGTGCATCTGCTCCTGCGCAAACGGCGCCTGGCGCCAGCGGAAATACGATACACAGCCCGCGCCATGCGCGAAGGCTTCCCAGCTCCAGAGGCGCACCATGCCGGGCAGCGGCGCGGGGTTCCAGTGCGCCCAGTTCACCGGGCCGGGCTGCTGCTCCATGACCCAGAACGGCAGCTTCGACATGCCGCGATACACATCGTGATTGAACGAGGCGAAGTCCGGGTGCCCCGTGCGCAGATAGCGCGCCTTGACCTCGGGCGCGAACCACTGCTGATCGAGCGCGCCCAGCGGATAGCTGTCCCACGTCGCGACGTCGAGATCGGCGGCAACCTTGTAGTGGTCAAACTCCATGAAGAGCTGCATGAAGTTGTGCGCGATGGGCCGCCCCGGCGAATGCGCGCGCAGGATATCCACCTGCATGCGGTTGTAGCGGCGCACTTCATCGGAAGCGAAGCGCTGGTAGTCGAGCCGGTGCGACGGATGCGCCTCGGTCACGGTGCCAACGGGCGCGTCGATTTCGTCGAAGCTGCGGTACTCCATGCTCCAGAACACCGTGCCCCAGGCGGTATTGAGCACGTCGATACTGCCGTAGCGCGCCTTGAGCCATTCGCGAAAGCGTTGCACCGCCGCGGGCGCATAGCTGACCACCGTTTGATGGCAACCGTACTCGTTATCGGTTTGCCAGTACGCCACAGCCGGATGCTGGCCATAACGCGCCGCAACCGCCTCGCAGATGCGCCGCGATGCCTCGTAGTACACCGGCGACGAAAAATCGTAATGCCGCCGCGAGCCGAATCCGCGCACGCGGCCATCGGCGCCCACGGGGAGAATCTCGGGATGCCGGTCGATCAGCCACTTGGGCGGTGTGGCCGTGGGCGTGCACATCACCACTTGCAGGCCAGCGGCGCCGAGCGTGTCGATGGCGCGATCGAGCCAGCCCCAGTCGAACTCGCCGGGCGTGGGCTCGATGCGGCTCCACGCGAACTCGGCGATCCGCACCTGCGCAATGCCGAGCGCCTTCATGCGCGCGGCGTCGTCTTTCCACATGGCCTCCGGCCAGTGCTCGGGGTAGTAGCAAACTCCAAGACGCATGCCTGTGTCCTCGTTTGTTGTTTTCATGCGGGTTGATCGGCGGTGGCGAGCGGCGCAACGGCGAAACCGTCTTCCGCAAACAGATGGCAGGCGTTGGCGCTCGCACGGAACTGCGCGGCGTCGCCGCTAGCTAGCCGTGCGTCGCCGGGCGCCTTGGCGACGAGCACCGCGCCGCCGGGCTGATCGAGGTGCACGTAACTGTGCTCGCCCAGTTCCTCGACCAGCGTGATGGCACGCGTGATCGTCAAGGCATCCTGATCATTGCCCGACGTGCGTGGCACAACCCCTTGCCCCACCAGTTCGAGATGCTCGGGCCGCACGCCGAAGGTAACAGGCGAGCCCACAGCAAGCCGCGCGCCCTGCACCGGCAGCCGCAGCGTTTCGCCGCTTCCGTCGAGCGCGATGCTCACGCCGTTCGCCTCGATGGCCGTCACGCGCGCCGGCAGAAAATTCATACGCGGCGAGCCGATGAAGCCCGCCACGAAGCGGCTCGCGGGCCGATGATAAAGCTCGAGCGGCGCGCCGACCTGGGCGATGCTGCCGTATCGTTCGGTATCCTTACCGCTGTGCAGAAGAACGATCTTGTCGGCGAGCGTCATCGCCTCGATCTGATCGTGCGTCACGTACACCACGCTCGCCTGCTCGAACTGCCGATGCAGGCGTGCAATCTCGATACGCGTCTGGCCGCGCAACGTTGCGTCGAGATTGGAAAGCGGCTCGTCGAACAGGAACACGCCGGGCTCGCGAACGATCGCGCGGCCAATCGCCACGCGCTGCCGCTGGCCGCCCGAAAGCGCCTTGGGGTGGCGCTCGAGCAGCGCTTCGAGTTGAAGAATGCGCGCAGCTTCGCGCACCTTGCGATCGATCTCGGCCTTCGGCGTTTTCGCGAGCTTCAGGCCGAACGCCATGTTCTCGTACACGGTCATGTGCGGGAACAGCGCGTAGCTCTGAAACACCATGGCCACGCCGCGCTGCGCGGCGGGCACGTCGTTCACGAGCTTGCCGCCGATCGAAATATCGCCGTCGGTCACGTCTTCCAGGCCCGCGATCATGCGCAGCAGCGTGGACTTGCCGCAGCCCGATGGGCCGAGAAATACACAGAACTCGTTCCTGCCGATCTCCAGATCGACGTTGCGAATCACCGGCGCATTCTCGCCGTATGCCTTCTGAACGCCGCGCAACGAAATGCTCGCCATCGTCCCGTCTCCATGTTCTAATCGGCACGACACGGAGATTAAGCGCTTAATCAGCAGGCCATAAAAAAGCGATCGCGTGTGCGATCTGGCTGCCTTGTCTCCGGTAATCGTTTTGATTGTCGGGCCAATGTTGCAGTGCCCGTCACAATCATGCAAATGTTGAATCGCCTTCCCATATTTTGAGATCGCATGCCGACCCTCAACGAAGTCGCGCGCCGCGCCGGTGTGACGCCCGCCACCGTCTCGAACGTCTTGCGCGAGCGCGGCCGCGTGGGCGAAGCCACGCGCCAGCGTGTGCTCGAAGCAGTCGAGGCGCTCGGCTATCGCCCGCATTTGTCGGCGCGCGCGCTCGCCGAAGGGCGGCCGCCGACCATCGCGCTCATGGTGTCGAGCATCGCGAACCCGTTCTACCCGGAGTTCGCGCTCGCCGTTGAAAATGCGCTGCGGCGCAGTGGGCGCTTTCTCATCATCTGCAATACGGACGGCGACCCGCAAACGGGCCGCGCCTACCTCGAACAGATCGCGGGCACGCTCTCGGCGGGCGTGCTCGTGATGAACGCCAATCTCGACTTCTCCGACCTGCGCGCCACCGTGCGGCGCGGCGCGCCGGTCGTGCTGTGCATGTGGGAGCGCCCGCTCGACCCGCCTGGCCTGCCGTGCGTGGCCGTGGATTTCCGCCGCGCGGGGGAGCTTGCCGCACAGCATTTGCTGACGCTTGGGCATCGGCGCATTGGCGCGATCGTCGGCAGCAAGGTTTCCGGCATCCATGCGGCGCGCTATGACGGCTTCGTCGCGGCCATGCAGGCGGCCGGGCTCGACGGCGCGGGCGCGCCCGTGCGTTATGCGCCGGACACGACGCAAGGCGGCTACGCGGCCACGAGCGAATTGCTGGCGCGGCACCCCGACCTCACCGCAATCTTCGCGACCAACGACCTGCCCGCGCTCGGCGCGATGCAGGCCGCCGCCGATCTCGGCCTTCACGTGCCGCGCGAGCTTTCGGTGGTCGGGATCACCGATATTCAGCTTGCGCGCGAATCGCGGCCCGCGCTCACGACCGTTGCGGTCGCAACGATCGAGGCGGCGGAACTGGCCGTCGAGTTGCTGACGGAGCTAGTCGAAGCGCCCGATTCGGCTGCGGGCGCGGCTGCACGCGTGTGCGTGGTCTCGTCGCCGCGGCTGGTCGTGCGGGCTTCTACGGCTGCGCCGCGAGCGAAAGCTTGACGAAAGAATCAACACACGCAAACCGCATCCAGCGCAAAGAACCAATAAGCAAATTTAAGGTTCCGTTCCAACCATCCGTTAAACACGATGGCGCTGCACCTGTGCATCGCTACGAAAAAAACAATCGAAGATGGCTGGAGAATAACGAACGTGAAGCGAATAACGTTGAATCAGAAAGCCTGGAGCATCGTCGGGCTGCTTTGGATCTCGCTCGTCGTGATGGTGGTGGCCAACGCCTTTATGACGCGCTCGGGCATGGTGACGGACCGCAAGAACCTGGTGGAGCAGGAAACGCAAACCGCACTGGGCGCGGTCTCGTACTACCAGAAAGAAGCGGACGCCGGCCATATGAGCGCCGACGACGCGAAGCGTCTCGCCATCGCCACACTGCGCGGCATGCGCTACGGCGACGACAAGAGCGGCTACTTCGGCATTTACGACAGCAACGCCATGGCGCTGCTCGTGCCGCCGAAGCCTGAAATGGAAGGCAAGAGCCAGGCGGACCTGACGGACCCGCGCGGCACGCATGTGGCGCTCGAGATCGTCAAAAGCTCGTCCGCGGGCGGCGACGGCTACAGCAGCTACTGGTGGCCGAAGCCGGGCAAGAGCGCGCCGGTCGAAAAAATCAGCTATTCGGTCCTCGTGCCGGGCTGGGACTGGCACCTCTTCACCGGCATCTATACCGACGATATCGACGACGCCTTCCGCAGCGCGCTGATCAGCAATCTCCTGCTCGTGACGGTGATCGGCGCAGCCGTGACGCTCGGCCTCATGTGGCTCATCCGCACGATCCGGCAAAGCCTTGGCGGCGAGCCGGAATATGCCTCGCAGATCTGCCAGCGCATTGCCGAAGGCGATCTCACGGCGCATGTGAACCTCGCGCCCGGCGACCAGCACAGCCTGCTCCACTCGATGCAGCAGATGCAGCGCCAGCTGGTCGAAACCGTGCATCGCATCCAGACTTCGGCCGAATCGATCACGACGGGTGCCAAGGAAATCGCTGCCGGCAACCTGGACCTTTCCTCGCGCACCGAGGAACAAGCCGCCTCGCTCGAAGAAACGGCCGCCAGCATCGAGGAACTCACGACCACGGTCAAGCACAACACCGACAACGCGCGCCAGGGCAATACGCTCGCCGTGAACGCATCGGAAGTCGCCGCGCGCGGCGGCGAAGTCGTGCGCCGCGTGGTCGAAACGATGAACGAGATTTCGAGCAGCTCGCAGCGCGTGGAGCAGATCATCGGCGTGATCGACGGCATTGCCTTCCAGACCAATATCCTCGCGCTCAACGCGGCCGTGGAAGCGGCGCGCGCCGGCGACCAGGGCCGTGGCTTCGCCGTCGTGGCGGGCGAGGTGCGCAGCCTCGCGCAGCGCAGCGCGACAGCCGCCAAGGAGATCAAGGACCTGATCGGGCAGTCGGTCACGCAAGTATCGGAAGGCACCAGGCTCGTTGACGAAGCGGGTAAGACGATCGACGAGGTGGTGATTTCGGCACGCCGCGTGGCTGACCTGATGGGCGAAATCGCAGCGGCTTCCGAGGAGCAGCACACCGGCATCGAGCAGGTGAACCGCGCCGTCGCGCAGATGGACGAAGTGACGCAGCAGAATGCGGCGCTCGTGGAAGAAGCATCGGCCGCGGCGCAGTCGATGGCGGCGCAGTCCAATGGGTTGCGCGAGGTCGTGACAGTGTTCCGGGTCGGGGCGCAGGCTGAGCCGGCGCTTGCTTCAACGGTTAGAGCGCCTGCTCAAAGCGCGCGTGCCGTGCGCCCGGCAGCACCGCTCAAGCGCCCTGCCCCTGCCCGTGCTGCGAAGGCAGTGGAAACCACGCCGGCACCCAAGACCACGAACGCAGCGGCAAAGGCGGCAACGGCCAGCCCCGCGACCACCGCGTCCAACGAAACCGCAGACTGGGAAACGTTCTAGGCGCGGCCTGGAACGGCATCACGCAAGGCTTGCGCCCTCACCCGGCGCGCCTTGCTGCGCCCGCCACGCAGCAAACGTAATCAGCCCGGGCACAAGGCCCGGGTCGTCGATCCGCGTCCAGCTCGTATATGTGTCGTCGAGTCCCGGCACCGGCTGCGGCGTCGCGAACTCCACGCGGGACATGCCGGGCCGGTACGCCTCGTTCGGCCAGAAGACCGGCATGATACGGCGCGCCGCCATTTCCTCGCGCAACGCCGCGGGGCCGCCTTCGTCGGCCACGACATCGCATTGCGCCGCCCAGTCGTGGCTATCCCACGCGAGAAACACACCGGCGTTGCCCGCAGCGTCGAACGTCAGCACGGCATTCTGCTCGGGCCGCCAGTAGTACTCGACAATCCGCTCGCGCAGCGCGACTTCGTGCAGCACATCGGCAATACGCCGGTTCGCGTAGATCGCGCCCACGCCATGCACGCCGATATGGCCGCGCCGTGCGCAGAACTTGCGCTTGGCATCGTCGATCGCGCCGCGCAACTTGCGGGTCATGGCCGGATCGGACTTCTTCACGTAGAAGTCGATCAACCCCGCGTTGAACGCCTCCACCGCATGCGATTCGTCGGCCGTGGCCGTGAGCAGGATGCGCGTGCACGCCACGTCCTTCGCGGCGGCGAGAAACTCAACGCCGGTCATCTCCGGCATTTCGTAGTCCACGACGAGCGCGGCGATATCGCCAAAGCGCGCCGCGTCGGCCATCACGTCCTCGCCCAGCGCGTTGCCGCCCCGCTTCTCGAACTCCGACCATGCAGCGCCCGCAGCGGGATTGCGCGCGCTCTGCCGCGCTTCGTGCGAGGCGACGAAGGCCAGCGCTTGTGCGGCGCTCGTGAAGTAGCGGTCCGTGCCCGCGCCCGGAAAGAGGCCGCGCAACGCGTAGAGGAAGTCGGGGCTGTCGTCGAGAAACACGACGGAAACGGGATGAAAGACCGGCTGTCTGACGATGGAACTCATGCTGGATCTCGGTTAAGCACACTGCGCCTCATGCGGTGCGCCCGATACCCGGAGCTGCACCGCGAGGAAAACATATCGATTATGCGGCGTGTCGCCTGGACACAGCAACCCGAAGCCGCAACGGTGCGTTCAGCGCAGGCATGCGCAAACGTTATCGCAGCCAGCGAGCATGAAGCGGTTTGCGTATGTGGGGAGCACGGTTCTGGATGAAGAGGAACACGAAGAGAATGGTGCATGCCTCCTTCTCAGCGGAGGCACGCGCGGCTGCCGCCTGCAGTCCCTATCTGGAGTTACTCTGATGTACGCACGCGAATCCATTCCCGCCGTCCTGTCCCGTGGCACCGCCGGATTCTCCGACGAAATCATGGAAGCTACGCCGACCAAAACGTTTCATCACGTCATCGATATTTACCTGAAGGACTCGAACGCGTTCATGAACACGTATTTCGCCCGCTATTTCGAATGGCAGGGCATTTGCCGCGAACGCTGGTTTCACGAGTGCATTCACAACAATCTGCTCGCCTCGGGCGGTGTGTTCGTCACCAAGCGCGCCCACCAGGAATACGTGCAGGAAACCTTTCCGTTCCAGCGCGTGGATTGCTACCTCAACACCTTCCAGGTGCGTCAGTGCTCCGCGTATCTCGTGTTCCGCTTTTGCGTGGACGGGCGGCCCGTTTCGCTCGGCTATCAGCAGATTCTCTTCGCCGGCACCGACAAGCGCATTCGCCGCTTTCCGCCCGGCATCATCGAGCGCGTGAAGGAATACGAGCTGGTCCTGCCTTCGGGTTCGAACTAAGCGCGCATTGAGCACGTTCAACCCGGCTACATGAACTAGCCTGCGAAATCCTGCCCCGCCGGAAAACGGCGGGGTTTCGCCGGTGCGTCGTGCAGCGCGCGGTCAGCGCTCGTGCCGGGCTCCGGCAGGCGGATCGTGAAGGTCGTGTGGACGTGCGGCTCGGACTCGCACGCAATCGTGCCGCCCAGCGCTTCGGCCACGCGGCGGCAGAACGTGAGGCCCATGCCGGCGCCGCGTCCGTGCGCCTTGGTCGAATAAAACGGATCGAACACGCGCGGCAGAATATCGGCGGGAATACCGCAGCCGTTGTCGGTAAAGCGCAGCACGCAAAAGCCCGCTTCGCTCGTCGCGCTGATCTCCACGCGGCCCACGTAGTCGCTGATCTTGTCGCTTCGTTCGGCGATTTCCGCGTGAATCGCAAAGAGCGCGTTCTTGAGCAGATTGAACAGCACGAACACGACCAGCGAATCCGAGCCCGAGAAACTCAGCTGGGCGTCGATAGGCGCCACCTCCACCATATCGCGCTCGCCGGTGCGAAACGGAAAGCGCTCGAGCGCGGCGTTCACGCATGAGCGCACCGGGTAGGTCTCGAAGCTGCGCCGGTCGAGCCGGTCGAGCGTGAACGAAGCGAGCGACATTTCGACCACCGTGCTCGTGCTGTCCACCTGGCGGCGTATCGACGTGGCAAGCGAGGAAAGGCGCTCCGACTGCCCCGGATAGAGTCCGTCCACGCACAACTGGTGCTGCACGGCCAACTGGTAGCCACGCATGAGCTCGGGCAGCACGTTGCCGATTTCCTCGGCATGCATGCCGATGGCCGCGAGCGGCGTGGCAACCTCGTGCGCCACCGTGGCCGCGATGAGGTACGGGCGCATCAGGCCGAACCGCACGATCGTGACCGCGAGTATGCCAAGGCTGATCGCGATGAACACCGCGCCCACGGGATAGAACGCGAGCCCGTAATTCACGGCGTAGTCGGTGGCGGCAAGCGCGTACAGGCCGAGGCTCACGAAGCACAGGTCGAGCAGCTTGCGGCGGTCGTGCGCCTGGGTCTGGCGGCGAGCGGCATACAGCAGCCATGCGCTGCGGCACGCGAGCAGCACTGTCTGCGCCACATGCACGGGATGCAGCATGCCCGCCTTCGGATACTTGCCGAAGAAGAACGTGCCGTAGCCGTCCACGACGGCATCGCTCAACAGCAACAGCGCCGCGAGCAGCACACTGAGCAGGTAGGACGCGATGAGGAGCGGGCGTTCGCCGCGCCGGGCGCTCACTTCGGTCACGAAGTGATAGAACGTGGTGGGCAGAAAGAGGATGAAGAAGTAACCGGCCTTGACGAGCACGGCCGACAGATCGGGGTCGGACGTCTGGAACAGAAACGCCCAGGTGCCCTGCCAGAAGAACGTGGTCGCGCACATCAAGGCGAACGGCACCGAGAGGCGCGTGAAGCCCTCAGTCAGGAGCACGTAGACGCCGAATCCGAGAAATAATGCGGACACGAACGCTGGCAGGATCGAATACATAGTCTGTCGCGTGGGTTCTTGTTCTTACCAGCCTGGTTGGCGCGGCGCGTTGCCTTCAGCGTCCCCGTGCGCCCAATGTGCGATTCGCGGGCCGCATCTCGCAGCCCATACGCCGCCCATGCATGGCGCATGAAATGCGCGCCGATCGAATCGATTTTGCCGATTATCGCCGCTAATCCCGGGTTGCGGCGAAATTTTCCGGTTGACGGCAGTGCCGCTATGCGCCGTGAATCCCCGATGGCCCAAAATCGGTCGAATTGGCAGAAAACAACGGTATCCGTCGATTGAGGACAACCCTGGCGCCGCCCAGAATAGAGGTCATCACCCACCCCGACGGAGCACCCCGATGACCCCGACCCTCGCCGATGTCGCGATTCCCGACAGCAAACTCACTCGCGAAATTACCGAACTCGTGCGCGATACCGAATCGCCGCTGCTTTTCCATCATTCGAGCCGTGTCTATTACTTTGGCGCGCTGGCCGGCCGGCGGCTCGGCCTGAAGTTCGATCGCGAACTGCTCTACGCGGGCGCCATGTTTCATGACATGGGCCTCACGCATGCGCACAGCAGCGACCATGAACGCTTCGAAGTGGACGGCGCGAACGCCGCGCGCGACTTCCTGCGCGGCCACGGCATCTCGCAGCACGACATCGACCTCGTGTGGACCGCCATCGCGCTGCATACGACGCCGGGCATTCCCGAGCACATGCATCCGGTGATCGCGCTCGTCACGGCGGGCGTCGAAATGGACGTGCTCGGCATTGCCTACGACCGCTTCAGCGACATCGAGCGCGAGGCCGTGGTTCACGCACACCCGCGCAGCGAGCACTTCAAGGAAGACATCATTCAGACGTTCTATGACGGCATCAAGCACAAGCCCGCCACCACCTTCGGCAACGTGAAGGCCGACGTGCTCGCAGACAAGGACCCGCATTTCCACGCCGGCAACTTCTGCAGCGTGATCCGTCATTCCGCCTGGCGCGGTTGAGTGCCGCCCTGGGCGCTCCGAGCCCTGTGAGGCGGCGTTCGGCGCGGTTCTCGCGCGCGATGCTATGCTCATCGCGATGCCCGGAACCGCGCCGCCGGGCCACGCCGCACCGCGATGCGCGCGCGTCCATTCGCTGTCCCGGGGGCTTCATGCAGCACACGCCTGGCCGCACGCGGCCGCACGGTTTTTCCAGCATGGTCATGAAACGCCCGCACCTCGTGGTGACGGTGTGCTTTCTCGCCGCCATGGCGCTGGTGAGCGGCGTGGGCCTGCGCCAGCTCTACCAGATGACGCGCAACGACTTGCATAGTCGCCAGCGTGACCTGGAGGTGCGGGCCGTGGGCGTGGACGCGCTGATCTCCGCAGAGCGCCGGCGCCTGCTGTTCCTGCGCGACTACGCGGAACACGTGCTCGCCTCGCCGAGCCAGCAGCGCGCAGGTCTCCTTGATCCGGCCGTGCAGGCCGCGCTGCGCAACAGCGACAAGCTCGCATGGCAAGTCCCCGGCGCGATGGACGGACCGCTCGTTTTCGGCACCAACGCACAAGGACTCACGGGAATCGAGGGCTTTCACCGCGACACGGCCACGCTGCCCGCCGACATCGTCCTCGCGCGCTCGATCAGCCCGCTGCTTGCGATCAGCCAGCACGCCGACGCGGTGCAAAGCACGGTCGCGTACATCTCGGCCAACGGCCTGTATGTGCTCTCGCCCGAGCGCCCGGACGCGCCCGCGCCCGAATTGTTGCGGCGCTTCAGCACGATGCCCTACTACCGCCTGCATCTGTCCGGCCGGAATCCGGGAAACGGCATCGTCTGGACTCCGATCTATACGGAAACAAAACGAAGCGAGGCGATTTCCACGCTCAGTGCGCCTGTCTACGCCAACGGACGCTTTCGCGGCGCCGTGGTGATGGACGTCGCGCCCTCGCGCCTGCTCGCGCTCCAGCTCGCCTCCACCAACCTGACGGAGGACGAGGAGCCTGCCGAATTCGGCCTCCTGAACAAGAACGGCGACCTCGTCTATTTCGTCGATGGCAAGATCACGGCACAGCATCCCGCAAGCTTCGATCCGTATCTCATCGACATGGCGCGCGCACAGGCGGCGGACTGGATGCAACGCGGCCAGGGCTACGCTCAGCGAGGCGGGCGCTACCTGCTCTTCCAGCACGTGGGGGACACGCACTGGATCTTGCTCGCGAGCACGGACGACTCCGCGCTCACGCTCGCGGCGGCGCACCGCGTGTTCAGCAGCCCGCTGATCGTCGCGTGGCTGGCGATCGCCGTGCTGCTCGTCGGCACGCTGTTCATCGTCAAGAACATATTCGGCCAGTACGTCGAGGCAAGTTCGCGGCTCGAAACGCTCGCGCGCAGCGACCCGCTCACCGGGCTCGCGAACCGGCGGCGCTTCCAGGAGGTCTTCGACGAGACGCTGGAGCGCGCCGCCCGCGAAGGCGGCAGCGACGCGGCCACGCCTGCCGTGGCCATGCTGATGCTCGATATCGACTACTTCAAGCGCGTGAACGACCGCTTTGGCCATGCGGCGGGCGACCGCGTGCTCGTGATATTCGCAGACATCCTGCGCAAGAACCTGCGCAGCGCGGAGATGCCCGCGCGCGTGGGCGGCGAGGAGTTCGCGGCGCTGCTGCCCGGCGCCGATCTCGCCACGGCGGCGGCCGTAGCCGAGCGCATCCGCCGCGCGGTCGAAGCGCACGCGGCCAGCGCGCCGGGCGACGCCGCAAATCAGGACGCGGATGCGATCGCATTCACCGTTTCGATCGGCGTGGCGGCCAGTCCCGCCGATTGCCCCGCCCACTACGAAGCGCTCATGTCGGTGGCCGACCGGCGGCTCTACGCCGCGAAGGAAGGCGGGCGCAATCGCGTCGTTGCAGAGGATTCCCGATCGATCGATCCGGCGCGAGCCTGACGATTGCGCAGGCCACGTTCATGCGCCATGCATGAGCGGGAGAGCCGGCCGCCCTGCGAGTGTGCTCCCGCACCGCACAGCAGCGCGTCGCCGCCATCGGAAAGACGCTACCATCGGCAACGGCGAACGTCGAAGGCCGCGCGTCGCCCTCGTTCGCGACGCCGGAGCCCGACCGTCCATCATGAGCAGCCGACTCACCGCCCTGACGACGTTTTGTGTCGTGGCGTTCGCCGTCCTGGCAACGCTCATGGCCGCGGTGTACGCGTCGGACGCCGTCGACGAACGCCAGAAGCGCGACCAGGTCGATGTCTTTTCGAGCCGCGCGCTGCTGCGCGCCGAACTCGTGACGGCCGAAGCGGAGTCCGCGCTGCACCAGCTCATGCCATACGGCGACGATCCCTGCACGAGCGACCACCTGCAGCGGCTACGCCATGTCGAAGAACAGTTTCGATACATTCGCGAAGTCGTCTGGACCGATGGCGCGCGGTTGCGCTGCAGCTCGCAACGCGGCGACGTCGATACCGCGTTGCCGCCACCCGAATGGACCTACGCCGACGGCTTCACCGCCTGGCATAGCGAAGTCGGCAAGCGCGACAACGAGCGGCGCATGCTCAACTTGCGTCTCGGCAATCACGTCGTGGTGATCGATCCGCGCTTTTACCTCGACATCGTGCCGCTCGACGACGCCATCCAGCTGGCCGTGCTCGAAACGCAGGACGGCGGCATCATTACAAGCTGGGCACACGTCGACGATGCGATTGTTCGCGCAGCGCTCAAGCGCACCAGCAACAGCCAGTATTTCGAGGGCCGCTATTACGTCGTGGAGCGCTCGAGCCGCTTTCCCATTGCCGTGGTCGCGTACGAGCCCGAGAACCGCATGCGCCGCGACCTGCCCGCGCAACTCCAGACGCTGTTGCCGCCGGCGCTCGTCCTGAGCGTATTCGGCACGTGGCTCGTCATGCGCTGGCGCCGCAAGCTGCGCACGCCGCGCAGCGCGATACTGGAGGGCATCCGGCGGCGCCAGTTCGTCGCGTGGCTGCAGCCGCTCGTCTCGCTGGAAAGCGGGCGCTGCGTCGGCGCCGAAGCACTCGTGCGCTGGAAGCTCGAAGACGGCTCCGTCGTCGCGCCAGACACGTTCATTCCCATGGCGGAATCGCTCGGTCTCGTCGAGCCCATTACCGACCAGGTCGTGCGCTCGGTGTTCGAGAGCGTGGGCGCCGTGCTGGCCCGGCGCCGCGATCTGCACGTCTCGCTGAACCTCGCCGGCAAGGATCTCGCCGGCACGCGCGTGCTCGAAACCCTCAAGCCCGTTCTCGGAAAATATGCGGTGCGCCCCGAGCAGATCTGGTTCGAAGCGATCGAGCGCACGCTCATCGACACAGCCGGCTCCGCGCCCGTTATCGAGGCGTTTCGCGCGGCGGGCCACCGAATCTTCATCGACGACTTCGGCACGGGATATTCGAGTCTCTCGTATCTGCAGGAACTGCCGGTGGATGGCATCAAGATCGACCGCTCGTTCATCCGCTCATTCGCGAGCGGCGAGGAAATGAACAAGATCGTGCCGCACGTGATCGACATGGCCCGCAGCCTCGACCTGCTGATGGTCGCCGAGGGTGTGGAAACCGAAGCGCAAGCGCAATACTTGCGCGAGCACGGTGTGCAGTACGCGCAGGGCTGGCTCTATGCGAAGGCCATGCCCGCCGACGAATTCCTGCGCTATCTGGAACGCGAAGCGGCGCGCACGCACAAGGCGTGAGGGTGGCGCACGCTCAGACGAGCGGGCCCGGCGACGTGCAGTGCCGCAACGCGCCGTGCAGGTGTGCAAACTCCACGCTGCAACGCGCCGCAGCGGCTTTGCTGAGTACGGCGCTGTCGTAGCCACGGCCGGCAAAGCGCACGACATCGACGAGACTGAAGCCTTGCGCGCGGTAGAACGCGATGAGGTGGGCGGCGGGAAACGGCGTGTCGAGCGCGAGCTGCGTGTAGCCGCGCGCAGCCGCCCAACGCCCCGCGAAATCGAGCAGCGCACGGCCAATGCCGCGGCTTTGCCATTTAGGCTCGATACCGAACTGATGCACCGAAGCCACGCTGCGCTGGCGATAATGTTCGCACTGCGAATGGCTATCGTGACCTTCCACCGTGAGCGTGCCGATGATCCTGCCATTGCAGAGCGCAACGAAGCAGTCTCCCGCCAGCGCGCGTTCACGCGTGAGGCTCGCCGCCTGGTCGGCGCAGGCGCAATGCAATCCGAGCGATGCGAGCCGCGAGAACGCGCGATGCAGCAAACGCGTGAGCGCTTCCCACGAGTCGTGGCGCGGATCGAAGCGCCTCAGCACGAGCCGGCCAAGGCCGGGCAGCACGGAGGTGACCGGCTCATCCGGGCGCTGGGTTGCACGCGAGATCGACATGGCGTCTCCTGTCGTTTCGATGCAGCCAGTCTAGGGATTGCCCGGAAGGGTCACAAGAAAAAATGTCGTAAAAACCGGTGCAATGCGCGTGAACGCCGCGGTGTATGCGCCCTAGCCTTGTGCCGCCATGCGCTCCACAACGGCGAGCACGACGCGCTTCGCCGAATCGATATGCGCCACGGTCAAGGCGCGCGCGCTGCGCGCGTTGCGGGCGAGGCACGCTTCGAGAATCGCCTCGTGTTCGTGCTGAAAGGAGGGGGTATCGGCAAGCAGCGTATTCTGCAGCCGCTCGTAGCGTTCCACTTGCGCGCGCAGTTCGCGAATAGCCGCCAGTTGGCGAGCGTTGCCGCATGCGCCATAGAGCAGCTCGTGAAACTCGCGGTTGAGATCGCCCTGCTTTTGCGTGGCGGCCGCCTCGCCCAGCAGCCGGTGCACGAGTTCCGCGCGTGCGAGCGTTTCGTCGTCGATGCGCTTGACGCTGTGAAAGATCGCGTCGCCTTCGAGCAGCACGCGCAAGCCGTAGATCTCCTCCACGTCGTGCGCCGTGAGCATGCGCACGACCGCGCCGCGATTGCGGAAAATCTCGACGAGCCCCTCGCGCGCGAGCCGCTGGATGGCTTCGCGCAGCGGAATGCGGCTCACCTCGAAACGCTCCGCGAGGTCGCGCTCAACGAGGCGCTCGCCACCGCCCAGCTCGCCGCTGACGATCAGATCGCGCAACCCGGACGCAACCGCGTCCGCTGTAGAGTCGAATCGTGTTTCCATGTGTGTCTGGCCGGTTCCTGGCTGGTTTTTCATTTGGGCGATTTCGGCATAATGGTATACCAAAATGCCGAAAGCGTTCATAATGACGTACCCTTTTCGATGCAACACGGAGAGTCAGCATGGCGCATGGCGAACACACCTACCGCGTTTCGGTGCAATGGACAGGCAATCGCGGCACGGGCACCTCGGGTTATCGCGACTACGACCGCGATCACGTGATACGCGCGAGCGGCAAGCCGGACATTCCGGGCTCGTCGGATCCGGCCTTTCGCGGCGACGCCGCGCGCTGGAATCCCGAGGACCTGCTCGTGGCTTCCGCTTCGGCGTGCCATAAGCTCTGGTATCTGCATCTGTGCGCGGAGGCGGGCATCGCGGTGCTCGCCTACGAAGACACGGCCGAAGGCACGATGGCCGATACGCCGCAGCGCGGCGCGTTCACGAAGATCGTGTTGCGCCCGCGCGTGACGATCCGCGCGAGCGACGACCGCAGCCTCGCCGAACGGTTGCATCATGCGGCGCACGAGCAGTGCTATATCGCCAATTCAGTGAACTTCCCCATTCTCTGCGAGCCCGCCATCGAACTGGCCGCGTAGGCGCCCGCATTCTTCTGAGGCGGCTCGGGCAGCCGCGCCGCCTCCCTGACGCGCCGCCCCAAAAGGGCTCGATCGAGAACGATCACTCAAACGATCGATAACGTCTCAGCGCACGATTCTCTCCCGAAGCAACCCCATATAAATCGTATGCGATTTAATCTTATGCGCTTGACAAAGCGGAATCCCTCGTCCATTATGCATCGCATGCGATTCGATCTTATGCGACGCATAGCACTAAATCCCTGATTTCATTGAGGAACGCATCATGGCAACGATCGACAAAGTCCTGTTCTCGGGCAACACCCACACCACCGTCAACCACGACCCTGCGGCGCAACGCGGCGAATTCGGCGTGGTCGACCTCGAGCTCACGTCTTCAAGCGGCGAAACGCTCGACATCGTCGGCACCGAACCGCACCCGCGCGCCGAACAGCTGTTCGCGGGCGCATGGTCTGCCTGCTATATCTCCGCGCTCGGCATTGCGGCTTCGCTGAAGAAAGTTACGTTGCCGCCCAACGCGGCGGTGGACATCCAGGTCGATATCGGCCAGACCGGCGCCGCCTGGTTCCTCGGCGCGCACTTCACTGTCACGCTGCCGGGCGTCGAGCAGAACGTGGCGGAGGCCATCGCGCGCAGCGCCCATCAAATCTGCCCGTACTCGAAGGCCGTGCACGGCAACATCGACGTGAGCCTGAAGGTCGTGACCGCGTGAGCGGCAAACGCAATGACCGCGTTCACCGAAACCCACTGAACTTCACTTAGCGAGACATCATCATGAAAACCCGACTCATCGCCACACTCCTCATTGCCCTCTCGGCTAGCGCAGCCGCCCCCGCATTCGCCAGCGGCTATGGCCCGGCCCCGGCCTATCGCCCCGAAGTCGGCGCACCGGCTTCGCAACGCGGCCAAAGCGTGCAAACGCTCGCCGCGGAGCGCACCGAAGGCGGCAGCGCAGCCACCGCGTTCGGCGGCATGGCCGATGTCGGCACGGACGCGGGCAGCCGCGTCTCAATGGAGCGAAACAGCCTCTTCGCCCACCATTGATCGCGCCACCGCGTGGTGGCTGTTTCGCCGGGCATCGCAGTGGCGGTGTACGGCGAAACCGGTGTCGGCCTACGATATAATCGCAAGCGATTTATTCAAGTTTGCGAGCCATTGAGGCCTTCGTCTGAAGAGGATGACCATGAAATCGACGGATCACCCGGCGCCGGGCGCCAAGCCCGCGCCGCTCGCAGACTATCTTTGCTTCGCCGTGTACTCGACCAATCTGGCCTTCGGCAAGGCGTACAAGCCGATCCTGGACGAACTCGGGCTGACCTATCCGCAGTACATCGCGATCATCGCGCTCTGGGAGCAGGACAACCAGACGGTGAGCGGCCTGGGCGAGAAGCTCTTTCTCGAATCCAACACCCTCACGCCGATGCTGAAAAAGCTCGAAGCGATGGGGTATGTGGAACGGCGGCGCGATCCGGAGGATGAGCGCCAGGTGCGTGTGAGCCTGACCGCCAGCGGCCGCAAGCTGCGCGAAAAGAGCCTGAAGATCGCGGATCTCACCGAAGCCACCGGACTGGGTCCCGACGACTTCATGAAGCTACAGAAGGCGATCGTGAACCTGCGCGCCAATCTGATTCGTTCGCTCGACACCGAATAGCCGCTGCACCGGCGCGCGCAGTTTTTTGCAGCCCGGTTTCTAGCGTAAATAGTTAGGAATACGACGCATACCTTGTTTGCCGAGGTGCGTGCGCACGCCTGATGTTTCCTGCCCACCACGGTACAACATCTCTATCAGGAATTGGCATGTCAAACGATCTTCATCCCGCACCTCTTTCGCGCCGGCGCTTCATCGGCGCCGCAGCAACGCTGGCCGCAGGTGTCGCAATGAGCCGGCTCGCCTTCGCAGAATCGAAGCCCTCCGCGAGCGGCATCACGCAGATTGCTGCCGGCGATCCGTCTTCCATTCGTTCGCTTCGCGTGCACGTGCCGGAAGCGGCGCTGACCGATCTGCGCCGCCGGATCGTCGCGACGCAATGGCCGGAGCGCGAAACAGTGGACGACGCATCGCAAGGCGTGCAGCTCGCAACCATGCAAAGGCTCGCCAATTACTGGGCCACCGACTACACCTGGCGCAAGGTGGAAGCGAAGCTCAACTCACTGCCGCAATACGTCACGGAAATCGACGGGCTCGACATTCACTTCATCCATGCGCGCTCGAAGCATGAGAACGCGCTGCCGATCATCGTCACACACGGCTGGCCCGGCTCGATCATCGAGCAGTTGAAGATCGTCGAGCCGTTCACCAATCCGACCGATCATGGCGGAAGTCCGTCCGACGCGTTCCATGTCGTCATTCCTTCGCTTCCCGGCTACGGCTTTTCGGGCAAGCCGACGAAGACCGGCTGGGACCCCCAGCGTATCGCTCGCGCCTGGGCCGTGCTGATGAACCGGCTCGGCTACACGCGCTACGCGGCGCAAGGGGGCGACTGGGGCAACGCTGTGACGGAACAGCTGGCGCTGCTCAAGCCTGCGGGACTCGTGGGCATTCACACCAACATGCCCGCAACCGTGCCCGACGCTATCGCCAGATCGCTCAAAGACGGCACGCCGCCTCCCACCGGACTTTCGCCGGAGGAACAGCACGCATACGACCAGCTCGATTACTTTTACAAGCACGGTCTGGGCTACGCGCTCGAAATGGCGAACCGCCCGCAATCGCTCTATGGCATCCAGGATTCGCCAGTGGGCCTCGCTGCGTGGATGCTCGACCACGACGCGAGCGGACAGGCGCTGATCGCACGCGTATTCGCAGGCCAGCCCGAAGGCCTGACGAAAGATGACGTGCTCGACAACGTCACGCTCTACTGGCTGACGAAGACGGCGGTCTCCTCCGCGCGCCTGTACTGGGAAAACAAGCTCAACTTTTTCGAGCCCAAGCACGTGGAGCTGCCCGTTGGCGTGAGCGTATTCCCGGACGAAATCTACGCCGCGCCCAGGAGCTGGACGGAACGCGCCTACCCCAAGCTCATCCACTACAACCGACTCCCTAAGGGCGGCCATTTTGCGGCATGGGAACAGCCTGCTGCGTTCACGGAAGAAGTTCGCGCGACGTTCAGGACGCTGCGCCAGCCGGCCTGACGCAACAGGGCATGCGTGAGCTTTCGAGAGTCCGGCGATTTTATCAAGGACTCCGAATGCTCACGCCACCCCGCTGGCTGAAAGAACCCCGATCACCGCGCGTTCGAGCGCCTGCCACGGACGCCTCCCTTCCCAAATACTGTTCGGCGAGTCGCCACCAGCGCCGCTCAAAGGGAAAAACGGCGCATATTCCAGCGCTTTTCCACGAATCGAAGTTCTCGCGCTTCGAGGACAATACCCGTCATAGCCGGATTTGCGGCTATCTCAACCGTGCGCCCGCAGGCGCAAACCAAACTTCGATGTCAAAAAAAGAAAGGTGATTGTCTTGTTTGCCCGCATTTTCCTGCTATGGATTGCGTCGTTGATGCTGTTGCAAGCCGGTTTTCGATATCTCGATGCCGACTCGCCCTTGAATTTCGGCAAAACGGCATTCGATCCGGCCGCCGCGACGCACGCCTCACAGCAGCAGGAAGCCGAACTGCAACTGGAACTGGCCGCGCAAGGCGCGAGCGTGCGTGGGATCGCCCCGTTGGTGTCGATCAAACCGACCATTGTCGACCTAGGCGGCGAGGCGTTGCCGCATTTGCGCGATGCCATTTGGGCACCGCATGCGGGGGCGGCGCCGAACGGCTCGTATCTGCGCGAAGCCTGCTCGTCCGGCGTCACGCGCCTGAAAACAGTCGCCCGCTGGTTCGATGCGCGATTCGTGGCGCTCATGGCGGCGCTCTGCGTGGTTCTGCTCGCGCTGCGCGCCTGGTGGCTACGGACGGTACGCCATGATCTGCTCGTCATGATTGCGACGCTGCGCATCGCGACGAGCGGCACCGGGCCCGCCCCCACGCTCGTGGACTGCCCGCGCAAACTGCACGGCCTCGCCCGCGCGATCGGCGATCTGTTGTGCCGCCGCAGCGGCACGGTCGAAGACCAGTCGGCCACGTTCGCCGCCTTCCTGCGGCAGGTCGAATCGCGGGTTGCGCGGCTGCGCGCTTATGCCATGACCGTCACGCGCTGGAATCTGCGCGTGGCCCTCGTCGAGGACATCGACCTCTTTCAGGATCTCGCGCGCCAGTTCGTCGACACCGCCGGCCAGGGCGGCGCGAATCATGCGCCGGTGAACGTAGACGCGTATCTGAAGGACCGGTTCGTCTACGGCGCGAACGCGGACGCGAGCATCGTGCTTCGCCTCGACGCCGGCGAGGCGTTCTCGCTGCCGCGCTCCGCGCTCGTGCGGCTCGTTGACAATCTCGTCGGCAACGCGCAGGCGCACGGCGAGCCGCCCATCGAAATCTGCACGGCGCGCGGGCCGCGCTCGTGGACCTTGAGCGTGCGGGATCACGGCGAAGGCACCGGCGCGAACCTGCCCGAGGGCGGCACGCTGGCGCCGCCGATGCTCGCCTCGCGCGCGGCAAGCCTCGGGCTCGACTCGCACTGGGGCATGGGCCTGTCGATCGTGCGGCGCCTTGCGCGCCTGTGCAACGCGAAGCTCAAGATCGGCAATCACCCCGAGGGCGGACTCTGGGTGCGCGTGATCGTGCCGATGCACAAAACCCGTCAAGCCTGACGGGCATCCCCTCGCCTCAAGCCCCGAGCAGCACGCCGCTGCGTATCGGCCGCGTGCCCGTTACACGGCCGAGAGGCGCACCGGCCGTGACAAAGCGAATCGCCCTTCGCATATAGAACACGCCTTCCGCGGTGCTCTTCACCGTCTGCGTCTCGCCTGTCATCGGGTCGACGATATCGAAGAGCGGGTCGTTCTCGCGGATCCAGTCGCCGATCTTCGCGCGGTGCACGAGAATGCCGCTGCGCGGCGCATAGAATTGCGCGCTGCCGGCGAGCGGCGTGGCCGGCATCAGCAGTTCCGGCAGCGGCTTCACGTCGCCGCCGACGAGCGCGCCGCGCCAGCGCAGGTAGTCGATCAGCGCATCGGTGTCCTGCTGCGCGCTTTCCCACGACACGTCGCGCTGGCCGCGGCACTCGACCGTCACCGCAGTGGGGCCGGCGGGCACGGGCTGCGTGGCCGGCATCTGTTGACGCAGTTGCCACCACAGCAGGCTATGCGCCTCGTCGAATGCCTGCGCGCCGGAGTCGGTCGCCAGCAGCTGCGCGCGCGAGCCGAGGTAGCGGGCGAGCGGCTCGACATCGGGCCAGCCGGCCTCGCTCGTGTACACGTGCATAACCGCTTCGAGCGAGCAATGCAGGTCGATGATGAGATCGGCGTCGTGCGAGAGTCTCAACAGCGCCAACTGCAGCGAGTCGAATTCCGTGAGCGGCGCCTGCGCGTCCAGCGCTTCGCGCATCAGCTGCCGGATCAGATCGCGGTTGCGATCGACGTCCGCCCCGAGCGTCTCCTTCGCGCGTGCGAGCAGCTTGGGAAACGCGTGGAAATGGCGGTTGAAGTTCTTGCCGCTCGCAAGATCGAACCGGCCGATGAACTGGCCGAGCACGTGCTGATTCAAACCCACGGGATTGGCGAGCGGCACGAGCACCACTTGCGCGGCGAGTGCGCCTTGCGCCTCGAGTTCCGCCAGCTGCGCGCGCAACAACACTGCCGCCAGCATGGCGGGCGTTTCGTCGGCGTGAAGCGACGCCTGGATATAGATCTTCTGGTGCGCGTCGGCGGGGCCGAAATGGAAGCTGGTCAGTTCGCGGTGCGTGCCCGGCGTGGCGCTCAAAAGCGGAGTCGATTGCTGGTTCATGGATTTAATGCGGTTTCAAATAAGTGAGCGGCGAAGTGTGCGGCGGCTCAGTTGCCGTACGGATCGAAGTCGAAATAGCGGCGCGCGATCTGCGCGTAGGTGCCGTCCTTCAGCATGCCCGCAATCGCGTCGTTCATCTGCGTGGCAAGCGCCGTTTCGTCCTTGCGCATGCCGATGCCCGTGCCGCGGTCGCCCATCGCAATCGGGCCGCCGGCAAACGCGAAGCCGTTGCCCTGCGGCGTGCGCAGGAAGCCGTAGTCGGCTTCGACATAGCCCAGCAACGCAGCGTCGAGCCTGCCGTTGACGAGGTCGGCAAATACCTCCTCCTGGCTCTTGTAGGTGACCACGTGCACGCCCGCCGGCGCCCAGTTCGCGAGCGCATACGTCTCGAACTGCGTGCCCGACTGCACGCCGACCGACTTGCCGGCCAGCGACTGCGCGGTAGCGCCAAACGGGGCGCCCTTGCGCGCGACGAGCCGCGACTTGAACTGGAATAGCTTCGACGTGAAGAGAATTTGCTGCTCGCGCTTCGCGGTGATCGCCATCGACGACATGATCGCGTCGATCTTGCGCGCCTGCAGCGCCGGGATCATGCCCGAGAACTCCAGTTCGACCCACTGGCAACGCGCGTGAATGCGGCGGCAAATCTCGTTGCCGAGATCGACGTCGAATCCTTTGAGCGAGCCGTCGGGCGCCTTGGCGTCCATGGGCGGATAAGTCGGATCAATGCCGAGGCGCACGGTGTCGCCCTCGCGTGCGAAGGCACCGCTGCTCAAGGCCAGTGCAAGGGAAAGCAAGATCGACGGGATTTTTTTCATGATGAACGCGTGATGAACGGCGGCGGAAAGTAGGGAGTCTCTTGCCCGCCCGATGGTAGGACGCCGCAGCGTTCGGGAAAAGCCCGGATTCATCTATCATGATCACATCTACCGATCACCGAAAATCGTCGCCCATGAGTCTCACGCTTTCCCAGTTGCGTGTTTTCGTCGCCGTCGCCCAGCGCGGCAGTGTGCGGGCGGCCTCGCGCGCGCTCGGCGTGGCGCAAAGCGGCGTGACGCAGCAGCTGCAGAATCTCGAAGCCGAACTGGGCGGCGCCCTGCTCACGCGCACGAATCGCGGCGTGACACTCACGGTGCTCGGGCAGCGCCTGCTGGTGCGCGCGGCGTCGATTCTCGGCGAGTGCGAGCGCGCAAGCGAAGAGGCGCAGCAGTTGCGCGGCGACTACGCGGGCGAAGTGGCGTTCGGCCTCACGACCGACCCGCTCATGGACGCGCTCGTGCCCGTGCTCGGCCAGTACAGCACGCGGTTTCCGCGCGTGGCGCTGCGCCTGCGCACGGGCACCTCACGCATGATGATTTCGTGGATCCGCGAAGGCACGCTCGATTTCGCGCTCGCGCTCGTTTCGGACCAGACCGATACGACCGATCTTTCGGTGACGGAGCTTTACCCGTCGGACCCGGTGGTCGTTTGCCGCCGCGACCATCCGAAGGCGGGCGCGCGCTCGCTGCGCGCGCTCACGCATTGCGACTGGCTCGCAACGCGCTCGCCCAATATCGCGGACGCCTTCGCTTCGAGCCGGCTCACGACGTTCTTCACCGACCACGGCTTGCCGCCGCCGCGCATCGTCGCGACGGTTGAGGGGCTTTTCGAAACGCTGCATTGGGTCAGCGAGACGGATTGCCTTGCGCTGGAGTCGTCGGTGGTCGCGCGGCGCGGGCCGTTTGCCGAACGGCTTGCCCGCATCAAGATCGCCGAGCGGCCGGCGGCGCAGCAGGTTTGTCTGCTCCAGCGCGCGGCCGTGCCGCTCACGCCTGCCGCGCAGGAACTCGCGACGATGCTGGCTTCGTATGCGCGGGCCGGACGCGCGCCGCGTTGAGGCGGCCGCTACGCGCCTTGTCCCTGGATATACGCATTCAGCCCCGACGCAAGCGCTGCAAAGGTCACGGCGCAGCGCGCGCTCGTGCGTAAGTCCTCATGCATCGCCACCCACGTATCGAGCGTCAGCGAGAACTCCTTGCGCAGAACACGGACCAGTTTCGGGTCTTTTGCTGCCAATGGCGACTGGCACCCGCCAATACCGAAACCCGCGCGTATCGCGGCCAACTGGGCAAGATCGCTGTCGGCCCGAAATGCAAAGCTGTTGCGGTTGTAGGCCGGAAACCTGGACTGGAGCGAGCGAATGAACGCGTTTTCCTGATCGAAGCCGATGATCGTATGGCGCGCCAACTCTTTCATCGACTTGGGCGCGCCATGAAGCGCCAGATAGCGTTCGTGGGCGTGCAAGCCGACTTCGATCGCGCCAATCCGTTTGGCGACCAGCGCCTCCTGCACGGGCCGGAACATGCGTATCGCGATGTCCGCTTCACGACGGAGCAAGTCGTCAGCCTTGTTCGATAGCACCAGTTCGATCGACAGTTCCGGATAGTCGTGGCGCAGGGCTGCCAGTATCGGCGGCAGAACCTCAACGCCGATGACTTCGCTCGCCGTCAGCCGCACCGTACCGCGCACGCCCGACCCATGACTGCTTGCCGCGCGGCGCAATGCGGCCGTGGTCATTGCGATGTCGACAGCGTACGGCCTCAGTTCATTGGCCGCCGCGGTTGGCGAAAATCCATCGGACGAACGGGTAAACAGCGTGAGTCCCAGCGCCCCTTCCAGACTGTCGACGTGCCGCCCGACAGTCGGCTGCGTGATGCCCAGCGCGCGGGCGGCGGCCGACAACGAGCCGCTCTCCAGGACCTGGAGAAAACTCCTGTACCACTCCCAGTTCGGTTCCTTGTCGGCCATGTCCGGTTCCCTATTCAGATCGCAGGCTATACGTAAATGTATAGCCTATCGCCTATTTTCGGCAATTTTCTATTGACGGCAAGCGGCGCAGAATGCCCTTCATGACAGCTCACCCGCAAGGAGAACCGGCATGAACGCCAGCCCCATCCATCGACAGAACCGCGCGCTCGTGCTTGGCGCAAACGGCGGAATCGGCAGCGAGGTCGCGCGCCAGTTGCTCGACGCCGGCTGGCAAGTCCGCGCGCTGCGGCGCGGCGGCGCGCCGGCCACGGGTGCCGTTGCGGCAAGCGCGATCGAATGGCTCGACGGCGACGTGCTCTCGCACGAAGCAGTGGTACGCGCAGCGCAGGGTTGTTCGGTGATCGTGCACGCGGTGAACCCGCCAGGCTACCGGCGCTGGGCGCAGGTCGTGCTGCCGATGATCGACAACACGCTCGCCGCCGCGGCCGCCGCGGGCGCGACCGTCGTGCTGCCTGGCACGGTCTACAACTTCGGGCCCGACACCTTCCCGTTGCTGCGCGAGGACTCGCCGCAGCAGCCGCTCACGCGCAAGGGCGCGATTCGTGTGGAACTGGAGCGGCGCATGCGGGCCGCGAGCGAGCATGGCGTGCGCTCGATCGTCGTGCGTGCGGGTGACTTTTTCGGGCCGCGCGTGGGCAATAGCTGGTTTGCGCAAGGGCTCGTGAAGCGTGGCGCGCCGGTGCAGGTCGTGCGCCAGCCTGGTACGCGCGGCGTGGGCCACGCGTGGTCGTACGTGCCCGACGTCGCGCGCACGATGCTCGAACTGATCGGGAAGCGCGACACGCTGCCCGCGTTCGCGACGTTCCACATGGCCGGCCATTGGGACGCCGACGGCTCGCAGATCGTCGAAGCGATTTGCCGCGTCGCCCGCAATCACGGGCTGAAGCCGCAAAGCAAGCCCTTCGCCTGGGCCTTCGTGCGCGCCATCTCGCCCTTCGTGACGACGCTGCGCGAACTGATGGAGATGCGCTATTTGTGGCGCGAGCCGTTGCAGCTCGACAACGCCCGGCTCGTGAGGGAACTCGGGCGCGAGCCTCATACGCCGCTCGACGAAGCCGTCGAGGCCACGCTTCTGGGCCTGGACTGCCTCGGCGTCGATGAGCGTGCGCCAAAAGCGGCCTGACGGTTGCGCTTTTGCGCGCCAGCCGATTTGTTACGGATTCCAAATCATATCGAAAGGCACCATCAGGGCGTGACCGGCCCCGACCCCGGCGGCAAATACGCGAGTGGGTCCACGGGGCGGCCATCCTCACGCATTTCGAACTGCAACACCGCCTGGCCGTCGCGGCCCGTCCCCATCTCGGCGATGGTCGTGCCGCGCGGCACGCTCGCGCCTTCGGCCACCATGAGCCGGCGGTTGTTGCCATACGCGGTGACGAAGTGGTCGTCGTGCTTTACGATGACCATGAGGCCGTATTGCTTGATTTTGTCGCCGGCGTAGACGATCCGGCCGCCATCCACTACCTTGACCGGCGTGCCGGGGCGCGCGGCGATCTCGATGCCGCGCGAACCTTGCGCACCGAACTCGCGCACCACGGTGCCTGCAACTGGCCAGACGAAGCGATTCGCGGCGCCCTCAGGCTGCGCGGCCGCGAACGGCGGCGCGGGCGAAACGCTCGCAACGCCCGACGGCGGCCCCACGCGCAGCATCTGCCCTGCACGCACGGTGGAAGCCGCCTCCATAGCGTTCCATTGCGCAATCTCGCCAGGCCGCCGCCCGAACGAAGTCGCAATCGAGTCGAGCGAATCGCCGGGCTGCACGCAGTAGTAACCGGCGGCGGCGCTCACACATGCCCCGGCTTCGTAACTGGGCATGCTGAACGGCCGCTGGGCGACACAGCCCGAAAGCAGCCCCAGCGCGGCGAGTGCGCCCGCCGCGCTCGTGCGCCATCGCCATGAGCGAAGACGGGTTGGCATGCATCGTTGTTTCATGGCGAATCTCCGCGAATGGCTGAATAGGTCACAGGCGCCAGCCCGCCGGCTGGCCTCCGCTTAACGCGACCCATGTTTTCGCGTTGACCGCCGCATATGACGCATGACAAGCCTTTGCGTGCACACGATCAAACGTTGCGCAAGACCTTAAACAATCAGGAAAACGAAGGTAGGGAAACGCCGACAAAGACTCGTCGAAGTTTTAATTTTCGATGCAAGGACGGGAACCTACGTCTGCCGCAACGCAAGTTCCGCGCGAGAGAGGTCAATGCGAATGGCTCGGCACGTCCGAGCCGCGGCAGCCCACCAGGAAGTCGAAATCGCAGCCCTCGTCGGCCTGCAGCACGTGCTCGACGTAGAGCTTGCGATAACCGCTGCGATCGGCGGGAATGGGCTGCTGATTCGCGGCCCATTCGGCGAGCCGCGCAGCGATCGCCTCGTCGCCGATATCCATGCGCAGCACGCCCTTCTCGCAGTCCAGCTCGATCCAGTCGCCGTCGCGCACGATCGCAAGCGGCCCGCCTGCGCGCGCTTCAGGGGCGACGTGCAGCACCACCGTGCCATACGCCGTGCCGCTCATGCGCGCGTCCGACACGCGCACCATGTCGGTCACGCCTTGCGCGAGCAGCTTCGGCGGCAAGCCCATGTTGCCCACCTCGGCCATGCCCGGATAACCCTTGGGCCCGCAGTTCTTCATGACGAGCACGGAATCGGCCGTGACGTCGAGTTCGGGGTCGGCGATGCGCGCCTTGTAGTCGTCAAAGTTCTCGAATACCACCGCGGGCCCGCGATGCTTCAACAGTTTTTTCGTGGCCGCCGAAGGTTTCAGCACCGCGCCGTTCGGCGCGAGGTTGCCGCGCAGCACGCACAACGCGCCGTCCTGCACGAGCGGATTGTCGAGCGGGCGAATGACTTCGGCGTTATGAATGGGCGCTTCGCGCACGTTTTCCCAGAGCGTTTTGCCGTTGGCGGTAAGCGCGTCGGGATGCGGCAACAAGTTTGCTTCGCCGAGGCGCCGCAACACGGCAGGCAAGCCGCCCGCGTAATAGAAGTCCTCCATCAGGAAGCGGCCCGAGGGCTGCAGATCGACGATGGTCGGCGTGCCGCGGCCAATGCGCGTCCAGTCGTCGAGTTCGAGCGGCACGCCTATGCGGCCCGCAATCGCCTTCAGGTGGATCGCCGCATTCGTCGAGCCGCCGATGGCCGCGTTCGTGCGAATCGCGTTCTCGAACGCTTCGCGCGTGAGCAGCTTCGACAGACGCAGGTCCTCAAGCGCCATCTCCACAATGCGCATACCCGACATATGCGCGAGCACGTAGCGGCGCGCGTCCACAGCCGGAATCGCGGCGTTGTGCGGCAGCGTAACGCCGAGCGCTTCGGCCATGCACGCCATGGTCGAAGCCGTGCCCATGGTGTTGCACGTGCCCGCCGAACGCGACATGCCCGACTCCGCCGACATGAACTCGTGGATCGAAATCTTGCCCGCCTTCACCTGCTCGCTCAGTTGCCACACCACGGTGCCCGAGCCGATATCGCGCCCTTCGTGCTTGCCGTTGAGCATCGGGCCGCCCGTCACGGCAATCGCCGGCACGTCGCAGCTCGCCGCGCCCATCAGCAACGCCGGCGTGGTCTTGTCGCAACCTACGAGCAGCACGACCGCATCGACGGGATTGCCTCGTATGGATTCCTCAACATCCATCGATGCGAGGTTGCGCGTGAACATGGCCGTGGGCCGCAGGTTCGACTCGCCGTTCGAAAACACAGGAAACTCGACAGGAAATCCGCCGGCTTCGTAGATGCCTCGCTTGACATGCTCGGCGAGCTTGCGAAAGTGCGCATTACAGGGTGTGAGTTCCGACCACGTATTGCAAATGCCGATAATCGGCTTGCCGGCAAATTCGTGATCCGGAATTCCCTGATTCTTCATCCAGCTCCGGTACATGAAGCCGTTTTTGTCCGTGGTGCCGAACCACGCGGCCGAGCGAAGCTTGGGCTTACGGGTGTTCATGGCTTTGCCCACTTAGTGAGAAAGTCCAATAAATAGCATGACTATATGAGTCAGGCTTATCGGGAAAACGCTAATCGAAACCGTTCCTGACGTTGCATATAGTTTGTCTATTGTGGTCAGCAGGGGCGGCCAACGGTATATCGAAAGGATATAACCGGAGGCCAGGGATGGCGCGATACTTCTCGTGATACTGTCCGGCCGTGATGGACGCGGGTGTAGCGCCATGAATTAAAGAAATACAACGCACAGAGCTACATCGGAGACACGCATGAAACTGGCAACACGCATGGTAGGCGGGCTGGTCGCTGCGGCGGCCGCTTTCTCGTTGGCGGCGGGTGTTGCACACGCCGAAGACAAGCAGATCACGCTAGGTTTTGCGCAGGTCGGCGCGGAAAGCGCCTGGCGCACGGCAAACACGGTGTCGGTCAAACAGGCCGCGAAAGACGCCGGCATCAACCTCAAGTTCTCGGACGCCCAGCAAAAGCAGGAAAACCAGATCAAGGCGATTCGCTCGTATATCGCCCAGAAGGTGGACGTGATCGCGTTCTCGCCCGTGGTCGAATCGGGCTGGGAGCCGGTGCTGCAGGAGGCCAAGCGCGCCAAGATTCCCGTGATTCTCACGGACCGCAACATCGACGTGAAAGACCAGTCGCTCTACGTGACGATGATCGGCTCGGACTTCATGGAAGAAGGCCGCCGCGCGGGCAAGTGGCTTGAAGAGCACTACAAGGACAACCCCGGCCCGATCAATATCGTCGAGCTGCAGGGCACGGTGGGTTCCGCACCGGCCAACGACCGTCACTCGGGCCTCATGGAAGTGATCAAGAACGATCCGAAGTTCAAGATCATCGCGTCGCAAAGCGGCGACTTCACGCTGGCTGGCGGCAAGCAGGTCATGGAAGCGTTCGCGAAGACCTATGGAAACAAGATCAACGTGGTCTACGCGCATAACGACGACATGGCGCTCGGCGCGATCCAGGCCATGGAAGAAGCCGGCATGAAGCCGGGCAAGGACATCAGCGTCGTGTCGTTCGACGCCACCAAGGGCGGCTTCGAGGCGATGATCGCCGGCAAGATGAATGTTGACGTCGAGTGCAGCCCGTTGCTCGGGCCGCAACTCATGAGCGCCGTGAAAGACGTGGTGGCGGGCAAGCAGTTGCCCAAGCGCATCGTGACGAACGAAACGGTGTTCCCGATGGACGTGGCGGCGCAGGTGCTGCCGACGCGCAAGTACTAAACTCGGTGCAAGCGGCGCGGTGTGCTTCGTAGCCCTTAGTATTTAAAGGGTTCACGAGGCGCCCCGCGCGCTCGAGGGCCTGTTCACATGAATAACGGGCTTGCGCTGGCCTCTTTCACGGTTGCCCATGAGCGTTTCCCCGATACTCGAAACCGTCGGTCTTACCCGAACCTTCCCCGGCGTGCGCGCGCTCGACCGGGTCGATTTTCGTCTGTACCCCGGCGAAATTCATACGCTGATGGGGCAGAACGGCGCCGGCAAGTCCACGCTCATCAACGTGCTGACCGGCGTGCACCAGCCCGAGGCTGGCGAGATACGCCTCGCGGGCCAGGCGGTGCACTTCCCGACGCCGCAGATGGCGGAGGCCGCCGGCATCCAGACGCTCTACCAGGAAGTCAATCTCTGCCCCAACCTCTCGGTTGCCGAGAACATTTTCGCGGGCCGCCAGCCGCGCAAGCGCGGCCTGATCGACTGGAAAACGATTCATCGCCGCGCTGAAGAAGCGCTCGCGGAACTGAATCTCTCGCTCGACGTCACGCAGTCGCTCGACACCTACCCGATCGCCATGCAGCAGATGGTGGCGATTGCGCGCGCCGTGTCCGTCGATGCGCGCATTCTGATTCTCGACGAACCGACTTCGAGCCTCGACGAAGGCGAAGTCGCGCGCCTGTTCGACGTGTTGCGCAAGCTGAAAGCGTCGGGCATTGCGATTCTGTTCGTCACGCACTTTCTGGAGCAAACCTACGCCATTTCCGATCGCATCACGGTGATGCGCAACGGCGAGCGTGAAGGCGACTATCTCGCGGCCGATCTGCCGGTGCAAACGCTAGTCGCGAAGATGGTGGGCCTGCAGAACGCAGGCGAGCGGCTCACGCACGCCGAAGCCGCGCACAGCGAAACGGCGGCAACGAATGCCGAACCGTATCTCGCCGCGCAAGGCGTGGCGCGCCGCGGCGTGCTCAATCCGCTCGATCTCGAAGTGCAGCCGGGCCAGATTCTGGGCCTGGCAGGCCTGCTCGGCTCGGGCCGCACCGAAACCGCGCGCCTGCTTTTCGGCGCGGATAAAGCCGATGCTGGCACGGTGCACATCAACGGCAAGCCCGTGAAGCTTTCCTCGCCGCGCGACGCCGTGCGTCACGGCATGGCCTATTGTCCTGAAGACCGCAAGAAGGAAGGCATCGTCGCCGATCTGTCGATTCGCGAGAACATCGTGCTCGCGCTGCAGGCGCAACTGGGCTGGTGGCGCATGATCCGGCGCTCGCGCCAGCGCGAACTGGCCAACGAATATATCGAGCAACTCGGCATCAAGGCGCGCGATGCCGAGCAGCCCATCGGTCTGCTTTCGGGCGGCAATCAGCAAAAGGTGCTGCTCGCGCGCTGGCTCGCGACCCGGCCGCGTTTGTTGATACTCGACGAACCCACGCGCGGCATCGACGTCGCCGCCAAGTTCGAAATCATGGACCGCGTGCGCGCGCTTTGCGCGAAAGGCCTCGGCATCCTGTTCATTTCGTCGGAGATCAGCGAAGTGGTGCGCGTGAGCGATCGCATTGCCGTGCTGCGCGACCGCCGCAAGGTGGCCGAGCTTTCGGGCGCGGCGCGCTCGGAGCACGAAGTCTACGACCTCATTGCCGGAGACCGTCGATGACGCGCCCCGCCCTTCCCGCCTGGCTCTCGCTCGTCCTCCGGCATCCGCTGGTGTGGCCCGCGGTCACGCTCATCGCCCTTTTCGTCGTCGATGTTGCGCATCGCGGCAACTTCCTCTCGATCACGATGCTGGGCGGCCACCTGTTCGGCGCGCCCATCGACATTCTCATGCGCGCCGCGCCGCTCGTCGTGGTGTCGCTCGGCATGACGCTCGTGATCGCCACGCGCGGCATCGACATTTCCGTGGGCGCCGTCGTGGCGATTGCGGGTGCAGCGGCCGCCACCGTGCTCTCCGCCGATCCTTCGCGCGTGGGCATGGCGTTCGGCGCGGCGCTCGCCGTGGGTCTGCTTGCAGGCATCTGGAACGGGCTGCTCGTCGCGTTCGTCGGCATGCAGCCGATCATCGCCACGCTCATTCTCATGGTGGCGGGGCGCGGCGTGGCGCAGTTGCTCACGGGCGGCCAGATCATCCCGATCGGCGCGCCGGGCTATCTGTTCGCGGGAGGCGGCTATTTCGCGCTCATTCCGTGCGCCGTGTGGATCGCGCTCGCCGTGACCGTGCTCACCGCGCTCATTGTCAACCGCACGGCGCTTGGGCTCTTCATCCGCTCGATCGGCGTGAATCCGGTGGCTGCGCGCCTCGCGGGGCTGTCGTCGCAAGCCGTGGTGTTCGGCGCGTACGCGTTTTGCGGCGTGACCGCAGCGATTGCCGGCATTCTCATCAGTTCGAACGTGCGCAGCGCGGACGGCAACAACGCGGGCCTGCTGCTCGAACTCGACGCCATTCTCGCGGTGACGCTCGGCGGCACGTCGCTGCTGGGCGGGCGCTTCAGCCTGGCGGGCACGGTGCTCGGCGCGCTCATCATTCAGACGCTCACCTACACCACCTATTCGATCGGCGTGCCGCCCGAGGCCACGCTCGTCGTGAAGGCCGTGGTCGTGCTGCTCGTGTGCCTGATCCAGTCGCCCGCCGCGCGCACCTTCGCGTTCCAACAACTCAAGCGTATTGCTCTCGCACGCCGCGCGCGCGCCTGAGCACGAAGCGCACCCATACGGGGGAAGCCGAGCATGAACCGCCCTGCCCTGTCATTCTCGAACACGCTCGCAGCGTGCCGGCGCGGCGCGACCCGCTTCGTCGATCCGCGCGTGCTGCCCATCGTCGTGACCGTCGTGCTCTTTGCCGTGCTGTTCGGCTTCGGCTCGGTCATGTACACCGGGTTCTTCTCGCTGCAGGTGGCGTTCGGCCTGCTGGTCGATAACGCGTTCCTGCTGATCGTCGCCATCGGCATGACGTTCGTGATCATCTCCGGCGGCATCGATCTTTCGGTGGGCGCGGTGGTCGCGCTCACCACGATTCTCTGCGCCGTGGGCACCGAAAAGCTGCACTGGCCCGTGCTCGTGGTCGTGCCGCTTGTGCTGCTCTGCGGCGCGCTCTACGGCGCGGCAATGGGCGCGCTGATCCACTTCTTCCGGCTGCAGCCTTTCATCATCACGCTTGCGGGCATGTTCCTCGCGCGCGGCACGTGCTTTCTCATCACCACCGAATCCATCCAGATCAACGACCCCGGCTTTCACGCGCTCTCCGAATTCAACATCCCCGTAGGCAGCGGCTCGCTCACCACGGGGTCGCTCACGGCCATCGCCATGCTCGTTGCGGGCATCGTCATCGCGCACTTCACGCGCTTTGGGCGCAACGTCTACGCGATCGGCGGCAACGAGCGCTCCGCACTGCTCATGGGCCTGCCGGTCGCGCGCACCAAGATCGGCGTGTACGCGCTCTCGGGCTTTTGCTCGGCGCTCGGAGGCGTGGTGTTCACGCTCTATGTGCTCTCGGGTTACGGGCTGCAGGCGCAAGGCATGGAACTCGACGCCATTGCGGCAACGGTGATTGGCGGCACGCTGCTCACGGGCGGCGTGGGCTATGTGATCGGCTCGGTGTTCGGCGTGGGCATCCTCGGCACGATCCAGACGCTCATTACCTTCGACGGCACGCTCAGTTCGTGGTGGACGCGCATTGTGATCGGCGCGCTGCTCTGCGCGTTCTGCCTCATGCAGCGCGCGACAGAGCGCCATGCCGCGCGCCGCAAGTCCACCGGCACGGGACGCGGCGCGCCGCGCACTGCCGGTCCGCGCACGCAAACCGCCACGCCGATGGACCAGGCCAAGCTCGCCAGCCCGCCGCCACACATGCAGGAAGCGAAGGGCGGCGCGTAAGGCGCTTGTCATCGTCGCTGCGGCCTTATGGATTAGTTACGGGTATACATCGATTAGGAGGCCTCATCACGCTGCACTAAGATTTTTGCGGTACCGTCGGCGCCTGGCGAACCCGCGTTCGCTACGGATGTCTCGCGCGTGATGACTCGATTCAATGAGCGCCATGCGCACGCGAACCCCGGTACTGGCCAGTATCTGCACGCTTTTCGACGAAAAGTCGACTACATCGACCACGAAGACAAGACCGGAGGAAGACATGGCGCAGGATCGGGATGACGCAAAAGACGGCAAGAGCTTGATCGACACGGGCCGGCGCGGCCTGATGCAGGGTGCGGGACTGGGCGCGGCGCTTTCGCTGCTCGGCGCCGTGGGCGGCGGCGGATTGATTTCCACGGCGCAGGCGGCCGAATCGGGGTTCCCTTCGCACAAGAAGTGGAAGATCGTGTTCGTCAATCACGTCACCACGAATCCGTTCTTCGTGCCGACGCAATACGGCATTCAGGACGCCTGCTCGCTGCTCAACATGGATTATCAGTGGACAGGCTCCGCCACGTCCGACGCAGGCGAAATGGTGCGCGCCGTGAATTCGGCCATTGCGGCCAAAGCCGACGCGATCGCGGTGCCGATCGTCGACCCCACCGCCTTCGACAAGCCCATTCAGGCGGCGCTCGACGCGGGCATCCCGGTCTTCGCCTATAACGCCGATGCGCCGCGCGGAAAGAAGAATCCGCGCCTCGCCTATATCGGCCAGGACCTGTATCTCTCGGGCTACCAGATGGGCGAGCGCATCGTGAGCCTCATCGACAGCGGCATGGTTGCGCTCTTCATCGCCACGCCCGGCCAGCTCAACATCCAGCCGCGCCTGGACGGTGCGAGCGACGCCATCAAGAAGTCCGGCAAGAAGATCGACATCCAGACCGTGGCCACGGGCGCGACCGTCAACGAAGAGCTTTCGAAGATCAAGTCGTTCTATCTCGGCCACCAGGACGTGAAGGGCATGTTCGCCGTGGACGCGGGCAGCACCCAGGGCGTGGCACAGGTGATGAAGGAATCGAACCTGCCCGCGAAGGGCGTGCATGGCGGCGGCTTCGACCTGCTGCCCACGACGGTCCAGCTCATTCACGAAGGCTTCCTCGACTTCACGATCGACCAGCAACCGTACGTGCAGGGCTTCTATACGGTCATGCAGGCGTTCGTGACGCTCGCATCGGGCGGCCTGGTCGGCCCGGCCGATACGAACACGGGCCTGAAGTTCGTGACGAAGGACACCGTCGAGCCGTACCTGAATACCTCGACGCGTTACGAAGGCAAGACCACCAAGCCGCAAATCGTGCCGATGAGCGGCGGGATCAAGTCGTAACGACCCACGGGCAATGAACGACGCGTAATGAACTCTGTGAACGAAACCGGCAAGGCAGAAGTCTCCGCGCGGGCTGCCCGCCCGCGCGGGCAATGGCTCTCCGCGTGGGCGCCCGAGCTGCGCATTTTGCTCGTAGCGGTGATCCTCGCGGCGTACTTCGAATTTTCCAACCGCGATTTTCTGCTCACCAACGCGAGTCTCGTCAACCTCTCGCAGTTCATCGCGCCGGTGGCGATCATCGCGTTCGGCGAAATCATGCTGATGATCGGCGGCGACATCGATCTCTCGGCAGGCATGGTGTTCGCCTTCGCGCCGTTCATGATGGTGTTCGCCAACGACGCCGGCGCGCCCATGTGGCTCGCTGTCATCGCGGGGCTCGTGGCCGCGGCGATCATCGGCTTCGTCAATGGCGCCGTGACCGTGTGGCTGCGGCTGCCCTCGTTCGTCACCACGCTCGGCACGCTCTTTCTCATCAACGGCATCACGCTCACGGTCTCGCGCGGCACGCCGGTGCAGACGCCGGGCTCGCCCGAGTTCGCGGCCTTCATGGGTGCGTGGGGCTATAGCGAGATCCTCTGGACGGTGGCGATCGCGTTCGCCATGCACGTGCTGTTGCGCCACACGCGCTGGGGCCTGCATACGCAGGCGGCGGGCGCGAATCCGCTAGGCGCGAGCGAAGCCGGTATTCATGTGAACCGTCTGCGCCTTGGCAACTTCATCATTGCCGCCGTGCTCGCGGGCTTCACCGGCATTCTGGAAGGCTTTCGCATCACCTCGATCGACCCGCAGGCCGGCGGCAACCAGATCATGTTCCTCGCCGTGGCGTCGGCCGTGATCGGCGGCACGCCGCTCACGGGCGGCTCGGGCACGATCGTGGGCGGCCTGATCGGCGCGGCGGTGCTCGGCATTCTCAACGACGGCTTTACCCTCATCGGCATCAACGCATTCACGTTCAACATCATTCTTGGCGCCGCCATTCTCGCGGCCATGATCTTCAACATCCACGTTGGGCGCCTGCGCCGCAAAGGGAGCCGATGATGGACGAATCGCAAGCCTCCCCGGCCGGTATGAGCGGGGCAAGCGCCACAGCCGACGCCCCGCTCGCCGTGCGCGGCGACAACATCGTGAAGCGCTTCGGCGCGGTCACGGCGCTCGACGGCGTCTCGCTCACGCTCGGCCGCGGCGAAATCCTCGGCATTCTCGGCGACAACGGCGCGGGCAAGTCCACGCTCGTGAAAATCCTCACGGGTTTTCACCAGCAGACAAGCGGCACGCTGCAGATCGACGGCGCCGAAACGCTGCTGCGCTCGGTGGATCATGCGCGCTCGCTCGGCATCGAATGCGTTTATCAGGACCTCGCGCTCGCCAATTCGCTGAGCATTTATCACAACATGTTCCTGAACCGCGAGATCGTGCGGCGCGGCCCCTTCAGACTGCTCGACCACAAGCAGATGCGTGCGCGTGCGGCGCAACTGCTCGACGACATCGGCGTGCACGTGCCTTCTGTGGATCTGCCTGTGGAGCGGCTTTCGGGCGGCCAGCGCCAGGCCATCGCGGTGGCGCGCGCCGTCCATTCGAACGCCAAAATCCTCCTGCTCGATGAGCCGCTCGCCGCGATGGGCGCACGGGAAGCGGGTCTGATCATCGATCTCATCATGCGTTTGAAGGAAAAAGGCGGCCTATCGATTATCATGATCATGCACAACTATGCGCAGACGCTCGATATAGCGGATCGCATCATGTTGATGCAGCGAGGCCGCGTGACATACGAACAGCACAGCGCCAATACATCGGTGGCTGAACTGATGGACATCGTGCGGCGGGAATATCGGGCCATGCGCGCCACCAGCGCGTAAAGGGCTCTACAAACAGGGGGACGCTCCGATCGGGTAGCCCCCGGCCGGACAATCATGGATTACCGCAATCTAGAGAAACGCAAGAGCATGCACGCGCGCATCGTGCAGGAGCTCGGCATGCAGATCGTGGGTGGCACGCTCGCCCCCGGGCAGCGCCTGCCCGCAGAACCCACACTGTGTGAAACCTATGGCGTGAGCCGCCCTGTGCTGCGCGAGGCCACGCGCGTGCTGGTCGCCAAAGGGCTCGTGGTATCGAAGCCGCGCGTGGGCAGTGTGGTGCGGCCGCGCGAAGAATGGCACATGCTCGACCCCGACGTGCTGTACTGGACCGTCAACAGCATTCCCGAAGGCGAGTTCTTCCGCTCGCTCATGACCGTGCGGCAGATCATCGAGCCCGCCGCCGCGGCGCTTGCCGCGATTTCCGCCACCGACGAAGACCGCGCGCGCATCTCCGCTGCGTACGCGCGCATGGAAAAGGCGCAAACCGCCGCCGACCTGCTCGAGCCCGACCTGGAATTCCACCGCGCGATCATGGCCGCCACGCATAACAACATGCTGGCGTATATCGGCAACATGCTCTCACTCGCGCTTTCCGAGTCGATCAAACTCACGAGCCGCCATCCCAACACGCATGCGCTTTCGTTGCCGCGCCACAAGGCAATTCTCACGGCCATCGAGCATGGCGACGCGCTCGCGGCACGGCAAGCGAGCGTCGTGCAGCTCGACAACGCGCGCGCCGATGCCAAATCGATTCTGGGCGGAGCGGGACTGGAAACCTGATTCGAGGGCTACGCGAGGTTGATCTGCTTTTCGAACGCCATGCCGAGCTTCGCGTAGCCTTGCGGCGACGGGTGGATTTCGTTTTCCCAGTCGCCCGTCGGCCCGCGCGAACTTGCCGGCGCGGGGTTGAGCGTACCGATCAGATAGGCCGGGCGGAAGTTCGCGTTCGCCACGCCTCTCGCGGCGAGCAAACCGTTCAGTGACGCCAGGAACTGCGCCCATTGCTGAATCAGATACGTGGTGAGCGGCAGCCAGTCCACGGCCGGAATCTGATAGGCGGTGTACGCGCGTGCGAGCCAGGGGCCGACACCGGGCCCGGCTTGCGCGTCGCGCGGCTGTGGGCAATCGTAGGTGTGCACGAAAATCGGCACGCCTGCGGACTGACTTTTCGGGTCGTCGCGCTTGGCCACGATCTGCGCAAAGTAGCCCACCAGCAGGTTGAAAAACGCGCTCAGCCCGGCGCTTCTCACGTAACGCTTCACATCCGTGCCCGCGGGCACGAGATTGGGCGCCTGAAGCACGCGTACTGCCGCTCTCGCGGGATCGGTTTCGGTCGGCAACGTCAGAATTGCGTCGAACAGATCGTTGCCGCCCGCCGAGAGCAGAATGGCATCCCATTTGTACGAGAGCGTTCCGCCCGCCAGGTAGGTGACGAACTTGACCTCTCGGGTCCAATCCACCATTTGCGCGAGCGTTTTTCCCGGCGAAGCGAGCGAAAGCGCCGCCGCGCTGTTCGGCAAGCGCAGGCTGAAAAGGATGTTCGAAGTGGCCCAGGGCGGCAATTGTCCAATGGAGAACCAGGAGTCGCCTTGCGCGAGGAAGCGCCACGTCGATTCGGTCAGGACGTCGCCGCGCGCATTGTTCAGGTCGCCTGGCTGCAGGACGGCCAACGGGTAGTCGAAAGACATGGTCGTCTCCTTCGAATTTCACCGTGCGTTAGAGGGCGGGGTCGAGCGGCGTGATTTTCGCCAGCATGAGCGTGTACTCCTCGGCCGCGATCTGGCGGAATTTCATCTTCACAATGGCCTCGCGCTGCGCAGGGACGTCATTGGGAAAGAGGCGCGCGGCGGCGTTCGTGATGACGAGGTCCTTCTCGTCGGGCTGAGGCACGGCGCCAGGCGGCAAGGGGATGGCGGGCGCCCCCTTGCCGTCCATTGCCTGCACGAGCAGATAAATCGGTACGACATCGCCCAAACCGATTGGCAGCAGTTTCGCGGCGTCGTCCCCTAAATGACGGCGCACGATCGCTTGCGAACCCAGGCGCAATGTGAAGCGAAACGGGAACCCGGTGCGAATGGAGAGTGTGACGGGATCCGCCGACGCCACCTGCTCGATCGATTCGATGCCTTCGACCTGCAGCGCTTGCGAAACGGACTTCGTCACGCCACTCAGATTCAACAATTGATCGGGTTGATCCTTTTCCGCCTCAAAGGTCGTCACATTCTTTGCCGCTACGCGCCGCACCTGCTTCACAATCTCGCCTAGCGGCAAGGTGGCGATGACGAATGTCAGCAGCGTCGCCCCCGTGCCTGCGCCGTCAATCGCGCCCGCTATCAATGCGAACGGAATGGCGAGCAGAAGCCGCAGCGAATACCAGTAGATATCCGAAACGTTGAGCGCGCGGCGCCTCACCGCAAGAACGGAATCACTCGCGACAAAGAAGAAAGCGCCGCCGAACGCGGCCAGAATGCCCGGCACGGTCAATCCAAACAGGCAGGTGGCTGCGCTCGCGCTGCCGCACGGCGCGCACATATAAACCCAACCCACAATCGCGGACGCTGCATAGACCATTACGACGAGAATGCAATACGGCGGCACGAAAGGCCCGAGACCGTATTGCTGGTGGTAGATGTGCGAAAACAACTGGTCGCATAGCTGGAGGTTGCTATCGGCCTGGACGCGCCAATCCTTGCTGTCGCCTTGTGACGGCGCGGCGTTTGTGGTTGCCGAGGTCGAAGCTATCGTGCCCGGAAATGCACCATTGATCGCATCGATCAGCCACTTTGACCAGAAGCGCTGGAGATACGCAGAAAGCGCTGCGCACTTGAGGCTATTCTCAAACTCACGATAGCGCACATACCAGCCGAGCGTGAGAAAAGCGACGAACGGCGCCGACGCGAGCGCCGTGGTCAGGGCCGCAAGCAGAAAGGTCGGCAGCGGCCATACCTTGATCCTGAACCGGTGCGAACGTCCTTCCAGTTTCGGCGCACCTGCGGGCGGTGTCTGGGACGCGACCTTCGCGGGTTGCAGCGCAGGCGCGTTCGCGGCTTTCTGCCCTGCATTTTCCGCTTTCGATTTCGCTGCATCGCCGGCAACAGCACCCGTACTTGCAGACGTAGACGACATGCGCGCGCTCGGCAAGTTCACGGCGAACAACGCAATGGCATCGCCCGCAAGGTTCACGAAGATCACAACGAGCACCAGCAGCCACAGCCGCCCCCTCGCTAACCAGTGCGTTTCCGCGAACAGGCGCTGCGCCCACTCCCGGTTCGCCTCCTCTTTCGTTTTCGCGATCATGAGATTCTCTCCCATTACGCAGTCATACTAAATATCCACTTCAACAATTCATGCAACGCGAACGTTGTCGCTCAGCGGCACCACCATGTCGCCTGACCACCCAGGCTGTCTGCAAGCGCCAGATTTCTGTCGATGTTCAGCCCGCACAGCATGTCTGGCGCTGCGGTAATGCGCTGTGTCATCTGATAGCCGCGCTCGGGGAGCGTGGGTACCGTGCTGCCAGACTTCCAGTAATGCTGCGTCTGCAAATTCCAGAACAACTGATCGCCCGTCAAGCCGCAGTTGGCTCCCACGTAAATGCCGGGTTGATAACCGGCGCTCTTGACCGCTGCGAACCACGCGTTGCAATAGGCGATGACGTCGCCGGAACCCACGGCCTTGTTCACGCCTTCGAGATCGAGCCATACCGTCACATCCGGCGGCACGCCAACCGCTTGGGCATTGCCGGCCGCATTCGCTCCGTAGGTCGCGCCTAGCGTTGCGGAAGGCGACCAGCCCTCGGCGCTCACGTGCTGCACCACGCCGAGCGCAAGACCGGCGCCGAGCACCGCATTGGCCTCGCTGGAACTCAGGTCGACAGCCCCCTGCGTCTCCGAGCGCGAAAGATAGCGGATGCAGGCGCCGAAACCGGCTGCCTTCATACCTGAAGCCGCACTGGAAGACACAGGCGTCACACAATCGAAGGCATGCGTTCCGACCGGCAGGGATTGAGAAAAATCGCCATTCGCTACCATTTCGGCATCCTCTATAAAATGACGGCGCGACTTCATTGCCTGAATGGTCTGCCTGACGACAGAATCTGCGCACGAAGCGACTAGCCGAGCGGCGCGGAGCGCGGAATCCCAGTTGCGTAACGCGGGACTGTTGGGGGATCTTGCAAGAAAAAACTACACCGCGAACGCGCGCCGAGAATGTACGCCAGCGAACAAAGGCGGCGCGTGCAGTTTGCGCTTTATGCGAATGGCATCAATGGCGGCGTTGCACCGCGATGCACGGATCTAAAGCGCTACGCGCGCATCGTTCGTGCCGCTTCGGCACACTGAAGCGATGCTTGCAAACTTCGGATGACAAACAAGCTCGCTTGCGCCGGAAGACCCTTCACGCGCTTTCGCACAGGTTCGCGTTGTGCCGTGCTTTCTCGCCTTGTACGCCGATGCGCACGAGGCCTTCAAGAAACGCCCGGGCACTCCAGTGTCTTCGGTAGCGCAGGCGATCGATGGTCGCGATGCGCGCTTGCGTCGGCGCGATAACGTCCGTGAACAGGATGGCGTCGCCGAAAGCGCATCAGGACAGCGATTTGTCGATCGCGCGTGCGGCGAGCGGCACGTTGATCGTATCGACCGCGCAAAGCGTCATGTCGTGCCATGCCAGCGGGTGGATGTAACTGCATCGGTCGGGGTTCCTGAAGCCGTGATTGACAGCGCTCCAGCATGCTAGCCACGCCGTTCGCTCCAGGAAACGCCCTGCCGACAGATCCAATTTTTTGTTTTTTGAAGCCTCACCCGCAACCGATGCGAATCAAAACCGCTGCCCGTCTCACACCGCGCGCTTGCTGCGGCGGAACTGGTCGAACAGCACCGCGAGCAGCAGAATGCCGCCGCGAATCAGATACTGATAGAACGTCGGCACGTTCATGAGGCTCATGGCATCCTGCACCGCGCCCATGATGAGCACGCCCACCAGCACGCCCGAAATCGTCGCCACGCCGCCCGTGAGCGACACGCCGCCCAGCACGCATGCCGAGATCACACCGAGTTCCAGGCCAACGGACGTCTTCGGGTCGCCAAGGCTCATGCGCGAAGCCAGCATCACGCCCGCAAAGCCCGTAATGAGCCCTTGCAGCACGAACACCGTGATCTTGATGCGCGTGACCGGCAGGCCGGCAAGGCGCGCCGCTTCGCTATTGCCGCCCACCGCGAGCACGTTCTTGCCGAACACGGTCTTCTTGAGCAGAAAGCCGAACACCACGAAGCCGATGATATTGCTCCAGATCGGAAACGAAATGCCGAGGAACGAGCCACCGCCCAGATCGAAGAAGCGCTCTTCCGAGATCATCACGGCGTCGCCATTCGAGGTGAGAAACGCGAGGCCGCGCACCGCTTCCATCATCGCCAGCGTGGCGATCAGCGAGTTGATCTTGAAGCGCGCGATCAGCACGCCGTTCACGAGCCCCACCGCGCCGCCCGCGAGCACGCCCGCCGTAATGCCGAGCAATACGCTATGCGATTGCGTGATGACCGTGGAGGCCACCACGCCCGAGAACGCCACAATCGAGGCGACCGAAAGATCGACCTCGCCGAGCGCGAGCACGAACATCATCGTGACCGCAATCGAGCCGATCAGCGTGACGGAGAGCAGCAGGCCTTGAATGTTGCGGGTCGTGAGGAAGTCGGGGACCGTTGCGGATAGCACCGCAAACAGCACCACGAACACCACCACGATGCCCGATTTGTTGATCATGTCCCATGCACGCGCGCGCTGGGGGGTAATGGGCGCGGCGGCTTCGTTGACGGTAGGCGTGCCCTGTGGCTGCATGGCTTCACTCATTTCTGGTTCATCGTTTCGGATCGGTTGCGCTGCTTCGCTTCATTTCGCTGCGCGCGCAACCGGCAAGGCAAAAAACAAAAAGCGTGCGCGCTAGCGCGGCAGCGCCATCTTGATCAGTTCGTCGGGTGAGGCTTCGGCTTTGGGCAGGCTGCCCGCTATCCGGCCCTCGCGCATCACGATGATGCGGTCCGACACGCCGATCACCTCGGCCAGATCGCTCGACACCATGATCACGGTCTTGCCCGCTTCCGCAAGCTCGTACAACAGGTTGTAGATCTCGGCGCGCGCGCCCACGTCGATACCGCGCGTGGGCTCGTCCATCAGGAACACCTCGATGCGTTCGGCGAGCCAGCGCGACAGAATTACCTTCTGCTGGTTGCCGCCCGAAAGCGTGCCGATGGCCGTGTCGCCGTTGCGCGTCTTGATCGCGAGTTTCTTGATGTAGTCCTGCGCGAGATCGCGCTCGCGCCGGGCGTCGAGCAGGAAGCGCGCGGGGCTGAAGTGGCGGCGCGCGCTGATATTCAGGTTGTCGGCCACCGAGGCGATCGCGACGATGCCTTCCTGTTTGCGGTCCTCCGGGCATAGCGCGAGGCCCGCGCGCACGGCGTCGCGGGGGCTGGCGAAATTCACGCGCTTGCCGCCGAGTTCGACGTGACCCGCGCTCGCACGCGTCGCGCCATAAATCAGCTTCATGAGTTCCGAGCGCCCCGCGCCCACGAGCCCGAAGAAGCCGACGATCTCGCCGCGCCGCGCCGTGAACGACACCGGCTCGGTCAGTCCCGGCCCGAGCAGGCCTTTCGCTTCGATGAGCACTTCGCCTGCTTCGCGCGGACGATAGCCGTACACGTCCTCGATCGAGCGGCCCACCATCGCGGCAATCAGGCGATTGCGATCGAGATCCTGCACCGAATCGAACGTTTCGATGCGCTTGCCGTCACGGAACACCGTCACGCGGTCGCACAGCTCATAGACTTCGTCCATGCGGTGCGTGACGTAGATGATCGCGCGGCCGTCCGCGCGCAGTGCGTTGATGATGCGAAAGAGGTTCTCGGTCTCGCGCGCCGAGAGCGAGCTGGTCGGTTCGTCGAAGGCGATCACACGCGCGTCGCGCATGAGCGCCTTGCCGATTTCGATCATCTGCCGCTGGCCGATCGAGAGATTCTTCACCGGCGTGCGCGGATCGATGCGCTCGCCAAGGCGCTGGAGTTCATCCATCGCGCGCTTGACGAGCGTGCCTTCGTCGAGCACGCCGAAGCGGTTGGGCAATTGCCCGAGCATCAGGTTTTCCGCCACCGTCAGCTCGGGCACGAGATGCAGTTCCTGATAGATGATTGCGATACCCGCTTCGAGCGCCGCCTTCGTGGTCGTGAAGCGCTGCTCCACGCCACCTAGCTTCAGCGTGCCTTCCTGCGGCTCGTTCACGCCCGAGAGCACCTTGAGCAGCGTGGATTTGCCCGCGCCGTTCTCGCCCATCAAGCCATGCACTTCGCCGGCACGCACTTCCAGCGCCACGCGGTCGAGCGCACGCACGCCCGGAAAGCTCACGGTAATGCCGTCGAGCTCCAGATACGCGCGATTCCCCTGTTGAGCGCCCGCACTTGCGTCCCGCGCTGCGTTCGCCGCTGCCTGCGCGTTCGCATCCGTCATCGTTTCAGTCATTGCATCCCTGCCCTTTGCATCGCGTCGATCTTTCTACGCAGTCCTTAGATACCCAGCTCGCTGCGCACAGCCGTCCAGTTCTCGCGCGTCATCAGCTTGCCGGTGGTCTGCGTGTCGGCGGCGGGCTGCTTGCCGTCGCGAATCCAGTCGACGAGGTTCTCGGCGCTGTCCTTGCCATGGTTCGTCGAGCTTACGGCGATCGTGCCGTAGAAGCCCGTGGGCTGCTTCTTCTGGAACTCGGCGAACGCTTCGCCCGCGCCGTTGATGCCCACGCCGATCACGTCAGCCGACGGAATGTGCAGCTGCTCGGTCGCGCGCACGGCGCCCAGCACGCTTTCTTCGTTGAGCGCGAACACCACCCACTTCTTGATGTTCGGATGCTGGGCGAGCACCGGCGACGCCGCGTTGAAGCCGCCTTCGTCGTCGGTGGTCTTTTGCGGGGCGTCGAAGATGTTTTCCTTCTTGAAGCCGCCCGCCAGCAGCGATTGCGTCGCGCCGTCCGTGCGCAGCTTGGCCGTCGGCAGTTCATAGTCGGTAATACGCAGCGCGCCCACTTCTTCCGGCTTCCAGCCGCGGCGCTTCATTTCGTCGGTGATCGCCTGGCCCACCTGATTGCCGATCTTGAGCGCCGACATGCCAAGGTGCGGCACGTTGGCGAGCGGCTTGCCCGACGAGTCCACGAGCTGGTCGTCCACCGTCACGAACTTCATGTTGTAGCGCTTGGCGCGCGCCTGAATGGCCGGTCCGAGACGCACGTCGGGCGCGCAGATCACGAAGCCTTGTGCGCCTTGCGCGCCGAGGTTGTCGATGGCGGCGAGCACCTTCTCGCCGTCCGGCGTGCCGATGTTCACCACCGAGAAGTTCTCCTTCTGGCCGAGCGCCGTGGCAGCCTTCTGCTCGTTGATGAACCATGCCTGTTCCGGCATCTTCACGAGGAAGCCGATCTTCACGGGCGAGTCGGCGTGCGCCGCCACGTTCATGCCGAGCGGGGCGATGCACATCGCCGCGAATGCGGCACGAAGGGTCAAGCGGCGGATCTTGCTGGTCATGCTCCTGTCTCCTCAGGTGTGGTTTTGCTGCGTGTGTATCGTGATAAAAGAAGCGCTCAGTGGCCAAAGGCCTCGACTTCGACGTGCCTGCCAAGCAGGAACGCGTCCGCCACGAGGCGCAGCGGGCGTACGTCCACGTCGTCGGTGCCGTGGGCGATCAACCAGTGAAAACGCTCGTAGAGCGCAGAATATTCCCGCTCGGCTTCGAGCGTGACCGGCTCGCCCGCAATCGCGAGGCGCTTGCCGCCTTCCGCGATCGAGAGCAGGCCATCCGTTGTCTCCACATCGATTTCCCATTGCTCGACCGGGCCGTGGCGCCAGTCGAACTCGGCGCGCACGGGCACGCCGTCGGTGTCGATGCAGTCGAGTTCAGCGGCGATCGGCGTCGCGCAGTCGCTCGGCACATGCAGCGTTGCGCCCCGCAGCAGCACTTCGCGCGGCAGGATGCGCGTGACGATGGAAAGCGCGTTGATGCCCGGATCGAACACGCCCAGGCCGCCCGGTTCCCAGATCCACTGTTGACCCGGATGCCAGCGGCGCACGTCTTCTTTCCAGCGCACGTGCACGGCGCGGATGGTGCGCGCGGCGAGCCACGCGCGTGCGGGTTCCACGGCGCTCGCGCAACGCGAATGCCACGTGGTGAACAACGTGCGCCCGCGCTTCTGTGCGAGTTCGCGCAGCGCCTCGACTTCGCTCACGCTCGCGCCCGGCGGCTTTTCGAGCATCACGTGCTTCCCTGCTTCGAGCGCGGCGCGCGCCTGCGCGTAACGCACTTGCGGCGGCGCGCACAGCGACACGGCGTCGAGGTCGGACTCGGCGGCCAGCAGCGCGCCAATGTCCTTGTAGTTGCGCACGTTCTCCACTTCTGCATTGCGGCTCGCGGCCGCAACGAGTTCAAACCCGGGATTGCCTGCGATAGCCGGCAGATGCTGGTCGCGCGCAATCTTGCCCACGCCGACGATGCCCAACGTATAGGACGCTTTCATGACGTATCTCCGCCCCTTCGTTTCAGGGAAATTTTTTATTCTGGATGACGAACGATTTATTTACCCCAGCGCAGCACGAGCGGATCGAGGCGGCGCGCAATCTCGATCAACTCGGCGCGCGTGGCGGGATTCATCGCGGGCAGCGGGTGGCGCGGCAGTTCGCACTCGATCACGCCGCCTTCCTTCATCAGCGACTTGCAGGCCAGCAGGCCCGCCTGGCGGTTCTCGTGATTGATGAGCGGCAGCCACTTCTGATAGAGCGCGAATGCGTCGTCGGTGCGGCCTTCGCGATGCGCTTCGATAATCGGGCGAATGCCATCCGGAAAGCCACCGCCCGTCATCGAGCCGGTCGCGCCAGCGTTGAGATCGGCGAGCAGCGTGATCGCTTCTTCGCCGTCCCATGGGCCTTCGGCCGCTTCGCCGGCCAGCTTGATCAACTCGCGCAGCTTGTTCGCCGCGCCCGGCGTTTCAATCTTGAAGTACGAAACCTGTTCGATCTCGCGGGCCATGCGCGCGAGGAACGCGGCAGAGAGCACCGTGCCGCTCGCGGGCGCATCCTGAATCATGATCGGAATGTCGATCGCGTCGGACACGCGCGCGTAGAAGTCGTAGATCTGCTGTTCGGGCACGCGGAACGTCGCGCCGTGATACGGCGGCATGAGCATCACCATCGCCGCACCCTGCTCCTGCGCGCGCTTGCTGCGCGCAGCGGCGATCGAGGTGCCGTAGTGCGTGGTCGTCACGATCACGGGCACGCGGCCCGCCACGTGTTCGAGCACGGTGCGCGTGATGAGTTCGCGCTCGTCGTCGGAGAGCGAGAACTGCTCCGAGAAGTTCGCGAGAATGCACAGGCCGTCCGAGCCCGCGTCGATCATGAAATCGACGGCGCGCTTCTGGCTTGCCAGATCCAGTTCGCCGGTTTCGGTGAACGTGGTCGGCACGACGGGAAAAATGCCCCGGTAGCGGGGCGTACGGCTCGTAGTCATGTCTTCAGTCCTGCTTGAGAAAGGGTGACAGGCCGCGCCTTCACGATTCGCTCGCCAGCTCTGCCGTGCCGCGCCCGGGCGTGCGCAGCACCGCGCGCACGGCGAACGTCACGAGCACCGCAAACACCAGCGTGGCCGCGAGAAAGTAAAGCCCGGCCGCCAGGCTGCCCGTTGCGTCCTTGATGAGCCCGATGCCATAGGGGCCGAGATAGCCGCCGAGATTCGCGAGCGAGTTGATCGTCGCGATCCCCACGGCCGCGCTCGCGCCGGTGAGGAACTCGCCGGGCAGCGCCCAAACCACGGCCTGAATCGAGTAGATCGAGAAAGCGGTCAGGCAGATGAACAGCAATTGCAGCGCCGGCGCGTGAAACCACGCGCTCGCGGCCATCGTCAGCGCCGCGACGCCCGAGACCACGGCAATGTGGCCATAGCGTTCGCGATGCTTGTCCGAATGGCGCGGCACGCTCAGCAAGCCCACCACCGCGAACAGATACGGTACCGCGGAGAGCAGACCGGCCGTGGAATCGCTCACGCCGAACGCCTTGATAATGGTAGGCAACCAGAGCGACAAACCATAGATGCACAGCGGAAACGGCAGGAACAGCAGCGCCAGCAGCAGCACGCGGCGGTCCTTGAGCGCGCTGAACGGGTTGCGGTGCGTGTCGAGCCTGTAGGCGCGGTGGTCGGCGGCGAGTTCGCGCTCGATCCAGCGGCGCTCGGTGTCGTCGAGCCAGCGCGCGTGCGCGGGCGACTCGGGCAGCAGGCGCAGCGTGGGAATGCACAGCAGCACGGCGGGCAGGCCGCTCACGACGAAGAGCGTCTGCCAGCTCGACATGCCGAAAAAGCCGTGCGTTTCGAGCAGCGCGCCCGCAATCGGCCCGGTGATGATGCCCGCAATGGGCTGCGCGAGCACCAGCAAGCCGATCACGCGCGCGCGGTGGCGCATGGGAAACCACTGCGTGAGGAAATACAGAATGCCCGGATAGAGCCCCGCCTCCGCCGCGCCCAGCAGGAAGCGCAACGTGTAGAAGCTCTTCGGGCCGCTCACGAGCGCCATGAGCATCGTGATCACGCCCCACGTGAACAGAATGCGCGCGAACCACACGCGTGCGCCGAAGCGCGCGAGCGCGAGATTGCTGGGCACTTCGCAAAGGAAATAGCCGATGAAGAAGAGACCGGCGCCGAGGCCATAGGCGGCGTCGGAAAGGCCCACAGCCGCGTTCATGTGCAGCTTCGCGAAGCCGACCACGGTGCGGTCGACGTACGCCACCACGTAGATCAGCGCGAGAAAAGGCAGAAGCCGGCGCGCGATATGGCCGACGATGAGCTTTTCCTCGCTGCTGGCGCTTGCCAGCGCAGCGGGCTGATCGTGTTGCAGCACCTGCGGATTTGTCATCGTGTCTCCTAACTCTGCCTGTCTTCTCGCCGGCGCGCGCCTTTGCTGACTCCGCGCGCTCAGGGCGCCGGCGCGCCCTGCCTCAGCGCCTCAACCGCTCAGTGCGAATGCCGCGGCACGCCCGCCCCGCGCTTGCCCACGAGGAAGTCGAGATCGCAACCTTCGTCGGCCTGCAGCACGTGATCGACATACAGACGCGCGTAGCCGCCCTTGCCCAGTTGCTCCGCCACGCCAGGCGCGGCCGCCGGATCGACATCGCTCAAGCGGCGCGCGAGTTCCTCGTCGCTGATGTCGAGATGCAGGCGCCCCGATTCGCAATCCAGCTCGATCCAGTCGCCGTTGCGCACGGCCGCGAGCGGGCCGCCGGCCGCCGCTTCGGGCGCAACGTGCAAGACCACCGTGCCGTAAGCGGTACCGCTCATGCGCGCGTCCGAAATGCGCACCATGTCCTTCACGCCCTGGCGCAGCAGCTTGGGCGGCAGACCCATGTTGCCGACCTCGGCCATGCCGGGGTAGCCGCGCGGGCCGCAGTTCTTCATCACGAGGATGGAGTCCTTGTCGACATCGAGCGATTCGTCGCCGATGGTCGCCTTGTAGTGGTCGAAGTTTTCGAACACCACGGCGCGGCCGCGATGCTTGAGCAGCTCGGGCGTCGCCGCCGAAGGCTTGAGCACCGCGCCGCGCGGCGCAAGATTGCCGCGCAGGATACAGATGCCGCCGTCGGCAATCAATGGGTTGTCGAGTTGACGAATCACTTCGTCGTTGTAGTTGGGCGCTTCGCGCACGTTGTCCCAGATGGACTTGCCGTTGACCGTCAGCGCACCCGGATGCGGCAGCAGGTTCGCTTCGCCGAGCCGGCGCAGCACCGCCGGCAGCCCGCCCGCGTAATAGAACTCTTCCATCAGGAAGCGGCCCGAAGGCTGCAGATCGACGATGGTCGGCGTGCCTCGGCCAACGCGCTGCCAGTCTTCGAGTTCGAGGTCCACGCCAATGCGGCCCGCAATCGCCTTCAGGTGGATCACGGCGTTGGTCGAGCCGCCAATGGCCGCGTTCGTGCGAATCGCGTTTTCGAACGCTTCGCGCGTGAGGACCTTCGAGAGCTTCAGGTCTTCCAGCGCCATCTGCACGATGCGGATGCCCGACATGTGCGCGAGCACGTAGCGGCGCGCATCCACAGCGGGAATCGCGGCGTTGTGCGGCAGCGAAACGCCCAGCGACTCGGCCATGCAGGCCATCGTCGAAGCGGTGCCCATCGTGTTGCAGGTGCCCGCCGAGCGCGACATGCCCGCTTCGGCCGAAAGGAACTGGTGCAAGTCGATCTCGCCCGCCTTCAGCTCCTCGTGCAGCCGCCACACCACCGTGCCCGAGCCGATGTCGCGTCCTTCGTGCTTGCCGTTGAGCATCGGGCCGCCCGTCACGACGATGGCGGGGACGTCCACGCTCGCGGCGCCCATCAGCAGCGCGGGCGTGGTCTTGTCGCAGCCGCACAGCAGCACGACGGCGTCGATGGGGTTGCCGCGAATCGCCTCTTCCACGTCCATGGAGGCGAGATTGCGCGTGAGCATGGCCGAGGGGCGCAGGTTCGATTCGCCGTTCGAGAACACCGGGAACTCGACCGGGAAGCCGCCGGCTTCATAAATGCCGCGCTTCACGTGCTCCGCGAGCTTGCGGAAGTGCGCATTGCAGGGCGTGAGTTCCGACCAGGTATTGCAGATGCCGATGATCGGGCGACCATCGAATTCGTGATCGGGAATGCCTTGATTCTTCATCCAGCTTCGGTACATGAAGCCGTTCTTGTCCGTGGTGCCGAACCACTGTTGGGAGCGCAGTTTGGGTTTGGTATCCGACATCGTGTTCGTCTTGTGGAGCGGGTAGTTCGCCGATGCATCCGGGCGATGGATTCGGCACAGTCTAGGGAGAAGTCTGATAACCTTCCAATGAAAAAATGGACGCTTCCGATATCGAAATCGGCATTGGTATAAACACCTAAAACTATTTGGGAAATCAGGTGGAGACATGCTCGATACAAGCCCCTGGTACGTGCGCACGCGGCTGAAAACGCGGCAACTGCTCCTCGTCGTGGCGCTGGCCGAGGAAGGCAACATTCACCGCGCGGCGGCGGCGCTGAACATGACGCAACCCGCCGCGTCGAAGCTCCTGCGCGAGCTCGAGGACATGCTTGGCGCAGTGCTGTTCGAGCGCATGCCGCGCGGCATGCGGCCCACGCTGTACGGCGACGCCCTGATCCGCCACGCGCGCGCCGTGCTGGGCAGCCTCGACCAGGCGCAGGAGGAACTGAGCGCGCTCAAGGCGGGGCGCCTTGGCCACGTCGCGGTGGGTGCGATCACCTCGCCGGGCGTGCGCGTGCTGCCGGCCGCCGTCGCGGCGGTCAAGCGCACACATGCCAACCTGCGCGTTTCCGTGGAGATCGACGCCAGCAACGTGCTGCTCGAACATCTGGCGCAAGACAAGCTCGACGTCGTGCTGGGCCGCCTTTCCGCCGAGCACGACAAGCTCCAGTTGCGCTACGAGCCGCTCGCGGGCGAGCCGGTATGCGCCGTGGTTCGGCCGGGGCATCCGATGCTCGGGCAGGCCGCGGATGAAGCCCGCCCGATCGCGCTCGCCGATATCGCGCGTGCCACGTGGGTCGTGCCGCCGGTGGGCAGCGTGCTGCGCCATCGCTTCGAGCTGATGTTCCAGCGCGCGAGCCTCGCGCCCCCGTCGAACGTGGTGGAAACGCCCGCGCTGCTCTTCATCACGCGCGTGCTGGAGCAAAGCGACATGATCGCCGTGCTCACCGAAGACGTGGCGCACTACTACGCGGCGCACGGCATGGTCGCGATCCTGCCCGTGCCGATGGATTGCCAGATGGACGACTTCGGCATCATCACGCGCGCGGACCGCCTCTTCACGCCTGCGGCGAGCGTGATGATCGAGGCGTTGCGGCAAGTGAGCGCCGACATTTACGGGGCCCACCGCCGGGAGCCCGGCGCGCGATAATCGTGCGACGAAACCCGCCGCAGAGGACCGAACCATGACCGCCAGCCAGAGCGCCGCTCCCGACAGCACTGCCATTCGCGTCGCGCTGTGGCGCGCGCTGCACGTCCAGGTCGACGACGCGCCCTACGTGCTCGAAGACGAAACCGGCATGCAGATCGCCGCGCCCGCATCGAACTGGCGCGAGCGGCCCGACATGCACCCCGAAGGCACGCGCGGGTATCGCGCTTCGATCGTCGGGCGCGCGCGCTTCGTCGAAGACCTCGTGGCCGAGCAGACCGCAACAGGTCTCGCGCAACAGTACGCGATTCTCGGAGCGGGACTCGACACGTTCGCGCAGCGCCATCCCGAGATCGCCTCGCGCCTGCACGTGTACGAAGTGGACAAGCCGGGCACGCAGGCGTGGAAGCGTCAGCGGCTCATGGAGCTGGGGTTTCGCGAGCAGGACTGGCTGCGCTTCGTGCCGGTGGATTTCGAAGCTGGCGAGACATGGTGGGAACGGCTCGCCGCGGCCGGGTTCGATGCCGCGAGCCCCGCGGTGATCGCGTCGACGGGTGTCTCGATGTACCTCACGCGCGAAGCGAACCTCGCGACGCTGCGGCAGATCGCGCAGCTCGCCCCGGGCTCGACGCTCGTCATGACGTTTCTTTTGCCGCTCGAGCTCATCGACGAGCCCGAGCGCTCGCAGCATGCCGCAGTGTATGAACGCGCGCGGGCGGCGGGCACGCCGTTCGTGAGCTTCTTTGCGCCGGACGAGATGCTTGCGCTCGCACGCGTTGCGGGATTGCGCGATGCGCGGCATGTTTCGACCGCGGACCTCACCGCACGTTATTTCGCAGGCCGTAGCGATGGCCTGAAACCGGCGAGCGGCGAGTCGATTCTCGTGGCGACGGTTTGACCCCGTGCCGGCGTCACATCCGGTTTTCTCAATTGGCGCTTCTCCCGCACCATTGTGAATAGGACAAGCTTGTTTGCGGACATACACCGCTTCTGCAGTAGCGAAAAAGCTCGAGGCATGAAGCACGCTCACCCTGGACCGTTTCGACCTAGACTTTAAGGAATTCGCAAGCTTGATCCGGTGTGCCGGAGTCGATATTCACGCGCGCGAATGTTCCGTGCCCGAACGCGAGCACATCCTGTCCGTGACCGACGTCGGAGGTGAAGACAATGGCCGAGAGCTGGAAGGTTGCCGGTACGTATTTCGAGAGCTGCAATTGCTATGCCCCTTGCAGTTGCGTTTGCCTGGGACCGCCTTCGGATGGAGACTGCGCGGTGCTGATCGGCTGGCACATCGATCAGGGGAAGTTCGCCGCCGTGACGCTGGACGGCCTCAACATTGCCCTGTTTGCGTATTCGCCGGGCCACATGTTGCAAAACAAGTGGAGAGTCGCCCTCTACCTGGACGAACGCGGCACATCTGAGCAACTCGACGTGTTGGGCAAGATATTTTCCGGTCAGGCCGGCGGACCGCTTTCGGCGCTCGGCCCGATGATTGGCGAGGTCATGGGCGTCAGGCCGGCCGCCATCAGTTATCAGCAGGACGGGAAGCGTCGCAGCCTCCACATTCCCGACGTGGCAGCCATGGAAATCGAAGCCTTGGCGGGTCAGGACGGTGGCGACGTCACGATCAGCAATCACCCGCTTACGCCTGTCCCGGGGTTCGCGGCGGTCATCGGAAAATCGAAGGAATTTCGCTTCACTGACCACGGATTCACCAGAGAAATCTCGGACCGAAACGGCTTTTATTCTCCGTTCGTCTACCATGACTGAACCTGGCTTGCTGGGTACGCGCGCGACGCGATGGTGGCCGCGGCGCGACCAGGCGGTCGCGCTGTCCGGGCTCACGGCTGCCGCAGCGCTCGCGTGGGCCTACCTCCTGTATATGAGCTGGGGCATGGAGCACATGGAGGTAGGTGCGACCATGGCCATCATGCCGCGCATGACACATTGGCATACCATCGACCTGCTTTTGGTCCTGGCGATGTGGGCCGTCATGATGGCCGCCATGATGCTTCCGTCCATCGTGCCAACGGTGCTGGGTTTCGCGTCCATGAGCAGCCGGCGGCGCGGGCAACATCGGCCATACGTGCAGACTAGCGTGTTCGTTCTCGGCTACCTCGCCGTCTGGTCCGGCTTCAGCCTCTTTGCGACGCTCGTGCAGTGGGGCTTGCTCGAGGCACGACTCGTTACGCCGATGATGGTGAGCGCGACGCCGTGGCTTGCAGGCGCTCTTCTGGTCATTGCCGGGGTCTTCCAGTTGACGCCTGCGAAGCATGCGTGCCTTGCCAGGTGCGTGTCCCCGCTCGGCTTTCTTCTAACCGAGTGGCGCGACGGCACCTTCGGCGCCTGGGTCATGGGATTTCGTCATGGGGCGTATTGCGTAGGTTGCTGCGGACTACTCATGACGCTCCTCTTCGTATTTGGCGTGATGAACGTGCTCTGGATTGCCGTGCTGTCGATCTACGTGATGCTCGAAAAAATGCTTCCGCAAGTGCGATGGCTTCCTTTCGCGCAGGGAGCGCTGCTGATTTGCTGGGGCATTGCCGTTGCCGCAAGGGGGTAAATTCGCGAGCAGGCGGTTACGAATTGCCGATCCAGATTGACATCGAAAATCCGCGCCATCTATACTTCGCCAATCGGTTAATTAAACAAACGGAAAAGTAATTGGAATCGGATCACCTGAGTGCCACCTTCGCTGCGTTGGCCGACCCGACGCGCCGCGCCATCCTCGCGAGGCTGGCGCAAGGCGAAGCGACGGTAGGCGATCTGGCCAAGCCCTTCGACTTGAGTCCGCCGGCAATCAGCAAGCACCTGCGTGTTCTCGCGCATGCAGGACTGATTACGCAAGGACGAGACCGTCAGTTCCGGCCTTGTCGCATTGTGGCTGAGCCGCTAAAGGAGGCGGCCGACTGGGCGCTGCAATATCGCGCGCTGTGGGAACAGCGCCTCGACCAGCTCGACAGCTACCTGCAGCAACTGCAACAGGCGCAGGTCAAGGACGCACCCAAGAAGCCCAACGCGAAGACCACCAACGTTTCTTCACCCCGTACCAGGAAGCCCCGCAACCATGACTGAAAAAGTGTCCGCACCCTTCATCCTTGAGCGCCGCTTCTCCGCGCCGCGGGAACTCGTGTACGCCGCGTTGACTGAAGCCCGGCATCTTGCCGCATGGATGAGCCCGCCGGGAATGGAAATGTCCCACTGCACGGTGGACGCGTGTGTCGGCGGCGTCTTTCACTACGCGATGAAGCCGAGCGGCGCGCCCGACGCCTCTGCCATGTGGGGCAAGTGGACGTTCCGCGAATTGACGCCCCCCGAGCGCATCGTGGTCGTCGTGCAATTCAGCGACGCAGAGGGTGGCGTGACGCGACACCCCATGGCCAGCGAGTGGCCGCTGTATACGCTATCGACAACCACGCTTAGCGAAGTCGCAGGTGGCACGCTAATGCGCCTCGAATGGCGCGCGCTGGACGCCAGCGAAGCCGAAGAAGCCATCTTTGACGCTTCGCACGCCAGCATGTCTCAAGGTTGGGGTGGCAGCATGGATGCGCTCGAGCGCTATCTCACGCAGCGGCAAGCCGATCGCTGAGTCGCGAGAAGAAGAAGCGTGCCTCACGGTGCGCTTTTACGACCGCCCACAAGAGCCTGACGAAGCAATGGCCGCACGGCGCACGCGCGGCCGAACGCTAGCGCAAGCCATCGGCCACTACTGCCGCGTGAGCATGAGGTCCAGGTTCTGGACCGCAGCCCCGGATGCGCCTTTGCCAAGATTGTCGAAGACCGCGGACAGCAGGACGTGCTCGTGTTCCACGTCATGAAAAACGCTTAAGTGCATGTCGTTCGTACCATTCAGCACTTGCGGGTCGAGGTGTTTCAAGGCGCTCGATTCGTGCAGCGGCAGAACGCGTACGTGAGGGACCCCGGCATAGTGGCGTGCGAGGCAAGCGTGCAACGTGCCGCCATCCACGCCCGGTGCCAGCAGCCGCAGCGCCAGCGGCACCGTCAGCACGATGCCCTGGCGGAACGCTCCGTACGCTGGAACAAAAATGGGACGCTGCGCCAGGCAGGCGTGCTGCTGGATCTCCGGCGTGTGCTTGTGCGCGAGTTCCAGACCATAGACCTGATAGGAAGGCGCGTCGGCCGCTCGCGGCCCCTCATGCTCCTCCACGCCGGCGCGCCCGCGTCCGGAGTAGCCGGATACTGCGTGAATGCTGATCGGGTAATTGTCCGGTATGAGCCCGGCCTGCACCAACGGGCGCAGCAGGCCAACTGCGCCGGTCGGATAGCAACCGGGATTGGTGACCCGACATGCGTTCGCAATCTGCTCAGCCTGCCCCGGCGTCATTTCCGGAAAACCGTAAGTCCAGTCCGGCTGCGTGCGGTGGGCGGAGCTCGCGTCGATCACCCGGACGGCAGGATTGACAATGGCGCCCACTGCCTCGCGCGCCGCGGCGTCCGGCAAACAGAGGATGGCGATGTCGCAGGCGTTGATGGCTTCTGCGCGACGCCGCGAATCTTTGCGCTCCGCAGCGTCTAGCGTGAACAGTCTGATGTCGGTCCGGTTGCGCAGCCGCTCGTGGATTTGCAGCCCGGTGGTGCCTTGGTCGCCGTCGATGAAAACTACGGGAGAGCTCATACGTGCATGACTCCGCTGACTATGGGTTGTATCGGGTAAAGCGAGCCCCTATGTTGCGCGGACGGCTAGAATAGAGAAAGTTGAATTTCATAACGCAAACATTCAATTTTTCTGAATCTGGACGCCGTCATGCGAGAGATCAGCCTGGACCGCTTGCGCACTCTGGTCGCCGTTGCCGACCGTGGTTCGTTTGCCGATGCGGCGCGCGCATTGCACCTGGCGCCGCCAACGGTCAGCCTTCATATCGCGGAACTCGAAGACCGCATTGGGGCTCCGCTCCTGTTACGCAAGCGCGGACATGTGGGGCCGACGTCTATCGGCGAGGTGCTGGTGGAACGCGCGCGCCGGCTGCTGGCCGACGCGGAGCAGGCGTTAGACGATATCCAGCGCCAGGTAGAGGGGCTCGAAGGGCGTGCGCGGCTCGGCGCGTCCACGGGCGTGATCGCGCACCTGCTGCCGCAAGCGCTCGAGGTCCTGCGCAAGCACCATCCCGCCATCGACATTCAAATTGCCGTGCTGACTTCGCAAGAAACCCTGTCCCGGCTGGTGGAGGGAACGCTGGATGTCGGGCTGATCGCGCTGCCTCAGCCCCCGGTGGCCGGACTCGTGATCAAGCCCTGGCGCCGCGACCCTGTGATGGCCTTCGTGCCGGCGCATTGGCGGTGTCCGGCCCGCGTTACGCCTGAATGGCTCGCCACCCAACCGCTCATCCTCAATGACGCGACCACGCGTCTCTCGCGTCTGACCGCGGAGTGGTTCGCGACCGCAGGGCATCATCCTGCGCCGCGCATTCAGCTCAACTACAACGACGCGATCAAGAGTCTGGTAGCGGCAGGTTACGGCGCCGCGCTGTTGCCACATGAGGCCACGACGCCACTGCCCGACAAGCGCATCGTCATGCGTGCGCTGCGCCCAGCCTTGTGGCGACGGCTCGGTATTGCATATCGTGCGGGGTACGTTGAGCGTTCCACGCAACACGTCCTGGATGTGTTGTGGGATTTGCGACTGGCGTAGCCGTTGCCATTCGCCGCCAGGGCCCTTTTCGCTGAAACAATAGCCCTTCACGAAGATCAGAGTCCCGCTTCACTCCGCAATGCGCTTGAAACTGGCGTAGTAATCTTCGGTGTAATAACAGTCGCCAATCTGCTTGCGCGGTCCACCACACACGATCCGGCGCTGCCCGCGGTCCGTCATGCCAGGGGTGCGAACCGTGTATGTGTGGTAGTAGCCACGTGGATGCTTCGGCAGCAAAGCGGCGCTGTTGCGGAACAACACGCCGTCGTCTGCGAAAGGGAAGGGCCCGCCCGCTTTGATCAGCCGTAGCGTCTCGGTTCCTTCCGCCGGCAACTGTGTCCTGGTGATGGTGCCCAGCGTGCCCGCTACTTGCGCGCCCGATGCGGCGGGTGTGCCGCTTGCGCCCTGCGTTGGCTGAGCCGGCGCCTGGCTTGCAGACGCGCCCGATGCCTCCGTGGCGTTTCGCGAACTCTCCTTGCCGCATCCACAGAGGATCGCGCTCAAGGCAACGATGCAGGGGAAAGCCCACGCTCTCTTCACGAAACGATTCTCCTCTCGTTGACCGGAACTCGACGACCAGGATAGACGTAAAGGTAGCGCTAATGGCGCAGCGAATCAATGATCGAAAGGAAACAGGCACTCGGCACGTAGCAACGAACAACGGCCGCTTACACCCGTTCCGATGTAAGCGGCCTGGACCTGCAATAACATAGTGCTGGATGACGCGGTACTTCAACTGCATGCTGCCCTGCTCTTCAACTACGTGTTGCTCTGCACTTCAACAGCGTATTTCCCTGCACTCCTCATCGATTCAACAGCATGGTACTTCGACAATAACCGGTTAAGCTCTGCCAGACACGACTACTGCTGCGGGACTGCTGTACTGCAACGGGTACACGGTATGGTCCAACTCGACCGCAGGAGGGGAATCCCGGGATGGAGCCAACGTCTCGCTCCATGACAACCAGTGTAGACGTAGCAGGCATTAACCAATTGCCCGAAACGAGCCCAATATGGCGCCGAGTTCCCGCAATTGACGAGCGTGCCTGCCGGTGCTCAGATGCGTCCGCGCATCCGCCCATACAAGCTCGCATTTCAGGCGACAGCTTCCGCCTCAGACTGATAGAACGGGTAGTCCGTATAACCGATTTGCGTGCCGCCAAAGAAGGTCGGGCGGTCGTACGGGTTGAGCGATAGATTGCGACGCAGCCGCTCCGGAAGGTCGGGATTCGCAATGAAGTGGCGACCGAATGCCACCAGATCGGCGTCGCCGGCCTTCAGGATCGCTTCGGCCTTTTCACCGTCGAAGCCGCCGGCCGCGACGATGGTGCCCGCATAGTGCTTGCGAATCATCTGAGCCGCGACCGGATCCGGATTGGCGCTCTCGTTTTCGACATTGCCGAGAATGCGGGGCTCGATGAGGTGCAGGTACGCGAGATTCAGCTTCGCAAGTTCTTCTGCCACATACGTGAACAGGCCGACAGGGTCGCTATCCGACATGTCGCCCCATGACCCGCTCGGCCCAAGGCGCACGGCAACCTTGTCGCTTCCCCACACCGAAATAACAGCACGAGTGGCTTCCATCAGCAGACGGGCGCGGTTTTCGAACGAACCGCCATAGATGTCCGTGCGCTTGTTGCTGCCGTCCTGCAGGAACTGGTCAAACAGATAGCCGTTTGCGGCATGCAGTTCCACGCCGTCGAAGCCTGCCGCGACGCCGCGTGCTGCCGCCGCGCGAAAACTTTCGACGATGCCCGCAATTTCGTCAGTCTCCAGTGCGCGATTCGGCGTATTCGGAACCCAGCCGGCGTCCGTGTATGCGACACCGCCATGAGGCACTTCCGAGGGGCCAACCGGACGCCCACCGTCGGGTTGCAATTCCGAATTCGACTGGCGCCCAGCGTGGTACAGCTGAAGGAAGATTTTCGCGCCCTTTGCATGGACTGCATCGGTCACGCGCTTCCAGCCGGCAATCTGGCTGTCGTCGTACAAACCCGGCGCACCAAGATACCCGTTGCCGTTCGGCGCAGCGATGGTGGCCTCGCTAATCAGGAACCCGCCGGCCGAAGCGCGCTGCGCGTAGTACTCCGCCATGAGCGGGCCGGGTATCGCACCGCTTTCAGCACGCATACGGGTGAGCGGCGCTAGAACGACTCGGTGCGAGAGCGTGTAAGGACCGACTTTGACTTCAGAAAAGAGCTTGGACATGATTTCCCCAAAGAGATTGAAAAGCGCATCGATTGCTGGTTGTCCGGCGTGACAGGGGGCAAAGCCGCAGAACTGGCTCATTTCCCCGCGACATCGATGGGCTAGAGTGTATATGCACATATCGATTCATTTGTCCCGATTGCCAGCAATACTGTTCTCGCGATTCGCAAACAATGCTCTTTCTATTCCACGCCATCGAGACCGGAAAAAGGTTTGGAAACCTTAGTCTCTTTTCATCCAGTCGGCATAGCAATTCCAACCAGAAATAGCCAACCAAACATTATTGAAAACTGTGCATATGTCGCTAGCATCCAGTTATCGACTGCCAGATCAAACACCGGCGGCGGTCATTCACTACAGGCTGGGGAGAGGACGGGTATGCGAGTCCTGGTATTGGGTAGCGGGGTCGTCGGTGTGACTAGCGCGTTTTATCTGGCACGTGCCGGTCACGAAGTCACTGTCATCGACCGCGAGGAAGGCCCCGCGCTTGAGACGAGCTTCGCGAACGCCGGGCAAATCTCTCCAGGCTATGCAGCACCATGGGCGGCACCCGGCGTTCCGCTCAAAGCCGTTAAGTGGATGTTCCAGAAGCATGCGCCACTCGCCATCCGCCCGGATGACGCGGACAAGCAGTTCCAGCTTCAGTGGATGTGGCAGATGCTGCAGAACTGCACCGCCGAGCGCTATGCGATCAACAAGAACCGCATGGTGCGGCTTGCGCAATACAGCCGCGACTGCCTGCAAGCACTGCGCGCTGAAACGGGTATCCAGTACGAAGGACGAACCGGCGGCACGCTACAGGTTTTCCGGACGCAGCAGCAGCTCGACGGCGCAGCCAAAGACATTTCCGTACTGAAAGAGGCGAACGTTCCCTACGAGCTGTTGAGCGCAAGCGAACTCTCGCGGGTTGAGCCTGCGCTCGCGGCGACCTCGCATAAGCTAACCGGCGGTCTTCGCCTGCCCGGCGACGAAACAGGCGACTGCCAGCTGTTCACGACCCGGCTTGCCGCGCTCGCCGCAGAGGCAGGCGTAACGTTCCGCTACAACACGCCAGTCGATACCCTCGTTGTCGAAGACTGCAAAGTCGTTGGCGTGCGCCATGGGACCAAGCTCATCCATGCGGATGCGTTCGTTGTCGCATTTGGCTCCTATTCGACGAGCTTCCTGTCGGGCCTCGTCAAGATTCCGGTCTACCCGCTCAAGGGGTATTCCATCACGGCGCCTATCGTCGACGAGGCTCGCGCGCCGGTCTCGACTGTTCTCGACGAGACCTACAAAATCGCCATCACGCGTTTCGACAAACGCATTCGCGTGGGCGGTATGGCCGAAATCGTCGGGTTCGACAAGCGCCTGCGCGAGGCGCGCCGCGAGACGCTCGAAATGTGCGTGAACGACCTGTTCCCGGGCGGCGGCGACACATCGAAGGCGACGTTCTGGACCGGGCTGCGGCCGATGACGCCAGACGGCACGCCCATTGTCGGCCGCACCGCCGTGCCCAACCTTTTCCTGAACACGGGCCATGGCACGCTTGGCTGGACCATGTCCTGCGGTTCGGCACAGCTTCTCGCCGACCTGATTTCAGGCAGAAGGCCTGCGATCCAGTACGACGACCTGAACGTATTCCGCTACGACAAGGAGCCGGCAGCCCCCGCGGATTTCGCACTGGACTAGGCAGCACTGCGTGCGCCTCGCTACGCGAACGCGCCCTGGGTTTCCACGCACTCAACCCCAGGCGCGCGCGGCCGTTAATTCACTTATGGAGCAAGGCAGCCGGTCCTATGACTTGCGGATCGTCCTGCCAGGCCCCATACCCTGCCCCTAACTGTCGGGGACCACGCAGAGTCGAAATTGAGCGCCGGGAGCCCGCTCCCGGCGCATTTTTCTTTCGCCATCCAGCCAGACGTCACACAAACCGGCACCCCAAAATGCGAAGCGGGAGCCGGCTCCACGCCGCTCCCGCCAGATCACTTCGTTGTGCTCACCAGCACCGCGCAAGCATGCACGGCAACACTCAGCTCATGTGCAAACCGCCATTGAGCGAGAAGTCCGCGCCGGTCGAAAAGCCTGATTCGTCGGACGCGAGCCACGCGACGATCGAAGCGATCTCCAACGGTTCGCCGAGGCGACGCACCGGAATGCTGTCGACGATCTTCGAGAGCACTTCGGGCTTCACCGCCTTGACCATGTCCGTGCCGATATAGCCGGGCGAAACGGTATTGACCGTCACGCCCTTGGTCGCCACTTCCTGCGCGAGCGCCATGGTGAAGCCGTGAATGCCGGCCTTGGCCGTGGAGTAATTCGTCTGACCGAACTGGCCTTTCTGCCCGTTCACCGACGAAATGTTGATCACGCGCCCAAACCCCCGCTCGATCATGCCGTCGATCACCTGCTTCGTCACGTTGAAGAGGCTCGTGAGGTTGGTGTCGATCACCGCGATCCAGTCTTCGTGCGTCATCTTGCGGAAGACGACGTCGCGCGTGATGCCCGCATTGTTGACCAGAATGTCGATCTCGCCGACGTCCTTCTTCACCTTCTCGAACGCGACAGCCGTGGAGTCCCAGTCGGCCACGTTGCCTTCCGACGCGACGAACTCGTAGCCCAGCGCCTTTTGCTCGTCGAGCCAGCGCGTTTTGCGCTGCGAGTTCGGGCCGCAGCCCGCGACCACCGTGTAGCCATCCTTGTGCAGACGCTGGCAGATGGCCGTTCCGATGCCGCCCATGCCGCCGGTCACGTAGGCAATACGCTTTGCCATAGATCCTCCTTTTGCTTTAGGGGGTAGGTGAGTTGGGAAAGACTCTGGAGGATGGAGTCAGTTTGACGAGCGCCACCCAGCCGGGCGATGGGGAAATACCCGTACAGGAAAACGCCTGCCGGAACCATTCCGTACGACAGGGTGTGCTGGCGTTTTCTCAATGCCGCCAGCGGACCGAACAAGCCTATCAGCGTCTTTTGGGGGACACAAGGCGATCGCAACGTCAGACGTGGGCAAAAGCACACATTTACCTGGCATGCCTCAATAAACACACGCGTAGAGATGTGTTTTGCATAAGAATACGGCCCGGCATCTAGCCGGGCCGTGCGCAGGCTGACTGCGAAGGCGTCAGAGACCGGCGGCGAGCCGCTCGTCGCCGAATCCTTCGGGCAGGCCCGTCACATAATCCAGCCGCCCGACCGCTTCGAGCAGCGAGCGGCCGGCAATCGTGAGCGCAAGCCGGCGATGACCTTCCGTCCAGTGCTCGAGCGCGACGAGCTGACGCTCGAGCAGCGTGTCCAGTTCCTGACGATTCATGTCGATCTGGTCCGGCGAATGGCGGACCAGCATCAGCGTGGCGAATTCCTTAGGGCTCAGCAATGTTGTCTCCCAGTAACTCTCATGCCGCAACCAGGGGGCACAGGGCCGCATATATTCGAGGTTCAATGTGACACTGGCATGACTGTCACAATTTCGCGCCGGCGCTGTATTGATCCTGCATATCCGGGCTTGGCGCCCTCTTTTCGGGCGGCGGCGCTTGCGGCGGCACGAGCGCCACGCCGCACTCCTCCACGAGGGTGCGCAGCGAGGTGGGAAAGAGCGTGCCGGGGTCGTCGGCAATGCTTGCGCCGTCGTCACGCAGCGCCGCGCCCACACCCACCACGATGGTCGCGCCGGGCGCGCGCTCGCGCAGGCGCCGCACGAGGTTGCGCAGGTACGGCGGCGACTCGGGTGCGTCGAGCGACACCACGCAGATAGCCGGCGAGCGCTCATCGATCATCGCCCCGCGCGTGGCGCGCACTTCGTCGTACGTGGTGGCCGTGCACGGAATATTGCGGCGCATGAGCAGTTGGCCGATGATCGCCACCGCCACGTCGTCGAACGCGCCGCGCCCGGGTACGCAGAGCACCTCGCCCGCGTCCGGCGAGAGCGTGAATTCAATGACCCTCGCGCCTTCGTCCGCGCCCTCGGCGGCTCGTTTCGCGCTCTCGTCCCCGGCTGCGGCGTGGCGCGAATCGTCTACAGATTCGAGGTCCTCGACAATGTCGAGCAACGCCTGGTTGATGCGCGCCACCTGCTCGGCGGGCAGCACGCCGCGCAAGGCGTCGTTGCGCGCGAAGCGCAGGCCCTCGAACACCACCTGCTCGTAGTAGTCGATGAGCGGCATGGTCGTGAGCAGCCGGTCGGCCTGCAGCAGCGCCTCGTGCGGATCGTCCGCGAGCAGGCGCTGGTAGCAGGTTTGCGCGGGCGTGAGCGCGGGCTGGTCGCCCAGCAGGATCGTGAGGAAGTTCAGGCGGTCCACGTAGCGGCCGAGCGTGACGATGCACAGCGTGAGCGGCGTGGAAAGCACGAGCCCCACCGGCCCCCACAGCCAGCTCCAGAAAATCGCCGCCACCACGACGGCGAGCGGCGAAAGCCCCGAGCGCCGGCCATAGAGCATCGGTTCGGCGAACTGGCCGGCCACCACGTCCACGACGATGAAGAAGATCAGCGTCGTGACGGCCATGGTCCATTGCGGCTGCGTGGCCGCGGCGACGAGCGTCGCCATGATCGCGGCGATCCAGATGCCGATGTACGGCACGAAGCGCATGAGCGCCGCCACCGCGCCAAACAGCAGCGCGCCCGGCACGCCAATGCCCGCCAGCCCGAGCGCGATCACCCCGCCTACTGTGACATTCACACCGACTTGCGCGACGAAGTAGCGCGAGAGCCGCTGCGAGGCGTCGTTGATGGCGGTCGTGGTGCGGTGCAGGTCGTCCGAGCCGAACACGCTAATGAGCCGGTCGCGCAGGTCCTCGCGCTGGAACAGGATGAAGATCGTCACCACGAGCACGATGAAGGTCGTTTCGAGCGGCGCGATAGCCGGCGCAAGCGCCTTTTGCGCGAGCGTGAGCGGCGTGGGCGCGGGGTTGTGGATCTCCACCGGCATGGGCTGCTGCGGCTGGTTGCGCGCCGCGCGCCCGCGCGGCTGCGGCGGCGCGGGCGGCGGTGTGGGCGTAATGCGCTGCAGGGTGGTAGCGGCGCGCGACATCAACGAATCGGCGCGGCCCACCGTCTTTTCCTGCACCGTTTGCACTTTCTGCTCGATCTCCTCCTGATACTGCGGCAGGGAAGCGGAAAGCTGGTAGACCTGCGCGGCGATCAGCGCGCCCACGCCGGCGAGCGCGAGCACGGTGGAAAGCACCGCAACGAGGATAGCGAGGAACTGCGGCACATGAATGCGCCGCAGCGTGGTCACGAGCGGCGCCAGCAGAAAACTCAGCAGCACCGAAAGCGTAATGGGAATCAGCACCGCACGCCCGAAATACAGGCCGCACACCACGACCACGCCGGTAATGACGGAGGCGAGGCTATGCAGCGTGGGCGGGCTTGGCGGAAACACCCGGTTGCGTCGGCCCTGCGGCGGCAGCGGGAAATTCATGTCGGATCGGATCGGCAAAAAAAGGGGACATCGGGCCGCGCCAGCTCGGGCAAGCGCACGGCCCCTCTACTCGCACGAGCACGCGCAAACATGCACGAGGTGCGCCTCAAAATGGTACTGCGCCCACGCACATCGGGCGCGGCCGTCCAGATTTTCGCAGGTCACGCGAGTCGGGCGCAAAAACGCGCGTCACTGCGTTTGCGTCTTGCCCGACACGAGTTCCTGATTTCGCGCGACGAGGAACTGAATGAGCCCGTCCACGCCGCCCTGCTGGATCTTCTCGTTGAACTGCTGACGATAGGTCTGGATCAGCCACGCACCGAGCACGTTCAGGTCGTAAAGCCGCCAGCCCTGCGGCGTCTTGTACAGGCGGTAATCGATTTCGAGCGGATTGTTGTTGGTCTGCGCAAGCGTGCGCACCACGACGTCGGTGTCGCCGGGCGAGCTGCGCATGGGCGGGTAGTCGATCTTCTGGTCTGGCTTCAGTTGCGCGATGGCGCCCGAGTAGAGATGGATCAGCAACAGCTGGAACTGCTGCTCGATCTGCGCCTGCTGCTCGGGCGTGGCCGTGCGCCAATGCGGCCCCATGGCGAGGCGCGTGGTACGGCGGAAATCGACGTACGGAAGAATGTCGCGGTTGACGATGTCCTGAATGCGCGCGATGTCGTCGGGCGCGACAGACTTCGCGCGCACCTCGTCGAGCACCTGCTGCGTGGCGGTCCTGATGAGCGCCTGCGGGTCCGACTGGTCCACCTGGGCCGATTGGGCGAATGCCGCCGTGGCGGGCAGGAACGACAAACACCACGCAACGAGCGCGGTCATACGGAATAACCTGGTCATCGATATCTCTGGGCAATGGCGGGAGGGGCGAGGCGGCGCGAAGTCGATGAGCCGGCAACACCGGCATCCCGGCGCGCGAGCGCCGCAAGCCGGACGCACCGCGCGTGCGCACGCCAGTGCTCAGTCTAGCGGGTCGGGCGCTGTCCGGTCGGATCGCTGTGCGGCTCGTGCGGCTCACGCCGCTCGCGCATTCACGCGCGAGGCGGGCCCGCATGCCCATCGGACTGCGCGAGGAACGCCTCCAGCCCGAATAGCCAGGCAACGCAAAACGAGAGGCGCGAAAGCACACCCGGCATCAGGTCGCTGTTGCCATCCTCAGAGGCCTCCTCCAACGCGGTCTCGCCAGAAGCGAGCGCGCCGCCCAGTGGCGCGGACGTCGTCGATAACGGCGAGTGCTGGCGAGACAGGGATTCGGGCTCCATGGCGACGGTGCTCCTCGGTGCGGACCGGATTGTGATTGGCGCAGGCTATGGAGCAAGACACATGCCATCCGATGACATCACGCTTGACCTCGCCCTCACGCCGATCACGCATCGGTTGCGCGACTTCCGCTCTGTAAAAACTACAAGCGCGTCACGGCAAAGTGGAAAACCCCGCACGCGCCAGGCCCGGCAGCCGTTGCGCGGGCAGGCAGGCACGAAAAACGCATGCAGCCACACGCCCGCCCGTTCGCTTGCCTTGCATACGCACGTAATCGGTTCAATCGCGGTTCAATCGCGGTTCAATCGAAACCGAATTGGGATCGAATCGATACGAAGGTGTAAGGTTCAGCGGTTCGTCTCGACGACGAAGCGCGCGCCCCATCGCTCAGGAGATTGCATGAACACACCGGAACAGGTTCGCATTGCAGACATCCTCGGCCAGCATCGCGACACGCTGCTCGCCGAATGGCTGCGCCTGCATCTGCCGATCGCGCTGCGCCGCGGCCTCGCGATGGAAGGGGAAATTCGCGAGCAGTTCTCCGCGTTCCTCAATGTCTTTCTCGACACGCTGCCCAACACCGAAACCTTCGATGCGAGCCGCCCCGAATGGGAGCCGGTGCGCGCGTTCCTCGCGGACATGTCGGCGCACCGCGCGCGTCAGGGTTACACGCCGGTCGAGACGGCCACCTTCGTGTTCTCGTTCAAGGAGCCGCTCTACGCGCGCCTGCGCGAGGGCTATGCGCACAATCCCGCCGAACTCGCCCAGGTGAGCTGGCAGGTGAATCTGCTGCTCGACGGCTTTGGCCTCTACACCACCGACGTCTTCCAGAAAAGCCGCGAAGCAATCATCGCGCGCCAGCAGGAAGAGTTGCTGGAGCTCTCCACGCCTGTCGTGCAACTTTGGGAAGGCATTCTCGCGCTGCCGCTCATCGGCACGCTCGACTCCGCGCGCACCCAGGTCGTGATGGAGAGCCTGCTGCAAAAGATCGTCGACACGGGCGCGGGCCTCGCGGTCATCGACATCACGGGCGTGCCCACCGTCGACACGCTCGTCGCGCAGCATCTGCTCAAGACCGTGGCCGCCGCTCGCCTCATGGGCGCGGACTGCATCATCAGCGGCATCCGTCCGCAGATCGCGCAGACCATCGTGCACCTCGGTGTCGATCTCACCAACGTCACGACCAAGTCCACGCTCGCCGACGCCTTCGTCATCGCGCTGCAGCGCATCGGCGCGACCATCATCTCGCCGAAGGCCACGGCCTGAACGCCACTGAGCGTACGACGCACGGGAACCGCACACGATGGAACGCATTCCGATTCTGCGCCTCGGCGACTGCCTGATCGTCACGATCCAGGTGGACATGCACGACCGCCTCGCGATCGCGCTGCAGGACGACCTCACCGAGCGCATCGTGAAGGAGTCGGCCAAGGGCGTGCTGCTCGACATCTCGGCGCTCGACGTAGTCGACTCGTTCATCGGCCGCATGATCAGCAACACGGCCGCCATGGCGACGGTGCTCGACGCGCAAACAGTGGTGGTCGGCATGCAGCCTTCGGTGGCGATCACGCTGGTCGAGCTCGGCCTCACGCTTTCGGGCGTGCGCACCGCGCTGAACGTCGAAAAAGGCATGGCGCTGCTCAAGCAGCGCCAGATCCGTTAAGTCCCGTGACTCCCTCATGACTCCGTTAGCTAGCACGTCTCTTGCATTCGATCATGAATAGCAACGACACGACCGGAAGGCTCGCGGCCCAGGTGAGCCTGCGATCGGACGAGGAAATCGTCCGGCTGCGACAGATCGTGCGCGACGCCGCCATCGCGCAGGGGTTTTCGCTCATCGAGCAAACCAAATTCGTGACGGCGGCGAGCGAACTCGCGCGCAACACGCTGCAGCACGGCGGCGGCGGCGACGCGCGGCTGGAAGTGCTGGAACGAGGCGTGCGCGTGGGCCTGCGGCTCACGTTCGTCGATCAGGGCCCGGGCATTACCGACATCGAACGCGCGCTGCAAGACGGCTTCACGAGCGGCAATGGCCTGGGTCTGGGCCTGGGCGGCTCGCGGCGCCTGTGTGACGAGTTCACGATCGAATCGACTCAGGGTGCCGGCACGACGGTCACCATCACGAAATGGAAAGTACGCTAGACGGCGCGGCCGGTTCCGCCGGCGGCAGCCACCGGTCCTTCGAGATTGGCGACGCAAGCAGCGTCGCCTATGCACGCCGCGGCGCAGCCGAAGCCGCGCGCATTGCCGCGCTCACCGAGACCGACGCCGGGCGCCTCGCGATCGTGCTCACCGAAGCGGCCACCAACATCCTCAAGCACGCCGGCCACGGCGAGTTGCTCGTGCGAGCGCTCGAAGGCGCAGTGGAGCTGATCGCGCTCGACAGCGGCCCCGGCATGACCGACGTGGGCGCGGCGCTCGCCGACGGCCACTCCACGACCGGCACGCCCGGCACCGGGCTCGGCGCAATGCGGCGGCTCTCGAACCAGTTCGCCGTCTACGCGCAGCCGGGCATGGGCACCGTGCTGCGCGCGCTCGTGCAAAAGAGCGGCGGCAACGCCGCCCACGCGGCATTCACCGGACCCGAGATCGGCGCGGTGTGCGTGCCCTATCCCGGCGAGGAAGTCTGCGGCGACGGGTGGCTCGCGCAGGCCGACCAGAGCGGCCTCACGCTCGCACTGGCAGACGGTCTCGGCCACGGCGCCGAAGCCCACGTGGCCGCCGTGGCCGCGCTCGACGTGCTGCGCCGCCGCGCCGGGCTCGCGCCCGCCGCGCTCATGGAACTCTCGCACGCGGCGCTGCGCCCGACGCGCGGGGCCGCGCTGGCGCTCGTGCGCATCGACCTCGTGCGCGGCACGCTCGCGTTTTGCGGCACGGGCAACATCTCCGCGGCCGCGTATGGCGCGGGCCGTCCCGCGGAACGCCGCTCCAGCGATAGCCACGCCCCATCCGGCCATACGCACCGGGCCACCAGCGCCGGCACACCTTCCGCGCGCGAGTGCTACCAGATCGTCTCGCGCAACGGCATCGTGGGCCACACGATGCGCGGCACCCAGGAGTTCGAGCTGACGTGGAGCGAGAACGCGCTCCTCGTGCTGCATTCGGATGGTATCGGCACCCGCTGGGATCTTGCCGCCTGGCCCGGACTCGCCAACCAGCCCGCCGCCGTGATCGCGGCCGTCCTCTACCGAGACTTCGCGCGCCGGCGCGACGACGCCACCGTCGTCGTCGTGCGCGCCCGCCCCGGAGTACAGTTGAATCATGAATAAGCCCCTGCTGCGCATCCGGCTTGAAACCGCCCAGGACGTCGTTGCCGCGCGCCGCCGCGCGCGCGAACTGGCCGCCGGGCTCGGCTTCTCGCCGCTCGATCAGACGCGCATTGCGAGCGCCGTCTCCGAAATCGCCCGCAACGCCTTTGAATATGCGGGCGGCGGCGAAGTCACCTTCGCGCTGGAAAGCGAGCGCTCACACGAAGCGCTCGCCGTGCAGGTGAGCGACCACGGCCCCGGCGTGCGCGAGCTCGAAGCCGTGCTCGACGGCACGTATCAATCGCCCGGCGGCATGGGCCTCGGCATTACGGGCAGCCGGCGTCTGATGGACCGCTTCGACATTCGCTCCTCGGCGAGCGGCACGACCGTCACCATGGCCCGCGACTTGCCGCAAGAGCGCGGCGCGGTGGGCGGCGAGGAACTCGATCGCATCGTGCGGGAACTGTCCGCACGCAGTCCGCAAGAGGGCGTGCACGGCGACTCGCTCGAAGAACTGCAGCAGCAAAACCGCGAACTCGTCACGGCGCTCGACGAGCTGCGCGAACGCCAGGACGAACTCTCGCGCCTCGCACAGGAGCTGGAGGCGACCAACCGCGGTGTGGTGGCGCTCTACGCCGAGCTCGACGAGCGCGCCGAGGAGCTGCGCCGCGCCGACATGATGAAAACGCGCTTTCTCTCGAACATGAGCCACGAACTGCGCACGCCGCTCAGTTCGATCCGCGCGCTCGCGAACCTGCTGCTCAACCGGCTCGACGGCGACCTGAGCGTGGAGCAGGAGCGCCAGGTCCGGTTGATTCTTTCGTCTGCGGAAAGCCTGGGCGAGACCGTGAACGATCTGCTCGACCTCGCGAAGATCGAAGCCGGCAAGACCGAAGTCGTTCCCGCGTGGTTCGACGCCGCCGACCTCTTCGCCGCGCTGCGCACGATGCTGATGCCGCTGCTCGACACGCCGCACGTCACGCTCGAATTTGGCGCCACGACAGGCCTGCCGCAGCTTTACACCGACGAACCGAAGCTCACGCAGATCCTGCGCAATTTCGTCTCGAACGCGATCAAGTACACCGAGCACGGACAAATACGCGTCGGCGCCCAGTGCATGCCCGGCGATGGCGACGACGCGCGGATCACCTTCTTCGTCGCGGACACGGGCATCGGAATTGCGCCCGAGCACCACCAGATCATTTTCGAGGAGTTCGGCCAGGTGCAGAACCGCCTGCAGCAGCGCGTGAAGGGAACGGGTCTTGGCCTGCCGCTATGCCGCAAGCTCGCGGCGCTGCTGGGTGGCGAAGTGGGGGTGGAAAGCGAGCCCGGCGTGGGCTCGACGTTCCGCCTGAACATGCCGGTGCGCCTCGCTACGTCCTTCGAGGACGAACGCGAGACCTCCGGGGACGCGCCATGAACGCACCCGCCACGCTCATCCTCAACGTCGACGACAACGAAGGCGCGCGCTATGTGAAGTCTCGCGTGCTGCGCCACGCCGGCTACGCCGTGATCGAAGCCGCCACAGGCCAGGCCGCGCTCGAAGCCGTGCGTGAACAGGCGCCCGCGATCGTGCTGCTCGACGTGAAGCTGCCCGACATCAGCGGTATCGAGGTGTGCCGCCTCATCAAGTCGGACCCGGAAACGAACTCCACGCTCGTGCTGCAAACCTCGGCCGCGGCAGTGCAAACGCGCGACAAGATTCTCGCGCTCGACGGCGGCGCCGACAGCTACCTGACCGAACCCGTCGAACCCGCCGAACTCGTGGCGAACGTGCGCGCACTGCTGCGCCTCTACGCCGCCGAAAAAGCGTTGCGCGACGCCGACCGCCGCAAGGACCGCTTTCTCGCGACGCTTGCGCACGAACTGCGCAATCCGCTCGCGCCGATCCGCAACGCCATCGAACTGCTCGACCCGCGCCACGGCGCGAACGACACCATACGCGCCGACGCGCGGCAGATCGCGAGCCGCCAGGTCGAGCATCTCGGGCGTCTCGTCGACGACCTGCTCGACGTCTCGCGCATCTCTCACGGCAAGATCACGCTGCAGATGAGCACGCTCGACCTGCGCGAGATCGTCGCGATCGCTGTGGAAACGAGCCGCCCGTTCCTCGACGCGAAGTCGCAAACGCTCACGGTCGAGATCGACTGCGAGCCGTGCCATGTGACCGGCGACGCGATACGCGTGGCGCAGATCATCAGCAACCTGCTTTCCAACGCGGCGAAGTACACCGCCGAAGGCGGCCAGATCGCCTTGCGGCTCGAAGCGGACGTCTACGAGATCCTGATTCGCGTGCGCGACAACGGCATCGGCATCGCGCACGACGAACTGCCCTACGTGTTCGATCTCTTCATGCAGTCGCGCGAGGCCGTGAAGCGCGCCGACGGCGGCCTCGGCATTGGCCTCGCGCTCGTGCGCGAACTCGCGGAATTGCATGGCGGCTCGGCGAGCGCGAATTCGGACGGGCTCGGGCGCGGCTCGGAGTTCGTCGTGCGTCTGCCGCTCGCGCGAGCGCCGCAGTGCGAAGCGCCGTGCGAGCAGACGCCGGGCGCCGGAGAACACACTGCGCCGCCGCGCCGCCGCGTGCTGATCGCCGACGACAATGTGGATTCCGCCTCGTCGCTGCTCATGCTGCTGGAACTCGAAGGCCACGAGGTGCGTGTGGCCCACGACGGCCCGAGTGCGCTCGCGCTCGCGCAGACTTTCCTGCCTCACGTGGCGATACTCGACATCGGTCTGCCCGGCATGGACGGTCACGCGCTGGCGAAGGCGCTGCGCGCCGAGGCCGCGACGGCACGCGTGCAATTGATCGCGCTCACGGGCTACGGCCAGGAGCGCGACCGCCTGGCGGCGAGCGAGGCCGGCTTCGACCGGCATCTCGTGAAGCCCGCACCGTTCGAAGAGATTCTGCGGGAAATCGAACGCACGCCGCCGGGTTGAGGTTGAGGCTGAGGCTGAGGTAATCTGTGCGGTCCGCTCTCAGGAGAAGAACCGCATGGATGTGCGCCCTCTCGATGTTCAAGACCTCGAACTGATCTGCCGTCATCGCGAAGCCATGTTCCGCGAAGCGGGCCGCGACGAGGCCACGCTGCGTACGATGACGGAGCATTTTCGCGCTTGGCTCGCGCCGCGGCTTGCCAATGGCGCGTACTTTGGCTACGTGCTGAGCGAGCACGGCGTGGCGATCGCGGGCATCGGGCTCATGTTGATCGACTGGCCGCCGCATCCTCTACACCCCGAAACGGCCCAGCGCGGTTATGTGCTCAACGTCTACGTCGAGCCCGGCGCGCGGCGGCGCGGTCTCGCGCGCGAACTCATGCGGCTCGCCGATGAGGCATTCGCACGGCGAGGGGTGACGTACGCGATTCTGCACGCCACCGAACAGGGGCGTGGGCTCTATGAAGGCCTCGGGTGGGGCGCGACGACGGAAATGGCGAGGGCGCTGCCGCCCGCTCGCGCCTGATCCGCCACCACCCGCGCCGCGCCAGCCCCCGTTCGCGGCCACTTTCCCACCGTTCGTCGCAAGCCCCTCGCTCACCGCCGCGCCGCTCTCCACACTGCAGCCATCGACTCCGCTCGACCTGCCAAGGAGAGCCAGCATGCCTGTCATCATTGCGGCGCACGTCGTCGCCGCTACGCTTTCTGTCATACTCGGAACCGCCGTCACGCTGGCCGAAAAAGGCAGCATTCGGCACAAATGGCTCGGCCGCCTGTGGGTGCTGATGATGTTCGCGACTGCACTCAGTTCGTTCGACATCCGCGAACTGAATCCGGGGCATTTTTCCTGGGTTCACGGCCTTTCGCTGCTGACGTTCGCGAGCGTCGGGCGCGCCGTCTGGGCAATTCGCCACGGCAACGTGCGCGGCCACCGTCTGGCCATGCGCGGTTCGTTCTTCGCGCTCGTTGCGGCCGGCCTCGCCGCCGTTGCGACGCCACATCGGCTGCTCAATCTCATCGTCACGAGCTGGATCGCATGATTCCTGGCATGCACGTCGAGTTTCCGAACGCCTCCGCCCGCCACCCTGCGCCGGCTGCGAATGTCCTGCTGGCCGGGTTCGCGCGCGAGGGGGCGATCGTCGTCGTCGGGAACACACTGATCGCCGTCGCGCTCACCGCCGTTGGCTTTCACCGATTCATCGACAACTTCGTATTCAGCCAGGCGATCGGGCTCTCGATCATGCTGCTGCTCGACGTCGCCCGCTTCTTCCTGCAGCGCCGCAACGCCCTCACGGGCCCGCGGCTCGCTCTCGCGATGGTGCTGGCCATCATGCTCGGCGCGGAGCTCGGACGCTCCATTGCAAGCGTGGTGCTTGGCCTGGGCCTGCGCTACGCGTTCGAGACGAAAGATCTCCCGCTGACGGGCTGGATTGCGCTCACCGCCACGCTGCTCGTCACCTGGTATGGCTGGTCGCGCACGCGCATTGCCGAGCTGAGCGAGCAGGTCGCGCGCACGGCGTGGCAAAAGGAAGCCGCCGAGCGCACAGCGCTCAGCGCGCGCCTGCAGGCGCTGCAGGCGCAAATCGAGCCGCACTTTCTCTTCAACACGCTGGCGACGCTCGACAGCCTGATCGCGTCCGATCCCCCTCGTGCGCGCGAGCTGCTCGCCAGCCTCAACCGTTTCCTGCGCGCGACGCTGGAGGCCTCGCGCGCCCAAAGCGAAACGCTCGCGGTGCAGTTCAAGGTGCTCGACGCGATGCTCGCTGTGCACGCCATGCGCATCGGAGCGCGCCTCGTCTACTCGTTCGACCTGCCGCGCGATTGTGCCGATCTCCCGGTGCCGCCCATGCTGCTGCAGCCGCTCGTGGAAAACGCGCTCAAGCACGGCATTCAGGGCGCGCTCGAGGGCGGCAGAATCGACGTCGTCGCACGGCGCGTCGATGAACATGTCGAGCTGACCGTGACCGACACGGGCCCGGGTTTTGGCGCGACGCCGGGCACCCAGGGCGCGGGCGTCGGGCTCGTGAATGTGCGCGAGCGGCTTGCGGCGCTCTACGGCGAGCAGGCGTCGCTCACGCTGATCGAGAACGTGCCGCACGGCCTCGTGGCGCGTGTGCGGCTGCCTTTGCGTCATGCGCTTGACGTGAGCGTGCAGGAGTCCCGATCATGAAAAACCACACGCCCGGCGATGTGACACGAACCCGTGACACCCCGACCGCGCTGATCGCCGAGGACGAGCCGCTGATCGCCGCCGCGCTTGCGCGAGAACTCGCCGCCGTGTGGCCGGAATTGCGCATCGTGGCGACGGCTGGCAACGGCCACGAAGCCATCGAGCAAATCGGTAAGCTACAGCCCGACGTCGCGTTCCTCGACATCGCCATGCCCGGCGCGACCGGCCTCGATGTCGCGCGCGCCTGCGCGAATCTCGCCGCGCCACCGCAAATCGTGTTCGTCACCGCCTACGACGCTTACGCGCTCGAAGCCTTCGAGGCCGCGGCCATCGACTATCTGCTCAAACCCGTGGAAACCGCGCGGCTCGCGCGTACGGTGGAGCGCCTGCGCGCACGGCTCGCGCGATCGGCGGCGAGCGACACCGAGGCGCCGCAAATGCAGGCGGATCTGCAACGCGTGCTGCGCCAGCTGGAAGCGATCACGCAGGACGTTCGCGAAGCGCGGGCCGGTGCGCGAGCGGGCAACACGGATGACACCCCGCGCGCGACGCCGCTGCGTTATCTGCGCGCTTCCAGCGGCAACGACATCCGCATGGTGCCGGTGGAAGATGTTCTGTACTTCGAAGCAGCGGACAAGTACGTCGTGGTCACGACGCGCAGCGGCGAACTGCTGATCCGCACGAGCCTGCGAGAGTTGTGCGCGCAACTGGACCCCGAGCGTTTCTGGCAGGTGCACCGCGGCACGGTGGTCAATGTGGATCAGGTGGAAAGCGCCTCGGTCAGCGCGATCGGGAAGATGACACTGCAGCTGCGCGGCCATGCCGGCGCGCTCGCGGTGAGCCGGCAGTACGCTCACCTGTTCCGGCAGATGTAAGCGGGTCGCGAGGGCACGCTCGGCTCAACGCGGCTCGCTTTTTAGATACCGCTGGGGCGTCTCGCCCATCGTCTTGCGAAACATCGTGATGAACGCGCTCGCATTCGCGTAACCGAGTTCCGCCGCGATCTCCGCCACGCGCACGCCTTGCGCGAGCTTCGAAACCGCCTCGACGATGCGCAACTGCTGGCGCCAGTGGCCGAACGTCAGCCCTGTTTCGTCCTTGAAAAGCCGCGCGAGCGTGCGCTCGCTCGCGCCCACACGCTCGCCCCAGACGGAAAGCGAGTCGCCATTCGCCGGGTCCGCCAGCAGGACATCGCAAATCTGCCGCAAACGGCGGTCGAGCGGCAACGGCAGCCCTGCGCCCGACGCTTCGCGCGATTGGCGCATTTCACTGAGCAACAGCGGGGTAATGAGCGCGTGGCGGCACTCCGAGTTGCGCTCGCGGTCTTCGACCATCGCCACCACCAGTTCGCGTAGCAGCGACGAAACTCTCACGGCGTGGCATGCGGATTCCGGCCACGGCGACGCCTGCGGCTCGAAGACCACGCGATGCATGCGCACCGCGCTCGTCGCGATCAACTCGTGGCCCACGCGCGGCGCAAGCCACAGCCCGCGATGCGGACCAAGCGTCCACATGCCGATGGGCGTCGCCACGCGCAGCACGCCGCTCGTGGTGAAAACGAGCTGTGCCTGATCGTGCGAGCGCCGCGCCTGCCTCACACCTGCATCGTATTCATGGCTTGTCGCCGTGAAGGGCCGTTCGAACGTGCGCTGCGTGAGTTCAGGTCGATGGCAGCTGATCTGATCCATGAGTCCGGAATTTCTTCGCTGATTCAGCTAAGTTTGTCTATTTTTGCGCAATTTTTCTGTGAGCACATCGCGCGAGGTCGTCGTGTTCTGTATTTTGCATCGGATGACGATGAATTGCTAATGCAAACGAGAATGATTTGCAATTTATGCAACACGGATGTTTTGGCTGACCACCTATGCCCCCCCACCCTCCTGCGCCGCTGCGCCGCCGCCAAGATAGGTGGCACGCACCCGGTTGTCGTCGGCCAGTTCGTGGGCCGGACCCGCGAGCGCCACGCGGCCGCCTTCCAGCACATACGCCCGATTCGCAATGCGCAGCGCCTGCCGCGCGTTCTGTTCCACCAGCAGCACCGCCGTGCCTGCGTGGCTGATGCGCGCGATCACTTCGAAGATCGCGCGTACGAGCTTGGGCGCAAGCCCCATTGAAGGCTCGTCGAGCAGCACGAGTTTCGGCTTGAGCATGAGCGCGCGCGCAATCGCCAGCATCTGCTGCTCGCCACCGCTTAGCGTGCCCGCGAGCTGCTCCTTGCGCTCGCGCAGTCTGCTGAATGTTTCGTATGCCTGAGCAATGCCTTGATCGAGCGCGCCGGCGTCGTGCCGCAAGAGGTAACCGCCAAGGCGCAAATTCTCCTCGACGGTCAGGCCGCCGAAAATGCGCCGCCCTTCAGGCACATGCCCGATTCCAAGCGCAACGATACGATGCGACGGCAGCCCGACGAGCGCCTGCCCCGCAAACGCAATGCTTCCGCCGCGCGGGCGCAGCAGCCCGGAGATGGTGCGCAGCGTCGTGGTCTTGCCCGCGCCGTTGGCCCCGAGCAGCGCAACGATCTCGCCCGGCTCGACGTCGAGCGAAACGCCATGCAGCGCTTCGATGTTGCCGTAGTTCACGCGCAGGTCGCGAACGTCGAGAAGTTTGGCGGCCGTGTCTAACTCCATAACGACTTCTCCCCGTCCGCGGCGTCCGGTCCGTCGTCTTCTTCGGCCGTGCCGAGATAGGCGTCGATCACCACGGGGTTGTTCTGGATTTGCACGGGCGTGCCCTCGGCAATGATCTCGCCATGATCCATTACGATGATGCGGTCCGACACGCCCATCACCAGCGCCATGTCGTGCTCGATCAGCAGCACTGTCACGCCCAGGTCGCGGATGCGGCGGATCTGCGCCATCAACGCGTGTTTTTCGGTGGGGTTCATGCCGGCGGCGGGCTCGTCGAGCAGCAGGAGGCGCGGCTGGCTCGCCAGCGCGCGGGCGATTTCCAGCCTGCGCTGATCGCCATACGGAAGGTCCGAGGCATATTCGCTCGCGCGCGCGCCGAGCCCTACGAGATCGAGCCAGCGCTGCCCGAGCGCGCCGTGCTCCGCAGCCTCGGCGCGCGCGGCGCGCGTGCCCAGCAACTCCGCCACGAGGGCCGTGTGCAGACGATGATCCATGCCGATCAGCACGTTCTCGAACGCGCTCATGTGGTTAAAGAGCCGGATGCCCTGAAACGTGCGCGCTATGCCGCGATGCACGTTGCGATGGGGCGCGCCACCGGCAAGCGCTTCGCCGCGCCAGACGAGCCGTCCGCCGGTTGGGCGGATCACACCCGTCAGACAGTTGAACACCGTGGTCTTGCCCGCGCCGTTCGGGCCGATCAGCGCGAGAATCTCGCCGCTGCGCACCTGGAAGCTGATCCCGCCGATCGCGCGAACGCCGCCAAAGCGACGCTCGAGGGCATGCACCTCGAGCAGGGTTTCGCGCGCGGCGGCGGCTTCGAGGCCGCCGCTATCGGCGAGAGAAACGGCCGCCGTGGATTCCTTGCCCGCCGCTTCTGCGGCTTCCGCTTCGTGCGCCACCGTCGCTTCCTCGGGCCTCGGCGCGGCGCGCCTCACGCGCGCGGGCCACAATCCTTGCGGACGCAACAACATGAGCACGACGAGCGCCACGGCAAAGCCGAAAATGCGCCACAGATTCAGGAAGCGCAGCATTTCCGGCAGCCCCGCAACGATCAGCGCGCCCAGTATTACGCCGGGAATGCTGCCGCGCCCCCCCATCACGACGACGATGAGGATCGTCACCGACTGCAAATACGTGAACGCTGTGGGATCGATCGTGCCGAAGCGTGCGGCGAACAGACTGCCCGCCAGGCCACCGATCAGCGCGCCTAACACGTAGGCGAGCATCTTCACGCGCAAGGTCGCAACGCCCACCGCCTCGGCAGCGGCTTCATCCTCGCGGATGCTGGTCCACGCGCGCCCCAGGCGCGAACGCCCGAGCCGCACGGCGAACACGAGCACGACGATGAAGAACACCATGCCCAGCACGTACACCGAGCGCGGCGAACTGAACTCGAAGCCGAACAGGCTCGGCGGCTCGATACCGTAGATGCCGTTCGGGCCGCCGGTAATGTCGAGATTGGTGGCGACAATGCGCGTGATCTCGCCAAAGCCGAGCGTGACAATGGCGAGATAGTCGCTACGCAGGCGCAACGTGGGATAGCCAATCACGACGCCGGAAGCGCCTGCGAACGCGAGGCTGAACGGCAGCGTCGCCCAGAACGAGAAATGCAGCAGGGTTTCGAGCAGCGCCGTGGTGTAGGCGCCAATGGCAAAGAACGCCGCGTAGCCGAGGTCGAGCAACCCGGCGTAGCCCACGACGATGTTCAACCCGAGGCCGAGGATCGCATACGTGATGATGGTGAGCCCGACGTCGACGATATAGCCGCTTGCAAAGGCCGGCAACGCGGTCGCCGCCGCGATCAGCACGACGGCGGCGACCCATGTGGTTTGCCGGGATTGCCCAGCCTGTGCGCGCATGCCTCACATCCTCTCGACAACGCGTTCGCCGAACAACCCTGTCGGCTTCACCACGAGCACGGCAATCAGCACGCCGAACACGAACACGTCGGTCCACTGGGAGGACACATATCCCGCACCGAACGCTTCCAGCAAGCCGATCAGGAAGCCGCCCACCATCGCACCGGGAATATTGCCGATACCGCCGAGCACCGCCGCCGTGAATGCGCGCAGGCCGAGCACGAAGCCCATGAAGAAGTTGATCTGCGTGTAGAAAAGCCCTTCCATCACGCCGGCGACCGCAGCGAGCGCCGAACCGATAAAAAACGTGAGCTGGATGAGCCGCTCGACGTCGATGCCCATGAGGCGCGCCGCATCCTGGTCGATGGCGAGCGCGCGCATGGCCGTGCCGATAAACGTATGGTGTACGAATAAATACAGCGCGCTCATCAGCGCGAAGCTGGCCGCAACAATGCCGATCTGCGCGAACGTAATGTGCACGTTCGCAATATCGAAGCCGGTATGCGTGAGCAGGTGCGGATACGTGCGAAAGCCCGCGCCGTAGGCAATCAGCACGCCGTTCTCCAGCAGCAGCGAAACGGCGAGCGCCGTAATGAGAATGGAAAGGCGCGGCGCGCGCAGCAAAGGCTGGTACGCCACGCGCGCGATCGCCACGCCGAGCAGGCCGGTCGCGAGCATGGCCACCGCGAAGGCCACGAACAGTGCGAGCGCGAGCGGCAGGTGCGCGGCCGCGAGGGCGGCGAGCGCGGTCCAGCCCATGAACGCGCCCACCATGAAGAGATCCCCGTGTGCGAAGTTGATGAGCCGGATGATGCCGTAGACCATCGTGTAGCCGAGAGCGACGAGCGCGTAGAACGAGCCGATCGTCAGCCCCTCGACGACGAACTGGAAAAAGGTGCTCATGAGCGACCCGGGGCGCTTACTTCATGGTCACCCACTTGCCGTTTGCATCCTGGCGCTGATAAGGCTCGAACTGATCGTTGTGCACGACGACCGTGATGTACACGGCGCGGCTGCGATCGCCCTTCGGATTGAAACCGATCGTCCCCGTGGCGCCCGGATAGTTCGCGATCTTGTGCAGCGCCGCGCTGATGTCCGCGGGCTTGGCCGACTTCGCATCGGCCATAGCCTTGGCCGTCACGCCCACGGCGTCGTATTCATACACGGAATACGGCCCCGGCCCTTGACCATAGGACTTGTTGTACTGATCCACGTAGTCGTGCGCACCCGCGAGGAACTGCGCGAGCGGCGCGGTCGTGATGATCATGCCATCGGCGGCCGGCCCCGCCGTCTTCATGAGCGTCGGATCATTGGTGCCATCGCCGCCCATGAAGGTCATCTTCAGGCCCACCTGGCGCGCTTCCTTCACGAGCAGACCCGCCTCCGAGAAGTAGCCCGTGTAATAGATCACGTCCGGGTTCAGTGAGGATACCTTGGTAAGCGTCGGCGAATAATCCATCTGGCCCGGCGTGATCGAGTCGGCATACACCACGTCTACGCCCATCTTTTTGAGCGATTCGACCGTGTTCTGCGCGAGACCCTTCGCGTAGGTCGTGTTGTCGTCGATCACCGCCGCGCGCTTCACGTGCAGCGAATTCTTCATGAAGCTGGCCGCAAACGGCCCTTGCTCGTCGTCACGGCCAATCGTGCGAAACACGTTGTCGTAGCCCATTTCCGTGAGCTTCGGATTGGTCGAGGCATCGAGCACATAGGGAATGCCGGCCCGGTGGAACGCAGTCAACTCGGGCAATGCGGCGCTCGAGCAGTAGCCGCCCGCCACGGCGACCACGCCTGCATCCACGAGCTTTTGCGCAGCCTGAACCGCCGTTTGCGCATCGCAGGCGTCGTCTTCGGGTACGAGTTCGATCTGCTTGCCGAGCACCCCGCCTGCCGCGTTGATCTTCGCGGCCGCGAGCTTCGCGCCATTCAGGATATCCGTGCCCGCTGCGGCGCTGCTGCCCGAAAGCGGCACCGGCACGCCGATCTTGATCGTCTGGGCTTGTGCGAAGCCAGGCGCGAGCGCGGCAAGCGAAAGGAAGGTGAGCGCGAGGGTTGCGTGCAGCGTGCCATTGTTCTGAGGATTCATGTGAGCGGCTCCTGAGCGTGGACCCGACCGGGCGATGCCGCAACGCAGGCGAGCCCGCGCGGTCAGTTAGCGAAACGAAATAATTCGTCCGGTGCGATGCCCTGCAGGACTCGCTCGCTCATGGCGCGCAGCTTGCATGGGGACCGGTGCATAACGACTTATCCATGATAGATGCATGCCAGCGTTTAACTGCTATAGGGTATGCGCGTATACAAATCGCGTGCGCTTGGGGCGGCGTGAAGGTACTTTGTATACACGCATGGAGGCGCGCGAATGAAGACCATCGTGCTGGGCGGCGGCATAGCAGGCGTCACGAGCGCGTACTACCTCGCGCACGATGGCCGCGACGTCACCGTGGTCGAGCGACGCGGGGGCGTTGCGCTCGAAACCAGTTTCGCCAACGCGGGGCTCGTCGCGCCTGGCCATTCGTACACGTGGGCTTCGCCCCGCGCGCCGAAAATCCTGCTCAAATCGCTGTTCGTCGAGGGCCAGGCGCTGCGCCTGCACCTCAGGGCCGATCCGCACATGTGGGCATGGTGCGCGCAATTCCTGGCCAACTGTACCGAAGCGCGCTCGCGCGAAAATACCTCGCGCAAGGTGCGGTTATGCCGCTATTCGCAGCATCAACTGCAAGAGGTCACGACGCGCGAACAGCTCGAATACGACCGTATCAGCCGCGGCCTGCTCTATCTCTATCGCGACGCCGCCTCGTTCGAACGCGGCCGCGCTCACATGTCGATCCTCGTCGAAAACGGCCTGCCGCTCGAAACGCTCGACGCCGCGGCCGTCGCCGCGCGCGAACCCGCGCTCGCCCACGCGCGCGAGCGCATTGCCGGCGCGATTTACTGCCCGAGCGACGAGAGCGGCGACGCGCACCGCTTCACGCGCGCGCTCAAAGAGGTTTGCGAACGTATGGGCGTGCACTTCGTGTTCGACGCCCCGATCGAGGCCATCGAAGCCGCCGGCGACCGCATTACCGGCGTGCATACGCGCGCCGGCGTGATCCAGGGCGACGACTACGTGCTCGCGCTCGGCTCCTGGTCGCCGATCCTCGCGCGGCCGCTCGGCTACCGCATCGCGATCTATCCCGTGAAGGGCTATTCGGCGACGTTCCCCTGCGGGCCCGAACATCGGCCGCCCGACATGGGCGGCGTGGACGAGAATCACCTCGTGGCGTGGGCGCGATTCGGCGCGCGCCTGCGCTTCACCGCCACCGCGGATTTCGCGGGCTACGACACGCGCCATACGCCCTCGGATTACACGTCCATGATGCAGGCGGCACACGAACTCTTTCCTCAGGGCGCCGACTACACGCAGCCGACCTACTGGGCCGGGTTGCGCCCGATGACGCCCGAAGGCACGCCGCTGATCGGCCGCACGCGCCATCGCAACTTCTTCCTGAACACGGGGCACGGGCACATGGGCTGGACCATGTCGTGCGGCACCGCGAAACTGCTCGCGGACATCATGGCCGGGCGCGAACCCGAACTCGACATGACGGGACTGACGCTGAGATGAACACTACCGCACCGCCGCAAGATCACGAGGACACCTACACGAAGCTCGATTTCGCGCTCGACGGCGGCATTGCCCGCCGCGCCGCGATTGGCCTCGTCGTGCTGGCCACCGACCATACGATCGAACACGAATGGCGCGACTTGTTGCGCCAGCCGGGCGTGGCGTTCTACGAGAGCCGCGTGGAGAATTCGCCGGACATCACGCCGCCGCGTCTGGCGGAAATCGAAGCGCGCATCGCCCCGGCCGTGAGCCTGCTCTTGCCCGGCGAGCGGCTGGACGTGGTGGCGTTCGGCTGCACCTCGGCTTCTATGGTCATAGGCGAAGAGAAAGTCGCTTCGCGCATTCACGAGGCACGGCCCGGCATCGAATGCACCACGCCGATCACGGCGGCGCTCGCCGCGCTGCGCGCACTCGACGTGCGCCGCGTGGCGCTGCTGACGCCCTATGTGCGAACGATCAACGACTTCATGCGCGATTACATCGAGGCGCGCGGCGTGGCCGTCACGCGCATGGCCTCGTTCGAGCATGCGGACGACAACGAGGTGGCGCGCATCGACGCGAGTTCGATTCGCAGTGCGATAGACAGGCTCGCGCGCCACGACGACGCCGATGCGGTGTTCGTCTCGTGCACGAGTTTGCGCGTGGCCTCGCTGGTGCTGGAGATCGAAGCGCAGACCGGCAAGCCCGTGCTGTCGAGCAACTACGCGATGGCCTGGCACGCGCTGCGGCTCGCAGGGGTGCGGGATAGCGAGCCGCAGTTGGGGAGGTTGTTTGCGCGTTAGCGAGAGTCAAAGCGAATCACGCGTAAACCGGCTTCCCGGCAAGCGCGCTGCGAATCGCCCCCGCCAGATCGCCAGCGGCGAACTTGGCCACATAACCGCTCGCGCCAGCGTTCTTTACGTGCGCTTCATTCGCGGTGCCCGTAAGCGACGAATGGATCACCACGGGAATATCCACGGTCCGCGGGTCCGCCTTGATCTTGCGCGTGAGCGTGAAGCCATCCATCTCCGGCATTTCGAGGTCGGTCAGCACGAGCGCAATGCGATCCTTCGCACGCACGCCGTCGCGCTCCGCGCTCGTCGCGATCGCGTCGAGCTGTTTCCATGCTTCGAGGCCCGTCTTCGCCATCGTGTATTCCACGCCGAGCGCCTTGAGGCTCTGGCCGATCAACTCGCGCGCGAATCCCGAGTCGTCGGCGGCCAGCACCTTCGCGCCCGCCGGAATCATCGCGGGCTCGCCCACGTCCTCCGCCACGACCGCGCCGTGCTGCGCCGGGAACACGTCGCGCAGCACCTGCTCCACATCCACCACCTGCACGAGCCGCTTGCTCTCGGGGTCGTTCTCGAGCCGCGCGATGCTCGTCACGCGGTTGCCCATCGTGACGTCGGCGGTCAGCACCTGGCTCCATTCGAGCCGCACGATCTCGTCCACGCTTTCGAGCGCGAAGCCCTGCGTGGAGCGCGCGAATTCGGTCACGAGCAGGATGTTCAGTCCCGTGGCCGGCTCGCAGCCCATGAGCCGCGGCAGGTCGATCACGGGCATCACCTGGCCGCGAATGTTCGCCGCGCCCAGCACGTAGGGCGACGACGCCGCGATCGGCGTGATCGCCGGCATGCTCAGGATTTCCCGTACCTTGAAAACGTTGATGCCGAAGACTTCGCCCACCTCGCTGCCCGGCGCCGCGCCGAGACGGAATAGCAAGAGTTCGAACTGGTTCGTGCTTGTCAGGCGCGTTCGTTCGTCGATTGCGAAGCCGCTGTCCATGATTCTCTCGTGTCCTTATCGTGTGCCGCTTTGTCCGGTGCGAACCGATGCTCGTGGCATCGGTTCCCTGTCTTCCGTCTACGGCCTCGCGCGGGAATTCTTGAGCCAGCTTTCAACCTGTTACTTCCGCACGACCGTGCCGTATCCGGGCACATCCACGCGCCCTCACGCGCCCTCCCGCACGTGGCCGGCGGCATGCTCGCGCAGCAGCGCCGCGCAGGCCTGGGCGCTCACCGGACGGCCGAACAGGTAACCCTGCTGCCGCTCGCAGCGCAGCGAGCGGAGAAACGAGGACTGCTCGGGCGTTTCCACGCCTTCGGCGGTCACGCGCATGCCGAGCGAATGCGCCATCGCCACGACGGCCTGGGTGATCGCCACGGAATCGCGGTTGCCCGGCAAGCCCGCCACGAACGTGCGATCGACCTTCAGATGGTGCAGCGGAAAACGCTTCAGATACGAGAGCGACGAATAGCCGGTGCCGAAGTCGTCCACCGAAATGCGCACGCCAATGTCGTTGAGCGCGTGCAGCAGAGGCAGCACGCTCTGGCTGTCGCTCATGAGAATGCCTTCGGTGATCTCCACTTCGAGCGCGTCGGGCGCGAGTCCGGTACGCGCAAGACAGTCCTCGACCTGTTCGACCAGCCCGTCTGCAATCTGGCGCGGCGAAAAGTTGACCGCCATGACGAAGTCGGGCGCAAAGAGGCGCCGCCACTGCGCGGCCTGGCGGCACGCATGCTCGAGCACCCACTGGCCGATCGGGATGATCATGCCGGTGTCCTCGGCCACGGGAATGAACTCCACGGGCGAGACCTGCCCCAGCTCCTCGCTCTCCCAGCGCAGCAGCGCCTCCGCGCCGATCATGCGGCCGCTTTCGCCATCCACGATCGGCTGATACACGAGGCGCAGCTCGCCCGAAGCGAGCGCGCGGCGCAGCCCCCGCTCGATCTGGAAACGGCGCTGCAGGCGCTGGCGCAATTCGGTCGTGAAGAACTGGAACTGGTTGGTGCCGCGCTGCTTGGCCGCGTACATGGCCGAGTCGGCGTTGCGGATGAGCGCGGCGGCGCTGCGGCCGTCGTCGGGATACAGACTGATGCCAATCGACGCACCCAGGTAGTACTCGTTGCCCGCCACCGCGAACGGCGCAGCGATCGCGGCGAGCACGCGCTGCGCCAGCGCGACGAGTTCGTCCACGCTCTCGTAGCAGCACACCGCGATCACGAATTCGTCGCCGCCCACGCGCGCGAGCGTGTCCGCGTCGCTCACGCAAGCGGCGAGCCGCCGCCCCACGTCGCGCAGCAGCGAGTCTCCCGCCTCGTGGCCGCCCGTGTCGTTGACCTTCTTGAAGCCGTCGAGATCGACGAAGAGGAGCGCGGGCCGCGCCGAGCAACTCGCCGTTTCGAGCAGCGTGTGCATGCGCTCGGCGAGGAACGTGCGGTTATAGAGCCCCGTGAGCGGGTCGCGCGTGGCGAGATAGCGCAATTGCTGCTGCGCTTCGCGCACGGGCCCGATGTCGGTGAACGAAACCACCACGGAAACCGGCTCGCTTTCGCCGGACCGGAAAATCGGCAGCACGTTCTCGCTCACCCACACGATCTCGCCATCCGCGAGTTCGAGGCCAACCGTCTCGCCGAGCACCGGCTTGCCCGTCTTGAGCGCCTGCATGCTCGGGCGCTTCGAGATGGGCAGCGGCTTGCCGCTTTCGTCGAGCACGCGCGGAATCACCTTCAGGATGCTCAGGCCGATGGCGTGCTCGGGCAGCCGCAGCATGCGCCGCGCGCTGCGGTTGCAGGCGAGCACGGTGTCGTCGCGGGCCTGCATCACGATGCCTTCGTTAAGGTGATCCACCACGAGGCGATGATGCTCTTCGCTCAGCGCGAGACGCTCGGCCATGGTCTGCTGGTTGAGCATGGCCGCGACGCTGCTGGCGATATCGCACAGCAACGCCTCCTCGGCCGCGGTGGGCCGCCAGGGCCGGCTCTGGTACACGGCGAGCGCACCCATTACGCCGCCACTGTCGTCGTCGAGCGGTGTGGTCCAGACTGCGCGCAGGCCGCTGTCGAGCGCGATGCGGCGGTACTCGCCCCATTCGTCTGCGCGTTCGAAGTCGTCGACGCAAACCGTGCGCCGCTCGTGGATTGCCGTGCCGGACGGGCTCGTGCCGGAACCGACCGGCGTGCCGTCGAACGCGGCGTGATACTGCGCCGGCAATGACGGCGCGCTGCCGATGCGCAGGCGCCGGCCGTCGCCGTCCAGTTGCAGGATCGCGCAGTTCGCGCCCTCGCCCAGCAGCCGTTCGGCGCGGCAGCAGACCTCCGCCAGCAGTTCCGGCAGCGGCATGCTGCGCGACACCAGCCTGAGTACGTTTCGCTCTTCAGCGAGCGCCGCATCCGCTCCGCTCACGGCCTCGCTCGATTCTTTCGACACCTCCGACTGACCGCCCCGTGATCCCGCTGCGCCGAACGCTCCCGCCGCCTGGGAATAGACCATACCTTCTTCCCCTCTTCTTGCCGCAGTGCGTGTGATGCACGTCGCGCCCGCGGCCGGCCCGATCTTTGTTGTGGTGTGAGGCGCACCGTTCGCCGCGAGGCGAGCGATGACGCCGCCCCTGCATTAACGGCAGGGGCGGCGGTATCTTGAAGTGTTGAGTGGGAACGCTGGCGAGGCGGATTTCAGGGCGCGGACGGGAAGGCACGCCGAGTGGACGGAGGCGCGCGAAGCGTAGGTACGCGCGAGGGTAAACGCCTACGAATGCCGGCGCGTAGCTGAAAACCGCCTTACGCCTGGCTCTTCTCGCTGCTTTCGCTGCTGCCGTCTTTATGGAACACGCGCTTGGTCGCACGCTTCGTGGCCTCGTAGCCTTCGCGCGACACATGCGCGATGCCGTGGCCCACTGTCTTCGCCGCATTCGCGGTGGCGTGGCCGAAGTCGCGCGCGGCGTGGCCGGTTTTCGTGGCCGCTTCCTTCGAGTCGTGCTTGATGTTCTCCTTCACTTCGTGAAGGTCGGCGTGCGCCATCGTGCTGGCCATGCCCAGCACGAGCGCGGCAAGTATGAACCGTTTGGATTTCATCGTCGGGCTCCCTTTTGTATTGTCATCGAATGACTGCGGACGCGTCGAGCATGACCGCCGCGCGTCCCGTCAACAGCACGCGGCCCTCGCCGCGCAGCGTAAAACCATAGAGGATCGTGTTGCCGCTGCCGCTCACGCGCTCGGCTTCGATCGCGAGCGGCGTAGCGAGCGTATCGAGGCGGTCAACGTGCGCAATCACGTTGCGCACGCTAGCAAGAAAACCCACGCGCGGGCGGTCCGCCGCTGCACCATCCATTGCACCGAGCAACGCGCCGTGCACCGCCATCGCCTGCGCGGCAAATTCCACGCCGCATACCGCCGCGAGACGGCCGCGCGAGCGCAGCGGATTGTGTGGATCGCGATGGCTCGTTGCCGTACAACGGATATGCGTTTCGTCCCACGCTTGCACGCCATCGAGCAGGCACATCGCGCCGCTATGCGGTATGCGCGCCGCGATCCATGCGCGGTCGATCGGCGCAATCGTCGCAGCGCTCGCGATCACGTCCGCGAGGGTACCCGGCAGGGCGGCTTGCGTCGTCATGCGCCCTCTCCAAACGCACCCGCGGGCGCCACGTCGATTTGCACGCGCAATTCGGGCAAATAGTCGATAACCACGCTTGCCGGCCGGCCGGACTTCTCCATGCACGCCAGCGCTTCGAGCAACGGCAGCGCACGCGCGGCGGGATTGTTCGTGCGCAGCGCTTCGAGTTCCGGCGAGGCAAGCGGCGTCGCGAGCGCTTCGGTGAGCGTCACATCGAGCCGCGCGATCGTCGTCGCGCTCGCCTGCGGCGCGAGCACGAGCGCCACGCCAAATGCATCGGCCACGGGACGCAGCGCGTGCAGCGGCTCGGGATAGTCGGCGTCGTAGGCGATCAGCAAGGTAGGCACGCCGTCCACGGCCACCTGGCACGCGCTTTCGATCAGACCCGCTGCGAAGCTGCCGTCGTGCGCGCACAGCACGTTCGACGTGGCCTGGTCGCGTGTCGCAATGCTCCAGTAGCCCGCCGGCGCGTTGTGCACCGAGTTGTGAAAACGCGTGGGCGAAAGCAGACGATCCTCGCCGGCAAGCGCGTCGCAGATTATGTGGCAGTTCTGACCATCTCCGCCCGAGGCGGCGAACACGGTGGCCAGCGTGGTGGCGTCGCGGCCGCTTGCCGCGACGGCTTCGTGGCCCACGGCCAGCGCGGTCTTGACGACCGCGCCGGTGCGGCGGCGCTCTGCCGCCGGCAGACCTTCCGGCGGCGGCAGCACCGTGCGTGCGCTCGCGTAGGGCGTGCGCGCGGCGAGCACGTCTGCGGCCTGCGGCCAGTTGGCAAGACCCGGGCCAATCACGCCGACGCTTTCAATGAATGCGCAAAGTCTCATGGCGGTCATCCGTGATGTGCGCGGTCCGCGCGGCCGAACAGGAGGCTGCAGTTCGTGCCGCCAAAACCGAATGAGTTGCTGAGCGCGGCACCCACTTGCGACTCTCGGCTTTCGAGCACGTAGTCAAGGCCGAGCGCCGCGTCGGGCTGCGTGGTGTTGACGCCGGCGGGCACGAAGCGATGGCGCAGCGCGAGCGCCGAGATCACCGCTTCGAGCGCGCCCGCCGCACCGAGCGTGTGCCCCGTCGCGCCCTTGGTCGAACTGCACGGCGTGCGCTCGAACAGGGCGTTGACCGCGCGGCTTTCGGCGGCGTCGTTGCTCGGCGTGGCCGTGCCATGCAGATTGATGTAGCCGACCTCGCTTGCGGCCACGCCTGCTGTGGAAAGTGCCTGCGTCATTGCGGCGCGCGCGCCGAGTCCCTCGGGATGCGGCGACGACATGTGGTGCGCATCGCTCGATTCGCCCACGCCAAGCAGCAGGATGGCGTCGTCGTCCGGCGTGGCGGGCGGGCGTTCGAGAAAGGCGAACGCCGCGGCCTCGCCAATCGAAATGCCGTTGCGATTCACGTCGAACGGGCGGCACGGGTCGCGCGAAAGCAGTTCGAGCGAATTGAAGCCGTACAAGGTTGTCAAGCAGAGCGAATCGACGCCGCCTACCACCGCCGCGTCGATCAACCCCGCTTCGATCATGCGGCGCGCGGATCCGAACACCTTCGCGCCCGAAGAACAGGCAGAAGAAATCGAGGTTGCCGGTCCGCGCAGGCCGAAATACGCGCGCACGAATGAGGCCAGCGCGAACGGGTTGTGCGTTTGTGCGTAGTGGAAGCCCGGCCTGAGCGCGCCGCTTTCCAGGTCCCGCTGCCGGTACGCGTTTTCGGTTTCGAGAATGCCCGAGGTGCTGGTGCCGACGAACACGCCCACGCGATCCGCACCATAGCGTGCAATCGCGGCCCGAACGTGCTCGGCAAACCCGTCCTGCGTGAAGCCGATTTGCGCGAGGCGGTGGTTGCGGCACGCGTAGTCCGCGAGGTCGGCACGCACGGTCTCGCTCTCCAGGTCCGCCACCGCGCCGATCCACGTATCGAGATCCGCGCGCGCGAAGTCGCAGCGCGCGAGCCCACCGCGCTTGCCGCGCAACGCAGCGAGCGTCGCGTCGAGCCCGCGCCCGAGGCAGCTGGTAGCGGTGAAATGCGAAAGGAGGAGTGGTTTCACGTCAGTCGGTCCGTTGTCGCTGCGGTGGAATCAGGGTTGACCGGCTTCGCCGTCGAGGCACGCGCGCAGTGTCGTCCACTGTAGCTGGCGTTCGGCGGCGGCGCGCAGGAGCGGCGGCAGCACGTCGAGCACGAGCGGCTCGCCGCGCGCGTCGCGCGCTGCATGGCCATCGTGCACAAGAAGGATGTCGCGCTCGGCCAGGCCATCGAGCAGGCGGTGCGTGACCGTGCCGGCGTCTTTCGCGCAGGTGTCGAAGCCGCGCCGCGTCCAGCTTGCGAGGCGCAGGCCGAGGCCGCACAGCACCGGCTCGAGGAACGGATTGCGCAGGCCCGCCGGTGCGCGGAAGAAGCGCGGCGGCGTACCCGCGATTTCGGTGAGCGCGCGCTGCGCCGCCTCGATCTCGCGCTTCATCGCGAGCGGCCCCGAGAGGGAGAATGTATGCCGATGGCGCTGGCTATGATTCTCGACGGCATGGCCGCGCGCCACGATCGCCTCCACCAGATGCGGGTAGCGTTGCGCCAGATCGCCGATGCAGAAGAACGTTGCGCGCGCATCAAACCGGTCGAGCAGGTCGAGCACACGCGGCGTCACTTCGGGGTCCGGACCATCGTCGATCGTGAGCGCGATACGCTGCCCCGCGTGCTCGGGCAGTCGCGTCCAGTTCGGGCCGAGCAATGCGCTGCGCGGCCACAGGCCCGCGGCAGTCAGCGCGAGATGCGAGGCGACTACGCTACCCGCGGCCCACGGCCACGCACCCGGATGCGCAACCAGGCCGGCGGCCGCGCCCGCGTGCACCGCTGCCGCTGCGCCAATGAACGGCGAAGGCTTCCAGCGGCGCGCCGTAGCGGTCGCGGCCTTCACGCGCGTAGAGGGCAACGAAGCCGAGTTCATGCGCGGCCTCCGTGCGGGTGGCTCATGTGCGTGCGTTCGGTGCGCGGGCTGGCCGCCTGCCGCTCTTCGGGGTTATCGGCAGCCCTATGCGCCTCGTCGCTCCCGCGTACGAGCGGCGGCGCGAGAATCGCCGCGAATATGAGCGCGAGCATCGCGCCCGGCCCAACCGTGAGCCCGAACGTTTCGAGCAGCGGCACGTGCGAGAGCGCGAGCAGGCCAAAACCCGCTACCGTCGCGAGATTGGCAACGAGCAGCGAGACGAGCGTGCGCGGCGTGATGCCCGCTTCGTCGTCGCGCTTGCAGAAGAACAACGCATAGTTCGAGCCCACCGCGACGATGAGCAGCATGCCGATCAGGTGCAGGATGGTGAGCGATACGCCCGCCAGCGCGAATCCCGCCGCCACGACCAGCACCGCCGCGACGAGCGGCGCGAGCGCACGCGCCGCGCGCGAGAACGAGCGCAGCGCGAGCGCCAGCAGCACGACAATGACGACAAAGCCCGCGAGCGAGAGGCGGATGTCTTCGTGCACGTAGTCGAGGTACATGCGGTCGGCTTCGGTCTTCAAGTCGACGAAGAGTGCGCCCGGCACGTTCGCACGCGCGACGGCGTCGCTCACGGTGCTGGCGTCGAGGCTCGGCGTGTTCGCGGCCTGCGTGGCCTGTGCGCCCTGTGAATGGCGCGGCGCGCGCAAGGCGAGCATGGCGTTCCACTGGCCGTCGCGCTGGGTCAGGAGCGCGTCGACGGCCAGTGCCATCGACGTGCCTTTGAGGTCCGTGCGTGTGACGAGCGGCGCGTTGCGCGCCGCCTCGACATCGGCGAGGAAAGGCGCGAAGGCGTCGGGTCTCACGTCCACTGGCTGGTTCTTGATCGCCTCCTGCATGCGTGCTGCGAGCACGTCCTTCTCCGGCAGGCTCGCCAGGCGCGCATGCTGCGTGGCGTCGCTCGGCAGGTAACGCGCGGGGCTCTCGAAGCCGCCCAGCAAGCCACGCTCGACGAGCGGCTGCAGTTGCGCCCCGACCTTCTCTGCGCCTTCGAGCGCGGCCTGCTCGCTCGCGGCCGGTATCACCACGAGATAGCGCACGTCGGGCGCACCCACGTCCGCACGCAGGCGCGTGTCGAGCGCCTGGCTCGCGGCGGGCACGGGGCTCAGGGAGGCAAGCTCGTGGCTCCAGAGATCGTCGCGATGCAGCCAGAGCGAGGCTACCGCGGCGAGCACGAGTGCCGCGAGCGGCCAGCGCAGCCGGGGTGCTGCGTACGCAAACCGGGCGAGCACCGCGCCGATGCGCGAAACGTCGCGAATCGCCACGGCGCCGCCGCACAACTGCGGCAGCACGAAGCGCGTCACGAGCGCGGCGCTCACGAGGCCCGCGATCGAATAGAGCCCGAGTTGCACGAGGCCCGGAAAGCCCGAGAACAGCATCGTCGCAAAGCCGCACACCGAGGTGAGCACGCCAAGGCGAATGGTCGGCCAGTAGGCGGCAAGCCACGCACGCATGGTGTCGCGGCTCTGCGGCGCGCCATGTGGGCCGCCCTGCGACGACTGCACGAACAGATAGATCGAGTAGTCCACCGCCTCGCCCATCAGCGTCGTGCCGAAGCCGAGCGTCAAGCCATGCACCGTGCCGAACACGAGCGACACCGTGGCGATGCCCGCCGCCACGCCCGAAAGTACCGGCAACAGGCCGAGCGCCAGCGTGCGCGGCGAGCGGTACAGCGTGAGCAACAGTGCGACGATCAGCACGAGGCTCAAGGTAGAGAGGCGCTCCACGTCGTGGCGGATGGCGTCGCGCGTGGCAACGCCGAACACGCCGGGCCCCGTCAGCAATACCTGGTAGGCCGAAGCATTGGGCAAGGTGCGCGTGGCGGCAGCGAAGGCCGCGCGCACAGCGTCGATGGCATGGGCCTGCGCGTCGGTGTCGGAGCCGGCGGCGGCAGTTTGCGCCACTAGCACGGCGCGCCGGCCGTCACGCGAGGCCCATACGCCGCCGCGGCTCTCGGGCTGCGACGCGCTGTCGAGCTGGCCGAGCATCGCCGCCACTTCGCCGGTGGGATCGCGCGGCAGCAGGTCCTTGGCAACCAGCCCGGCCGAAGACGTCAACAGATCGAGGCTCTCGCCCAGCGCCTCGTGCAGCCCCTGTTGCGTGAAATGTTGCGGCGTGACCGCGGGGCTCAGCACGTAGCGGTGCGAGAACATGAACTGCTCGTCGCGTGCATCGTTCTGGCCCGAGCCGTTGTGAATCGCCACGAATTGCGGGTCCGCACGCAAGGTCGCCGCCACGCGGCGCGAGAGCGCGGCGCGCGTGCTCTCGTAGCCGCCGTCGATGCCAATGAGAATGAGCCGCGAAGCCAGACCGTCGCGCAGTTGATCGACGAGCACTTGCTGCGTGGGGGTCGGCGAGCGCGGCAGGAACGCCGAGAGGTCGGCGGTGAAATTCGCGCGCCCGATCGCCACCGCGCACGCAACGAGGCACAGCAGCCACACCGCGACGGCGCGGCGCTGCGCGAGCGCGAAGCCGCGTGCGAGGAGCGGATGGGCGCGCGGGTTCATCAGTTCGTGTCCGCGGAAAGGGCGTGCAGGCGCATCACCAAATGGTCGCCGTCGGCCTGCTGGATCGAGACGCTGCGCATCGCGTCGCGCGTGCCGTCTATCGTGATCGTGCTCACCACCTTGCGCATGCGCGAGTCGAGCGGCGTGAGCGTGAGCGTCCAGTCGTCGCCCTCACCCGCGAGCGCGACCTTGTAGACCTGTTCCAGCGCGAAGCGGTTGCCCGCGAGCGTCGCACGGATGCTTTCGATGAACGCGCCCAGCTCCGGATAGCGCGCAAGCGCGAGCGTGTATTTGTGGTTCTCGCGCTGCACGGTCAGCATGTCGCCGTCCACCACGAGGTGTTCGGGCTTCGGGTTCTGTGTGATCTTTTCCAGATGGTCGGGCGCGACGAACACGAGTTCTCCTGACGATTCCACGGGCTGCGTGGCGATCGAGAGGTATTTCGTCTCTGTGAAGCTTGCGCGGCCGGACTTGTGCTGCGCCAGCGTGGACATCAGGCGGTCGAGCGTCCATGCGGGTTGCGCCGATTCCGCAGCCTGCGCCTGCACGACCGGCGCGCCCGCCATCACGACGAAGCCACCGACGAAAGCGGCGCTCGCCAGCACGCGCAGGCAGCGCGCGCGTAACGTTGGGGAACGGTGGATCGCGCTCATGCGTCGGTCACCTCGTGCACGGGAAGCTCGGCGTGAGGTCGCGTTTCACGGCGGCGCGCCGGGGCCGGCGCGCGGGATGCAGCAGTTGCCGCCACAGTTGTCGATAGCGGCGCGCCGACACTCGCGCCCTGCTTGCCGCCCTGCCAGAAGTCGTAGTAGTTGAACCAGTTGTACGGCGCCTTGCGGCAATAGCGGTCGAGCAGCGTGACGTAGCGCACGAGCGCGGCGTCGATCGCGCGCTGGCGCGCTTCGCGCGGCACGTCGGTGAAGTCCGCCAGCGTTTCGAAGTGCACGTCGTAGCGATTGCCGCCACGGTACAGACCGGTCATGAAGAGCACCGGGCGCTTGAGCATCGCGGCCATATAGAGCGGTCCGAGCGGGAACGCCGCCGGCTCGCCGAGAAAACCCATGCGCCGCATGGTGGCCGTGTCGTCGGCAAGCAGCGTGCGGTCCGCGAGCATGCCCACCATGCAGTTCTGGTCGAGACGCTCGTGCACCTTCAGCATCGAGCCGACCTGTCCTAGCCCGATCACTTCGGGCTTGGCCGCAGGATTCACGGCGGCGAGCGTCGCGTTGATCTTCTGGGCGTTCTCTTCGTACATCGTCACGACCACACGCAGATCGGGCCGCGTGCGGCCGAGCGCGCGCACGACCTCGAAGCTGCCGAGGTGCGCGCCCATCAGAAACACGCCGCGCCCCTTGGCGAGCGTTTCGTCCACGAGCGTATGGCCATGGGGGCGGATGTCGAACAGGTCGAAGCGCGCGTTGGCCAGATAAACGCGGTCGTGGATCGTCGAGGCAAACGTGAACACGTGGCGGTACACGTCGCGCCAGTGCGCCGGGCGGCCCAGCACGCGGCGCAGGTAGTCGCGCGAGGCCGCGCACGCGCGCGGCGAAAACAGCACGAAATACAGCGCGATCAGGTGCAGCAGCGCGCGGCCCGCGCGGCGGCCGAGTCGCAGCGAAAGCCACGTCATGATGCGCAGGAGCAGCGTATTGCTGCGCTCCTGCTGGTTCGCCCAGTCGGTGCGCTTCGTCATGGTCGCGCTCCGGTTTGCGCGCTTGCAGGCGCGAGCGGTCCGGCGCGGAATACGTCGCTCATTGCGTCACTGAGCACGCCGCTCGCGACATCGCGCGCCCCCGCGCGCAGCGTGAAGCGGATTGCGCCGCTCGCCGCTGCGTCCCAGGCAAGGTCGAGTGTTTCGCCGGGCGCGGCCGGGCTCAGGAATTTCGCGCTGCTGAGCTTCCACGTGGCGAACGGCCGGTTCAGCGCCGTGCCGATCGCGTCGATGGCGCGATCGAGCAGCACGACGCCGGGCACGATCGGGTGGCCCGGAAAATGGCCGGGCAGCGCGGGATGATCGGCGGGTATCGCAAACGAAAACGTGGACGCGGGTGCCGACGCGGCGCTCGCTTGCGTCGCCTCCGGGGCGCGCTTCGCGGCGCTCGCGAGGCCGCCGCGCATATGCAGCGCGACGAACGCCGCGAGCACGTCGTGGGGCAGCTTGCCGGTGTCATTGCGCGGCAGCGCGTCGACGAACACAAGCGGACGCGGCAGGAACGCACGATCGATGCGCTCGCGCAGCGCGCGCTGCAGATCGGCGAGCGGCAGTGTGGGCGCGACCACCAGCGCGACGAGGCGCTGCACGACGTCGTGGCCCGTGAGCGCATCGTGCTCGAGGTGGGCAGGCATGAAGAACACGCCGTCCTCTACGCCCGCAATCGCATTGAGCTGATGGTTGAGGTACGCAAGCGAGGTCCGCTTGCCCGCGATGTTGATGAGGTCCGCCTTGCGCCCGTGCAGCAGGAATCGCTCGGCATCGAGCAGTTCGATGGCGTCGCCCATCGGCACCGGCTCTTGCACGTGGCCGCCCGAGACCCACATCGTCGGGCCTTCGTCGTCCTGTGCCGCGCTTTCGCGCGCTTCGAAACGGACCTGCGGGAACAGTTGCCACGTCGCGCCCTTCGCGGTGCGGCGCGTCGCGATCTGGCCGGTTTCGGTGCTGCCGTAGATTTCGACGAGCGGCGCCTTCAGGCGCGCTTCCGCTTCGAGTGCGAGCTTTTCCGAGAGCGGCGCCGTAGCCGAAAGTACCAGTTCGGCCGGCGGCAGCGCGTGGCCGGTGGCGAGCAGCGCGCGCAGATGGATCGGCGAGGTCACGAGCACGCGCGGATGCGGCACCGCTTCGAGCTCACTGCGGATATCGACGGGATAGAACGGCAGCCGGTTGCTGAACGCGAAACCGCCGATCAGCGGGAGCAGCACGGTCACTTCGAAACCGTACATGTGCTGCGGCGGCACGGTGCCCACGATCGTGCAGTCGTGCGCGCTGAGGAGACCGTGGCGCTCGGCCGACGCGCGCACGCCCGCCACGAGCGCGCCCCAGGTCTTGCCGTGCGGCACCGGCGCGCCGGTGGAGCCCGACGTGAACACGTAAGCCACGATGCGCGAGGCGTCGATCTGCGGGACGGCGAACGGCGCGTCCCCAGCGGCTTCTTGCTGCGCTTCGGGCCAGGCGAAACGCGGCAGGTCGATCGCGCAGTCGGGCGCGTCGTGCAGGCAGAACGCGTCGGGCGCGAAGGTTGCGAGCTGGCGCACCGTCTCCGGCGTCTGCGTCGAGGGCAACAGGCTGACGCGGCCCGAGACGAGCGCCGCGCACAGGCCCACGGTAAAGCGGTAGCGGTCGCGGCAAACGTTGAACACGTGGCCGCCCGCCGGCAGCGCCGCGGCCACACGCGTGACATCGGCGAGGAAAGCGCGCACCGTGACGGGCGCGCCGTCGCGCCAGGCAATGACCTGTTCGGGCGACGTATGAAAAACGAGCGGATGAGTCTGCATAACTTCGGTCGATACGAATTCCTGTGCGGATTCCTGTGCGGAGTCCTGTGTTTGGCCCTGCTTCGACTCGGGCGGGCGAGCGGCACCCATGGTCAGGAATGCTCCGCGTGCGCCGGCGTCGTGTGCCGGGTCGTCTGCCGGTAGGCGCGAATCGCGTCGAGCATGCCGGCATTCGGCTCGCCCGGCAGCGCGAAACGCCGGCAAGCATGCTCGGCGACGAACATCACCGCCACGAGCGGCAACGCCAGATAGTTGGCGAACGTCGACCACGCGACGATCGGTGCAACCGCGAACAGCAGCGTCGAAACGCCGGCAATCGCGACGAAAAAGAGCGCCCATGCGAGCGTGATGCGCCGCGTATAGCGCGCGACGGCCGGCGGGAGCGTGCCGCCATGGATCATCGTCGCGAACTGCGTGCACAGCGGCACGCGCCCCGCCGCGAGCGTGCGCCCGAACAGCAGCGCCATCGCGAGGTTGAAGCTCACATGCTCCAGATACAGCCCCCATTCAAAATGCAGAGCAAGCGGCGTGCGCATGAACCACAGCGCGAGCGCCACGAGTGTCCACAGCGGCAACAGCCACGCACGGCGCGGCGAGCGGGCGGCCGCGGCCAGCGCAATGGCGAGCGGCGGCACGAGCGCCATGGCAAGGCCGAAGCCATGCGCACCCGGCGTCGCCACCGCGTAGTGCGCGCCGATTTGCCAGGCGGCCACGGCCGCCACCCCAAGCGCCGCGCGCGCCGCCGCTGCCAGCGCGCTCATCGCTTGCCTCCGCAAAGGCGCGCGCCGCCCTGCCGTGCACATGGCGCCGGCGGGCGGGCGGCCCCGGTGCAACCCGAGGCGCAATGGCTAAGCGGACAAGGCATCTGGCAACGATCGCAAATGGCGCTGTAAGTCAATCGTAGGGCGTGGCAAGCGCGACGAATCATCATAGGAAATGCAAGTATCGGGCCGGTTTCTTGCAAGCACGCACATTTTAAGATTGGCGGGACCCGATCACCTGTCCTGCCGGCTGCCGGTTTGTAACTGAATGTTCGGAATCGCGCCAGGTAAGGCTTTTGTCCGATCCAGACAGGCCCGAAGCCGCGCAAGCATCTCGCGCGTTCCGATCCCAAAAATGCGCGCCGCCTGGCACCGACCCTCTGTAACCCTTTCGCCGGGGAGCACCGTATACGCACCGATACCCTTCACTTAGAATCCTGGTAACTTTTACATCCAACGAACCCTAAAAACGGGCAGCCGCCGCTACGGTCCGCATGCCCGGAGAGCCCACGCATGATGAACGAACTGGAACACGAGCTCGCCGCGCAGATCGTGAAAGAGCTGAATCTGGAAGATGTCTCGCTCAACGAAGTGAGCGCCGACACCCCGCTGTACGGCGAAGGCTTCGGGCTCGACTCGATCGACATCCTGGAAATCGCGCTGCTGATCTCGAAGAAGTACGGCTTCGAGCTGCGCTCGGACAATCCGGAAAACGAGAAAATCTTCGCGACGCTCGGCTCGCTGGCTGCCTATGTCGCGGCGCACCGCGTGCGGTAACGTCATTGCCGGCGCCAGCCAGGATTGATGGAGAAAAACGCATGCGTGCACTCGTGACGGGCGGCAGCGGCGCACTCGGCCAGGCCATCAGCGTTGCGCTCGCGCAAGCGGGCCACGAGGTCTGGGTGCATGCGAACCGGCGTCTGGCAGAGGCCGAAGCGGTTGCGCAGCGCATCGTCGCGGCGGGCGGCAGCGCGCACGCCATTGCCTTCGACGTGACCGACGCCGACGCGACCGAGGCCGCGCTTACGCGCCTCGTGGAAGACGCGCCCGTGCAGATCCTGGTGAACAACGCGGGCATTCACGACGACGCGCCGCTGGTGGGCATGCGGCGCGAACAATGGCGCCGCGTGATCGACGTCTCGCTCAACGGCTTTTTCAATGTCACGCAGCCGCTTCTCATGCCGATGATCCGCACGCGCCGCGGGCGCATCGTCAACATCGCTTCGATCGCTGGCGTGATGGGCAACCGCGGCCAGGCGAACTATGCGGCCGCGAAGGCCGGGCTGATCGGCGCAACGAAATCGCTTTCGCTGGAGCTGGCCTCGCGCGGCATCACCGTGAACGCCGTGGCGCCCGGCATCATCGCTTCGCCCATGGCGGAGCGCGCGTTTCCCGCCGAGCGCATCAAGCAGCTGGTGCCCGCGCAGCGCGCCGGCCAGCCCGCGGAAGTCGCGGCCATGGTGGCGTACCTGGTGTCCGACGCGGCCGCCTACGTGACGGGGCAAGTGCTCTCGATCAACGGCGGCCTGGCCTGAACACGCGGCGCGTATTCCGCCGCTGCATCCTCTGAGGAAATACGAGTGTCTGTGCAACCCTTCGACGCAAAGCGGCAGTCGCGCTCCGCGCCCGGCACAAGCACGGGCTCGAGCGCCGAAGCATCCGGTTACGAAGTCCCCGCGCACGATGCGCCGGACGTCCGCCACGGCGGTTATGCACGCGCAGCGGCGCGACCTAAAATTTTTTCAGGGTCTCACGCTGTAGAGGCACCCGCTGCCATGTCCACGCCTTCGTCCACGCATCTTGTCCTGATCCCGAGCTACAACCCCGGTGCCAAGCTCGAAGAGACGGTGCGCAGCGCGCGCGCGCAATGGAACCCCGTATGGGTCGTGGTGGACGGCAGCACCGATGGCAGCGCCGCGCGCCTGCAAGCCATGGCCAACGACGACCCCGGCCTGCACGTCATCGTGCTGCCCACCAACCGCGGCAAGGGCGGCGCGGTGCTCGCCGGGCTCGAAGCCGCCGCCGCGCGCGGTTTCACTCACGTGCTGACGATGGATTCCGACGGCCAGCACCCCACCGCGTTGATTCCCGAATTCATGGCCGCCTCGCAGGCCGCGCCTGAAGCCATGGTGCTGGGTCGGCCGAAGTTCGACGCAAGCGCGCCGCAACTGCGCGTGCAGGGACGGCGCGTCTCGAACTTCTTCGCCGACTTCGAAACGTTGTGGGCCGGTATCGGCGATTCGCTTTACGGCTTTCGCGTGTACCCCATCGCGCCGCTCAAGGCGATCATGGAGCGCCAGACGTGGATGCGCCGCTTCGACTTCGATCCCGAAGCCGCCGTGCGCCTGTGCTGGGCCGGGGTGCGGCCCATCCAGATCGAAGCGCCGGTGCGCTACTTCGGCGCCGATGAAGGCGGCGTTTCGCATTTCAACTACGTGCGCGACAACCTGCTGCTCGCGGGCATGCATCTGCGGCTCGTGAGTGGGTTTGCGCTGCGCCTGCCACGCTTGATCGGCAGGCGCCTGCTTCCCTGATCGCTTTTACGCCTCTCACGCCGTGGCGCGCTGCGCCGCGGGCGTGCGATAGTCCGCGAGCAAGCGCTCCTTCTTTTTCTCCGCCGCAGCAAGATTGCGCGCCTTGACGTGGCCGAAGCCGCGAATCTCGTCGGGCAGCGCGGCAAGCTGGAGCGCGGCGGCCACGCGCTGTGTGTCGAGGCTCGCGCAGAATTCGTCCACGAGCGCCACGTATTCCACGATCGAGCGGCGTTCGTCGCGACGTTCTTCGGTCTTGCCGAACACGTCGAACGCCGTGCCGCGCAGTCCCTTCATGCGGGCCAGCGTGCGCAACACCGGCAGCACCCACGGACCGAAGCGGCGCTTCACGAGATGGCCGTGCTCGTCGCGCTTCGCGAGCAGCGGCGGCGCGAGCCAGAAGTTCAGCTTGTAGTCGCGGCCCGGCTCGCCTTCGAACTGCTCGCGCAATTTCTGCAGATACGCAGGATCGGCATAAAGACGCGCGACTTCGTATTCGTCCTTGTAAGCCATCAGCTTCGCGAGATTCACGGCGACGGCGAGCGTGAGCGGCAGCTTCGCGTCGCCGCCAAGCGCTGTCTCCTTCGCGCGAATACGGTCGACTACGCGGCGATAGTGCTGCGCGTACGCGGTGTTCTGATATGCCGTGAGCAACACTTCGCGCGCGGCGATCACCTTGTCCAGCGATTCGGGCATCTGCAGAACGATGGCCTGCGGCGCTGCGGGCGTTTTCGTGAACGCGCGCACGGCCGCCTCGCCATGGTGCGCGACGTAGCGCCCCCAGTTGAACGCCTGCTGGTTCTTTTCCACGGCCACGGCGTTGAGTTCGATCGCGCGCCGCAGATGCGCGAGTTCGAGCGGCAGCCAGCCCTTTTGCCACGCGTAGCCGAGCAGGAGCGGATTGCTGTAGATCGTGTCGCCAAGCAAGGCGAGCGCGAGTGCATTGGCATCCACGAACGCACAACCCTCGCCGATGCTCGCGCGCAGCTCCGCTTCGGTTTGCGTGCCCGGAAACGTCCACTTAGGATTCTTGACGAATTCCGCAGTAGGCGTCGCGCCGCTGTTGATCGCCGCGACCGTCACGCCATGCTGGGTGCGCGAAAGCACGTCGCCCGAAGCAGAGACGATCGCGTCGCAGCCGATCACGAGGCGCGCCTCGCCCGTGGCGATGCGCGTGGCATGCAAGGCGGCGGGCGTGGCCGCCACCTGCACGTGGCTCAGCACGGCGCCGCCTTTTTGTGCGAGGCCAGCCATATCGAGCACGGTCACCCCCTTGCCCGCGAGATGCGCGGCCATGCCGATCAGCCCGCCGATGGTCACGACGCCCGTGCCGCCCACGCCCGTCACGAGAATGCCGTAGGGCTTCGCCAGTTGCGGGAGGAGAGGCATGGGCAACGCGTCGAAATCGATCGATGCGGCGCTCGACGCATTCGCCGCGCGCGGCTTGCGCAACTGCGCACCTTCGGCCGTCACGAAGCTCGGGCAAAAACCCTTGACGCACGAGAAGTCCTTGTTGCACGACGACTGGTTGATCTTGCGTTTCGTGCCGAGCGGCGTGTCGAGCGGCTCGACGGAAAGGCAGTTCGACTGCACCGAGCAGTCGCCGCAGCCTTCGCACACGGCGTCGTTGATAAACGCGCGGCGGGCCGGGTCCGGATACGCGCCGCGCTTGCGGCGGCGGCGCTTTTCCGTGGCGCAGGTCTGGTCGTAGATCAGCACGGTGGTGCCGGCGGTGTCGCGCAAGGTGCGCTGCACGCTATCGAGCTGGTCGCGATGATGGACGTCCACACCGGCGGGTAGCACGATAGTGGAGTCGTATTTTTCCGGCTCATCCGTCACGATAACGATGCGCTTCGCACCTTCCGCATGGACCTGGTGCGCGATCTGCGGCACGGTGAGCACGCCGTCCACGGGCTGGCCGCCCGTCATCGCCACGGCGTCGTTGTAGAGAATCTTGTAGGTGATGTTGGCGTTCGACGCGATGGCCGCGCGAATCGCCAGCAGTCCTGAGTGAAAGTACGTGCCGTCGCCGAGATTCGCGAACACGTGCTTGTCGCCCGAGAAGTGCATCTGGCCGATCCACGCCACGCCTTCGCCGCCCATCTGGCTGAACGTTTCGGTCTTGCGGTCCATCCACATCGACATGTAGTGGCAGCCAATGCCCGCCAGCGCCCGCGACCCTTCGGGCACGTTGGTCGACGTGTTGTGCGGACACCCCGAGCAGAACCACGGCTTGCGCTCCACCGTCACGCGCGGCTTGGCCGCTTCACGCTCCTTCGCCTCGATGATCGCCACGCGCGCGAGCATGCGCGCGCGCACTTCCTCGGGCACCGCATTGGTCAAATCCGCGCGCGCGAGACGCCGCGCGATGGCCTTGGCGATCAGTGCGGGAGAGAGTTCGTAGTGCGCCGGCAACAGCCAGTTGCCGCGCGGCACCGACCATTCGCCGCCTTCGTTGTCGCGCTCGTCGAACTTGCCGTAGATCTTGGGGCGCACGTCTTCGCGCCAGTTGTATAGCTCCTCCTTGAGCGCGTACTCGAGAATCTGGCGCTTCTCCTCCACGACGAGAATTTCTTCGAGCCCCGTGGCGAAGCCGCGCGCGTCTTGCGCGTCGAGCGGCCACACGCAGCCCACCTTGAGCACGCGCACGCCGATCTGCGCGCAGGTTTCATCGTCGAGGCCGAGGTCGGTGAGCGCCTGGCGCACGTCGAGATACGCCTTGCCCGCGGTCATGATGCCAAAGCGCGCGCGCGGCGAATCGATCACCACGCGGTTCAGGCGGTTCGCGCGCACGTAGGCGAGCGCGGCGTACCACTTCTCGTCGAGCAGACGCGCTTCCTGGGCGAGCGGGGTGTCCGGCCAGCGGATATTGAGGCCGCCTTCGGGCATGGTGTAGTCGGCGGGCGTGACGATCTCCACGCGATCCGGGTCGAGATCGATCGACGCGGTCGATTCGATCACGTCGGTCACGCATTTCATGGCGACCCACAGGCCCGAGTAGCGGCTCATGGCCCAGCCATGCAAACCGTAATCGAGATATTCCTGCACGTTCGCGGGATACAGCACGGGAATGCCCGCAGCGATGAGCGCGTGCTCCGACTGGTGCGCCACCGAAGACGACTTCGCCGCATGGTCGTCGCCCGCGAGCACGAGCACGCCGCCGCGCGCGTCGCTGCCCGCCGAGTTGGCGTGCTTGAACACGTCGCCGGTGCGGTCGACGCCCGGGCCCTTGCCGTACCACATGCCGAACACGCCGTCGCGCTGCGCGTCGGGCCAGAGATTGATCTGCTGCGTGCCCCACACGGCCGTGGCGGCGAGGTCCTCGTTCACGCCGGGCTGGAACACGACGTCGTGCGCCTGGAGGTGCTTCTTCGCCTTCCATAGCGACTGGTCTAGCGCGCCTAGCGGCGAGCCGCGATAGCCGGAGACGAAGCCCGCGGTATTCAACCCGGCCTTGCGATCGCGCGCCTTTTGCAGCATGGGCAGGCGCACCAGCGCCTGGGTGCCGCTGATGTATACGCGGCCTTTTTCCAGCGTGTATTTGTCGTCGAGCGAAACAGATGCGGCTAGCGATGCGGCTTCTACGGCGGCACGGTCGGGGGCGTTCATGGCGGGGCTGTCTCCGGAATCGGTGCGAAATCTGACGTTTCGCGGCCGAGTATAGGAAGCCGATATGCCATCGTAAAATCACAAATTGGAAACACTGGTATGCGAAAAACGGATGGCTGGGCGTGGAGCGAGCCATTAGTCGGCGAGCGCTTTCTCAAGCCCCTCGGGCATTTGCCGTTAACACACGGGACCAACAACCCCTCATTCCGGAGTCCCGCTTGAACGCGAAACCGCGCGCTCTGCCGTCTGCATTTGTCCTGTTCGCATCCCTGGCCGGAACCCTGCTGATTAGCGGCTGCGTCAGCAGCCCCCGCGTGGCCACCGCACCCGCGCACCCCACCGTCGTGGTTGCCGCGCCCCCGCCGCCTCCCCCGCCTGTCGTCGTCGCCCAGCCGGTGTACGTGCCGCAGCCCTACGACGCGTACGTTTCGGTCGTGCTCGATCGCGACGTGGTCTACGCCGGCGGCAGCACGTATATCTGGATTGTGGGGCCGGACGGCCACCGCCAGCGCCGCCTGTACGGCCGCGGCGACCTGCGCGGCGAAGTCCTGCACCGCCGCGCGGAATTGCGCGTGGTGATGGCCCGCAACGAAGGCCATCTGCCAATGCAACACGCACGCGTGCCCGAATCCCAGCGCGTGCACGTGACGATGCAGCCGCACGGCGCGCCGCCGCATGGCATGCCGCCACATGGCAACCGGCCGCAGCCGGGCGGGCATGCGCCGGTGCACACCGCTGCCCATCGCCCGCCGCCCGCGCCGAACCGCAACCAGAACGCGAACGCCAGCGCGAATGCCGGCCACCACCGCCACCCCGACGGCCATCCCAACGCCGCCCCTGCGCCACGTCTCGCGGGTCAGCCGCCGCATGCCGGTAATGCCAGCTAATACAGGCTTCAGGTCGAACCGGCCGCCAGCCTGATAAAAGCGTCGCCGCGCCCGCGGCGGCGCTTCTACCGCTGCCTCAACTGCCGCCACACGCTGCGCGGCTCTCGTTGCGTCCCTCAAAATCTCCCGCCTCTGCGCCATCCTCGGGACAACCCGAAGCGACGAAGTGTCGCGATATATATCACGTTGAGATATAATTGCGCCTCTTTGGGCGGTGCCGAGCCGTCTGCGCTCCCTATCCGTTTCAAACCCGCTCCGAATCGTGTCCCGCTTCAAGGTCCTTCGCTGGCTCACCCGCTTCATCCCCTCCGGGGTCACCATCACATGGCGCGAGCGCCTGCGCTCGGGCGGCGGCGCGCTGGTCGGCATCGCCCTCACCGGCGCAGTGACGCATCGGCTGCTCGGCGGCGATCCGGCCATTCCGTATCTGATCGCACCCATGGGCGCCTCGGCCGTGCTGCTCTTTGGCGTGCCAGCGAGCCCGCTCGCGCAGCCGTGGTCGATCATCGGCGGCAACCTCGTTTCCGCCACCGTCGGCGTGAGCGCTGCAATGTGGATACACGACCCCGTGGCCGCCGCCGCCGTGGCCGTTGCCGTTGCCATCGTCGCGATGTTCACGCTGCGCTGCGTGCATCCGCCTTCGGGCGCGGTCGCGCTCACCGCCGTGCTGGGCGGTCCGGCCGTGCATGCGCTCGGTTATGAGTTCGTGTTCCTGCCCGTCGCGCTGCAGTCGTTCCTGTTGCTCGGCGGCGCGCTCGTTTATCACGCCGCCACGGGGCATCGCTACCCGCACGCCGCGCGGCGCCCAAGCGTGGCCGTGCCCGCGCCCGCGCACGCCGGTTTCACCCGCGCCGACCTCGAAGCCGTGCTGCGCGATCGCGACGAAATGCTCGACATCGACACCGACGACCTCGAAGCCGTGCTGCAGGACGCCGAGATCCGCGCGTACGCGCGCAGCTTCGGCGAGCTGACCTGCGCGGACGTCATGTCGGCCAACGTAGTGAGCATCACAGCCGCCACGACCGTGGGCGAAGCGCGCTCGCTGCTCAAGCGCCACGACGTGAAGGCACTGCCCGTGGTCGACGCGCAGCGCCAGGTGAAGGGCATCGTCACGCGCGCCGACCTCGCCGACGAGGGGCGTGAGCGGCATCCGCTGCGTCTCATGCTCCATGCGATTTCGCGGCTCGTGCGGCCGAATGCAGAGTCCGGCCAGAACGTCGGCTCGCTGATGACCACGCATGTGCTGACCGTTGCGCACACGACGCCGATCGTCGAACTCGTACGCATCTTCGCGGGCCGCGGGCACCATCACGTGCCGGTGGTCGATCACGAACACCGGCTCGCGGGCATCATCACGCAAGCCGATTTGATCTCCGGGCTCTACCACCAGGCGAAGACGCCGCAGCAGGCGCCGGCCTGAGCGCGTTTGCGCCCGGGTTCGCGCCAATCGATCTGGTCGCGATGCCGCTGTAACAGACGCTTTCGAAGAAAAATATCATATCGTGATAAATTAGGAGACTGAACCGTTCCATGGACTTCCAATGAAAAAAAGCGCGCGCGATCTCGACAAGGCCGACTTCGAACAGCTCTCCGAATTCCGCTACCAGATGCGCCGTTTCGAGCGTTTCTCGGAGCAGGCCGCGCAGGCCGAGGGCATTACGCCGCTGCAATACCTGCTGCTGCTGCATGTGAAGGGCTATCCCGGCCGCACGTGGGCAACCATTGGCGAGCTGGCTGAGCGTTTGCAGGCACAGCATCACGGCGTGGTCGCGCTTGTCTCGCGCTGCGAGGCGATCGAGCTCGTCGAGCGGCGCGTGAGCGAGCGCGACCGCCGCCAGGTGGAAGTGCATCTGCTCGCCGCCGGAGAAAAGCTGCTCGCGCGCCTGGCCGAACTGCATCGCGCCGAGTTGAAGTCGCTCGACGGCGCATTCACCGTTCCGCGTATCGATTTATAGAGACCATGCATTCCGACGATTCCCACAAGCGCGATTTTTCGGCGAACGCACGCCTGCCCGGCATTAGCGCGCTGGCTGCTGTGATTGGCGTACTGGCCACGCTCGCGGCGTTCGTGCTGCTGAGCCTGATCCACTGGTTCACGAACCTGTTCTTCTTCGGCCAGTTCTCGTTCGCCGACCGCTCGCCGGCACTCAACACGCTGGGACCGTGGGTCATCGCCGTGCCGGTGGCAGGCGGGTTGATCGTCGGGATGATGGCGCGCTTCGGTTCCGAGAAGATTCGCGGCCACGGCATTCCCGAGGCCATCGAAGCCATTCTCTTCGGCAAGAGCAAGATGTCGCCCAAAGTGGCCGTGCTCAAGCCGCTCTCGTCGGGCATCGTGATCGGCAGCGGCGGCCCGTTCGGCGCGGAAGGCCCGATCATCATGACGGGCGGCGCGCTCGGGTCGCTGCTCGCGCAATGCGTGCGCGTCACCGCTGCCGAGCGCAAGACGCTGCTCGTGGCGGGCGCGGCCGCGGGCATGACGGCCGTGTTCGGCACGCCGGTTGCCGCCGTGCTGCTCGCCGTTGAATTGCTGCTATTCGAATGGCGGCCGCGCAGCTTCCTGCCCGTGGCGCTTGCGTGCGCGGTCGCGGGCTTCGCGCGCTCGGTGTTCTTCGGCACGGCGCCGCTCTTTCCCATGCAGACGCTGCCGCCGCACGCCGTGGCGCTCTTCTCGTGCGTCGTTGCCGGGCTGCTGGCGGGCGCGCTTGCATCGGGGCTATCCGCGGCGCTCTACAAGGTCGAGGACCTGTTCGGCCATCTGCCGCTGCACTGGTCGTGGTGGCCGGCGATCGGCGGGCTCGTGGTGGGCATTGGCGGCTTCATCGAGCCGCGCGCGCTCGGCGTGGGTTACGACGTGATCGGCGACCTGCTGCATCAGCACATCGTGCTTCAGGTCGCCATTGCCATTCTGGTGGTGAAAGCCGTGATCTGGGTCGTGGCCCTGGGCTCCGGCACCTCGGGCGGCGTGCTCGCGCCGCTGCTCATGCTTGGCGCGGGGCTTGGCTCGGTACTGAGCCATGTGCTGCCCGGCAGCGACCCGGCGCTCTGGCCGCTCGTGTGCATGGCGGCAACGCTCGGCGCCACGCTCGGCGCGCCGCTCACGGCCATCGTGTTCGCCTTCGGCCTCACGCACGACACCAACGCGCTGCTGCCGCTCCTCACGGCCACGCTGGTCGCGCACGGCTTCGCAACGGTCGTCATGAAGCGCTCGATCATGACCGAGAAGATCGCGCGCCGCGGCTATCACATCTATCGCGAGTACGGCGTCGATCCGCTCGAGCGTCATTACGTTGATGAAGTGATGACGCGCAACGTCGATACGATCGACGCGAACGTCACCGTGCGCGACGCGCTCGACCGTTACTTCGGCTCGACGCAGCAGCGCCGCGCCTTCCCGGTGCTGCGCGACGGCGCGGTCCTGGGTGTGGTGGATCGCTCGATGCTCGACGCCATGCGCGCGAGCGCGGCAACCGAAGCACTGGATACGCCACTCGGTTCGTTGCTCGCGCAACGTTCTCCCGACATGGCGCTACCCGAGGAAACCTGCCGCCAGATCGCCACACGCCTCGCGATTCATGGGCTCGAACGCTTGCCCGTGGTGGCCGACCGCGAATCGCGGCGGCTCGTGGGCATCGTCTCGCGCAGTGACCTCGTCAAGCTCTCGCTCTCGCACTTCGAGGAAGAGCACAAGAAGGAGCGCTTCCGCCGTATTCCCGTGGGTGGGAATAGCAAGCGGCGCTTTCCGCCGGTGCGCAAGGCCAGCTAAAGAACGCAATGCTTACGGCGAAGGCGGGCGCCTGGTTCCCTCGCCATCGCCGCGTGTGCCGCAAGCCGTTGCGCTCGCGGTGCATCCGTTGACTCGGCAGTTAGTTGCGATCCGCCCGGACGCTTACCGATGCAGCGTCAACCCCTTCACCGCTTTGTCCACGGCGTTTTTCGGCCCGTATAGCGCGATTCCCAACACCGAGAGGTTCGCATCGAGCACGGCCATGTGAAAGCGGTAGGTCGCAGCCATTGGCGTGCCGTTGTCGTTCACCGGGTCCGGTTTCGCACCAAGACCGCCTATGCCCTGACGATAAGCGAGCGAGCCGTCGAACTGCGCGCCGCCGAAGTAATGACGATCCGTCGCGCCCATCTCGAAGAACGTATTGTTGCGGTTCTGGATCGGGATCGTCGTATCTTCGATGAAGCTCTGGCCAAAGCGCTTCGATAGCTGGACGTACGCGCCGAGTACGTCATTCTGGCTGCGAGCGAGTACGCGTGCGATGCGCAGCGCCGCCGTCTGCTGGTTGCCGCTTGAGACGAACACCTGACCGCCGGTGCCCGCGATGGGTTGATAGTAGGTGTTCGTGTTGCCCGAGAGCGTCGCCGTCCAGTAGCCCCACGGCACGGAGTACGAACCATTGAAGCCGTGCGAGCCGAGCGACTTGTTGCCAAATGAGAGATCCTGGTTCGCACCGAGCGAGAGGATATCGTTCAGGCCGAGAGGGTTGTTCAGGCCAAGGCTTGCGTTGCCTTGCCACTTGCCGGTGGCGTCCGTGCCCGAGTTATCCGCCGAGACTACGAACGTCCACGGTTTTGAACGCTTGACCGTGACCACTACGTCGCTCACGCCGGGGACGTCAGCCGGCACGATCTGCATGTCCGCGTCCTGGTTCGATACGCGTTTCATCTGTTCGAGGCCCTGTTCGAGATCGCGCAGGTTCAGCAGATCGCCACCGCTTACCGGGAACGCGGTTTTCACAGTTCCCCAGGTTGCCGGATCGGCAAAGCGGACCTGACGCACGACGCCCGGCACGAGCGCGAACGCGAGCGTGCCAGTCGACAGGTCCTGCTGGCCGACAAGTACGCGCGTAGTGACGTAGCCGCGGCTGAGGATCGCCTGTTGCAGGCCCTTCGTGAGCACGTCAAGACCCGTCTTGCCTACGCACTGGCCTCGATAGTGGTCGAGCCACGCGCGCGCAAAGGCGAACGGATCGAGGGGCAGCGCAGACGCACCCTTCGCGCGTGCTGCGTCGGGAAGCGTGGCCGGTACGTCGAGCGTAAAGTGGTCAATGCGAAAGCACGGCGTTTCGTTCGGTAACTCGGGATATGTCTCGACCTTCGACACTTCCGAGCGCACCGAGGGCGTCGAGACTGCACTCTCGCGCTCTTGCGCTTCGCGCTGGCGCTGAAGCTGCTGTTGCTGCTCGGCGTTCGCGCGCGCGGCGGCGGCTTCGTCGGCGGGCGTCGGTAACTGCTGCGCGTTGGACGCGAGCGTGACCAGGGCTATGAGCGGCACGGCCGCGAGCCTATTTCTGACTTTCATTTCTAATTGGTCGTGTTAACTGGGTGCGATTCCCAAACTGCACCCAATGTTTTCATTTTGGCCTGAATATACTGACCGATTAAAGGGCGCAGCCCTTAGGATTTGCTTTCGCTATCGTCTATTTTTACTATCCTGCCCGATCGCTCGAATTGAGCACGGAGTTGCTTCAACCAAAGAAGATGTTCTTCACCACCACGTACGCGATGAAGCCCATGATCGCGGTGAAGGCGATCAGGAATGTAATTCGACTACGCCGCGATCGGGTAGAAGACGAGAATGGAAAACTAGGCATCACATCACCATTTCACTCGGGTTTGGCCTTGGTCAACGGAATATCCTCCGCCGACAGTCCCAATATAAGTAGTTTTGCCGAGATTCAACCCTGACTCAATCGCAAATAAATTGAGCAAGGGGCTGTTTCAACCAAAGAAGATGTTCTTCACCACCGCACACGATGAAGCCCATGATCGCGGCAAAGATGCACCACCAAATGATCTTCTGCAATCGCGTTTTTGGAATTGATGTAATCGACGGTCCCATGTTGTCACCATTTAATTCCAGTCTTGCCTTGATCGTTAGAGAAGCCCCAGCCCACTAACGCAAGATTGTCGGTCTTGCCCACATTCGTACCAGCACCGAATCCAATCACGGTCGCAGTTCCATTTCCGGGTGACACCGTAATGCCGCCACCTAGCCCCGTGGAGCAGCCTCCGGCATATCCGCCTACGAAGTTATTTTCCTGCTCGGGCTGGAGCCTGGCATGTTCAACGACCAACAACCTTTATGATCCAAATCGCCCCGGTTATTGCGAACACGATAACGACGCTACTTCAATAAAATATCCGCGCTTTCTTGGAGATTTTCTTGTAGTAGTCTGAAGATGAACCCGGAGCAGGCATATTTACCTCACTTCTGATTGCTTGATATTGGAGTAGCATGACTCAGATCGTCTAAACGGCGCGGCCCTTACGACTTGCTTTCGCTATCGTCGATTTTTACTATCCTGCCGGGCCGCTCGTTCTCAACGATGGGCTTCTTCGCTCGTGATCTGTCAACGCGCTTCCACACTGCAGCGAATAGCACAAACAGCCCAAATCCCGGCAGGATTGCTATCGGATTGAATCCTTTTCCGGCTAGGGAACTAATGACGACATTCACAACAAAAGCTATCCATATCGCGGGTCGCCGAAGTACGCTGAGCAATTCGTGTGGCGCTCGCGCCAAGTTCACAAGACACGCGAGCATGATGAAGATTATGAAGAAGCCAGCATAGAACTCGGCTTCGTCACGTTTGACAATAAATGCCAGCAAATACGCGATCCCATACAGAGCGAGCAACTCGACGATATACGTCGAGATTACTCGAAAGATCAGCAATCGTTTCTCTTTCATCATTTACCGACTATCGTTTTGACCGAAGGCAGCACGAACGTATAAGTCGTGGATAAGCCTGCGCCGATACCTGCCCCAAAGCCAACGCCCGGGAAAGCCCTAACAGGTCCTGAGCCGCCCATGCCTCCGATTGTTCCATCGTCGTTTATAGAGAAATTTAGTCCCCCGCCGCCGCCCATTGCCGCGTCGATCTCCACATATCCACCGGTGCTCTTGCCAGTCGTTAGTTGACCGTTTGACGTGCTGGTCCCGATACTACCGCCTACGCCGACATATGCACCCGCGCTCGCCATACCATTTGCTTGAAACTGAATGTATGGTGATGTTCCCGCAAGAGTCCCGTCAGTCGAAACACCCACGTTCACGCGCCTCCCTGCGTGTCGTCCTTGTTGGATTTGTCTCTGTCGTCGACTTCGTACGTCCTGCGCGCCTTCTTGTAGCTGTTGTCGAAAGGCTTGATATGAAGCATATGAGCACGGCTAGTAAAGCCACCTATTGCCATCATTCCGAAGCCAAGCAGGAAACAGAACATCCTGATCCAGCGCGGTAACCATTCAATCGCCAAGCTTGCAACGAATATTGCTAACCCTGACACGAAAGAAAGTACCCGCAGCCAACGAGGAAAGTTTCCATCCGCCGTGAGCTTCAATTTCGCTTCTCATCGTCCTTGGTTTCATAGCTCTTGCGAATCTTTTTGTAGTTGACCCCGAACGGTTTGATCCCGATCAAGTGCGCGCGACTCGCGTATCCGCCGACCGCAGAAATAGCCAAACCAACCAGGAACAAGAGTCCGCCGAAAGGAGCGGGAGGTACATATTTGATCGCAATGAACATGATGAACAAGCCAGAGGCAAGCAGGCTAGTTCGAACCCAACGCTTAAAATTTCCTTCCTCAATGAGCTGAATCTTCACCTTGAATTGCTCCAGTATCTGACGAATGAATCCCAATAGTTGTTGATGGAATTTTGAGCTTTCGTTGCGATGTTACTGCTATTGATAGCATTCGAAGTCTCATTAATTGCCGGGGCAAGCCCGGGGTATCTATCCGACAAGTTACCGGATACATAGCTAGTAACTCCAGACAGAGAATACTGACCAATATTTGGCTGAACCATTTGACCAATCGCGTCAGCACCAAAGCCCGCAACCGTGGCAATGTAAGAAGCCGTCGCAAGCGCCGGGGAATACGGCGTCGGGAGGCTGGCTGCCGCAGCCGTTGCCGCACCAAAGCGCCCGGCGTTCGTCGAAATCATCGCTGTCGCATCTGCCGCAGTACTGCGCACGTAATTGACATCAGACTGATCGAAGTTCGTGAACGGCCCGGTAATGTTGGTCGAACCACTTCCCGTCTGCGGATAGGTAAACTGGCTTGGCACCTGTCCCGGCGAAGCGCTGTTGTAGCTGGCTGTGATATAGCTCTGCAATTGAAGGTCGGCCTGCGCTGTTATCTGTGTCAGGATCGGATTGCCGCCCGCCGTTGTACCGCCCGAAATCCATCGCGCACCGGAGTCAGTTGGAGCTTGACCAATCAATGTACGAACTTCTTAATCAGAAATCCGGCGAATACTAGCCAAAATGCGATCACAAGAATCCAATAATTTCTTTTGGAATCCTTTCCCATTTTCTTCCATGTCTCTTCGTCGGGTCCGCCCGGCGCTACCATATAACCTCCTATTTTTCAGAATTAATTACGGGAACGGCATGACTGAACGGGGAATATCCATAAGATATTTTCCCCGGCGATGCAACGCCTATTTCCAATGCCGTGCTTCCACCGTACGAATGTGTAATTGCACCAACTAAATTTACATCAAAAGGCGTCGGCACTGATATATATGCTTGCGTTCCATCACCATTCATAAACGAATTTGTAGATTTGGCATCACGCGCGCCCCATATCCATCCGACCGTAGCAACTAGACCTGGCATCACCGTAATTGAGCCAGGATTGCCCTGTGTAACACCAGCCGACATATATGTCGTACCGTCGTATAAATTCGTCGCAATGCCACCACTAGCGGACAAAGATCCCGAGCCGATGGAGACATAGTTTGGACCAATCGCGTTAATCGGCGACGCGTTTGCGTTCGCCCCATCAGCATTCACCGCCGCCATTGCCAGCGAAGGATCGCAGGCCGACATACCACTACACACCTTCGACAATGCGTTCTTTTTCGGATCAAGCTGCTGGTTGTACAACTCCACCGCTGAGCCCGTCGCCGAACCCGCCGTACCGCCTACGACCGCGCCGCCGAGGCCCGCCGCAATGTTGCCTGCCAGGTTGCCGATCAGATCCGAACCCGCTTCCGATGCTACACCCTTCGAAAGGCTATCCAACTGGTTCGCGAAGTGCGAGGCGAGACCTGCGCCCGCTGCGCCGCCGATCGTACTGAACGCCGTTCCGCCGCCGAGACCACCGATGAGCGCGCCGCCCGCGATATGCAGCGCCGTGCGGTTGTCGCCGCCTTCGTCCCACGCCGCAGCGGTTGCCTGGTCGCCAGCCTTGACCGCTGCTTCGCGCTTGTTATCCGCATACTGACCGATTCCCTGCGCCACGACCTGTCCCGCCGCCTGCGCGGCCTGCATCGTGTCGGCCTGCTGGTTCAGGATGTTGTTCACGTCAGGCGTGTTCGCAACCGTGCCGTTCGTGTTCGTCGTGTCGCGGTTCAGGTTCGCCACGTTCTGCGTCTGCGCGCCCTGGTTGGTGATATTGATCGTGCCCGCGCTGATTGCACTGCGCGTCGTCGCGATCGAATCGCCGTTCTCGTTCTGCGACATCATCGGCGCGACGCTGGCCGTATTGCTCACCGAGCCAGGGCCAACAGCCTTGCCCGTATTGCCGACACCCACGCCTGCGCTAATGCCATTGCTGTTTGCGTCGTAGTGCGAGTGGTTGGCGATATCGCTGTAGGTGAGCGTGCCGGTCGTCAGGCTGTTCTGCGCCGCGTCCGCCGTGCTCGAAATCACCGCGCCCGTCAGCCCGGTATTGCCCTTCACGTTGACGTTGAACCCGCCATCGCCCGCCATGATCCCGGCCTGCTCGTTCACGCCCGCATAGTTCGAATCGGCGTGGCCGTTCTGTGCGCTGAAACTCGCACTGCCGCCGCCCTGGCTGATCGAGAAGCCACCGCCCGCGCTGCTCTGATGCGCCGCGCTGTTCGTGACGTCCTGCACGCTCCCAACGTTCAGGTTGCCGCCCACATCGGCAGTCACCTGTTTGCCCGCGATCTGCGAACCGGTGATATTGGTATCGCCGCCCGAGATCACCGTGACGCTGTTGCCGCCCGTCACGTGCGAAGCGTTCTGGATCGACGCGTCGCTGTTCGCATCGCCGTGCGCGTTCGCCATCGACGCCGAAACGCCCCAGCCCTGCGTGCCAAACGAGACGCCCGCGCTCGCGCTGCTCGAACTGTTCGAGCTGCGCGTCGAATCGGTGCTGGTCGTATTGATGACGTTCACCTGATTCTTCGCGGCGAGCACCACATCGTTCGCGCTCACGTTCGAGCCCGCGATGGTCAGGTCGCCGTTCGTTGCAACCAACGCCGCCGTGCCGCCTGCCTGCACGTTCGAGCCGCGCTGGATCGTCTGATCCTCCGACGACTGGCTCTGGCTCTTGCTCGAACCGACGCTCACCTGAATGCTGATGCTCGGCGCGGTCGGGCCGGCTGCACCGCCCGCCAGCGCCGCACCGCCCATACCCGCGATCGCCGCATCGCCCGCCGTCGCGATGGCGTGCAGTGCCGCAGCCCGGTCGTTGCCGCTGCTGGCCGAATGGCCGATAGCCTGGCCCTGGGCATACGCGTTGTTGATCGCGTCGCCCACGCTACCCGAGAGGCCGATCGTGAGGCCGCTGCTGCTCTGTTTTTGCGTCTGCGCCTGATGCGTGGCATCGGTCGCCGAGTCGATGACGACGTTCGCCGCCGTGCCCGTCACGTTGCCACCCGCGACGAGATCGCTGCCGGTGACGTGCAGCGTGTTGCCCGCCTGGATCGAGAGGTTCCCGTTGACCGAGCCGACCGTGCTCGCGTTGTTGGTGACGCTCGACTCCTGATCGGTCGTCGCGAGTTTGTTGGTACCAATCGTCACCGTCAGGCCGCTGGTCCCCAGGCCCGTACGCTTCTCCTCGTAGCTGGTCGAGGACTGCATCGTGTCCTGCGTCGTCGTGATGTTCACGTCATGCGCCGCATTGAGCGCCACATCGTTCGTGCCGACGATCGTGCTGCCTGCGACGTTGATATCCTTGCCGCTCGCGATCTGTACGCCATCCGCCGAGACTGTGCTGCCCTGCGAAAGCGTCACGGTCGTATCGCTCGAACTCCTGACCTCCTTGCCGCTCACCACATTGCTGTGGCTGTGCTGCTCCTGCGAGTTATCGACGTGCGTTTCCGTTGCCGCGCCGATATTCACGTTGCCGGTTGCTGCGAGCGTCGCCGTGCCCTTGTCGAGCGTGATCGCGCTGCCGGTGACGTTGATATCCTTGCCCGATGCGACAGTCAGCGAATTACCCGCGTTGAGTGTCGTCGCCGTGAGCGTGTCATCAGACCTGTACAGCGATTCGGAGTAACTGCCGTGACCGTCGCTGCCCGCGCTGTTGCTGTCGACGGTCGAGGTCGCCTTCGCCGCCTGGAACGTCACGTTGCCGTTCGCCGCGAGCGTGCCGCCCCCACCGAGGTTGAGGTTCGCACCCGTCGCCGTCAGGTCGCCGCCCACGCCGATCTGCGAGACGCCGCCCACATTCACGGTACTGCCGTTCGCCTGGTTGACGTTCGTATCGGATACCCCGTTCGCGCGCGCCACGACCTTGTGCTCGCCGGTCTGGACCGTGCCGAGGTCGTAGTTGCCCCCGACCATCATCCCGAGGTTGCCGCCCACGTTCAGGCTGGCCGCGTTCTGTTCGAAGTTGCCGCCTGTCACGATGGCGGCGTTGCCCGCGACGTTGACACTTGCAACCGGCCCGAGCGTGGTCGTGGTGCGCGTAGCGCCATTGGCGCCAACCTGGTCGACAGTCTTTGCCGCCGTATTGAGCAGCAGATCGCCGCCAGCGTTCAGTGCGAGACTGCCGGCCTTCACGGTGGCCGAAGTCAGGTCGACATTGCCGGTGGTATTCAGCGACATCAGCCCGCCGCTTTGCAGCGCGCCGAACGCGTTGTTGATCTGCTGCCCCTGGATCGACATCGTATTGCTGGCCTGCACGGTCCCGCTGTTCGTGAAGGTCTGGGCGTTCTGAAGATCGATATCGGTCGCGGCAATGAGCGGGCCGTTCATGTTCTGCTGGCTTGTCTTCGCGAGATAGACGACCGGCACCAGCACCGACTGGCCGTCGACAACCTCGGTCTGCATGATGATGACGTTGCTCGTGAGTTGCTCGACCTGCTCGGGCGAGAGGCTCATGCCGAGCGGCAGATCGAGCGACTTCGAGAGCGATGCGCCTGCAGCCAGCAGGGACTGGTACATCGATTGCAGATCCGTGTACGGACCAAGTACCGCCTTGCCGGTGAGCGACGTGATCTGGTTGCGTACGAGCTGCTGTTCGTAGAAGCCATCGCCGAGACGCTTCTCGGTCGTCTGCGGATTCAGCCCAAGCTGTTGCAGGTAGTAGTCGCTCGAAATGAACGTTTTCTGGTTCGTGAAGGCCGGGTTCGTCTCGATGAGGTAGCTGGCGCCCGGCGCGGTCGCCGGACTGAACAGCCCGCCCTGCGGGATCGTGAGGTTTTGCAGCACGGTCTGCGCGGCCGCGCTGGCGATAGCCGGATTGACCATCGTGCCGCCATTCACCGACGATGCGCCGCCCTTCGTGCCGCCCGCGCTGCCGCTGACCGACGAGGCGCCCCCCGCATTCGCGCCCGCGTTGCCGCTGACCGACGAGGCGGCCCCCGCATTCGCGCCCGCGCTGCCGCTGATCCCGCCGATGGTCACGCCGGTTAGCGCCTGGCCGGGCGCGAGTCCGAGCGACGGGATGCCCGCATTACCCGCCGTGTTGTCGATGCTGATACCCGTACCCGAAAGCGTGCCGCCCGCGACGAACGTCGATTCGTAGGCAGGCAGCGCGTAGCTCTTGATATCGGCAGGCGCGTTACAGCCCGATCCATCGCAGAACGAGTAGGTCCAGTACTTGCCGTCGTAGGTGCGATAGTGGTAAAGCCCCGAGTACGTGATCTGGACGGACGGGGCCGCCTGCCCCTGCCACGAGTTCTGGTCGAGCGAGACAGGCGCGGCGACGTTGCCGACCGCCGCGACCGCGCTCCAGTAGTTCTGGAATGTGCCCACGTTCGACGCGTCGAGGTTGCCACCCGAGATGATCTGCGCCTGCGGACTGATGCCCGCGACCAGGTTCGCCAGCGCCGTACCCGTATAGGTCGTGTACTGGTACGTGCTGTTCATCGATCCGCCGTGTGGTGGATCGATGAAGACGCCACCGATCATGTTAGGGTCGCCCGTCACACCGTTGCCCCAGACCACCGGATTACCCGGGCCGCACGCGTCCATGTAGATGGCCGTGCACCCCGACAGACTGAGGCCGAGCTGGTCCAGCAGCGCCTGGGAGACCGGCTGGTTCAGGCCGGTCGTCGTCATCGTCGTACGGGTATTCGTGACCTGGCTGGCGTGGAGTTCCATGTCTGCCGCCGACTCGATCAACCCCGACTGGTTGAGGATCAGGTTTGCGTTGGTGTAGTTGCCGTTCGCATCCTTGCCGCCCGCCAGTACGACTTTTCCGAGGCCGTAGATCGCGGTCGTCGCCTGCGTATCGGTCGCGGTCGTGCTGTCGACGTTGTCGATCTCGGGCGCGAGCAGTTCGAGCGTGCCGTTGCTGTCCGTTGCGCCAATGAGCGCGGTCGGCCCGACATTCGCGATCTTGCTGTTCGCGTTCAGCGACACGCTGCCGCCGACCATCGTCCCCGTATTGACGAGCGTGTCCGAGTGCGTGGTGAGCGTGCCGCCCGCCATCATGACGCCGCTGTTCCCGATCGCGCCTGCATTGACGTCCAGGTTGTTCGCCGCTTCAACCAGCGCACTGTTGCTGAACGTGCCGGGTAGCGTAAAGGAAAGGTTATTGCCTGCGGCGAACTGCAGATCCGGCGTGGGCGCGAAGTCGCCCTGCACGCTGACCGCGACGTCATTCGCCGCGCTGTATGCGCCGCCGCCCGTCAGCGCCGCCGCGTTCACAGACAGGTTGTGCGTTGCGCCAATCTGACCGTTCGTGTTCGTGAGCGCACCGGTCGTCGTGATCGAGACATCGCCGTTCGAACCCGCGAAACTGCCGATCTTGCTGTCGCTGTTGTCGACCGTATCGGCCTGGATCGCGACACTCGCGCCGCTCAATTGCGCGTTCTGCGTATTGACGAGGGCCGATGTGTCAACCGCCACCTTGCCGTTGCCCGTCACGACGCCGCCGCTGTTGACGATCTGGCTGTCGCCGCGGACGGTCGTGTCGCCGGTGCCGAGGTTGCCGATCAGGCCGTTCGTGTCGTCAACCGACGCGGCGTGAATGGCGAGCGTACTTGCGTCGCCTGCCGTGCCGGTGCCCGACTGGACCTGGCCGCGCGTATTGTCGATCTTTCCGCCGCTTGCAAGCGAGAGGGACGAGAGCGAGCGGACGGACCCGTCCTCGTTGAGCAGGTCGCCCGCGATATTCGCCGTGATATTGCCCTGCGCCGCGATCACGCCGCCCGTATTGTTCATGCTCGCGGCCTGCGCGTAGATGCCGCCAGCAGCAATGACCTGACCGCCCACGTTCGAGAAGGCACCCGCGCCGCCCCCTGGGGTAATCGTCAGCGTGCCCGTTCCCGCGTCGATGATCTTGCCGTAGTCATTGATCAGTGCACCCGGTGCGAGCATCAAATTCGTCGCGTTCGTCTGGAGCGTGCCCCATGTGTTGTCATACGTGCCTGTGACGCTGAACCCCATCGAAGATGCGCCGTACTGGGTAATTGATCCCGCGCGGTTGACGAGATCCGTCGCGCTCAACGCGAGCTGGTTCGCCTGAACGTTGCCGTTGCTGTCGTCGAGCGTGCCGCTCGTCCTGATCGTGAGGTTGGGGGCAACGACCGTGCCGCCGCTGTTGGTCATCGATCCGTTCTGGATCGTCGCGTTTGCGCCCGCGCCGAGCTGCCCGCCGTTGTTGTTCAGCGTGCCGCTCGTGACGTTCAGATCCCTGTTCGAGACGAGATTGCCGTTCTCGTTGTCGAGCGCGCCGCCCACCGTCGCCGTCACGCCGGTCTGACCGGTGACCGTCCCGGCGGTGTTGTTCAATGCACCCGCGTCGATCTCGACGTCGCCGTTGCCCTGGATCGTGCCGCCCGCGTTCGAGGCCGAGCCCGCGCCGTTGCCCGCGTTGATCGTCAGCTTGCCGGTGCCGGCATGGGTGATCGTCCCGCCATCGTTGACCAGCGCGCCGGGGGCGAGCGTGACGTTTGTCGCGTTCGTCTGGAAGGTGCCGCCAGCCGAGTTATCGAACAGGCCACTGACATTGAATCCCATCGGCGAAGCGCTGTATTGCGTGATCGAGCCGCCACGGTTGAGCAGGTTCGCCGCACTGATCGATAGCTGGTTCGCCTGAATGTTGCCGTTGCTATCGTCGAGCGTGCCGCTCGTCCTGATCGTGAGGTTGGGAGCAACGACTGTGCCGCCGCTGTTGGTCATCGATCCGTTCTGGATCGTCGCGTTTGCGCCCGCGCCGATCTGCCCGCCGTTGTTGTCCAGCGTGCCGCTCGTGACGTTCAGATCCTTGTTCGAGACGAGGTTGCCGTTCTCGTTGTCGAGCGCGCCCGCAATCGTCGCCGTCATGCCGGTTTGGCCGGCGACCGTCCCGGCGGTGTTGTTGAACGCGCCCGCGTCGATCTCGACGTCGCCGTTGCCCTGGATCTTGCCGCCTGCGTTCGAGGCCGAGCCTGCGCCATTGCCCGCATTGATCGTCAGCTTGCCGGTGCCGGCATGGGTGATCGTGCCGTTATCGTTGATCAGCGCGCCCGGTGCGAGCGTGACGTTTGTCGCGTTCGTCTGGAAGGTGCCGCCCGCCGAGTTGTCGAACAGGCCGCTGACATTGAACCCCATCAGCGAAGCGCCGTATTGCGTGATCGAGCCGCCACGGTTGAGCAGGTTCGCCGCGCTGACCGATAGCTGGTTCGCCTCGATGTTGCCGTTGCTGTTGTCGAATCCACCGCCCGCCTGCGCCGTCACGTTCGACGCGACCATCAAGCCGTTGCGGTTGTCGAGCGCGCTCGTGGCGTTCACGTTCAGGGCATTGCCCGCGCCCATCTTGCCGGACTCGTTCGAGATTGCCTGCGCCTGCACCGAGAGGTTCTGGCTCGCGGTGGCGTTGCCGTGCGAGTTGTCCACGCTCGCGCCGTGAAGGTTCGCCGAGCCGTTGCTCGCGATGTTGCCGCCCACACTAGTGAGCGCGCCGCTCGCGCCCACGTCGAGCGTACCCGTCCCGGCGTGCTGGATCGAGCCGCTATTGTTGTTGAGCGCAGCGCCGGCAATGCTCAGGCTCGTCGCGTTGCTCGCGATCTTGCCGCCGCTGGAATTGTCGAGCGTACCGCCTGCCGTGATCGCCTGCGCAGCCGTGCCGGACTGCTCGATCGAGCCGCCCTGGTTGACGAGCGCGCCCGGCGTGGAGACCGCGACCGTGGTCCCCTCGATATCGCCCTTCGTGTTGTCGATCGACGCGCCCGAAACCGTTGTCGTCGCGCCCGAGAGCGAGCCGCCTGCGTTCGAGAGCGCCCCGCTGGCCGTGGCGGTCAACGCGCTGCCCGCCTTGACCGTCCCGCTGTTCGTGATGCCCCATGCCTGCAAGACGGCATTTGCGGCTGCGGTAAGCTGGCCCGCGTTCGTGAACGTATAGGCGCTCACGTTGACGTTGCCGTTGCCGCCGATCACGCCGCCCAGGCCGTTCACGAGCGTGCCCTTCACGCCGAGGTTCAGGCCGTCGCCATTGAGCGAGAGAAGATGCCCGGCGGTATTGTCCAGCGACGATCCCGACACCTGGAAGCCAAGCGCCGCCTGCATCGTCCCGGCGTTGTTCGCTATGGCGCCACCGCGTACCTGCATCGCGTTCTGCGAGACGAACGAGCCGCCCTGGTTCGCGATCTGGCCGGATGCCTGTGCAACGAGTGGCCCCTGTGCCGAGACTGCGCCTGCCTGGTTCGAAATACTGCCCGCGTTGAGCGTGACGCCGCTGCCGCCCGTCATCGAGCCGTGGTCGTTGACCAATGCCCCCGTCGCGCTCGCATTGACCGCGCCGCCTGCGCTCGACCTCGCGCCTGCGAGGTTCAGGTCGCCCTCGTTCGCTGTGAGCGTCAGGTTGCCGTTTGCCGCCGTCTGGCTGCCTGCGAGGTTGACGCTGCTGCCGGTGAGCGACACCTCCCCGCCCGCGACGTTCTGGCCGTTGGCGGTCAGCGCGCCCGAGGCGGTGACGTTCAGGCTCCCGGGCTGCGTGGCGTTGCCGTTGTTGTCCACGCCCGCAGCAAGGGCGCCTGTCGAAGCGACAGCGCCCGCGCTCGCGTTCACCGCGCCTTGCGCCGCCAGCGTGCCGCTATTGGCGAGCGTGCCTGCGGTGCTGGCCGAGAGCGCCTGCTGCGCGTAGGTGGTGCCGCTATTGTTAATGCCATGCGTCGCATTGAGCACGACGTTGCCGCTCGCGCTCTGCCTGCCCGCCAGCACGAGTTGTCCGTTGGACTGCAACGCAAGATCACCCGACTGCGCCGCGATCACGCCCTGGGTGCTGACACCCACCCCGTACTCGTTGGAAGCTAAAAATATCTTCCCGCTGTACATCCCGCCCAGCTGGCTGACGTCAATCGCAACGGACGGCGCAGGGCCATTGCCAGCGATGGGCGTCGCCGCGAGCGTGTTATGGTCGATCTGGTTCGCGCCCGCGATGACGTTCAGGTTCTTGCCCGCATAGATCGCCGCATTCGCCTGAACGGCTCTCGCGAGGATATCCACATGGTCCACATTCACAGCGTTAAAGCCCGCACCTTGCACGGTGATGGTGCCGCCGTTGATGCTATAGCCCGCGAGCGAGCCGTCCGGTGCATAGGTCGGCGTGCCCGTCGTGAGCACCGCGCGATTCGTGTTGATAAATGCGCCGCCATTGACTGATATGCCCGAGGGGTTCGCGAGGACGAACGTCGCGGCATTGCCCGCGATCTCGGCGGGCCCGTTGAACTGCGACGGGTTCGCGCTATTAACCTGGTTGACGATGATCTTCGCGGACTGGCCCGGCGCATAGTTCGGGTTGCCATTGATATAGCCCGCGAGTTGCGTGTTCGTGACCGTCGGAGAATTATTAAGAATTACCCCGTTTTTTTGAACATCAAACTGCGAATAGGAATTGACCGACACGCCCGCACCGCTTGGGCGATTCACGTTGACCTGAGGCAGGCCATTTGGTGTGGCAACGACGTTCGGCGCATGCGCGCCGGAAGGCACGATCTGCGCATGGGCGAGCATCGGCACGAACAGCGCCGCTGCAATCGTCGCGGCTACTGCGACCTCTCCCTTCCCCTGCCTCCCATTGCTCGTTACGGTCTCCTCGACAGCCACCAGCATGTGATGCACGCGGCTGAACACCAGTCGATAAGTATTCCTGTTCATTCTTCTTTCAGCTTGCTAAAAATCAGCTCGACCGGAATGCTCGCCGAAACGATCAGCGACGTCCTTTAAACTTTGTCAGGTTCTGCGCTCGCGCAACATGTGGCGTCACGCGCGTTCGGTACTCGTACGTGCGAATCGCGTCCATCTTCGGATGTGCCACCTCGTTTCGCTATCAGACAAAGGCGAAAATGAGGCACAGTCGATGCGTTATGGGTAACGAATCAAGGAGATAAGCGATCGCCGCGGAAGGGAGGTGTTGCGGCGTTTAGGAAACCGGCTGCCGGATCAGTACCGGCAGGTCCGACGACGTACCCCGACAATACCGCCCATTGACGAAGGCAACGGACATACAAAGGCAGCCGCACGGGCGTACGGGGGCAAGCAGCGTCCAGGTTTCCACGCCTAGCCGCCGGTGGAACCTGCAGACGCCCGTTGCCAACTCCGACCACTTGCGACGGGTGCTTGAATCCCCACCCACATGAGCAGCACCGTAGCGAGTTCACATTGCAGGTCGCTCGGGAGTCTGCCTGCCATCCTGGTGCTAAACGTTCACCCGGAAGAGGGAACGGTGGATCGCTGCGCAAGCGATTGGGGCACATCGACCTATTGCTCCATTCGGTTTGCGCTGCCAACTCCGGCCGTTCTTGCCCCGTATATCGCCCTTACAAGTGCGAGCTAATACCCACCCTGGATGGGTGGGTCAGACTGATCTGACGGAACCTAAACTCGACCAGGCGTCGTTGCCCGGATCGTTTCTCCCTCAGGTTCGGGCCACGCAGCCTGATCACTCGCACAACAAGCCCCCTCTGGAGACACCCGCATGGCCGCCCCCGCCGACGCTTGCTCGCAGGCGCTACCGTATCGCTCCCCGCGTATTCCTGCCTGGGACGTCCACACGACTTACCGCGCAGACGGCACCGTCATTCTCTCGTCTGCGCAAGCCCCTGCTATCGAGCAGAACGGCTTCGTCGACTTTCTGCCGTACTGGGCGCAACGCCGCGCTCACTCGCCGGTGTTCTGCGAGCGCGACGCACAAGGCGGATGGCGCTCGATCACCTGGTCCGGGCTCTGGAACCAGGTCAGACATGTGGCTGCGGGCCTCCTCAACCTCGGACTGGGGCAAGAACGCCCGCTGATGCTGCTGTCCGGCAACTCGATCGAGCAGGCGATCCTGCTGCTCGCGGCGGAGTATGCCGGCGTGCCCACGGCGCCGGTGTCGCCGGCCTACTCGACGATCAGCAGCGACTTCGCCCGCCTGAAGGGCATCGCCGCGCTGGTTCAGCCCGCCGCCATCTTCGTTCAGGATCGCGAGACGTTCGAGCGCGCGATTGCGGCGCTCGGCTTGCCCGAGGTCCCTGTCATCGCTGTGCACGGTTCAACGGACGAAGCATGCTCATTCAACGCGCTGGCCAGCCTCGAACTGACGCCAGCGCGCATTGCCGCGCTTGCCTCCGCGCGCGCAGCCATCCAGCCCGCCGATGTGTTGCGCATCCTGTTCACATCCGGCTCGACAGGCGCGCCCAAGGGGGTCGTCTCCACTTACGCCAACTTCAAGGCGGCGACGCGTTATTTCGTCCGGATCTACGGCACGCTGTCCGAGCCGCAACCGGTATTTCTCGACTGGATGCCGTGGCATCACACCATGGGCGGGGTGCTGGCATTTGGTCGCACGATGGTGACGGGCGCGAGCCATTACATCGACGATGGGCGACCGGTAGCGGGCCACTTCGAGCGCACCTTGCGCAACCTGCGTGACGTTTCGCCGACCGCATTCAGCAGCGCTCCCTCAGCGTTGACGATGCTCGCAAACGCGCTCGAAGACGATGCGCAGCTGGCGCAAAAGCTCTTCGCACGGCTTATCAATTTCGGTTACGGAGGCGCGAGCCTTCCGCGAGCCACCTGGGAGCGCATCCAGCGGGTGGCCGCAGAGACCATCGGCGAGCACCTGACGTTTTGCACTTCGCTGGGCGCGACCGAAACCAACGGCACGGGCACCTGGTTCGCCATGCCGTCCGACGATCTCGGCAACATCGGCGTGCCGGGCCCCGGCGTGGAACTCAAGCTGGCGCCACTCGAAGGCGGCGACGGGCGCTTCGAAATCCGCATGCGGGGCGCAGCGATCTTCGGTGGCTACCTGAAGGACCCGTCCCAGAGCGCGAAGGCCTTTGATGAGGAGGGCTATTTGTGTCTCGGCGACGCGGTGCGCCTCGTGAACGCGGAGAATCCCTCGGAAGGTCTGCGCTTCGCCGGTCGTGTAGCCGAAGATTTCAAGCTCACCAATGGAACGTGGGTCCGCACCGGGAGTGTCAGGCTCGGTCTGCTGGAGCAATGCGCCCCGCTCTTGACCGATGCGGTCATCTGCGGCCATGACCGCGACTATGTGGCGGCGCTCGCGTGGCCAAATGTGGCGGCCTGTCGGCGGCTCGCGCCGGAACTCGCCGCGCTGGAAGTCGAGGCGCTCATTGCGCATCCCGTCGTCATTGCCGCGTTGAACGAGCGGCTGCGCATGCAGAAGGCGTCCGGCGCGAGCCTCCATGTCAGGCGCCTGATGCTCATGGCCGAGCCGCCCTCGATCGACGCGAACGAAACCACCGACAAGGGCTATGTCAATCAGGCAGCCTGCCGCGCGCGGCGCGGCGATCTGATCGACGAAGTCTATCGCCCCACGCCTCGTGCCTTCGTCGCAAGCACGGCCTGAGGGCGGCTGCGGCGTCGTCAGGTCTGCCGACCTTCCGGACGCCGCTTTCGGGGCCCCCACTGTACAATCGACCAGCGCATGAATGCGGGCACGTCGTCGCGCCGCGGCATTTGCCGGGCAAACATTCTGCTTTATGTGACCCCATGGAATCTTCCCAGTCACAGTTGGCCTCCCTGTTGAGCGAAGCCGAACAGCGACTGCAGCCGCCGCGTATGGACGCACGGGTGCTGGCGCGCGAACGCCTGCTCGCGCAGTTGACCGAAGCGCGCCGGCGCCGCTGCCTCATACTCGAGGGGCCGGCGGGCTGCGGAAAGACGGCGCTTTTGCTGGCCTTGCGCCGCGCGTTGTTGCCGCTCAGCTTCGACGTGGCATGGCTCACGCTCGCCCCCGAAGACAATGACATGTCGCGCTGGCTCGACGACCTCGCCGCGAGCCTCGCCCAGGTCGACCCCGCCATACCGCACGAGGCCGCGCTGCTCTCTGGCCGCGGCACCGACGACGAAGCCGTCGAGCGCTCCCTCGTCGCCCTTGTAAGCGGCATTGACCGGCACCCGCGCCACTTGATGCTGATGCTCGACGACGCACACCACGTCGTCGATCTTCAGGTGCGCGAAACCGTGCAGTGGCTGCTCGACTACGCGCCGCCCAACCTGCACATTGTCATGGCCTCGCGCAGCGCCGTTCCCGTGTCGCTTGGCAGGCTGCGCGATGGCGGCCAGTCCCTCGAACTCAGCATGCGCGACCTTCGGTTCACCGCAGAGGAATCCGAAGCATTCCTGAAAGCGAAGGTCAGTCATCTGGAGCGGCGCGACGCGCAAAAAATGCATGAGCTCACGGATGGCTGGGTGGCGGGCTTGCTGCTGCTCGCGGCGCATTTGCGGCGCGGCGAGCGGGGCGAGCAAGGCGCTCCGCTTGCCGGGCATGTGCCCCGCAGCCACTTCCTCGACGCGCGCGGCGTTGCCGACTATTTCGAGCGCGAAGTCCTGCCGCAACTGTCTGCCGAAGAACTCGACCTGCTCGTCAGGCTCGCGCCCTGCACGATATTTTGCGCTTCACTGTGCGCCGCACTCGGCGCGAATCCGGAGCTGCATGGCCGGATCCCTGGCCGACTCGAATGCGACAACCTTTTTGTCGAGTCCATTGCGTCGTCGGGAAGCGAGAAATGGTATCGCCTGAATCCGCTCTTTCGCGAGACGCTGCTGCAGCGCTTTCGCTCATGGCCGCTCGAGCAGCAACGTGAGGTGCATCACAGGGCGTGGCGCTGGTTTCGCGCGCACGATCGGCACGACGAAGCAATCCGCCACGCGCTGCTCGCCGGAGAAACCGCAACGGCCGCCGACGAGGTCGTGCAGGTTGCGCAACAGATGCAGATCCAGGGCGACCTGCGCAAGCTCGCGGCGATTATTCGCATGCTGCCGGCGTCCGAGATCGAGGCGCGCTTCGGTCTGCGGTTATGGAACGCGCGTTTGAAGCTCTATGCACGAGACTTCGACGCGTGCGAGGCTATCCTTGACGGGTTGCTCGCCGACGTGGCGCCCGACGACCACGGCGCGCGCTATCGGCTCGCGATCACCCAGGCGACACTGTCTGTCCAGCGTGACGATAGTGACGGCGTGAGCGCTGTGGAGCCGTGCTTGCTGAATGTGCCCGCCGAGATCGACAGCGTGGGCATCGGTGGGCGCAACAACATCCTGTCGTGGCTCTATATGCATGCTGGCGAGTACGAGCGGGCGCGCGCCATCCAGACAGACTCGCCCGCCCTGCTCGTCAACGGTGTCGAGCTGATGGGCACGCCGGCCGGCATGCTGTACGGCAGATGCGTCATGGGCCTCAGTTTTTCGCTCGAAGGGCGCTTTCTGCAGGCAGAGCGAATCTGCCGCGACGTGATGGCCGAAGCCGACCGGCGCGGCCGCGAGGCCGCCGAGGCCGCATCGCTTGCGGCGGCGCTACTCGGCGAAGTGCTCTATGAGTTCAATGAGCTGGACGCCTGCCGGCGACTTCTGGAAGAGCGGATCGAGGTGCTCGAACGCGTGTCGATTCCCGATGCGGTGTTGCGGGTGCTGACGGCGCTGTCGTCCGTGCACTGGATCGCCGGACACGAGATGGACAGCTTTGCGTGGCTGGAACGCCTCGAAGAGTACGGCAGGCAATATCGCTTGAACCGGCTCGTCGCGCACAGTCTCGCCGACCAGGTCCAGCGCCACCTGCAACGCGGCCGAACCAGCGACGCCCAAGCGGCGCTCCATCGCCTCGACAGGATTGCCGAAGGCATTTCCGTCGAGCGCACGGGGCCGCTTGGGCACGTGGCGGTGCACGCGGCACGCGCCAACATGCTTTGGGCTTTCGCCCATGAGAATCATGAGGCCGCCTCAGCGCAGATCGATCGATTGGTCCCAGCGTGCGAAGCGCGCGGCTGGCAACGCCACGCCACACACTTCCAGCTGCTCGGGGCGCTCGCGCATGCCAGCCTCGGACGAACTCATGCCGTGGCGCCAGCGGTGACGGCAGCACTGCGGCGCGGGCACCGGCTCGGTCTCGTGCGCAGCGTGCTGGATGCCGGCCCCGGTGTGCTGGAACTAGTCACACGCGTCGTGCAGAGCGAGCCGGCGGACCCGGTCCTCTCGTTCTATGTCGGCCGGTTGCAGGCCGCGCACAGCATGACGGATTCGGTCCACCCGGCACAGCGGCCAGTTGATGGTGGAACTGGCGCGCAACAAAAGCCCGCCATGATGTTGAGCGAGCGCGAAGCGGATGTCGTGCAGCTGCTCGCCCAGGCCATGCCCAATAAGCGGATTGCGCGCACACTCGCGATTTCGCCGGAAACGGTGAAGTGGCACCTGAAGAACATCTACGGCAAATTGGGCGTGTCGAGCCGCGATGAAGCCGTCGCACGGCTCAGAGACCTCAATCTTGGGTCGGGCGGAGCCGGCCCGTCATCGGATGGCCCGGCCTAGCGCCTGCTGCCGCTCACCCTCGCCTCATTTGCCATGACGTGTCAGTACTATTCACGACCTGAAACCCAAAGCGCTCGTAAAGGCCGATCGCGCGATTGCCTTTCAAAACACTTAGCTTGACAGGCACACCGGCGCCGTCCGCCTGCTTCAAAAACTCATGGAGAAGATGGGCCGCGATGCCGCGACCCTGCCAGGCCGGGAGAATCTGGATTTGCACGATGGTCCATTCATCCGCATCCCGAAAGAATTTGAAAAGGCCGAGTCTTTCGGACCCGCAGCAAACGATATAGGCATCGTTGTAGCGGTAACGAAGACGCGCCCAATGCGCGCGCTCGTCGGTCGGCTCGCCAGCGCGTGCCAGGTGTTCGTCCATCGTCGCCCTGCGCAAATCGAACAGAAATGGCTCGTCGGCAGGCGTCGCTGCGCGCAGCGTAACTTCAAGATTGTTCATTCGCCCCGGTCATCCGTATCGTTGGCACTTCCGGTAATTGTTGACGGTCGCCAGTACGTTGTCGACTGCCCGCGTAACCCAACGCTAACAAACATCCCCCCTCGAGTGCCCACGTCGCGCAACACGAAGCGCTCTCACCATCGTCCTACAATGTCGCGGTAGTCGCACGTCGCCACGACATCACCGGCGAAAGCCCACTTTCCCAGGAGCAGACGATGGCAAAGATGCACGCAGTACAGGTAGCAGAACCGGGTGCCCCGCTCGAACTGGTTGAACGCGATATTCCCGAGCCGCCCGAAGGACACGTCCTCGTCAAGGTGCACGCCTGCGGGATCTGCCATAGCGATTCGCTCACGAAGGAAGGCCATTGGCCAGGCCTCCAGTTTCCGCGCGTGCCCGGCCACGAGATCGCGGGCGTGATCGCAAAGCTAGGCGCGCGCGTCGAGGATTGGCAGGTCGGGCAGCGCATCGGCGTGGGCTGGCACGGCGGCCATTGCGGCCATTGTGAACACTGCCGGCACGGCGACTTCGTGCTTTGCAAGAACGGGCAAATTCCCGGCATCAGCTACGACGGCGGCTATGCCGATTACATGGTGGCGCCGCAGGAAGCGCTCGCGCGCATGCCCGACGACCTCTCCGACGTCGACGCCGCGCCGCTTCTGTGCGCCGGCATCACCACCTTCAACGCGCTGCGCCACAGCGGCGCGCGCGCGGGCGATGTCGTAGCGATCCTCGGTATTGGCGGGCTCGGCCATCTCGGCGTGCAGTACGCGCGCAAAATGGGCTTCGTCACCGTAGCCATCGCGCGCGGGCAGGACAAGGCGCCGCTCGCGAAGCAACTCGGCGCGCATCACTATATCGACAGCGCCTCGCAGGACGTCGCGCAGGCGTTGCTCGCGCTAGGCGGCGCGCGCGTGATCCTCGCCACGGCCACGAGCGGCAAGGCCATGAGCGCCGCGCTGGGCGGCCTTGGCCTGAACGGCAAGATGATCATGGTCGGCGTCTCGCAGGAGCCCGTGGAGGTGCCGATCACGCAGTTCATCATGGGCCGCCACTCGGTGCAGGGCTGGCCCTCGGGCACCGCTGCCGACTCTCAGGAGACCCTGGCGTTCAGTGCGCTCTCCGGCGTGAAGCCGATGATCGAGGAATATCCGCTGTCGCGCGCCGCAGAAGCCTATGAGCGGATGATAAGCGGCAAAGCGCGCTTTCGCGTGGTGCTCAAGCCCGGCGCCTGAGTCGGCGAGCGTTGCGAACGGCGCACTTCCGTCACACTAGCGCCCCTCTTGCGGCCCGGCCTCGTCCTTTGCGAGGCCGGCCTCGCCGACATAGCGATCGACAGCACTGCTTACGGTCGGATCGAAACGGTCCGGGCCGATGTCCTCGAGCAAATCGAAGCGCTTGAGCTTGTCGCGCACCGGGTCTTTCATCTCCGCAAAATGCAGCGCGACGCCGCGCTCGCGCAACGCGTGGGTCAGCTCGCGCAGCATGTCGGCGGACGTGACGTCCACGCTCGTCACGGGCTCCGCCGCCACCACGACCCGGCGCACCGGTGTGGGCGACGCTTCCACCGCCTCCATCAGGCGTTGCGCAAACAGCTCGGCATTCGCGAAGAACAACGGCGCGTCCCAGCGAAACAGCACGAGGCCCGGCGTGCGCACGGCTTCGGGATAGCGCTCGATATCGTGATAGCCGCGCAATCCTTCCACGCGGCCAAGCACCGCGAAGTGGGGCCGCCAGCCGTCCCAGAGAAATTCGATCACGGCGATCAACACGGCGAGGCCTATGCCGGGAATCGCCCCGAACACCGCGACGGCCACGAAGCAGCCGATGGATAGCCAGAACTCCCACTGCTGAATGCGGTAAATGCGTTTGAGATCCGCGAATTCGAACAGCCCCAGTGCGGCGGCGATCACCACGGCCGCCAGCGCGCTGTTGGGCAAATAGCGCAACAGATTGGGCGCGACCATGAGCAACGCCGCCACCGCGAGCGCGCCCACCACGCCGGTGAGCTGCGTGCGGGCGCCCGCGGCCTCGGCAACCGGCGTGCGCGACGCGCTGCTGCTGATCGGAAAGCCCTGGAACAAGCCCGCCGCGAAGTTGGCCACGCCGAGGCCCACCATCTCCTGATTGGGATCGACGCGCGCATGAAAGCGCGCCGCATAGGTGCGCGAGAGCACGCTCGTATCGGCGAAGGCGATCAGCGCGACGGCCGCGCCGCCCAGGACGATCTTGACGAGGTCCACGTTGGCGACCCACGGCAGCGAGAGCCCAGGCAACCCCTGCGGAATCGTGCCCAGCACTTTGACGCCGAGGCTGTCGAGGTGGAAGAGACTCACCGAGAGCGTGGCCACGATCACGGCGATCAGGATGCCGGGCACTTTGTCAAAGCGCTTGAGCAGCAAGATCAGCACGAGGCTTCCCGCGCCCACGGCAAAGGTGTACCAGTTGGCCGCACCGCGCGCGACACCCTCGACGAGGCTGAACAGGTCGCGCATCGGGCCCTGCTCGTCGATAGAGATGCCGAAGAGTTTCGGCAACTGGCTAATGAGCACGGCCAGCGCGATGCCGTTCATGTAGCCGTATCGAATGGGCTTGGACAGCAGCTCGGTAATGAAGCCGAGGCGCAAGAGCCCCATGACGACGCAGACGAGACCGGAAACGATCGCCATCATGCTCGCCACGCCGATGGCGCGCGCGGGGTCGCCGCCGGCCACCTGAACGACCACGGCGAGTATGGGCGCCGCGAGCGCGGAATCGGGGCCGAGCACGAGAATGCGGCTAGGCCCGAATAGGGCGTACGCCAGCAGCGGAATGATCGTCGCATAGAGACCGTAGACGCCGGGCACACCGGAAGCCGCCGCATAGGCAATGCCGACCGGCACGAGCATCGTGGTCAGCACGAGGCCCGCGGCAAGATCGTTCAGTAGCCAGGCGCGTTGGTAGGTCTTGAACAGCGTGACGCCGGGCAGCCAGCGCAGCCATGACCGGCTTGCGGTCGCACTTGCGGGCGGTGCATCGGTGGAAGCAGGTCTTTCCATTTCCATTGGCCGGTTAATTGTCGTGAGAATGCTGGCGCTGGGAATCGTGGAGCCGACTGCGTGCGCTAAAAAGAATAGTTGAAATGCCTTCGTCACAAAAGGCGAGTTTGGCCGCACTGACTGCGCAAGCCTGAGCGCCCGTGCGGACCGCACTTTTTCGTGCATCGCCCGCGGCCACTGCGCCAACTGGGTGCGCCCCGCCGGCGCCCGCACTGCTGCGGTGCACAACGCAGCATGCGCCGCGGTGCGTTGCGCCGCGCCCAAAGTTCCGTCCGGCAAGGTTCTCCGGCCAGGGGACCAACTGGCACATACCTTGCTGAACACTCATGCGCGCCCAGCGATGGCGCACAATGCACCGATTAACCGTCGAAGACGTCATGCCGACGACCACCGAATCCCCATGCTGCGCGTACTGCTCGTAACCGACACCGACAAGCCTATCGGCGACCTGCGCGACGCGCTCGCCAAGCTCGGCTACGACATGCTCGCCGAGCCTGCGACACCGCAGGCGCTGCACCGCGTCGTCGAGCGCGAGCGGCCCGACGTCATCATCATCGATACCGAGTCGCCCTCGCGCGACACGCTCGAACAGCTCGCGGTGATGAACGCCACCGCGCCGCGTCCGGTGCTGATGTTCAGCCACGACGCCAACCAGCAGCTCATCCGCTCTGCCGTGAGCGCCGGTGTGACCGCGTATCTCGTGGAAGGGCTCGCGAGCGAGCGCCTTGCGCCGATCCTCGAAGTCGCGCTCGCGCGCTTTGCCCAGGAAGCGCAGTTGCGCGAGCGGCTCACGCAGGCTGAGAACGAGCTGGCCGAGCGCAAGCTGATCGACCGCGCCAAACGCATCCTGATGGAGCAACAGAAGCTCACCGAGCCCGCCGCCTACGCGGCGCTGCGCAAGCGCGCGATGAACCAGAGCGTGAAGCTCGCCGAAGTCGCCCGCCAGATCGTCGCAGCGGGCGACGTGCAGGACCGACCATGAACGCCACCACCACGCTCGGCGCGCCCGAGAAAACCCATCTGAAGATCGGCTTCGTGCCGCTCGCCGACGCCGCGCCGCTCGTCGCCGCGAAGCTGCTCGAGTTCGGCCACGCGCACGGCCTCACGCTCGAACTCTCGCGCCAGCCCTCGTGGGCCGCGCTGCGCGACAAGCTGCTCTCTGGCGAACTCGACGCCGCGCATTCGCTCTACGGGCTCGTGTATGGCGTGCAGCTCGGCCTTGGCGGCCCGCAAACCGAGATGGCCGTGCTGATGGTGCTCAATCGCAACGGTCAGGCGATCACGCTTTCGAACCGTCTTGCCGACGCGCTCGCCGAATACGGCTCGCTGCCGCGCGCGCTCGCGACGCTCGCTCGCAAGCCCGTGTTCGCTCAAACCTTTCCCACCGGCACGCACGCGATGTGGCTGTATTACTGGCTCGCTTCGCAGGGCGTGCATCCGCTGCGCGACGTCGAGAGCGTGGTGATACCGCCGCCGCAGATGGTGGCCGCCCTGGCCGAAGATCGCCTCGACGGCCTGTGCGTGGGCGAGCCGTGGGCGGGGCTCGCCGAGCAGCGCGGCGTGGGACGCACGATCATCGCGAGCGGGGCGATCTGGCCGGATCATCCCGAGAAAGTGCTCGCCTGCCGGCGCGATTTCGTGGCGCGCCACCCGAATACGGCGCGCGCCCTGGTGCAGACGATGCTCGAAGCGTGCCGCTGGCTGGACGGCGAAGGCAATCGGCGCGAGATTGCGCAGTGGCTCGCGCGCCCCGAGATGCTGGGCGTGGACGCCAGGCTGATCGCGGCCCGGCTAGAAGCCGATGCGGCTTCGAACGCGCCCGGAATGAAGTTCTTCGAAGAAGGCCGCGTGAACTATCCGCGCGAATCGGAGGGCGTGTGGTTTCTTACGCAGTTCGAACGATGGGGCATGCTCGCGCGGCGAAGTGACTATCGCGAGATCGCTTGCGCGCTCAATCAGACGGCGATGTATGCGCAAGCGGCCGCGACGATAGGGGTTGAAGTGCCTCGCGACGCGGTGAGCGCGCCGTTCGTCGATGGCCGCGTTTGGGACGGGGAAGATGCAGTGCACTACGTGGATGGGTTCGATATCAAGGCGTAAGCGCAGCGGGCAGCAACACTGCCGCCGCCCGCGCCCTGCGAGTTACTTCACCACGACCTGCGTGTGCCCCACGACCGGCGGCTTCTCGAAGTACGGGCCGACGAGGCGCCGCCACTCCTGAAAGTCATCCGACTCGCGAAAGTGCACCATGTGATCCTCGACGGTATCCCACTGCACGACGAGCACATACTGGTTCGGCTCTTCCACGCCGCGCTGCAGTTCCACGGCGCGGCAGCCGCGCGCACGGTGAAAGAGCGGCAGCGCTTGCGCCACGGCCGCCTCGAATTCGGCGTTCTTGCCTGCGCTCACTGCGATATGCGCCATCTCGTAGACCATCCTGTTCTCCTTGTGATTCGCGTTGATTCGCGACTGCAGTCAGTTCATGTTTAGACGTTCGACCACCTCGTCCGCAATCGCGAGCGAAGCCGTCAGCCCCGGCGACTCGATGCCGTAGAGGTTCACGAGCCCGCTTACGCCGTGCTCGCGTGCGTCCTGGATCACGAAGTCGCCGCCATGCTTGCCCTCGGCCAGCTTCGGGCGGATGCCAGCATACCCCGGTTGCAGCGAGTCGTCAGGCAGCGCTGGCCAGTAGGTGCGAATCGCCTCGTAGAATTTCGCCGCGCGGCCCGGGTCCACGGTGTAGTCGATCGTGTCGATCCACTGCACGTCGGGGCCAAAGCGCGCCTGGTGGCCAAGGTCGATCGTCAGATGGACGCCCAGGCCCCCTTCCTCCGGCACAGGGTAGATGAGCCGCGAAAACGGCGCCGCGCCTGTAAGCGAGTAGTAATTGCCTTTCGCGTAGCGCACCGGCGGGATCGATTGCTGCGGCACGCCTTCGATGCAAGCCGCTACCTGCTGCGCGTAGAGGCCCGCGCTGTTCACCACGCGCGTGGCAAGCAATTCCATCGGCTCGTCGCCACCAACCTTGAGCAGCGTCGGCTGGCCCGGCGTCACCAGGCCACCCGTGACCGGCGAGCAAAACGCGAGCATGCCGCCCGCCGCTTCGAAGTCGCCCTGCAGCGCGAGCATCAAGCCGTGGCTGTCCACAATGCCCGTGGAGGGCGATTCGAGCGCCGCCACGCAATTGAGCGCGGGCTCCATGGCGCGCGCCTCGTCGCGCTCGAGCCAGCGCAGGTCGTTCACGCCATTGGCGGCCGCCGTCGAGCGAATCGCGCGCAGCGCGTCGAGCTGCCCTTCCTGTGTTGCGACGATGAACTTGCCGCAGCGGCTGTGTTCCACACCCTTCTCTTCGCAATACGCGTAGAGCTGGCGCTTGCCCCGCACGCACAGCTGCGCCTTGAGCGAGCCTTGCGGATAGTAGATGCCCGCGTGTATCACTTCGCTGTTGCGCGAACTGGTGCCCGTGCCGATGGCGTTTTCCGCCTCGACGAGGACGGTTTCCCAGCCTTGCCGCGCACACGCTCGCGCAACCGCGAGACCAACTACGCCCGCGCCGATCACGACGCAATCCACCGTGTCCGTCATGAAACTTCCTTTCTCGTCACGCGAGTGCTGTTTCGACTGGCGCTATTTTGCCCAATTCGCGTGCATTGCGTGAAAGGACGCGCAGCATGAAAAAACGCCGCGCGATCAGGCGACCGGGCGGCGTCAAACAACTACCGGAGAAAATGAGGCTAGACGTGCATCAGAAGTGCGTATGCAGGCCCACGCGCGCAACCGCCTGGCTCTGACCGCTCGAAGCGCCGTCCGAGGAGTTCATGCCGTTGATCTGCGCAAGACCGCCCGAGCTGGCACGCTGGTACACGCCCAGCACGTACACGCTGGTGCGCTTGGAGAGCGCGTAATCGACGATCGCCGCGACCTGGTGAGCGTGATTGTTGTCGACCACCTCGTTGCCCTTCATGTACATGTACGACGCGCCGGCGCTCAGCGCAGGCGTGAAGTTGTAGTGCGCGCCTACCGAGCCCTCGTACACCGAGCCGCCGTTGGCCGAGTTATGCACCGTGGTGAAGAGCGCATTCGTAATCCAGCCGCCAAAACGGTAATGCGCGCCAATACCCCAGTTGCGCACGCTCACGTCGCCTTCGCCCGTCACGACGGTCTTGAGATTCGTATAGGCCGCGTTCACGCCGAAGTCATGCGCCGAGTAGTTCAGCGCGAAGCTCGTGCCGTTGCCCGTGCCGATCGAACCGGCCACGCCGCCGAAGCTGTACATCGCGCCCGCGCTGAAGCCGCCGAACGTCGGCGACAGATACTTCACGGAGTTGTTGACGGTCTCGCCTGCCATGCGGTCCCAGTCGAACGCACCGGTCGCGTTGTTCGGCAGCGCGAGCTTCTGGAACGGACCCGCGCGGAAATCATAAAAGTGGCCCGAGAGTTCCGCCGGATCGTTGCCTGCGAAATACAACGAGTCCGTCATGAAGTCGTACTGGTTACCGAGCGTGAGCTTGCCCAGCTTGTCGTTGCTCAGGCCCAGAATCGAGGTACGGCTAAAGAGGCTCTTGTTCGGCATGAAGGCGCCGTTGTCCACCTGGAACTGGTTGACGAGCTGGAAGAAGGCCTTCGTGCCGCCGCCCAGATCTTCCGTGCCGGTGATGCCCCAGAGGTTCGGGCCGTTCACGCCGTCGTCCATCTTGAGGTTGTGCTTGCCGCCCTGGTTGCTCACGTAGGTAATGCCCGTGTCCATCATCCCGTAGAGGGTCACGCTGCTTTGCGCGAACGCAGGTGCCGCGCATGCCATCGCGCCGATGGCCCCCATAATCGCCAATGCAATTTTTTTGTACTGCTTATGATCCTGCATTCTCCAAGTCTCCTGTTTTGAACAAACCTGTTTATTCGAGCATCGAAGGTTATCCGGCTCGCCACCCCGAGATCAGGCGAGCCGCAAGCAAGCGCGCGGCATATGGGCCGCGCGGGTCAAACGCGCTCGAGCGGGCAAAACGCCCGCTTAAGCGCAAAAGCGAATCGGGAGATCAAGCGGGATAAAACGGTCGATCGAGCGATCAAACCGCGTCGGGCACCTTGCGCGTCTTCAGGAACGCCTCGAGGGTTTCGCCGCGCATGCTCGCGTACATGCCGAGATTCGTGATCTTCACCACGCGCGCGAACTTCTCCAGCACGAAAAAGCACACGCCGTATTGAATGAGGCCGAGCCAGTCCGTTGCGTCGATGAGCGCGCGCTCCTCGTTGGTAAGCGCCGCTGCGTCGTAGGCGGCCTTGCGATCGCTCAGCCACAGTTCGCGCGCCTGCGGCAAACGCATTTCCCAGAAGAAGCGGTTCAGGCGCATGGCCTTCATGCTCTGGCGAATGTCGAACGGGTAGGTGCCCGTGAGTTCCTCGATGCCAGCCAGTTGCGGATTCATTGCTGGCCCTCTTCTTCGTACACCGTGACCGCCATCGCCGTGCTGGTCGCAAGATAGTAGTTGCGATGGACTTCGCGGATCTTGCCGCCCAGCGCCCCGCGCATGGCGAGCCACATGATCGTCTCCACGCTCTCCGCGCCGCCAAGGCGCACGTAATCCACGTGCTTCATGCGAGCGAGGCGCTCCGGATCGTTCACGATCAGGTCGAGAAACTCCATGTCCCATTCGGTGTTGTTGTAGCCGCTGCGCTCGCCGTGTACCTGGTGCGAAAGGCCGCCCGTGCCCACCACGACGATATCGAGGTCCTGCTCGAACGATTCGATCGCGCGGCGCAGCGCCTGGCCGATCCGGTAGCAGCGGTTGGCGGTCGGCAGCGGATACTGCAGCACGTTCACCTGGATCGGCACCAGCGCGGCGGGCCAGCCGCCTTCGTGCGGCAGCATGAGCGAAAGCGGCGAATTGCAGCCGTGGTCGAGCGGTTTGTCCTGGAAGATCGTGAGGTCGAACTCGTCGTTCACGAGTTGCTCGGCAATGTGGATCGCGAGGTCGGGGTGGCCCGCAATGTCCGGCAGCGCGCGTTTGCCCGCGCCTTCGTCGGCGAACTCGTGCCTGGCGGAAACGCCCAGCGCGAAGGTCGGGTAGCAGTCGAAGAAGAAGCTGTTGGCGTGGTCGTTGTAGAACATCACGAGCGCGTCCGGCTTGCGCTCGGCGAGCCACTGCGCCACCGGTTCGTACCCCTGGAAGAGCGGCGCCCACGCGGGTTCGTTCTGCTTGCCCTTGTCGTATGCCATGCCGATTGTCGGCACGTGCGATGTGCCGATGCCGCCCACTATTCTTGCCATGATCTTGCCCTCTGCTGCTGTTCATGCGGCGCACTCGCGCCGCGCTGGACCGGATACGTCGGCAGACGCCTTCGATCCATCAATTGGGATACGAAATTACAAAAATGCCGCCCAAACCGTAAGCAAGGGTTAACCACGAATTTTTTCCTTTTCCTCATGAATTCAGGGCTTTTGAGCGTTTTCACACACTCGGCCGATCGCTCAAACCCGCGCGCCGTAACGGTTTTTGGTATCCTGAAAGACCATTGCGGGAAGTGCGGGAGATCCGCCCCGGCAACGCCCTCATAAACGAAACAGATATCAAAAGAACGAACTCGCAAGGGCCACGCGCGCCATACGCCGCGCGCCTCGCACACTGCGATTCACGCAAGACATGAACGGGACGACCCAGCAAACTATCGTGCAGGCGCTGCGCACGCGCATCCTGTCCGGCGAACTCGCGCCCGGCGAGCGGCTCGTCGAGGCCCAGCTCGCCGAGCGCCTCGGTATTTCACGCACGCCGCTGCGCTACGCGCTCAGTGTGCTCGCCACCGAGGGCCTCGTCGAGCGCTCGGGCGCGCGCGGCTATACCGTGCGGCGCTTTTCGGTGACCGACGTGCTCAACGCCATTGACGTGCGCGGCGTGCTCGAAGGACTCGCCGCACGCACGGTCGCCGAGCGCGGTGTGGATGCGGCGCTCGCGCGCGCGCTCGAAGACTGCCTGCGCGAGGGCGACGCGATTTTCGCGGCCGGCGTGCTCGACAGCGAAGCGGAAACGCGCTACGCCGCGATGAACGGCCGCTTCCACGCACTCATTGTGGAAGCGGCGCACAATCTCGCGGTGAGCGCCGCGCTCGCGCTCAACGACAAGATTCCATTCGTCTCGCCGGGCACGGTGGTGTTCGACAAGGCCGCGCAGCAGCGCCAGTTCATGATGCTCTCGTATGCGCACCGCCAGCATCACGCGATTGTCGGCGCGCTCGTGAACGGCGAAGGCGCGCGCGTCGAAGCGCTGATGAAAGAGCACACGCATATTTCGAAGGAGAGCCTCAATCTCTCGGTCGACCGCCTGCATCTGAGCGCAGTTGGCGCCGCAGTTGCCGCCGCAGTGGCCGCATGAGACACGGCACGTATCCCACCCAAAACGACATGATCGCGCCGTGAGCCAGCCCGAACTCCTGAATCTCGCGCATCTGCGCGCCTTTCGCCTCGTTGCCGACACCGGCAGCGCCACGCGCGCCGCTTCGGCCCTGTATCGCGCGCAGTCGGCCGTCACGCGCTCGGTACAGGAACTGGAGACGGCGCTCGGCGCGCCGCTCTTCGAGCGCAAGCCATCGGGCATGCTGCCCACGGCCGTGGGCCGCGTGGTGCTCGAGCGCTGCGCGCGCATTTTTGGCGAACTGGAAGAGCTGGCGCAGTGGTGCGCCGCGCGCCAGGCGCGCCGTCGCGCGTTGAGCGAAGGCACGCTGCCCGCGTATCTGCTCAACACACGGCGGCTGCAGCTATTCGTCGCGCTGGCGCGGCATCGCCACATGCCGAGCACGGCCAATGCATTCGGCATCAGCCAACCCGCGGTGAGCAGCGCCATGCGCGTGCTCGAAAGCGGCTCGGGCGTCACGCTCTTCCATCGCGGACCGCGCGGCGTGCTGCTTACGGCTGAAGGCGAAACGTTCCTGCTGCACGTGCGGCGCGCGCTCAACGAATTGCGCCACGTGCCCGACGATATCGCGGCGCTGCACGGCAATATCCAGGGCTCGGTGACGGTGGGCGCGCTGCCTTTGGGCCGCACGCTGATCCTGCCCGCCGCGATCGCGCGTCTTTCCGCGCAGCATCCAGGCGTGCGCGTGGTGACCGACGAAAGCGCTTATGAGCTGCTCGTGGCGGGCCTGCGCGCGGGCGACGTGGACTTCGTGCTCGGCGCGCTGCGCGAAAACGACGCGGCCAGCGGCCTTGGCAACGAGCGGCTGATGTCGGAGGACATGGTGGTGCTCGCGCGGCATGACCATCCGCTCGCGAAAAAGCATGGTCTCACGCTGAACGATCTGCGTGACGCACAATGGATTCTTTCGCGCACGCATTCGCCCTCGCGCGGGCTGCTCGAGGCGCAGTTCCGTCGCGTGAAGCTCAAGCCGCCGCTGCCCACGGTCGAAACCGCTGACCTCGCCGTGATTCGCGGGCTGCTGCTCGGCACGGACATGATCACGGCGCTCTCGGCGCAGCAGTTGCATTACGAAATCGAGTCGGGCCAGTTGGTGATCCTCGACGTGCCGTTGCAGCACACGCGCCGCGATATCGGGCTCACGCTGCGCGCGCAGGGCTCGCCCTCGCCTGCGGCGCGTGCGCTGATCGACGCGATCCGGCTCGCGGTAATGGACGTTGCGCCCGCAACGCGCGTGGTGGAGGGACGGCGCGCGGGCTGATCGTCGTGCGACAGAGCGTAGTGGTTCGCCAGCGCGGGAGTGCATACATGGCAGAAGCATGGCAATTCCAGGTCCGTATCACCGTCACCCCCGCGTTGGCCGATGCGCTGCGTGCGGGCAGGCCCTACGACGGGCGCGATTTGCTCGAAGCTGTTTTGCGCGAGCACGACGCCTCTTTGAAGTGTCAGTTCGACGCGTTCGCCGACTATGTCGACGCAGCGGAACGCGAGGGGCGCGAGCGCTATCCGTTGTATCAATGGACGAAAGACACGATTGACAATCGCGAGAAAAAAGCGAAATACCTGAAGTCGTTTTCGGTCTACGTTCGCAGTAAAGAGGTCTACGACAGCGAGGCCGCCGACTCGCTGTATGCGCGGCTCTCCACCCTTGCTGATCAGGTGGGCATCGAAAGCGTGAGCCGGTTCGATACGAACCCGGCCAATAATCCGCAGCCGCCCGCGCGCAACCAAGGCAGACACTGACTCTGCCGCATCGCACCATTGTCACGGGCGACGCGACGCTTCATGCGTGCGCCGGATAGCCGGTAAAAATATGCCCCAAGCGACAGACGGCTTTCGTTAGAATCTATTTCCGTCGCGGCATAAAACATTTTGCATTGGTGCGGCAGTAGCGAACCGCAAATACTGCTCACAATGTTCATCCTTTATCGGAGGCGAGCGTGCCAGGTTTACTTCCCAACGTCGACCGCGAGGGACTCCTCGAATATTCAGTGGTCTACACCGACCGCTCGATCAATCATATGTCGCAGCGCTTTCAAGGCGTCATGCGAGATATCTCCGCGTCGCTGAAAAAAGTCTACAACGCGAAGTCGGTCGTGGTGGTTCCGGGCAGCGGGACTTTCGGCATGGAAGCCGTTGCCCGCCAGTTCGCGACGAACAAGAAATGCCTCGTCATTCGCAACGGCTGGTTCAGCTTCCGCTGGTCGCAGATTTTCGACATGGGCGGCATTCCGTCTGAATCGATCGTGTTGAAGGCGCGCCCGGTCGAACAGGGAAGGCAAGCCGCCTATGCACCGCCGCCCATCGAAGAAGTCGTTGCTGCGATCAAGGAGAACAAGCCCGATCTGGTCTTTGCGCCGCATGTCGAAACCGCATCCGGCATGATGCTGCCCAACGCGTATTTGCGCGCGGTGGCCGACGCTGTGCACGCCGTAGGCGGCATGTTCGTACTCGATTGCATCGCCTCCGGTACGGTCTGGGTCGACATGGAGGCGAGCGGCATCGATATCCTGATCAGCGCCCCGCAAAAGGGGTGGAGCGCTTCACCTTGCTGCGCATTGGTCATGCTCAACTCGCTCGCCCGCGAACGCATTGATGCCACGACCAGCACCAGCTTCGCCTGCGATCTTCGCAAGTGGCTGCAGATCATGGAAGCCTACGAGAACGGCGGGTTCGCTTATCACGCCACGATGCCCACGGACAGTCTCGCGACGCTGCGCGACGTGATCAAGGAAACCGAGGCTTACGGCTTCGACAAGGTGATGGCGGAGCAGCTCGAACTCGGCAAGCGCATTCGGGCGCTGCTCGCGAGCAAGGGGTTCAGAAGCGTAGCGGCCGAAGGTTTTCAGGCGCCGGGTGTCGTGGTCAGCTACTCCGACGACGATGGCATACGATCCGGCAAGAAGTTCGCCGACGCCGGCTTGCAGATCGCGGCCGGCGTGCCCCTGATGTGCGACGAGCCGGAAGACTTCAAGACCTTCCGCATTGGATTATTCGGCCTCGAAAAACTGCATGACGTCGAAGGCGCGGTCGGCAGGCTCGCCAAGGCGCTGGAGCGCATTCTCTGACGCAACGCCTCATGTAGTCACAAAGCGAAACGAGCGCCCTTGCGGCGCTCGTTTTCGTGCTTGCTGCTAGTGCGTCGTGCGTACCGGACTCAAGCGTCTGCCGCAGTGTTGACGTAGCGCAGGCCCTTTTCGGCAAGGCGCTCGCGCATGCCGTAATAGTCGAGGCCGAGCGTGCCGCCGGCGAGCACCGCGCGCGTTTTTTCTTCCTTGGCAAGGCGCGCCTGCGTCGCTTCCACGACCTTCGCAACCGTGTCGAACGGCACCACGACCACGCCGTCGTCGTCGGCCACGATCACGTCGCCCGGATGCACGATCTGCTGCGCGCACACCACCGGCACGTTCACCGAGCCGAGCGTTTCCTTCACCGTGCCTTGCGCCGAAACGGCCTTCGACCACACCGGGAAATCCATCGCCTTCAGTGCGCGCACGTCGCGGCAACCCGCGTCGATAATGAGCCCGCGCACGCCGCGCGCCGCAAGCGAGGTGGCGAGCAGTTCGCCGAAGTAGCCGTCTTCGCAGGGCGACGTGGGCGCGGCCACGAGCACGTCGCCTTCACGGCACTGCTCCACGGCCACGTGCAGCATCCAGTTGTCCGAGGGCGGCATCAGCACGGTCACGGCCGAGCCCGCAATCGCGGCGCCCGAATAAATGGGCCGCAAATACGTGGCGAGCAAGCCAAGACGGCTTTGCGCCTCGTGCACGGTGGCCGAGCCGGCTTCCTTGAGGATTTCGATGTGGCGCGCGTCGGCGCGCGGAATCTGGGTGACGACTACACCGCGTTTCATGACAGATCTCCCACTACTGCGGGCGTCAGGCGCATATAGCCTTCCGCGTATTGAATGTCGCGCTTCGCCGTAATGCCGATGTTGCGCTTGGCCTGCACGCCGCGCTGCTGCGCGACACGCGTGTAGTACTCCCAAAGGTGTTCCTGGCCCGCCATGCACTCAATGGCGCGGCGCTTCACGTCCCACACTTCGGTAATGTCGAGGAAGGTGTTCGGAATCCACTCGCACTGCTCGGTCTGGTGCGGTTCGAACGCGTAGACGGGCGGCGCGCCGACGATCTTCTGCCCCGGATTGTGGCCCTCGGCCTGCGCGATGATGCGCGCTTCCTGGGCCACATGCATGGCGAGCGGATGATCGAAGTTGTACGGGTCCTTCTGCGAGTGGCTCAGCACGAAGGCCGGTTGCACGTCGCGATACACATCGACGAGGCGCATGAGCGCTTCATCGGAAACGCGCAGCGGATAGTCGCCCAGATCGAAGAACTCGCATTGGGCGCCCAGGATCTCCGCGGCGGCGAGCGCCTCCTCGCGGCGCGCGGCCTTCACTTTCTCGATGGTCATGTCGGGGCCCTTGCGCCAGAGCTTCGCCGACTCGCCGCGCTCGCCAAACGAGAGGCACACCACTTTCACGCGATAGCCGTTCTTCCTGTGCAGGGCAATCGCGCCGCCCGCGCGCCATACGAAATCCGCGCTGTGTGCGCTCACCACGAGCATCGATTGTTCAGTCATTTCCGGTTCACCAGACGTCCTTCATCACGAAGCCCCATTGTAGGTTTGGGCGCGCCTCGCGAACCAACGAAAGGACTGCCTAAAGGTATCGAATCTGCTTATTGGCACCGCAAACAAACCCTCTTGCGAACGAACCGGGCCGGGTTTTTCCCATGCGGCAGTCAGGACCGCGTGCTGCGTTGGTTGAGCGCGCAACGTTGAGTGAAAGCGTACGCACTCAAGTCTTACGACCCTGAAATTTTTCGAACCTTTCGTTGCGCCCACATCGAATGCCTGATGCTGAAATTGTTGCGTAAACGCTGAATACACCTATTGACAGCAATATTTAAATAACAAGCATTCTCATTTGCAATACAATCCGCATACTTTTCCGGGCCGCTCATGGGGCCAGCTCCGCGAGCCCTGTCTGACCGGCAAAGCATAACCATTCGCCCGGAGCCTGAGCGCAGCACCAAGGCATCACGGAGCGCCAGCGCTACCTTGCTACGAACCCTTTTTATGTCCGCATCACGTTTGTCCTCGTCTTTCAACTTGCCTTCGCGTCTCCCGACTTCCCGCGCTGCCATCCTCGCCGCCATTGCTGTCGCCTTCAGCCTGCCCGCCGCGGCATTCGCGCAAGCTGCCGCAACGCCCACGGCAGCGAGCGGCGCCGCCGCAACCGGTGACGCAAGCAACGCCACGCTGCCCGCCGTGAAAGTGCAAGCGGCCCAGGAAAGGCTGCCGGGCGATCTGCAGCCGACCTTCGGCGGCGGCCAGGTGGCGCGCGGCGGCGACTTCGGCGTGTTCGGCTCGCAGAAGAACATCGACATGCCGTTCAGCATGGCGACGTACACGGCGAAGCTGATCGAAGACCAGCAGGCGCGCACCATCGGCGACGTGCTCTCGAACGATCCTGCTGTGCGCACGGCTTATGGCTACGGCAACTTCCAGGAGATCTACGTCATTCGCGGCTTCACGCTCGACAGCGACGACATCTCGCTCAACGGCCTCTACGGCATCACGCCGCGCCAGCTCGTCGAGACCGCCGCGCTCGAGCGCGTGGACATCTTCAAGGGCGCGAGCGCGTTCGTGAACGGCGCCTCGCCCAACGGCAGCGCGATTGGCGGCAGCGTGAACCTGCAACTGAAGCGCGCCGACGACAAACCGCTCACGCGCGTGACGCTCGAAGGCAGCGCCTCGGGCGAGTTCGGCACGCATATCGACGTGGGCCGCCGCTTCGGCGACAACGACCAGTTCGGCATTCGCGTGAACCAGTCGAACCGCGACGGCGAAACGAGCATCGACGGTGAAAACCGCCGCAACAACCAGACGGCCGTGGCGCTCGACTGGCGCGGCGACAAGCTGCGCCTCGAAGGCGACTTCCTGTATCAGCGCCAGCACGTGTCGGACGGGCGCCCGGTGGTCTACGTCCTCGGCGACGAGATCCCGGCCGTGCCTTCGGCCACGCACAACTACGCGCAAACCTGGTCGTATAGCGATGCCGAAGACACGGTCGGCATCCTGCGCGCCGAATACGACTTCCTGCCCGGCTGGACCGCGTATGTGACGGGCGGCGTGCGCCACACGAACGAGCACGGCGAATACTTCTCGCCCTACTACACCGATCCCACGAACACCTATGGCTCGCGCCTGGGCGTCGTGCGCAAGGAAGGCGCGACCTCGGCGGAAGCGGGCGTGCGCGGCCACTTCGACACCGGCCCGGTGAGCCACTTCGTGACCGCGGGCGCCTCGATCGTGCGCGTGGAAACGCAGTCGGGCTGGACCTATGGCGGCCCGTTCACGACCGATCTCTACAACACGCCGCAGGTGCCGTATCCGGCCACCACGATGCAGGCCGGCATGGACGGCAACCCGCCGATCACGGCGCTGAACCTGCTGCGCAGCATCTCCGCTTCGGACACGCTCGGCTTCTTCCATGACCGCGTGCTGTTCACGGTGGGCGTGCGTCACCAGGAGATTCTGTCGAACGGCTACTCGTCGTCCACGCTGCTGCAAACGTCGAACTACAACGACTCGATCACCACGCCGCTGTTCGGCCTCGTGGTCAAGCCGTGGGAGAACGTGTCGATCTACGCGAACCGCAGCGAGTCGCTTTCGGCAGGCGGCATTGCCCCTCAAGGCACGACGAACTATGGCGCGCAGCTCGCGCCGGAACGCACGAAGCAGTATGAAGTGGGCGCCAAGTACGACAACGGCAAGTACGGCGCGCAGCTCGCGCTGTTCCAGCTCGAAAAGCCGCAGACGTACACCAATAGCGCGGGCGCCTATGTGGCCAACGGCAACGAGCGCCATCGCGGCGTGGAAGCCTCGGTGTTCGGCGAGGTGTACAAGGGCGTGCGTTTGATTGCGGGCGCAACCTATATCAACGCCGTGCAACTCGACACCGACGGCGGCTCGACCGACGGCAAGACGCCGGTGGGCGTGCCGAGCTTCCTGCTCAACCTGGGCGCCGAGTACGACGTGCCCTGGGTTCAGGGCCTCACGCTTTCGGCGCGCTGGACGCATACGGGTCCGCAGTATTTCGACGCGGCCAACACCATGTCGATCAAGGCATGGGACACGGTGGATATCGGTGCGCGCTATGCGACGAACGTGTTCGGGCGTCCGACTACGTTCCGCGCGAACGTGTATAACCTCGCGAACAAGGCGTACTGGTCGTCGACCAACGGCGGCTATCTGACGATGGGTGCGCCGCGTACCGTGCTGTTCTCGATGACGACGGACTTCTGATCGGCAATCGAGCGCACATAGCACTGTGAAGAAAGGGCCCGGCAGTTCATCTGCCAGGCCCTTTTTGCTTTTGCCGTATGTCTACGGACAACACACGTTCGTTATCTGCCCACCACGGTAATCGCAAACCCATCCCAGCCCTTGCTTCCCACCGTCTGCACAGCCGTTGTCTCCAGCCGTTTGTCGTGAGCCAGCATGTCGAAATAGCGCCGCAAGCCGACCACATCGTCCTCGTGATGGGCAGGATCGGCCACGCGCCCTTCCCGCACCACGTTATCGGCAACGATGACCGTACCGGGACGCGATAGCTTCAGCACGCGTTCGAGGTAGTTCGGATTGTTGCTCTTGTCCGCGTCGATAAACACGAAGTCGAACGGCGGCTCGCCTTGCGCAATCAGCGCGTCGAGCGATTCGAGCGCAAGTCCCGTCACGACCTTGACCTTCGCATCGAGCCCCGCCCGCGCGATGTTGGCGCGCGCAACGGCCGCGTTCTCCGGGCTGAATTCGAGCGACACCATCGCGCCATCGTCGGGCAGCGCGCGCCCAAGCCAGATCGCGCTATAGCCGCCCAGCGTGCCGATTTCGAGTATGCGCCGCGCGCCCTGAATGCGCGCGAGCAGATGCAGAAACTTGCCCTGATTCGGCGCCACGTTGATCGCACGCAGGCCCGCCTTCGCGCTTGCCGCGAGCGCGCCGTCGAGCGCGTCATCCGGGCCGATCAGCCGGTCGCAGAACCAGTCATCCACTGCTTGCCACGTTTGCTCGTTCATTACCCTGTTCCCCGTCTGGATCACGCTGCCAAGATTACCGCATCCGCTCGCGCAACATCAGTTCGGCATCCTGATTGAATGACTCTGAAAGCTGACTCGGCACGCGAGGCGCAAGACCCCGTTGCGCATTCGCAACGCCGCCGCTCTTTGTTGCGCGCTCAGGAATTGTCAAACGCCCCAAGCGGGCCGCCGCACCCACGCGCGCAACTGTCAAATCGGCCGCCAGGCCGCGCCGGCCCGTCGTCTGCGCGCGCTACGCAACAGGCATAAACACGTGCATTCATAGGGCACGATCCTCTGCTCTCCGCTACACTCCACCCACATTGACGCCGTTTCGAGATAACGACTGGCGGCACCACGCCGCTAATATCCCTGATCGCTGTCTTTACTGGATAAAGACAGTCACTGCGAAGAAAACAAAGGGCTGTTGCGATGCGACTATCCGTTCAAGTTGGGCTGGGCGCGCTCGTCGCCGGATTGCTGCTGGGGGCGAGCCTCTTCGCGGTGGACAAATCGGCTATCGCGGCTACACAGACCACCAAGGCGGCAGCGCCCGGAGCAAGCGACGTTCCCGCTGCCGCGCCGGCAGCGGCCTCCGCCGCGGTGACCGGGCCCGTTGTCATCCAGACGGCGCCCGGCGCCGTCATTCCCGGGCCTGCCGCGCCCGCGCCGCTTGGCGAGCCGCGCTCACGCACGTTCACGCTGCGCCAGATGGGTGTGTACGGGCCGATCGCGCTGCGCGGGCTCGATCCCACCGCCGGCATGAGCGTCGACGTGCGCACCGACGAAGTGGTGACTGGCGCGAAGCTCAAGCTCGTCTACACCTACTCGCCCTCGCTGATCTGGTCGCTTTCGCATCTCAAGGTGTTTGTGAACGGTGAAGTCGTCGCGACGATTCCGCTCGTGAAGGAGACAGCCGGGCAACTCGTGACGAGCGAGATCGATCTCGATCCGCGCCTCTTCACCGACTACAACCGCATCACCGTGCAGATGATCGCGCACTACACGCTCGATCATTGCGAGGATGCCTATCATTCGAGCCTCTGGGCCGACGTGAGTCCCGAGACGTCGCTCACGCTCAACACGGCGGGCATCGTCCTGCCGGATAGTCTTGCGCTGCTGCCCGTGCCGTTCTTCGACCGCCACGACAACCGGCTCGTGCGCGTGCCCTTCGTGCTGGCCGCCAACGCGGGCGTGCCCGTGCTGCGTGCGGCGGGCGTGGTCTCGTCGTGGCTCGGCGCGCTCGCGAGCTATCGCGGCTCGCGCTTCCCGGTCACGCGCACGGTGCCACCCGACGCCAACGCCATCGCGCTCGTGCTGCCGGGGCAGGTGCCCGAGGGGCTGAAGCTGCCGGAGATCACGGGCCCCACGATCTCGGTCATGGCGAACCCGGCCGCAGATCCGCAGTCGGGACGCAAGCTCCTCGTGCTCGCGGGCCGCACGCCCGAGGAACTCCAGAACGCCGCCTATGCACTCGCGCTCGGGCAGGCGGGCATGACGGGCAACAGCGTGATGGTGAAGTCGATCGATCTCGGGCCTGAGCGCAAGCCCTACGACGCGCCGAACTGGGTGCCCACCGACCGGCCCGTGCTGTTCCGCGAGCTGGTCACCGACCCGCAGCAGCTCCAGGTGTCGGGCTACAACCCGCCCGCGATCCGCGTGAATCTGCGCGTGCCCGCCGACCTCTACGCGTGGGCGCGGGGCAACGTGCCGCTCGATATCCGCTATCGCTACACGGCGCCTTCCGCGTGGAACGACTCGGTGCTCAACGTGAGCATCAACGATCAGCTCGTGCGCTCGCAGCGGCTGCGGCCCGTCACGCGTGCCGCCGACGAAGCGCGCATCAACGTGCCGCTGCTCTCGGGCTCGGACACGCGCGCTGCGACCAATCTGGAGATTCCCGCGTTCCGCGTGGGCAGCGACAACCAGTTCCAGTTCCAGTTTCATATCGATTCGCAGAAGACGGGCCTGTGCACGTCCACCGCCACCGATGTCGCGCGTGCGGCCGTCGATCCCGACTCGGTCATCGACTTCAGCGGCTTCGCGCACTACACGGCGCTGCCCAATCTCGCCTACTTCGCGAACAGCGGTTATCCATTCACGCGCATGGCCGACCTCTCCGAGACGGCCCTCGTGATTCCGGACGAACCCGACACGAAGGATCAGGAAGCCGTGCTCACGCTGCTCGGCCACATGGGCCAGTGGACCGGCCTGCCCTCGCTGCGCCTGACGATCGTACCGGCCAGCCAGGTGGACACCGTGCGCAACAGCGACCTGCTCGTGCTCGGCGTGGGCTCGGGCGCGCAGTTGCTCGAAAAGTGGGGCAAGGACCTGCCGCTTCTCATCGAGCGCGGCAGGACCGAGGTGACCACGCGCGACCAGCGCTCCGGCTGGCCCGGCTGGCTTGGCGGCACCGAAGACGAAGACCCGACGCCGTCGGGTCGCTCGATCGTCACGCTCGGCGGACCGATGGCGGCGCTGATCGGCTTCGAGTCGCCGCTGAAGTCGGGCAGAAGCGTGGTGGCGCTCGCCACCACCTCGTCGGCCCAGCTCGGCGACGTGCTCGACGCGCTTCAGGACGGCGCCAGGATCTCGCAGATGCACGGCGACCTCACGCTCGTGCGCCACGGCCAGGTTGAAGGCCTGCGCGTGGGCGAGCGCTATTTCGTCGGCGATCTGCCGTGGTATGCGCGCGCCTGGGTGTTGATCTCGCGCTACCCGTCGCTGATGGCGCTCGCGGGCATTCTGGCCGGTCTGATCGTTGCGCTCACCGTGTTCTGGGCGCTCGGCCGCATGGCCACCCGCCGCTCCGGGACCTGATCATGCGCCCGGGTTTGGCTACGGTCGCGCCGGCTCTGGCGCCACGGCTCGCGCCCCGGTTCGCGCGCTGGCTCACGGCCGGCGCGCTCGCCTGCGCGCCGCTCGCGCCGCCAGGGCCACTCGGGACACTCGCCGCACTGACACTGCTGATGCCGGCTGCCACGGCGCACGCGGCTGCGCAGGCCGCACCAGGTGCGCCAGGTGCGCCAGGTGCAAACGCTACCGCCGCAAAGTCCGCCAGCCCCGCCGCCTGCGCCTGGCCCGCATGGAGCATATTCCGCAGCACGCTGCTGAGCGCCGACGGCCGCGTGATCGACGCGAGCACGCCTCGCCAGATCACCGTTTCCGAAGGGCAGTCCTACGCGCTCTTCTTCGCGCTGGTCGCGAACGACCGGGCGAGCTTCGACAAGGTCCTCACGTGGACCGAAAACAATCTCGCGCAGGGCGATCTCGCCTCGCATTTGCCCGCATGGATCTGGGGGCGCCGCGATATCGGCGATGACGGCAAGCCGGTCGCGGCTGCGGACGCTTCCGCTCCCGCGCCGGCCAGCGCCGCGCACGCCGGCGAGCCCCAGTGGGGCGTGATCGACAGCAACCCCGCCAGCGACGCCGACCTCTGGATCGCCTATACGCTGCTCGAAGCCGGGCGCCTCTGGAACGAGCGCCGCTATACCGCGCTCGGCACGATCATGGCCCGCAACATCGTGCGCGAGGAAACTGCCGTGCTGCCGGGGCTTGGGCGCACGGTGCTGCCAGGGCCCGTGGGTTTCACGATCGGCAAGGACGGCTGGCGCCTGAACCCGAGCTACGTGCCGCTCCAGGTCATGCGGCGCTTCATGCTCGCGCTGCCGCAGGCGAGCGAATGGAAGGCGCTGCTGGCTTCCTCGGCGAGACTCGTCAACGAGACCGCGCCCAAGGGCTACTCGCCCGACTGGGTGGAATATCACGCGAAAGGCGGCTTCGCCCCCGACGCGCAAACGCACGCCGAAAGCGCCTACAACGCCATTCGCGTGTACCTGTGGGCCGGCATGCTCGCGAGCGACGACCCGCTGCGCGCCAGCACGCTCGCCACCTTCAAGCCGCTCGCGGACTTTGTCGGCGCACAGGGTTTTCCGCCCGAGCGCGTCGACACGACTACGGGTACAGCGGGGCCGAACGAGGGCAACGGCGGCTTTTCCGCCGCGGTCGCGCCGTACCTGGCCGCGCTTGGCCGCAGCGATCTCGCGAACGCTCAGGCCGAGCGCAGCCGCACCCTCGCGCAGAAGTCGCCGCCTGGCTACTACAGCAGCGTGCTGATGCTGTTCGGGCTCGGCTACCTCGACGGCCTCTACCATTTCGACGCGCAAGGCCGCGTTGCCCCAGCATGGACGAGCGCATGCCCCACGCCGCGCTGAACGCCCTCGCGTCTGCTCGCCGCGCCGCTCGTGCGCGCAGCGCGCGCCGTGAGGCGCGGCGCCTCGCTGCGTGCGCGCTGCCGGGCCTCGCCAGTCCCGGCACGCCGCCGAGCCGCTTGTTGCCGAACATCGCGCCGCTCGTTGCGCTACTCGTCGCCGCGTCGCCGTATCCTGCCTCCGCGCAGACGGCTCCGCAGCCAGCGGCCAACGCCGCCACGCCAGGCGCCCAGGCCGAGCAACTGCTCTCGGCCGCGCGCATGTGGGAAGGCAAGAATCGTCCGGACGTCGCACGCGGGCTCGTGCAAAAAGCGCTGCTGTTCGACCCGAAGCAGCCCGACGCGCTCGCCTTGCTCGGCGAAATCGAGCTGCGCTCGAACCGCCCGGCCGAGGCCGCGAAAATCCTCGCGCAGCTCAAGAAAATCGCCCCGAACGCGAGCGCGACGAAGGAACTCGACGACGCCTACCGCATCGCCACGAGCGGCAAGATGGAGATGGCCCAGATCCGTCTGCTCTCGGCCGCGGGCAAGAGCGAGGAAGCCTCGGCACGCCTGCTCAAGCTGTTTCCGAACGGCGCGCCCGCGGGCGATCTCGCACGCGACTATTACCGCATCCTCGCCGGTACGACCGCGGGCCGCGCGCAGGCGATCAGCGAATTGCGCACGCGCGTGAAGCAGAATCCGAATGATCCGCGCCTCGCGCTGATCCTCGGCGACCTGCTCACCGACCGCGCCGACACGCGCATGGAAGGCCTCAACCTCATTTATCGCGTGTACCAGCGCCAGGACAGCAATCGCGCGCTTGCGCTCGAACTGTGGCGCCGCGCACTCGGCAGCGCCGGGCGCGACGATCCGGCCTACTACGTGTGGTATCTGCGCTATTTGCAGGAAGTGCCCGACGACACCGACGCGCAGCAGACCGTGGCCGATCTCGGCAAGAAGCTCGGCGCGAAGGGCCAGGCGCAGGCGCTCGCGCAGGCGCAGAACCCGCAGGCCGTCGTCACCGCGCCCGCACCCTCGCGTGCGGCTGCAACGAGCGGCGCTTCGACTCAGGCCCGCGCCCGGCCCGGCCCCGGCGCCGCCGACCGCGCGCGCGGCCTCGCGCAACTCGACCGCGGCGATCTCAAGGACGCCGAAACCTCGCTGCAAAGCGCGCAGCGCGCGAACCCCAACGACGGCGAAACCATTGGCGCGCTCGGCCTCGTGCGGCTGCGCGAAGGCCGCCACGACGAGGCGCGCGAGTTGTTTGCGCGCGCCGAAAAGCTCGACCCGGACAACGCCGGCAAGTGGCGCAGCCTCGAAAAGACGGCCACCATCTGGGGCACCATTGCGAAGGCGCGCGACGCCAATTCGCAAGGCAAACCGGAACAAGCCGAAGCGCTCGCGCGCGAGGCGCTCAAGCTCGATCCGGGCAACACGACCGCGAGCGACATACTCGGCAGCGCGCTCATCGCGCAAAAGAAGTGGCCCGAAGCCGAAGCCGTGCTGCGTCCACTCGTGAACGCGCCCAAGCCTGACATGGACGCGCTGCGCGGCCTCGTGACGGTGCTGCGCGAAACCCATCGCGAAAACGAAATCGAACCGCTGATCGCTGCCACGACGCCGCGCGTGAGCGGTTCGACGGCGGAGCTCAAACGCCTGCACGCCGAGCTGCTCTCGATCCAGGCCGACCAGTTGCTCGCGGACAACCGCAAGAGCCCGGCCATCGCGAAACTCGAAGAGGCCGTGCGCCTCACGCCCGACGACGCCTGGACGCGCTTCACGCTCGCGCGCCAGTACCGCGATCTGGGCCTGCCCGCGCTGGGCCGCCAGGTCATGGAAGACGGCCTGAAAGTTTCGCAGGCGCCCGACATGCGCTACGCCACGGCGCTCTACCTGAATTCCGTGGACGACGTCGACGCGGCCGCCGCACAGCTCGCGGCTGTGCCAGAGGCCGAACGCAGCCAGGGCATGCGCGAGCTGATAGGCAACCTCGCCGCGCAGAAGAAGATCGCGCAGGCCCGCCAGCTCATCGCCCAGGGCAAGGAAGACGAAGCGCGCGCGCTGCTCGACTCCGCCGCCGCCGACGCCAACGCGGCCAACGACCCGCAGATGCTCGCCACGGTCGGGCGCGAGTGGATCGCCATCGGCGAGCCGGACCGGGGCCTGAAGCTCGTGCAGGACTGGCTCGCGGCGCACCCCGACGACCCGGCGGCCAACGGCGCGCGGGTGCGCTACGGCGAGCTGCTGGCGGCGGCCAACCGCGACGACGCGTGGGCGAACTGGATCGACGCCACGCGCGATCAGCCCGGCATCACCGAGGAGCAGCTGGCCAGTCTCGACGACCAGGAGCTGCGCCTGGCGGTGCGCGAAACCGACCGGCAGATCGAAGCGGGCGACCTCACGGCCGCACGCCACACGCTCGACGCCGTGCCCGACCGCCTCAAGTCGAACCGGCGGTGGCTCCTCGAAGAGGTGGATCTGCTCGACGCGAAGGGCGACTACAAGGGTGCGATGGCCGCGGCGCAGAAGGTGCTCGCCACGCAACCCGACGACGCCGATGCACGCCTCGCCGTTGCGCGTATGCTGGAGCGCATGGGCCGAGACCGGGAGGCCGCCGACATGGTGCGCGCAGTGCTGGCCGACACCGCGGAGAACGACATCGACACGCGCCTTGCCGTGGCGCGGCGCTTCACCGCGCTCGGGCTGAACGACGAGGCTTCCGCCGTGGTCGATCCGTTGCGCGAGCAATATCCGGACAACCCGGACATCACGATCCAGGCGGGGCGCGTGGCGCAGGCGCGCGGCAACTACAACGAGGCCGCGAACCTCTATCGCACTTCGCGCACGCAGGAAGAGGCCGAAGGCACGCAGCCGGACGCCGATGGCACGACATCGGCCGGCCGCGCGCTGCAGAGTCTGGAAGACCGCAAGCAGGGGCAGGTCGCGACCGGCTGGTATCAGTCGAACCTTTCGGGCGACCCCGGCATTTCCGAACTGCACGCCACCGAAGTCCCGCTCTACGTGCGCATTCCGGACGGCTACACGGGCCATTATTTCTTCCATGCCGATACGGTCTACCTGAACGCCGGCACGCTGCCCGGCGGCGACCTCGACACCGCGTCCAAGTACGGCAAGATCGCGGCGCTCGGCAACGCCGGACTCGGGAACATCAACGAGACCGCCAAGGGCGTCGCGCTCGCAGCGGGCTACGAGTTCAGCGGCGCGAACAATAGCTGGCGCGCCGACATCGGCAGCACGCCGGTGGGCTTTCCGATCACGAGCGTGCTGGGCGGCATTCAGTACCGCCACGACTTCCAGAACAGTTCGTCGCTGTCGCTCGACGTCTCGCGCCGGCCCGTGACCGCCAGCCTGGTTTCGTACGCGGGCGGCATCGATCCGGTCACTGGCGAGAAGTGGGGCGGCGTGGTGCGCAATGGCTTCACGGTGCGCGGCGCGAAGGACTTCGGGCCCGGCACGATCTTCACGAGCATCGGCTTCGGACTCCTGACCGGCACCAACGTGGAGACCAACCAGGAGTTCAAGGTGCGCAGCGGCTACGACTGGTCCGTGTTCAGGCGGCCCGACCAGATCGTGTCGAGCGGCCTGATCCTCAACTACTGGAAGTACTCGAAGAACGAGCACAACTACACGTTTGGTAACGGCGGCTATTACAGTCCGCAAAGCTATTTTTCGATCGGCATTCCGCTCGACTGGACCGGCCGCTACAAGAAGCTTTCGTGGGAGATCGACGGGTCGGTGGGCATGTCGTTCACGAATGAAAACCAGTCGCCGTTCTACCCCACGCGGCCAGGCCTGCAGGCTCAGGCGCTCGCGTTCATGAGCGCCAACGATCTCGGCTCGCCGTATTTCGGCGGCGGCTCGGGCGGCGGCTTCAGCTATACGATCGAAGCCGCGCTCGAATACCGTGTGACGGAGCACTTCGTGGTGGGCGGACGCTTTTCGATCGACCGCTCGCGCGACTACGCGCCGAACGTGGGCGTGCTTTACATGCGCTACTTCTTCTCGCCGCAGAAGGGGCCGGTGCCGTTCCCGCCGCGGCCGGTCGTCCCTTATTCGGCCTATTGACGTGGCCACAGAGCGAGCGCGCATGACGACGATGAAACCCGCGACGATGAAATCCGCGACACGAGCGACACGATGACCGATCCCGCCACCCTTCCCGCAGCGCCCGCCGGCGCCAGCCGCGATACGCGCCGCTCGCTGTTCTCGCGTCTCGCGCGCCGCGAGCCGCTCGCGATCGACGGCCTGCCGCCGTCGCTCGCCTCGCTCGGCGCGGGCCAGGTGCACGTGGTCTACGCGGGCGCCTCGCCCGCGCGCGACGCGCTCTTCTGGCAAACCGCCGCCGCCGCGCTCACGGGTCCGGCCACCGTGCTCTCCACGCGCGACGGCGCGAGCCTCGCGGCCACGTTGCGCGACCATGGCGTCGATCTCGACAAGAACGGTTCGACGCACGCGTGGGCAAACGTATGCACGGTGCGTCCACTCCAGGAACGCGACGGCGTGCAGGTGCTGATCGAAGCGCTCAACGCGCTCGCCGCGCAGTGCGCCGCACCCGAAAGCCAGTTCTTCATCGAAGGCGCGGAGGCGTTCTTCAACTGGCAGGATCCCGCCGCGCTTGCGAGTCAGGGCGCGCAGCTCGCAGGGTGGTGCGCGCAGTATCGTTACGGCGTGCTGATGGTGGTGGCGCCCCCAGGCCTTGGCGACGATCAGGAGCATCCCGAGCTGGCCGCGTTCCAGGCGCGTTTTGCGGGCGCCGCGCAATTGCACCAGGTGCAGGGGCAGTATCGCTGGGAAGTGGCGTTCTGGCGCGCCGGCGACGCCGTGCACGGCAGCCAGAGCGTGCCGCTGCGCTTTTCCGCGGTCGATCACCGCCTGACCGTTTCTGGCGGCACCTTCGAAACCGAGATCGGCGAAGCGGGCCTGCTCGCGCCCGACGAAGGCCGTGTCGTTGTTTCGCGCGACGCCATGCTGCACGAACGCGTACTGCCGCAGGCCTGGCAGATCGTCGACAACAACGAGGCTGCCGTGGCCGCGGCGCGCACTTCGGTCGCAGCCACGGTGATTCTCGATTTCAGCGTGAACCGCGACCTCGAAGCGCTCGCGGAACAGGTGCACACGCTGCGCCTGCAGTGCGGCGAAGCGCTCAAGATCATTGTGCGCGAGGACGCCGTGGCCATGCGCTACGAGTCGCTCATGCTCAACCTCGGTGCGAACCGGGTCATTGCGCGGCAAACGCCACTCGCGCAGGTCGAGGCCATCGTCGACAGTCTGCAGGGCCAGGTGTATTCGCGGCCCATGCCCGCCGACTACCGCCAGGCGCTCGCCGCCGTGGTGCACGGCGAGGAGAGCGGCTACGTGGGTGCGGCGCACTTCGTCGAACTGGTGCGCGCGGCGGTGGAACGCAGCCGCGTGATCCAGTTGCCGAGCGTGCTGATCCGGCTCGCGCTAATGCCGGAAATCGCGCACGTGGATGCGCTCAAGGTGTGCCATCTGCGCCGCGCGGGCGATATCGTGACGGCGAGCGGCGACAGCCTCTACGTGTTCTTCTTTGCATGCCGCATGAGCGACGCCGACGCCGTGTGTCAGCGCGTGTTCAAGCGGCCGCTCGCCGAGCTGTTCCAGGGCGAGGAGCGCTACGGCGACGGCCGCGCGATCACCGAGGCGCTGGACGCGTTCGCCGACGAGATCGACACCGCGCCGCCGCCCGACTATTCGGGCTGGCTCGCGATCAACGAAGGGCAGCCCGCCGCGCCCGCGGCCGTCTCGGTCCAGGCCAACGGCCAGACCGTGCCGCCTGCGGCGGCTTCCGCGATTGCGCCGGGCGCAGCGTCCGCTGCAACGACAGCGACAGCAAACGCGACGCCGCGCAATATCGCTCCCATAAATGGTGACCTGTTGTCCGCGCTCGACCCCGCCGCGCGCGGCGACAGCGCGAAACCGCGAGCCGCGCCGCAGCGCGCGCCGCTGCCGCTCAAAGCATAGGAGAGCGACATGAACGTATTCCTCGGTTACTTCGTCTGGGGCTTGATGCTTGCCGTGCCGCTCTACTTCGTCGCCTGGCGTCTGCGTCTTGGGCGCTTCCTGCCCACGTGGCTGCGCCCCGCGCGCTCGCGCCCGCTCCAGTTGCCGCCCCAGCTCGACGCCCTGCTGATTCGCGGCCAGCGCCGCACCGGCCAGACGGGGCCGCGCCAATGAAAACCATCGCCATCGTCTCAAGCGTCGGCGGTGCCGGCCGCACCACGCTCACTGCCGCGCTCGCGGGGCTGCTGGCGGCGCGCGAGCACGTCGCGCTCGCCGCCGAATGCGACCCGCGCAACGTGCTGGCGCTCCACTTCGGGCTGCGCGAGAGCGCGCGCGAAGGCCTCGTCACGCATCTGGCGGGCGGCCCCGGCGCCGACGACGCCTGGTCGCGCGCCGCGCTGCAAAGCGACGATGGCGTGCTCGTGCTGCCATGGGGCAGCCTCGCGAACGGCCACGCGTCCCTCGACGACGACGCGAGCGCCCTGCTCGACGCGCGCCCTGGCTGGCTGCGCGAACTGCTCGCCCGCGTGGACCTGCCGGCGCACGCGATTGCGCTCGTCGACGCGGGCACGTGGCCCTCGGCGCACGCGCGCCAGGCGATCGACGCCGCCGACCTCGTGCTTTGCGTCCTCGCGCCCTGCGCCACCGCGTGTGCAACGCTGCCGCGCCTGATCGCCGCGCTCGTGCGCGCCGGCAAGCGCAGCGTGTTCATCGCCAATGCGGTCGCGCCCGCGCGCCAGCTGCACATGGACGTCGTTTCGCTGCTGCGCGCGCGCCTCGGCGCCGCCATGCTGCCGTATCTCGTGCATGCGGACACCGGTGTGCCCGCAGCACTCGCCGCCGGCGAAAACTTCTGCCTGAGCGCGCCCAGCTCGCAAGCCGCGCACGACCTGAACGGCATTGCCTCGTGGCTCTCGCACTGGAGCACGGGCGCAAGCCTCGACGCCCCCGACGAACTGCTCGCGCAACATGCCGCGCGCGGGAGCACGCCATGATCCGCGAGAAGATCGCTGCACTGTGGATCGCGTTTTGGGCGTCGCTACGCCGCCTGAGCGCGCCTGAGCTCGATCTCGCGCCCGACGCGCCGCGCGGCCAGTGGCTGCTGCGCGCCTTCTTCCGGCCGCCGCGCCCCGGCCAGCGCGACGTGCCCGCACTCGCCTTCGCGCGCCTGGGCAAGGACATCCGCCAGCGGCTGAACATAGGCCGCGACGACACCGCCGGCGCCTGGCTGCTGCGCCTCTTCCTGCGCCCGCGCCGCGCGCGACAGCGCCTTGCCGCCGACCTGCGCAAGCTTCACAAGGCGCCGCAAGGGCACCATCGCTTCGCACTGCGCGCGTGGCTCGGCAGGGGGCTCGAACCGATCTATCGCCGTGCCTCGCGCGCGAGCGCGGCAATCGGCGCACGCCTGCCCGACGTGCCGTGGGATGGCATCGAGCAGCGCCTCGAGAAGCTTTCGGCAGCGCTCGACAGCGTGCCTTTCCTGCGCCAGTGCCTTCTGTGGCTCGCGTTCATCGCGGCCATTGCCGTGTGCACGACGCCGCTGCCGTTCGCGGGCCAGGTGCTGCTGTTCCTGCTCGTGTACGTCGTGGTGATGATCGCGCGCCGCCTGCCGGGGCGTCTCGCCACCATGCTCATGGTGATGCTCTCGATCCTCATGACGGGCCGCTACGTCTGGTGGCGCAGCACGCAAACGCTGCATCTGACGAGCCCCGCCGAGGCTATCGTGGGCTACATCCTCTACGCGGCCGAGCTTTACACGTGGATCGTGCTGATCTTCGGCTACGTGCAGACCGCCTGGCCGCTGCGCCGCAAGCCGCAGCCGCTGCCCGACGACCCCGCCGACTGGCCGACCGTCGACATCTATATCCCGACCTACAACGAGTCGCTCTCGGTGGTGCGCCCAACCGTGTTCGCGGCCAGCTCGATCGACTGGCCGCGCGACAAGCTGCGCGTCTACATTCTCGACGACGGCACGCGCGATGAATTCCGACGCTTCGCGGAGGAAGCCGGCGTGGGTTATATCGTGCGCGCCGAGCACACGCACGCGAAGGCCGGCAACATCAATCATGCGATGCCGCTCACCCAGGGCGAGTTCATCGCGATTTTCGATTGCGACCACATTCCCACGCGCTCCTTCCTGCAAACGACCGTAGGCGTCTTTCTCGCCGACAAGAATTGCGCGCTGGTGCAAACGCCGCACCACTTCTTCTCGCCCGACCCGTTCGAACGCAATTTCGACACGTTCCACCGCGTGCCCAACGAAGGCAGCCTCTTCTACGGCCTGATCCAGGACGGCAACGACTTCTGGGACGCCACGTTCTTCTGCGGCTCGTGCGCGGTCATCAAGCGCGCGGCGCTCGAACACATCGGCGGGATCGCGACCGAGACCGTGACCGAAGACGCCCACACCTCGCTGCGGCTGCATCGCCACGGCTATACCTCGGCCTACCTGCGCACCGTGCAGGCGGCGGGCCTCGCCACCGACAGCCTCGCCGACCACATCGGCCAGCGCATTCGCTGGGCGCGCGGCATGACGCAGATCTTCCGCGTCGACAATCCGTGGATCGGCAAGGGCCTCTCGTTCTTCCAGCGCATGTGCTACAGCAACGCCATGCTGCACTTCTTCTACGGCTTCCCGCGCCTCATTTTCCTCGTGATGCCGGGCGCGTACCTGTATTTCGGACTGCACGTGATCAACACGCCCGCGCCCGTGATCCTCGCCTACGTGGTGCCGTATCTGGTGATTGCCGCGATCGCCAACTCGCGCATCCAGGGGCGCTACCGGCACTCGTTCTGGGCCGAGGCCTACGAGTCGGTGCTCGCGTGGTACATCGTGCTGCCCACCACCATGGCCTTCATCAACCCGAAGCTCGGCAAGTTCAACGTGACCTCGAAGGGCGGCCATATCGAGCACGAGTATCTCGACTGGACGATCTCCAAGCCCTATCTCGTGCTGCTTGGCATCAACGTGTGCTCCATACTCGCCGGCATTGGCCGCCTCACGATCTGGCGAACCGAAGAGCCCGCCACCGTGTTCATGAACCTCTTCTGGGCCGGGGTGAATCTCACCATTCTCGGGCTGGCGCTCGGCGTGGCCAAAGAGGCGAAGCAGGTGCGCGTGGCGCACCGCATTCCGTTGCGCGTGCCCGCCATGCTCACACTGCCCGACGGCCGCACGCTCGCCTGCAAGACCGAGAACTATTCGATGGGCGGCCTCGGCCTCATGCTGCCCGCCGACGCCGTGGCGAAGCTCGAGCCCGGCGAGCGCATCAACGTGACGCTCGCGCGCGGCGTGCTGGAACACGACTTCCCGGCCGTGGTCGCGCGTCTCGCCGACCGGCGCCTTGGCGTGCGCTTTACCGACATGACGGTGGAGACGGAGCGCAAGCTCGTGGAATGCACGTTCGGCCGCGCCGACGCCTGGCTCGAGTGGGAAGACGTGCCGCCCTCCGATGCGCCGCTGCACGGCCTCGTCCAGCTGATCGAGCTGAGCTGGCAAGGCTACATGCGCCTCATCGACGCGCTCTTCGACGCGCTGGAAAACATCTTCACGCGACGCCGGGCCGGCCAGGCCCGCCAGCCCTGAGAAACGCAACCGCCATATCAAGCCGCTACACCCTGGAACGCGAAACACTATGGGTCTCTGGAATCTCTACTTCCTCGCCAAGCTGTACCTCTACTCGATCGGCACGCTCAAGCCCGAGTGGTGGATGAACTTCGCCTTCGTCGTCCTGCTGCTCGTGCCGCTGCACAAGCGGTGGCTGCGAATCGCGCGCGACGTGGCCGCCGTTGTCGTGGGCATCGCCATTGCGTACCACGAGTCGAGCATGCCCGACATCGGCCGGGCGATCTCGCAGATTCCTGTGCTCTTCACCTTCACGCCTTCGTACATGTTCGAACTCACGCGGCGCGTGATTTCGCTTTCGATGGTCGTGACCGCGGTGCTTGGCGTGCTGCTCTACTTCCTCATCGACCGCTGGGTGCGCGTGACGACGCTCGTACTGATCGCGCTCGTCGTCATGCCGATCTGGCAGGGCGTGGGCACCTTCGTCGCGAACGCCACCGCCAACGCCTCGCTCGCCAGCAACGGCGACGACGACGGCGGCACGGGCAAGAAGCGCGACGAGCAGTCGGGCAGCTACGACCAGCAGCTAGCGGCGTTCCGCGCCAACGAAGAGGGCCGGCGCGTGAACTTCACGCCGCTCACGACGGACACGAACGCGCAGTTCGACATCATCGTGGTGCACATCTGCTCGCTCTCGTGGGACGACATGGACGTCGTGAAGATGCGCAACAACCCGCTCTTCTCGCGCTTCGACTACATCTTCCAGAACTTCAGTTCCGCCGCGAGCTATAGCGGCCCCGCCGCCATTCGCGTCCTGCGCGCCACCTGCGGGCAGGAGCCGCACAAGTCGCTCTACGACCCGGCGCCGCCCGAGTGCCACCTGTTCGCGCAGCTTGCGCAGGCGGGTTACAAGCCGCAGGCGCTGCTCAATCACAACGGCCGTTTCGACAATTTCCGCGGCACGGTGATCAATGAAATGGCCGTGCCGGGCGTGACGATTCCCTCCAACGAAGGCCTGCCGGAAGCGATGAAGGAGTTCGACGGCTCGCCGCTGGTTGGCGACTACGACGTGCTCGCGCGCTGGTACAAGCAACGCATTGCGGCGGGCGGCGGTCCGGTCGCGCTCTACTACAACACGGTCTCGTTGCACGACGGCAACCGCCTGCCGCCTCCGAACACCAATCTCACGAGCCTGCAGTCCTACCCGATCCGCCTGCAGAATCTGCTCGGCGACGTCGACAAGCTGATCAACCTCGTCGCGCAATCGGGCCGCCGCGCCGTGATCGTGTTCGTCCCCGAACACGGCGCGGCGCTGCGCGGTGAAGAAAACCAGATCGCCGGCATGCGCGAAATTCCCACGCCGAACATCGTGCATGTGCCGGTAGGCGTGAAGGTGGTGGGTCTGCCGCCCGGCAGCGAGCACACCGGTGGCGTGACGACGATCGATACGCCCACGAGCTTTCTCGCGCTTGCGCAACTGCTCGCGAACCTCGTCGCGCAAAGCCCGTTCGCCACGGGCGCGCCGCCGCTCGCGCAGTATGCGAACAACCTGCCGCAAACGCGCATGGTGGGCGAAAACGAGGGCACGGTGACGATGACGACCCCCACGGGCTATGTGATCCACACGCCGGACGGCGTGTGGGTGGAGGGCAAGTAATGGCGATACGCTTGTGGGGGTCCGGCCGCCGTTCGCGCAGCGGTCCTGCGCTACCGAGCGATATCGACGCGCTCGCGCGCCTGGTCGAGGGCGTGGACCGCGACCGCTATCTCGACGTTCAGGCCGAGGACGCCTGGCAAGCGGCCGCGAAACGCTGGCCGCTCGTGGCGGCCGTGCTGGAGCTGCCGACGCAGGAGAGCAAAGGCTGAGTCAGCGCGCGCCTTCGCGGGTCGCGCCCTCCTGAGCGCACCACGCTTGCCACATTTGCCGGTAGGCGGATTCCATGTTTCGCGCGAAGCGTGCGCCATTCATGAGTGGCGAGGTTTCCATGCGCGCGCGCAAGCCCGCGCGCAGCGCGGCGAGGCGCGGCACATCGCGCGCGAGCGCCGTCACGGCGGCCACATACCCGGCGTCGCTTGCCGCCGCCAGCTCCGGCAAACCCAGATTGGCAAGCAGGCAGAGCCCCGCGCGGCTCACCGCCGAGCGGCCGTAGCGCGTGGGCACCGGTACGCCCATCCAGAAGGCGTCGAGACTCGTGGTGTGGCCATTGGCCGGAAACGTGTCCAGCGCGATGTCGATCTGCCGGTAAGTGCGCAGATAATCGGCGCGCGCCTGGAAACCCACGAAGCTCACGCGCGCCGGATCGATGCCGTGTGCCGCAAAGCGCGCATTCAAGCGCTCGCGCGCACTGCCGGGCGGCGCCATCAGAAGCAGCCGCGCGTTTGGCAGCGCGGCAAACACGCCGGACCACAGCGCCAATGTGGCGTCGGTGAGCTTGCAGGGATTGTTCAGGCATCCGAACGTAATGTGTCCAGCCGTGAGCGCCGGCAATGCGTTCACATCCACATCCGTCGCCAACGAGTCGTAGCACCAGAAGGCGTCCGGCAGGCGCACCGAGCGCTCGGTGTATTGATCGTCGATGTGCGGCTCGCCCTCCGGATCGAGCCAGGGGTCGGTGAGACGCCAACCGATCGAGGGGCTGCCCGTCGTGCCGGGGTAGGCGAGCCACGCCACCTGCACCGGAGCGGGCCGCCGCGCGAACACCAGGCGCCGCGCGCCGTCCATGTGCATTGTGAGATCCACGACCACGTCGATGCGATCGTCGCGAATCTGCTGGGCTACGCGCGCATCGTCGAACTCGCGCACGTCGCGCCAGACATCGCTGAAACCGCGTAGCCGGGCGGTTACTTCGTCGGTCTCTGCGCTCAGCGAGTAGCAGAAAATGTCAAACGCCTCGTGATCGTGATGGCGCAACAGCGGCGTCGTAAAAAGCGACTGGCAGTGGTTGCGGAAGTCCGGCGAGACATAGCCGATGCGCAGCCGACGCGCGGGTTCGGGCGTGTTCGCATGGTGCGCTCCCGCGCTCGCGGCCAGCAGCGCCGCTTCGTGCCGGACCGAGAACTGCTCGGCTTCGGCCCGCAGCGCGTGGCCGTCGTCGATGGCGAACATCAGCGACCACAGCAAGTTGCTGTTCGCGCCGGCATGCGCGGGATCGCAGGCCATGGCGCGCCGATAGCAGGCAATGGCCTCGTCGATGCTGCCGGATTTGCTGCACGTGTTGCCAAGGTTGAGGTGCGCGGCGGCGAAATCCGGCTTGAGTTCGATCGCGCGCGTGAAGGCCGCGCGCGCCTCGTCGATGCGGCCCGTCTGCATCATCAGGTTGCCGAGATTGTTCCACGCGGACACTCTGCCCGGTTCGTGTTCGAGCGCGCGTATGAGTGCAGCCTGCGCTTCGTCGACACGGCCCGCGCCCAGCAGCATGCAGCCCAGATTCGTGAGCAGGTCGACCGAGTCCGGCGCGAGCGTACGCGCGTGTTCGAGCATGGCCAGCGCTTCGGTGTTGCGGTTCGTGGCGAGCAGCACCTGTGAAAGATTGTTCCAGGCATTCACATGACCGGGCGCCAACTCCAGCGTGCGCCGCAGTACCGCTTCCGCACGCGCGAACTCGCCGGACTTGTACAGGGTGGTTCCGTAATTGAAGTGGATAGCCACATGGGCGGGCGCAAGCGCCAAGGCACGCTCGAAATGGCGCGAGGCCTCGGCACAGTTTCCCGCTTCGCCGTAAAGCTGACCGAGATTGTTCAGCGCCACGGCGAAGTCCGGCTGCAACTCGATCGCGCGATGCAGCGCCCGGATCGCGAAGTCGCGGTCGGCCGCGCGCTGACAGGTCAAGGCGAGGTTCACGAGGAAGAGCGGGTCCTCCCGCTCGGCCAGCGCGCGGGCGATGAGCGCACGTGCGGCGAGCGGATCGCGCCCGTTTTCGATCAGGCCGGCGAGATTCAGCGCGTCGGCGTCGTGCGGATTGGCGGCGATGAGGCGCTCGCACATGGCGCGCGCCGCTTCAGTTTCGCCGCGCTGCCACGCGGACTCGGCGGCGGCCAAGGGTGCTTGCGTTGCTTGCGCGTGCGGCGTGGCGTCGCGGGAAGCTTGGGAGGTCGACATGAGGGTGAACGCTTCCATGGCTTCGGATAGCAAACGTCCGAAGATGGCAATGCGTGTAGACGCAAAGCGTTCGATTATTGCCGCGTCTCGAAACTGGCTGTCTGGGTTGCGCCCGTTGTGGCGCCAGGCCGAGCCGGCTTGCCCCGCAGCGCGCTCCCGGCCCGCCCTGGTCCGCACGTTCAGCAAGCAGGCTGCGCGGAAGCGGCATGCAGGCCAGCGAGCGGTGCTTCAGTGGTCCTTATGATCCTTGATCTGACGCGCCTGGACTTCAGTCACCGAATCGAACAACGCCTCTGCACGCGCCAGTTCGTCCAGCGCGCGGTCGAGCCGCGATTGCGCGACCCCATAGGCAAGTGGCGCGGCGATGTCGCCCTGGACCTCGGCACGCAGGGCGCGAAATGCCCGGTCGACGTTGCGGCTCGCCTCAAAAAAGCGTTGCGCAGCCTCGGCCTCTTGTGAACGGATGTGAATCGCCATGGAAGAGTTCCATCGTGAGTTGCGTCCAGTCTCCCGCCCGGGAGACGTGACGCGTTCTTGCGCCGCCAAGCCGTGAAGACGCCGTGTGGTCGGCCGGCGGCACGTCGAAGAGATCGCGCGTCACGCCACGCGCCTGCTGCGCACAGGCCTCGCTGCGCACGCGTTTGGTGAGATTCGCGTAGGTGTCGAAGTCGCCCATGCGCGACGCCTCGTGAATTGCCGCGAGATCGCGCGCCTTGACGAGCGTGGGCTGCGTAAGCCGCACAAAGTACGGCGCCTCCAGCTCCGCCGTCAACACGAGCGGATGGCTCTTGCCGCCCGCCTCGGCGGCGCGCTCGACGCAATCCACCACTACGGTGCCCTGCGAGCGGGCCGGCGGCTTCGCCGTGCTTACGCTGCGCAGCCGCTCCGGAAACACCCGCAGCGAACTGCCGACGCTGAGTTCGGTTGGCGAGACGCATACCAGCGCGTAGTGATGCTCGCGTGCGGCGCCCGAAGGCAGCATGGCGCTGCTCGTGACGAACACGTGCTGCGGAAGCTGGCGCACCTGCCCGCTTGCGTCGACCCACGCATTCCACACGACCACGCCGGCACGCTTGCCGCGCTTGTCTTGCGCTACGCGCGGACGGCTCGCCGCCGGCGAGAACAGGGCGAGGAGCGAGCCGGTGCGCAGCGCAGCGACCTGAGCGCTGCTGCCGAGCGACTGGCCGATGCCCCACAGGAAACGTCCGCCGCCCTGCCGGCGCTCCCACTCCTTGCGCAGAATCAGCGTAGGGAGATCCATGCCGGCCTCCGGCCCGATACGGGACCAGCAGAACGTGGGCGGTAGGTGTTTCAGTGCCATCGACTTCCTCGGAATGCAGTTGCTCATTGATTAGGGTGAGCAATTCAATAACCGTTACTGTATAGGTATAATGCATGACATGGAAGCCCCAGATACTTATTTTCCGGTGCAGGAACTGCTGCGGCGGTTATCGGACGATTCACGCTCGGCTAGCGAAATTGCACGGCTTTCCGGGGTCAGTCAGCCTACCGTCTCGCGTCTTCGCACGTCGAACGGGAGGCGTGTACGCCGGAGCGCGTCATTCAATAAGCTATGCAGTTTCTATGGCGTGAAGGCGCCGCCGTCCAGCCGGCACGCGGCCGCGTACAACGAATTGCTGCGCAACGCGATCGTCGAGGCGTGGGACGGCTCGGAGGAGCACGGCCGCGCGCTGCTGGTCGTCATCAAGGGATTGAAGGAGCTGAGGGAACGGCCCGCGTAGATTCAATTGGGCCGGCGGCATGAAGCGTTTTGCGCGAGGGCGCAAAGGTAACCATCCATGGGAAATTCGCCTTGCATTTCGGGGTTCCAGAGGAGCCACGAACCGTGCGCAAGCCACGGTGGGCCGCCAAATCCCCATATGTGGTGACCTTGACGTTTTCCTGCGCCGCGGGAGGCCCAAACGTATGATGTGAGAGCACCCATCGCACCGCAGCCGCCCGTTTGCAGTGTGTGAGATTCGCTACCCGAGCACCGCGTCCACCATGTCCGCCGACACTTCCCCCGTCCACACGAATGCTCCCGCTACTTTGCGCGGGCAGTGCCTTTGCGGCGCCGTGCGCTATGCGGTCGCGAATGCATTCCGCTATGCATTCAATTGCCACTGCTCGCAGTGCCGCCGCGCGACCGGGTCCGCGTTCAAGCCCTTTGCGGGCATCGAAAGCGAGGCGCTGCGCCTGACCGAGGGCGAAGCGCAGACGCTGGTCTACGGCGACCATCAGGCCGCCCATGACGTGCATTGCGGCCGCTGCGGCTCGCTGCTCTATTCAGTTGTGCGCGAAGGAGCCTATGTGCACGTAACGCTCGGCACGCTGACCGATGCGCCCGACATCCGGCCCGCCGGCCATATCTTCGTGCGCTCGAAAGCGCCTTGGTTCGAGATCGGCGACTCGCTCCCCCAGTACGACGAATTCCCGCCCTGACGCGTGCGTTCCTGCAGACATGCGTGGCAGCGACCATACCGGTATCGCCGCACTACTGCCTGCCGGTACATGGTTCGGCTAGTCTCGAAGCGTCCCTTCCCCTTGTCCCCAAGGACTCTGAGCCCCATATGGACTCCAAGACGATCGAGACATACACGAGTGGCGCCGCAAGCTACGCAGCCGAATGGGCGAACCAGCCCGAGCCGGACGACCTCTATGCGCATCTCACGCAGCATTTCCGCCCCGAGGGACGGACAGTCGATATCGGGTGCGGATCGGGGCGCGACGTGGCGTGGCTGAACGCACACGGTTATCCGGCGGCCGGGTACGACGCGTCGCAGGGTTTGATCGCGCAGGCTGTCGCTGAATACCCGCAATACGCGTTCGGCCTTGCCACGTTGCCCGATCTGGAGAATGTACCGGCCGCGAGCTTTGACAACGTCCTCTGCGAAACCGTGATCATGCATTTGCCTGTCGCGCAGATCGGCCCGGCCTGCCGCCGCCTCGTCGAGCTGCTCACGCCCGGCGGCGTGCTGTACCTGAGCTGGCGCGTAACCGAAGGCGACAGCGCACGCGATCCTGCGGGGCGTCTATATAGTGCCTTCGACCCCGCGCTCGTGACGGGCGCGCTCGAGGGCACGACGCTCGCGCTCGACGAGGACGCGGTCAACCGCTCTTCCGGCAAACGCGTTCAACGTATTGTCGCGATTCGTGCGTGAGCGTTGCCGCGCACGACGATCCGGCAACGGGGATTAGTGGGGAAACAACAGAGCGCCAGGCACCGAGCGAGTGACAAATACGTGAACTATTCGCTTGAAAAATGGTCTAACGCACTTATGTAGGAGATATGTAAGGTGGAGCGCTAGCAAGCGGTACGACCCTGAAGGCGGACAATGTGCCGCAAACACGACGATTCAGGTTGCCTCGCATGCAGTAACGCACTACCATACGCGGTCTTTCTGCATTGCACGAAAATCCAGGCTGCCACGTCTTCGACGTTTGGCGCTCGCTTGGCGGGACCGGCATGCGCCCCGCCCACTCCCCTGCAATTTCGTCATCGCCAGGACGCCACGCCGCTGGCGCGTGACCCTTTTTGCCCTTGTCGGGCTATCCCTTCGAGGAGAATGTATTGACAAGCCATGACCGGGACGACGCGCTGATCTCGTCTGCCCGCCCCGCACGCCGTTCGTCGAAAGACAAATCCGGCGATACGACGCCCATGGACGCAGGCTCGCAACTCGAAAAACGCCAGCATCAGATGCGGGCGCTCATCAAGCTCGGCCGTGAGCGCGGTTATCTGACGCACGCGGACATCAACGACCATCTGCCCGACAACTTCGCGCAGACGGCCGCGCTGGAAACGATCGTCGCCACGTTCAACGACATGGGCGTGCAGGTGTACGAACAGGCGCCCGACGCCGACACGCTGCTCCTGAACGAAGATTCCCGCGCCGACCAGCAGGCCGACGACGAAGCCGACGAAGAAGTCGAAGTCGCGCTCTCGACGGTCGACTCCGAATTCGGTCGCACCACCGACCCCGTGCGCATGTACATGCGCGAAATGGGCTCGAGCGAGCTGCTCACGCGCGCCGGCGAAATCGAAGTGGCGAAGCGTATCGAAGACGGTCTCCAGGAAATGATCCAGGCGATCGCGGCATGCCCGTCGATCGTCGCGACAATCCTTGCCGACGCCGACCGCATCGCGGCTGACGAAATGCGCATCGACGAACTCGTCGACGGCATCGGCAGCGACGAAGCCGCGCAAGAACCGGCCGCGGCCGAAGCCGACGCCAGCGAAGACGTCGAAGCGGCCTCCGACGAAGAAGAATCGGACGATTCGAGCGATGACGAAGACGACGCCGACGCCGACAACAGCAAGGCGAACGAAGCCCTGCTCGCACAGTTGAAGGCAGACAGCCTCGCGATCTTCGCGCGCGTTCGCACGCTGTTCGAACAGATGGCTTGCACGTCGGACGCCAATGCGCGTGCGTCGGCCTCGGAAATGAAGATCTGCGCCGACATCCAGACGGAACTCGCGCCGATCCGCTTCACGGCTCGCACCATCGACCGCCTGTGCTCGCTGCTGCACGAGCAGGTCGCGCAAATTCGCGCGATCGAGCGCAATGTGCTCTCCATCGTCGTCGATCGCTGCGGCATGCCGCGCGAAGCCTTCGTCGAGCAGTTCCCGGGTCACGAAACCGATCTGGACTGGGGCGTGCGCGCCGCAGCCGCGTCGAGCAAGTACGGTCCCGCGATCGAGCGCAGCCTGCCGGCTATCCAGGCAGAACAGCGCAAGCTCGCCGAGATCGAAGCGGCCGCATCGCTGTCGCTGCAGCAGATCAAGGCGATCAATCGCCGCATGACCGTTGCCGAATCGAAGATGCGTCAGGCGAAGGGCGAGATGGTCAAGGCCAACCTGCGTCTCGTGATTTCGATCGCGAAGAAGTACGTGAACCGCGGCATGCAGTTCCTCGACCTGATCCAGGAAGGCAACATCGGCCTGATGAAGGCGGTGGACAAGTTCGAATATCGCCGCGGCTGGAAGTTCTCGACGTACGCGACGTGGTGGGTGCGTCAGGCCGTGACGCGTGCGCTCGCCGACCAGGCGCGCACGATCCGCGTGCCGGTGCACATGATCGAAACGATCAACAAGCTCAACCGCATTTCGCGCGAGATCTTGCAGCAAACGGGCATGGAAGCGCATCCGGCGGACCTCGCCGCACGTATGGGCATGACCGAAGAGAAGGTGCGCGGCATCCTCAAGATCGCCAAGCAACCGGTCTCGCTCGAAAGCCCGGTGGGCGACGACGGCGACGCGACGCTCGGCGACATGATCGAGGACGCAGGCTCGGCCTCGCCGGCCGACGCCGCGATCCACGCGAACATGCGCGCTGCCATCGACGAAGCGCTCAAGGCGCTCTCGCCGCGCGAAGCCAAGGTGCTGCGTATGCGCTACGGCATCGACACGACTTCGGACCACACGCTCGAAGAAGTGGGCAAGCAGTTCGACGTGACACGCGAGCGTATTCGCCAGATCGAGAGCAAGGCAATGCGCAAGCTGATGCACCCGAGCCGCGCAGACAAGCTGCGGCCGTTCCTGGAGCGCTGATCGCGTTAGTCGCGCTCTAGTGCGACGCGTTTCGGAGCCAGAATGAAAAAGGCCCGTCACTTCGGTGACGGGCCTTTTTGTTTGGTCCAACGCGGGTGCCGGTCAGTCCGTACCGTACTTCGGCGAGTGCGGACCGTAGAGCAGACCGGTCGGCGGCCCCGCGTGCAGCAGGCGATAGCTCGTGACACCAGCGATATCGTGGCTCTTGTCGGTCAGCGAATTCGCGACCTGCTTGATCGCCGCCATCACGAGCATGCCAATCAGACCGCCGCCGCTACTGTTATTGCCCTCGTTGCTGTTCGCGGTCGCTGAGCCTTGCCAAAGCACGTCTCCGCTCTTCAGATCGACGAGCTTCGCCGACGCCGTGACGACCGTCGCGCTGTCGAGCACGCGATACTGCGTGCCGAATTGCGTGATCTTCGAATACACCGCCGCGTCGGCGCCGAAAATCTCTCGCAGCTTCGCGGGCGAGGTCTGCTGGATATCGCCTGCCGTCGTGAGACCATTCTGCTTGAACGTCTCCTCCATGACCGCGACCGGAATCACGTAGTAGCCCGCTTCGGCGAGCGGCATCGTCATCTGGGAGAGCATGCTGTTCGACGCATTCACGTCGGTCGTCGCATTGTCGGGCGGCAGCACGAGAATCGAGCGCGGTCGCGCGCTCTTGAACGCCGTGTAGTCCGCGTGCCTGACGGGCTGCGCGCAGGCGGCCAGCAGCGCGAGCGCGCAGAGGGCCAGCCCGAGCTTGAGGGAAGAGAATCTGGACATATCGGTACGCTCGCTTATTGTAGTTTCGGTTTCTTCATGAGGAAGTCCATATAGGTCGTCGACTCCGGGAAGAGATGCTTCTCGGCGTCGAATTCCTGCATGGCTTGCGTGTCGTTGCCGACGTTGGCGTACAGCATGCCCAGCTGCGCATGGAAGCCCGGCGGCGGCGTGTTGCCCTTCGCGCGAATCTCCTGCAGCGACTTCTCGAGCACATCGATCTGTTCCTGCGGCGCCTTCTGGCCCTTCAGGTAGTCGTAGACCGCGGGCTGATAGCTGGTCCACTGGTAAAGCGGCGGCGTGGTGTTCGCGCAGCCCGCGAGCAGCAGCGTCGCTGCCGTGACGGGCAGGCAGAGTCCCCGAAGCGTGCCGATGTATTTCATTGAAAACCCCGTATGCGTAGTTGTTGTGATCGAGCGTGAAACGCGGACGACGCGCGCGCTCAATGTGCGGTGCGCAACGCGCCCGCGTCGACCTGATCGGCCAGATGGTTGACTGCCTCCTGGATCGCGAGCTCGAGCACCTTGCCATTGAGCGTCGAGTCGTAGCTCGCGGTACCGCCAAAGCCGATAATTTCGCGGTTCGACAGGCTGTATTCGCCTGCACCTTGCGCCGAAGCGACCACTTCCGACGTCGTGGTATCGACGACGTTGATGTTCACCTTCGCGTAGGCAATCTGGTTCTTGCCGCTTCCGAGAATGCCAAACAGTTGGTGGTCGCCCACTTCCTTGCGGCCGAACTCGGTCACGTCGCCGGTGATGACGTAGTTCGCGCCCTTGATCACCTGGGCTTTCTTCGTGAAGCCGGCTTCCTGGCGGATCTCGTCGAGGTTGTCACGATCGAGCACGCTGAAGCGCCCGCTTTGTTGCAGCGACGTGATCAGGATGGTCTTCGCCTGGCCGCCGAGACGGTCGATGCCGTCGGAGAAGATGCCGCGCATATAGCTCGAGCGATTGTCGAACTTGCCAACTGCGATCTGCACCGGCTTGCCGACGGCCGGGCGCTGCGCGCTCGCGACCGGCGGGACCGGCAGCGAACGCGACGACTCCGTCGCGCAGGCGCTCAGCGCCGCGATAGCGGCGGCGGCCAGCACGGCACCGCAGGTTCTGGACAACTTCATGGATTCTCCTTGGTGGTGGAACAGAAACGACAGCAGGCGCGCGCGTTTGCTGCGCGCACGGATTGAAGCGACTGGAGAAATGGGAGCGGCGAAATGCGGTGCTGTGCGGCGGCGCGCACGTGGGGCATGTCGGCCCGGCGCACGGAGGCGCGGGCGAGCACAAAGGGCGCAGTGTGTCGCTGCGCGCGTGGTTATTCCATCGGCATTGCATGTTTCTCGCCTCCCGTGCGCAAGCGCGCACGCGGAAGCCCCCGGATTCTTGTCGATGTAGCGTGTTTTTTTAATTCGTAGTTAAAAACTACAAACGCATGTATCGGCGGGTTTTAGAGAAACTTTAGGAGATTGGTTATTTAATGCTTATTAGATTGATTTTGCGAAATTTTGAATCGCATTAACGTATTAGGGAAATACGTTTTAAAAACGGAGTCGTGCTTTCCGTTATCGCGGCTGTGAAATGCTGCGGGAGAGGTGTTGCAT
>NZ_CAJMYW010000010.1:0-324763 GCF_905220165.1 Paraburkholderia sp. J10-1 | reverse complement strand
GCGTACGACTCGTCGGCGCACGACTCGGTCACGCTGGGCGGCACGGGTGCGACCTCGGCAGTGGCGCTGCACAACGTGGCAAATGGCACGCTGAGCGCATCGAGCCTCGACGCAGTGAACGGCTCGCAGCTGTATGAGACGAACACGAATGTGTCGAACCTCGCGGGCAATGTGACGAACCTTGCTGGTGATGTTACGACCATCAACGGCCAGATCACGACCATGCAGGGTCAGCTGGCTGACGCGGTGCTGTACGACACGTCGGCGCATGACTCGGTAACGCTGGGCGGTTCGGGTGCGACTTCGGCAGTGGCGCTGCACAATGTGGCGAACGGCACGCTGAGCGCATCGAGCCTCGACGCGGTGAACGGTTCGCAGCTGTATGAGACGAACACGAATGTGTCGAACCTCGCGGGCGACGTGACGACCATCAACGGCCAGATCACGAACATGCAGGGCCAACTGGCTGACGCGGTGCTGTACGACACGTCGGCGCATGACTCGGTCACGCTGGGCGGTTCGGGCGCGACCTCGGCAGTGGCGTTGCACAACGTGGCGAACGGCGTGCTGAGCGCATCGAGCCTCGACGCAGTGAACGGCTCGCAGCTGTATGAGACGAACACGAATGTGTCGAACCTCGCGGGCGACGTGACGACCATCAACGGCCAGATCACGAACATGCAGGGTCAACTGGCTGACGCAGTGCTGTACGACTCGTCGGCGCACGACTCGGTGACGCTGGGCGGCACGGGCGCGACTTCGGCAGTGGCGTTGCACAACGTGGCCAACGGTCTGGTGAACGCGTCGAGCTTCGATGCGGTGAACGGTTCGCAGCTGTACACCCTCGCCAGCTCGACGGCCAGCTCGCTGGGCGGCGGCTCGACGGTGAACAGCGACGGCTCGATCTCGAACCCGACGTACAACATCGGCGGCAATGCGTACAACAACGCTGGCGATGCCTTCACGGCGCTCAACGGCGACATCACGAACATCAACGGCCAACTGGCCGATGCGGTGGCGTACGACTCGTCGGCGCACGACTCGGTCACGCTGGGCGGTTCGGGCGCGACTTCGGCAGTGGCGCTGCACAACGTGGCGAACGGCGTGCTGAGCGCATCGAGCTACGACGCAGTGAACGGCTCGCAGCTGTATGAGACGAACACGAATGTGTCGAACCTCGCGGGCGACGTGACGACCATCAACGGCCAGATCACGAACATGCAGGGTCAATTGGCTGACGCGGTGCTGTACGACTCGTCGGCGCACGACTCGGTCACGCTGGGTGGCACGGGCGCGACCTCGGCAGTGGCGCTGCACAACGTGGCCAACGGTCTGGTGAACGCGTCGAGCTTCGATGCGGTGAACGGCTCGCAGCTGTACACCCTCGCCAGCTCGACGGCCAGCTCGCTGGGCGGCGGCTCGACGGTGAACAGCGACGGCTCGATCTCGAACCCGACGTACAACATCGGCGGCAATGCGTACAACAACGCAGGCGATGCCTTCACGGCACTCAACGGCGACATCACGAACATCAACGGCCAACTGGCTGACGCGGTGCTGTACGACACGTCGGCGCATGACTCGGTGACGCTGGGCGGTTCGGGTGCGACTTCGGCAGTGGCGCTGCACAACGTGGCGAACGGCACGCTGAGCGCATCGAGCTACGACGCAGTGAACGGTTCGCAGCTGTACGCAACGAACCAGAGCATCTCGAACCTGTCGGGCGATATCACGAACATCAACGGTCAGCTTCAAGACGCGGTGATGTACGACTCGTCGGCGCATGATTCGGTGACGCTGGGCGGCACGTCGGCAACCTCGGCGGTGGCACTGCATAACGTGGCAGCGGGCGACGTCTCGGCATCGAGCTTCGACGCGGTGAACGGCTCGCAGCTGTACAACACGGCCAGCTCGACGGCCGGCGCGCTGGGCGGCGGCTCGACGGTGAACCCGGACGGCTCGATCTCGAACCCGACGTACGTTCTGAATGGTGGCACGTTCAACAACGTCGGCAGCGCACTGACGAACGTCGATGGCCGCGTGACCAACGTGATCAACGACATCACCAATGGCACGATTGGTCTGGTGCAGCAGGATCCGACGACGCGCAACATCACCGTTGCGAAGAACACGGACGGCACGATCGTGGACTTCACGGGCACGGCAGGCACGCGTGTTCTGACCGGTGTGTCGAACGGCGCGGTGAACGCATCGAGCGTGGACGCGGTGAATGGCTCGCAGCTGTACGCAACGAACCAGAGCATCTCGAACCTGTCGGGCGATATCACGAACATCAACGGTCAGCTTCAAGACGCGGTGATGTACGACTCGTCGGCGCATGACTCGGTGACGCTGGGCGGCACGGGTGCAACCTCGGCTGTGGCCCTGCACAACGTGGCAGCGGGCGACGTCTCGGCATCGAGCTTCGACGCGGTGAACGGCTCGCAGCTGTACAACACGGCCAGCTCGACGGCCAGCGCGCTGGGCGGCGGCTCGACGGTGAACCCGGATGGCTCGATCTCGAACCCGACGTACGTTCTGAATGGTGGCACGTTCAACAACGTCGGCAGCGCGCTGACGAACGTCGATGGCCGTGTGACCAACGTGATCAACGACATCAACAACGGCACGATCGGTCTGGTGCGGCAAGCCACGCCGATGAGCACGGTGACGGTCGCGAAGGACACGGGTGGCACGACCGTGGACTTCACGGGCACGGCAGGCACGCGAGTCCTGACGGGTGTGTCGAACGGTGTGTTGAGTGCGACGAGCGTGGACGCGGTGAACGGCTCGCAGCTGTATGCGACGAACCAGAGCATCACAAGCCTCCAGGGTTCGATCAGCAGCCTGTCGGGCGACATCACGAACATCAACGGCAAGCTGGCTGATGCGGTGATGTACGACTCGTCGGCGCATGACTCCGTGACGCTGGGCGGCGCGGGCTCGACCTCGTCGGTGGCCCTGCACAACGTGGCGGCAGGCGACGTCAGCGCATCAAGCACCGATGCGGTGAACGGCTCGCAGCTGTACTCGCTGATGCAGGACGTGAACAACATCGCGAGCAACGCAAGCGATCCGATGTTCACGGCGAACGGTGACCGCAACACCGAAGCGGCCAGCGCAAGCGGCACGCATGCCACGGCTGCGGGCGCCAACGCGAACGCAAGCGGTGCGCAGGCAACGGCGATGGGCGCGAACTCGGTCGCCAGCGGCAACCAGTCCACGGCGCTTGGCGCGGGCTCGACGGCAAGCGCGAACAACGCGGTCGCACTGGGCGCAGGTTCGGTGGCCGATCGTGACAACACGGTGTCGGTGGGTTCGGCGGGCAACGAACGCCAGATCACCAACGTCGCGGCTGGCACGGCGGGCACGGATGCGGTCAACGTGAACCAGTTGAACGACGCGGTCAACAACGCAACGGGCAACGCGGTTCAGCAGGCCACGCAGCAGTCCAACGCCTACACGAACCAGCAGATCAGCGTCGTGCGCAAGCAGATGAACTCGCTGGGCGCCGCAGCGATGGCGGCTTCGTCGCTGATCCCGAACGCACGGGCGGAAGGCAACTTCCAGATGGCTGCGGCGGCGGGTACGTACGGTGGCGAAACCGCGCTGGCACTCGGTGCGAACTGGTACGTGTCCGATCGCCTGCTCCTGAACGCGCACGTGTCGAAGTCGACGGGCGGCGGTAGCGTCGGCGCCTCGGTTGGCGCGACGTTCGGGTTCTGATCGACCGTGACCCAGGCCCGCCACGGGAAACCGTGGCGGGCACGGAGAATTCCATGAAGAAAACTTTGATATGCGGCGCACTGCTGGCCGCGCTGATGAGCGCGCAAGCGTTCGCCAGCGTGGGCAGCGATGCCGAGGCGCTGATGCCCGCCGCGCAGAAAATCACCGACCCGTATCAGCGCGGGTTGGCCGAAGGATGGCTCGAGATTGCGCAGCGCCAGGACAGCCACGTGCTCGTTTCGAAGGTGTACAACGACGCTGCGGCGGGTGCGCTGAACAACGGCCGTCACTTTATCGACGGCAGTGTGCCGTTCCAGCCGATCTACGGCCAGAAGAACTGGCCGCCGGTCGAAACGCGCGAGAAATGGGTGAATGCGCTGCAGGAAATCGAGCGCACGAACGAGCGCGCGTCGCAGTCGCCATGCCGCGGCGAGGATGTGGGGCGTTTGTCTGCCCTGACCGACGAAGCCTGGAAAGAGCAGGACGAAACGCACGGCACGCGCTGGGTACACGGTTGGGACTCGATCGAGCGCGCGCAGAAGCTTGCGCAGCAGGTGAACGGCGAGCTCGACAAGTGCGTGCCGCCGCCGCCTCCGCCGCCGCCCGAGCTGGCGAAGCCGGTTTCGCTATCGGCTGACGCGCTGTTCGACTTCGACAGCGCCGTGCTGAAGCCGGAAGGCAAGCAGATGGTCGACGAGCTCGCGCAGCGCGTTCGCGATTCGCACGTGAAGCTTCGGCTGCTGAAGATCGATGGCTACACGGATCGATTCGGTTCGGCGGCGCATAACGAGAAGTTGTCGCTGCAACGGGCGCAAGCGGTGATGAGCGCGCTCCAGGCCCGAGGCGTGATGGCGGAGCGCTTCGAAGTGAATGGCCGCGGCGCAGCCGACCCGGTGAATTCCTGCCCGGGCAAGAAGGCGACAGCGGCCGTGGTGGCATGTCTTGCGCCTAACCGGCGTGTACAGATCTCCATGCAGTAAGTGGGGAACAAGGGCTCGCGCGTAGGGAACGCGAGCCCGAGGGCGATCTCATCGAGACCGCCTGGAGTGGTAGGGCGATTGCGGCGTGCTTTCGGGCACGCCGTTTTTTTATCCTCGATTTTCGAGATGCGCAGCGCCGCTCAATCCTTTTTCGCGACCGACGCGGGTTTGCCGAACAGCTCGATGATCGAACGGTGCAGCGGATACTTCTCCACGAGCGCGTCGACATCGGCGATTTCGAACTCGCTGAACTCGAACCCCGGCGCAACGGTGCAGCCCACCAGCGCATAAGTGGACGGATCGCAGCAGCGCGCCGCGAACCAGTGCCCGGCCGGCACCACGGCCTGGAATACCGTGCCCGGATGGTCTAACGCATGGCCGAGCTTGCGCGTGGAGAGCACGCCACGCTCGTCGATCGAATGAATCTCGAGGGGCGAGCCCGCGTAGAAGTGCCAGAGCTCGTCGGAGCGGATGCGGTGCCAGGCCGAATAGGCGCCGTCCGCGAGCAGGAAGTAGATGGCCGTGGAGGCCGCGCGCGTTCCCTCTTCTGCAGGCGCGCCGTCGCGGCGCACGAACTTGTCGGCGCGGTAGGTTTCGCTGTAGTAGCCGCCTTCGGGGTGCGGCTCGAGCCCGAAGCGGCGGATCAGTTCTTCGACTGCGGCATTCGCGGTAGCCATGGCGTGCGCCTCCGTAGTGGTGCCGTCCAGCGATCCTGCGCGGCGCCGGCCGGTATTAGCGTTCCTGTTCGTCGATGAGCGCGAGCAGCCCGCGCAGCGCGTGTGTGGCGGCCTGCACGCGGATTTGCTCGCGGTCGCCCTTGAAGACCAGCGTTTCGACGCTCGTATGCAGGCGGTTGCTCCAGCCGAACGACACCATGCCGACTGGCTTTTCCGGCGTGCCGCCGCCCGGACCGGCGACTCCGGTAATGGCGAGCGAAACTTGTGCCCGGCTGTTGCTGAGCGCGCCTTCGGCCATCGCACGCGCCACCGGCTCACTGACCGCGCCGTGCTTTTCGATGAGTTCGGGCGGCACGCCGATCATTTCGGTCTTAGCCTGGTTCGAGTAAGTGACGAAGCCGCGCTCGAACCAGCCGCTGCTGCCTGAAATATCGGTGATGGCGGTGGCGACCATACCGCCAGTGCAGGACTCGGCGGTCGCGAGCATGAGCCGCCCGTCGCGCAGCTTGTTGCCGACGCGGATGGCAAGTTGGTGGACGACGGAATCGGTAGGCATTGCAGCAATCCGTTGAAGTGGCGCTCAGGTGGGGTTAGACCGACATGCGCCAGAGCGCGATGACGAGCAGCGTAAAGAAAGCGGCGACGATGTCGTCGAGCATGATGCCGAGACCGCCCTTGAAGCGCCGGTCGAAATAGCGGATGGGCGGCGGCTTCACCATGTCGAAGAAACGGAAGACCACGAAGGCCCAGAGCCGGCCCATGAAATCGACAGGCGTGATCATGAGCAGCACGAGCCAGAACGCGACGATCTCGTCCCAGACGATGGCAGAAGGGTCTTCCACGCGCATCTTGTTCGCCGTGAACCCGGTAATGCCGATGCCCGCGAAGAAGCCCACGATGATCAGCAGTCCCCACTCCGTGACGGTGAGGTAGCGGTTGAGCACCTCGAACGCCGCCCACGCGAACAGTGTGCCCGCCGTGCCGGGCGCGAGGCGCGAGAGCCCTGAGCCAAAGCCGAGCGAGATGATGTGAAACGGATGCGTGAGCATGAACGGCGCGTCGGCGCGGCGCGGACCGCCAGGCTGGGGCTCCGGCCGCCCGGCCGTCGCGAGTTCGTCGGCGGGAGAGGGCGTGGGGTCAGTCTGCATGGAAATGGTCGAAACCTTGCAACTTCAGGTTGAGCGGTTTGCACGCGGCGTCGCGCCAGGCGATTGCGGGGGGGGCCTGAGGCGACGCGAGGGCACTCATTGTACCGATGCACGTGACGCGCACGCCCGCCTGTTGCGCGGCCGCCTCGACCGCTGCGCGTTGCGCCGGCGCCGCCGTGAAGCACAGTTCGTAGTCGTCGCCGCCCGCGAGCGCGCACTGCAGTTGGACCTCGCGCGGCAGGCGCGCGAGGGCGGGCGAGAGCGGCAGGGCGTCGACGTCGATCGTCGCGGCGAGGTTCGACCGTTCCAGAATGTGGCGCAGGTCGCCGGCAAGGCCGTCCGACACGTCGAGCGCCGCGCGCGCGACGCCGCGTAGCGCGAGGCCGAGCGCGACACGCGGCTCGGGATACTCTAGCGCGCGTCGAAAGTAGGCGGCGTCCGGCTCGTCCACCTGCCATTCGCCACGCAGCATGCCGAGGCCCGCGCGTGCGTCGCCGGGCGTGCCGGAAACCCAGATGTCGTCGCCCGCCTGCGCGGCGTCGCGCCGAAGTGCGACATCCTGACGCACCGAGCCGAACACCGTCAGGCAAAGATTGAGCGGGCCCGCCGTGGTGTCGCCGCCAATCAGCTCGCAGTCGAAGCGGTCAGCCAGCTCGAAAAGGCCCGTGCTGAATGCGGCCAGCCAGTCTTCGCCCGGCTTGGGAAGCGCGAACGCCAGCGTGAAGCCCAAAGGCTGCGCGCCCATCGCGGCAAGGTCTGACAGATTGACGGCGAGCGCCTTGTGGCCCAACGCGTGCGGATCGATATCGGGGAAAAAATGCCGGCCTTCCACCAGCATATCCGTCGAGACGGCCAGCATTTCGCCGGGAGCGGGGGAGAGGAGCGCGCAGTCGTCGCCGATGCCGAGCGCGGCGCGTTGCGTGTTCGTTCGGGCGCGTCGCGCGAAATAACGGTCGATCAGGGAGAACTCGGAAAGCATGTCGAAAGGTCTATGACAAGTGATGTGTCCGACGCTGCGAAGGGCGCGCGGGCGCGGTGTTCCCCTCATTGCGGTCGCGGCACCTGCGCCCGAACTGTAAGGAATGCTGTCGGAGATTGGCGCTACAATGCCTTCGAATTAGCGTTCGAGTTGTTATTCTAATCTGCACTAACGTCCTGCCTCCCATGTCGAATCCCGCCACGAACAAACTCCGCGAAGCCGCACTCGACTATCACGAGTTTCCCACGCCGGGGAAGATCGCGATTGCGCCGACCAAGCAGATGATCAATCAGCGCGACCTCTCGCTCGCGTACTCGCCGGGCGTTGCGTTCGCATGCGAGGCGATCGTCGAGAATCCGCTCAACGCCGCGCGCTTCACGGCGCGCAGCAACCTCGTGGGCGTCGTGTCGAACGGCACGGCCGTGCTCGGTCTCGGCAACATCGGACCGCTCGCCTCGAAGCCCGTGATGGAAGGCAAGGCGGTGCTCTTCAAGAAGTTCGCGGGCATCGACGTGTTCGACATCGAGCTGAACGAGACGGACCCGCACAAGCTCGTCGACGTGATCGCGGCGCTCGAACCCACGTTCGGCGGCATCAACCTCGAAGACATCAAGGCGCCAGAGTGCTTCATTGTCGAGCGTGAGGCGCGCAAGCGCATGAAGATTCCGGTCTTCCACGACGACCAGCACGGCACGGCCATCGTGGTGGCGGCGGCCTTCACGAACGGCCTGAAGGTCGTGGGCAAGGACATCAAGGAAGTCAAGCTCGTCGCCTCGGGCGCGGGCGCGGCGGCGCTGGCGTGTCTGGACCTGCTCGTCGATCTTGGCCTGCCGCTCGAAAACATCATCGTGACCGACCTCGCGGGCGTGGTCTACAAGGGCCGCACCGAGCTGATGGACCCGGACAAGGAGCGTTTCGCGCGCGAGACCAACGCACGCACGCTCGCCGAAGTGATCGAAGGCGCCGATATCTTCCTCGGCCTTTCCGCGGGCGGCGTGCTCAAGCAGGACATGGTCAAGCAGATGGCCGCGAAGCCGCTCATTCTCGCGCTCGCCAATCCCACGCCGGAAATCCTGCCGGAGCTCGCGCTCGAAGTGCGCCCGGACGCCGTGCTCGCCACGGGCCGCACGGACTACCCGAACCAGGTGAACAACGTTCTGTGCTTCCCGTTCATCTTCCGCGGTGCGCTCGACGCGGGTGCGACGACCATCACGCGCGAGATGGAAATTGCCGCCGTGAATGCGATTGCGGAGCTAGCGCGCCAGGAACAGAGCGACGTGGTGGCCACGGCTTATGGCATTCAGGATCTGCAGTTCGGGCCCGAGTACCTCATTCCGAAGCCCTTCGACCCGCGTCTGATCGTGAAAATCGCGCCGGCCGTGGCCAAGGCGGCCATGGACTCGGGCGTCGCGACCCGTCCGATCGAGGACATGGACGCCTACGAGCAGCACCTCCAGCAGTTCGTCTACCACAGCGGCACGACCATGAAGCCGATCTTCCAGCTCGCGCGCGCCGTGGAGCCGGAGAAGAAGCGCATCGTGTTCGCCGAGGGCGAAGAAGAGCGCATCCTGCGCGCGGTGCAGATCGTGGTCGACGAAAAGCTGGCCAAGCCCATCCTGATCGGCCGCCCCTCGGTGATCGAGCAGCGTATCGCGCGCTACGGCCTGCGTCTCGTGGCCGGGCAGGACTACACGGTCGTGAACACCGACCACGACGAGCGCTACCGCGAGTTCTGGCAGAGCTACGCGAAGCTCATGGCGCGCAAGGGCATCACGCAGCAAATGGCGAAGCTCGAAATGCGCCGCCGCACGACGCTGATCGGCTCGATGCTCGTGGAAAAGGGCTTGGCCGACGGCATGATCTGCGGCACGGTCAGCACGACGCACCGCCACCTGCACTTCATCGACCAGGTGATCGGCAAGAAGGCAGGCTGCAACGTCTATGCCGCAATGAACGCGCTGGTGCTGCCGAACCGCCAGATTTTTATCGTCGACACGCATGTGAACGTCGACCCGACGCCGGAGCAACTCGCGGAAATCACCATCATGGCGGCCGAGGAAGTGCGCCGCTTCGGCATCGAGCCGAAGATCGCGCTGTGCTCGCACTCGAACTTCGGTTCGAGCAACGCGCCTAGCGCGCAGAAGATGCGCGACCTGCTCGCCATCCTCCAGGAGCGCGCGCCGGACCTGCATGTGGACGGCGAAATGCACGGCGACGTGGCGATCGACGCGAACCTGCGCAAGGAAATCCTGCCGGAGTCGACGCTCGAAGGCGAAGCGAATCTGCTCATCATGCCGAACATCGACGCGGCGAACATTTCCTACAACCTGCTCAAGACGGCGGCGGGCAACAACATCGCCATCGGGCCGATCCTGCTCGGCGCCGCCAAGCCGGTGCACGTGCTGACGGCTTCCGCCACGGTGCGGCGCATTGTCAACATGACGGCGCTGCTCGTCGCAGATGTGAACGCGACGCGTTAAGCTCGCTCGCGCAGGTTGCCGGCAACGCCGGTAACGCTGTCCCCAAATTCGGCGCGCTCTCGCGAGTGCGCCGATTTTTTTTTGCTCGCGGGATCACGCGCGATCGGCCAAAATCGCGCAAAATTAGATTGTAAAATTTACCGGATTGGCCCTTGTGCGCGGTCAAGCTCTGGTCGTCCTCGCTTGACGAACGTTGCTTCCAGGCATCATTAGCGATACCCTTACACCTTTCATGGTCGTCGAACGCGTAACCAGGGAAGCGGGAACCAGGCAATGGCCCCTCGTCTAACTCATTGTTTCGGCGGCGGTTTGTCTAGCTTGTGGCGCGCCGCAGCGGTGGCGCTAGTCGCAACCGTAGCGCTGGCAGCGGGTGGTGCTCAGGCGCGCACGAATCAGCCGGAAGACGCGGGTAATTCAGTCGGCAGCATTTCGGTCAACGAACTTCCGCGTGAGGCGGTGGCCACGTTGAGCCTGATTGCGGCGGGCGGCCCGTTCCCTTACGAGAAGGACGGCGTCGTATTCGGGAATTTTGAACGGATATTGCCACCGCATCGGCGGGGCTACTATCACGAATACACGGTCCCAACGCCGAGCGCGCACAACCGCGGCGCCAGGCGCATTGTTTGCGGCGGTCCGCGCAAGCAGACCGACAACTGTTACTACTCCGACGACCACTACGCCAGTTTCAGGCGAATTATTGATTGACACCGGGATGAGCGGCATGAGCGATAACGTTTACGCGCACGACCCCCGGGTCGCGAGCGATCTGTTCGCGTCCGGGGAGGGCAACCTGTTCCAGCGCGTCATGCAGTTGAAGCAAGACAGCGAGGCGCGCCAGGATGAGGCGGGGCTTTCATCGAACGAGGGGGCCATGAGCCTGTTTTCGACCGTGCAGCCGAATATTGTCCAGTCGATCCGGGCGTTTCGCATTCAGGATCTCTCGGACGAAGCCCAGCGGCTGCAGCAGCATTTCCTCTATGCGTTCTGCGCGAACGCGCAAACCAAGCAGGAAGTGCTCGAAACCATTGCCACATCGTTTCTGTTTCCGAAGCATTTCGGCAAGAACTACGACGGCTTGTACGACTGTCTGACCGATCTCGTGCAGAAGGCCGGCGAGCAGCCGGGTTTCGTGATCGTGCTGGAAGGACTGCCGATTGCCCAGAAGTTCGACAAGGACGGGCGTGAGACGCTGCTCGACGTATTTCGCGAGGCTTCCGAATACTGGGCCGAGCGCAAGGTGCCGTTCCGCGTTTTTTATTCGTTCGCCTGACCTTCGGCTCGCGTTTCGTCGCGTGCATGCGACAGAAAACCACAAGCCCGCCTTTCGGCGGGCTTTGTCATTTTTACCAGTGGTTTTCCCGGGTGCTGAGGCTTACCAGCCACCCCAGCGGGCGGCGAGCGCCGATAGCACGGCGATGCCCGCCGTTTCGGTGCGCAAAACGCGCGGCCCGAGTCCCACGGCGATAAAACCGTGGTCGAGCGCCGCGGCTTCTTCCGGCGACGAGAATCCGCCTTCAGGCCCGACCAGCACCGTCACCTCGCCCGAGGGCGGGTCGATCGGCAAGGTCGAGAACGAGACGTTGGCGCGCGGCGAGAGGAGCACGCGCAGTTCACCTTCGCCGGGGCGCTTCGGCAGCGAGCCAAGCCAAGTGGCGATTTCGCGCGTGGGCGCGACGTCGGGCATGCGGTTGCGCCCGCACTGTTCGCACGAGGCTTGCACGATGCGTTGCCAGTGCGCCTGGCGGCGCACGGCTCGCTCGCCCGAAAGCCGCACGACGCTGCGCGAGGTGGTGAGCGGCACGAAGTTCGACGCGCCCAGTTCGACGGCCTTTTCGATCAGCCAGTCCATTTTGTCGCTGCCGGCAATGCCTTGGGCGAGCGTGAGCCGGTAAGGCGGCTCCGCTTCGAAGTCGCGATAAGGGCCAATGCGCACCTGCGTGTCGCGGCGCTCCATGCCGAGGATCTCGGCGCTGTACTCGCCGCCAAGGCCGTTGAACAGCACGATCGTGTCGCCGGGTTGCAGGCGCAACACCTGAACATGGCGCGTGACTTCGTCGGGAAGGGTGACAACCTCGTCGGATTGCAGGGCGCTGCCGACGAAAAAACGGGGCATAAGACTATTTCTCATTGATTCAGGACAAGTGGCGAGCAAGCGCCCAGCGGTAACCGTCGAGGTCTTCGACCTGCGCGAAGCGGTCCCCCCAGAATTGGTCCTGTGGCTCGCTCAGCGATTTTGCGCCGGCTTCGAGCGCCCGCGCATAAACCGCGTCGACATCGTCGACATACAGATAAAAAGATTGCGGCGCGACGGTCTGTGCGCTTTTGGGCGTGCGCGCCGTCGAACCGAATGCACCCTCCGGCGCGAACATGACGATCAACTGATCGTGGTACGTCATCTCCACGTGCATGATCGCGCCGTCGTCCTCCACGCTATCGCGTACCGCAAAGCCAAGCGCCGCCCGATAGAAGTCCATCGACGCGCGCGCGTCGCGCACCGTCAGATACGGGGTCAGCCACGGCACGCCGGCAGGGCGGGGTGGGGTCATCGAGTCTCTCCAGATTCGCGGTTAGGATGAGGCGCCGGCCGTCGCTTTGAGCGTGGGCGCGCGATGAAAGCGTTGGGAACCTGCCATTTTCCACGGGCAGGGTCGCTAAAGCTGTAGGAATTCGCCTAGTTTATCTCTCGCTGTGAGTGGAACTTCTAAGAGCGTAGCGTGCAACTTGACGTCGTAATATCGCAAACCTTCGAGTTGACGCTCGGCCATGCGCGCTTCCAGCCTGGCCAGACCGGCGCTGCCGGGGTCGAGCGTGTCGCTCGCGATGGCCATGAGCCAAAGCGAGCCGTATAACGGCACATAGGCGGCAAGCGGCCGCACGACGGCGAAGGCCCGGCGCAGTCCGGCAAGCAGCGCCGCCACGCGTTCCGGGTGATGGAACGGCGAGCCGAGATGCAGCGAGACGAGTGCGTCGGCGCTCATCACGCGCTTGAGCGCGGCGTAGAACTCTGGCGTGTACAGCCCGGCCGCGGGCGAATCCGGCGGGGTCAAATCGAACACGACAAGATCGAAGCGTTCCTGCGTCGAGGCGACGAAGGCCGCCGCATCACCAATCACAAGTTCCACGCGCGGATCTTCAAAGGCGTCGCCGCGTACCTCGGGCAGATAGTCGCCTGTCAGGCGCACCACGTCCGGGTCGAGTTCCGCCACGACGATGCGCGCGATGCCCGGATGGCGCAGCAGTTGCCGCGCCGCGCCGCCGTCGCCGCCGCCCAGCACGAGCGCGGCACGCGGCGCGGGGTGGGTGAGCGCGGCCGGGTGTGTCATGCACTCGTGATAGATGAATTCGTCGCCGGCCGAGGTCATCGGGCGCCCGTCCAGCGTGAAGAGACAGCCCAGTTGCGGCGTATCCCAGACTTCGATGCGCTGCCACGGCGTATCGGCGGCCGCGAGGCGGCGTGCGCCCGGAAACCCATAGAGCGCGTCGGCGGCGGGATGGAAGAGGAGTGTTTCGCTCACGAAGGTCTTGGGCGTCGTGCAAACGAGCGCGCGAAAAAATGGGGCCAACAGCGGCATTATAGGGTTCCTGGATTCGCCCCTTCCCGAGGCAGGCCGGCACCGGCCGCATGCCGCATTCCCCGCGCCCTACGGCCAGGGATAATCCCCACGATCTGCTAGAATATTCCGCTTTGCAGCCCTCTCCGTTTGCTCCGGCCGTTTCGCGTCTCCAGGCGCCGCATGTGCGCCCGAGCGGGCGATTTGCCGAGCTTCCGGACCCTCGCGCTGCTGTGTGCGCCCGCTGTTTGCGCTGTTCGCGACCAGCGCCGCCCACGCCGCTTTTTGCACACTTCCGGACTCGACATGACGACCTCGTCCTCCGCCTCCCCCGCTACCACCCAGTTGATGGCCAACGCCATTCGTGCGCTGTCCATGGACGCCGTTCAGCAAGCGAACTCCGGTCACCCCGGCATGCCCATGGGCATGGCCGAGATTGCCGTTGCGCTGTGGTCGCGCCATCTGCGCCATAACCCGACGAACCCGCTGTGGAGCGATCGCGACCGCTTCGTGCTGTCGAACGGCCATGGCTCGATGCTGCTGTACTCGCTGCTGCACCTGACCGGCTACGACCTGCCGATGGCGGAGCTCAAGAACTTCCGTCAGCTGCACTCGAAGACGCCGGGCCATCCCGAGTTCGGCATTACGCCGGGCGTCGAGACGACCACGGGCCCGCTCGGCCAGGGTCTGGCGAACGCGGTTGGCATGGCGCTCGCTGAAGCGCTGCTCGCAGCAGAGTTCAACAAGGCCGACGCGAAGATCGTCGATCACCACACGTACGTGTTCCTCGGCGACGGCTGCCTGATGGAAGGCATCTCGCACGAAGCCTGCTCGCTCGCCGGCACGCTCAAGCTGAACAAGCTGATCGCGCTGTACGACGACAACGGCATCTCGATCGACGGCGACGTGGTCAACTGGTTCCACGACAACACGCCGGAGCGTTTCGAAGCCTACGGCTGGAACGTGATCCCGCACGTGGACGGCCATGACGTGGACGCGGTCGACGCGGCTATCCAGAAGGCCAAGGCCTCGGACAAGCCCACGCTGATCTGCTGCAAGACCATCATCGGCAAGGGCGCGCCGACCAAGCAGGGCGGTCACGACGTGCACGGCGCAGCGCTCGGCGGCGAAGAAATCGCCAAGTGGCGCGAGGCCGCAGGCTGGAAGTGGGAGCCGTTCACGCTGCCGCAAGAAGTCTACGCAGACTGGGACGCGAAGGCCGCAGGCGCGAAGTTCGAAGCCGCGTGGAACGACCAGTTCGCCGCGTACCAGTCGAAGTACCCGACCGAAGCCGCCGAGTTCGAGCGCCGCATGGCCCACAAGCTGCCCGCCGACTGGGCGCAGAAGGCCGCCGCGATCGTCGCTGGCGCCGATTCGCGCAAGGAAACGGTTGCTACGCGCAAGGCTTCGCAGCAAGCCATCGAAGGCCTCGCCGCCGCACTGCCGGAATTGCTGGGCGGCTCGGCCGACCTGACCGGCTCGAACCTCACCAACTGGAAGGCCTCGAAGCCCGTGCGCGCCGCGAAGGCCGGCGAGACCGGCATCCAGTGGGGCAACCACATCAACTACGGCGTGCGCGAGTTCGGCATGAGCGCCGCGCTCAACGGCATTAACCTGCACGGCGGCTACAAGGCATTCGGCGGCACGTTCCTCACGTTCTCCGACTACAGCCGCAATGCGCTGCGCGTGGCCGCGCTGATGAAGTGCCCGTCGATCTTCGTGTTCACGCACGACTCGATCGGTCTCGGCGAAGACGGTCCGACCCACCAGTCGATCGAACAGGTCGCAAGCCTGCGCCTGATCCCCAACATGACGCTCTGGCGTCCGGCCGATACGGTGGAAACCGCGGTGGCCTGGACCGAGTCGATCGCGCATCACGGCCCGTCGAGCCTCATTTTCAGCCGCCAGAACCTGCAGTTCAACGAGCGCACGGACGCCCAGATCGCGAACATCGCCAAGGGCGGCTACGTGCTCAAGGACTGGAACGACGACATCCCGAGCCGCAAGATCATCCTGATCGCCACGGGCTCTGAAGTCGAACTGGCGATGAAGGCTGTTGAAGCGCTGCAGCGCGAAGGCATCGGCGCCCGTGTGGTGTCCATGCCGTCGACCAACGTGTTCGACAAGCAGGACGCCGAGTACAAGGAGCGCGTACTGCCCAAGGGCGTGCGCCGCGTCGCGATCGAAGCCGGTGTGACCGACTTCTGGCGCAAGTACGTGGGCCTCGAAGGCGGCGTGGTCGGCATCGACACGTTCGGCGAATCGGCCCCGGCTGGCGTGCTGTTCAAGCACTTCGGCTTCACGGTCGATCATGTCGTAGCAACGGCCAAGGCCGCGCTCGACAACTAAGCATGCGTTACGGGCCCGCCTGATCGGCAAGATCTGGCGGGCCCGCTGCCTTGAGCGCCCCGTCTGGCCGCCCCAGCCCGGCGTTGTCGCCAGCGCAGCACTGGTTTCAGAATTTTTCAGCCCTTAGGAGATAAACCATGACCATTCGCGTCGCTATTAACGGCTACGGCCGCATCGGCCGTAACACGCTTCGCGCGTTCTACGAGAACGGCAAGAAGCACGACATCCAGATCGTTGCGATCAACGACCTGGGTGACGCGAAGACCAACGCGCATCTGACGCAATACGACACGGCTCACGGCAAGTTCCCGGGCGAAGTCAGCGTCGACGGCGACTACCTCGTCGTCAACGGCGACCGTATCCGCGTGCTGGCCAACCGCAACCCGGCAGAACTGCCGTGGGGCGAGCTGGGCGTTGACATCGTGTTCGAATGCACGGGCTTCTTCACGACCAAGGAAAAGGCCAGCGCCCACCTGAAGGGCGGCGCGAAGAAGGTCATCATCTCGGCGCCGGGCGGCAAGGACGTCGACGCGACGATCGTCTACGGCGTGAACCACAACGTGCTGAAGGCGACGGACACGGTCATCTCGAATGCATCGTGCACGACCAACTGCCTGGCACCGCTCGTCAAGCCGCTGAACGACAAGATCGGTCTGGAAACGGGTCTGATGACCACGATCCACGCTTACACGAACGACCAGGTTCTGACGGACGTGTACCACGAAGACCTGCGCCGCGCGCGCTCGGCCACGCACAGCCAGATCCCGGCGAAGACGGGCGCGGCATCGGCTGTCGGCCTCGTGCTGCCGGAACTGAACGGCAAGCTGGACGGTTACGCGATCCGCGTCCCGACCATCAACGTGTCGATCGTCGACCTGTCGTTCATCGCCAAGCGCGACACGACGGTCGAAGAAGTCAACGCGATCATGAAGGAAGCCTCGGAAGGCGCGCTCAAGGGCATCCTGGGCTACAACACCGCACCGCTGGTTTCGATCGACTTCAACCACAACCCGGCATCGTCGACGTTCGACGCCACGCTCACGAAGGTCTCGGGCCGTCTCGTGAAGGTGTCGAGCTGGTACGACAACGAGTGGGGCTTCTCGAACCGCATGCTGGACACGGCTGTGGCGCTCGCGAACGCGAAGTAAGCACGCTCGTAGCTGCATGAAAAACCGCCCGGAAGTGATTCCGGGCGGTTTTTTTTCGTCCTTATTTTTCGATGGTGCTTTGTGATGCGGCGGCGAACGCGGGCGGCGTGGGGAAGTACACGCCCGCACGCTGTGCCGCATTGGCGATGTGCGCCTCGATTGCCTCGCCGGCTGCCACCGAGTCGCGCGCCTTGAGCGCCACCACGATCAGACCGTGCTCGCGATGCGTGGAAAGCACGCGCTCGCGCCGGTAGAACGGCATGCGCTGGCTTTCTTTCATGATGTCGGCGCTGCTGCGCAGGATCGATTCGATCGCCGCATTGCCCGCGAGATTCACGATGCGCATGTGGAACTCGAAGTCGAGTTGCGCGGCTTCGTCGAGTTCGTCGCAGGCGAGGGCGCTGTGCAGCGCTTCGGTGTTCGCCTCGAGCCACGCAACGTCGGCGTCGCCGATGGCGAGCGCCGCCATTCGCGCGGCGAAGCCTTCGAGCGCGTAGCGCATCTGGTAGGTGTCGGGCAGCGACGACTGGTCGGCGAAGCGCCACGGGTGAGCGTTCGTGGCCTGCGCGCTCGTCACGTACACGCCCTTGCCCGCGCGGATCGACAGCATGCCGAGTGCCTCGAGCGTCGAGAGCGCCTCACGCAGCGACGCGCGGCTGATCGCCAGTTCCTCGGAAAGCTGCCGCTGAGCGGGCAGCAGGCTGCCGACCGGATACAAGCCGCCTTCGATCCGTTCGCGAATCGTGGCGATGGCGGCGTCGGTAACGGTGTGCGGAACGTTCTTCATCGGTTGGCGCGGGCTGCGTTCGCGTGGTCTGACCGGTATTGTAGTCCTGCGCGGCTTTGCTGCATGACGCACCGCATCAACGCCCTTTGCGCCGCCGCTCAAGGCGCCCAGATCCGGCCCGCAAACTGGTCAGACCGCACAAGGGTAAACACCCCGTCTCCCGACCTTGACTCCGGTATATCGGCTTCCTACTATCCGCCATAACAGTACTGGTCAGACCAGTCAGAACAGTTGCTTGCTCCCCCTCGTTGGCTTTGCATGGGATGGGACTAAGGAGCGTTGCTCCAAGTCCCATCGACAAAGGAGACAGTCGTGACGAAGTTCTTCAATTCGCTGTTTGGTCGCGTAGTGATCGCCCTCGTACTGGGCATCGTGGTAGGCGCGGTGTTTCCCCATTTCGCCCAATCGTTGCGGCCGCTCGGCGACGGCTTTCTCAAGCTCATCAAGATGGTGATCGGGCCCATTGTGTTCTGCGTGGTCGTGAGCGGCATGGCGCACGCGGGCGACCTCAAGAAGGTGGGCCGTGTCGGCCTGAAATCGGTGGTGTATTTCGAGGCGATGACGACCGTCGCGCTCGTGATCGGCGCCGTGCTCGCGTACGTCACGCGTCCGGGCGCGGGCATGAACGTGGATCTGCGCTCGCTCGACGCCGCCTCGCTCGCGACCTACACCGAGCACGCCAAGAGCCTGAAGGACACTGCCGGTTTCCTGCTGAAGATCATTCCCGAGACCGCCTTCGACGCCTTCGCAAAGGGCGACATCCTGCAGATTCTCGTGTTCTCGGTGCTGTTCGGCAGCGCGCTCTCGCTGCTCGGCCCGAAGGCGCAGCGCGTGAACAGCCTGATCGACGAACTCTCGCAGGTGTTCTTCCGCGTGATGGGCTTCATCATCAAGCTCGCGCCGCTTGGCGTGCTCGGCGCGATCGCGTTCACGACCGGCACCTACGGCGTGGCGTCGCTCAAGCAACTCGGGCTGCTCGTGATCGTGTTCTACGCGAGCTGCATCGTGTTCGTCGCGGTCGTGCTCGGCATTGTCATGCGCCTCGCGGGCTTCAGCGTGTTCAAGCTGATCCGCTATCTGCGCGAAGAACTCTCGATCGTGCTCGGCACGGCTTCGTCGGACGCCGTGCTGCCGCAGATCATGCGCAAGCTCGAATTCATGGGCGTGAAGGACTCCACCGTGGGTCTCGTGATCCCGACGGGCTACTCGTTCAACCTCGACGGCTTTTCGATCTACCTCACGCTCGCCGTGATCTTCATCGCGCAAGCGACCAACACGCCGCTGTCGATGCACGACCTCATCGTCGTGGTGCTGGTCTCGCTCATCACCTCGAAGGGGGCGCACGGCATTCCCGGCTCGGCGATCGTCATTCTCGCCGCGACGCTTTCCGCCATTCCCGCGATTCCCGTGCTCGGCCTCGTGCTGATTCTGCCGGTGGACTGGTTCGTCGGCATCGCTCGCGCACTCACGAACCTGATCGGCAACTGCGTGGCGACGGTGGTGGTCGCCGTGTGGGAGCACGACATCGACAAGGTGCGCGCCAGGCGGGTGCTGAATCTCGACGAAGGTTTCCGCTTCGTGCCGGCAGGCGACAGCGACACGGACACCGTGCACGGCGAAGACAGCGCGCTTGGCGGCAAGCACGCGCATGCCTGAACTTCGGCGGCGCACCGAGCGCCGCTTTTCTTCGATCAACGGATCCACTCAAGCGAACGACACCATCATGGCCATTCCGACTCTCGACCCCAACGCCCCCGCTTTCACGCGCCGCTACATGAACCTTGCCGATCCGCGTCTGGGCGCCCGCGCGCTCCACGCGAGCGACGAGTTCTTCGCGCCGAAGGAGCGCATGCTCGAACCGCAGCCCGCGGTCTTCATCCCCGGCAAATACGACGACCACGGCAAGTGGATGGACGGCTGGGAAACGCGCCGCAAGCGCACGACCGGCCACGACTTTTGCATCGTGCGCCTCGCGCGCCCCGGCGTGATCTACGGTCTGGATCTCGACACGAGCCATTTCACGGGCAATTTTCCGCCGGCGGCTTCGATCGAGGCGTGCTACGCGCAGGTTCGCGACGACGAAACGCCAGGCGACAACGCCGACTGGCAGACCATCGTCCCGGCGACGACGCTGCAGGGCAATCAGCATCACTACGTCGAGGTGCGCGATACGCGCGCGTTCACGCATCTGCGCGTGAATCTCTTTCCCGATGGCGGTCTCGCGCGCCTGCGCGTGTACGGGCAGCCCAAGCGCGACTGGAGCACGGTCGAGCGCGGCAGCCTCGTCGATCTCGCGGCGATCGAAAACGGCGCGTATCTCGTTGCGGCCAACAACCAGCACTTCGGGCTCGCTGCCACGATCCTGATGCCCGGGCGCGGCGTGAACATGGGCGACGGCTGGGAAACACGCCGCCGCCGCGAACCGGGCAACGACTGGGCGATCGTGGCGCTCGCGCGGCCCGGCATCATCCGCAAGATCGAAGTCGACACGGCACACTTCAAAGGCAACTACCCGGACCGCTGCTCGCTTCAGGCGGCGAGCGTGACGGGCGGCACCGACGACTCGCTCGTCACCCAGGCGATGTTCTGGCCGACGCTGCTCGGCGAGCAGAAGCTCGAAATGGACAAGCAACAGGTGTTCGAGAGCGGGATTGCCGCGCTCGGCCCGGTCACGCACGTGCGCTTCAACATCTTCCCGGACGGCGGCGTGTCGCGCCTGCGCCTGTGGGGCGAACCGGTCTGAACGAGGAGCCGCGATGCAGATCCTGCACATGGAACCCTTGACGCGCGAGGCGTTCGCGCCGTTTGGCGACGTCATCGAAGTCGCCGGCGCGCGCCACTTTCCGATCAACGGCGGCACGACCGAGCGCTTTCACGACCTCGCCGCCATCGACGTGAACGAGGCGGGCGGCCGGCCCATCGTCAGCGTGTTTCGCGCCCAGCCGCGCGCGTGGCCCGTCGAGATCGCGATGATGGAGCGGCATCCGCTCGGCAGCCAGGCATTCGTGCCGCTTGGCGACGCGGGCTACGCGGTGGTGGTCGCGCGGGCGGGCGAGTTCGATCCGGCGGGGCTTCGCGCGTTCTGGGCCGGGCGCGGGCAGGGTGTCAATTACGCCAAAGGCGTCTGGCATCACCCGTTGCTCGCCTTCGAGCGGGTGAGCGACTTCGTGGTGATCGACCGCGGCGGCGCGCAGCCGAACTGCGATGAGATCGCGCTCGCAGAGCCCTGGCGGCTCGTGCAAGCCGACACGTCGCTCGTGCCCGCCTGAAGTCGGGCTGGCATTCCCCAAGACCGGTTCACCAAATGAAAACGCCACGGCAGGTCTGCCGTGGCGTTTTCTCTTCTGCAGCCTGCAAGCGGCAAGCGGTCAGTGCTTGCGGTGCGGGCAGTTTTCCTTCGTGCAGGCGCCGTACAGGGCGAGTGCGTGTTCCTGGAGCTTGAAGCCGCGCTCGTTGGCGATCATCTGCTGGCGCTTTTCGATTTCGGGGTCGAAAAATTCTTCAACGATTCCGCAGTCGAGGCACACGAGGTGGTCGTGGTGGCTGCCTTCGTTGAGTTCGAACACCGCCTTGCCCGATTCGAAGTTGCTGCGCGTGAGCAACCCAGCCTGCTCGAACTGCGTGAGGACCCGGTAGACCGTGGCGAGGCCGATGTCGAGCTCCTCGTTCAGCAGGTTGCGGTAGACGTCTTCTGCGGTGAGGTGACGAACCGGGCTATGCTGAAAAATCTCCAGGATCTTGAGGCGAGGCAGCGTCGCCTTGAGGCCGATGTTCTTGAGATCGGTTGGATTGGTCATGACGATAAGTCCCTGGAGTACAATGCTAGGTTGTTATGTTAATGCGTTTTTACCGTTCCGGGCATTTTCGCCGGAACTTCGAACGATCTTCTACAGAATACGCGCGGCTTCGCGAAAAGCCCGCTCGGTGAGGGAAATGATTCCAGAATTCACAACGATCGGCCGGCGCATGCACGGCGGCCGCCTGGCGTGCACCCTGCTGGCTGCGGCCGCGTTCGCGGCGCTCGCCGGCTGTTCCACCTACAACAGCGTGACGCAGAGCATCGCCCAAAGCATTACGCCTTACCGCATTACCATCGTGCAAGGCAACTTCGTCTCGGCGGAAGCCGCGGCGCAGATGAAGGTGGGCATGTCCCGGGCCGAGGTCAAGCAGCTGCTCGGCACGCCGCTCCTCACCGACATGTTCCATGCGAACCGCTGGGACTATATCTTCTATTTCAAGCGCGGCTCGACCGCCGTGGTTCAGCAGCGTGACTTCGTCGTGCTGTTCGAAGGCGACCGCGTAGCGAGCTGGTCGGGCGGTGAAGACCTGCCGTCGAACCTCGAACTGCTCGCCGAAATCGACGGCGACCGCAGCGGCAAGAAGAAGGCCGTCGCGGCTGCGCCGGCATCGGGCGCTTCGGCGCCGGTGGCGGCTGCAGCCGGCGCGCCCGACGTGGGTACGAGCGCGACCGGCCCGACGGTCGGCGATACGGCGCGCACGCCGTCGTCCGAACTCGGCACCGCCACCAGTGCGCTGCCGCAGGACGCCAACGCGCAGGCCGCCGCCGCCGCAAACCGCGCCACGGAAGCCGTGCAAACGCCTGCCGGCCTAACGCCTTCGGTGCGCGCGGGCAACCCGCAATCATCGGCACTGCCGCAGAACGTCGGCACGATGCCGTCGCAGGTCCAGCTGCATCGCCAGCCGCAGCCGCAAATTCAGGGCGTGCAGAGCAACCCGGTCGGCCCGACCGCCGGCGCGCAGGGCACCGGCGACACCAATACGGCGCCGTCTGGCCCGGCGCGCGATTCGGCGCTCGCCGCGCCGCCCACGGTGCCGGCTTCCGGGGCGGCTGCGGCCCCGAGCAACTGAGCCGGCTGACCCAGCCGGTAAAACAGGCAGGGCGGGGTGCGCGAGGCGCGCCACGCTTCGATTCGGCGGCCGGGTGTCACTACCGGCCGCCGCGTTTTTTGGCGGCGGTGCTTCGTGGCGCCTGGTGACACCGGGTGGCACCCCGCGCCGCGGCCAGCGACACATTGGCAGGAAGACTCATGAAAATCGCAATCGCCGGGGCATCGGGCCGCATGGGCCGCATGCTCATCGAAACCGTTCTGAATTCGCCAGACGTCACGCTCTCGGGCGCGCTCGCGCGCAAGGGCTCGGCCGCCATTGGCCAGGACGCTGGCGCGTTCCTCGGCAAGGACACCGGTGTGCGCATCACCGACGACATCGAGCAGGTGTTCGCGCAAAGCGACTGCCTGATCGACTTCACGCGCCCCGAAGGCACGCTCGCGCACCTCGAGGCGGCGCAGCGCCACGGCGTGAAGATGGTGATCGGCACGACCGGCTTCGACGCCCAGCAAAAGGCGCAGCTCGGCGCGGCCGCGCAAAAGGTCGGCGTGGTGTTCGCGGCGAACATGAGCGTGGGCGTGAACGTCACGCTCAAGCTGCTCGAATACGCGGCGCGCTTTTTCGAGACCGGCTACGACATCGAGATCATCGAGGCGCACCATCGCCACAAGGTCGACGCGCCCTCGGGCACTGCCCTTGCGATGGGCGAGGCCGTGGCAAAGGCGCTCGGCCGCAATCTCGACGAATGCGCCGTGTATGGCCGCGAAGGCGTGACCGGTGAGCGCGACCCCTCGACGATCGGGTTTTCGGCGATTCGCGGCGGCGATATCGTCGGCGATCATACGGTGCTGTTCGCGGGCATTGGCGAGCGCATCGAGATCACGCACAAGTCCTCGAGCCGCCTTTCGTACGCGCAAGGCAGCGTGCGCGCCGCGCGCTTTCTGCAGGACAAGGCCAACGGCCTGTACGATATGCAGGACGTGCTCGGCCTGCGCTGAGCGTTTCCCTTATGGTCCGGCGCCTGCGCCGGACAGACAGTGAGCGAGGTCCGATGGCAGCCAGTTCCGGAGTCATTCACTATCTGCAGACGGGCGATGCCGTCACCCACGCGGTAGCGTGGGTATTGCTCGCCATGTCGGTCGCGAGCTGGTGCTTTCTCATCGTGAAAAGCTGGATCCTCTTGCGCGCGAAGCGCCAGGGGCCGCGCGCCGTTGCGCGCTTCTGGCAGGCGCGCAGCCTTGCTGACGGCGTGGCCGCCATGCGTGGGGTCGACCGCGAACGCGTATTCCTGCCGCTCGCTCAGGCGGCGCTCGCCGCCGAGGAAGCCGACGCGCCCGGCATGATGCTTTCGCGCGTAGACCGCGGCGAGCGCGTGTTGCGTGCGCTGCGCGGTGCGCTTCAGGCTTCGCAGCGCCGGCTCGAGTTCGGGCAGGTGCTGCTGGCTTCGGTGGGCAGCACGGCGCCGTTCGTGGGGCTGCTCGGCACGGTTTGGGGCATTTACCACGCGCTCGGCAGCATTGCCGCGAGCGGCCAGGCGATGATCGAGAACGTGGCCGGCCCGGTGGGCGAAGCGCTCATCATGACGGCGTTCGGTCTCGTGGTCGCGATTCCGGCCGTGCTCGCCTACAACGTGCTCGGACGCCTCGTGCGCCAGCTTTGCGACGATCTAGACGGCTTCGCGCACGATCTGCACGCCTATGCCTGCGCGCCCGAAGGCACGCCGCTGCGCCGCGAAGGTGCGCAGGGCGCGATGCGCGAAGGCGCGCGCGCCGAGTCGTAGGAGGCACCGCGAATGGCATTCGGCGGACTCGAAAAGAAGCGCGATGCGGCACCGATGTCGGACATCAACATGACGCCGCTCATCGACGTCATGCTCGTGCTGCTCGTCATCTTCATCATCACCGCGCCGCTCTTCACGCATGCGATCCGGCTCGATTTGCCGAAGGTCGCCGCCGAGCCGGCGCAGCAAACGGCGCAGACCGTCACGCTTTCCATCGACGCTGCCGGCAAGCTCTACTGGAACGCCCAGCCCATCACACTGGACGAGCTGCGCGCGCGCTTCACGGCGGCGGGCAAAGCGCCCGAGTCGCAGCAGCCCGAGCTGCAGCTGCGCGCCGCGCGGGAGACGCGCTACGACGTGATCGCCCAGGTGATGGGCGCCGCGCAGCAGGCCGGGCTCACGCGCCTCGGCTTCGTGACCGAGCCGCCCGCCGGCGCGCACTGAACGGCGAACTGAGCGCGCGCCAGTCAACGGTATAATCAACGTTTCCTTTAAAAACGGGCCCAGCGAAACCGCCGCAATCTGCCGGTATCGTGAACGGCCGGCCCGGTGCATCCGGCACCGAAACCGCCCGTTTCCAGCGTTCACCACCCACACCATGCTCGAAAAATACGTTCCCTCCGACGTCGAATCCGCCGCGCAAGGCGAATGGCGCGCCACCGACGCTTACCGGACGGCCGAGAAGGCCGACAAGCCCAAGTTCTACTGCGTCTCGATGCTGCCGTATCCGTCGGGCAAACTGCACATGGGCCACGTGCGGAACTACACGATCAACGACGTGATGTACCGTTACCTGCGCATGAACGGCTACAACACGTTGATGCCGATGGGCTGGGACGCGTTCGGCATGCCCGCCGAAAACGCCGCGATGGCCAACAGCGTGCCGCCGGCCAAGTGGACGTACGACAATATCGAGTACATGAAGGGCCAGATGCAGTCGATGGGCCTCGCCATCGACTGGTCGCGTGAAATCGCCACCTGCAAGCCCGACTACTACAAGTGGAACCAGTGGTTCTTCCTGAAGATGCTCGAAAAGGGCATCGCCTACAAGAAGACCGGCACGGTGAACTGGGACCCGGTCGATCAGACCGTGCTCGCCAACGAGCAGGTGATCGACGGGCGCGGCTGGCGCTCGGGCGCGCTCGTGGAAAAGCGCGAAATCCCGATGTATTACCTGCGCATCACGCAGTACGCAGATGAACTGCTGAACGACCTCGACGGCCTCGGCTGGCCCGAGCGCGTCAAGATCATGCAGCAGAACTGGATCGGCAAGAGCTTCGGCGTGAACTTCGGCTTCCCGTACGAGCTGGACGGCGAGAAGAAGCTGCTGCGCGTGTTCACCACGCGCGCCGACACGATCATGGGCGTGACCTTTGCCGCGATCGCGGCCGAGCACCCGCTCGCCACGCGACTGGCGCAAGGCAAGCCGGAGCTGCAGGCGTTCATCGACGAATGCAAGCGCGGCGGCGTGGCGGAAGCCGACGTCGCGACGATGGAAAAGAAGGGCGTGCCCACGGGCTTTACCGTCACGCATCCGGTCACGCACGAGCAAGTGCCGGTGTGGATCGGCAACTACGTGCTGATGACTTATGGCGAAGGCGCCGTGATGGGTGTGCCGGGCCACGACGAGCGCGACTTTGCGTTCGCGAAAAAGTACAACCTGCCGATCAAGCAGGTCATCGCGGTGGAAGGCGAGACGTACTCGCTCGACGGCTGGCAGGAATGGTACGGCGACAAGGAACGCGCCGTGTGTGTGTACAGCGGCAAGTACGACGGCCTTGCCTACACGGCGGCCGTGGACGCCGTCGCTGCCGACCTCAAGGCGCTCGACCTCGGCGACAAGCAGGTCACGTGGCGTTTGCGCGACTGGGGCATTTCACGCCAGCGCTACTGGGGCACGCCGATCCCGATCATCCATTGCCCGAGCTGCGGCGACGTGCCGGTGCCGGAAAAGGACCTGCCGGTCGTGCTGCCGGAAGACCTCGTGCCGGACGGCACGGGCAACCCGCTCGCGAAGTCCGAAGCGTTCCTGAACTGCAAGTGCCCGACGTGCGGCGCCGACGCGAAGCGCGAGACCGACACGATGGACACGTTCGTCGACTCGTCGTGGTACTTCTACCGCTACGCCGCGCCGGACGCTGTGAACATGGTCGACGAGCGCACCGACTACTGGATGCCGATGGACCAGTACATCGGCGGCATCGAGCACGCGATTCTTCACCTCTTGTACTCGCGCTTCTGGGCGAAGGTTTCGCGTGACCTCGGCCTCGTGAAGTTCGGCGAGCCGGCGAAGAACCTGCTCACGCAGGGCATGGTGCTCAACGAAACGTTCTACCGCGAAGACGCGGCGGGCAAGAAGACCTGGTACAACCCGGCCGACGTGACGGTCACGCACGACGACAAGGGCCGCCCGATTGGCGCGACGCTCAACAGCGACGGCCAGAGCGTGGTGCTCGGCGGCGTCGAGAAGATGTCGAAGTCGAAGAACAACGGCGTCGACCCGCAGGTGCTGATCGACCTGTACGGCGCAGACACGGCGCGTCTTTTCACGATGTTCGCGGCGCCTCCCGAGCAGCAGCTCGAATGGTCGGGCGCGGGCGTGGAGGGCGCGAGCCGCTTCCTGCGCCGCGTGTGGGCCTTCGGTCACGCGAACGCCGACGCGATCCAGTCGCGCGCCTCGTTCGACGCGGCGGCGCTCACGGACGTCGAAAAGGCACTGCGCCGCGAAGTGTATAGCGTGCTCAAGCAGGCCGACTTTGACTATCAGCGCCTGCAGTACAACACGGTCGTTTCGGCGGCGATGAAGATGCTCAACGCCATCGACGGCGCCAAGGGCGCCGGTGCGGGCGTGCAGCGCGAAACCTTTGGCGTGCTGCTGCGCGTGCTGTACCCGGTCGTGCCGCACATCGCGTTCGAACTCTGGAAGGCGCTCGGTTACAGCGACGAATACGGCACGCTGCTCGACGCGCCCTGGCCGAAGGTCGACGAAAAGGCGCTGGAACAGGCCGAGATCGAACTCGTGCTGCAGGTGAACGGCAAGGTGCGCGGCGCCGTGACGGTGGCCAAGGACGCGCCGAAGGATGCGATCGAAGCCGCCGCACTCGCGCACGAGATGTTCGTCAAGTTCGCGGAAGGCCGTACGCCGAAGAAGATCATCGTCGTGCCGGGCCGCCTCGTGAACGTCGTGGTCTAAGCGCCAATCAAGGCCACGTTGGCGGCGCAGCCTTGCGCCGCCACCCAGACACTGTCGCGAACCCAGGGAGTCCATGTGATTCGCAGATCGTTCCTCAGGTTGTTCCCGCTCGTGGCGGGCAGCGCGCTCGCCCTTTCGGCCTGCGGCTTCCAGTTGCGCGGCGAGCAGAACTTCGCCTTCAAGCGCCTCGCCGTCGTCGGCGCGCCGCCGCCGTTCGTCGGGCGCCTCTCGCGTATGGTCGAAGGCGGCAGCGATTCGGTCGTGGTCGATTCGGTGGCCAACGCCGACGCTGTGCTGCACGTTTCCGAAGGGCGCAGCTTCAGCACGCTCACGCTCAATTCGGTCGGCGCAGTGGTGGAATATCAGGTCAACTACACGCTCAACTTCACGCTGACGAGGCCGGACGGCTCCGTGCTGATCCAGCCGAGCGCAATCGCGCTGAATCGCGCGATGACGTATAGCGATCAGTTCTCGACCGCCAAGACGCAAGAAGCCGACCTGCTGTTCACCGACATGCAGAACGACGCCGTCGATCAGCTCATGCGGCGCCTCGCCGTGCTGAAAACGATCAACCCGACGCCCGATCAGGTCGTGCCGGGTGTGGCGCCGCGCGCACCGCTGCCGCCGCCGCCGCTGTAATGCGCGCGGTTTCCCTCTACTGAGCGATCTTCGACCGAGCGCCATGCAACTGCGACCCGACGCACTCGAACCGCACCTCGCGAGAGGACTGGCCGGCCTGTACGTCGTCTACGGCGACGAACACCTGCTCGCCCAGGAGGCGTGCGACCGCATCCGTGCGGCTGCGCGCGCGGCGGGCTTTACCGACCGCTCCGTGTTCACCGTCGAGCGCGGCTTCGACTGGAGTTCGCTCCTCGGCGCGAGCCAGTCGATGTCGCTCTTCGGCGATCGCCAACTCGTTGAGTTGCGCATTCCGTCGGGCAAGCCCGGCAAGGAAGGCGCGGACGCACTGAAGACGCTCGCTGCGGCCGCGAATCCCGATGTGCTGATGCTCGTTACGCTGCCACGCCTCGACGCGGCCACGCAGAAGTCCGCCTGGTTCACCGCGCTCTCGGAAAGCGGTGTGGCGATCAAGATCGACCCGGTCGAGCGCGCGGCGCTGCCGAACTGGATCGGCCAGCGCCTCGCGCTGCAAGGCCAGCGCGTTGCGCCAGGCGAGGACGGCCGGCGCGCGCTGCAGTTCGTGGCGGAGCGCGTGGAAGGCAATCTGCTGGCGGCGCATCAGGAAATCCAGAAACTTGGGCTGCTATATCCGCAAGGCGTGCTGAGCTTTGAGCAGATTCACGACGCCGTGCTCAACGTCGCGCGCTACGACGTATTCAAGCTCAACGAAGCCATGCTGACCGGCGATGTCGGGCGCCTCGCGCGCATGCTCGACGGGCTGCAGGGCGAGGGTGAGGCTTCGGTGCTGGTGCTGTGGGCCGTGGTCGAGGAAATCCGCACGCTGCTGCGCATCAAGCGCGGCGTGGCGGCCGGCAAGCCGCTCGCCATGCTGCTGCGTGAGAACCGCGTGTGGGGGCCGCGCGAGCGGCTTATCGGGCCGGCGCTTTCGCGCTTGAGCGAAGCGACGCTGGAGCATGGACTTGCGCTTGCGGCGCGGCTCGACCGCCAGGTGAAGGGCCTTTCGGGGCAATCGCGTGCCGATTGGCGCAACGCTTTGCCTCCCGACGCCTGGGACGGCCTCTTCGAACTGGCGATGACGGTGGCCGCGCCTCGCGATGGCGGCGCGCCGGCGCGCAGCGCTGCGGCGCCAGGCCGCGCGCAGCCGGACGCTCAGCCACGCAGCCCGGCTGCTGCGGCAGCCGCCGCAGCGGCAGCGGCCCGACCGCGCACCGCAGGGCCGTCGCGCCGGCCGGGCTAAAGCCCTCCACGGCTTGCCCGAACCGGCGCTTCGGCACCTGCTCTATGCCTGCCGCGCGGCCGGTGCGCATGCCGAGCCGCCCGGCCATGTCCAGCAAAGCTTGGCGGCTGGCCTTAAAATCGGCCTGAACCGCTTTGAATCGAACCGCGCTCGGCGCAATCCGACTGTGCCTCACGCGCCGCATGACGAAAGACACCATGGATATCGACCAGTACATGACCGACCTCGGCCGCCGCGCCCGCAAAGCTTCGCGCGCGATGGCACGGGCCTCGACGGCCGCGAAGAACGCGGCGCTCGATGCGGTGGCGCAAGCCATCGAGCGCGACGCGCAGCACCTGAAGGATGCGAATGCACGCGACCTCGCACGAGCGAAGGAGAAGGGCCACGACGCCGCTTTCATCGACCGTCTCACGCTCTCTGACAAGGCGCTCAAGACGATGATCGAAGGTCTGCGCCAGGTCGCGGCGCTGCCGGACCCGATCGGCGAGATCGGCAACCTCAAGTTTCGCCCGAGCGGCATTCAGGTGGGGCAGATGCGCGTGCCGCTCGGTGTGATCGGCATCATCTACGAATCGCGTCCGAATGTGACGATCGACGCCGCGGCGCTGTGCCTGAAGTCCGGCAACGCCACGATTCTGCGCGGCGGCTCCGAGGCGCTGGAGTGCAACACGGCGCTCGCGAAGCTGATCGGCGAGGGGCTGGCGGCAGCGGGCCTGCCGCAGGACGCGGTCCAGGTGGTCGAAACGGCGGACCGCGCCGCGGTGGGCAAGCTCATCACCATGACGGAATTCGTGGACGTGATCGTGCCGCGCGGCGGCAAGAGCCTGATCGAGCGCCTGATGGCCGAAGCGCGCGTGCCGATGATCAAGCACCTGGACGGCATCTGCCACGTGTACGTGGACGACCGCGCCGACCTCGCAAAGGCGCTGACCGTGTGCGACAACGCCAAGACGCACCGCTACGGCACCTGCAACACAATGGAGACGCTGCTCGTGGCGCGCGGCATTGCGCATGACGTGCTGCCGCCGCTTGGCCGCCTCTATCGCGAAAAGGACGTGGAACTGCGCGTGGATGCCGCGGCGCGCTCGATTCTCGCGGACGCTGGCGTGGGTCCGCTCGTGGACGCTACGGAAGAAGACTGGCGCACCGAGTACCTTGCGCCCGTGCTGGCGGTGAAGGTGGTCGATACGCTCGACGATGCGATCGAGCACATCAATCACTACGGATCGCACCACACCGACGCCATTGTCACGGAGGATCATGACCGCGCGATGCGCTTCCTGCGCGAAGTGGACTCGGCGAGCGTGATGGTGAACGCGTCGACGCGCTTCGCCGACGGCTTCGAATTCGGCCTTGGCGCGGAAATCGGTATTTCGAACGACAAGCTGCATGCGCGCGGCCCAGTGGGCCTCGAGGGCCTGACGTCGCTCAAGTACGTTGTGCTCGGCCACGGTGAGGGCCGCCAGTAGCCGTTAGCCCAGGCGAGGCGGCACGCCGTCTCCCCCTTAATTGACCATCAAGAAGAAAAAAGAATGTCGATGCTTTGGGTCAAGACGTTTCATATCGTACTGATCGCCTCGTGGTTCGCGGGCCTGTTCTATCTGCCGCGCATTTTCGTGAATCTCGCGATGGAAACGGAGCCCGCGGCCGTCAAGCGCCTGCTCATCATGGCGCGCAAGCTCTACCGCTTCATGACGCTCATCGCTGTGCCGGCCCTGCTATGTGGTCTGTGGCTGTGGCTCGTTGTGGGCATCGGACGCGGGCAGGGCTGGATCCATGCGAAGGTCGGCGTGGTCGTGCTGCTCATCATCTATCACGCGTACTGTGGGCGCCTGCTGCGCACCTTCGAGCGTGGCGAGAACCGTCGCTCCGACAAGTGGTATCGCATGTTCAACGAACTGCCAGTGCTTGGCATGCTTGCCGCGGTGGCGCTGGCGGTTATCAAGCCGTTCTGACACAACGTTCCCGTCCTCTTCTTCAAATCCTCCACGTCTGGCGGCCTCAAATGCTGCCAGTATCCATACGGCGCATGCGTGCCGCCGCCACGCGCCATTGATCCTCGCGCTTCACGAACACGTCCGTGAAGCGATACTCGACAGCCTTGTAACCCGTTGCTGGCGTGTAACGGTTGATGCCGGTCACCACGGCGACATTGTCGAGCACCCGTACGCGCACATCCTCCAGCACTTGCGAGCCGCCGGCGGCAACTGACGCGGCGGCCAGCAGGTCACGTTTGCTGCGGCGGATGTTGCCCGGCAATACTTCGAAGAACTTATCGTCTAGCAGGTCGTTGAGAACCGCGCCGTCGCCGGTTGCGGCGGCCTGCGTCCATTGATGTTCGAGGAGTTCTACCTGCAGGCGTTCGCTAATGGGGTTGTTTGCAGCCGGCACGGCGGCGAAAGCGGACGACGTTAGTGCGCCGACGACGGCGAGAATGAAGAGGCGTTTCATGGCGTTTCCTTGTATGTGAGCGCGAAGCCGGATGGCTCGCTCAGCTGGGGAAACGGATAGGGGCGCAGCCAGCACGTGGCCGGTATGAAAGCGTGCGACTACCGTGAACTTGGTGACGCATGTGCGACGCCAGTGTGGCTCGTTGACGCGGAAGCCCGGAGTCAGCGTTTCCCGACACACAAATTCTATTTTGCTGACGGACGATGGGATATAGGACTAGTCTCAAAACCACTGCGGAAATCCGGGGTTGTTTTTGCGCAACGGCTTGGGTTTGAAGCCGGGTTTTACCCGTTTTCGCCAATCAATGTTTTCAGGGGTATTCGGATATGCCATGAATATGGGGCGAACTGAGGGGCTCATTTTCTGTAGGCGGATGACTGCCGTCTTCAATAATTAAAATGTGACGTAGGAATTATTCTTGCGTTACGTAAGTTATTTTAACTAATTGAGTAATATTATTTATTTTATCGAAATTAATTTTTTGATTGATCGCAATAACTTAAAGCTTTTTTCCGCGATTTCGATGTGCTGACTTTTGAATGAACGATGCCGATTGCCGCCGCGATACTCGCCGGAAATGCCTTTGTGGGAGCGCCATTTTTCTTGATTTTGCATGAAATTGTTCTTTAAGAGTTCTCTTATGGCCCTCATGAAATCAAGCACATATAGTCGCCTCAATCATCGCATGTCGTTCTGCTGACTTTGTCAGGGAATTCTGATTATTCACTAAAATCGGCGAGCAACTGCATGAGCCAGGTAAATCGTTGATCTCGCAGGGGCAGCGGTTTTTTCGAATTGAAGGCAATCATCGGGGGCGAGGAATGAACAAGTCGAATAGATTGGTCTGGCACGAGTCAGCACGACCGCGGGCCGCAATTCAAATGATTGCTGCTGCTCGTGGGCAGGGGCAGCAGGGAACTCCCACTGGCTGAGAGGGCAGGTGACCTGCCAGTGAGTCGCTCCCCTCCCGGTTTTAGACACAAACAAGCAGCGGTCGGCGACCGAACGCGTGGGCTGAATACGATCACCACTGCCGGCGACCACGGCCCGAACAAGGCAGCGCTGCCATCGGTGCGCCGGCAGCGCTTCACTGGAAGCCATCCAGCGCGAACGCGTTCGAGTCAGTTCGAACAAGCCTTCAGCCGGGATTGAGCGCAGCTACGGTTTCTAGTGTTTGACATATCGATTAGGATTACATATGAATAAGATCTACCGTTCAATATGGAATGAGGCTACCGGCACTTGGGTCGCCGCTCCGGAAATGGCCACGGGACGTAAAAAGAAGGCGTCTGCGGTGCGGACGCTGAGGGCCGCATCGGCGCTTGGTCTTGCTGGCGTATCACTCGGAGCTGTCGCGTCTGCCCTCGATGGCGGCAACATCGGCTCGAATAATAATGCTTCAGCATTATCCATCGGCACCGGAAGTAGCGCGACGTCGACGGGTGACGTCGCCATAGGCGCAGGCAGCACGAACTATCACACGATAGCCAGTGGCGGCAATGCCGTCGCGTTGGGCGTCAACACTTCCGCGCTTTCGGTCAAATCTCTTGCGCTTGGCTCAGATGCATATGTCGGCACTTCTGCCGACTTCGGGTTGGCGCTGGGCCCTGGCGCTAAAGTTGCTAACGGCGCAGTACACGCCATCGCATCGGGCTACGGCTCCTTGGCCAGCGCCGCCAATGCAATGGCTCTCGGATTTTCTGCGCAGGCTTCGAGTACGAACGCCATTGCGATTGGCGATAGCGCAGTCGCCGGCACTGCGAACTCCGTGGCGTTGGGCAACGGCGCGACAACGGGATCGGTTGCTGGCACATCGAGCGGTGTGATCGGCGGAGTTACCTACCAGTACCAGGGGGTGAGCCCAACGGGTACGGTGAGCGTAGGCGCATCAGGAGCCGAGCGCACAATCACCAACGTGGCGGCGGGCAGCGTGTCGGCTTCGAGCACGGACGCGGTGAACGGCTCGGAGCTTTTCGCGACGAACACGCAGGTCTCGGCCAATACGACCTCGATCTCTAACCTTGCCGGCAATGTGACTACCATCAACGGTCAGATCACGAACTTGCAGGGCAACGTGACGACCATCAATGGTCAGATCACCAACATCAACAGCAAGCTGGCCGATGCAGTGATGTACGACTCGTCGGCGCATAACACGGTGACGCTGGGCGGCTCGGGCAATGCGGCGGTCACGCTGACGAACGTGGCAGCGGGTGCGGTGACTGCCTCGAGCTTCGACGCGGTGAACGGCACGCAGCTTTACAACCTGGCGAGCTCGACGGCAGACGCGATGGGCGGCGGCTCCACGGCAAATGGCGATGGTTCGATCTCGGCGCCGACATACAACATCGGCGGCAAGACCTATTACAACGCGGGCGATACGTTCACGGCGCTCTATGGCGACATCACGAGCATCAACGGCACGATCGCTGATGCCGTGGTGTATGACTCGTCGGCGCATGACAAGGTGACGCTGGGCGGTGCGGGTTCGACCACGCCGGTTACGCTGACGAACGTGGCGAATGGCGCGCTGAGCGCTGCGAGTGTTGACGCGGTGAACGGTTCACAGCTGTACGCACTGGGCGCGACGACCGACGCATCGGGCAACATCACGAATGCGTTCGTGGCCTACGACGACACGTCGAAGAGCTCGGTCACGCTGGGCGGTGTCGGTACAAGCACCGGGGTGGCGCTCCATAATGTCAAGGCGGGTGCAGTCAATGCGTCGAGCCTCGACGCGGTGAACGGCACGCAGCTCTACGGTCTGGCCAGTTCGACGGCCAGCGCGCTGGGTGGCAATACGCAGGTGAACGCGGATGGCTCGATCAGCGCACCGGACTACATTCTCTCCCAGCGCACCTACAACAATGTGGGCGATGCGCTGAAGGCGGTCATGGCGGCGGCGGTGAGCGGCAACGTGGACGGCGTGATCTACGACTCAACCGCGCACAACTCGGTGACGCTGGGCGGTCCGGACCATGTGCCGGTGGCGCTGACGAACGTGGCGAACGGCGGTTTGACTGCCTCGAGCGTTGACGCGGTGAATGGTTCGCAGCTGTACGCGACGAACCAGAACCTGACGAACCTGTCGGGCAACGTCACGAACATCGCTGGCGACATCACGAACATTAAGGGCAAGCTGGCCGATGCAGTGATGTACGACTCGTCGGCGCATAACACGGTGACGCTGGGTGGTGTGGATTCGAGCACGGCGGTTGCGCTGACGAACGTGGCGAACGGCGCGCTGAACGCGTCGAGCCTCGACGCGGTGAATGGTTCGCAGCTGTACGCGACGAACCAGAACCTGACGAACCTGTCGGGCAACGTCACGAACATCGCTGGCGACATAACGGACATTAAGGGCAAGCTGGCCGATGCAGTGATGTACGACTCGTCGGCGCACAACACGGTGACGCTGGGTGGTGTGGGTTCGAGCACGGCGGTGGCGCTGACGAACGTGGCGAACGGCGCGCTGAACGCGTCGAGCCTCGACGCGGTGAACGGTTCGCAGCTGAACGCGACGAACCAGAACCTGACGAACCTGTCGGGCAACGTCACGAACATCGCTGGCGACATCACGAACATTAAGGGCAAGCTGGCCGATGCGGTGATGTACGACTCGTCGGCGCATAACACGGTGACGCTGGGTGGTGTGGGTTCGAGCACGGCGGTGGCCCTGACGAACGTGGCAGCGGGTGCGGTGACTGCCTCGAGCTTCGACGCGGTGAACGGCACGCAGCTTTACAACCTGGCGAGCTCGACGGCAGACGCGATGGGCGGCGGCTCCACGGCAAATGGCGATGGTTCGATCTCGGCGCCGACATACAACATCGGCGGCAAGACCTATTACAACGCGGGCGATACGTTCACGGCGCTCTATGGCGACATCACGAGCATCAACGGCACGATCGCTGATGCCGTGGTGTATGACACGCCGGCGCATGACAAGGTGACGCTGGGCGGTTCGGGTTCGACCACGCCGGTTACGCTGACGAACGTGGCGAATGGCGCGCTGAGCGCTGCGAGTGTTGACGCGGTGAACGGTTCACAGCTGTACGCACTGGGCGCGACGACCGACGCATCGGGCAACATCACGAATGCGTTCGTGGCCTACGACGACACGTCGAAGAGCTCGGTCACGCTGGGCGGTGCCGGTACAAGCACCGGGGTGGCGCTCCATAATGTCAAGGGGGGTGCAGTCAATGCGTCGAGCCTCGACGCGGTGAACGGCACGCAGCTCTACGGTCTGGCCAGTTCGACGGCCAGCGCGCTGGGTGGCAATACGCAGGTGAACGCGGATGGCTCGATCAGCGCGCCGGACTACATTCTCTCCCAGCGCACCTACAACAATGTGGGCGATGCGCTGAAGGCGGTCATGGCGGCGGCGGTGAGCGGCAACGTGGACGGCGTGATCTACGACTCAACCGCACACAACTCGGTGACGCTGGGCGGTCCGGACCATGTGCCGGTGGCGCTGACGAACGTGGCGAACGGCGGTTTGACTGCCTCGAGCGTTGACGCAGTGAATGGTTCGCAGCTGTACGCACTGGGCGCGACGACCGACGCATCGGGCAACATCACGAATGCGTTCGTGGCCTATGACGACACGTCGAAGAGCAAGGTCACGCTGGGTGGTGTGGATTCGGGCACGCCGGTGGCGCTGACGAACGTGGCGAACGGCGCGTTGAGCGCTGCGAGCGTTGATGCAGTGAACGGTTCGCAACTGTACGCACTGGGCGCGACGACCGACGCATCGGGCAACATCACGAATGCGTTCGTGGCCTATGACGACACGTCGAAGAGCAAGGTCACGCTGGGCGGTGCAGGTTCAACCACGCCGGTGGCGCTGACGAACGTGGCGAACGGCGCGTTGAGCGCTGCGAGCGTTGATGCGGTGAACGGTTCGCAACTGTACGCACTGGGCGCGAGGACGGATGCATCGGGCAACCTGCTCAACGCCTTCGTGGCATACGACGACACGTCGATGAACTCGGTCACGTTCGGCGGTTCGGGACATGCGCCAGTTGTGCTGCACAATGTAGCGAACGGTGTGGACTCGAACGACGCGGTGAACGTCGCACAGCTTGAAGCGATGGGCGCGAACATTGATACGTCGGGCAACGTGACGAACGCGTTCGTGGCGTACGACGATACGTCGAAGACTGTGATCACGCTCGGCGGCGTTGGCTCGACCACGCCGGTCGCGATTCACAACCTTGCGGCCGGCGCCGTTTCGGCAAGTAGCACCGACGCCGTGAATGGCGGCCAGCTCTATGGCCTCGCCTCGAGCACGGCCAGCTCCCTTGGCGGTGGTTCGACGGTGAACACGGATGGCTCGATCTCGGCGCCGACGTACAACATCGGCGGCAACACCTACAACAATGTGGGTGGGGCACTCACCAACCTCGACGGCCGTGTGACGAACATCGAGAACACGGTGACCAACATCGCTGGCCAGGTGGCAAACGCCGTCCAGTACGACTCCTCTGCACACGACAAGATCACGCTGGGCGGCACGGGCACCACGACAGCCGTCGCGTTGACCAACGTGGCCAATGGCACGTTGAGCGCCGATAGTCTCGACGCGGTAAACGGTTCGCAGCTGTACGCAACGAACCAGGACGTCGCAAATCTGACCACGCAGATTCAGAACATCAATGTCAACGGTTCTGAGTATCTGTCGACCAACACGACGAGCGGTGCGGCCTCGGCCACAGGCACGAACTCGATCGCGGCGGGCGGTGGTGCGATTGCTTCGGGTGCGAATTCGACGGCGATTGGCGACAAGGCTTCTGCCACGGGCAGCAACTCGGTCGCGCTGGGTGCGAACTCGGTGGCGGACGAGGACAACACCGTGTCCGTGGGCTCGCAAGGCAACGAACGCCGTATCACCAACGTCGCGAATGGCGTCAACCCGACCGACGCTGCGAACATGGGTCAGCTCCAGAGCGGCTTGAACGCGCTCCAGAGCAACGTCAACTCGGTGGCGCGCACCGCGTACAGCGGCGTAGCGGCGGCAACGGCGCTGACGATGATTCCGGACGTCGATCAGGGCAAGACGATCGCAGTTGGCGTCGGTACGGCCAACTTCCAGGGCTATCAGGCCGTGGCGCTGGGTGCATCGGCTCGTATCACCCAGAACCTCAAGGTGAAGCTCGGCGGTGGTTACGGGTCGAGTGGCGGCGCCACCTTCGGCGGCGGTATGTCGTACCAGTGGTAAGCGTTTGAGGCTCAACCGGTTGCGGCGCGGTATGGCCGCTTCCGGTAAGCCGCGCTTTTCCTGTTGGTCGGCCCCGTAGTTCGGGCCAAAACGCAAGGCGGACCCCTCGGGGTCCGCCTTTTATTATGTAGCGAAGTCTGCTGCGGGCCGCGCCATGTGAGGCGCGAACGCTCAGCCTTTCTCGTCCAACCTGCGCCGCGCGATGATCTCCTTCGCGTCGGCGAGTTTTTCCGCAAGCTCCGGCCCCCGCTGCAGTGCCACGCCCACCGCGAGTATGTCGCCGATCGCGAGATGCGAGGTGCGCGAGGTCATCGGCGAAAAAATGTCGGTGTCCTCATCGACGTTTGCGTGCAGCCCAACGCTCGCGAGGCGCGCAAGCGGCGAGGTGCCGTGCGTGATCGCGATCACCTTCGCGCCGCGATCGAGCGCAGTGCGCGCGGCGTCCACAATGTCTCGCGTGCGCCCGGTGTTCGAGATCGTCACGACCACGTCGCCGGGACCGAGCAGCGCCGCCGACATCAGAAACGTTTGTGGATCGGAATACGCGACGCTCGGCATGCCAAGGCGAAAGAACTTGTGCTGCATGTCCTGAGCGGCGATGCCCGAACCGCCCGCGCCATAGAACTCGATACGCGAAGCGCGCGCGAGCAGATTGATGGCGGCGGCGAGCGAGTCGGTCGAAAGGTTGTTGCGCACTTGAACGAGCGCGCCGATCGTCCGATCGAGCACTTTGGCCGCGACGCCCGGCACCGGTTCGTCCGGGCTCACGTCGCGGTAGACGGCTGGATGCTCCGTCGGCAGGTCTGCGGCGACCGCTTGTGCCAACCGGATCTTGAACTCCCGGAACCCCGAGAATCCGAGCGCGTGGCAAAACCGCGCGATGGTCGGCTGGCTCACGCCCGCGCGCTCGGCGACCTCGGTCATCGAAAGATCGAGCACTTCGCGCGGGGCTTGGACAACGTAGTCGGCGAGCTTGCGCTCCGAAGGACGCAATTGCTCGCGCATGGCTTTCACCTGGGACAGCAGCATCAGGAAACTCGCACTATGCTGAAAGATCCGTGGACTATAGCGGATCGGAGGTTATGTACAAAAACTACAGGATCGCCGTTTGCTTCTTTCCGGGCTGGCTGGTGTCGTTCGCTGTGTGGCCCGCCCATAATGAGACTAGGCGTTCGTTTAATGCTACGTTCCCAGGGTCTTTCCGGGATTGTCGGCTTGTAGTTTTTCTACTAACATCGCGCCATCGCTGATCGGACCGTCGAAAACACGCCCGATCCGGCCCCGAGCGTCCCCGCCGAGACAAGAAGGAAGGAGATTCGATGGTTTCCCCGCATTCTCAGTTGATGAAGGTCACGCAACGCGTGATCGAGCGCAGCAAGCCCACGCGCGAGGCCTATCTGGCGCGCATCGCGGCGGCTCAGGACCGGTTCCCGGCGCGCGGCGCGCTCTCGTGCGCGAATCTCGCGCACGGCTTCGCCGGCCTCGAAGGTCGCGACAAGATCGCGATCAAGTCGATTCGCGAACCGAACATCGGCATCGTCTCGGCGTATAACGAGATGCTCTCGGCGCACGCGCCGTACAAGGATTTCCCCGACATCATCAAGAAGGCGGCGCGCGAAGGCGGCGGCGTCGCGCAGTTCGCGGGCGGCGTGCCGGCGATGTGCGACGGCGTCACGCAGGGCAACGCCGGCATGGAGCTGTCGCTCTTTTCGCGTGAAGTGATCGCGATGAGCACGGCCGTCGCACTCACGCACAACATGTTCGATGCGGCGTTGTGCCTGGGCGTCTGCGACAAGATCGTGCCGGGCCTTCTGATCGGCGCGCTGCAATTCGGCCATTTGCCCACGATTTTCGTGCCCGCCGGTCCGATGACGAGCGGCATCACGAACGACGACAAGGCCAAGGTGCGCCAGCAGTTCGCCACGGGTCAGTGCGATCGCGCGGCGCTGCTCGAATCGGAGGCGGCCGCCTATCACGGCCACGGCACCTGCACGTTCTACGGCACGGCCAACAGCAACCAGATGCTCATGGAGATCATGGGCCTGCATCTGCCGGGCTCGGCCTTCATCCACCCGCATACGCCGCTGCGCGACGAACTGACCGCCGCCGCGGCTCGCCGCGTGCTCGAACTCACCGTCGAGCGCGGCAACTACACGCCTATCGGCCATGTGGTCGACGAAAAGGCCGTGATCAACGGCATCGTCGCGCTGATGGCAACGGGCGGCTCGACCAATCACACGCTGCACCTCGTGGCGATGGCGCGCGCGGCGGGCATCATCATCGACTGGAACGACTTCGACGTGCTGTCGGACGCCGTGCCGCTGCTCGCGCGCGTGTATCCGAACGGTAAGGCCGACGTGAACCACTTCCACGCGGCGGGCGGCATTGCGTTCCTCGTGCGCGAACTGCTCGACGGCGGCCTGCTGCACGAGGACGTGAATACCGTCGCGGGCCGTGGCCTGCGTCACTACACCGAGGAGCCGAAGCTCATCGACGGCAAGCTCACGTGGGTGCCGGCTGTCGAGAAGAGCGCCGACGAGTCCGTTCTGCGTCCGCTTCCGACGCCGTTCCAGCCGGACGGCGGCTTGCGCCTGATGCAGGGGCGTCTGGGCCGCGGCGTCATCAAGGTTTCCGCTGTCGCGCCGGAGCGCCGCAAGGTGCGCGCTCCCGCCATCGTGTTCGATTCGCAGGAGGCCGTGCAGGAAGCGTTCGACCGCGGCGAACTCGAGCGCGATTTCGTGGCCGTCGTGCGCTTCCAGGGCGCGCGCGCCAACGGCATGCCGGAACTGCACCGCCTCACGCCGCTGCTCGGCGTGCTGCAGGACAAGGGCTTTCACGTGGCGCTCGTGACCGACGGGCGTATGTCGGGTGCATCGGGCAAGGTGCCCGCCGTGATCCACGTTTCGCCGGAAACGCTGCTGCACGGCCCGATCGGCAAGGTGCGCGACGGCGATACGATCGTGATTGACGCGGTGGAAGGCGTGCTCGACATCGAAGTGGAGGATGCCGAGTGGGACGCGCGCCCGGTCGCGCAGCCCGCGCATCAGGAACTCAACGAAGTGGGCTTTGGCCGCGAGCTGTTCGGCGTGTTCCGCGCCACTGCCGCGCCTGCTGAACTGGGCGCGACGGTGTTCGGTCCGCTCGTGGGCGAGCAGGCCGCACCCGCAGCCGCCGCTGCGGCCGCCCATGCGCCGGCACACGCCGCGAACTGAATTCATCATCAAGGAGCCTGAACATGGCAAGTAACACAGTCGCCGATATCGTCCGCCTGGGTCCCGTCATCCCGGTGCTCGCATTCGACACGCCGGAGCAGGGCGAGCACGTTTCCCGCGCGCTCCACGCGGGCGGCGTGAAGGTGCTGGAAATCACGCTGCGCACGAAGGCCGGCCTCGAAGCCATCGAGCGCGCCGCGAAGATCGCGCCGGACATCGTCGTGGGCGTGGGCACGATCACGAAGCCGGAGCACTGCGCGCTCGCGAAGAAAGCCGGCGCACAGTTCGGCGTTTCGCCGGGCCTCACGCGCGAGATCCATCAGGCCTCGCTCGACGCGGGTCTGCCGCTGCTGCCGGGTGTGATGACGCCGACCGACATCATCGTCGCGATGGAACTGGGCTACGAGATCGTCAAGTTCTTCCCGGCGGTTCCTGCCGGCGGCCTGAACATGCTGCAAGCGTTCCACGGCCCGTTCCCGACGCTCAAGTTCTGCCCGACGGGCGGCATCAGCGCCGAGTCGGCTCCGACCTTCCTCGCGCTGCCCAACGTGGTGTGCGTGGGCGGTTCGTGGCTCACGCCGAAGGCGGCGATCGCCGCGCAGAACTGGGACGAAGTCACGCGCCTGGCGCACGCCGCGAGCGAGCTTTCGCGCCCGGTGCGCTGAAAGCGCGCTACTGCCTGACGCACGCGCCGTATGCTGCGGCGCAACGATGACTGGAACGCCGCGCCCCCCGCGTGTATGAGGGGTGTGCAACGAGCCGCGCAAACGGCGCCTTTCCGGCGCTCGCCTTGCGCGGCTCGCTCGTCTTTCAAGCACGCCACACCAAAAGTCGTTATAAGCTCTACAATCCCCGGCCCGGCGACGGCCGGCCCTTTTGTACCCCATCAGTTCCACGTGTGCCGCAGCCGCTGCGCGCCACACGCGTCGCCGCTCAGGGCGAAAGGACTTCGAACAACTACCTGGAGAAGAGCCTCATGGGAGTGGCCCACGGCAGTTCGCTGCTGATCTACGCGCTCGTCGCGATTGCCGCGCTGATCTTCATGATCACGCGGTTGAAGGTTTATCCGTTTCTCGTCCTGATCATCGTTTCGCTGCTGCTCGGTCTCGCCGTCGGCATGCCGATGGATCAAATCGTCAAGTCGTTCGAGACCGGTAACGGCAACACGCTTGGCCACATTGCCATCGTGGTGGGCCTTGGCACCATGCTGGGCAAGATGATGGCGGAATCGGGCGGCGCCGAGCGCATCGCCACGACGCTCATTCGCTGGTTTGGCGAGAAGAACATCCACTGGGCGATGATGTTCGTCGCGATCATCGTCGGCCTGCCGGTGTTCTTCGAAGTCGGCTTCGTGCTGCTCATTCCGATCGCGTTCAACGTCGCCAAGCGCACGGGCAAGTCGCTGCTGCTGATCGGCTTGCCGATGGTGGCGGGGCTCTCGGTCGTGCACGGCCTGATTCCGCCGCACCCGGCCGCGCTGCTGGCCGTGCAGGCGTATCACGCCGACATCGGCCGGACCATCGCTTACGGTCTGATCGTGGGCGTGCCCACGGCGATCATCGCCGGGCCGCTTTTCGCGCTCTTCATTCACCGCTTTATCAAGCTGCCGGAAAGCAACCCGCTCTCCGAGCAGTTCGTGAGCAAAGCCGACCCCAAGCCCGATAGCGAGCTGCCGGGCTTTGGCATCACGCTCTTCACGATCCTGCTGCCGGTGATCCTCATGCTGGTTGGCAGCTGGGCCGATCTCGTGTTCACGCCCAAGACGTTGCCAAACAATCTGTTGCACTTTATCGGCACCTCCGACGTCGCGCTGCTGATCGCCGTGCTGGTAAGCTTCTGGACCTTCGGCGCGCAACGCGGCTTCACGCGCGAGCAGATCCAGAAGTTCTGCGGCGACTGCCTCGCGCCGATCGCGGGCATCACGCTGATCGTGGGCGCGGGCGGCGGCTTTGGCCGCGTGCTGATGGACAGCGGCGTGTCGAAGCAGATCGTCGAGCTGGCGCAGAACGAACATCTGTCGCCGCTTTTGCTCGGCTGGCTCGTCGCCGCGCTGATCCGTCTCGCAACGGGCTCGGCCACGGTCGCCATGACCACGGCCTGCGGCATCGTCGCGCCGATCGCATCGGCCAGCGCCATGACGGTGAAGCCGGAACTGCTCGTGCTTGCCACCGGCTCGGGTTCGCTGATCTTCTCGCACGTCAACGACGGCGGATTCTGGCTGATCAAGGAATATTTCGGCATGACCGTGGGTCAGACGTTCAAGACCTGGTCGTTGCTCGAAACCATTATTTCGCTGCTGGGGCTGGGCCTGACGTTCGTCCTGGCGGCGGTGTTGTGAAACTGGAGCAGTAAATGATTCTGATAGCGATGGGCGTGTCGGGCGCGGGCAAGACACGCATCGGCGAATTGCTCGCCGAGCGCCTCAAGTGCACCTTCACGGATGGCGACGCCTTCCACAGCGAAGCCAACAAGAAGAAAATGCACGACGGCATTCCCCTCACCGACGAAGACCGCTGGCCGTGGCTGCGCACGATTCGCGCGGCGATCGAGGAGAAGCAGCGCGCCCACGAAACGGCCGTGTTCACCTGCTCGTCGCTCAAGCGTTCGTATCGCGACATCCTGCGCGGCAACGATCGCGACGTGTGCTTCGTCTACCTGAAGGGCTCGTTCGAAGTGCTGCACGAGCGCCTCGCCTCGCGCACCGGCCACTTTTTCGACCCGTCGCTGCTGCAAAGCCAGCTCGATACGCTCGAAGCGCCCAGCGCCGACGAGGCGATCGAGGTGAGCATCGAGCTCACGCCGGAGCAGATCGTCGACGAAGTGATGAAGCAGATGGAAACGCGCCGCAATCAGGCCTCCTGAAATCGCGGCGGTAAACGAAAAAGCGCTCGATTCAATCGAGCGCTTTTTTTGGGCCTTGCGGGGTTGCGATTACGAAATCCGCTTCGCCAGTTCCACTGCCTTGCCGACGTACGACGCGGGCGTCATCTCGAGCAGACGCTGCTTCGCGTCTTCAGGAATCGCGAGACCGCTGACGAACGTCTGCAGCGCTTCGCGCGTGATGCCCTTGCCACGCGTGAGTTCCTTCAGCTGCTCGTACGGATTCTCGATGCCGTAGCGGCGCATCACGGTTTGCACCGGCTCGGCCAGCACTTCCCACGTGGCGTCGAGGTCGTCGTTCAGGCGCTGCGGGTTCACTTCGAGCTTGTCGAGACCGCGGATCAGCGCGTCGTACGACAGCAGCGAGTAGCCGAACGCCACGCCGATATTGCGCAGCACCGTCGAGTCGGTGAGGTCGCGCTGCCAGCGCGAAACGGGCAGCTTGTCGGCGAGGTGGCGCAGCGTCGCGTTCGCGAGGCCGAGGTTGCCTTCCGAGTTTTCAAAGTCGATCGGGTTGACCTTGTGCGGCATGGTCGACGAGCCGATTTCGCCGGCTTTCGTCTTCTGCTTGAAGTAGCCGAGCGAGATGTAGCCCCACACGTCGCGGTCGAGGTCGAGCAGGATCGTGTTCGCGCGCGCGACGGCGTCGAACAGTTCCGCCATGTAGTCGTGCGGCTCGATCTGGATCGTGTACGGGTTGAACGTGAGCTTCAGGCGCTGTTCGACGACTTCCTTCGAGAACGCTTCCCAGTCGAATTCCGGATACGCCGAGAGGTGCGCGTTGAAGTTGCCGACCGCGCCGTTCATCTTGCCGAGCAGTTCGACCTTCTCGATGCGCTGGATCGCGCGAGCCAGACGCGCGGCGACGTTGGCGATTTCCTTGCCGAGCGTCGTGGGGCTGGCCGGCTGGCCGTGCGTGCGCGAGAGCATCGGCTGCGCGGCATGCGTGTGCGCGAGCGTGACGAGGCGTTGATGCACCGAGCGCAGCGCCGGCAGGATCACGTGCTCGCGGGCGCCCGCGAGCATCAGACCGTGCGACGTGTTGTTGATGTCTTCCGAGGTGCAGGCGAAGTGGATGAACTCGCTTGCGCGCTCCAGTTCCGGCTGGCCCTTCACCGACTCCTTGAGCCAGTACTCCACGGCCTTCACGTCGTGGTTCGTCACGCGCTCGATGTCCTTGATGCGCGCGGCGTCGTGCGCCGTGAAGTTCTCGGCGAGCTTGAGCAGGAACTGCTCCGACGCTTGCGAGAAGCGCGGCACTTCAGCGAAGCCGGCTTGCGACAGCGCGATCAGCCAGTGAATTTCCACCGTCACGCGGTTGCGCATGAAGGCGGCTTCCGAGAGCCAGTCGCGCAGCGCTTCGGTTTTCGAGGCGTAGCGGCCGTCGAGCGGGGAGAGCGCGTTGAGCGCGAAGAGGGTATCGGGACGAGTGTCGGACATGATGGGGACGTAACGTGGCGCGTTACGCTCAGTTGGCAGTCGGTTGCAGTCAGATTCGAGACGGCGTGAACCCAAGATTTTATCACCTTGCCGACAGGGGCCGACGCCGGCGCTCTCAGCGGCAGCCGAGCGGTGGGATGCGATGTTCCCCTGAGGCCTGATGTCGCGCCCGCCAGTTAACGGGAATTGGAGTTTTGAGACGGTTATAGAGTGCGTTCACATCAAAAGTTTGCGCTTAATCAAATATTTGCCGCCATGACCACCGATGCCCCCACTCTCTCTTCCGACGAGGCCGCTGTGCTGATCGAAGCCGGTCTTGCTTGCCACCGCGCGGGCCGGATCGACGACGCCCATGCCCACTATCAGTCCGCGCTCGCGGCGCATCCCGAACACTCCGGTGCACTGCACTACCTGGGCGTGATTGCGCTCGGCCGCGACCAGCTGAAGGAAGCCGCGGCACTGATCGACCGCGCGCTCGCGACGGCGCCCGACAATGCCGAATATCTTGCCAACCGCGGCGTGGTCGCGACCCGCCTGGGCGACCACGCGGGCGCCGCCGCCTGGCAGCGCAAGGCGCTCGCGCTCGCACCCGAATTTGCGAACGCACACAACAATCTCGGCAATGCGTTGATGGAGCTCGGCGATATCGCGGGCGCCTCGCAGCACTATCGGCGTGCGCGTGCGCTGGCGCCGCAATCCGCACACTTCGCGTTCAATCTCGGCCGCGCACTGGAAGCCGAAGGCGCAAAAGACGCAGCACTTGCGGAGTTCCGCGCCGCCGCGGCGCTCGATCCCCGTGATCTGAAAGCGCTGATCCACATGGGCCGGCTGCTGCGCGCTAAAGAGAAGCACGCCGAAGCGGCCACCTGCTTCGAAGCCATGATCGCGCGCGAGCCTGACAACGTACTCGCGCTTTTCGAACTCGGCTATGCCTACGACGCGATGCATCGCTATGAAGAGGCGATTCCGCTTTACCGGCGTGCCGCGCAGCTCAAGCCCGATGGCGCGGGCATCATCAACAATCTGGCATTCGCGTTGACTGCGCTCGCGCGCTACGACGAAGCGGAGATCGACTATCGGCGCGCACTCGAACTGAACCCGGACCTGCCTGAATCGGGTTTTCAGCTCGGCATGCTGATGCTGCGGCGCGAAGACTACACCGGCGGCTGGCCGCTCTTCGAGAACCGCAAGCTCACCTCGACCGCCAAGGCCAACTACCGCAAGCTGCCGTGCCCCGAGTGGCAGGGCGAGCCGCTCGCTGGCAAGCGCTTGCTGATCTGCCGTGAGCAGGGTGTGGGCGATCAGATCCAGTTCGTGCGCTATGCGGGCCTGCTGGCGCAGATGGGCGCGCAGGTTCACGCGTGGGTCGCGCCGGAACTGGCGTCGCTCGCGGCGACGGTGCCGGGTGTCGCGCGCGTGCTCGACGCCGCGCCGAGCGACGAAGTCATCGCCTCGGAATACGACTTCTGGTGCGACGTGATGAGCCTGCCGCTGAAGTTTCGCGGCCGGCCGATTTACGCCGACACCCCCTATATGCACGCCGATATCGTGCAGGCCGCCGCCTGGCACGCACGCGTGAACGCGCTGGCCGGCGCCGCGCGTCGCCGCATCGGGCTCGTCTGGGCGGGCAATCCGCGTCACCATTTCGACGCTTTCCGTTCTGTGCCGCTCAAGTCGCTTCTGCCGCTCTCCGCACTCCCTGGCAACGCCTGGTTTGCGATCCAGAAGGGCCCGGGGGCCGCGCAGCTCGCACCGGTCGCGGGCCGCTGGCCGATGGACGCGCTCGGCGACGAGTTGCACGACTTCTCGGCCACGGCGGCGCTCATCGAGGCGCTCGACCTCGTCATCACGGTCGATACGTCGGTCGCGCACCTCGCCGGCGCGCTCGGCAAGCCGGTGTGGGTGCTGCTCGCCGCGCAGCCCGACTGGCGCTGGGGCAAGGATCGCGCGGACTCGGTCTGGTATCCCTCGGCGCGCGTGTTTCGCCAGTCCACGCTCGGCGACTGGAGCGGCGTGGTCGCCGAACTGGAAACCGCGCTCACCGAGCTGCCCCGCTAATGGCATCTGCCCGGCGCGGCGCGATATTCGCCGCGCCGGCGCCCAGGCAAGCGCCCGCAGGCCTAGAATGCGGACTTCTCATCCGCTCGCTGGCCCCGCATGGAACTCAAATGGCTCGAAGACTTCGTTTCGCTCGCGGAGACGCATAGTTTCAGCCGCTCGGCCGAGCTGCGCCACGTGACGCAGCCGGCTTTCTCGCGCCGTATCCAGGCGCTCGAAGCGTGGCTGGGCACCGAGCTGATCGATCGTTCGGTTTATCCGACGCGCCTCACGGCGGCGGGCCAGGTGTTCTACGAGCAGGCGCTCGCGATGCTTTCCCAGTTTCACGAGGCGCGTACCCTGTTGCGCGGCCACACGGCCACGCCCGCCGCGACGATCGAGTTCGCGGTGCCGCACACGCTTTCGCTCACGTACTTTCCGCGCTGGCTGCAGCGCATCGAAGCGAAGCTCGGCCGCATCCACACGCGGCTGCGCGCGCTGAACGTGCACGACGCCGTGCTGTCGCTCGTGGAGGGCGGCTGCGACCTCGTGATGGGCTATCACCACCCGAGCCACCCCGTGACGCTCGACCCCGCGCGCTACGACACGCTAACGCTCGGCATCGAGTCGATCAGCCCGTACTCGGCGGCGCAACGCGCGGGGCGTGCGCGTTATACGCTGCCCGGCACGCCCGATGCGCCCGCGCCGTATCTCTCCTACACGCCGAACGCGTATCTCGGCCGCATGACCGAGGTGATCGTTGCCAACGCTCCGGCGCGGCTCTATCTGGACCGCGTGTACGAAACCGACATGGCAGAAGGGCTCAAGGCGATGACGCTCGCGGGTCACGGCATCGCCTTTCTGCCGCACAGCGCAGTGGAAGACGCGGTAGCCCAGGGGGAACTGATCCGCCTCGACCGGGGCACGCGCGGCGTGCCGGAGGGCCAGTTCACGCTCGACATGGAGATCCGCCTCTATCGCGACAAGTTCGCGACGCAAGGTGACGACGCACGCCAGGCGCTCGTGCGTGAATTGTGGGAGGCGGTGAGCGAGGAGCTCGCGCAGGGCAAGCGCTGACACAGCATCGGCCCGGCGCGCAAACAGTCAGGCTATTTCAACCTGTAAGGCTTGCAATACGAAGCCCGCGACACGTTTTTACGACTTCGGGGACGTTATGCACGAAAAGCATAACGGGATGATCAAACGGCATTGGATTTCACGTGGGCGTTTTCTGACAATGGCACCACTTGTTCGATCGGAGCGTTCATGTCATCCCAACTGCAGTCGGTTCCTTCCTATCTCCACGCCGATGATCTCGGCCCCTGGGGCAACTATCTTCGTCAGGTCGACCGCGTGGCGCCGTATCTCGGCTCGCTTTCGCGCTGGCTCGAAACGCTCAAGCGTCCGAAGCGTATCCTGATCGTCGATTGCCCGATCGAACTCGACAACGGCACCGTTGCGCACTTCGAAGGCTATCGTGTCCAGCACAACGTTTCGCGTGGTCCTGGCAAGGGCGGCGTGCGTTATCACCAGGACGTTACGCTCTCCGAAGTGATGGCGCTTTCCGCGTGGATGTCGGTGAAGAACGCTGCAGTGAACGTGCCGTACGGCGGTGCGAAGGGCGGTATCCGCGTCGACCCGCGCACGCTTTCGCGTGGTGAGCTCGAGCGCGTCACGCGCCGCTACACCAGCGAAATCGGCATCATCATCGGGCCGAACACCGACATTCCCGCGCCGGACGTCAACACGAACGAGCAGATCATGGCGTGGATGATGGACACCTACTCGATGAACCAGGGCCAGACGGCCACGGGCGTCGTGACGGGCAAGCCCATCTCGCTCGGCGGCTCGCTCGGCCGCCGCGAAGCCACGGGCCGCGGCGTGTTCGTCGTCGGTTGCGAGGCGGCGCGCCGCACGGGTCTGTCGATCGAGGGCGCACGCATTGCCGTGCAGGGCTTCGGCAACGTGGGCGGCATTGCTGCCCGCCTGTACCAGGAAGCCGGCGCGAAGATCGTCGCCGTGCAGGACCACACCGGTTCGCTCTACAAGTCGAGCGGCATGAACGCGGAAGCCCTGCTCGAGCACGTCGCGAAGACGGGCGGCGTGGCGGGTTTCGCCGGCGCCGAAGTCATGCCGAACGACGAATTCTGGACCGTCGAAACCGACATCCTCATTCCGGCCGCGCTGGAAAACCAGATCACCGAGAAGAACGCCGGCAAGATCCGCACGAAGATCATCGTGGAAGGCGCAAACGGCCCGACCACGACGGCAGCCGACGACATCCTGCACGACAAGGGCGTGCTCGTGATCCCCGACGTCGTGGCGAACGCGGGCGGCGTGACGGTTTCGTACTTCGAGTGGGTGCAGGACTTCTCGAGCTTCTTCTGGACCGAGAACGAGATTAATGAACGTCTCGAACGCGTGATGCGCGAAGCATTCACGGCGGTCTGGCAGGTCTCCAGCGAGCAGAAGGTCTCGATGCGTACTGCGGCGTTCATCGTTGCATGTAAACGCATCCTGATGGCGCGCGAAATGCGCGGCCTGTACCCCTGATCGCACGCCCGGCGCGCTCGCGCCGCAAGGTGACGGAACCATGACGGCGCAGTGACCGGGCAGTGACACGTTTTTGCGCTGCACATCAAGGCGCATAGAAGGCGGATGTTCTCCACAAGGGAGCGTCCGCCTTCGCACATCCAGCGTTGCGCCAGGGTCACCCTTTATTCTTTCAGAATAATTACTTTGCTAAACTGACGGCGGTTCTTGTACCGGAGAAAACAATGCAAATCAAAAAGACCGCCTCTCTGCTCGCACTCCTTGGTTTCGTCGCCACCAGCGCTTTCGCGCAGGACGCGGGCACGCTCAAGAAGATCAAGGACACGGGCGTCATCTCGCTGGGGCACCGCGAATCGTCCATTCCTTTTTCGTACTACGATGACAAGCAGAATGTGATCGGCTACTCGCAAGACTACGCGATGAAAATCGTCGAGGCGGTCAAGCAGAAGCTGAACATGCCGAACCTGAAGGTCAAGATGGTGCCCATCACGTCGCAGAACCGTATTCCGCTCGTGCAGAACGGCACGGTGGACATCGAATGCGGCTCGACCACGAACAACGCCGAGCGTCAGCAGCAGGCCGCCTTCACGAACACGATCTTCGTGATCGGCACGCGCCTCATGACGAAGAAGGATTCGGGCATCAAGGACTTCGCCGACCTCAAGGGCAAGACCGTCGTGACGACGGCTGGCACGACGTCCGAGCGTCTCCTGCGCAAGATGAACCAGGACAAGAGCATGGGCATGAACATCATCAGCGCGAAGGACCACGGCGAGTCGTTCATGACGCTCTCCACGGGCCGTGCCGTGGCGTTCATGATGGACGATGCGCTGCTCGCGGGCGAGCGCGCCAAGTCGAACAATCCGGGCGACTTCGTGATCGTCGGTCAGCCGCAATCGCGTGAAGCGTACGGCTGCATGATGCGCAAGAACGATCCTGAGTTCAAGAAGGTCGCCGACGACGCCATCGCCAAGGTCCAGACCTCGGGCGAAGGCGACACGATCTACAAGAAGTGGTTTGAATCGCCGATTCCGCCGAAGGGTCTTAACCTGAACTTCCCGATGAGCGACGACATGAAAGCGCTGTTCAAGAATCCGAACGACAAGGCGATCGATTAATACGGCCTCGGCCGTTCGACCCGCATTTAGCGTTTAGCACGGAACGGAAGAAGCGCCGCTTCTTCCGTTCTTTTTCTTGGAGTCTCTTGATGTCCTATCACTGGAACTGGGGCATTCTGCTCAGCCCGGTCTCGACGGGCGAACCCACCACGTATCTTGGCTGGATCCTCTCCGGCTTCTGGGTGACGATTTCGGTGTCGCTGTGCGCGTGGGTGATCGCGCTCATCGTCGGATCGTTCTTCGGCGTGTTGCGCACGGTGCCGAACAAGTTTCTCGCGGGCGTCGGCACGGTGTACGTGGCGATCTTCCGCAATATTCCGCTCATCGCGCAGTTCTTCATCTGGTACTTCGTACTGCCGGAAATCGTGCCGCAATCGCTCGGCAATGCGTTCAAGCAGTCACCACCGGGCGTGCAGTTCTTCACGGCTTCGGTCGTGTGTCTCGGGCTCTTTACCGCGGCGCGCGTGTGCGAGCAGGTGCGCTCGGGCATCAACGCGCTGCCGCGCGGCCAGCGCGCGGCCGGCCTCGCAATGGGCTTCACGCAGTGGCAGACGTACCGCTATGTGCTGCTGCCGGTTGCGTACCGCATCATCGTGCCGCCGCTCACTTCCGAGTTCCTCAACATCTTCAAGAACTCTGCGGTCGCCTCGACGATCGGCCTGCTCGATCTGTCGGCCCAGGCGCGTCAGCTCGTCGATTACACGGCGCAGACCTATGAGTCGTTCATCGCAGTCACGCTCGCTTACGTGCTCATTAACCTCGTCGTCATGGCGCTCATGCGCTGGGTCGAGGCGAAGGCGCGTCTGCCCGGCTACATCGGAGGCAAGTAATGCATCACTTCGACTGGAGCGGCATTCCGGGCGCGCTGCCCACGCTGTGGACGGGCGCAATCATCACGTTCAAGATCACGCTGTGCGCGATCGTGGTCGGCATTCTGTGGGGCACGCTGCTCGCGCTCATGCGGCTTTCCAGCGTGAAGCCGCTCGAATGGTTCGCCAAGGGCTACGTCACGGTCTTCCGCTCGATCCCGCTCGTGATGGTCCTGCTGTGGTTCTTCCTGATCGTGCCGCAGGTGCTGCAAAATGTGCTGGGTCTCTCGCCCGACATCGACATTCGCCTTGCTTCCGCGATGATCGCGTTTTCGCTCTTCGAAGCCGCGTATTATTCGGAGATCATTCGCGCGGGCATTCAGGCGGTGCCGCGCGGGCAGGTGAACGCGTCCTTCGCGCTCGGCATGCGCTACGGCCAGGCCATGCAGTACGTGGTGCTGCCGCAGGCGTTCCGCGCGATGGTGCCGCTCTTGCTCACGCAGGCCATCGTGCTGTTTCAGGACACCTCGCTCGTGTACGTGATCAGCCTCGCCGACTTCTTCCGCACGGCCACCAATGTCGGCGACCGTGACGGGACGATGGTCGAGATGGTACTGTTCGCGGGCGCGTGTTATTTCGTGATTTGCGTGATCGCGTCGAGCCTTGTGAAAGGTCTTCAGAAAAAGGTCGCAAGATGATTTCAATTAAGAACGTTTCGAAGTGGTACGGCCAGTTCCAGGTGCTGACCGACTGCACGACGGAAGTGAAGAAGGGTGAGGTGGTGGTGGTGTGCGGGCCCTCGGGCTCGGGCAAGTCCACGCTCATCAAGACCGTCAACGGGCTCGAACCGTTCCAGCAGGGCGAGATCCTCGTGAACGGCGAGTCGGTTGGCGACAAGCGCACCAATCTCTCGAAGCTGCGCTCGAAGGTGGGCATGGTGTTTCAGCACTTCGAGCTGTTCCCGCATCTGTCGATTACCGAGAATCTCACGCTCGCGCAGATCAAGGTGCTCGGCCGCGGCAAGGACGAGGCCACGCAAAAGGGCCTCAAACTGCTCGACCGTGTGGGCCTGCGCGCGCATGCCGACAAATTCCCGGGCCAGCTCTCGGGCGGTCAGCAGCAGCGTGTGGCGATTGCGCGTGCGTTGTCGATGGACCCCATCGCCATGCTGTTCGACGAGCCGACCTCGGCGCTCGACCCCGAGATGATCAACGAAGTGCTCGACGTGATGGTGGAGCTTGCCCAGGAAGGCATGACCATGATGTGCGTGACGCACGAAATGGGCTTCGCCAAGAAGGTCGCGCACCGCGTGATCTTCATGGACCAGGGCGCCATCGTCGAAGACGACCAGAAGGAAGCCTTCTTCGCGAGCCCGAAGTCGGACCGCGCGAAGGATTTTCTGGCCAAGATCCTGCACTGAGGCTGCGGGTTCGCCCGCTTCCCTCCCGCTTTGCAGAAAGCAAAAAGCCGCGCTCGATGCGCGGCTTTTTTCGTTTCGGGCGTCACCCGGCTTACTCGCCCCAGGTTTGCAGTGCGGCCACGGCCTCCGCGTCGATCTCGCCCGGCTGCGCGACGCACGGCGAACTGGCCGAGGCGTCGAGCGAAGGGTTGGCGAGCTTGTCGAGCACCCTCTGCGGCACCGGCACGCTCGTTTGGGCGATTACGTCGCCGTGCTGGAACATCAGCAGGTCGCCGGGGGCGAAGCGCGTCCAGACCTCGTTGTCGGTGAGCGGCGCGGTGGCGATCACGGCCACGCGGTCTTCTGGCGTCGTGTACTTCGCGAAGTCGATGGAGACATCGGCATCGACGAGATGCGCGGTCGAAAACGGCCAGCGCCGCACGAGATAGTAGAGATGCGTCGAGCAATGCGCGAACAGCGCCTGGCCGTTCGACATCAGAAAGTTGAAGACGCCGAATTGCGTAACCTCGCGCGTGAGCGACTCCAGCGCGGCGAACAGTTCGTCGAGCGGCGGCTGCGCGCCCGGGAACGCCTTGCGTAAGCCTTGTAGCAGCACGCAGAACGCGCGCTCGCTATCGGTCGTGCCCACCGGCTGGTACACGCCCGACATCACCGGATTGAAGTCCTGCAGGTCGCCGTTGTGCGCGAAGATCCAGTGCCGGCCCCACAGCTCGCGCTGGAACGGATGACTGTTCTCGAGCGCGCAGCTGCCTTGTGTGGCCTTGCGGATATGGGCGATGGTGTTGCGCGACTTGATGGGGTAGTGCTTGACCATCTCGGCGATCGGCGAACGCGCTGAAGCCTCGTTGTCGATGAAGAGGCGGCAGGCCTTGTCCTCGAAGAACGCGATACCCCAGCCGTCGGCGTGGTGATCGGTGGCGCCGCCGCGCGCCGCGAATCCTGTGAAGGAGAACGTGACGTCCGTCGGCGCGGCGCAATTCATTCCGAGAAGTTGGCACATGGTGCTGATGGTGCGTAATGCGACTGAGACGGCCGGGACGACTGAGGCGGTGGCTGCAGTGCCAGGCGGGACCCGCCGTCGACCCGTTACAATATGATTTTCCAAGCATATCACCGGCCTGCGGGTCGCCAATACGAATTTTGTCGGATGCATTGCAGGCTTGCGTAGAAGGGCGCGTGCCGGTGTCGATGCAGCGCAATTTGTCGTGTGTACGCGACGGTGCGGGCCATGCGTGTGTTGGACTCGCATCGGTCGACGCCTCGCTTTTTCCCCTGATATGCCCGGAATTTCCGGCGGCCTGAGCGCGTTCGAGTGAACGCGCCGGCGATTCCGCTTGACCTATTACTGCGCCTGACTCTAGCCATGAACGCCTCTTCCCTCACGACTCTCACGCTCGCCCGCCCCGACGACTGGCACCTGCACGTGCGCGATGGCGCGATGCTCGCGGCCGTGCTGCCGCACACGGCGCGCCAATTCGGCCGCGCGATCATCATGCCGAACCTCAAGCCGCCGGTCACGACGACGGAGCAGGCCGCCGCCTACCGCGAGCGCATTCTCGCGGCGCTGCCGGCGGGCTCGACCTTCGAGCCGCTGATGACGCTCTATCTCACCGACAACACGCCGCCCGAGGAAATCCGCCGCGCGAAGGCGAGCGGCTTCGTGCACGGCGTGAAGCTGTATCCGGCGGGCGCGACGACGAACTCGGACGCCGGCGTGACGGATATCCTCAAATGCGCGAAGACGCTCGAAGCCATGCAGGAAGTGGGCATGCCGCTGCTCGTGCACGGTGAAGTGACGAGCGCCGACATCGATCTGTTCGACCGCGAGAAGGTCTTCATCGACCGCGTGATGACGCCGCTGCGCCGCGATTTCCCGGCGCTCAAGGTGGTGTTCGAGCACATCACGACGAAGGATGCCGTCGACTACATCCGCGCCGATCATGCCGCGCCGGGTCTCCTCGGCGCGACGATCACCGCGCATCACCTGCTGTACAACCGCAACGCGATCTTCCAGGGCGGCATCCGTCCGCATTACTACTGCCTGCCGGTGCTCAAGCGCGAGACGCATCGCGTGGCGCTCGTGGAGGCGGCGACCTCGGGCGACCATCGCTTCTTCCTCGGCACCGACAGCGCGCCGCACCCGAAGGGCCTGAAGGAGCACGCGTGCGGCTGCGCGGGCTGCTACACGGCGCTGCACGCACTCGAGCTCTACGCCGAAGCGTTCGACAACGCAGGCGCGCTCGACAAGCTCGAGGGCTTCGCGAGCTTTTACGGCGCGGACTTCTACGGCCTGCCGCGCGCGACCGAAACGGTCACGCTGCGCCGCGAGACCTGGACGCTGCCCGCTGAAGTCGAGGCTGGCGACACGCCCGTCGTGCCGCTGCGCGGCGGCGAGACAATCGGCTGGAAGCTCGCTTGAGCGAGGCGGGGCACGGTGTGGCTGCGGGCGCAACGATTGGGCTGAGTGGGGCAGCCGATGCGCACGCACCGATGCCCGCGCGCGAACCGCGCCGGACCATGCCGTTGGGCAGTTTCACCGACATCGACTGGTCCCGCCCCTGGTTTGCGCAGCACGAAGCGCGGGGGCGGCGCTGGCAGCAGGCCGCGCTGGCGGGATACGCAGCGTACCTCGATGAACTGAACGCCGACGCGCTCGCCGCCGCCCAAAGCACGGGCCGCGGCAAGCCGCTGCGCTTCATTGCCCAGGACGACCTGCCCGATGGCTCGGCCTACGAGGCGCATATCGCGGCGACGGGCTGCGTGCCGACGCGGCACAATCTCCACGACTTCTTCAACGCGCTTGCCTGGTTCGCGTTCCCGCGCATCAAGGCGACGCTCAACGCACGCCAGGCCGCGGCGATCGACGTACTGGGCGTGGGCCCCACGCGCGGCGGCGTGCGCGACGCGCTCACGCTCTTCGACGAGAACGCGGTGCTCTATGCCTCATCGGACGCGGCGCTCATCGCGGCGCTGCGCGGCTTCGACTGGCGCACGCTGTTCGTGGCGCAGCGCTCGAGCTGGGAAGCCGCGTTCGAAGAGACGATTGGCCAGGCGCGCTGCGAAGTGCGCGTCTTTGGCCATGCGCTGCTCGAAAAGCTGATTTCGCCCTATGCGGCGTGCACGGCGCACGCATGGGTGGTCGAGGTGCCGCAAGCCTATTTCGCGTGGTCGCGCGCGCAACGCGACGCGTATCTGGACGAGACAGTGAGCGTCACGCTCGCCTCCGACGCCGCACTCAACGGGCGCAGCTTCGCACCGCTGCCTGTACTCGGCATCCCGGGCTGGTGGGCGCATAACGAAAGCCCGTCGTTCTACGACGACGCCACCGTCTTTCGCGGCGGCCGCCGCGCTCGCTAAAAGGCCGGCGGGCAGCAATCGATCCGGCCCCCGGCGCGGCGCCTCTGGCCGTGCTAATATCGCGCCTCGCAAAGCAGGCCAGGCAGTCGCGGCCCCGAGATTTCGGTCGAGGGGGCGAGGAAAGTCCGGACTCCACAGGGCAGGGTGATGGCTAACGGCCATCCGTGGCGACACGCGGAACAGGGCAACAGAGAACAGACCGCCGATGGCCCGATTTCGGTCGGGATCAGGTAAGGGTGAAACGGTGCGGTAAGAGCGCACCGCGTCTGCGGTGACGTAGACGGCACGGTAACCTCCACCCGGAGCAATTCCAAGTAGGCAGGCGCGCATCTTCGGGATGCAGGATGGGGCCCCCATTCCGTCTGCGGGTAGGAAGCTTGAGCGCGTCAGCAATGGCGCGCCTAGAGGAATGGCTGCCACGCGCGGCGCGTCTTCGGACGCGGCGCGTGCACAGAATCCGGCTTATCGGCCTGCTTTGCAGCCCAAATTTGCCAATGCGCATGCAAAAAGCCGGCGCGGTTCTTCGATGAACCGCGCCGGCTTTTTCTTTTGCCGCCAATCTTCTGCCGCAGATCTTAAGCCGCGACGATCTCGAACGAATGCGTGATCTCGGCGGTCTTGCCGATCATGATCGACGCCGAGCAGTACTTGTCGTGCGAGAGGTTGATTGCGCGCTCGACGGTGGCCGGGTTCAGACTCTTGCCGGTCACGGTGAAGTGGAAGTGGATCTTCGTGAAGACCTTCGGGTCCTCGCTCGCACGCTCGGCCTTGAGCGTCACGCTGCAGCCGCTCACTTCCTGGCGGCTCTTCTTGAGGATCAGCACCACGTCGTAGGCCGTGCAGCCGCCCGTGCCGAGCAGCACCATTTCCATCGGCCGCGGCGCGAGGTTGTGGCCGCCGCCTTCCGGCGCGCCGTCCATGTTGACGAGATGGCCGCTGCCCGTTTCGGCTGCGAACGCCATGCCGTCTTGTCCCATCCAGCTAACTTTGCATTCCATGTGCGTATGCCTCTGCGCGGTTTCTTGATTCAGACGGCATTGTAGCCCGCGCCTTACTGGTATGTCCGGGGGGACACGGCCGCGCGCGCCTTATGCCTTGTGCTTGAATGTTGCGGCGCGACATCCTGGCAACAAGGCGGATTTCCCCTAGGCAATTAGGGGTTTCGCTCTAGTGATCCTGCATGCTTTTCGCATGCTAGATTCCCAACAGACTGATTTTTATGAATTTTTCTCTCGGTGCGCTAGCGACATACAATTTCATATTGTGGTGTCGAATTTCGCAATGCAAATCCTCTTGCGTCGCACAAGGCCCATCCGTATAATTCGTCTCATTGGTTGTCGTGCTTCACGACACCTCAGCATGTCTCCTCCACCCTCCTCCAAAGAGTGGATTAAGCCCGAACAACGCGTTCGGGCTTTTTTTCGTCCGTAGCCCTCGTTTCGCCCCGTCTCTGCCTCATTGCAAGCAATTTTTTGACTTGCAGCCAAATTTCCTTTTATAATCGTGGGTTTCCCGCATCCATGCCCGCGGGGAAAATGGGGAAACCCAGACAGGGAGAGCCTGCGCCGGCGCCAACGAGCGTCACCATACAAGCAGGACCAAAACAGGGCACAAGTTATTTTTTGGATCGATCATGAAGACTTTTTCCGCCAAGGCACATGAAGTGCAGCGCGAATGGTACGTGATTGACGCGACGGATAAGGTTCTCGGCCGTGTCGCCAGCGAAGTGGCACGCCGTCTTCGCGGCAAACACAAGCCTGAGTTCACCCCGCACGTCGACACTGGTGATTTCATCATCATCATCAACGCCGGCAAGCTGAAGGTCACGGGCAACAAGACCACCGACAAGAAGTACTACCGTCACTCGGGTTACCCGGGCGGTATCTACGAAACGACGTTCGGCAAGATGCAAGAACGCTTCCCGGGCCGCGCGCTCGAGAAGGCCGTGAAGGGCATGCTGCCGAAGGGCCCGCTCGGCTACGCGATGATCAAGAAGCTGAAGGTCTACGCTGACGCAACGCACCCGCACTCGGCACAACAGCCGAAGGCGCTCGAGATCTAAGGGGAGCCCACATGATCGGTAACTGGAATTACGGTACGGGCCGCCGCAAGAGCGCAGTCGCTCGTGTCTTCATCAAGTCGGGCAAGGGCGACATCATCGTCAACGGTAAGCCCATCGCTGACTACTTCTCGCGCGAAACGTCGCTGATGATCGTGCGTCAACCGCTGGAACTCACGAACCACGGCACGACGTTCGACATCAAGGTGAACGTGACGGGCGGCGGCGAAACCGGCCAGGCCGGCGCAGTTCGCCACGGCATCACGCGCGCGCTGATGGACTACGACGCAACGCTCAAGCCGGCACTGTCGCAAGCTGGCTTCGTCACCCGTGACGCACGTGAAGTGGAACGTAAGAAGGTCGGTTTCCACAAGGCACGTCGCCGCAAGCAGTTCTCGAAGCGTTAATTTCGCATTGGCGCTTTGGCCTGTGCTCCTTGCGGAGCACAGCGCTGCTGCAAAAGCCGTCCGCGCTCACTGCGCCGGGCGGCTTTTTCGTTTTTTGTCGGCGCGTCGCACGCTTGGCGCGCAGGCTGCGAAAGTTTGGAGAAACCCTTGATTTTGTGGGCTTAAGCACGATCTCGGGAAGAGCCCTACAATAGCGGCTAGAAGCTTTTTTGGAGAGTTCGAATGAGCGCTGTCACCGAAACTACCGCGACCGAAATGCCCGGTCCCTTCGTTTTCACCGAAGCAGCGGCTGACAAGGTCAAGCAACTGATCGACGAGGAAGGCAACCCGGAGCTGAAGCTGCGCGTATTCGTGCAAGGCGGCGGCTGCTCGGGCTTCCAGTACGGATTCACGTTCGACGAGACGGTCAACGAAGACGACACCGTGATGAACCGCAACGGCGTCCAGCTTCTGATCGACTCGATGAGCTATCAGTACCTCGTCGGCGCCGAGATCGACTACAAGGACGATCTCAATGGCGCGCAGTTCGTCATCAAGAACCCGAACGCGACCACCACGTGCGGTTGCGGCTCGTCGTTCTCGGTTTGATCGATCGACTGCAGTAAAAGAAACGGGGCTTCGGCCCCGTTTTTTATTGGTGCGTGCTCATTCAGCGCGCTCAGTCAGCGGGCCTGGTCAGCGCGGATAAATCGCGCCGAGCACGCGCTCGCCGGCCGCGCCGGTGACGGCGGCAAGATTGCCGGGCTCGCGCGCTACGCAGCGCATGGCGAGCCACGCGAAGGCAAGCGGCTCCACCTGGTGCGGCGGCACGCCTAGCGCCTCGGTGGTCATGACCGGCACACCAGCCACACCGCCCGTTTCGAGCGCCTTCTGCAGCGCCGCCATCAACGCCGCGTTGCGCGCGCCGCCGCCGCAGACGTACACGGCGCGGCAGTCGCTCGCGTGACGCTCGATCTCGTGCGCCACGCTCACGGCGGTCAGCGCGACTAGCGTGGCTTGCACGTCGGCCGGCGTGAGCGACTCGAAGTCCTTGAGTTTGTCGTCGAGCCACTGGGCGTTGAAGAGATCGCGGCCTGTGCTCTTGGGCGGCTGCTGCTCGAAGAACGGTTCGTCCAGCAGGGCGTTCAAAAGCGGCTGATGCAGATGGCCGCTCGCGGCGAACTTGCCGTTCTCGTCGTAGGGCTTGCCCAGATGGCGTTCGGCCCAGAGGTCGAGCAGGGCGTTGGCCGGGCCACAATCGAACCCACGCACGGCACCCGTCGACGAAAGCACGGTGATGTTGCTGATGCCGCCCAGGTTGCAGACCACGCGCGTTTCTTCCTGCGAGCCGAACAGCGTCGCGTGGAACGCGGGCACGAGCGGCGCGCCCTGGCCGCCCGAGGCGACGTCGCGGCTGCGGAAGTCGGCGATCACGTCGATGTGGGTGAGTTCCGCAAGCAGCGCCGGGTTCTGTATCTGCACCGTGTAGCCCTTCTCCGGACGATGCCGCACGGTCTGCCCGTGAGCGCCGATTGCGCGCACATCGCCGGCGGAAACATTGCCCGCGCGCAGCAACTCGTGGCAGCACACCGCATAGCGGGCCGCAAGTGCGTTGCCGGCGAGCGCCTCGCGCTCGATCTCGTTCTCGCCTGGCTGCTGCAACGAAAAGAGCGCTTCGCGCAGTCCCTGTGCGAAACCGACGAAGGCCTCGGCCAGCACCACTGGCCGCTGGCCAGCCTCGAAGCGCACGGCAATGCCGTCCACGCCATCCATGCTCGTGCCCGACATCAGGCCGAAATACACGCCGTCGGCGGCGTGTGCGCTCTCGTTTCGTGCGTCGCGTGGCGCCACGTTGTGCTCCTTGATTAAGACAATTCAGTGTCCTGCGAAGGAATTATCGGCGCAATGCCGTTCGAGCGTAAGCCGAACGGCTGACTGTTGGCTGCCTTCGCGACATGCGACGCTCATCTTCGCCGCTCGAACCCGGGCGGCACTGGAGCCCTGCGCGAAATCAACTTCCAGAAGTCTGAGGGTTGACTGCGCAATGTGTGATCCGTATAGTGAAACTATACGCTATACGGGAAGGCGCGTACTGACCCGATCCTGGCTCCAGACCTATCCATGTTCGTTCTGCTTAGTCTGGAGAATCATGCTCAAGTCGTGGAATCACAAAGGGCTGAAGGCGTTCTTCTTCACTGGCAGCAAAGCGGGCATCCGGCCCGATCACATCCCGCGCCTGCGGCGTCAGCTGGCGCGGCTGGACGAGGCCGAGTCGCCGCGGGACATGAACGTGCCAGGCTGGCGCTGCCATGCGCTGGAAGGCCGTCTCGACGGGCACCATGCGATTCTCGTCAATGGCAACTGGCGCCTGACCTTCGCGTTCGAAGGCCGCCACGCGGTCTTTGTCGACTACCACGACTACCACTGAGGCATGAGCAAGATGAACGACACGATACGCATGCATAACCCGCCGCACCCCGGTGAAACGCTGCGCGAGAACATTCTTCCCGAACTGGGGCTCACCGTGACCGAAGCGGCTGCGCAACTCGGCGTCACGCGCGCCGCGCTCTCGCGCGTGCTGAACGGCCGCGCCGGTATTTCGCCGGAAATGGCACTGCGCCTCGAGGCGTGGCTTGGCGAGGAAAACGGGGGCCGCGCCGACCTGTGGCTCGCCATGCAGGCCGCCTACGACCTTTGGCAGGCGCGCGCGAAGGGCATCCCGCGTGTGGAGCGCGCTGCCGCCCGTTCCTGAGCATGAGGCTCGGGGCGCGATGCGAGTCGCCGCAGCGTGCGCGACCCGCAAAGAGCCGCAAAGACCTGCAAAGCGCCGCAAACCTCAGCCTGGCCAGTCGAATCACGTAAAATTGCGGTCTAGACCCAGACTTAACGACAGAACCGATCGAAGCATGAGCAACGAGTCCAACTCCAGCAACGGCGCCAGCGCCGCCGCAAAAGACGCCTTTCCGGTCACCGACGAAGTCCGTCACGCGCTTGCCGTCACGAAGCGCGGCGTCGACGAACTGCTGATCGAAGAAGAGTTCGAGCAGAAGCTCGCCCGCAGCGCGGCCACGGGCAAGCCGCTGCGCATCAAGCTCGGCCTCGACCCGACCGCGCCCGACATCCACATCGGCCACACGGTCGTGCTCAACAAGATGCGCCAGCTTCAGGATCTCGGCCACACCGTGATCTTCCTGATCGGCGACTTCACTTCCCTGATCGGCGACCCGTCGGGCCGCAATGCCACGCGCCCGCCGCTTACGCGCGAGCAGATCGAATCGAACGCGAAAACGTACTTCGAGCAGGCCGCGCTCGTTCTCAACCGCGAAAAGACCGAAATTCGCTACAACAGCGAATGGTCGATGCCGCTCGGCGCCGACGGCATGATCAAGCTCGCGTCGCGCTACACGGTCGCGCGCATTCTCGAGCGCGAGGACTTCACCAAGCGCTTCCAGGGCGGCGTGCCCATCTCGATCCACGAGTTCCTGTATCCGCTCATGCAGGGCTACGACTCGGTCGCGCTCAATGCGGACCTCGAGCTCGGCGGCACGGACCAGAAGTTCAACCTGCTCGTTGGCCGTGAACTGCAAAAGCAGTACGGCCAGGAACAGCAGTGCATTCTCACGATGCCGCTGCTCGAAGGCCTCGACGGCGTCGAGAAGATGTCGAAGTCGAAGAACAACTACGTTGGCATCAGCGAAAAGCCCAACGACATGTTCGGCAAGCTCATGTCCATTTCGGACACGATGATGTGGCGTTACTTCACGCTGCTCTCGTTCCGTCCCATGGACGAAATCGAGGGCTTCAAGCGCGAGATCGAAGCGGGCCGCAACCCGCGCGACTTCAAGGTGCTGCTCGCGCAGGAAATCGTCGCACGCTTTCATTCGCAGGCCGACGCCGAGCGCGCGCTCGAAGACTTCAACCACCGCGCCAAGGGCGGCGTGCCCGACGACATTCCGTCGATCACGCTCGCAGGCGCGCCGCTTGCCATCGGCCAGTTGCTCAAGCAGGCGGGGCTCGTGCCCTCCACGAGCGAAGCACTGCGCAACATCGAGCAGGGCGGCGTGAAGATCGACGGCGCGACTGTGTCCGACAAGGGCCTCAAGGTCGAGGCGGGCGAGTTCGTCGTGCAAGTGGGCAAGCGGCGCTTTGCGCGCGTGACGCTCACCGCATGATTGCCCTGATCCAGCGCGTGCGCCGAGCGGAAGTACGCGTGGCGCAAGGTGGCAGCGAACGCGTGACCGGTGCGATCGGCCAGGGGCTGCTCGCGCTGGTGTGTGCCGAGCGTGGCGACACCGAAGCCAACGCCGACAAGCTGCTCGCGAAGCTGCTCGGCTATCGCGTGTTCAGCGACGCGGCGGGCAAGATGAACCTGAGCGTGCAGAACATCGACGGCAATGGCGCTCCCGGCGGCTTGCTGCTCGTCTCGCAGTTCACGCTTGCCGCCGATACGAACAGTGGCCTGCGCCCGAGCTTCACGCCGGCCGCGCCGCCCGAAGAGGGGCGGCGTCTGTTCGATTATTTCGTCGCCGCCGCGCGCGAGAAGCATCCGACCGTCGAGACCGGCGAGTTCGGCGCCGACATGCAGGTGTCGCTCGTCAACGACGGCCCCGTCACGTTCTGGCTGCAAGTGCGCAACTGAACCATGAACACGCAGATCCTCTTTATCCGCCACGGCGAAACGGACTGGAATCGCATCAAGCGCATCCAGGGGCATATCGACATTCCCCTCGCGCAAAGTGGTGTGGTGCAGGCGCAGCAGCTCGGCGCACGGCTCGCGAAGGAAGTGCAGTCGGGCGCGCGGATCGATGCAATCTGGTCGAGCGACCTGTTGCGCGCGCAACAGACGGCACAGCCCGTTGCGGAAGCCCTGGGTTTGCCGGTGCAGCTCACGGCAGGGCTGCGCGAACGCAACTATGGCGCGTTCCAGGGCCACGACAGCGACGAAATCGCCGAGCGCTTTCCGGACGAGTACGCGCACTGGCAAACGCGCGACCCCGGCTTCGCGCCGCCCGAGGGCGAGTCGCAGCGCGAGTTGTATCACCGCGTGTTGCACGCGCTCGAGCCGATCCTGGCCATGCATCCGGGCGGGCGCATTGCGTGTGTCGCGCACGGCGGCGTGCTCGACTGCGTCTACCGCTTCGCGAACGGCCTCTCGCTCGACGCGCCGCGCGCGTGGCCGCTCCTCAACACGAGCGTGAACGTCGTCGATTTCGAACGCGGCGACTACGTGACGCAGGCGCGCGTCGTCGCATGGGGCGACGTGGCGCATCTGGGCGGCGTTAGCGCCGACGATGGCTTCAAGCGCACGCCGGAGCCGGGCCGCTAATCTGTTTCCTCACACAGCGCGGTGGGCCGCCGCGCTGTCCTGTTTCTCCAGCCTTTCCCTTCCCCGCGTTGATCCCAGTCCCGTCTGACTCCAGGCTAAGGCTCCAGCTATCTCCTTTCCGCTCGCTTGCGGATTCCTTCCAAAGCCCAACCACAAAGTTAAGCGTCCTGCTAACATTTGTCCGACCTTTGGGTGCTCTGGCCACCGGGCTCCTGGCCCGGCTCCGCGTTGTAGAGGGACGCGCGCGCATGACAGGCGTGAAGCCGCGCGCCCAAGGTTGTTATACGAACGGGTATTCCCAGAAAAAAACGCAGGAGAAAGTTCAATGACGTTCAAGCTTCACAAGCTGCTGCCGGTGAGCGCAGCGGTCATGGCGCTCGCAGCGCTCTCGGGCAACGCGGCGGCCGACCAGGTCGTCAAGATCGGCCACGTCGGGCCGCTCACGGGCGGTTCGGCCCACCTCGGCAAGGACAACGAGAACGGCGCGCGCCTCGCCATCGAGGAAATCAACGCCAAGGGTCTTACGATCGAGGGCCAAAAGATTACGCTCTCGCTCGACGCCCAGGACGACGCCGCCGACCCGCGCCAGGCCACCCAGGTCGCGCAGAAACTCGTCGACGACAAGGTCGTTGCCGTGATTGGCCATCTGAATTCGGGCGCATCGATCCCGGCTTCGAAGATTTACAGCGACGCGGGCATCGTGCAGATCTCGCCGTCGTCGACCAATCCTTCGTACACGCAGCAGGGTTTCAAGACGACGTACCGCGTGGTCGCGACCGATGCCCAGCAAGGCCCCGCGCTTGCCGACTACGCAGCGAAAAGCCTGAACGTGAAGACCGTGGCCGTGGTCGACGACTCGACCGCGTATGGCCAGGGCCTCGCCAACGAGTTCGAGAAGACGGCGAAGTCGCTTGGCATGAAGGTGCTCTCGCACGACGCGACCAACGACAAGGCCGTGGATTTCCGCGCGATCCTCACGAAGATCAAGGGCGAGAACCCGGACGCGATCATGTACGGCGGCATGGACGCCACCGGCGGTCCGTTTGCGAAGCAGGCGAAGCAACTGGGGCTGCGCGCGAAGGTGCTGTCGGGCGACGGCGTGTGCACGGAAAGCCTCGCGGAGCTGGCGGGCGCGGCGACCGACAATATCGTTTGCTCGCAGGCGGGCATGGCGGTCGAGCGCATGAATGGCGGCGCGGCGTTCGCGGCGAAGTACCAGAAGCGCTTCGGTCACCCGATCGAATTCGATGCGCCGTTCACGTATGACGCGGTGTACATCGTCGTCGATGCGATGAAGCGCGCGAACTCGACTGATCCCGCGAAGGTCCTCGCGCAGATCCCGGGCACGGACTACAAGGGCGTGATTGGCGAGACCACCTTCGACGCGAAGGGCGACCTCAAGCACGGCGTGATCTCGCTCTACAACTACAAGGCAGGCAAGAAGACGCTGCTCGACGTGGTGAAGATGTAAGCACGCAGGCGCCAGGTCATCTCGGCGCGCTGCAAACGGAACGGCCAACCGGCGCGAGCGAGTTGGCCGTTTTGCTATTGCGCAGTGCTTATTGCGCGGGTTTGGCCGCAGCCCGCCGCCGCGCGCGTTTGGACACGCCATTGACGAGCGCCCAGCGCAATACCGGTGCGACCGCTCGCATGCCAGGCTGCACGAGCGCGCGGCGCGCAAAGGAGAAGGAATCGAAGCCGAGCATCTGCTGCGCGAAAGGCGGCAACAGGTCGATGCCCGCATTCCTGATCAGCGCGCCGGCAGGGCGCATTCCCGGTCGCGGCGCCGGCGCATCCATGAGCACGCGCACGACCTCGAACGTGCGCTCGCTCGCGACGAGTTCGGGCTGCATCGACTGCAAATACGCATCGACTTCGGCGCGCGAGCGTGGCACGTTCGCAGCGCCCAGCAGTTCGGCAATGCGCGCGACTTCGGCGTAGTACTGATCCTGCATCGCACCGGGCAGCGCGGGATTCACGAAGCGCAAATACGCGCCGAGAAAGCTCGATACTTCGGCCACGTGCACCCACGTCAGCAATGCGGGATCGCTCGCGCGGTAGGGGCAGCCATCGGGCGCGGTGCCCGTCACGGCGAAGTGAATCGTCTTGACGCGTTCGATCAAGGCCAGCGCGTCGGCGCGGCTGCCGTATGTCGTGCCCGCGATGAAAGTCGCGGTGCGCCGCAGCCGCCCGAGTATATCGATGCGAAACGTCGAATGGTCCCACACGCCGGCGAGCGCATGCGGATGCAGCGCCTGGAGCAGCAGCGCGCTCACGCCGCCCGCCATCATCGCGGCGAAATCGGCGTGGACTTTCCAGCAGACGGCGTCGGGGCCGAAGAGGCCCGGGTCGCCCGGCGGATGCGAGTAATCGAGTCTCGGGCCGCTGCCCGTGGTTAGATGCGTGATGCTTTCGGCGAGCGTCATGCGCAGGCGGCGCACGAGTTGACCGGCAAGGCCGGTCGGCTCGGGAGCGTTGGGAGGCAGGCCAGCATGATCGGACATCGTGCTCTCGCTCGCGCTGCGTTGAAGTGCGTTGAAGGTGTGCCGCGCAAATGTACTGCGGCTTACGACGCGTCCGGTTCCCAGTCGCCGCCCGTCGATGCGTCGTCTGGCACCGTGAGGCCGAAGTGGCGATAGCTCAGTTGCGTGGCCACGCGGCCGCGCGGCGTGCGCTGCAGATAGCCCTGCTGGATCAGATACGGTTCGAGCACGTCCTCGATCGTGTCGCGTTCCTCGCCGATTGCGGCGGCGAGATTGTCCACGCCCACCGGGCCGCCGTCGAACTTGTGCAGGATGGCTTCGAGCAGCTTGCGGTCCATCAGGTCGAAGCCCACGGGGTCGACGTCGAGCATGCGCAGCGCGGCGTCGGCGACCTTGGCGGTGATCGCACCGTCGGCTTTCACCTCGGCGTAGTCGCGCACGCGGCGCAGCAGACGGTTCGCGATACGCGGCGTGCCGCGCGAGCGGCGCGCGATTTCGAGCGCGCCGTCAGGGTGAATCTGCGCGCCGAGCAGCGATGCGGAGCGTTGCACGATGCGCGAGAGTTCACTCGCGTTGTAGAACTCGAGGCGCGAGACGATGCCGAAGCGGTCGCGCAGCGGGTTCGTGAGCATGCCCGCGCGCGTGGTCGCGCCCACAAGCGTGAACGGCTGGAGGTCGAGCTTCACGCTGCGCGCGGCCGGCCCTTCGCCAATCATGATGTCGATCTGGTAGTCCTCGAGCGCCGGATACAGGATTTCCTCGACGACCGGCGAGAGCCGGTGAATTTCGTCGATGAAGAGCACGTCGTTGGCTTCGAGATTGGTGAGCAGCGCTGCGAGATCGCCCGCGCGTTCCAGCACGGGGCCCGACGTCTGCCGCAGATTGACCCCCATTTCGCGCGCGATGATGTGCGCGAGCGTGGTTTTGCCGAGGCCCGGCGGTCCGAACAGCAGCACGTGGTCGAGCGGTTCGGAACGGCGCTTCGCGGCCTCGATGAAAATCTCGAGTTGGCCCCGCACCTTTTCCTGGCCGACGTATTCGTCGAGCTGGCGCGGGCGCAACGCGCGTTCGAACGCTTCCTCGTGGGTCGAGGCGGGCGTGGCGGCGATCACGCGGTCGGCGCCGGCGTGGTTGGCGGCGAGTTTGTCGGTTTCGATCATCCAGCGATTGTACCGCGCAGACTATGCGGCGGCGGGCCGTCCCGAACCCCGGGATCGTGCCGCAACTAACAGCCTGGCTCGAGCCTGCGCGGCGGCGATCAGGCCTTCGAAAGCGCCTTGAGCGCGAGCTTGATGCCTTCGGAAACGCCGGTGCCGGCGGGCACGTTCTTGATCGCGGCGAGCGCCTCCTTCTCCGAATAGCCGAGCGCGAGCAGCGCGTTGAGGATGTCGTTCGCGTGGTCGGAAGGCGAAGCGGCGGCGGCCATTGCACCGAGGTCCGCACCGAGCTTGCCCTTGAGTTCGAGCAGCAGACGCTCGGCCGTTTTCTTGCCGATGCCGGGCACGCGGGTGAGGCGCGCCGCATCTTGCTGTGTGACCGCTTGCGAGAGGTCGTGCACGCTCATGCCCGAGAGCACGGCGAGCGCCATGCGCGCGCCGATGCCGCTGATCTTGAGCAGTTCGCGAAACGTCGAGCGTTCCTCTTGCGTGCCGAAGCCGAAGAGCAGATGCGCGTCTTCGCGCACGATCATCTGCGTGAGCAACACGATTTTTTCGCCGTTGCTGGGCAGGTTGTAGAACGTGCTCATCGGCACGTCGACTTCGTAGCCGACGCCGTTGCAGTCGATGAGCAGGTGCGGCGGGTTCTTTTCCAGCAATACGCCGGCAATGCGACCGATCATGGCGGTTTCTGTGATGAGGGAAAGCTCAAGAGTGTAGCGGAGGGCAGGGCACTCCGGAGCGCATGGCTGGAACGTTGGCCGTTTGGGCGAGGCGCATTAGTCGCGTAATCAGCCACACATTCAACCGCGCATTTAGCCTATCAACCGCCCACGCCGCACCCGCATGCCCTTCTTCGCGAGCGCAGGCGCAAGTCCGCCGAGCGTGGCGAGCGCATCCCCGCCGTGCGCGTGACAGATCGCCATGCCGAGCGCGTCGGCCGCGTCGGTGCCGGGCGTGCCCGTGAGGGCGAGCAGGCGCACGACCATTTGCTGCATCTGCTCTTTGGTCGCGCGTCCGTAGCCCACCACGGCTTGCTTGAGTTGCAGCGCGGTGTATTCGGCCACCGGCACGCCGCCCGAAACCAGCCCGCAAATGGCAGCGCCGCGCGCCTGACCGAGCAGGAGCGTCGACTGCGGATTGACGTTGACGAACACTTTTTCGATCGCCGCCTGGTCGGGCGCGTGCTGGCGGATCAGCGTGGAGACGCCCTCGAAAATGGTGCCTAGGCGCGTGGGCAGATCGGCGTCGGCGGTGCGGATGACGCCGCTTGCGACATACGTGAGCTGATGGCCGTGACGCTCGATCACGCCGAAGCCGGTGACGCGCAAGCCGGGGTCGATGCCGAGAATTCTCATGAAATGCGGGAAAAACGGATGTGCTGCGATGGTACAACGAACGGCATGCCTGCCGCGAGCCTCGAGGGCGCGAGCGAACCCGGCGCGCCCTGCAAAGAAAAAGCCCGCGGGACGCAAGTCCGGCGGGCCAGGCTCAAGCGGCGCGTCACGTGCAGGTCACGCGCCGCGCGCAAGGATCAGTGACGGAAGTGGCGAATGCCTGTCATCACCATGGCGATGTTGTGCTCGTCGGCGGCGCCGATCACTTCGTCGTCGCGCATCGAGCCGCCCGGCTGGATCACGCAGGTCGCGCCCGCGTTGACCACCACATCGAGACCGTCACGGAACGGGAAGAACGCGTCCGACGCGACCGCCGTGCCCGCGAGCTTCAGGCCCGCGTTTTCGGCCTTGATGCTGGCGATGCGCGCCGAGTCCACGCGGCTCATCTGGCCTGCGCCCACGCCCATCGTCATGCCGTTCGCGCAGAACACGATGGCGTTCGACTTCACGAACTTCGCCACGCGCCATGCGAACAGCAGGTCGTCCATTTCCTTCGGCGTCGGGTGGCGCTTCGTCACGACGCGCAGTTCGTGCGGCTGCACGTTCTTCGCATCGAGCGACTGCACGAGCAGGCCGCCGCCCACGCGCTTGAGGTCGAACGCGTTATGGCCATCGCCCAGCGCGATTTCCAGCAGACGCACATTCTGCTTCGCGGCGAACACGGCCTTCGCGGCTGCCGAGAACGACGGCGCGATCAGCACTTCGACGAACTGCTTCGCCACGGCTTGGGCAGCCGCTTCGTCCACTTCGCGGTTGAACGCGATGATGCCGCCGAACGCCGAGGTCGGGTCGGTCTGGAACGCCTTCGAGTAGGCTTCGAGCGCGTTCGCGCCGATTGCCACGCCGCACGGATTCGCGTGCTTGATGATCACGCAGGCCGGGGCGTCGAACGTCTTCACGCATTCCCAGGCCGCGTCCGAGTCGGCGATGTTGTTGTACGAAAGTTCCTTGCCCTGGAGCTGCGTGTAGTTCGCGAGCGCGCCGGCGGGCGTCGTGAGGTCGCGGTAGAACGCGGCGCTCTGGTGCGGGTTTTCGCCGTAGCGCAGGTCCTGGACCTTGTCGAACGCGAGGTTCAGCACGGCCGGGTAGGTGTTGCGCGACTTGTGCTCGAGCGCTTCGGTCAGGCTCGTGAGGTAGTTCGTGATCGCGCCGTCGTACTGCGCCGTGTGCGAGAACACCTTGGTCGCGAGACGGAAGTTCGTGGCGTAGCTCACGGTGTTGCCGTTCGCGCGCATCTCTTCCAGCACCTTCGCGTAGTCGGCCGGGTCGACCACCACGGTCACGTCGCGATGATTCTTCGCCGCCGAGCGCAGCATGGTCGGGCCGCCGATATCGATGTTCTCGATCGCGTCTTCGAGCGTGCACTCTTCCTTCGACACCGTCTGGACGAACGGGTAGAGGTTCACGACGAGCAGGTCGATCGTCGGGATGTCGTGCTTTTCGAGCGCGGCCATGTGCTCGGGCAGGTCGCGGCGCGCAAGAATGCCGCCGTGGACCTTCGGGTGCAGCGTTTTCACGCGCCCATCGAGCATTTCCGGAAAGCCGGTGTAGTCGGCCACTTCGGTGACGGGAAGGCCCGCGTCCGCGAGCAGTTTCGCGGTGCCGCCGGTCGACAGGATCTTGACGCCGAGATCCGACAGGGATTTCGCGAAGTCGACAATGCCTGCCTTGTCGGAAACGGAGATGAGCGCTTGCTTGATCATGATGTGGGAGAGTTGCCGATAGATCGAGGAGTCCGCGCCGAAGGTCCAGTAAAACGCAGCGGCGTTACAGCAGGCCGTGCTGCTGGAGCTTCTTGCGCAGCGTGTTGCGGTTGATGCCGAGATACTCGGCGGCCAGCGACTGATTGCCGCCTGCCTGCTCGAGCACCACCTCGAGCATCGGTTTTTCGACGCACGCCATTACCATTTCGTAGACGTCGTGCGGATTGCTGCCGTCGAGGTCCTGGAAGTAGATGCCAAGGCTCTCGCGGACGGATTGTTCGATGTTGTGCTTGCTCATGCTGCCAGTCGATCGGTTGATTCGTCGCTGCCGTCGCTGTCGTTGTTCTCGTCGTCGACGTAGACGAGGCGCTCGGAGCGCGCCTTCTGTTCGTCGAAGAACTGGTTGACGGCGACAAGCTGCTCGCGCGTGGTGTCCAGCGTATTCATGCGATGCCGGAACGTGTTGGCGCCGCAAAGGCCGCGAGTGTACCAGCCGATATGCTTGCGTGCAGTACGCACGCCCGTAAATTCGCCATAAAACGCGTAGTGGTCCTCCAGATGCTCATTCATGATCGACTGGATTTCGTCCACGCGCGGCGGCGGCAACAGCTCGCCCGTCGCGAGGAAATGCTCGATTTCGCGGAACAGCCACGGGCGCCCCTGCGCTGCGCGGCCGATCATGATGGCGTCGGCGCCCGTGAGCGCGAGGACCTCTCGTGCCTTTTGCGGCGACGTAATGTCGCCGTTTGCGACCACCGGAATCCGTGCCGCGGCTTTCACCGCGGCGATCGTTTCGTACTCCGCTTCTCCGTGATAGAGGTCGGCGCGCGTGCGGCCGTGCACGGTGAGCATGGAAATGCCGCTTTCTTCGGCAATACGCGCGATGGTGAGCGCGTTGCGGTTGTCGCGGTCCCAGCCCGTGCGGATCTTGAGCGTAACGGGCACGGCGTCGGGGCCCACGCCCACGGCGTCGACCACGGCCTTGACGATGCGCGCGACCAGCGGCTCGTTCTGCAAGAGCGCCGAGCCGGCCGCGACGTTGCAGACCTTCTTGGCCGGGCAGCCCATGTTGATGTCGATGATCTGCGCGCCGTTTGCCACGTTGTAGCGCGCGGCTTCGGCCATCATGTCCGGATCGGCGCCGGCGATCTGCACGGAGATGGGTTCCACTTCGCCCGCGTGATTGGCGCGGCGCATGGTCTTTTCGCTCTTCCAGAGCTGCGCGTTCGACGCGACCATTTCGGACACCGCATAGCCCGCGCCGAGGCGCTTGCACAGCTGGCGGAACGGCCTGTCCGTGACGCCCGCCATCGGGGCGACGAACAGGTTATTACGCAAGGTGTGATGGCCGATAGTGAACATGACGCGCGGGCGAGGCCGGTGCCGCGACCCGGATGGCAATCCGGCTGGCGCGGCGAACGGCGTGAATTTGCAAAAGGGGAAACGCGTATTTTAGCGTTAACGGGATGCAAGGTCGCGCAGCGCGGACCCTGGTCTTGTTGCAGGGCGGCGCTTCAGCGTGAAAACAATCATGCAAAAAAAAGCGATGCGACCCTTAGTTGGCTGACTCAACTCCGCTGCCCAAACATCATCTGCCGCGCGAGCGCCGTCTTCACTGGCGGCGCGAATTCGAGCGCCGTGAGCGCGAGCCCGCGCAGCGTGGCGAGCGGACCGAAATCGACGGTGAAAAGGCGGGCGAGCGTATCCGTTGCGCCGATCGTCATGCGCCGGTCGAACGCGCGGCGGCCCGCGAACTCGGCGAGCGCGCGCGGCGTGGCGCCGTGCTGCGCGAGTGAATCGGCAAGGGCGTGGGCGTCGCGCAGGCCGAGATTGAGGCCCTGGCCCGCCACCGGATGCAGCGTCTGCGCGGCATTGCCGACCGCTGCGATGCGGCCGTTACCGGAAACGAGGGCGTCGAGCGCGTTCAAGCCGAGTGGGAAAGCGGCGCGACCGTGAATGTGCGTGAAGCGGCCCATGCGCGGGCCGAACGCCACACCGAGTTCGGCGAGGAAGTCGGCGTCGGAAAGCTGCGCGCGCCGCTCGGCTTGCGCAGGCGAGCAGCACCACACGAGCGCGTAGTCCGCGCCGCGCACGCCTCCCATCGGCAGGAGCGCGATTGGGCCTTCGCTCGTGAAACGCTCCCACGCCACGTGTGGCTGCGGGGCCGCGAGCGTCACCACGCCGACCAGCGCCGTTTGGCCGTAGTCGCGCGTGCGTTTGGTTTCGGCGGCCGGCACGATCGCATTTGCGTCGGCTTCGTCGGAATCGTTTTGCGTATCGCGCTGGGGCAGCGGGCGATACAGGCCGCCTTCGGCGTTCACGAGGATGCGCGTGCGCAACTGCCGCTCAACGCCCGCGCTCACGACCGGCAGCGTCACGCCGTCGTGCTCCACGACGGGATCGTGCGCCTGCGTGTGATGCAGCCAGTGCACCGGCGTGCCGCGCACGGCACGCGCGAGCGCCTGAACGATCGCGCCGTAGCGCGCCACGTAGCCAAGCGCGGGCAAGTCGTAGTCGTGCCGGTCGATCAGCGTGCGCCCGAAATGGCCGCGCTGCGAGACATGAATACGCTCGATAGACGTCGCGTCGTGCGGCCATGCGAGCGCCTCGAGCAGCGTGCGGCTGCCCTGCGAAACGGCAATGGCGCGCGGGTCGCCGGCGCTGTCCTCGGGTTCGCGCGCGTCGATCAGCGCGATCGAGAGCCCTTGCGTGGCGCTGCGCCGCGCGAGCCACCCCGCGAGCGCGAGACCCACCGGCCCGGCGCCGACGATCGCCACGTCGTGATCGAAATGAGCGGGCGTGTTCGCGCCGGTGGAAGTGTCGTTCGCGCTGCCGGAAACTGCGTTCATGTCGTTTGCTTCGTTTCGTGTGGGATCTTCGCGTGGTTGTGTCTGCGCTTGCGTCAGGCGCCGCGCTGCGCGTCCTGCATCAGCGCTTCGATTTCATCGGCCGCAACGGGCACGCCGCGCGTGATCAGCTCGCAGCCCGTTTCGGTGACGATCGCGTCGTCCTCGATGCGAATGCCGATGTCCCAGTAGCGCTCGGGCACGTCCTCTGCCGCGCGGATGTAGAGGCCTGGCTCGATCGTGAGCGTCATGCCGGGGCGCAGCGTGCGCCAGGGCGGCGGGGCGTCGGGTTTTCCGGCGCCCGGCGCAATATCGCGCTCACGATAATCGCCCGCGTCGTGCACATCCATGCCGAGCCAGTGCCCGGTGCGATGCATATAGAAGCGCGCATAGGCGCGCTCGGCGATCACGTCGTCGACGCTTGCAAAGCGCTGGCGGTCGATGATGCCGGTATCGAGCAGCCCCTGCGCAAGCACGCGCACCGCGGCGTCGTGCGGCGCTTCGAAGTTCACACCGGCGCGCGTGGCATCGACGGCGGCCTGCTGGGCGGCGAGCACGATGTCGTAAAGCTCGCGTTGCGCGCCGGTGAAGCGGCCGCTCGCGGGGAACGTGCGCGTGATGTCCGAGGCGTAGCCGTTCAACTCGCACGCGGCGTCGATAAGCACGAGGTCGCCCGCGCGCGCCACCGCGTTGCCCGCCGGGTAGTGCAGCACGCACGCGTTCGCGCCTGCCGCGACGATCGAGCCGTAGGCGGGGGCCTGCGCGCCGTGCTTGCGGAACGTGTAAAGCAGCTCCGCCTCGATCTCGTATTCGCGCATGCCGGGCCGGCATGTCCGCATCGCGCGCACGTGCGCGAGCGCCGAGATTTTCGCGGCGCGGCGCATCGTGTCGAGCTCGTGCGCGTCCTTGATCACGCGCATGTCGTCGAGCAGCGGCAGCAGGTCGTAGGCGGCTGCGGGCGCGGTGACGCCGCTGCGCCCCTGCGCGCGCACCGCATCGATCCAGCGCTTCACCTGCGCGTCGAAGCGCCCGGAAGCCGCGAGCGCGTAGTGCAGCGCCGGACGGTTCGCAATGAGCTGCGGGATGCGTGCGTCGAGTTCGTCGAAGGGAAACGCGGCGTCGAAGCCGAACGCCTCGCGCGCGGCGTCGGGACCGAAGCGAAACCCTTCCCACGTTTCGCGCTCGACGTTCTTCGCGCGGCAGAACAAGATCGCGGCGGGCTGGTTTTCATCCGCGTTCGAATCGAGCACGAGCAGCGCCTCGGGCTCCGTGAAGCCGGTGAGGTAGTAGAAGTAGCTGTCGTGCCGATAGGGATAGTCCGCGTCGCGATTGCGCAGTGCCTCGGGCGCGGTCGGCACGAGCGCGACGCCACCGCCTTGCGCACGCAGCGCGGCGAGCACGCGTTCGCGGCGCGCGCGATAGAGCGCCGCGCCGCCGTCGGGGCCGCGCTGCATGTCGGCTGCGTCGGCCACGTTGGCGGCTGGGTGGGCTTCGCTCGAGGCGGCCGGGGCGCTGTGCTTGAGGGTCGAGTCCATCGTGAGATTGTAGCGCTGGCTACAAACGGACGCGCGTGGTCGCGGTCAGCCGCAGTGAGCGCCGCTGCCGCCGAGGTTGTCTCCTGCCTACATCATTTGTAGGAAAAATCCTGCACTGCAACAGACGGCACGTCAGAAAAATACGAATCCAACGTATACTTCGGCCGGATTCCAGAAAAGGCAGGTGGTATGAAACTTATCGGTTCGCTCGGCAGCCCGTATGTCCGCAAGGCGCGGATCACGCTCGCTGAAAAGAAAATCGACTACAAGCTGGTGCTCGAGAACGTGTGGGGCGAGGAAACGGAGATTCACGATTTCAACCCGCTCGGCAAGGTGCCGTGTCTCGTGATGGACGACGGCGAGGCCGTGTTCGACTCGCGCGTGATCTGCGAGTACGTCGACATGCTTTCGCCTGTGGCCAAGCTCATTCCGCCCGCAGGCCGCGAGCGTATTGAAGTGCGTTGCTGGGAAGCGCTCGCCGACGGCATGCTCGACGCGACCGTGCTGATCCGCCTCGAAGGCACGCAACGCACGCCGGAGCAGCGCAACGAGGCCTGGGTAAAGCGCCAGGAGCGCAAGATCCACGAAGGTCTCGCCGCGATGGCCAAGGGACTCGACGGCAACCCGTGGTGCGCGGGCAACCGCTACACGATCGCGGATATTTCCGTGGGCTGCGCGCTCGGCTATCTCGACTTCCGCATGCCGGAGCTGAACTGGCGTGAGGCGCATCCGAATCTCGCGCGTCACTTCGAAAAGCTCTCGCAGCGCCAGTCGTTCATCGACACGGTGCCGCAAGGCTGATCGGCAGTTCATAGACAGCCGATGCAAAAACGCCCGACGGCATTGCGTGCCGCCGGGCGTTTTCGCGTCAGTCGCACCTCGCCTTCCTCAAGCGATCTTTTCCTCCGCCGGCGCGAATGAATCGCTGCGCGCGACCGGCCACCACTTCTCGTACAGCTGATAGCGATAGCGGCCTTCGAGCAGATCGCCGGGCTTCAGGTACTTGAGCAGTTCCGACATCAGCTTCACCTCGTACGACGACACGCGCCGCACGATGTGATGCGCACGCAGATCCGACGGGCTCGAAAGGCCAGCGGCCTGTATCAGCTCTTGCAGCGCGTGCAGCGTGTTGTGATGGAAGTTGAAGACGCGCTCGCCCTTGTCCGGCACGTTCAGCGCGCGCTGGCGCACGGGGTCTTGCGTGGCGACGCCGGTGGGGCAGCGGTCCGAGTGGCACTTCTGCGCCTGGATGCAGCCTACCGCGAACATGAAGCCGCGCGCCGAGTTCACCCAGTCCGCGCCGATCGCGAGCGTGCGTGCGATATCGAACGCGGTGATGATCTTGCCGCTCGCGCCGATCTTGATCTTGTCGCGCAGGCCAATGCCCACGAGCGTGTTGTGCACGAGGAGCAGCCCTTCCTGCAGCGGCGTGCCGATATGGTCGGTGAATTCAAGCGGGGCCGCGCCCGTGCCGCCTTCCGCGCCGTCCACGACGATGAAGTCGGGCAGGATGCCGGTTTCGAGCATCGCCTTGGCGATGCCGAAGAACTCCCACGGATGCCCGATGCACAGTTTGAAGCCCGTGGGCTTGCCGCCCGAGAGCTTGCGCAGACGCTCGACGAATTCGAGCAGCCCGCGCGGCGTGGAGAATTCAGAGTGGCGCGCGGGCGAGACACAATCTTTGCCAATGGGAATGCCGCGCGTTTCGGCGATCTCGGGCGTGACCTTCGCGGCGAGCAGCATGCCGCCATGGCCGGGCTTCGCGCCCTGCGAGAGCTTCACCTCGATCATCTTCACCTGCGGTTCGTTCGCGAGGCGCTGGAACTTGTCGGCGCTAAAGGTGCCGTCGTCGTTGCGGCAGCCGAAGTAGCCCGAGGCGATTTCCCAGATGATGTCGCCGCCATTCTCGCGGTGATACTTCGACATCGAGCCTTCGCCCGTGTCGTGTGCGAAGCCGCCTTTCTTCGCGCCCATGTTGAGCGCGCGGATCGCGTTGGCCGAGAGCGCGCCGAAGCTCATCGCCGAAATGTTGAAGATCGACATCGAGTACGGTTGCGCGCGGTTCGCGCCTACGAGCACGCGGAAGTCGCTGCCCGCGAGCTTCGTGGGCGCGAGCGAGTGGCTGATCCATTCGTGGCCCACGGCCTTCACGTCGAGTTCGGTGCCGTACGGGCGGCTGTCCACCGCGTTCTTCGCGCGCTGGTAGACGAGGCTGCGCTGGGCGAGCGAGAACGGCTTTTCGTCGGTGTCGTCCTCGACGAAGTACTGGCGGATCTCGGGCCGCACGAACTCGAACAGAAAGCGCAGATGGCCCCAGATCGGGTAGTTGCGCAGGATCGCGTGGCGCTCCTGGAACATGTCGTAGACGCCGAGCGCGACGAGCAGCACCGGCACGATCACGCAGTACCACGACAGGTGATGGAGGGCAGCCGCGGCGACGCAGGCTGCAAGCAGCAGCACCGCGCCCCACATGGCGAGATAACGTCGGGAAAACATTGGGGGGACTCCTCGAACTTGATGTAATGCGCGCCCTTGTGCGCTCCTCTCGTGAAGGGGCGGTGCGCGTGAGCCGCGCGGTTGCCGGGCGCGGCTTGCGGGAATGATGCCGCAAGTTCGTGAATCTGGCTGGGAGGCGGGCAAGAAGCGGGCAAGAAGCGGGCACGCCGTTTGATCGGTGTCTGGCAGGTGTCGAAAGACGCCAAAAAAAACGCGGCGCCCAGGGCGCCGCGCAGTGTTCTCTTACGTTTTGCTTGACGGTGCTTGCGTCACGCCGTCGTGGCTGCAGCGGGCTTCTTGCGCGCTACGCGCTTCTTTTTCTTCGGCGCTTCGGGCGGCAGTACCGCGGGCACGTGCGGCGCGAGCGTCGTCACCGCTTCGATGATGCCACCGCCCAGGCACACGTCGCCGTCATAGAGCACCGCCGACTGGCCGGGCGTCACGGCCCATTGCGCATCGGGAAAACGCAGCGTGAACTGGCCCGCGCCGAATTCGTCTGCGGTGTGGAACGAGCAGGGCGCATCCGCCTGGCGATAGCGCGTTTTCGCGCCGCACGCATGGTCCTGCGCCGGCGGCTCGCCCGCCACCCAGCTCACATTGCCCGCACGCAGTTCGTGCGCGAGCAGCCACGGATGATCGTGGCCTTGCACGACGTAGAGCGTATTCGAGGCGATGTCCTTGCCCGCGACGAACCACGGGTCGCCGCTGCCGTCCTTGCTGCCGCCAAGACCAATGCCCTTGCGCTGCCCGAACGTGTAGAACGCCAGGCCAATGTGCTCGCCCACGACCTTGCCATCGGGCGTCATCATCGGGCCGGGTTGGGTCGGCAGATAGCGGTTGAGGAAGTCGCGGAACGGCCGTTCGCCGATGAAGCAGATTCCTGTGGAATCCTTCTTTTTCGCGTTCGGCAGGCCGATCTTCTCGGCGATCTCGCGCACCTTCGTCTTCGGAATCTCGCCGAGCGGGAACATCGTCTTCGAAAGCTGCGCCTGGTTCAGGCGATGCAGGAAGTACGACTGATCCTTCGTGTGGTCGAGCGCCTTCAGCAGTTCGAAACGACCGCCACGCTCGTTGTTCTGACGCACGCGCGCATAGTGTCCCGTGGCGATCGTTTCCGCGCCGAGCGACATGGCGTGGTCCAGAAAAGCCTTGAACTTGATCTCGGCGTTGCAGAGCACGTCCGGGTTCGGCGTGCGGCCCGCGGAATACTCGCGCAGGAACTCCGCGAACACGCGGTCCTTGTATTCGGCGGCGAAGTTCACGGCTTCCACGTCGATGCCGATCAGGTCCGCGACCGACACCACGTCGATCCAGTCCTGGCGCGTCGAGCAGTACTCGCCGTCGTCGTCGTCTTCCCAGTTCTTCATGAAGAGACCGACGACGTCGAACCCCTGCTCCTTGAGCAGCCATGCGGTCACCGACGAATCGACGCCGCCCGACATGCCTACCACGACCTTACGTTTGCTCATTTCGTTGCTGCCTTAACTCAACTTGGGTGCGACCTGGGGTGCCGCTTTCGGTGCTGTCGCGTGCGTCTGGATGAAATCCAGCGGCACGCGCTTGCCTGCGAGGTAATCGTCGACACAGCGCATGACGAGCGGCGTGCGATGGCGCTCGCTCGCCGCGCGCAACTCGTCGGCGCTCATCCACACCGTGCGCACGATGTCAGGATCGAGCGCGCGGTTTTCCGGCTCGACTGCAACACTGCCGCAGTACGTGAAGCGCACATACGTCGCGCCGCTTTCGCCCGGCTTGCCGAAGTGCGTCATATACACGCCGACCAGCGCCTCAGGCGTGAACGCATGCGCGGTTTCCTCGAGCGTTTCGCGTATCACCGCCTCGTGCAGCGTTTCGCCCGCTTCCAGATGGCCGGCGGGCTGGTTCAGACGCAGGCCGGCTGGCGTGTGCTCTTCGACGAGCAGAAAACGCCCGTCGCGCTCGACGATCGCGGCCACGGTGACGTGGGGTGCCCAGGTTTCCTCATTCATGGGCCGGTATTTTACCGGGACGCCGCAAACGCTGCCCGGGGCCGGATCAGGCCCCCGGGCGGCGCAACGGGGGCGCATGCCCGGCTCGCCTGGTACTGCCGACCGTCCGGTCGGACGACGCAGCGTGTTGTGTGCATCGCACAAAAGCGGGCAATTCCCGCTACAAAGCCGCCGCCGCTTTCGGTTAAAGTGGTGCCGTCGTTTGCCGTTGCAATGGATGCCGGCGCCTGAATGCCGTCGGTCTCCCTTCGCTCGATTCGAGCCAGAACAGCTAGAACAAGAAGGTCGAGGAGGAAACAACGATGCATATCGGAGTGCCTGCAGAGACGCGGGCGAACGAAACCCGCGTGGCCGCGACGCCGGAGACAGTCAAGAAGTACGTCGCCCAGGGTCACACGGTCACGATCCAGGCCGGCGCGGGTGCCGGCGCGAGCTATCTCGACGAGGCCTACACGGCCGTGGGTGCGCAGGTCGCCGACGCGGCCACGGCCTTCGGCGCGGACCTCGTGCTCAAGGTCCAGTCACCCACCGTCAGCGAATTGCCGTTCATGAAGCGCGGCGCGGTGCTGGTCGGCATGCTCGATCCCTTTAATGCGGAAAACGCCGCGAAGCTGGCCGAGGCAGGCGTGACGGCCTTCGCGCTCGAAGCCGCGCCGCGTACCACGCGCGCGCAAAGCCTCGACGTGCTGTCGTCGCAGGCCAACATCGCCGGGTACAAGGCGGTGCTCGTGGCTTCGAACCTGTATCCGCGCTTCATGCCGATGCTCATGACCGCCGCCGGGACGGTGAAAGCCGCGCGCGTGCTGATTCTCGGCGCGGGCGTGGCGGGCCTGCAGGCCATCGCCACGGCGCGGCGTTTGGGCGCGGTGATCGAAGCTTCGGACGTGCGCCCGGCGGTAAAGGAACAGATCGAGTCGCTCGGCGGGAAATTCCTCGACGTGCCCTACGAAACCGATGAAGAGCGGGAAGCCGCCGTCGGCGTGGGCGGCTACGCGCGGCCCATGCCGCCATCGTGGCTCGCGCGCCAGTCGGCGCTGGTGCACGAGCGCGCCAGGCAGGCCGACATCGTCATCTCGACCGCGCTGATCCCGGGCCGCGACGCACCGACGCTGCTGCCTTCCGAAACCGTGCAGGCAATGAAGCCGGGCTCGGTGGTGATCGACCTCGCGGCAGGACGCGGCCCCATTGCCGAGCAGGCAAGCGGCCGGCGCGGCGGCAACTGCCCGCTCACCGAGGCCGACAAGGTGGTGACGCACCACGGCGTGCAGATCTGCGGCTACACGAACCTCGCCTCGATGGTCGCCGCCGACGCCTCCGCGCTCTACGCGCGCAACCTGCTCGACTTCCTGAAGCTGATCGTCACGAAGGAAGGCACGCTCAACATCGATCTCGCGGACGACATCGTCGCGGCCACGCTGCTGGCCCGCGACGGCCAGGTCACGCGCAAGACATAAGGGGAGAACAGGAATGGAAGTCATCAACCATACCGTCATCAACCTGATCATCTTCGTGCTGGCCGTGTACGTGGGCTATCACGTGGTCTGGAACGTCACGCCCGCGCTGCATACGCCGCTCATGGCCGTGACCAATGCGATTTCGGCGATCGTGATCGTGGGCGCGATGCTCGCCACCGGGCTTACGGTGGGCGGCCCGGGCAAGTTCTTCGGCACGTTCGCCGTGCTGCTCGCGGCCGTGAACGTGTTCGGCGGGTTCCTCGTCACGAGGCGAATGCTGGAGATGTTCCGCAAGAAGGAGCCGAAAAAGCTCTCCTCTCCTGCCAGCAAGGAGGGTGCGTAAATGAGCATGAACGTCGTTACGCTGCTTTACCTGGTGGCGTCGGTCTGCTTCATCCAGGCGCTCAAGGGGCTGTCCAACCCGAAGAGCGCACGCGCGGGCAACGTGTTCGGCATGGTCGGCATGGCCATCGCCATTCTCACCACCCTTGCGCTGATCGTGAAGGAGTCCGCACAGTTCGGCTCGAATCTCGGGCTCGGTCTCGCGCTGCTGTTCGCGGCGCTCGTGGTGGGCGGTGGCCTTGGGGCCTATGTCGCCGCACGCGTCGAGATGACGAAGATGCCCGAACTCGTCGCGGCCATGCACTCGCTGATCGGTCTCGCGGCGGTGTGCATCGCGTATGCGGTCGTCTCCGAGCCGGCAGCGTTCGGGCTGGTCGCAGAAGACGCGCCGTATCCGGGCTTCCTGCCGTACGGCAACCGCATCGAACTGTTCATCGGCACGTTCGTGGGCGCGATTACGTTCAGCGGTTCGGTCATCGCGTTCGGAAAGCTCTCGGGCAAGTACAAGTTCCGCCTGTTCCAGGGCGCGCCGGTGGTCTATCCGGGCCAGCATCTGATCAACCTGATGCTCGCGATCGGCATGGTCGGCTTCGGCATTCTGTTCTTCCTCACGCAGTCGTGGCTGCCGTTCATCATCATGACGCTGATCGCGTTCGCGCTGGGCGTGCTCATCATCATCCCGATCGGCGGCGCGGACATGCCGGTGGTCGTCTCGATGCTGAACTCGTACTCGGGGTGGGCGGCGGCGGGCATTGGCTTCTCGCTGAACAACGCCATGCTGATCATCGCGGGGTCGCTCGTGGGTTCTTCGGGCGCGATTCTGTCGTACATCATGTGCCACGCGATGAACCGCTCGTTCTTCAACGTGCTGCTGGGCGGCTTCGGCGGCGAGGCAGGCGCGGCGGCGGCGGGCGGGGCGCAGGAGCAGCGTCCGGTGAAGTCGGGTTCGGCCGATGATGCCGCGTTCATGCTCGGCAATGCGGAGAGCGTCGTCATCGTGCCGGGCTATGGCCTCGCGGTGGCGCGCGCGCAGCATGCGTTGAAGGAACTCACCGACAAGCTCGTCGAAAAGGGTGTGGACGTGCGTTATGCGATCCACCCGGTGGCGGGCCGCATGCCGGGCCACATGAACGTGCTGCTCGCGGAAGCCGAAGTGCCCTACGACCTCGTGTTCGAGATGGAGGACATCAACAACGAGTTCGGCCAGACCGACGTCGTGCTCGTGCTCGGCGCGAACGACGTGGTGAATCCGGCCGCGAAGAACGATCCGAAGTCGCCCATCGCGGGCATGCCGATCATCGAGGCGTACAAGGCGCGCACGATCATCGTGAACAAGCGTTCGATGGCCGCCGGTTATGCCGGCCTCGACAACGAACTGTTCTACATGGACAAGACGATGATGGTGTTCGGCGACGCGAAGAAGGTGATCGAGGAGATGGTGAAAGCGGTGGAATAAGCGCCGCTTGCTGCAAACCCACACGAAAGGCGCGCAGCGATGCGCGCCTTTTTCAATTCCGGGGTGCCGTTGCCGCTCATAGTGAAGGCGCATTCACGCGGCGCAAATAGTCGGCGAGCCGCCGCCCGCTCATGTCGGGAAATTGTTCGAGCACTTCCACGTTTTCCATGCGCGCGATGTTGAAGTTGCGAAAGTCCTCGCGCATTTCACACCAGGCGCCCACGGTCCACTGCGCGCCCCAGTACACGAGCCCAAGCGGCCAGATGCGCCGCTGCGTATGCGCGCCAATACGGTCGCAGTACGCGAAGCGCACGACGAGCCGCGTGTCGACGGCGCGATGCAGCGCGTCGAGCTTGTCCGAGAATGCGTGATCCATGTGATACGCCGGTGCGAACACGGCAAGCCGTTCCAGCACGGCGCGCTTTTCCGCGGGCATGGCTGCGGCGATCTTCGCGAGCGCGCCGCGGGCGCCGCTCGCGAGCGCCGCGCCGCCCCACGACTCGGCCATGCGTGCGCCCACGGCGAGCGCGGTGAGTTCGTCGGCGGTGAAGGTGAGCGGCGGCAGGCTCGCCGTGCGCGCGAGCCGGTAGCCAATGCCCGCCTCGCCTTCGATGGGCACGCCCGAGAGCTGCAGGTCGCGCACGTCGCGATAGACCGTGCGCGGCGAGACTTCGAGCCAGTCGGCCAGCTGCTGGGCGGTAGTGAGACGCCGGCCGCGCAGCAGTTCGGCGATGCGAAAAAGGCGGTCGGCGCGGCGGGTCATGGCTGGGCGGTTGCGAAGGCGGGCGCGGTGATCGGCGCGGTGTTCGGGATAGCTGCAGATGATAGCGCCGGGCGCGCGCGCGGCGCCCGGTCGCGATCAACCGAGCTTCGGTGCGTGCAGGCCGACGCGGTTGCCTTCGGTATCGATGAAGAAGCCGATATAGCCGTAGTTGTTCGGCAACTCGACAGCGGGCCCCTGCTGCTTGCCGCCGGCTTTTTCCACGCGGTCGAGCACGGCCGTGACCGAAGGCTGGGCGTTCAGATACACGAGTACGCCCTTCGGATCGGGCTTCGCGTCGTGCGGATTGAACACGATGCACCCGCCCGTTTCAGTATCGGTGTGAGCGAACAGCGCCATCGGGACGCCGCCGACCACTTCGCGCTGCAGCGCAGTGTCGAAGGCGGTTTCGTAAAAGCGGGCGGCACGCTCCAGGTCGTGCGCGGGAATTTCGAACCACGAGATCACACGGGACAGATCGGTAGACACGGTGCACTCCTCGAAGGCAACGGCGGACGGTGAATGGCGGCAGCCAGGCGGCGGCAGCCTCGCCGGATGGCGTAGAAGCAGTGTGCCAGGGGGCTGCTGACAGCGTGTTGTCAGTAGGTTTGGCGCGCCGCGCCGGTCGAGCCTCGGCGGCTGTTTCGAATGTTTTCGAGAGAGGCTTCGGCGCGTCTCTGCTGTAATCGAAGAGTTCGATATCCCCGCATCCGCATGTCTCCCACCGTCTCGATCATTACGCCCACGGGCAACCGCGAAGCTTTTCTGCCGGCCATCTGGCGCTGCATCCAGCGACAGCGCGTGGCGTGGGAATGGCTCATCCTCGACGACAGCCCGCAGCCCAGCGCCTTCCTGAGCGCGCTCGCGAAGCGTGACGCGCGCGTGCGCTACTACTGGTCGAAAACGCGCATGTCGATCGGCGGCAAACGCAACTTTCTTGTGAACGAGGCGCGCGGCGCGCTGATTGCCCACTTCGACGACGACGACCACTACGCCTCGCACTATCTCGCGGGTATGGTGCGCATGCTGGAGGAGAACGGTGCGGACCTCATGAAGCTCGCCACGTTCTGGATGTTCGCGCCGCATACGCGGTTCTTTGGCTACATGGACCTGAACGCACGCGTGGGGCTGCACTATGTGCTGACTGGCAATAGCGTCGCGACGGTCGAGTTCCACGACAAGATGAAGATCGGCGCGGACTTCATCCTTTTCTACGGGTTCTCGTACGTGTATCGCAAGGCGCTTTTCGAAGAAGCGCGCTTCGACGATATCGACCTGAGCGAAGACGAGAGCTTCATCCGCCGCATAGTCGAAGCGGGCCGCAAGGTGCTCGCGGCGGACGACACGCAGGCGAGCTGCCTGCACCTGATCCATCCGGCTTCGACCTCACGGTGCTTTTCGCGCTATTCGATGCCGGCGTTCACGGTGCCGAAGATGTTTCCGGAGTACGAAGGGTATCCGTTGGCGCTGAACGCGCCGGACGCGCCTGCAGTGGCGCAGGGCTGAGCCACGCGCGGCGCGGCGGCGGGTGAAATCCTCACCCGCCGTGCGCGCCGTGCGCCAGTGTCAGCTGGCGTTGTCGTTGCCGGCAGCGGGGTTCGCGCCGCCGCTGGCCGGACGCTGACGCACGCTGCCCGCGATCAGGTCGAAGCGGAACAGGCGGCATTCGAGCGCGCCATTGAAGAGCGGCGTCTTGGCGGCTTCGCGCAGGCGCAACAGGCCCGGCAGCTTGCGGTCCGAGGTGAGGACGAAGGCGCGCCAGCCCGTGAAGCGCTGCTTGAGCGCGTCGCCGAGCGCCTGGAAGAACTCGGCGTCGGGCGCTTCGTCCTTGGCGCGGCGGAATCCTTCATCATCGTCGCCGCGCAGCTCGCGCGCCGTCGGGCGCGCCTCGCCGCGCGCATTGCGGCCCCGCACTTCGATACGCTCGCCGTACGGCGGATTGGCCACGAGAATGCCGGGCGCAGCCGAGGGCGGCGTCATGTTGCGCGCGTCGAGCTGCTTGAGCGCCACATTGCCGAAGCCCGCGCGCTTGAAGTTCGCGCGGGCCTTTTCCAGCATGACATCGGAGATGTCGCTGCCATAGATCAGCAGGTCGCTGGTCTTGCTTTGCGCGAGATTGCGCGCGGTGTTCGCCTCGCTCTTGAGGTGCCGCCACGCGGCCATGTCGGCCTGCTTGAGCGACTCGAAGCCGAAGCGGCGATCGAGCCCAGGCGCGATGTCGAGCGCGACTTGCGCCGCTTCCGCGAGGAAGGTGCCGCTGCCGCACATCGGGTCGTAGAGCGGCGTGCCGGGCGTCCAGCCCGTGAGGCGCAGGATGCCCGCAGCGAGGTTCTCGCGCAGCGGGGCAGCGCCCTTGTCCAGACGCCAGCCGCGCTTGAAGAGCGGCTCGCCCGAAGTGTCGAGATAGAGCGTGCACTCGTTCGCGGTGAGGAAGGCGAAGATGCGCACATCAGGGTAGGCGGTATCGACGCTCGGACGCGCACCGGCCTTTTCGCGCATGCGGTCGCAGATCGCGTCTTTCACGCGCAACGTGGCGAATTCGAGGCTGCGCAGCGGCGACTTGATCGCGGTGATGTCGATGCGGATCGTCTCGTTCGCCGAGAACCACTTCTCCCACTGCTGCTCGCGCGCGAGCGCGTAGATGTCCTGTTCGCTGCGGTAGGGGCGCTGCGCGATCTTCAGCAGCACGCGGCTCGCAATGCGCGAATGCAGGTTGGCGGCGATGCCGCCGGCCCAGTTGCCGCGGAAATGCACGCCGCCGGGCACCTCGGCGCCGACCTGGAGTGCGCCGGGCGGCAGGCGCCGTTGCGCGGTTTCGGCCAGTTCGGCGGCGAGCGCGGCTTCGAGGCCGCGCGGGCAGGGGGCAAAGAAATCGAAAGACATGAACGAGGATGGGACGCTGCGGGGAAGGCGCTATTGTACGCGGGTTGCGGGGGCGGCCAGGCCTGCATGCCGCCTCCGCTGCGGGAGATCGCTCAATGCCCGCATGTGGCCGCCATTTGCCTCGTCACTTGCCCTGCGCCGGACGCAATGCGTGCGGGCTCTTTTTATTGGCTCCCGATCACTATCGGAGCCTACGGATCAGGCCCGCCCTAGGTCCCCGTCAGCAAGCCGCCAACTCAGCCAACGACGGCCGCCATCTGCGGACAGGCGACGCTCGGCGCCGGTTTCGCGCGCGCGCCGGCCTTCGCGCCATTCGCTGGCGTGCTCACGCGCGGTGCGGCCGCGAGTGCACGCACGCCGCTCGCGATCGACTGTGAGAGCGCCTCGACCGCCTGCCGGTGGCCGATTACAAGCGCGTCGTAGCCGTCGCCCACCTTCTCGTTGAGCACGCTTCGGCAGGTCAGGACCGTTTCCGTGTTGAGTGCGCGCACGCTCCACACGGCGTCGATCAGCGCATGCGAGCCCGGCCACGATTCGAAGCGCTGCACATTCACGCTTACGCGGTACACGGGCACGCCCTCGGGATGCGGTGAGCCGTACACGTCGATGGTGCCGAGCTGCTGCGTGAGGTCGCCCGAGAGTGCGCGGCGGATCTCGTCGCCAGGCATCGAAGCCCAGCGCTCCTGCTCGAGTACGCGCACCTGGTTGGCGTCGGTTTGCACGACCATCTGCGCTTTGGCGACCTGCGGCGGAACATCCACGGGGGCCAGCTCGATCAGCCACTGCGCGTTGCCCGCGCTGGGCGCGGCGATGGTGCGAGCGGTGTCGTCGGTCGGGCTGAGCGTATAGAACCGGCTGGCGGGCGAACTGCAGCCCGCCAGTGCGGCTGCGATGACCAGCGCGCCGAGCGTGGCAAGAGAGGGGACGCGTCGGAACGTCATGGCTTGTCTCCAGATTTGCCGCGCAGCAGCGATTCGGGATGGCGCTCCAGGTAATCGGCGAGCGTGTTGAGCGATTGCAGCGTACGCGTGAGTTCCTGCATCGCCTGGTGCACGTCGGACTGCAGCGGCGAATCCTGCTGCAGTGTGGACTGCGCGGCGTTGAAGGTCTTCTGCGCTTCGTCGAGCGTGCCTTGCAGCTGCGGCAGGATCTGCTCGTTCACCTTGCCGAACAGCTGGTTGGCGTTCTTGAGCGACTCGTTCAGGTTGTTGCCGATCTTGTCGAACGGAATCTGGTTGAGCTTCTTCGTGATGTCCGCCACCTGCTGCTGCAGCTCTTCGAGCGAGTTCGGCACCGTCGGCAGTTCGAGCGGATCGTGGTTGAAGTCGATCGTCGCCGGCCCCGCCTTCGGGAAGATGTCGAGTGCGATGTAAAGCTGCCCCGTGATCAGGTTGCCGGTGCGCAACTGGCCGCGCAGGCCGCGTGCGACGAGCCGCTTGATCAGCTCCTGGCTTTGCGGCGTGTGCGGCGCGGGCGCTTCGCCGCGGATGCGGCGCGACAGGCGCAGCGGGTAGAGGTCGATCGTCACGGGCATCGTGAAGTTGTGCTGTTTCGGGTCGTACTCGATGCCGATGTCGGTCACCTGGCCGAGCACGATGCCGCGGAAATCGACCGTCGCGCCAACCGAAAGGCCGCGCAACGACTGGTTGAAGTACATGACCACGCGTTGCGGCGCGCCGTCCGGCTCGCGCATTGCCTCGGTCTCGTCGGAGGCAAGCGCGAAGGTGGCGTTGTCGGGCGCCTGCGGGCCCATGGACTGGCCGGCCGGCGCCTGGAACGCGAGGCCGCCCACCACGATCGTGGCAAGCGACTGCGTGTTGACCTTGATGCCGTTCGAATCGAGCTGCACGTTCACGCCGCTCGCGTGCCACCAGCGCGTGTTGGTGCCCACGTACTGGTCGAAGGGCGCGCTCACGAACACCTGCACCGTCACGCCGGTGCCGTCCTTGTCGAGCGAATAGCCTGTGACCTGACCAACCTGAATGCGCCGGAAGAAGATCGGCGTGCCGATGTCGAGCGAGCCGAGTGTCGCGCTATGCAGCGTGTAGCGATGCCCCTTCTCGTCGATGGTGACGGCGGGCGGCGCCTCCAGCCCGACGAAATCGCTTTGCGAATCCTGCGAGCGGCCGGCGTCCGCGCCGATATACGAGCCCGAGAGCAGCGTGGTGAGGCCCGAAACGCCGCTTGCGCCCACGCGCGGGCGCACGACCCAGAAGCGGCTGTCCTTCACGGCGAATCGTTCGGCGTCCTTGGTCAGCTCGACCGTGACGATCACATGCGAAAGGTTGGGCGAGAGCTTGATCGCGCGCACCGAGCCAATGTCCACGTCCTTGTACTTGACCTTGGTCTTGCCGGGCTCGAGCCCTTCGGCGCTCACGAAGCTGATCGTGATGGTCGGCCCGCGCGTGGCGACCGACTTCACGACGAGCGCCACGCCGATCAGCGCCGCGACGATCGGCACGATCCAGACGAGCGAGGGGAGCCAGCGCCGCGGCTTGACGATCTCCGGCTCCGGCAGATTGGGCGGGGTCGGTCCTTTCGGACTATTCATGGGGTTGATCCTGAGAGTGTTGCGCAGGTTTGTGTTTGTCTTCGTCCACCGGATCCCAGATCAGGCGTGGATCGAACTGCATGGAGGCGATCATCGTCAGGATCACGACCGAGCCGAACGCGATCGCGCCGGGGCCCGCCGTGATGACCGCAAGCGACTGGAAGCGTACCAGCGCGACGGTTAGCGTGACAACGAACACGTCAAGCATCGACCAGCGCCCGATGAATTCGACGAGCCGATAGAGCTTCGTGCGTTCGACCGGCCGCCATTTCGAGCCCCGCTGCGACGTGAACGCGAGCAGCGCGAGCACCGAAAGCTTGAGCATGGGAACGAGAATGCTCGCGATGAAAACGATCACGGCGAGCGGCCAGTCCCCGGAGGTCCAGAAGTAGACCACGCCGCTCATAATGGTGTCGTCCTCGTCGCCGACGAGCGAGGACGTATGCATCACGGGCAGCAGGTTCGCGGGAATGTAGAGCAGCGCCGCCGCAATGAGGAGCGCCCACGTGCGCATGATGCTGTCCGGGTTGCGCTCGTGCACGGGCGAGCCGCAGCGTGCGCAGCGAACGTGCTGGCGCTCGCGCTCGTGTGGCTGCACGTGCCCGCAGGCGTGGCAGGCGATGTAGCCGGCGTCGGTGGCGGTCTGGTATTTCATCGGGGCCCCTTGGGGAGCGGGCCGCCGCGCGGCGGCGCCGGGTCTTGCGCGCCTGCGCCTGGCTCGCGGATCTCGGGCTCGGCGAGCGGGTGGGGCGCGGCCGGCGACGGCGTTTGCGGCGATTGTGGCGATTGCGGACCGTCGGCGCCGCCCGCCTGCGCGCCCGGACCCGCGCCGCCCTCGCGCGCCGCGCGTGCGGCGTCGCGCAGGCTGTCGGCGATGTCCCAGAGCGTGCGCGCGTCGAACGTGACGACCACGGTGAACATCAGCGTGAGCGTGCCGAAGGCGAACAGCGCGGTTTCGGGAATGACCCGCGCGAGGCTCACCATTTTCACGATGGTGATGAGCACGCCCAGCATGAACACCTCGAGCATGCCCCAGGGCCGCACGAACTGGATGGCGCGCAGCACGAAGTTAAAGCCTGGCGGAATGAAGCCGCGCCGTATCGGCAGCAGGACGTAGAGCAGCGCCACCATCTCCGTGAGCGGAAAGAGGATGGTTGCGCAGAACACGATTACCGCGATGATCTCCATGTCCTCGTGCCAGAGCACCACGAGGGCGCCGAACAGGCTCGACTCCGTAGTGATACCGTTCGCATCGAGCTCGATGATCGGGAACGACTGGGCGATGATGAAGGTGACGAGCGCCGCGATAGTCATGGCGCAGATGCGGTCGATCTGGGACGCGGCGCTGCTGTAGAGCGTGGCGCCGCAGCGCGAGCAGCGCGCTGTCTGGCGGCCGAGCAGCCGCGGTTTGCGGTAGAGCGCGTCGCAATCGTGACACGCGATCAGTTTGTCCTGGGCCATGCGGGCAGGTGACGCAAAACGACGTGAACGAAAGACGCGCGACGGCGGCGCGCATGCCGGAAGGTGCTGACAGCGCCTCGCGCCATGTTACCAAACGCGCCCGGCGGCGTGCCGCAACGAGCCGCGGGCCCCGGACAGGTCCGCCGCGCAGCAGGCGGCCGGGTGCGACAGCCGGGCGGCGCTCGCCCGCGCGACGAGCGGGCTGCGAGTGTGCCACGTTTGCGCCGTTCTCGCGTGCGAGGACCGCAGTGACCGGGCGCTTATCTGCAGATGTTTGCTGTCACTCAAACTGGATTATCTTTCGGGCATGGGACAGGATGGCTGCGGAACGTGGCCGAAGCCAGTTCACGAAGCGAACGACTACGCAATCAAGGCGAGACGATCATGGAAGCATTGTCGAGGTGGATTCGTTCTTATCGGTGGCAGCCGGCCGTCCGGGCCGCGGCGCTGTGTGCCGGGGCCGCTGCGGCGCTGCTCGCGGGCGGGGCCGCCCACGCGCAACTCGACGCGGCGAAGAGCACGATCGTTGCCGTGTCGCGCCAGATGAACGTGCCCGTGCAGGGCAGCTTCACGAAGTTCGACGCGCAGATCGACTTCGACCCGGGCAAGCCCGCGGGCGGCACCGCGAAGATCACGGTCGACACGGCGAGCTATGATCTGGGCGATCAGACCTACAACGATTCGGTGCGCGGGCCCGAATGGTTCGACGCGAAGACGTTCCCGCAGGCAACCTTCGTCTCGACCGCCGTCACGTCGACCGGAACGAACCAGTACAGCGTGAGCGGCAAACTCACGATCAAGGGGCATGCGCAGAACGTGGCCGTGCCCGTCGTGCTCACGCAGCAGGGCGGGACGCAGACGTTCGACGGCACGCTGCCTGTCCATCGGCTCGCCTTCGAAATCGGCACCGGCGAGTGGAAAGACACCTCGATCGTCGCCGACGCAGTGCTGATCAAATTTCATATCGTCGTCGCGCACAAGTAGAACGACGGCTTCAAGGAGATGCCTTTGAACAAGCTCGTCATGATGGCCGCTGGGGCCGCCGTGGTATCGCTGGCCGCCTTGGTGACGCAAGCCGCACGCGCCGCCGACACTTACCAGCTCGATCCGAATCATACGTTCCCGAGCTTCGAGGCTGATCACTTCGGCGGCCTTTCCACGTGGCGCGGCAAGTTCACGAAAACCACGGGCACGGTCACGCTGGACCGCGCGGCGAAAACGGGCACCGTGGACGTGACGATCGATCCGGCATCGATCCAGACCGGCAATCCGCAGCTCGACCAGCATCTGGTGGGCGACGACTTTTTCGATGTCGCGAAGTACCCCACGGCCACCTACAAGGGCACGCGCATCGTCTTCAACGGCGATACGCCCAAAGAGGTGATCGGCGAGTTGACGCTGCACGGCGTGACGCGGCCGCTCAAGCTCGAGATCGCGTCGTTCAAATGCATGCCGCACCCGGTGCTCAAACGCGAGGTGTGCGGCGTGGAGGCCGAAACCGCATTCAACCGCGACGACTTCGGCATGGACTCGGGCAAGAAGTACGGCTTCAAGATGAAGACCACGCTCCATATCCAGGCCGAAGGCATCAAGCAGTAGGCAGGAGGGCGGAGCGGCGAAGGCCGTTGCGTATGCACGAAAAAAAAGCCGGTTCGTGAGAACCGGCTTTTTTGCTGGTGCGCCGCTTAAACCTGCGCGCCCGCGTTCGGATCGTTCGGATCGAACTTTTCCTTCTTGTCCTTCACGAGGTCTTCGCGCTTCACGCCGAGCCACATCGCGAGCGCCGCCGCGACGAACACCGACGAGTAAATGCCGAAGAGAATACCCACCGTCAGGGCCAGCGCGAAGTAGTGCAGCGTCGGGCCGCCGAAGAAGAACATCGAGAGCACCATCATTTCCGTACAGCCGTGGGTGATGATGGTTCGCGACATCGTGCTCGTGATCGCGTGGTTGATGACTTCGGTGACGCTCATCTTGCGCTCGCGCCGGAAGGTCTCGCGAATCCGGTCGAAGATAACGACCGATTCGTTCACCGAGTAGCCGAGCACGGCGAGCACCGCCGCGAGCACCGAGAGCGAGAACTCCCACTGGAAGAACGCGAAGAAGCCCAGAATGATCACGACGTCGTGCAAGTTCGCGATCACGCCGGCCACGGCGTACTTCCATTCGAAGCGGAACGACAGGTAGATGATGATGCCCGCCACCACGCAGGCGAGCGCGAGCAGGCCGTCGGTGGCGAGTTCCTTGCCGACCTGCGGCCCGACGAACTCCACGCGCTGCAACTGCACTTGCGGGTCCGCCGCCTTGAGCGTGGCCATCACCTGGTCGCTTTGTTGCGCCGAGCTCAGGCCCGTCTTGAGCGGCAGGCGGATCAGCACGTCGCGCGAGGTGCCGAAGTTCTGCACCTGGGCGTCGCCGTAGCCGATCTTCGTGAGCGAGTCGCGCAGCGGCTCGAGCTGCACGGCCTGCGGGTACTGCACTTCGATGACCGTGCCGCCCGTGAACTCGATCGACAGATGCAGGCCACGGTGGAAGAGGAAGAACACCGCCGCAATGAAGGTAATCAGCGAGATCGCGTTGAAGATCAACGCGTGCTTCATAAACGGGATGTCTTTGCGGATGCGGAAAAATTCCATGTTCTTGACTCCGTATCAGCGGGACGAGCCGGTGTTGTTGCCCGAACCGCCGGTGCCGCCCTGGGCGTCGCGGCGGCGCACAACCGGCTTGGCGCGCGTGGCGCCCTTCACACCGGCCTTGGCTGGTTCGCGCTTCGCGGCGTTTGCAGCGACCGCGCGGCCCGTGTCCGTGCCGGCGTCGGCGCCTGCGAGCGCGGGCGTGCCTTCGTCGGGTTCCGGACGCCACACCTGACCCACCGCGAGCGACTTGAGCTTCTTCTTGCCGCCGTACCAGAGGTTCACGAGACCGCGCGAGAAGAACACGGCCGAGAACATCGACGTGAGAATGCCGATACAGTGCACGATCGCGAAGCCGCGCACCGGGCCCGAACCGAACGCGAGCAGCGCGAGACCGGCGATGAGCGTGGTCACGTTCGAGTCGAGAATCGTCGCCCAGGCGTGCGCGTAGCCGTTCTGGATAGCCAGCTGCGGCGGCGCGCCGTGACGCAGTTCTTCGCGCACGCGCTCGTTGATGAGCACGTTCGCGTCGATGGCCATACCGAGCGCGAGCGCGATAGCCGCGATACCCGGCAGCGTGAGCGTGGCCTGCAGCATGGAGAGCACCGCCACGAGCAGCAGCAGGTTCACCGAAAGGCCGATCATCGAGATCGCGCCGAACAGCATGTAGTACGCGATCATGAACACGGCGATGGCGGCGAAGCCGTAGATCACCGAGTCGAAACCCTTGCGAATGTTGTCCGCGCCAAGGCTCGGGCCAACCGTGCGTTCCTCGATGATGTCCATCGGCGCGGCAAGCGAGCCTGCGCGCAGCAGCAGCGCGAGGTCGGCGGCGGCCTGCGGCGTGGGCTGGCCCGTGATCTGGAAGCGGTCGCCCAGTTCCGACTGGATGGTCGCCACCGTCAGCACTTCGCCCTTGCCCTTTTCGAACAGCACCATCGCCATCGGCTTGCCGATGTTGTCGCGCGAGACGGCGCGCACCGCGCGGCCGCCCGCCGAGTCGAGGCGGATGTTGACCGACGGACGCTGATGCTCGTCAAAGCCCGCCGAGGCGTCGATGATGCGGTCGCCGGTGAAGATCACCTGCTTGCGCAGCAGCACCGGCGCGGCGTTGCCTTGCGTGAACAGCTCGTCGCCCGGCGGCACCGGCGCGTTCACGTCCGGATGCAGGCCCATCGGGTCGGCGAGGCGCGCTTCGAGCGTCGCCGTGCGGCCGATGATGTCCTTCGCCTTCGCAGTGTCCTGCACGCCCGGCAGCTCGACCACGATACGGTCGTCGCCTTGCTGCTGGATCACGGGCTCGGCCACGCCAAGCTCGTTCACGCGGTTATGCAGCGTCTGGATGTTCTGCTTGAGCGCGGCCTGCTGAACCGCCGTCTTCACGGCCGGCGTGAACGTGCCGACGAGCTGCACGCCGCCTTCGGGGTTGTTCTGCGAGGCCCACTGCAGCTCGGTAATGCCGCCCGAGCCCGCGAGGACCTTGCGCGCCTGCTCGGCCACGTCGGCGTCGGCGAAATTGACGACCACCGACTGGTTCACGCGGTTCACGCCGCCGTCGCGGATGTTCTTGTCACGCAGGAGCGTGCGCACGTCGGAAGCGTCGGAGTCGAGCTTCTTGTTGAGCGCGCCGTTCATGTCGACCTGGAGCAGGAAGTGCACGCCGCCGCGCAGGTCGAGGCCGAGATACATCGGCAGCGCGTGCAGCGAGCTGAGCCAGCGCGGCGAGGCGCTCTGCAGGTTCAGCGCGACGATGTACTGCGGGTCGCTCGGGTCGGCGTTCAGCGCGTGGTTGAGCGCGTCTTTCAGGCGCAGCTGCGTGTCCGTGTCGGCGACGCGCACGCGGATGTTCGCGTTCATCGACGAGTTGTCGAACGTGAGGTCGGTCGCCTTGATATTGTTCGCGGCGAGTGCGGCTTCGACCTGGGCAAGCGTGCCCGAGTCGAGTTTGACCGTGGCCTTGCCGCTCGACACCTGGACCGCGGGCGCTTCGCCGAAGAAATTGGGCAATGTGTACACGAAGCCGATGACGAGCGCCACCAGCATCACGACATATTTCCAGAGGGGATAACGGTTCATTGGTTGACCCAACGGGGGAGGGGAATGGCCTTAAGCGCTGCGTGCGCGTCCGGCGTTGCCTTCGGGGCGTTCCTGCATTGACGTTTTCTGGTCAGTGGCTGCGAGGGCGGGCCGGGCGCGCGAGGCCGTTCTTTCGGAGGCAACGGCCTCGATGATGCAATGAAGCTTTACAGCGACTTGATCGTGCCCTTCGGCAGGATGGTCGAGACCGACGACTTCTGCACGGTGATTTCCGTGCCATCAGCGATTTCGACGCCCACGTAGGCTTCGCTGACCTTGGTCACCTTGCCGACGATGCCGCCGCTCGTGATCACTTCGTCGCCCTTGGCCATGGCCGAGAGCATGTTGCGATGTTCCTTCTGACGCTTCATCTGCGGACGGATCATGATGAAGTACAGCACGGCGAACATCAGAATGAGCGGCAGGAAGCTCATGAGGCTCGATTCGGCACCACCTGCTGCACTGCCTTGCGCGAAGGCATTGGAAATGAACGACACGTTGGTCTCTCCGTTTTTTACGATCAAAAAGCGAGCCGGTTATTCTACCACCGGCATTCATCGCGACGATGACGCAAAATAGGCTTTGCGATCAAGTGCTTATCTCGAATCCCGCCCCGGCGCGGCATGCTTGTGCGTGAAACCGGGGTGGGTCGAGCGCAGCGAATGCCTTCTCTGCGCCAAGTTGCGAAAGGTTATTGTAATGTCTGGCGGCTGGCCTCAGTCCACGCCGCGTGCGCGCTGCTCGGCGAAGCGCTGGCGGAACGCCGCGAACGTCTTCGTTTCGATGGCCGCGCGCATCTCGCTCATCAATTCCAGGTAGTAATGCAGATTGTGGATCGTGTTGAGCTGCGCGCCGAGGATCTCGCCCACGCGGTGCAGATGGTGCAGGTAGCCGCGCGTGAAGTTGCGGCAGGTGTAGCAGCCGCATTGCTCGTCGAGCGGGCGCAGCGAGTTGCGGTGCACGGCGTTGCGGATCTTGATGTCGCCAAAGCGCGTGAAGATCCAGCCGTTGCGGGCATTGCGCGTGGGCATCACGCAGTCGAACATGTCGACGCCCGCGGCCACGCCCGCCACCAGGTCTTCCGGCGTGCCCACGCCCATCAGGTAGTGCGGCTTGTCGGCGGGCAGCTTCGGCGCGATGTGTTCGAGCACGCGCATCATGTCTTCCTTCGGCTCGCCCACCGAAAGACCGCCGATCGCGTAGCCGTGGAACGGCATCTGCGAGAGACCGGCGAGCGATTCGTCGCGCAGGTCCTCGAACATGCCGCCTTGCACGATGCCAAAGAGCGCATTCGGGTTGCCGAGACGGTTGAATTCGTCGATCGAGCGCTGCGCCCAGCGCATCGACATGCGCATGGAGTCGGCGGCTTCCTTGTGCGTGGTCGGCACGCCGTTGGTCGCGTAGGGCGTGCACTCGTCGAACTGCATGACGATGTCCGAGTTCAGCACCTTCTGGATCTGCATCGACACTTCGGGCGAGAGGAACAGCTTGTCGCCGTTCACGGGCGACGCGAAGCGCACGCCGTCTTCCGAGATCTTGCGCAGGTCGCCGAGCGAGAACACCTGGAAACCGCCCGAATCCGTGAGGATGGGCCGGTTCCAGCCCATGAAGCGGTGCAGGCCGCCGTGCGCCTCGATCGTTTCCAGACCCGGGCGCAGCCACAGGTGGAAGGTGTTGCCGAGGATGATCTGCGCCTTCATTTCCTCGAGCTCGCGCGGCTGCGTGGCCTTCACGGTGCCGTAGGTGCCCACGGGCATGAAGATCGGCGTTTCGACCACGCCGTGATTGAGCGTGACGCGCCCGCGGCGCGCGAGGCCGTCGGTGCCGAGCAGCTCGAATTTCAGGCCGTTTTGCGGGCGTTCGCCCACGAGTTGACCCAAATAAGCGCCGTGTTCGGCGCGTGCGTTGTTTTGATGACCGTCGGTCATGCGTGGACTCCTGTGCAACCGGCGCTCTGCGTGGGACTGGCGTAAGCGCTAAAGCGCTAACGCCAGTCGACAAGTCCGGCGCAGGTAGTGAAACGCCGCCGCGCGTGTGCAGATCGCGTGACGGCCTGGAAAGCGTGGGTGTTACTTGTTCAGCGCGTTGTCTGTTCTGGTGAGCAGCATCGCATCACCGTAACTGAAGAACCGATACCGCTCGGCAATCGCATGACGATACGCCGCGCGGATCGTTTCGATGCCCGCGAACGCCGATACGAGCATCAATAACGTCGATTTCGGCAGGTGGAAGTTCGTGACGAGCCGGTCGACCACGCGGAACGTGTACCCAGGCGTAATGAAGATATCGGTTTCCGCCTGCGTTGCCGCGAGTGCGCGGCCTTCGCGGTCGGCGTCGCGCGCGGCGGCTTCGAGCGCGCGCATCGAGGTCGTGCCCACCGCGATCACGCGGCCGCCGCGCGCGCGCGTGGCGGCGATCTTGTCGACGAGCGATTGCGGCAGTTCGTACCACTCGCTATGCATCTTGTGCTCGGCAATGTTCTCCACGCGCACCGGCTGGAACGTGCCCGCGCCCACGTGCAGCGTGAGCGTGGCGCGCTCCACGCCTTGCGCGTCGAGTTGCGCGAGCAGGGCGTCGTCGAAGTGCAGGCCCGCCGTGGGCGCGGCCACCGCGCCCGGATTTTGCGCGAACACCGTTTGATAGCGCGTTTCGTCGCTCGCGTCGGCGTCGTGCGTGATATAGGGCGGCAGCGGCAGACGGCCGTGTTGCTCGATGAGCGTGAGGCAGTCGTCGGGAAAGTGCAGCGTGTAGAACTGATCGACGCGCTCGCCAACCGTCACCTCGAACGCATCGGCGAGGCGCAGCACCGTGCCGGGGCCCGGGCTCTTGCTCGCGCGGATCTGCGCGAGCGCCGAGCGCGCGCCGGTCAGGCGCTCCACGAGCACCTCGATCTTGCCGCCGCTGGCCTTCTGGCCGAAGAAACGCGCCTTCAGCACCTTGGTATCGTTGAAGACGAGCAAGTCGCCCGGCGCGATGCACGCGGGCAACTCGGAGAAGCGGCGGTCGGTGAAACGCGCAGGTTGCGTGGTGTTGTCGACCTCCAGCAGACGGCTCGCGCTGCGCTCGGGCAGGGCGGTCTGCGCGATCAGTTCCTCGGGGAGGTCGAAATCGAAATCGGAAAGCTTGAACATGCGGCCTGAAGTAACGGAAATGCGCCGGAGGCCCGGCGCGCGGCGGCTTTACTGGGCCGAACCGCCAAGCGGTTGCGCCCCCAAAAGCGGCTGCAATGGCCGCCCACGTTCAGTGAGCGGCTATGATTGCGGGACATGCGCTTGTGCGACATGCGCCCGATGGCAAAGGCCGTCGCGCTGCACGCGCCGCGCCATGCCGGAAAGCCGATATTGTACTTGCGAAGCTGCCCATGCCCTCATCCGTTAGCCGATTGATGTCCGAACCCGATGCCGCGAGCGACGCGCCCGACGACGCGCGCCTGCCCGAGGATGGCGCGCGGACGCGGCAACAGGAGGCGGCGCAAGGGGCCGCACCGCCCGCGCGCAAACGCGCCAGCAAAAAAACGGCAGAAAAGGGCGCAGATGTGGCCGCAGAAAAAGCCGCGGCCAAAGACAAGCCCAAGCTCACCAAAACCGCCGACCGCCTCGCGAAACTCGGCCTGCGCAGCGACATCGATCTCGTGCTGCATCTGCCGATGCGCTACGAGGACGAAACCACGCTCACGCCCATCGGCGAACTGCTGCCGGGCGGCATCGCGCAAACCGAAGGCGTGGTGTTCGACAACGAGATCGCCTACCGTCCGCGCCGCCAACTGGTCGTGAAGCTCCAAGACCACAACGGCGACGAACTGCATCTGCGCTTCCTGAACTTCTATGGTTCGCAGGTCGCGCAGATGGCGATCGGCAAGCGTCTGCGCGTGCGTGGCGATGTGCGTGGCGGCTTCTTCGGCATGGAGATGGTGCATCCGGCCGTGAAGGTCGTGGAAGGCGACGCGCCACTGCCGCAGGCGCTCACACCGGTGTATCCGTCCACTGCGGGCGTGAGCCAGGCGTATCTGCGCAAGGCGATCGACAACGCGCTTTCGCGCGCGCATTTGCCCGAACTCCTGCCCGAAGCCGTGGCGCACGAGTTCATGGCGCCGCTGGACGTGCCGCCGCTCATGGACGCGGTCAAGACCCTGCACCACCCGCCCGTGAACGCCGACGAGTACGCGCTCATCGAAGGCACGCATCCCGCGTGGACCCGCATCAAGTTCGAGGAACTGCTCGCGCAGCAACTCTCGCTCAAGCGCGCGCACGAAGAGCGCCGCACGCGCGCGGCACCCGCCATGGCGCGGCATGTCGCGGGGCGCAAGAGCGAAGAGACGCTGCTCGCGCGTCTGCGTGGCGCGCTGCCGTTCACGCTCACCGGCGCGCAGGAGCGCGTGGTGGCCGAAATCGCTCACGATCTCGAACAGCCGCACCCGATGCAGCGCCTGCTGCAAGGCGACGTTGGCAGCGGCAAGACCGTGGTCGCGGCGCTCGCGGCCGCGCAGGCCATCGACGCGGGCTATCAGGCCGCACTCATGGCGCCGACCGAAATTCTCGCGGAACAGCACGCACGCAAGCTGCGAGGCTGGCTCGAGCCGCTCGGCGTGCAGGTGGCGTGGCTTGCCGGCAGCCTGAAGGCGAAGGAAAAGCGCGCGGCGCTCGAAGCCGCGGCGCTCGGCACGGCGCAGCTCGTGATCGGCACGCACGCGATCATTCAGGAGGCCGTGGAATTCGCGCGCCTCGGCCTCGTGATCGTCGACGAGCAGCATCGTTTCGGCGTCGAGCAGCGGCTCGCGTTGCGCGCGAAGGCGCAGAACGCGCGGTTGCCAACGCAGTCTCCGGATCAGGCGCATCGCGAGTTCCAGCCGCATCAGCTGATGATGTCGGCCACGCCCATTCCGCGCACGCTTGCGATGACTTACTACGCGGACCTCGACGTCTCCACCATCGACGAGCTGCCGCCCGGCCGCACGCCGATCCTCACGAAGCTCATTTCCGACGCGCGCCGCGAGGAAGTGATCGCGCGTGTGCGCGCGGCGGCGCTCACGGGTCGTCAGGTGTACTGGGTATGTCCGCTGATCGAGGAAAGCGAGACGTTGCAGCTGCAAACGGCCGTCGAGACTTATGAAACGCTCGTGGCCGCGCTGCCGGAACTCACCGTGGGCCTCGTGCATGGCCGCCTCGCTTCCACGGACAAGGCCGCGGTCATGGACGCGTTCTCACGCAACGAAGTGCAACTCCTCGTGGCGACGACGGTGATCGAAGTGGGCGTGGACGTGCCCAACGCCTCGCTGATGGTGATCGAACACGCCGAGCGCTTCGGCCTCGCGCAGCTTCACCAGTTGCGCGGGCGCGTGGGGCGGGGCAGCGCCGCTTCGGTGTGCGTGCTGCTCTATACGGGGCCCTTGTCGCTCACGGGCCGCGCGCGTTTGCAAACCATGCGCGAAACGACCGACGGCTTCGAGATCGCGCGCAAGGACCTCGAAATCCGCGGCCCCGGCGAATTCCTCGGCGCGCGTCAATCCGGCGCGGCGATGCTGCGCTTCGCGAACCTTGAAAACGACGCGTGGCTCATCGAGCCCGCGCGCGGCGCCGCCGATCGCCTGCTGCACGAGTTTCCGCACGTCGTCACGCAGCATTTAAACCGCTGGCTCGGCGCGCGCGAGCAATATCTGAAAGCGTAAATAGTCCATTTAGCGCATTGCGCGGAACCTGCGCGCGCCAACGCCGTCTGACCCTTTTGCTTTGATCACGCCCCGCATAGGGGTGTTGATTATTGGCGAATCGCCGCCATAGGTGTATAAGTACAAGCTATTGAATCACCCTTTTTGATTGGTCCCCGAATGACGCTCACTGAATTGAAATACATTGTCGCGGTAGCTCGAGAGCGCCACTTCGGACGGGCCGCGGAAGCCTGCTTCGTGAGCCAGCCGACCCTTTCGGTCGCCATCAAGAAGCTCGAAGACGAACTGAATGTGCAGATCTTCGAGCGCGGCACGAGCGAGGTGAGCGTGACGCCCATCGGCGAGCAGATCGTGACGCAAGCGCAGCGCGTGCTCGAGCAGACGCTCGCGATCAAGGAAATCGCCAAGCAGGGCAAGGATCCGCTCGTCGGGCCGCTGCGCCTCGGCGTGATCTACACGATCGGGCCGTACCTGTTGCCCACGCTCGTCAAGCAGATGATCAAGCGTGTGCCGCAAATGCCGCTCATGCTGCAGGAGAACTACACGCTCAAGCTCATCGAACTGCTCAAGCAGGGCGAGATCGACGTGGCAATCATGGCGCTGCCGTTCCCCGAAACCGGCCTCACGCTGCGTCCGCTCTACGACGAGCCGTTCGTCGTGGCGCTGCCTTCGGGCCATGCGTGGGAGCAGCGCCCGAAGATCGACCCGGACGACCTTAAGCAGGAAACCATGCTGCTGCTCGGCAGCGGCCATTGCTTCCGCGACCACGTGCTGGGCGTGTGCCCGGAACTGATGCGCTTCTCGCAAAACGCCGACGGCATCCAGAAGACCTTCGAAGGCTCGTCGCTGGAAACCATCCGCCATATGGTCGCAAGCGGAGTTGGCATTACCGTGCTGCCGCGCATGTCGGTGACCGAGGTGAAGCCGCACGCGGGCGGCGTCGATTCCGGGCTGCTGTCGTACGTGCCGTTCGACGAGCCGGTGCCGGACCGCCGCGTGGTGCTCGCGTGGCGCAAGAGCTTCACGCGCATGCCGGCGATCGAGGCGATCGTCGACGCCATTCACGCCTGTGAGTTGCCCGGCGTGAAGAAGATCGAGGCACCCGCCGAGGCTGCCTGACGGTCATCGCGCCGTGCGCTTTCGGGCTGCGCGGCGCGTTTTCCTCTCTGGCGCGGCATTCGCCCGCGTCACAGTTCCCTCTCCTTGCGTTTCTTGCGACCCCAATAATCAACGTCTATTCGATAGATTAAGTAAATCAAATTATCGATATAGATAGTCTTTGGTAAAGTTTCCTCCAACCGACACCAACCGGCAACCCAACTGGAGGAAGCGATGCAAACCACCCACTCGAACACGCCCGCACCCAGCACCTCGGCACGCGCCGATTCCGGCCTTCGCACTGTGTGGTTCTCGCTGCTGGTCGACCGCGCGTTGTCTGCCTGACGCTCTCGCGCCAGCGCGCCGCAGCATTCCCCGCATTCCAGAACACACCCGCAAGCAAGAAAGGAATCCAGCATGACCGACCGTACTCTCACCTCGGCAGCCGGCGCACCCGTCGTCGATAACCAGAACTCCCTCACCGCCGGCCCGCGTGGCCCCGTGATGCTCCAAGACGTGTGGCTGCTCGAAAAGCTCGCGCACTTCGACCGCGAAGTGATTCCCGAGCGCCGCGTGCACGCGAAGGGCTCGGGCGCGTTCGGCACGCTCAAGGTCACGCACGACATCTCGCGTTACACGAAGGCCAAGGTGTTCGGCGAAGTCGGCAAGGAAACGCCGCTCTTCATCCGTTTCTCGACCGTGGCGGGTGAGCGCGGTGCAGCCGATGCCGAGCGCGACGTGCGCGGCTTCTCGATCAAGTTCTATACGGAAGAGGGCAACTGGGACATCGTCGGCAACAACACGCCGGTGTTTTTCATTCGCGATCCGCTCAAGTTCCCGGACTTCATCCACACGCAAAAGCGCGATCCGCGCACCAACATGCGCAGCAACGTGGCCGCGTGGGACTTCTGGTCGCGTCACCCGGAGTCGCTGCATCAGGTGACGATCCTCATGAGCGATCGCGGGATTCCGAAGAACTATCGCCAGCAGCACGGTTTCGGCTCGCACACGTTCTCGTTCATCAACGCGAATAACGAGCGCTTTTACGTGAAGTTCCACTTCAAGTCGGCGCAGGGCGTGGAGAACTACAGCGATGCCGAAGCGGCGCAGGTGGTTGCTCAGGACCGCGAATCGGCGCAGCGCGATCTGTTCAACGAGATCGAGATGGGCAATTTCCCGAAGTGGCACTTCCGTATTCAGGTGATGCCCGAGGCCGATGCCGCGAAGGTGCCGTACAACCCGTTCGATATCACGAAGGTCTGGCCGCACAAGGACTATCCGTTGATCGACGTCGGCACGATCGAGTTGAACCGCAATCCGCAGAACTATTTCGCCGATGTCGAGCAGGCTGCTTTCACGCCGGCGAATGTGGTGCCGGGCATCGGCTTCTCGCCGGATCGCTTGTTGCAGGGGCGGTTGTTCTCGTATGGCGACACGCAGCGCTACCGGCTTGGCGTGAACCATCACCAGATTCCGGTGAATGCGCCGCGTTGCCCGTTCCACTCGTTCCACCGCGACGGCGCCATGCGCACCGACGGCAACCTGGGCGGCAACGTGAACTACGAGCCGAGCCGCTTCGGTGACTTCGCTCAGCGTCCGCAGGCCGGTGAACCGCCGCTCGCAGCGGGTGCGGTCGATCACTACGATCACCGCGAAGACGACGACTACTACAGCCAGCCGGGCGCGCTGTTCCGGCTGTTCGACGCGGGGCAGCGCGAACGGCTTTTCGCGAACATCGCGCGACACATCAGCGGTGTGCCCGCGGAGATCGTGGCGCGCCAGATCGAGCACTTCCGCCGCGCCGATCCGGCGTACGCGCAAGGTGTGACCGACGCGATCGCGAAGCTGGCTAAATAAGGTGGAAGGCGCGGTTTGTTGTCGCAACGCCGGGACAACGAGCCGCGCCCGAAGCAGGACTTCCAGGAAGCACCGAAGCACCAAAGGAGCACGATCATGACCCGTACGATGACGATGACCCTCAGGACCATGGGACGAGGCGAGGCCGCCACGATGGCGCGCACGCGCGCGGAAGGCACGCAGATCGTGCGCCGCGTGGTGGGTTTCGCGATTGTGGCGAGCGGCTTCGTGGCGATCGCCATGCAAGCCCTTGCGCACTTCACGGGGCACTAAACGTGCTGCGCACGTTGCTCGGCAGTAGGGCCGGATGAACAGGGTTTCCGATATTTCCAGGCTACACTGACGGCCGATCGAGCGTTCGCGCGCCATTATCGAGAGGCGCCAGGCGACGCAACCGGATCGCAACACGCACGCGTAGTCTCACTGCTACACAAGGAGTCGTCATGGCCAAAAAAGCAACCGTACAGCACGTGAACATCGGCATCAGCGACAAGGATCGCAAGAAGATCGCGGATGGTCTCTCGCGCCTGCTCGCAGACACCTACACGCTGTATCTGAAGACGCACAACTTCCACTGGAACGTGACGGGGCCGATGTTCAACACGCTCCATCTGATGTTCGAGGGGCAGTACAACGAGCTCGCGCTGGCCGTGGACGCAATCGCCGAACGCATTCGTGCGCTGGGCGTGCATGCGCCGGGCAGCTACAAGGAGTTCGCGAAGCTCTCGTCGATTCCCGAAGCGGACGGTGTGCCGAACGCGGAAGACATGATCCGCCAGCTGGTGGAAGGCCAGGAAGCCGTGGTGCGCACCGCGCGCGCGATCTTCCCGTCGACGGAAGCCGCCAACGACGAGCCGACCGCCGACCTGCTCACGCAACGCATGCAGACGCACGAAAAGACCGCGTGGATGCTGCGCTCGCTGCTGGCCTGATGCGCAGCGGCGCCGCACGGGAAGGGCAATGAAAGGCCCGCCGGACGTCCGGCGGGCCTTTGTATTTTGCGCGGGTGCGGCTCGCGGCAAGGGCGCGGGCGGCAAGGCGGCGCCCTGGCCTACAATAGCGGCATCGCTTTTCCCGCCCCGATCATGTTCGCCCGACTCCCGCTCTATTTGCGGCTCGTCCGCATGGACAAGCCGATCGGCAGCCTGCTGCTGCTGTGGCCGACGCTCAACGCGCTCTGGATCGCTTCCGACGGCCGTCCGCCGCTTTCGCTGCTGATCATCTTCACGATCGGCACGGTGCTGATGCGCTCGGCGGGCTGCGCGATCAACGACTACGCCGACCGCGACTTCGACCGCCACGTGAAGCGCACCGCCGAGCGTCCCATCACGTCGGGCCGCATTCGCGCCTGGGAGGCGGTAGCAATTGCCGCGGGTCTCGCGCTCGTGTCGTTCCTGTTGATCCTGCCGCTCAACGCGCTCACGAAGCAGCTTTCGGTCGTGGCGCTGTTCGTGGCGGCGTCCTATCCGTTCACCAAGCGTTTCTTTGCGATTCCGCAGGCGTACCTGGGCATTGCGTTCGGCTTTGGTATTCCGATGGCGTTCGCCGCCGTACAGGATCACGTGCCGGCGCTCGCATGGATCATGCTGGTCGCGAACGTATTCTGGTCCGTCGCCTACGACACCGAGTACGCCATGGTCGATCGCGACGACGACATCAAGATCGGCATTCGCACCTCGGCGCTCACGTTCGGCCGGTTCGACGTGCTCGCGATCATGCTCTGCTACGCGGTGACGCTTGGCATTTACGTGTGGGTGGGTTTGACGCTGGGTTTCGGCTGGCTTTACTGGCTTGGCTGGGCGGCTGCGGCGGGTTGTGCGATTTACCACTACACGTTGATCAAGGGCCGCGAGCGCATGCCGTGCTTCGCCGCCTTCCGCCACAACAACTGGTTGGGCGGCGTGCTGTTCGTGGGGATCGCGGCCCATTACGCCGTCGCGGGACTCTAAGGCCAGCTCGACTCCAGACGAAAAAGCGCCGGGTGCATGACACACCCGGCGCTTTTTTTGTATGACGCTGCGGCAGGCTTACTGCTTGCCGAATTCCTCGCCCATTTCCTTCGCGCGCGCATCGGCCGCGAGCGCGCCCTTGACGATGGCGGCCTTCACGCCCGATGCGTCGAACGACGCCAGTGCGGCAGCCGTCGTACCGCCCTTGGAGGTCACGCGCTCGCGCAGCACGGCGGGCGGCTCGTCCGATTGCAGCGCGAGCTGTGCAGCACCCGCGAACGTGGCGATGGCGAGCGCGCGGCCTTGCTGCTCGTCCATGCCGAGCTGACGCGCCGCTTCTTCGAGCGCTTCGATGAAATAGAACACGTAGGCCGGGCCGCTGCCCGAGATGCCCGTGACCGCGTCGATCTTCGCTTCGTCGTCGAACCAGACCGTTTGGCCCACCGCGCCGAGCACGTCGGACGCGAGCTGGCGGCCCGCCGCGTCCACGCCGCTGCTTGCGACGAGACCGGTTGCGCCCATGCCGATCAGCGCGGGCGTGTTCGGCATCGTGCGCACGACGCGCGCATGGCCGTTCAGCCAGCGCGAAAGGTCGTCGATGCGAATGCCGGCCATGATGCTGATGACGACCTGATGCGCGCCGAGGTGCGGGGCGATGCCTTCGGCCACGGCTTTGGCGATTTGCGGCTTCACGGCGATCAGCACCGCGTCATACGACGCGAGCGCGGAATCCGCGGCGGCGCCGGTGCGCACGCCGAACTGTTCGGCGCTGCGCTTGCGGGCGTCCTCGTTCGGATCGATCGCGTACAGATTGTCGGCGGGAACGCCCTTGCGGATCAGGCCGCCGATGAGCGCGGCGGCCATGTTGCCGCCGCCGATGAAGGCAATTTTCATGGTGATGGAATCGTTCAATGAATCAGTGAGAGTAGTCGCGCGCGCCGAAGATCGCGGTGCCGACGCGCACGATCGTCGCGCCTTCGAGCACCGCGGCTTCGAGGTCGGCCGACATGCCCATGGAGAGCGTGTCGAGCGCGAGGCCTTCTGCGCGTAGCGCTTCGAACAGCTCGCGCAGTTGGCGGTGCGGCGCGCGTTGCGCCTCGAGCGAGGTTTCCGGCTCGGGAATCGACATGAGCCCGCGCAGGCGCAGGTTGGGCAGGGCGGCGATTTGCTTGGCGACCTGCTGCGCTTCTTGCGGGGTGACGCCGCTCTTGCTGGCCTCGCCGCTCACGTTGACCTGGAGGCAGACGTTGAGCGGCGCCATGCCGGCGGGACGTTGCGCCGAAAGGCGCTCGGCAATCTTCAGACGATCGACCGAATGGACCCAGTCGAAACGCTCGGCCACGGGGCGTGTCTTGTTCGATTGGAGCGGCCCGATGAAATGCCATTCGATGCTCGCGCGCAGGTCGGCGAGCGCCTCGATCTTGTCCACGGATTCCTGCACGTAGTTCTCGCCGAACGCGCGCTGGCCGGCAGCGTGAGCGGCGCGTACGTCCTGCGCGGGAAACGTTTTCGAAACCGCGAGCAACTCCACGCTTTGCGGGTCGCGGCCGGCGTTGCGGGCGGCGGCGGCGATGCGCTCGCGGACAGCTTCGAGATTGTGGGAAAGATCGGTCATCGGGCTTGAAGGCTGACGCGTAACGTGGCTCGCGCCGCTTTTGGATCCAAAACGAACAGAACGACGGCCATTATACGGACTGCGCACGGCGCAAAACACTGGCCAGAAAGGCTATACCGAATGGCCGACTGTTGGCGCGCCGCGCGCTTCGTTACGCTGGTTCCGTTGCCGATGGCTCAATTCGTTGCCAGCATATGTTCGACCAGCTCGATCCAGTGCGTGACCGGAATCGCCGTGCCGCTTTGCAGGTGCGTGATGCAGCCTATGTTGGCGGAAACGATCAGTTGCGGCTCCAGCGCCTGCAGCCGGTCCACTTTCTGGTTGCGCAGCGTATAGGAAAGGCGCGGCTGCATGATCGAATAGGTGCCTGCGGAGCCGCAGCAAAGATGGCTGTCGGCGGGCAGCCGCACGTCGAGCCCGAGCGCGGTGAGCAGCTTTTCCACGCCGCCGCGCAACTGCTGGCCATGCTGCAGCGTGCAGGGAGGATGCCAGGCCACCGTCTTGATGCCGCGCCGTCTCGTTGCGGCCACGAGTTGTTCCTCGAACGCGGGCAGCAGCTCCGAAAGATCGCGCGTGAGTTCGACCACGCGGCGCGCTTTCTCCGCATAGGCCGGGTCGTCGCGCAGCAGGTGCGCGTATTCCTTCACCGTCGCGCCGCAGCCCGAGGCGTTCATCACGATCGCCTCCACGCCTTGCTCGATGTACGGCCACCAGGCGTCGATGTTCGCGCGCACGTCGTCGAGCGCATCGTCGGCGTAGCCCATATGCAGGCGGATCGCGCCGCAGCAGCCCGATTGCGGCGAGACGATCGTCTCGATATCCAGTGCATCCAGCACGCGCGCGGTGGCGATGTTGATGTTGGGCATCATCGAGGGCTGCACGCAGCCTTGCAGCATCAGCATCTTGCGCGCGTGCTTCGCCGTGGGCCACGCAAGCGAGCGCTGGCGCACGGGCACCTTGTCGCGCAGGCGCTTGGGCAGAAGCGGGCGCACCTGCTGGCCAAGGCGCATGGCCGGCGTGAAAAGCGCGCGGCGCGGCAGCAGGCCCGCGAGCAGGCGGCGCATGAGGCGCTGGCGCAGCGGCCGTTGCACCATCTGTTCCGCGTGCTTGCGGCCCACTTCCACGAGGCGCCCGTACTGCACGCCCGAAGGGCAGGTCGTCTCGCAACTGCGGCACGTGAGGCAGCGGTCGAGGTGCGTGAGCGTGCTCTTCGTCACGGGCGCGCCTTCCACCATCTGCTTCATCAGATAGATGCGCCCGCGCGGGCCGTCCAGTTCGTCGCCGAGCAACTGATAGGTCGGGCAGGTCGCGGTGCAGAAGCCGCAATGCACGCACTTGCGCAGGATCGCGTCGGCTTCGTCGCCGTCGGGGGTGTTGCGTATGAAGTCCGCGAGGTTCGTCTGCATCGCCGCGTGTGGGTGTCGTCAGAAGTCGGAATACAGCCGGCCGCGATTGAAGATGCGGGCCGGGTCGAAGGCGGCCTTCAGACCGCGATGGATCTTCATGAGCGGCGCGGGCAAGGGCGTGAAGACGCCCGCACTGCGGTCGTAGTCACGCCCCGTGCGGAACATCGTGGCGTGACCGCCGGCCTGCTTCGCGCTGATGCGCACTGTTTGCGCGTCGGTTTCCGTGATCCACCAGCGCTGCGCGCCGCCCCACTCCATGAGTTGCGCGCCCGGCAGTTGCAAGGGCTCCGCGATCGAGGGCAGCGCGAGCCGCCACAGCGCCGCATTCGGTGCGATCGAGGCAAAGAACGGATCGGTCTGCTCGCGCAGGCCCGCCCAGAAGCGCTCGGCCTCCACGGCGTCCACCACTTCGCCCCCCAGGCTCGCGCGCGCGGTTTTCACGGCCGCCTCCGCGCCGGCGAGGCGTACCGCGAGGGTTCCGTTGCGCCAGGCGCTCGCCGTCATCGGCAGCGGGCGGCCGCCCCATTCGTTGAGCTTGCGTACGGCGTCGGTGCCGTTCATGTCGAACTTGAGCGTGGTTTCCGCTTGCGCAACCGGCAGCACCTTCACCGAAAGCTCCAGCAGCAGGCCGAGCGTCCCGAGCGAGCCCGCCATGAGCCGCGAGACGTCGTAGCCCGCCACGTTTTTCACTACCTGGCCGCCGAAATGCAGCACCTCGCCGTGGCCGTTCATGAGCACCGCGCCCAGCACGAAGTCGCGCGGTGCGCCCGCGCTCGCCCGCCGGGGACCGGCAATGCCTGCGGCAATGCAGCCGCCCAGGGTGGCCTGGGCGCCGAAGTGCGGCGGCTCGAACGCGAGCATCTGTCCGTGGGCCGCAAGCGCCGTTTCGATTTCGACAAGCGGTGTGCCGGCGCGGGCCGTGATCACCAGTTCGGCTGGGTCGTACGCGATGATGCCGCGGTGTGCGCGCGTGTCGAGAATCTCGCCCTCGAGCGACTGGCCGTACCAGTCCTTGGTGCCCCCTCCGCGAATGCGCAACGCCCGCCCATCGGCGCTCGCTGCCCGGATGCGTTCGGACCAGTCCGAGACGATGTCGTCCTCTTCCATGTCGTGATGGTCGCGCTCGTTCGTTATATGGTTCGCTCGATTGTACTGAGCGAACCTCGCCTGACAACCCGGAGCGGACCCTCATGCGGGTCACGCGAAACGCATAAATGGCGCGATGCCTTGCGCGTGGTCGTGCGTCTGTCAGAAGCGCGGCAATTCAGGGTGCGGCAGCAGATTGCCCCGCACGTGCATGCGCCCGTATTCGGCGCAGCGCGCTCGCGTGGGGATCCCCTTGTCGGGGTTCAGCAGTCTGGCCGGGTCGAACGCGTGTTTCACCGCGTGAAACGCATCGCGCTCCTGCGGCGAGAATTGCACGCACATCGAATTGATCTTTTCGATGCCCACACCGTGCTCGCCCGTCACCGTGCCGCCCAGTTCTACGCAGGTTTCGAGAATGTCCGAGCCAAAGGCCTCGGCGCGGTGCCATTCGTCGAGGTCATTACCGTTGAAGAGAATGAGCGGGTGCATGTTGCCGTCGCCCGCATGGAATACGTTGATGCAGCGCAGCCCATACTGCTTTTCCATCTCGTGGATGCGCGCGAGCAGCGGCCCGATCGCGCGGCGCGGTACCGTGCCGTCCATGCAGTAATAGTCGGGCGAAATGCGGCCCGCCGCCGGAAACGCGTTCTTGCGGCCCGACCAGAAGCGCAGGCGTTCTTCCTCAGTGCGCGAGATCTGGATGCGCGTGGCGCCATGCTCGCGCAGCACCGTGGTCGTGCGCGCGATTTCGTCGGCGACTTCCTCGGGCGTGCCGTCGGCTTCGCACAGCAGGATCGCGGCGGCGTCGAGGTCGTAGCCGGCGTTCACGAACTCCTCCACGGCGCGCGTGGCTGGCTTGTCCATCATCTCCAGGCCCGCCGGAATGATGCCCGAGGCAATGATGCCCGCTACGGCGTCGCCACCCTTCACGACATCGTCGAAGCTCGCCATGATGACCTGCGCCGTTTGCGGGCGCGGAATCAGCTTGACGGTCACTTCGGTAACGATCGCGAACATGCCTTCGCTGCCGATCATCACCGCGAGCAGATCGAGGCCCGGCGCATCGGGCGCAAGCGAGCCGAATTCGACGATCTCGCCATCCATCGTCACGGCGCGCACGCGCAGCACGTTGTGCACGGTGAGACCGTACTTGAGGCAGTGCACGCCGCCCGAATTCTCCGAAACGTTGCCGCCTATCGTGCAGGCGATCTGCGAGGAGGGATCCGGCGCGTAGTAGAGGCCGAAAGGCGCCGCCGCTTCGGAAACGGCCAGATTGCGCACGCCAGGCTGTACGGTAGCCGTGCGCGCGTACGGATCGACTTCGAGAATGCGCTTGAAGCGCGCGAGCGAGAGCACGATGCCGTGCCGGATCGGCATGGCGCCGCCCGACAGGCCGGTGCCCGCGCCGCGCGGCACGACCGGCACGTCGAGCCGCCGGCAGATCTGCACGATGCGCTGCACCTGCGACTCGGTTTCCGGCAGCGCCACTGCGAGCGGCAGCCGCCGGTAGGCGGCAAGGCCGTCGCACTCGTAGGCGACGGTGTCCTCCTCGCGATGCAGCAGGCAATGCGCCGGCAGCACGGCCATCAACGCCTGGACCACCTCACGCTGACGCTGCGCGAGCGCCTCCGGGCTCAGCTCGGGCAAGTTCGCGTCTGGTGCGTTCATGTCTCCTCCCGTCTGTTGCGGTTGTTTGCGCTCGCTAAGCGCTTTTGCGCGCGTGTCGCGCTTGCTCGTCGGTTACGCCGCCCAGCTGAAGATCTTGCCCGGATTCATCAGGTTGTGCGGATCGAGTGCGTGCTTGATCGCGCGCATCGTGTCGATGGTGTCCGCGCCGTGCTCCTCCACGAGAAAACCCATCTTGTGCAGACCCACGCCGTGCTCGCCCGTGCAGGTGCCGTCCATTGCGATCGCGCGCTGCACGATGCGGTGGTTCAGGCGCTCGGCCTCGTCGATCTCCTCGGGCTTGTCAGGATCGATCAGGATCGCCACGTGGAAGTTGCCGTCGCCCACGTGGCCGACGATCGGGCAGGGCAGCGGCGAGGCTTTGAGATCGGTTTCGGTCTCGATCACGCATTCGGCGAGGCGCGAGATCGGCACGCACACGTCGGTCGTCACGGCGCGGCAGCCGGGCTTCAGTTGCAGCATCGCGAAATAGGCGTTGTGGCGTGCGTTCCACAGGCGGCTGCGGTCCTCGGGGCGCGTGGCCCACTCGAAGCCTTCGCCGCCATGCTGTGCGGCAAGCTCCTGCACGAGCTGTGCTTGCTCCGCGACGCCCGCCTCGGTGCCGTGAAATTCGAAGAAGAGCGTGTGCTTCTCGCGCAGCGTGAGATTCGAATGCTTGTTGATCGCGCGCACCGCGAGCGAGTCGATGAATTCCACGCGCGCGATCGGCACGCCAATCTGAATCGTTTCGATCACCGTGCGCACGGCCTCGGCCATCGAAGGGAACGCGCACACCGCCGCCGAGACCGCCTCGGGCTGCGGGTAGAGCCGCACCGTGATTTCGGTGATCACGCCGAGCGTGCCTTCCGAACCCACGAAAAGGCGCGTGAGGTCGTAGCCTGCCGACGACTTGCGTGCGCGCGTGCCGGTTTTGACCACGCGGCCGTCGGCGAGTACGGCGGTCAGGCCGAGCACGTTCTCGCGCATCGTGCCGTAGCGCACGGCGTTGGTGCCCGAGGCGCGCGTGGCCGTCATGCCGCCGATGCTCGCGTCGGCGCCCGGGTCGATCGGGAAGAAAAGACCCGTGTCGCGCAGTGCTTCATTGAGCTGCTTGCGCGAGATGCCGGGCTCGACCGTCACCGTGAGGTCTTCGGCGTTGATCGAGAGCACGCGGTTCATCTGCGAGAGGTCGATCGACACGCCGCCCTGCACGGCCAGCAAGTGACCTTCGAGCGACGAACCGTTGCCGTAGGGAATGATCGGCACGCCATGACGGGCGCACAGCTTGACGACGGTCTGAATGTCCTCGGTGCTCTGCGCGAACACCACGGCGTCGGGCAGTTGCGGATCGAAGGGGGACTCGTCGCGGCCGTGGTGGGCGCGCACGGCTTCCGAGGTGGAGACGTGTTCGCCGAACGCGCTGCGCAGTTCATCGAGGAGTTCGGCGGGGAACGGGCGGCGTGCGAGGGCCGGCGGCGCGGGGTGATTCACGCGGGTGTCTCCTTCGTATGGGTATGACTTCTGGCGTGGACCATTTTACGCTGAACGTCCGGGGCGCAAAGCCGCGCTCCCTTTGCTGCGACGCATCAAACTTATAATGGCCGCCGGATGTGCGCGCTTTCGGTGGCGCTGGGCGCGCGTCACGCGCGAACTGCGCGAATTTTTCGCCTCGGAGGGCACGACATGGGCAATCGCCTGAGCAAGATCGCAACGCGCACCGGTGACGACGGCTCTACGGGTCTCGGCGACGGCAGCCGCGTGCGCAAGGACGACGCGCGCATCGCCGCGATCGGCGACGTCGACGAACTGAACTCGCAGATCGGCGTGTTGCTGTGCGAGGCACTGCCCGATGATGTGCGCGAGGCGCTCGTCGCCATCCAGCACGACCTGTTCGATCTGGGCGGCGAACTGTGCATTCCGGGCCACACGCTCGTGACCGACGAACACCTCGCGCGGCTCGACGCCTGGCTCGCGCATTACAACGGCACGCTGCCGCCGCTCAAGGAATTCATTCTCCCAGGCGGCTCACGGGCTGCCGCGCTCGCCCATGTGTGCCGCACGGTGTGCCGGCGCGCCGAGCGCGCTGTCGTCGCACTGGGCGCGGCGCCGAACTCGGGCCCGCCGCTCGCCGATACGCCGCGCCGCTACATCAACCGGCTCTCCGATCTGCTGTTCGTGCTCGCGCGCGTGCTTAATCGGGCTGAGGGAGGCAGCGACGTGCTTTGGCGGCACGACCGTGGCGCAGGCAAGGGCGAGTAGGGAATAAAAGGGCGCAAGCAGCGCGTCATCGCCGAAAGGGACTGTCTAACGCACCGCAAAAGCCCTGCCGAAGTCCCCCCACGGCCATCCGCCGCGAATTCACGCCTCGCACAATCCGCAGATTGCCGGGGTGCGACAAAATGCCCGGGTCTGGCTGCCTCGTTAAAGATGTATCTTATGTGCATCTTTAACGAGGAGAAGCTGCAAATGACTGCGCTCACCGCCGACCAGATGGCCCGCGTGAAGGCCACTGCGCCCGTTTTCGCCGAACACGGCGCCACGATCACCAAGCACTTCTACAAGCGGATGTTCGCCGCGCACCCCGAGCTCAAGAACATCTTCAACCAGACGCACCAGCAAAGCGGCAGTCAGCCCGAAACGCTCGCACGCGCGGTCTATGCCTACGCGGCGAACATCGACAATCTGGGCGCGCTCGGTGGCGCTGTCACGCATATCGCGCACAAGCACGCGAGCCTGAACATCCGTCCGGAGCACTATCCGATCGTCGGCCGCCATCTGCTCGGCGCGGTCGTGGACGTGCTCGGCGACGCCGTGGACCAGCCCACGCTCGACGCCTGGGCCGTGGCCTACGAGCAACTCGCGAACATCATGATCGGCACCGAGGCGAAGCTGTACGAGGGCGCCTCGTGGAGCGGCTTCCGCCCGTTCAAGGTGATGCGCAAGCAAGTCGAAAGCGACGAAATTACCTCGTTCTATCTCGCGCCGGCCGACGGCGCATCCGCAGGCGGCTTCGAGCCGGGGCAGTACGTGAGCGTGACGCGCTTCGTCGACAAGCTTGGCGTGGACCAGCCGCGTCAGTACAGCCTTTCGGACGCGCCTCACGGCAAGTGGCTGCGCATTTCGGTGAAGCGCGAAGCCGGCCGAGGCGAGGCACAGCCGGGCCACGTGTCGAACCTCATGCATGACGGCGTGGAAGAGGGCGCGGTGGTGCACGTGAGCGCGCCGATGGGCGAGTTCACGCTCGATCGCAAGAAGACGACGCCGGTCGTGCTGATGAGCGGCGGCGTGGGCATCACGCCGATGAAGTCGATGCTCTCCACGTTGATCGCGGAGCGCAGCGAGCGCAAGGTGACCTTCGTGCACGCATGCCGCAACGCGAAGGTGCACGCATTCCGCGACTTCCTGCGTCACGCTGTTTCCGAGTACCCGAACGTCAAGCGCGCGGTGTTCTACGAAGAAGTCGGCGCAAACGACCGCCGCGGCGTGGACTACGACTTCGAAGGGCGCATCGATATCGGCCGCATCGAAGCCGACGTGCTGCTGCCCGACGCCGACTACTACCTGTGCGGCCCCGTGGCGTTCATGCGCGAGCAGCGCGAGGCGCTCGTTGCCCGCGGCGTCGACGCCTCGCGCATTCACACGGAGATTTTCGGCTCCGGCATGCTGTAACGGCGCGTACTGGTGTTAACTATTAGTAGAACGAATGAAAAGACGCCGCGTGAAAACGCGGCGTCTTGCGTGTGAGGCAGTCAATCGTGTATCGATTTGCAACGGAAGTCATTCGGTCGAAGCCCGCCGGTTGACCGCGCGATACCCCGATGGCGAAATCGAGAGCCTGCGCCGGAAGATGCGCGCAAGGCGCTCGCCGCGCGGCACGCCGCAGCGTTGCGCGATCTCGTCGATCGGAAGATTGGTTTGCGCGAGCAACAGGCAACTCGCATCGAGCCGGGTACGCAGCAGGTATTCGGACGGCGTGAGTCCCGTTTGCGTCTTGAAGTGGCGCAGGAAGTTGCGCATGCTCATCTGCGCGACACGCGCCGCATCGGCGACCGAGATCGGCTGATGGTAGTTCTCGCGCAGCCAGTGAGCGGCCGAGCTGATCTTGCCGTTTGCGCTGTCCGCTTCGCCATCGTCGAGCATAGGGCCGAGCCGCTCCCACGAGCCCGGCATCGAGTCCTCGGAAACGCGCTGCGCAAGCGCCACGCCATGATTGCGCTTGACCACCTTCAGCGCCGCGACGAGCGCCTCGGAAGGCGTCACGACCGAAGCGCCGGCGTTGCGCGCTTCCAGCGCGCGGCGCAGCCGCTGCGCCGAGTTCGCCGTATTGCCGCCCGTGCGCAGGAAGGGCACGTCGGCGGCGGCGAGCACGGCGCGTCCCTCGCCGAGTGCGCGGATGATGCGCACTTTCGGTGCGAGCATCTGAAGCCGCGTGATGAGCCGCGGATTGTCGCGCGCCATCATCGCACCGGGGCCGCCGGCGATGAACAGTGTGTCAAAGCCGCTGCGCAGCGGGCCATGCAGGCTCTCGGACCAGATCCGCAAGCCGCAGCCGCTGGCCACGTTGCCGCCAGGCTCGGAAAGCATCACGACCGAATAAGCAGGAAGCGTGTCGGCGCAGGCATCGTTCGCGAGACGAAACACGTCGGCGAGCAAGGTCACATCCCCGAGCGGGAAGCCCTCGAAAACCAGGATGCCTATGCGTTTGGCCACGTGTCCGAACTTCAAGTGAGCGCCGCGCGGCTGGAAAGCGGCTTGCCGGCAGACCACCCTGTCGATGTACATGGCCGGTTCCTCGCGCAGAAAGGATTCGCAGGAGTACGTTGCGTTTTTGCGCCGCGCGCCCTGATCCGGCTGCTTGGGGCTGCTTTGGGCTGTTACATGCGGTCACATCACGCTCTCGGGATTCATGATAGGCCGGTGCGTCCCTGACGCACGGCGCAGTCTGAAAATGCCGAGAAGTTGGCAGAATGGCTCGATATGCGCTGGGAGGCGGGGCTGGCCCTGGCCGGGCGTTGCGCTTGGGCGCCGTCAGTACATACAAGCGCGCACAAGGGCGAACGCGCCCCACGCGCGAGGTATTCGAAAGCCGCGCGGAACGCAGAGGGGCGGGTGTGTGTGTGGCGCTTGCGCGTTTTCAGCAAAAATATTGTTTCGTATTCTTGTGCACGTCGTCGCGCTTGAGTAGCTCCTCGGGCCAGAGCCACGCGTACTGGCTATGCTGGTCGAAGCGCCCGACGGGCACCGTGCTGTCCAGCATGAATGCATAGGCGAGCACCACATAGTGCGTGCCGATACCGTTCTCCGCCGCGAAGTTGTCGGGATAGTGATGTTCGTATACGCCGACGAAGCGCGCCGAGGAGCGTTGCATGCTCGCAATGCCCAGCTCTGTTTCGACGATGCGCGTGAACGCGGCGTCCAGCCGTTCGTCCTTGTGAATGCGTCCGCCCGGAACGAACCAGGTGCCGCGTGCGGGGCGATTGCGCCGCTGGCCCACGAGCACACGGCCGTCGGCGTCGGCGACGATCAAGTCGATCGCGACGAGCGGTGCGAGCCGCACCACCTCCAGGAATTCTGTCGGTGAGAGCATGGACGAGCGTATCCGCGGGGTGTCGGTCGTGTCGATTAGATGATCCGAAGCGCAGTCGCTGCGCACACGGCGCGTGCGAGGCACGTTCAAGAGCAGTCTAGGCGGGCCAATATCGCGTTGCACTGTCCGCAACCGCCGAAGTCTCGCTATCGTGGGCCAAGATGCGGCTAGCCGACCAGGCGCTCAAGGCTTCGGCGCGACGTAGCCCGCGGGTGTGACAGCGTTCGATCTGGCGATATCGGCGTTGTCCGACACCACATAAACGGGCGATTCGGTCAGGCGCAGCGGGAGCATGCCGTCGTTGTAAGTCATCGTGGTCGGATTGCCCATCATGTCGAAGACGCTGACCTGGCCCGAGCGCCCGCGCGCGTCCACCTGAAGCGTGTAGTTCGTTGCACGCGTGGCATCGAAGCCCGTCTTCGCGCTCCAGCGAGCGTTGTCGTGGCTCCACAGCGCGGTGATCACCTTGCCGCCGCCTTTGCCGTCTTTATTGCCGCCACCGCCCGGACGCGCGAACGCGTACGCATAGACGCCCGCCGGCGTGCCGCGCAGCGGCCCGAGCGTATACGTACCGTCGATCAGCCGCGTCATGGTCGCGACCGCGAGCGCGGCCGGCTTCGGACTGATGTTCGACGCGCCATACATGCCCTTCGGATGCTCGAGTTCAAAGAACACGCCATAGCCGGGCGTCGTCTCCGGCATGTCCGCGCCATAGAAGATGAACGTGGTGTCCGCGCCTTCGCCAAGCAGGATCAGATGCGCGCGCGCGACCACCGCACCTTGCGCGTAGAGCGTTTGCGCGTCGGGATAGTTGGCCGCGTAGTTCGTACCAATGTCGTAACTAATACCTGTTTCGGTGACAAAGAGCGGCGCGCCGGGCTTGAGCATGTCGCGCATTGTCGCGCGCAGCTCGCGCATGGCCTCGGGCAGCGAAAGCGTGCCCTTTTCGGGCGCGCCGTACAAACGCTCCGGTGGATGCGAAGGGCTCGTGCCGAAATCGTAGTAGCCGTGGATCGTCACGCCGTCGATATATTTAGCAATGCCAAACGGTGCGAACTTCTTGAGCCACTCGGTGTTGCCCTGCACGCCTGCATAGGTTGGGCCCATCACGATCGCCGACGTGTCGGTGGAGTGCAACCCCTCGTAGACGGTCTTGTAGAGATCGACGAAATGCGCGTCCGTGTCTTTCCACGGCAGCCCGCCGTCCTTGTCGGGCTCCCATGTGACCTGATAGTAATTGTGCGCCTGGCGGGGGAAGACGCGCGCGCGGATGCGTGCGGACTCCGTGCCTACGCGCGCCATGTAATCGCGCAACTGGGCCAGTGAAGAAGGCAGGTAGCTGTGGGTCTCCTGGCCGTTCGGGCTCGCCCACGCGGGAAAGCCGTCGACCGTGATCAAGCGCATGATGTCGCCGGGCTTGAACTGCAGATCGAGTTCTGAGGCGGCGGGGTCGAATGTATTGGGACCTTTCGGTTCCATGACGTACCAGCCGCGCTTGTCGTTGGCCCATGCCAGGCCGAGGTTCGTGTAGAGCGGACGCAAGCCGTCGCCGCCGCAGCAGTGCTGGCCGGGCGCGATATATGCTGAGCCTTGGCCGCCGAAGCGGTGCAGGTCCTGGCGCGTAAAGGCGGGTGCGGGAAGTGCTGCGCTCACATCGGGCAGCACGCCGAACGTCGTGATGCCGGCTGGCCGCGTGCCGCGCTGGGGCAAACCAGTCGAGGGCTGCGAAGCCAGCGACGCCGAAAACGCGAAGTAGCCCGCCTGTGGCAGCGTGCAGGTGAGCGACGTGATGCGAGGGCCGGCTGCTACCGTGAAGTTGCCGCTGGCCTGCGGGCGGCTCCACGTATCCGCGATCTGCCATTGCACCTTGTCGTCGCGCGTCGCGCGCGTGGTCACGTCGATTCGCACGCTCTTGCCGCGCGGAAAAAGCCGCGTGCCGTCGCTGCCGGGCGTATCGGCCGAGATGGGATCGTCGCTTGCGTCTGTCGCCGCGCGGCTGTCGGCGCTCCTGCAAACGGGCGCGTCGGCGGCGCGGCAATTCATGGCCGGCAGAAGGATGCCGAGTGCGAGCGCCGCAGCCGGCAACCATGAACAGGCGCGCGAGCGGCGCGCGAAACGAGGCGTCACGAGTGCGGATGCAAGGGCTAGGCGCGATGTCATGGGCAGGTTCCTCACTGCATGAAAGGGTAAGCCTAGTTGTTCGAGCCAGTCATTTGACGCCAGCGTCCAGGCTTTTCGCGCAATTTTCCCTCGAAGCTCCGCGTGCAGGTTGTGCAGTGCTCTCGGAGTCCAATCATATAAGGCGGGATTTTGTGAATTTTTTTATTGTGCGGCGCAAACAGGATTTAACAGGTTTAAAATTCGCATCGCGTGCTCGAAATCCGGGCGCAAAGCTTCTTAAACATCATTTAATCAGACGAATAGAGGCGCAGTCTTTTATTGCTCGTTTCTCTTCCATCCCATGCGCACGCATCGATCGGAAGGCATCGAACGATTTTGTCGTAACAAAGGCGAAAATACCGGCCTGTAACGGTTATCCGGCACTTTTGCCCAAACCGATGTAATCGAACAAATTGCCTTTCACGCAGTTTGCGTTTTGTCATTCGACTTGGCGCCCAAGCTTCTAAACGGTCCTCGACCGGACTAAATGCGCCAATGTCTCGCCAGTTTCGGTCAGTCGTCGTTGCAGGAATTTTTCTCTGCATATGATGCACTGCACATGGAATGCTATCGAAATGCTATTACCGGGACTTTTCGCTTGATACGGGGGATTGTTTAGGGGAAAAGCATGGCGTACGCAAGTCTGGATTTACCGTCGTTCAGTCGCCCGCATCTAGTGACCGCGGGCATCAGTCGAGAGGTGCGTCATATCGCAATTCTGCTGTTCGATGGTTGTTCGCTCCTCGGCGCCGGCATTGTGGCTGAAGTGTTTCATGTGGCGAACGAACTCTCGACAGACACCGCTCGCAGTTCACCATACGATGTCAGCATCCTTTCGGCCGATGGCGGCAACGTGACGTGCTCGTCGTCGGTACGGGTCTGGACGGACGGACTCGATGCTCGCCACTACGTCGGTTTCGACGCGCTGTTCGTGGCGGGTGGCAAGGGCGCCTTCGCGGCCGCCAACGACGAGCGTCTCGTCGCATGGCTGCGTCGCGTGCATGCGAATACCGGCACCATTCGTCCGATTGGTGAAGGTCGTTCACTGCTCGAGGCGGCGAGTCTGTGCGGCCAGCGCACCCAGCACGAGTTCGGCTCGTATGCGGTGCAAACGGGCCGCGAGGAAGCAAGCGGCGACGCCGGCGACCGGCTCGAGTCGATGAAGAGCGCACTCACGCTCGTCAAGCGCGATCTCGGTGTGGATGTGGCGCGTGCCGTGACTGAGCGGCTCATGCCCGATTCGGGCGGCAACCTGTTGCCGTTTCTCGGCGATGCGCTCGGCAGCGCACCGGCTGACAAAGTCCGTGCAGCCGCGCGTTGGCTGCAGGAAAACTGTCAGCGCGCCATTTCGATAGCCGACGCGGCACAGGTCGCAGCGATGAGCGAGCGAAACTTCCTGCGCCGCTTCAAGCTGGAGATGGGCATCACGCCATCCGATTACCTCTTGCATGCGCGCCTTGCCATCACCTGCAGCCTGCTCACCGATTCGGAGTTGCCGGTCGACAAGATCGCGCGCCGCACGGGCATGGGCAATGGCGACCGCCTCGCCAAGATCTTTCGCAAGCGCATGATGATTTCGCCCACCGAATACCGCGAGCAAAGCCGCCGCGAGGCCGGCGTAGCCGTCTCGTAACGCCGCGGTAACAACGGTCGCACTTCGTTACAAACGGGGTCGCTTTTCGCGAGCCGAGGTGATCCTGCCCGATATGAAGGAGTCCGAAGATGAATGAGAGGTCATCGATTCAGGAGGGCCAGAGTCAGGCTCGCGTCGAAGCCGCGGCGTGCACGCGTATCGTGCCTGTCGTGCTGGCGGGAGGGTCCGGAACGCGTTTGTGGCCGATGTCGCGCGAACATTTCCCTAAGCAGCTAATTGGTGTGGTGGGCAGCGATACGCTGCTGCAGGCAACCGTGCATCGGTTAGACGGCTTTTCATCGGAGTGGCAGGTCGCGAGCGCGCCAATTGTCGTATGTGGTGAAGAACACCGCTTCGTGATCGCAGAGCAGTTGCATGCGTGCGGTATCGACGCGCGGCTCGTGGTCGAGCCCGCGCGGCGCGACACGGCGCCGGCGCTCACGCTCGGTGCAGCGCTTGCGTGCGCGAACGGTGACGACGCGATTCTCATCGTCATGCCTTCGGACCATGCGATTGCCGATACGGATGCGCTGCAGAGCGCGCTCGAATGCGCCGCGCGCCACGCGCAGCGCGGCGCGATCGTGACGCTCGGCGTGCCGCCGCGCTCGCCCGAAACGGGGTTTGGTTACATCCGTGTGGGCGAGGCGATTGCCGACGGCGCGCACCGTATCGACGGCTTCGTCGAAAAGCCCGCGCCGGAACTCGCCACGCAATACATCGCACAGGGCGGCTACTGGTGGAACAGCGGCATCTTCGTGATGCGCGCGAGCGTCTGGCTCGACTCGCTGCGCGCACTGCAGCCCGACATGCATGCAGCGTGCCTTGCTGCATTCGTCGATGGAAAGGAAGACGGCGCCGTGTTCCGTCCGGGCACGGAGGCCTTCAAGGGCGCGCCCGCCGACTCGATCGACTACGCGGTCATGGAGCGGCTATCGGGCAGCAATGGCTGGACGCCCGAGGGCGTGGTGGTCGCGCTCGATGCGGGCTGGTCCGACCTCGGCTCGTGGGACGCCGTGTGGGCCGCGATGGAAAAAGACGAAGACGGCAACGTCGGGCGCGGGCGCGTGGTGTTCGAGGGGGCGGTTGCGACGTACGCGCATTCCGACGGCAGGCTCGTGGCTTGCGTGGGGACCTCGAACCTCGTGGTGGTCGAGACCGCCGATGCGGTTCTCGTCGCGGACCGCTCGAAAGTGCAGGACGTGAAGGGGCTCGTTGCGCGCATCAAGGCCGAGCATGCGCCCGAAGCGGATTCGCATCGCAAGGTGCAACGTCCGTGGGGCTTCTACGATTCGATCGATTCCGGCGAGCGCTTTCAGGTCAAGCGCATCGTCGTCACGCCTGGCGCGCGGCTCTCGCTGCAACTGCATCACCATCGCGCCGAGCACTGGACGGTCGTGCGCGGCACCGCGCTCGTCACGCGTGGTGAGGAATCCTTTCTTATGACGGAGAACGAGTCCACGTACATTCCGCTCGGCGTGCGTCACCGGCTGGAGAATCCGGGCAAGGTGCCACTCGAAATCATCGAGGTGCAGTCGGGCGCGTATCTGGGAGAGGACGACATCGTCCGTTTCGACGATACGTATGGCCGCTGCGGTTGAGGGCAGCAGCACGGCCTGCAGGGAGAAAAAAGGAGAAAGCATGCGCGAGCTGCAAAATCTGATGGCGAGAGTGCTCGACGTATCTGCCGTGATGATCGGCGCGAGCGTAGCTTCGGAGATCCGCTTCGACGATGTGGTGCCGCGCGGCGTGAACGAAGCCTTCGTGCTGCTCGCCGCCGCGTTCGCGCTCGTGATCTTTCCGGCGTTCGAGCTTTACCAGTCGTGGCGCGGCCGCTCCAAGGCGCTGCTCGCGGGCCAGGTGTCGCTTGCGTGGCTCGTCGTGCAGGGCTGCGCGCTGATCTCGATGTACTCCACGATGCATCATGTCGACGTCGTTTCGCGCCTGTGGTTCGCTTACTGGACCGCGCTTGCAGGCGGCTTGCTCATTACGTGGCGCTTCCTCGCGCACGGCGTGCTTGCGCACATGCGGCGCGCGGGCATGAATCTCCATCAGGTCGCCATTGCGGGGTCCGCGACGCAGTGCGACGAGATCGTGCGGCGCATCGGCGCGGAGCCGGGTTCGGGCTTTCGCGCGAGCGCCCTCTACAACACGACGCCGCAATCGGCGCGGCCCGCCAGCGAGAAAGACACGCCGGTGTGCGACACGATCGAGGCGTTCGCGCAGTACATCCGCGAGCATGACGTGCATGAGTTGTGGCTCGCCCTTTCGCTTGCCGAGGAGCGCACAGTGGTGCGGCTCGTGAGCGAATTTCGCAACGACCTCGTGAATATCCGCTTCATTCCGGACGTGCGCTCGCTGGCGCTATTCGACACCAGTACGGTGATCGAGCTGCTCGGCGTGCCCGCGATCAACCTCGTCGCTTCGCCGCTGCCCGCGAGCGCGCAGTTCAAGAAGGCGGTGTTCGATCGCGTGTTCGCGGCGCTTGCGCTCGTGAGCCTCATGCCGCTACTCATCGGCATCGCCATTGCGGTGAAGTTTTCCTCGCCGGGGCCGGTGCTGTTCAGGCAGCGCCGCAAGGGCGCCGACGGCCGCGTGTTCACGATCTACAAGTACCGCACGATGCGCGAGCACAAGGAAGCGCCCGGCACGGTGAGCCAGGCCACGCGTGACGACCCGCGTGTCACACGTCTCGGCGCGTTCCTGCGCCGCACGAGTCTCGATGAGTTGCCGCAGTTCTACAACGTGCTGCGCGGCGATATGTCGGTGGTCGGTCCCCGCCCGCATGCGCTCGAGCACGACGATCTGTATCAGAGCGTGGTGAAGGGCTATATCCACCGTTATCGCATCAAGCCCGGCATTACCGGCTGGGCGCAGGTCAACGGATTTCGCGGCGAAACCGATCGCCTCGAAAAGATGGAAATGCGTGTAGCGCACGATCTGTATTACCTCGGGCATTGGTCGTTCTGGCTCGACATGCGCATCATCGCGGCCACGGTCGTTCACGGGCTGGTGGGCCGCAACGCGTACTGAGCGCGGCGGCGCATCCGGGCAAGCATCACCAGTCAAGCATCACGAGCAAGCAATACCAGGTTTCGGGAGAAGCAAGATGGCGATGAATTATGACGGCGCTTACTACGGCGCAGCAGCCGCCGACGAGCGATACCTAGGCGACTATCTGCAAACGATGGTGGCGAACTGGCGCGCTATCGCGATCGTGACGCTCGCCGTCACGCTGCTGGGCACGGCCTATGCCTTCCTGGCCACGCCGACCTATCGTGCCGACGTGCTGTTCCACCTCGTCGACAAGGGCGACGCCAGCAAGAAGGACAGCAGCCTGCCGCCGCTCACGGGCATGTTCGACGAGAAGTCGACCGCGAACGGCGTGATCGAAATGCTGAAGTCGCGCAACGTGACCGAGGAAACGGTGCGCAAGCTGCACCTCGACATTTCTGCGCGGCCGCGCGAAATGCCCGTGATTGGCGGCATGCTCTCCAGCATCATGGGCTCGCCCTGGGCGCAGAAGCTGCCCGGCTTCATGCGCCCGGCCGGCTATGCATGGGGTGGCGGCGAGATCAAGGTGTCGCGCTTCGATACGCCCGAAGCGATGTATGAGCGCGATTTCACGCTCGTCGCGGGCGACGAGCCCGGCACGTTCACGCTGCGCGACCCCGACGGCATTCCGCTCCTGGAGGGCCGCGTGGGCGAGGACGTGAGCGCCAATACATCAGTCGGGCCGATCGCGCTGCATGTGGACAGCTTGAGCGGGGAGCCCGGAACGCCTTTCCTGCTCATGCGCGCCTCGACGCTCACCACTGTCGACCGGCTCGAGCGCGCACTCGAAATCCAGGAAGTCGGGCTGCAGTCCGGCGTGATCCGCGCGAGTCTCGAAGGCCACAACAGCAAGATGACGGCCGCGATCCTCAACAACGTGGCGCACGAGTTCATCAAGCAGGACATCGCGAGCCGTTCGGCCGAAGCGGAGCACATGCTCGCGTTCCTCGACGACCAGTTGCCGCAACTGCGCGCGCAGGTGGATACGGCCGAGCAGAAGTACAACAAATTCCGCAACGAGCACGGCACCGTCGATCTCGGCGAAGAAAGCCGGCTGCTGCTCCAGCAGGTGAGCGACAACAAGATTCGTCTCGAAGACCTGCGCCAGCAACGCGCGGAACTCGCGCAGCGTTTCACCGAGCATCACCCGGCCGTTCAGTCGCTCGACGCACAGATCGGCACGCTGCAGGCCGCGCAGTCGCAACTCACGCGCAATGTGGCGCAACTGCCCGATACGGAGCAGTCCGCAGTGCGCCTGTTGCGCGACGTGCATGTGAGCACGGAGCTGTACACGAGCCTCTTGAACAGCGCGCAGCAACTGCGTGTGGCGCGCGCGGGCCAGGTGGGCGACGTGCGCGTGGTCGATTTCGCCGAAGCGCCGGACGATCCCGTGCGTCCGAAGAAGCTGCTCGTGATCGCGCTCGCGATCGGCGCGGGTCTCGTGCTGGGCGTGCTCGTCGCGTTCGTGCGCAAGTCGCTGTACGGCGGCGTGGAGCGCCCGGACGAACTCGAAGCCGCGCTCGGCGTGCCGGTTTTCGCGGTGGTGCCGCGCAGCCCGCAGCAACTGCGGCTGCAGCATCACGTCTCATCGCGCCGGCGCGGTCTGCACGTGCTCGCGCAACAGAACCCGCAGGACGTGGCGGTGGAAGGCGTGCGCAGCCTGCGCACCTCGCTGCAGCTCACGCTCAACGACGCGCGCAACAACATCGTGATGCTCACGGGCTCGCGCCCCGACATCGGCAAATCGTTCCTCTCGGTCAATCTCGCCGCGCTGGTCGCCTCAGTGAACAAGCGCGTGCTGATCGTCGACGGCGACATGCGGCGCGGCGACGTGCACTCGCACTTCGGCATTGTTCACCAGCCGGGCCTCTCCGACGTGCTGCTCGGCGCGGAGCTGGAGCGGGCGATCCAGCGCGAGGTGCTGCCGGGCCTCGACGTGCTCGCCAAGGGCTCGCTGCACTCGCATCCGTCCGAGCTCCTGATGAGTCCGCGTTTCGAGTCGCTGCTGCAGGAGCTGGGCGCGAAGTACGACCTCGTCATCGTCGATACGCCGCCGGTGCTCGCGGTGACCGACTCGACGGTGATCGGACGCTACGCGGGTACGACGCTTCTCGCGATCCGCCATGGCCGCCACCCGATTTCGGAGCTCGAGGAAACGGTCAAGCGCCTGCGCATAGGCGGCGTGAATCTGCGCGGCGTGCTGCTCACCGACGTGCCGAAGACCGGCGCATTCATCGGCGGCGGGTATCGCGGCGGCTACTACGGGTACGAAAGCATTGCAGGGTAGGGCAGCAGGCAGGCAGCAGGACCGCGGCCGGCCGGGGGGCCGCCGCGGCTAGTGGAACCACCGAATCCCATTTCGCTCACGCGAGGAGAGAACGATGGCGATGGCTCGCAAGGTTGCGTTGATCACCGGTATCACCGGTCAGGACGGTTCGTATCTGGCAGAACTGCTGTTGAACAAGGGCTACGAAGTGCACGGTATCAAGCGGCGCTCGTCACTCTTCAACACGGACCGCATCGATCACCTGTATCGGGACGTGCACGACCCGGAACCCGGCATTCAGCTGCATCACGGCGAGCTGACCGATTCCACGGCGCTGCTGCGCGTGATCCAGCGCGTGGCGCCCGACGAAATCTACAACCTCGCCGCGCAAAGCCACGTGGCGGTGTCGTTCGAGGAACCCGAGTACACGGCGAACGCGGACGGCCTCGGCACGCTGCGCATTCTGGAGGCGATTCGCATTCTCGGCCTTACGCAGAAAACGCGCTTTTATCAGGCGTCGACGTCCGAACTGTACGGGCTCGTGCAGGAAGTGCCCCAGCGCGAAACCACGCCGTTCTATCCGCGCAGTCCCTACGCGGTGGCGAAGCTGTTCGCCTACTGGACCACGGTCAATTACCGCGAGGCGCATGGCATCTACGCGTGCAACGGCATCCTCTTCAATCACGAGTCGCCGCAGCGCGGCGAGACGTTCGTCACGCGCAAGATTACGCGTGCGCTAGCGCGCATCGCGGTCGGCCTGCAGAAAATGCTGTATCTCGGCAACCTCTCCGCCATGCGCGACTGGGGCCATGCGCGCGATTACGTCGACATGCAGTGGCGCATGCTTCAGCAAGAGAAGCCCGAAGACTTCGTGATCGCAACCGGCGTGCAGTACAGCGTGCGTGACTTCGTGCGCGTGGCCGCCGAGGAACTGGGCATCACCGTGCGTTTCGAAGGCAGCGGCGTGGACGAGGTCGGCATTGTCGACCAGGTGCAAGCGCGCGACATGCGCATAGAACCGGGCGACGTGATCGTGCGCGTGGACCCGCGCTACTTCCGCCCGACCGAGGTCGAGACGTTGCTCGGCGACGCCTCGAAGGCCCAGGAGAAGCTGGGCTGGAAACCGGTGACGACGTTCCATGCGCTCGTCAAGGAAATGGTGCGCGCCGACTACCAGGCTGCCCGGCGCGACGCACTCGTCAAGCTGGCCGGATTCAGGGCTCTCGAACATCACGAGTGAACGCATGGACAAGAACTCCCGAATCTTCGTGGCCGGCCACCGGGGCATGGTGGGCTCGGCGCTCGTGCGCGCGTTGCAGGCGAATGGATACTGGAACCTCGTCATGCGCACCCATGCGGAACTGGACCTCACGGATCAGGCTGCGGTCGATCGATTTTTCGAAGGCGAGAGCATCGATGCGGTGCTGCTCGCGGCCGCACGCGTGGGCGGCATCCTCGCGAATTCGACGCGGCCCGCGCAGTTCGCGTGGGACAACCTGGCAATCGAGACCAACGTGATCCGCGCGTCGCACAACGCGGGCGTGGAGCGCCTCGTGTTCTTCGGCTCGTCGTGCATTTATCCGCGCGAATGCCCGCAGCCGATCCGCGAAACCTATCTGCTCACCGCGCCGCTCGAGCCGACCAACGAGGCCTACGCGATCGCGAAGATCGCCGGCCTGAAGCTTTGCGAAGCGTACAACCGCCAGTACGGTACGCATTTCGTCTCGCTCATGCCGACCAACCTGTACGGCCCCAACGACAACTACGACCTCGGCAGCAGTCACGTGCTGCCCGCGCTGCTGCGCAAGGCGCATGAGGCGCGCACGAACGGCCAGCGCACGCTGACTGTCTGGGGGTCGGGCAAGCCACGCCGCGAATTCCTGCACGTCGATGATCTCGCCGATGCGACGATCTTCGTGCTGGAGCACGAGACCGGCGACGGCGTCTACAACGTCGGCGTGGGCGAGGACCTGTCGATCCACGATCTCGCGCAGCGCGTGTGCGACGTGGTGGGCTTCGACGGCGAACTGGTATTCGATTCGACCAAGCCCGATGGCACGCCGCGCAAGCTGCTCGATGTGTCGCGCCTGGGCGATCTGGGCTGGCACGCGCACATTGGCCTCGAGGAGGGGCTCGCCCGCACCTACGACGACTTTCTTCAAGCCTATGCCGCACCGGCGCACGAGGCAGGCATGCGGGCTTGATGCGGCCTCACAGGGCCGACGGCTTGCAAACAATCGGCTCGATGGACGAGGGGGAAAGGCGTTTGTTTGGTGGTGGGCGTCGTGCGCGGACCGGATGCACGGCGCCCGCTTTTTTTCGCTCGGCGCGCGAGTCGAAGGAAAGCGGTAGACCAGCAGCTCAAAAAGCAGTTCAGGGACGGAAACAACGCAATGAGAATCCTGATCTACGGACTGAATTACGCGCCCGAAGTGACAGGCGTCGGCAAATACAGCGCCGAAATGGCGGAGCTGCTCGCGGCGCACGGCCATGAAGTGCGCGTGATCTGCGCGCCGCCCTATTACCCGCAATGGCGCGTGCACGACGGCTATCGCGCGGGGCGCTACGCACGCGAAACCTTGCGCGGCGTGAGCGTGTGGCGCGCGCCGCTGTGGGTGCCTTCGCAGCAGGGCGGCCTCAAACGCATCGTGCATCTGGCGAGCTTCGCGCTTTCCTCGCTGCCGCTCCTCGCGCGGCTCGCGGCGTGGCGGCCGGAGGCGGTCATGCTGATCGTGCCGACATTCTTTTGCGCGCCTGGCGCACTGATGCTCGCGCGCGCCGTTGGGGCGGGCAGCTGGCTGCATATTCAGGACTTCGAAGTCGACGCGGCGTTCGATCTGGGGCTGCTCAAGGGCGGCCAGGGCTCACGTCTCGGGCGCGCGGCGCTCGCCTGCGAGCGCTGGCTGTTGCGGCGCTTCGACGCCGTCTCGTCGATTTCGCCGCGCATGGTCGAGCGCGTCATCGACAAGGGCGTGGACGCCTCGCGCGCCGTGTGCCTGCCGAACTGGGTCGATACCCAGGCGATCTTCCCGCTGCCGTATCCGAGCGCGTTCCGGCAGCGCCTTGGCATCCCGCAGGACAACACCGTCGTGCTGTACTCGGGGAACATGGGGGCGAAGCAGGGCATCGAAATTCTCGCGGACGTCGCAACGGCGCTCGCCGCGCGCACGGATATCAGCTTCGTGTTCTGCGGCGACGGCGCGGCCAGGCGAGACCTGATCGCGCGTTGCGAGCCGCTTTCGAACTGTCACGTGCTGCCGCTGCAGCCTGCGTCGATGCTCAATGAACTGCTGAACGTGGCCGATATCCACGTGCTGCCGCAGCGCAACGACGCCGCCGACCTTGTCATGCCCTCGAAGCTCACCGGCATGTTCGCGAGCGGGCGTGCGGTGATCGCCATGGCGCGGCCCGGCACGAGTCTCTTCGACGTGGTCTCGGATCACGGGATTGTCGTGCCGCCCGAAGACGGCGAGGCGCTGGCGGCCGCGATCGTCGAACTGGCCGGGAACCCGGCGCGGCGCGCCGCGCTCGGCCATGCCGCACGGCGCTACGCGAAGCGCATGCTGTCGCCGCAAGCGATCTTCGACGTGCTCGAAGCGAGGCTTGCCGGGCTCGCGAGCGGGGTTGCCGAGCCGGCGAGTCAGACGCGAGTGGAGCCGCAGCCGGCGGCAAGTGGCGCTGCCTCGACGCATCGAGGCGCGGATCAATCTGCCAATGAACCCGCGCATCAAGCAGGCAAAGGCGGATCGACGTTGCCCGAGGTCGAGCAGTCCGATGTCTGATCGACGGCGGCCTTGGGCCGCTAGCAGAGCTTACCAGGGCGACTTGTAGAGCTCGGAGTTGGCCTGGTCCGGCGACCCGTACGGGTTGCTGTATGGATTGCCATAGACCTGGGCGGTCGGCGAGGTTTCGCGGGCGCCGTAGTCGTATCCGGCGCTCGACCGATGGCTACCGGCAGGGTTGCCTGCCGAGCTTCTCACCACCGCGTTGCCGGCGCGAGACCGGCCGTTCGATCCGATCCTGCTGCTCGCGCCACCTCGGCCGTTTCTGCCGCCCGAGGCGCTCGCTTCGCTTGCCGCGTAATCCCCAGGCGTGACGACGTGCATGTGCTTTTCGTTCGTGAGCGCGTCTTGCGCGTCGTCTGGCGAAGCGCCGTTGCTGCTGTATGGGGTCGCGCTGTACGGGTTGTCCGAAGTGCCCGGGCCGCCGAGCAGGCGCTGCTCGTCGAGTTTCTGGCGCTGCACGGCGTTGGTGAGGGTGTCGCCCTGGCTGCTCTGGTATTTCGCATTAGCGGACGAGCCGCCGGAAGGGGCGTTTTGCGCGAACACCGCGCCCGGCCATGCGGCGCACGCGGCTTGCAGCGCAGCGGCGAGCACGTAGGGCGCAAACTGATGTCGATTCAGGCTGGACATGGCATGGATCCCGCGCGCCGCGAATCATGCGGCGTCAAGCCTTCATGTTGCCCACGCAGCGTCGCCCCGCTGCGCCAAAACCCCTGCCGTGTCGGCCACGCGCGGGAGGCGATGCGCAGGCCGCCGGATAATGAAATCGCGGCTCGACGCCGCCCGTTGTCCCGTTGCCGGTTTTCGGCACGGGCTCGCGACGAGCCGGGAAGCACGCAAGCCACATAGAACCGACCCGGGTGGGCAAGGAGCGTTCATGACGGAAGCGGTCGAAGGTTTAGGAACCCTCAAAGGGAACGTCGGCGCGGCCGGCCGCAGGGATGGCGCTGGCGAGGCACCGTCTGCAGGCGTCGCGCCGCCGCAAGCCGCCGCGCAGTCTGCAAGCGCGGAAATCCGCGTGATCGATTTGAGCCGCGCGGGCAAGGGCAACTTCGTTGCGCGCCGCGGCAAGCTCGTGCAGGCCGCCTGGTATCTGGTCGAGACCTGCGTGCTCGACAACCGTCTGCTGCCGCTCTCCGCGCTGCGCGTGAGCTTGCTGCGCCTGTTCGGCGCGAAGGTCGGCGCGGGATGCCGCCTCGTGCACCCCATGCGCGTGAAGGCGCCGTGGAATCTGGAGATGGGCGAGAACTGCTGGATCGGCGTGGACGTGTGGATCTACAACCAGGCGCCCATCCGCATCGGCTCGAACGTCTGCATTTCGCAGGGCGCGTTTCTCAGCGCCGGCTCGCACGACATGCGCACGAACATGGACCTGCACGTCGCGCCTATCGTGATCGAGGACGGCGCGTGGGTCTCGTCGAAATGCGTGGTGCAAATGGGCGTGACGATCGGGCGCTCGGCGGTCGTCACGCCGCTTTCGGTCGTGCATCGCTCGCTGGAAGCCGGCGGCGTGTATGGCGGCAATCCGTGCCGCTTTATTCGCTGGCGTTTTGAGCAGAGCCAGCCGCCCAAGGCATGAGGCGGCGCTCAAGCCGCGGTATGAGCAGGCCAGCAGGCCTGCTCATACGCACACGAACTCCACCCGCTAGTAACCGCCGTAACCGACCGCCCGGCCCGCAGCGGCTGCCTGCGTACTCGGCAGGATCAGGTTGATGACGCGGCTCCACTTCACGAGCGCCGAGGCATCGACGAACACCACGTCGTTCGGCTTCAGGTCGAACTCGTCGGCCGTGGCCATGGCTTCCGGCGTCGACGCGTCGAGGTGGTAGACCGTGCGGTGTCCTTCCTTCTGCCCGCGCACCACGTACACCTGCGAGGCGTCGCCCGATCCCTGGCTGATGCCGCCCGCGTTGCCTAGCGCGTCGTTCAGCGAGAGATGGCCGTTATCGAACGGAAGCGGCCCTGGGTGCCCGACTTCGCCGAGCACGAACACGCGGCTTTCGTTCGCCGAATACACGCGCACGAGGTCGCCGTTTTGCAGCAGGATTTTGTCCGGGTTCACGCCTTCCTTGATCATGTCGGGAATGTTCACCATGATCGTCTTGTCGCCGCGCGTCACGCTAACCCGCGAGCGGTCGCCCGCCGCCGTGAAGCCGCCCGCGCGGTTGATCGCCTCGGGCAGCGACATCGTCATGTCGTTGAGCACCATGAGGCCTGGCGTGCGCACTTCGCCGTCCACATACACACGCCGGCTGCGGTACGACTCGATGCGCAGCGTCACCTGTGGCTTGTTCAGGTAGTAGGCCAGCTTGCTCGCCACGAGATTGCGCGCCTCCATCTCGGTGAGCCCCGCTACGTGGATCGGCCCCACGTAGGCCACCTGGATCGCGCCAGTCGAGTCCACGGTATAGCCCGACTGCACCTGGCTCGCGCTCTGGTCCTGCGACCCGTTACCGCCGCCACCGCCGCCCGTCGGCAAGTTCATCTCGGGGTGATCCCACACGACAATGCTCAGCACGTCGCCGGGCCCGAGCGTGTAGGGCTTGGGCGTGCCGAACAGCGACGAGACGTTGGTCGGGACCGCCGTCGGTCTCTCTGCCGCCTGTTTGGCGACCAACGCGTTGTTGATTTCGACGAGCGCACCCGGCGGCGGTTGATCCCCGTTGCCGCCCGAGCGCGCAGAGTCGGTGGCGGCTTTCGCCTGCGTGACGCTCGACGGCGCCGTCATGCCAGGCGAGAGCGCGCAGCCCGAAATCATGGCTGCGGCCGCCACGATGGCCGCCACCGCCGACAGGGCCGCCCGTGCGCGGCCCGCCGATAACTTGCGCAAACTGCGCGCGGGCTGCGTCGCGGTTGCGGCAGTGGCTGCAGTTGCATGCACGGCTTCGCCGCCAGAACAATCAGGTGTGCTGTTTAACATAGTGTTGCCCCCTTACTCACAGGATTCGCACATCGCCACGAAGGTGCAACGCGCTCACATCGTTCGATTGGTTATGACGCTTGAGCTGCGTTGCTTCGTCACCCCTGCCAATCCCTACCATGACCGCTATCTGATGCTGTTTTTTCTACTTTCCGTTTATTCGGTTTGCTCCGCGGGCTCGCCCTGCGCCATGGCGCTCATCGCACGCCCTCGGTGAAATCGAGCGCCCGCATACGAAGGATGTTCCTGCAGCAAGCCGAGCAGCGAGCGCACCATGCCATCCATCGCGAAGCGTGCATCGAACGTGCGCCGGGCCTGCGCGCGCATCGCGTCGCGCGAGGGTTCGTCGAGCGCGCGCCATGACGCGAAGTTGCGCTGCGTGCCGGCGACCGTGTCGGGCGCGACGAAACCGGCGCCATCCTCATCGATCTCGCGCCATACGCCCACCTTGTCCGAGACCAGCGCGGGCAGCCCGCACGCCAGCGCCTCCGCTACGGATACGCCGAAATTCTCCTGGTGCGAGGGCAGCACGAACACGTCGCTGGCAAAGAACGCACCCCACTTGAGGTTGCCCTGCAGCATGCCCGGCCAGCTGATGCGGTGCGTGATGCCGTGCGTTTGCGCCATCGCCTGCAGCGCGGGCTGCCAGTTGCCCTTGTCGGGGCCGGCCATCAGCAGATGCGCATCCGGCGTTTCGCGCGCATGATCGGCGAACGCCTGAACCAGCACGTCGCAGCCCTTCTTCGGGTGCAGGCGCCCGAGGAACAGCACGATGCGCTTGTTGCGCAGATGCGGCGACTCTTGCAGGAAGGCTTCACGCAACGTGTCCGGGTCCTCGCGCGGCGCATTGGTGCCGAACGGCACGACGCGCTCGTTGGCGCGGTACAGCCAGAACGAATCGCGCGCGAGCAGGCGTTCTTCTTCGGTTGTGAAGATCACGGCGGCGGCGTCGCGCAGCACGCGAAAATCGGCCCACGGCCAGTAGGCCCATTTCTTCAGATGCTTGAGCGGATAAGTCGCCTTGAACCACGGGTCGAGCATGCCGTGCGTGTACACGTAATACGGCAGTTGGGCGTGGCGCAGCGCGCGCCACGCGCCGAAGCCGTGGTATTGCCAGAGCCCGTGCACGATCGCCGCGTCGAAGCGCCTTGCGTTCGCGCGCAGCCACGGCACATAGCCGGGGCTGTATCCGTAGTGGCCGCGGCCCGGGCCCAGGGCGTGCAGCGGCAGCGGGAATTCGCGCACGTAAGGCGCGTCGATCGGGTCGAGCGAGGCCACTTCGATCTGGTGATCGAGCGCCGTCATCGCGAGGCCGCTCTGGCGCACGCCTTCAATCGGGCCGCCCGAACGGGGGTCGACCGTGGACACGAGGTGCAGGATTTTCATCGGGGCTCCGGAGTCGCGTACGTGTTGAGCGGCACCGGCGCCGCCGCGGGCGCCGTGGGTCGGAAGGCAGGCTCGCGCCCGTAGGACGGGTGCAGGCGCTGTCGCTTGCGTTGAAGGTCGATGCGGTAGTGAAGCTGCGAATACAGCGAGACGATGAGCCCGAGCGCGAGGCCATACACGAGGCCCGAAAAACGCGTGCCGAGCGGATTGCCGCCAATCGACGCGCCGGGCAGCGCGGCGAGCACGAGCAGCGCCATGCTGAGCGGCATGAGCATCGGGTGGCGCGGCGCAATGCGGCGCCAGCGCCTGAATGCGCGTCCCGCGACGATGAGCGCGACGATCACCGCGACCGGCATGCAGCCGCCGAACACGATGCCTTCGGCGTAAAGCTGATACACCCAGAAGTTGTGGCCAGCCACCCAGTCGCTGGTGTTGAAGTAATCGTCCTTGCTGAACGTCTGGTTCACGTACTGGTAGTAAATGGGCGAGTAGCGGTAGAGGTGCCCATAACCCTTGCCGAACAGTACCGACTCCACCGATTCGGTCACCTGGTCGTACTGGTCGCGCATTTCCGCAATACGCGTGACCGTGGTGGGGTCGCGGTCGGAGTCCGAGTTTTGCGCGGCGGTCACGCGCTGCGTCCAGTGTTCGGTGATGGACGGGAAGAGCCACGCGGTTCCCACGCCCAGCGCCACAATGAATGAAAGCGCGATGCCGGTGCGGAAGAACGATTTGATCAGATGGCTCACTGAAGGCGAGGCGAGCCACGCCGCGAACATGGCGAGCAGGACGGTCGCGATCAGCAGGCTGCGCGTGACGCTCAGCAACTCGACGATCAGGGTGGCGAGGAACACGATCACCATCGTCATGTTGAAGCGCCGGGCGACGATGAACTGGTGCAACAGCATGCCCTGCAGCGCGAGCATGGTCGGCGAGACGATGCGAAAGCGGATGTCGGCAAGCGGCCCGCCGACAGCCAGCAAGCCGAAGAAGAACGTAAACACGAGGCACAGCACGTTCGCGTAGTAAAGCGCGCGCTGCAACTGCATGACGCGAATGGGGTGCCACGGGCGGCACATGGCCCAGTAGCCGAGCACGAACAGCAGGAACGGCAGGATCACGCGCAGGTACTGGCCGACCGGATTGTGCTGCAGCACTTGAGCAATGAGGCTGCCTATGAGGCTTGCGACGAGCGCGCCCGTCACGAACGAGCGCAGCCGGATCGGACGCGCGAAGCGCGGGCCGATCATCGCGAGAATCAGCGCGCCTGCCAGGGCCGGAATGACGGCCAGCCATTGCGCGCCGTGGCCGAACTGGGAGTCAGGGGCCTTGTAGTCGAAAGCGAGAGGCACGAGGCACACCCAGAGCCACAGAACAGCATGTTTGTTTCGCATCCGCGTTTCTCCCGGTGCGGTGCATAGGGTTGCAAACGCTGCGCAAGAAATATGCGCACCAAACGCGTTGGTTCGACTCAATATAAAACGCCGCAAGCGCCTTGCGCATGCGCGTGGCGGGAAGCGGCTGGGTTGTGGCGGCAGGAAAAAAATTCTGATTTGGCGTGTGGTTTGCTCCACACACCTGGCCGAGAACGGCGGGAACTTGGCGCACGCTGCACGGCGCCAGTGTTCATGATGGGGTCGGCAGGAGTAAGTTTTCCATCGTCTGCCTTGCGCAAGAATCCGGCATGGACGAAAGCGAGGGAAAGGTCATGAAGCTGCTACACGGAGTGAGTCAATCGACGAAAGGGCGCTCCGTCGAACTCGACTTCGTGCGTGGCATCGCGATCTTCGTGGTGATGGGCTTTCACTTCCACACGGTGCGCACGGGCCATGCGTGGGTGAGCGTGATCGAGTACCCGCTGAAAAGCTTCGGCCACGAAGGCGTGAATCTTTTCTTCACACTAAGCGGCTTTCTCGTGGGCGGCCTGCTGCTGCGCCAATACGCGCAAACGGGCCATATCGGCGCGCGCCGCTTCATCGTGCGGCGGATCTTCAAGATCTGGCCTGCCTACTACGTGCTCATTCTCTTTCACCTGCTGGCGGGCCGCCACCGGCCCGATACGTTCCTCTGGCAGAACCTCACGCACATGCAGAACTACTTCGGCACCTCCATTGCGCAAACGTGGAGCCTCGCTGTCGAAGAGCACTTCTATCTGTTCCTGCCCGCACTGCTGATCCTGCTCGCGCACTTCCGGTTGCGCGCGAACGCCCTGATCGCCGTAATGGCCGGCCTTTGCGCGATCGTTTTGACCGCGCGTTGCATTGCGGTATCGCACGGCGATCTCGTCGGGGCGTTCAACTACACGCAGTACCGCATGGACAGCCTGCTTATCGGCGTGATACTCGCGACGATTTACTGGATGAAGCCCGACGTCTGGCGCATGCTCGTTGCGAAGAAGCGCTGGCTGTTCGCGGCGGTGGGGCTGCTCCTCGCCTGGCTCATCTTCGCGACGCCCGATGTCGCGCTGGACGAGAGCATTGGCTACACGATTCAGGCCATCGGCTTTTGCGCGCTCATCATGCTCGTGCTCGAACATTCGGGCGGATTGCGCACGACGTGGCTGTATCGCGGGCTTGCGTGGCTCGGCGTGTACTCGTACGGCATCTACCTCTGGCATTCGCTCGCGCTCGCGCCCGGCGACTATCTGATCCACAAGGCGAGCGCGCTCGGCGTGCCGCCGCTCGCCGCCTGGCCGGTCGTGATCTTCGCGCAGTTCTTCATCGCTGCGGCGCTCGGCTATCTCACCACGCGCGCGGTCGAGTTTCCGTTCCTGCGTCTGCGCGAGGCGATGTTCCCCGACTCGCGCGGGGCCGTGCCCGCCGAGCGCCCCAACACGAACGCGGCGGATCGCAAGATCGAAGGCGTTGCGTGAGCGGGTTGAACTGCTTCGGGATGCTGACTAGCTGCGGGCGTTTGCCCAGGTTCATACCATCGCGGCCTGCAGCGTGTGCTTGAACTGCGCGAGCGTGTTGCTCGACAGGAGGTGTTCGCCCGCCGGTTGCGCGGCGCCCGGGCCTGCGCGCCAGCGCTGCGCGAGCGCATCGAGCGCGTGGGCGATCGTGGCGGGCTCGAGGTCGTCGAGGAGCGGGCCGAGCGCGCCGTCGCGGCAATACCAGCCAATCAGGCCATCCGCGCTGGCCACCACGGGCTTGCCGAAACGGTATGCCTGCACGAGCACGCCGCTCATGCCGTAGTGCTGCTTGTAGCCGAGCCACACGGCGTCGCAGGCGCAGAAGAGTTCGCGTTCCATCTCATCGGAGATGAACTGGTTGAAGATGACCGGCGCGCTCGCGAGTCGCGGTGCGTGTGCGTCGATGAACGCGCGCGTTTCGTCGTCCTGCTGGCCGGCGATCACGAGGCGCGGCGCGTCGGGCTTGCGCTCGAGCGCGAGCATCAGTTCGCGAATGCCCTTGCGTTCGCCAATCGCGCCGTACACGAGCAGATAGCGCGTATGCGCATCGAGCTTCAGTTGTGTGCGCGCAAGCAGCGGGTCCATGCGCTCGATTTCGGGAAACGGGTCGGCCAGATAGCTGAGCGGCGCGGCGCCCTGGGGCTTCGTGACCGCGAACCAGTCGGGCAGCGTCGGGTCGATCGTGAAGAGTTCGCGCAGCCCGCGCGAGCACATGGCGCGGCGAAACAGCGCCGACTTGGCCATGTCGACGAAGCGCCGGCGCGGCGTGCGCAAGCCGATGCCCGCGTGATGAAACGTCATGCCCATGACGATGGCGATCCACGGAGTGTTGCCGAATGGCGAGTCGAACCCCGCGAGCGTGTAGAAGAAGTAGTCGGCATAGGGCGCCACGACGAGCCGCACATGCATCGTTTTGCTGATCTGGCGGAAGGCGCGCGCATAGAAGTTGCGAAAGCGCATATACACGCTCACGGCGAAATGCGGGCCGGGCGGAACGGTGTGCAGGTCGAGCAGCACGAGGCGCAGATCGGGCCGCGCTTCGCGCACGATGCGCTGCGCGAGCGGATGGTCCGCGTACTCCGTGTCGGTGACGACGAGGCAGCGGTGTCCGGCTTCCACGCACGCCTGCGCGATCCACTCGACGTAGCGCCAGCGGTGGCCCGTGAAGTTCGGCTCGATGATGGCGATCCAGTCGCCGCTCGCCGTTGCGCGCACGCCGGCTGGCTCGGTCACTTCGGCGTCCGGGGTGTTGGGGTCGGCATTGCGGTATCTGGCGATCGACACGTTTTCCATGCGGCAGGCCCGATGAGCATTATTACGAACAAAATAGCAGTGGTGCGCAAGCGGTATGCGCCAGATTGCAGGGCAGGGTGGCTGAAAATGCCTGGGCATATGCCGATTGATTGAGTGGGCGTGCCCCGTCCGAATCCGCCTGGTTGATGGCGCGTCGTGGCAACTGCGGCGCGGTAAGGTCCAGAACGGGTCACGAAAACGCGTTCTCAAACATGCCTGAAGGGAACTCGGAAAAAGGGCAAAAGCCCCGACTCAGGGATCGAAAACAGGAGAGGTATTTTGCGCGTCATGCGGCTGCCAGCAATACCGATCAAGGCCGGCTTCGGACCCGGCGCGGCGACCTGGGTGCTGTTGCAGCAGGTCGTCGTGCGCGGCCTCGTGGCCGTCAAGTTCCTCGTGATTGGGCGCATTCTCGGGCCGTCCGCAATCGGTCTCGCGAGCGTCGCGCTGCTCGCGGTCGCGATTGCCGAAGCGCTGTCCGACACCGGGCTCGCGCAAGCCGTGATCCAGGGCCAGTCGCCGCCCACGCGCCAGGAGGCCGGCGCCGTCTGGACCACGCTCGCCACGCGCGGCCTGCTGATCGGTGTGCTGCTCGTCGCGAGCGCGCCGCTTATGGACGCGCAGTTTCACCTGGGCGGCGCCATCGGGCTCGTGCAGCTTGCCGCGCTGCTGCCGCTCTTGCGCGGACTCGCCTCGCCCGCGTATTTCATCACGCAGCGCGAGCGTCACTTCCAGCACATCGCGGCGATCGAAATCTCGTCGGCGGTGCTCGACTGCGGCTTCGGTATTGCGCTCGCACTCGCGGGTACGGGGCCGTATTCGCTGCTGCTCGGCATGATGATCGGCGAGGCCTTCAAGAGCGTCGTGACATGGATCGCGCTCTCGCCGCGTCCGCCGATCCGGCTGCGCTGGTCGGGCATCGGCCACTACGTGGGATTTAGCCGCTGGATCTGGGCGAGCAGCGTGATCATCCTCATCACCAACCAGTTCGACAAGGTGGTGGTGGGCAAGCTGCTCGGACCGACACAACTGGGCGCCTGGCAGATGTCCTCGAAGCTCGCGCAGATGCTGCTCGCCGACGCCGCGCTTGCCCTCTCGCAGTATCTGTTTCCCACGTTCGCCGCGCATCATCGCGGCGGCCCGCAATCGGCCGCGCGCCTGTTCCGGTTGTATCTCGTCGCGGCCGTGGCGGGGCTCGCGTGCGTGGTGATCGTGCTGCGCTTCGCGGCCGAGCCGCTCTTCTCGCTCGTGCTCGGCGCCGCGTGGCTGTCGGCCGTGCCGCTCTTTCGCATCTTCGTCGTCAACATGGCGATCAGTGCGCTGAACTCGGTGCTCGCTTCCTATCTGCGCGCTGTTGGCGACGCGCGCGCCGTTACGGTTGCGTCGCTGCTGCAGGTCGTGGCGCTCATCGTGTCCGTGCCGCCTTCGCTGCATATGTGGGGCGTGACGGGCGTGGCATGGTCGATGACCTTCGGGCTGGCCTCGTGCGCAGCGTGGATGCTGTTGCGCGTTTCGCGGCAGAAATAAGCGGGAATTCAGGCGAGGATTCAGGCAACGTCTCAGGCGCGCAGCGCCGCTTCGACGATCTCGGCAAGCTGATGGCCAAGCGTTGGCGAGTTGAGCTGGCAGTACACCGCATGCGCGGCGGCGGCCGCCGCGCGCATTTCGTCGGGCGGCATGGACCAGATGCGCCGCAGCGTGGCGGCAAGCGCTTCTGTGCCGCCTTCGCGCCCGAAGAAAAATCCCGTACGGCCGTCCTCGACATAGCCCGGCTCCGGGCCCATATGCAGCGGCAGCCGGTCGTGCACGATGGGCGGCAGGCTCAACGCGAACATGTGCACGACGCTCAAGCCCGCCGAGCCCGGATAGCAGCCCACGCGGCAGCGCCGGCTGATGGTCGCGATCGCGTCGTCGTCGAACACCGCGCCATACCAGACCACATAGCGGCGATCGCTGTACTTGCGCTTCAGGCGCTCGCCGTGTTCGCCGTCGCCGATCACGTGCAGCGTGATGTCGTTGCCTTCGCCGTGGAGCTGGCCAACCACCTCGATGAGCGGCTCGATCTCCGAACCTTCGCGCAGCCTGCCAATGAAGAGGACGCCGCTCTCCGCGCCTGTTTTGGTGGCGGGCTCTACGCCGCACGAGACCGTGAGCGCGTTGTTCGCGACGACGAGTTTCGCGGGCGGGCAGCCGATGCCAATGAGCGAGCGCCGCGAAGCCTCGGTATAGCAAACGTAACGTACGGCGAGCGCGACCGCGAGGCGGTAGCAGACCGTGCGCATGATTCCCGCGGACTCGTGCCGATAGAGCCCCTGGCCGTGAATCAACACGGGTACGCGCATCAGGCGCCCGGCGATCAGCGCGAGCCACAGCGAGAGATACCGAACGTCTGCGAAGATCAGCACGGCGTCGGGACGTTCGAAAACGATACGGCTCAGCACGCGGCTTTGCATGCGGATACGCCGCGAAGGCAGGCCCGCAATACTCGCGATATGCGTTTCGACGAATTCGTCGCAGGCGGGTTTCTCGCGCGAAAAGCCATTGGCTTCCACGCCCTCGGAGCACGCGAATACCTTGACGGAGAAAAGACGATTGAGCGACTCGATGACTTCAATGCGATAGCGCGCGATCAACGGCTGCACGTAGAAGACCACTGGGCGTTTGCGCCGCGCGCCGGATTCGGTTTCGCAAGCCGTTGTGTCCGGAGCGAGGATCTCGTGTTCCACTGGCTGGCTCCGACGTGTCGACGCAGTCATGTTGAGAGGATCTTTCCGGGGGATGGGTCAGTCGGTCATATTTGCGCAAATCTCTTTTAGCAGTTGTAGGCGAGTCTTATCAAAAGAGGAATCCGAAAATTGCTATTGAACGAATTTCACCTGCGAGGCTGCGCTATGGGCGATGCGTAATCGATAAAAGCACAAGGAAAGTGCAATCAATGCGAAATTAATTAACGAAAGGAAAAGCGGTAAAAGCGATGCAAATGCGCGGGCGGCGGACAACGCTCACACAGCGAGCGCATGCATGCTCGTTCACAAACAGGTGGAATCAGTCGTTGAATAGATCGTTTCGGACAACTTGAATCCGGCCCGACTGGCAGCGCGGGGGCCTCGTGCTAACCTCGATTCGAGTCGAAACGACCACCGGAATGCGGAGAAACCGATGCCAGCGCTCGCAGCCGATGATCTCGCGTCTTCCCCGGCCCAGAACGTCATGAAGGCCGCGAAGGCGCGCATGCGCGTCGCGGTGGTGATCGCGACCAAGGGGCGGCCAACCGCTACCGCATGGGCCGTGCGTCTGCTCGCGCGGCAAACGGTGCGCCCGGATCAGATCATCCTCTCGGCGAGCAGCGCAGACGACATCGGACCTTACGATGCTAACGGTTTGCGCGTGAACGAAATCGTTGGCACAGCGGGTTCGAGCGTGCAGCGCAATCGCGCGCTCGATGCACTCGCACCGGACATCGACGTCGTGATCTTCCTCGACGACGACTTCGCGCCCGAGCGGCACTGGATCGAGCTGTGTATCGCGCTGTTCGAAAGCGACGCGAATCTCGTGGGTTTTTCGGGGCGCACCCTGCGCGACGGCGCGAATACGCAGCCCATCGCGTGGGAAGAAGCCGTCGAGCTCGTGGACGGTGCGCAAGCCGAGACGATGCGGCGTCCGCCGCTGCGGCCCTGCGTGGAACTGTATGGTTGCAACATGGCGTGCCGCGCGCAGGCTATCGCCGATTTGCGCTTCGACGAGCGGCTCGTGCTGTACGGCTGGCTGGAAGATAAAGACTTCTCGCGGCGCCTCGCGCGCCGTGGCGGGATCGTGTACTGCGACTATCTGCTGGGCGTCCACCTCGGGCTGCGAGGCGGCCGCGTGTCGGGCCGGCGCTTCGGCTATTCGCAGGTGGTCAACGCCATGTACCTGTGCAACAAGGGCGTGATGTCGCGCAAGGAGGCGACCAGCAACATCCTGCGCGCGCTGAGCATGAACTGCGTGAAGTCGGTGCGCCCGGAGGCGCATCTCGACCGGCGCGGCAGGCTCATCGGCAACGTGATCGGGATTGCCGATCTGTGCATCGGCGCAGTGCGGCCCGAGCGCGCAGCGCGGTTGTGAACTCACGCGCAGCGCGGCTTTGAGCGTCCGCACCGCGCGCTTCACACGCTATCGCGCTCAGTTGCCCGAGCCGCGCGCGATGCGGCGCTGCTTGACCGCTTGCGCGAGCCCTTCGAGCACGCCCACGCTTTCGTCCCAGCCAATGCACGCATCGGTGATGCTCTGGCCATAGGTCAGCTCGCAACCTTCCTTGAGGTCCTGGCGGCCTGCAACGAGGTGCGACTCCACCATCACGCCGACGATGCGCTCGTCGCCCGACGCCACCTGGCGGCCAATATCGGCGCAGACGGGAATCTGGTTCTCATGCTTCTTCGAGCTGTTGGCGTGGCTCGCGTCGATCATGAGGCGCGCGGCGAGACCCGCCTTGCCGATGTCGCTGCAGGCGGCGTTCACGCTCTCCGCGTCGTAGTTCGGCGTCTTGCCGCCGCGCAGAATCACATGGCAGTCCTCATTGCCTGCGGTCGAGACGATCGCCGAGTGGCCGCCCTTCGTGACCGAGAGGAAATGGTGCGGCTGCGAAGCGGCCTTGATCGCGTCCACGGCGATCTTCACGTTGCCGTCCGTGCCGTTCTTGAAGCCCACCGGGCACGACAGCCCCGAAGCCAGCTCGCGGTGCACCTGCGATTCCGTTGTGCGCGCACCGATCGCGCCCCACGAGATCAGGTCGGCGATGTACTGCGGGCTGATCATGTCGAGGTATTCGGTGCCGGCGGGCAGGCCCAGTTCGTTGATCGAGACGAGCAGCTCGCGCGCGGTGCGCAGACCGTCGTTGATCTTGAAGCTGTTGTCGAGGAACGGGTCGTTGATGAGGCCCTTCCAGCCCACCGTCGTGCGCGGCTTCTCGAAGTACACGCGCATCACGATTTCGAGCTCGTTGGAAAAGCGCTTGCGTTGCTCGACGAGCTTCTTCGCGTAGTCGACCGCGGCCTTGGTGTCGTGAATCGAGCAAGGCCCGATGATGACGATCAGGCGGTCGTCCATGCCGTGCAGGATGCGGTGCATGGCGCGGCGCGATTCGAAGATCAGCGTGGAGGCGGCTTCCGAGCACGGGAATTCGCGGATCAGGTGAGCGGGCGGCGTGAGTTCCTTGAGTTCGCGAATGCGGACATCGTCGGTGTTGTGCGGGGGCATGTCGTTTTCTCCTGATCCTGTGCGTAGCGTGCGTCGCGTGGACGGTGCTTCAAAAAATCGGTTAGATGAAGTTAAGGCTCTGGGCTAAGGGCGAAAAAAAACCGCCAGGCTTGGCTGGCGGTTTCTCGTGTGTTCGGGGTCCTGCGCGTACTATCAACCCTCTCGATCCGCCAGCGGTCTGAGATACCAAAAGAAGTAAAAGTAAAACTTCGTGGCGAACATGGCGGTGGGTGTCTGAACGTTCGTGACTTCGGTTCGTTACGTCGAAAGGTTGATTGCCTTTATAACCCGCGCTTCTCGTGGCTGGCAAGCGGGGTGCGGTAAAAAAGCGGACTATCTGCGAAAAAAATGGCTCATGCGCAGAAAATCCGCACGGCGATGCGGAAATTCCGCATCGCCGTGCATGGAGTGCGCGTGGACGACGGCCTTAAACCGTGCCGCCGACCGTCATGCGGTCGATACGCAGCGTAGGCTGGCCCACGCCCACCGGCACGCTCTGACCCTCCTTACCACACACGCCCACGCCCGAGTCCAGACGCATGTCGTTGCCGATCATGCTCACGTACTTGAGCGATTCCGGGCCGCTGCCAATGAGCGTTGCGCCCTTCACGGGGTAGGTGATCTTGCCGTTCTCGATCATGTAGGCCTCGGAGGCCGAGAACACGAACTTGCCGTTCGTGATGTCGACCTGGCCGCCGCCGAAGTTCACGGCATAAAGGCCGTTCTTCACCGAGCCGATGATTTCCTGCGGGTCCTTGTCGCCGTTGAGCATGTACGTGTTGGTCATGCGCGGCATCGGCAGCGCCGCGTACGACTCCCGGCGCGCATTGCCCGTGACGGGCATCTTCATGAGGCGCGCATTCAGCGAGTCCTGAATGTAGCCCTTGAGAATGCCGTCTTCGATCAGCGTCGTGCACTGCGTGGGGTTGCCTTCGTCGTCGATGTTCAGCGAGCCGCGGCGGTTGGGCAGCGTGCCGTCGTCCACCACGGTCACGCCCTTGGCGGCCACGCGCTCGCCAATCCGCCCCGCGAACGCCGACGAGCCCTTGCGGTTGAAGTCGCCTTCGAGACCGTGGCCGATCGCCTCGTGCAGCAGCACGCCGGGCCAGCCCGGGCCGAGCACGACGGTCATCGCGCCGGCCGGTGCCGGGCGCGCTTCGAGGTTCACGAGCGCCGCGTGCACGGCGTCGTCCACGTACTTCGACAGAATGTCGTCGGTGAAATAGGCGTAGTCGTAGCGGCCGCCGCCGCCGCCGTTGCCGATCTCGCGGCGGCCGTTCTGCTCGGCGATCACCGTGACCGAAACGCGCACGAGCGGGCGGATGTCGGCGGCGAGCGCGCCGTCGCTGCGCGCAACGAGCACCACGTCGTACTCGCCCGCGAGCGCGGCCATGACCTGGGTGATGCGCGGGTCGCGCCCACGCGCCATCTCTTCGATGCGCTCAAGCAGCTTCACCTTTTCGGTGGCGTCGAGCGAGGAGAGCGGGTCGGACGGCAGATACAGATCGCGGCCCGCAATGCCGGTGAGCGACTTCGCCACCTGGATCTTCTGTTTGCCGCCGCCGGCCTTGGCGATCGAGCGCGTGGCAATGGCCGCCTGGCGGATCGCTTCGGGCGAGAGGTCGTCGGAGTAGGCGAAAGCGGTGCGCTCGCCGGACACGGCGCGCACGCCGACGCCCTGGTCGATGCTGAAGCTGCCCGACTTGACGATGCCTTCCTCGAGGCTCCATGCCTCGCTGCGCGTGGTCTGGAAGTAGAGGTCGGCGTAGTCGATGCGGTGCGTGAAGATCTCGCCGAGCGTGCGCGTGAGCACTGCCTCGTCGAGGCCGTAGGGCGTGAGGAGCAGGTCCTTCGCGGTCGCCAGATTGCGGATGCCGGGTTCGATGATGTTCATGCGCTCTTTGGGATCAATCGATGAGTCTGTCAATGGAGATTCGGGCGCGGTGCTGCGAAATCAAGCGCCTGAATGGGGAATTCGTGTGCACTGCGCGTGGGGTTCATTCGCGTGGTGCGCGTCACGCGCAGTCGAGCACGCGGTGCCGCCAAGCGGGCAGGCTCGCGCGCACGCTGGCGATGCGTTCGAGGTCGATGTCGCCGGCCACCACGCCCGCGCCTTCGTCGCGCACCGCGACGATCTCGCCCCACGGGTCGATCAGCACGCTGTGGCCCCAGGTGCGCCGGCCGTTCTCGTGCTTGCCGCCTTGCGCCGCGGCGAGCACGTAGCACTGGTTCTCGATCGCACGGGCGCGCAGCAGGATTTCCCAGTGCGCGCGGCCGGTGGTGTAAGTGAACGCAGAAGGCACGACCATCAGTGCGCAGTCGCCCATGCGCCGGTACAGCTCGGGAAAGCGCAGATCGTAGCAGACCGAAAGGCCGACACGGCCGAACGGCGCCTCGAACGTGCGCACCTCGGCGCCGGGCCGGATCGTGCGCGCTTCGTCGAATGATTCGGCGCCTTTTTCGAAGTTGAAGAGGTGGATCTTGTCGTAGCGCGCACGTTCCTCGCCGCTCGGGTCGAACACGAGCGTGGTGTTGAGCACACGCGTGTCTTCGGGCGCTTTCAGCGGCAAGGTGCCGCCGATCACCCACACGCCATGGCGCTTCGCCGCATCGGCGAGAAAGCGCTGAATGGGCCCGTCGCCGTACGGCTCGCGGATGGCGAGCTTGTCGCTGTCCTTGTGACCCATGAAGCAAAAATATTCGGGCAGCAACACGAGGCGCGCGCCTGCGGCGGCGGCCTCGGCGATCAGCTTGTCGGCTTCGGCGAGATTGCGCTCACGATCGGGCGTGCTGACCATCTGCAGCGCGGCGACGCGAAACGGGTCGAGAGGGGGAGCGCTCATCGGCAAGTCGTGAATGGGTTCGGGGTGCATGGGGCGCATGCTGCGCGCCCGCGGCGCGGCCCGGTAGTGCTCAATTCAGTGCGCAATTCAGTGCACGGTGGCCGGCGTCTGCGCGTCCATCTTACCCTGATCGCCATGCAGCCGCTCGACGTGCGGTTTGGCCCACGGGCCCGTGATCGCGAAGTCCATCGCGAACGCGTGCTCGAGCGTATGCGAGAGCACGACGTCGCCGATCAGCGCGCCGAGGCCGAAGAGCGGATTGATGATGGTCGCCGCGACCACGCCCGCGCCCGCGCTGACCGTCGGCACCACGTGTACGCGCAGGTCCTGGGTTTCGTGCGCCAGGTCCACGCTGCCCATCATCGTCGCGCGCCCGGGGGCGGTCACGAGCTTGAAGTCGTTGGTGCTGCCAATGCCGTTATGGATTTGCGCGGTGGCCGTCGCGCTCGTGAACGGCAAGCCTTCGCCGATGATGTCGCGGAAGTCCATTGTCGCGAAGCGCGCGAGGCTTTGCAGGCTCAGCACGCCGAGCAGTCTCGCCACGCCCGGATCGACCTTGAGGATCTGGCCGTGGTGCAGGTCGAGCGTGAGGTTGCCGTTGAGCGACGGGAAGTCGATTTTCGTGGGGCCGCCTTGCCACTCCAGGTTGCCCGAGAGCGTGCCCGAGCCGCTCTTGAGCACGTGCGGCCTGCCGGCGCGTACGAGCAGCGCGCCGGCGTCCTTGATGTCGAGATGGAAGTCGAGCGCGGTGCGGCGCGGCGTTTGCATGCCGGCGGCGGCCGAGTCGTCGCCGGCGGCCGTGTCGCCCACCGCGCGCCAGTTTTCCGTGGCGGTGAGGTGCGCATCCGGGTTGCTGATGTCGAGCTGGTCGAGCTGCCAGACAGGCACGCCGTTGTCGTCGAAGTTGTGCGCGTTCACCTGCAGGCGGCCGAGATCGCGCTCGCGCACGATGAGCTGGTTCACGACGAGGTCGATCGACGGCATGTTCTGCGCCGGCTGCGACATCGCCTGGCCGAGCAGGTCGTTTTCGGTGGCGGCGGGCACGGTGAGCCGGGCGAGCCGCGCTTCGAGCGTGCCGGGCGCGCCCGGCACGGCGCCCGGCTTCCACGAGACGTGGCCGGAGACCTGGTTGGAGGCGACGTTCGCCTGCCATTCGTTGCCGCGCTCGCCGGTGCGCGACGCGCCGAGCACGACGTTCTCCCAGTGGCGCTTGAGCAGCGTGAGCGTGCCGACGTGGACGGCGAAGCGCGACGGCAGGAACTGGCCGACCGCGCTGCTGGGGGCGAGCGGGGACGAGGCGGCGGTGGGTGCGGCTGCCGCTGCCGCCGTGGCCGATGCCGGGTTTTGCGGCGCGGCAGCGGGGTTGACCGCCGCAGCTTCGGCGCCTGCGGAAGCGGCTGAGGCTGCGGAGGCAGCCTCAGCCGCGGCGTTTTGAGCTTGCCTTTCTGCTGCCCTTTCTGCCGCGGTTCGCGGCGGAGGCACCGGCGTGGCCGCTGCGCGCGCAGGCGTCGAGCCCTGGGCTTGTGCTGCCGCCGTGCCGCGCATCTGCTGCACCACGGCGCGCCAGGCGTCGGCGTCGAAGGTGGGCAGATCGACGGCGGCGGTCACGCCTTCCGAGGGCAGATCGGCCGGTCGGTTCATACCGATCGCACCGCGCACCACTTCGGGCATGCGGCCCGGATGGCGGCGCATCACGTAACGCGCGGCAAGCGGCCCGAGCGTGAGCTCTGCATGTTCGAACGCGGCGTCGTCGGCCTTGGCGTCGGCGCTGCTGGCAGACTCCGCGCTCGTGCCCGTGCCCGGCTGCAGTTCGAAGTCCAGCGGCATCGGCGTGCCGGCCGCCTTGCCGAACGGCGCGGGGAGGTCGAGCGCGAGGCCGGTGAGATCGGCGTTGGCCTTCACGTCGGGCAGGCGGCCGCGCTGCCCGGCCACAGAAAGCGAGTAGGGCGCCGCGCCCGAAAGGCGTCCGACTGCCGCCGCCGCCATGCCGTGCAGGTTCAGGCCACGCGCGGCATCGACCGCCACGTCGCCCGCCACGTTCACTGCATAGTGCCCGTCGTCGCGCATTGCGCCGCTCGCGCGCAGGTCGCCGCCGAGAAAGCGCGCCGTGAGCCGGTCGACATTGGCGGTGTGAGTCGTGAAGCGCACCCGGCCGGTGAGGTTCGAGACCGGCGGCACGTTCTTCGCCGTGAGCGTGTTGTTCTCGAAGCCGATGGCGCCCGCGACCAGCACCTTCGGCATCGGATGGCGCGGGATCGTGAGCTTGAGCGCGAGCGTGGACTGCCCTTGCGCTTGCACCTTCGCGGTGGCGTGCTTCGCCATGTAGCCGATCGAGCTGTTGTCCGCGTAGTCGAGCAGGTCCGCGAGCGGACCGCGCCCGCTGCCCTCGATCACGATATCCGAGCCCTTGATGCCGAGTTCCTCGATGCGCCCGCTTACGTTGCGCAGCACGAAGTTGCGATAGTGGCCGCGATCGACGTCGAAGCGCAGCTTGTTCTCATGCAGCTTGAAGATGCCGTCGATGCCGTCGAAGGCCGGCCAGACGTTCGGCGCGCCGTTGCGCATCTTGCGCGGCGGGAACGGCGACGGGTCGAAGCGCCCGCCCGTGAACGGCGCGACGATGCGGAACTGGCCCGCGTCGGGGTCGCGCGAATAGGGGAATTTGGTGAGGTCGCCGTGGATCTCGATCGTGCCGCCCTTCGACATGCCCGCCTGCAGCCCGTGGCCGAGATAGATGCGCGTCTTCTCGCTGATGGCGGTCGGCAGGTAACGCGGGATCGCCTTGACCTTGGCCTCGTCGAAGTGCGCGACGAGGTCGAGCGAACCGCGCCCCTTGCCGGGATTCGTGTAGTGCGCGGTCATTTTCGCGCGTGCGTCGGCGTTCTCCACGCCGAGGTTCGCAACGTCGACGGTGAAAGACTTCAGCCGGTTGCCGGGCTCGCGCTCGGCGGCCACGGTCCATTTGGCCGCGCCGTAGAGCCGGTCGAACGTGAGGCGCGGATTATCGAACACGCCGGGCAGCGTGATGGCCACCTGGTTCGTGTCGAGGTCGATGGTGCCGTGCGACTCGTCGGCGTCGATGTGCCCCCAGAGGTTCTCGACCCCCGGCAGGCCCGCGCGCGGGTGGCCGCGCGGCGTGAGGCCCGGCCCCGGCTCCTGCGCGTTCACGCTGATGCCTTGCAGGTCGCCCTTGAAGCGATAGTGCGTGACCGGCTCGACGCTCGTGGAGCGTTGCTCGGCGGCCGCTTCGCCCGACTCGGGTTTCGCGCGCTCGAGGGAGAGGTCGTAGTTCGCCACCAGTCCGCGCGGGTCAAAGCGCACGAGCGCGCCCTGCACGCGCCCGGGCAGCGGCAGCGCGCGCATGAACTCGGCGAGGATGCCGAGATCGATGCGGTCGCCTCGCACGCTCATCAGCTGGCCGTGCTGGAGCGTTTGCTGGCGAAAGCGCGCGTCGAGCGTGGTGAGCGCGAGCGAGCGCGTGAGCGGCGTGCCGTCGTCGAGGGGCGGCTGGCCGAGTTCGGCGTGGAAGTCGCGCAGCTTGAGCGCGTAGTCGCCGGGCTCAATCCCGATGCTCCACTGAAAACTCGCGACCGGCAGGTCGAGCAGCGGCTGCGTGGGCCGCGTGCGCAGCGAAACATTCGTGCCTTCGAGCGCGCCGCTCGCTTCGAGAATGCGCCCGTTCGAGAAGTGCGCCCAGATCGCGTTGTCGATGCGCCCGCCATAGGTGGCGATCGGGATGTTGATGTAGCGCGAGAGCGTGGGCAAATCGACGGGGCCGGTCGAGAGATAGGTGTCGCCGGTCCAGCTGATCGGCTTGCCTGCCTGCGCGTTGCGCGCGTGCCTGAAGTGCGCGCGGAAGTCGAGCGGGCCGTGCAGCACGGTGCCCTCGGCCGGCGCCTGGAGCGCGACGCGGTGATCGTAACCGTCGTTGAGAATCGCAAGGCGAATGTGCGAGAGCGCGAGGTCGGGCACGTCGCGCGTGGCGTCGTGCCAGCGCAGCGTGCCGCCGCGCAGCACGATGGCCTCCTGGCGCATGAGCCACGTCGTGAAGGTGGCGTTGCCCGTGTGTGCGGTGGGCACCGGCACGCCCGCCACGGTGAGGGTGCCGTCGTCTTCGCGCGCGATGTGCACATCGGGCTGCTCGACCACGATGCTCGAGAGCAGCGGTTCGAACAGCACGACCGAGCGCCACGACACCGAGGCCGTGGCATGCGGCACGTCGAGCGCGACGTTGCCGTGGCGGTCGCGAATCGTCAGATCGCTGATGTCGATGCCGGGCTGGAAGCCCGACCAATGCGGCGCGAGCTTGCCGATGCGGAATTCGGCGTGAATCTTCGAGGAGACGAGCTGCTCGATACGCGGACGGAAGTTGTCCACGTACGGCAGCACGACGTAGCGCAGCCCGAGCAGCAGGACCGAGACGATGAAATACAGGACGAGCGCGATGATCGCCAGCACGCGCAGCGTGTGGCGCAGGACCGGGTGATGATGGTGCGGGCCCCCGGGCTCCGTAGCCTGGCTGGCATGTCCAGATTGGGGTAGGCCGGCGTGATCGTTTCGCTCGGACATGCTGCGGCGGGTGGGGTATGGTAGCGTTGCGTTCTAACGACGAAATGTATCACAGAGGGCCGTCAAAACGCCCATCCGGGGAACCCGGGATGGCCGTGCGGCGCGTGATACGCATGATTTTTTTGCACTGCAGCGGCGACTATGCCGGACGCATTGGCGAGTCGAGGCGCAACAGCCGGCGGTCGGTGCGTGCCGTGCGTGTAGTGCGTGCGTCATGTGGCGGGGCGAACCCTCGCGGTCGAACCATCGATATCGGCATCGTCGCATCGGCACCGTCGTCAACCCAGGCGCGCGCGGCGAAACAACAGCGGACAGCGGGCCTTCCCGGCAAGCAGCACTTCATGACTGACATCCCTCTTCTGAGTTCCAGCTATTCCCGTTATGCAGCGCGAGCTTGCGCCGCGCGTCCCGAACTGGCGGCACAGGTCGAGGCGCTGGCCGCCGCGCCGATCTCGCGCGAGCGCATCGTCGCGCGGCTCGACGCGCTGAGCGGCCAACTGCTTGCTGCAGCAAACGCTGCGCCCGGCACGCCACTCAACGACGAGCAGTTGAAGAAAGTCCTGCGCCAGCTGCGCGTGGAAGTGATCTGCGCCGTGATGGAGCGCGATCTCGGCGGCGTGGCCGACGTCGCCGAAGTGACCGGCAGCATGACCGATCTCGCCGAAGTCACGATCCAGCGCGCACTCGCCTGCGTGAGCGCCGATCTCGAGACGCTCTTCGGCGAGCCGCGCGGCCCGAACGGCGAGCGCCTCACGCTCGGCGTGGTGGGCATGGGCAAGCTGGGCGGCCGCGAGCTGAACGTCTCGTCGGACATCGACCTGATCTTCGTGTACGAGGACGACGGCGAAACCACGGGCGGCCAGCGCTCGCCCATCGCCACGCAGGACTTCTTCACGCGCGTGGGCAAGCGCCTGATCGCCGCGCTGAGCGACGTGACGGCCGACGGCTTCGTGTTTCGCGTCGACATGCGCCTGCGCCCGAACGGCGACTCTGGGCCGCTCGTGTGCAGCCTCGGCATGCTTGAAGAATACTTCTATGTGCAGGGCCGCGAGTGGGAGCGCTATGCGTGGATCAAAGGCCGGCTCGTTTCCGAAGACGAGAGCGACAGCGCGCTGCGTCTCGCGCGCCAGCTCGATTCGCTCGTGAAGCCGTTTGTTTACCGGCGCTATCTGGACTTCGGCGTGATCAGCGCGATCCGCTCGCTGCACGTGCAGATCCGCCAGGAAGCACAGCGGCGCGCCATGATGCGCCCCGACAAGGCCGACGACATCAAGCTCGGGCGCGGCGGGATTCGCGAGATCGAATTCAGCGCCCAGGTGTTCCAGCTCATTCGCGGCGGCCAGGATGCGGGCTTTCGCGTGCGTCCGACGCTCGCCGTGCTCGGCTACGCCGCCGCGCGCGGACTGATCGCGCCCGAGGTGTGCGGCGAGCTCACGCGCGCCTACAACTTTCTGCGCGAACTGGAGCATCGCCTGCAGTATCGCGACGATGCGCAAACGCACGCCATGCCCGTTGACGCCGAGGAGCGCGCCGCGCTCGCGAAATCGATGGGCTTCGCCGACTACGCCGCGCTGATGACGACGCTCGACGGCCACCGCGACAAGGTCGAGCGCCAGTTCGTGCAGATCTTCTCCGACAAGGTCGGCGGCGAGGGCGGCTGCCGCGCCTCTGAAGACGGCGCAGCGGCGTGGGTGTGGAGCGGCGCGCTCGCGGAAGAGGGCGCCGACGACTCGTTGCTCGAACGCCTGATGGAGCTGGGTGTCGACAACCCGGCGCCATTGCTTGCGCGTCTGCGAGGGCTTTGGCAGTCGTCGCGTTACGCCGGGCTCCCCGAAAAGAGCCGCGAGCGCTTCGACAGCGTCGCGCAGCGCGCGCTCGAATCCGCGCCTACGCTGGAGCCGCGCGAGCGGCGCGCCGACACGCTCGCGCGCATGTTCGACCTGCTCGAAGCCGTGATCCGGCGCGGCGCGTATCTCGCGCTGCTCTGCGAATATCCGGACGCGCTCGACCGCGTGCTCAAGGTGCTGGGCGGCTCGCGCTGGGCGGCGGGCTACCTGATCCGCCACCCGCAACTGCTCGACGAACTGCTCGACGACGAGGCGATGGCCACGCCCTTCGACTGGCCCGAGTTCTCGCGCCTGTTGCGCGCGCGTCTGGCCGCCGCCGCCGACGTCGAGCAACAGATGGATCTGCTGCGCCACGCGCACCAGGCCGAAGTGTTCCGCATCCTGCTCAACGACCTGGCGGGACGGCTGTCGGTTGAGCACGTGAGCGACCGGCTCTCCGAGCTTGCCGACGCCGTGCTCGACGTGACCATCGAGACCGTGTGGAAGCAGTTCGCGAAGCGCCACCGCGAGGTGCCGCGCTTCGCGGCGATCGCCTACGGCAAGCTTGGCGGCAAGGAGCTAGGCTACGCGTCGGACCTCGACATCATCTTCCTGTACGAAGACGACGACGAGCACGCCTCGGAAATCTACGCGACCTTCGCGCGCCGCCTCATCACGTGGCTCACTACGGCCACCGGTGCGGGCACGCTGTTCGATGTCGACTTGCGCTTGCGGCCGAACGGCGAGTCGGGGCTGCTCGTGACCGATCTCGACGCGTTCCGCCGCTACCAGTTGCGCGAAGGCGACGCCGCGAACACGGCTTGGGTCTGGGAGCACCAGGCGCTCACACGTGCGCGCTTCTCGGCCGGGGACGCCGCGATCGGCAACGCGTTCGAGGCGATCCGCGTGCAGGTGCTGACCACGCCGCGCGATGCCGCGCCGCTCGCGAAGGAAATCGTCGAAATGCGCCAGCGCGTGGAAGACGGCCACCCGAACCGCACCGAACTCTTCGACCTGAAGCACGACCGCGGCGGCATGGTGGACATCGAGTTTCTCGTGCAGTACTGGGTGCTGCTGCACGCGGCGCAGGACCCGGAGCTGATCCGCAACACGGGCAATATCGCGCTGCTGCGCGAGGTGTCGCGCTTCGGGCTGATGAGCGAGGAGGAAGCCGAGACGATAGGCTCGGCGTACCGGCTTTATCGCAAGCTGCAGCACCAGTTGCGCCTCGACGGCATGGAGAAGGCGCGTGTGAATCCGGCGCGTGTGGAGCGCGAGCGCGAGGCGGTGCTGGCGTTGTGGAAGCGGGTGTTCGGGGAGCGCGGGGAGGCTTAGGGCGAGTGCGCTACGCGCCAATGGCCGGTGCGGCTGGCGCGTGAGGCGCAGCCTTCCTCAAGCTGCCAACATCTCTTTCGCATGCCGCCTGGTGGTCGCGGTAATCTCCAGCCCGCCCAGCATGCGCGCGACTTCTTCCACGCGGCCGCCCTTGTCGAGCGGCGTGACGGCCGAAACTGTGCCGCCGTTGCCGTCGCCGGACTTCGCCACCTGGAAGTGGTGATCGCCGCGCGCCGCGACCTGCGGCAAGTGCGTGACGCACAGCACCTGGCGCGCGCGCCCGAGCTGGTGCAGCAAACGCCCGACCACTTCGGCCACGCCGCCGCCAATGCCCGTATCGACTTCGTCGAAGATCAGTGTGGGCGTGGGGCTCGCCGCGCTCGCGATCACGGCGAGCGCGAGGCTGATGCGCGCGAGTTCGCCGCCTGAGGCGATCTTCGCGAGCGGGCGCAGCGGCACGCCGGCATGGCCCGCCACGCGGAATTCGATCTGCTCCAGACCGTGCGCGCCGCCGATCGGCTCGCCAGTCGAACTGTTGCCAAGCGCCACGAGCGCGACTTCGAAGCTGCCGCCCGCCATCGACAGTTCCTGCATGCCCTGCGTGACCGCCGCGCCGAGCGCCTTCGCCGCCTTGGCGCGCGCCTTCGAAAGCTGGCGTGCCTGTACGAGATACGCCTCCTGCGCCTTGTGCTCGGCGGCGCGCAGGCCGTCGAGATCGGCCGCGGCGTCGAGCGCCGCTAGCTGCTGGCGGCGTGCCGCGTGTTCCTCGGGCAGCGTTTCTGCCGGGAGGCGGAACTTGCGCGCCGTCGAATGCAGCGCGTCGAGGCGCCGTTCAACCTGCGCGAGATGTTGCGGATCGAGATCGAGACGCTGCGCGTAGTGCGAGAGCGAGTACGCCGCTTCCTGGATCTGGATTGCGGCCGGTTCGAGCGCCGCGAGTGCGTCGTTGAGTTCGGCGTCGACCTCGGCGAGACTTCGCAGCTTCGAGACGATCGAGTTCAGCTGCGAGAGCATCGCCTCGTCGGATTCGGACAGCGCCGCGAGCGCGCCTTGCACGCCTTCGATCAGGTTGGCCGAGTTCGAAAGCCGCACGTGTTCCGCGTTCACTTCTTCCCATTCGCCCGGCTGCGGCGCGAGCTTGTCGAGTTCGGCGAGCTGCCACGCAAGGCGCTCGCGCTCGAGCTGCAATTCGCGGTCGCGCGACATGGCGCTTTGCAGCGCGAGACGAGCATCGCGTGCGTCGCGCCACGCACTCGTGACGGTTGCGGCGAGATCCGTGAGGCCTGCGTGCGTGTCGAACAGTTCGCGCTGTGCGTCGGGGCGCATGAGCAGCTGGTGCGCATGCTGGCCGTGGATGTCCACGAGCATTTCGCCCAGTTCGCGCAACTGCGCGAGCGTCGCGGGCGTCCCGTTGATGAAGGCGCGCGAGCGCCCGCCGCTATCCACCACGCGGCGCATCATGACGGTCTGCTCGCCGTCCCCGTTCGCGAGTGCTTGCTCGTCGAGCCAAAGCGCTGCGTGCGGCGGCACATCGAACTCGGCGGTGATGTCGGCGCGGCTCTCGCCCGTGCGCACGACGCTCGCGTCGGCGCGCGTGCCGAGCGTGAGCGCGAGGGCGTCGATCAGGATCGACTTGCCCGCGCCCGTCTCGCCGGAAAACACGGTGAAGCCGCTGTCGAATTCGAGGTCGAGCGCCGCGACGATCACGAAGTCGCGAATCGAAAGATGGCGAAGCATGGCGTCTGGTTCTGCTTGTTTTGGTTGGCTTGGGTTACCGTGGGACTGCTGGCGGCGTGGCAACTGCATGGCAACTGCGTGGCAACTGCGTGGCAACGACCACGCGCGCTTCACGCGAAGACGCGGGTTTAGTCCTCCGGATCGCCCTGCAGCGAGGGGTGCTCGTTCCAGTGCAGTTTCTTGCGCAGCGTGCGGAAGTAGCTATAGCCGACCGGGTGCAGGAAGGGCACCGTGTGGCGCGAGCGGCGCACCTCGATCACGTCGTTCAGTTCGAGTGCCGTGAACGATTGCATGTCGAAGTTCACGTTGACGTCGCGGCCCGCCACGATCTGGATGCTCACCTTGGAGTCGTCGGGCAGCACGATCGGGCGGTTCGAGAGCGCGTGCGGCGCGATCGGCACGAGCACGATGCCTTGCAGCTGCGGATGCAGGATCGGCCCCTGCGACGAGAGCGCGTAAGCGGTCGAGCCGGTGGGCGTCGCGACGATCAAACCGTCCGAGCGCTGGTTGTACATGAAGCGGCCATCCACGTTCACGCGCAGCTCGGCCATGCCGGAAAAGCCGCTGCGGTTCACGACCACGTCGTTGAAGGCTAGCGCGTGGTAGATCGGGTCGCCGTCGCGCGTGATGCGCGACTCCAGCAGCGAACGCTCCTCGCGCTCGAACGAGCCCGCGAGCAGTTGCGGCACGACTTCCTGCATCTCGGAGAACGCGATGTCGGTAATGAAGCCGAGCCGCCCATGGTTGATGCCGATGAGCGGCGTGCGGTACGGCGCGAGCTGGCGGCCGATGCCGAGCATCGTGCCGTCGCCGCCGAGCACGACAGCCACGTCCGCGCGCGCCCCGATCTCGGCGGGTTGCAGCGCGGGATAGCCTTGCGTGCCGATTTCCTCTGCGGTCTGCGCTTCGAACACGACCTCGAAGCCGCGCTTCGAAATGGTCTGGGCGAGCGCCATCAGCGGCTCGGCGATGCCTGGCGTATTGCTGCGCCCAACGAGCGCAACAGTCTTGAACTGGCTCTGGATCTTCTGGATCTGCATGCCGGCATTACACCATAGTCACGTCGCGAAAAGAACCTGGCGCAGACCGGGACAGGCCCGCCGGGCCTTGCGCGCCACGCCTTCCAGCCCGCCGCCGGTGACACGGCGATGACAAGGCGCGAGCTATCGCGCGAAGTACCGGGGCGCCGCACCCCGAGCCGAAGGTACGCCCGCCAGGCACGGTCTGGCGGCGCACTCGCGGCCAACCCGCCGTTAGGCTAAAATTTTGAGTCATGCTAGATCCTCGCGCACAAACCCTCCTCAAAACGCTGATCGAGCGCTACATCGCCGAAGGTCAGCCGGTCGGCTCGCGCACGCTGTCGCGCTATTCCGGCCTGGAATTGAGCCCGGCGACGATCCGCAACGTCATGTCTGACCTCGAGGAGCTGGGTCTCGTGTCCAGCCCGCATACGTCGGCGGGGCGTGTGCCCACGCCGCGCGGGTATCGCCTGTTCGTCGACACCATGCTCACCGTCGAGCCCGGCTCCGACGACGACGCGGTGACGCGCGCGGTGAAGACCACGCTACGCCCCGGCGAGCCGCAGAAGGTGGTGGCGGCCGCCGCCAGCGTGCTCTCGAACCTCTCGCAGTTCGCGGGCGTGGTGCTGACGCCCCGGCGCAGCCACGTGTTCAAGCAGATCGAGTTCATGCGCCTGTCCGACAAGCGCATCCTGCTGATCATCGTGACGCCCGAAGGCGATGTGCAGAACCGCATCATGGCGACGCAGCGCGACTTCTCGCCTTCCGAGCTCGTCGAAGCTTCGAATTACATCAACGCGCACTTCGCTGGCCTGTCGTTCGACGAGGTGCGCCGCCGCCTGCGCGAGGAAATCGACGCGCTGCGCGGCGACATGACCTCGCTCATGCACGCGGCCGTGACCGCGAGCACCGAAGAGCCCGAAAGCGGCGACACCTTGCTCATTTCCGGCGAACGCAACCTGCTCGAAGTGGCCGATCTTTCGTCGGACATGGCGCGCCTGCGCAAGCTCTTCGACGTGTTCGACCAGAAAACCAGCCTCCTGCAGCTGCTCGACGTCTCGAGCCACGCGCAGGGCGTGCAGATTTTCATTGGCGGCGAGTCCCAACTCGTGCCGATCGAGGAAATGAGCGTGGTGACGGCGCCCTACGAGGTGAACGGCAAGATCGTCGGTACGCTCGGCGTGATCGGGCCGACGCGCATGGCGTACAACCGGGTGATTCCGATCGTCGATATCACCGCGCGCCTGCTCTCGCTCACGCTCAGCCAGAACTGAGCGCCGCCACCGGCCCGCTGCATCGGCTATCAGGCACACCTGTCTTTCCGAAGATCATCCCCGAAACGCTTGCCGCGCGCCATCGGCCGAATGGCCAATGCCAGGCAAACTCAGGCAACCCCTGACAACGCACGGCGACCCGCGCCGGCGCGGGCCGGTTTGGGCCGCCAGGACCGCCCGCTATAATGATTGTTTCGTGTAACCGTTGCTGCGCACTCGCGCGGCGCCACTGATCGCCTATGCGTTTCGACCTGGAGCGGCCTTCGCAGTCCGCCGCGGCGCATCGCGTCGCCGTGCTGCTCATCAACCTGGGTACGCCGGACGCGCCCACGCCGCGCGCCGTGCGCCGCTATCTCGCGCAGTTTCTGTCCGATCCGCGCGTGGTCGAGATTCCGGCCCCGATCTGGCAGGTCATCCTGCGCGCGTTGATCCTGCCGTTTCGCGGCCGTTCGTCGGCGAAGAAGTACGCGGCGGTCTGGACGCCCGAGGGCTCGCCGCTGCGCGTGCACACGCAAAAGCAGACCGAGGGCCTGCGCCATCTGCTGCAGATCAACGACTACACGGTCCTCGTCGATTACGCGATGCGCTACGGCACGCCCGACATCCCGGCGATGCTGAACCAGCTCAAGCTGGCGGGCGCGGAACGCATCCTGCTCGTGCCGATGTATCCGCAGTACTCGGCGTCGACCACGGCCACGGCGTTCGACGCGGCCTTCGTCGCGCTGCGCCGCATGCGCAACCAGCCGGAAGTCCGCACGGTGCGTGGCTACCACGACCATCCGGCGTATATCGCGGCGCTCGCGGCCCAGGTGCATCAGTACTGGCACGCGCACGGCAAGCCCAATTTCGCGGCGGGCGACCGCCTCGTACTGAGCTTTCACGGCGTGCCGAGCCGCACGCTCGATCTGGGCGACCCGTACCACGACCAGTGCCAGCAAACGGCCGCGCTACTCACGCACGCGCTGGAACTGACGCCGGTCGAATGCCGGGTGACCTTCCAGTCGCGCTTCGGGAGGGCGCAGTGGCTGCAGCCATATACGGCGCCCACGCTGCGGGAACTGGGCGCCGGCGGCGTGCGCCGCGCAGATGTGTTCTGCCCCGGTTTCACGGCCGATTGCCTTGAAACCATCGAGGAAATCGGCATGGAAGTGCGCGACGAATTCCTGCACGGCGGCGGCAAGGAATTCCATCGCATCCCGTGCCTGAACGCTTCGCACGCGTGGATCGCGGCGCTGGGCGAAATTGTTGCGCAACACCTGCAGGGCTGGCCGGTGCAGGCCGCGGCGCCGGCCGGTGCGGTGGCGTGACCCTGCAGATTGAGCGGCGCATTGCGGAAAGCCTCTGATGAACTACAAGATTTCGACTGAACCTGGCGCGCGGCTGCGCATCGACAAATGGCTATGGGCGGCGCGCTTCTTCAAGACGCGCTCGCTCGCCTCGGACGCCGTAGGCAAGGGGCACGTGCGCATTGGCGGCGACGCCGTGAAGGCATCGAAGGACGTGCGCGTGGGCGACCTCGTCGAAATTGAGATCGATCACGTGGTGTGGGAAGTGCAGGTGCTGGGAATTTGCGAGGTGCGCGGCCCGGCCAGCATCGCGCAAACGCTCTACGCGGAAACCGAGGCCGGGCGCGAGAGGCGCGCGGCGGAACAGGAGCGGCGCCGGCTCTTTCGCGAACCGGCTGCCGTGTTGCAAGGCAGGCCGACCAAGCGCGACCGCCGCACTATCGACAAATTTTCGCGTGAGGGTTGAACAGCGCTTCCATCGTAGCGTGCACGCCCCCGTATTCCGTCGTGTTTTCGTTCACGGCGCCCGACATGCAGATGGTCGTAGTTCCGGCGATGAGTACCAGCGCGACCACCGATATGGCAAAGGTCAGTTTCACGGTACTCCCCTTGGGATCGCGGCAAAACGGCCAGTTTCTGGGCCCGGTTAGCGTTTTTATGTGCAGCGAAGCCGCTAAACAAATTTGCTGACCGCAGGCCCATTCGGTGCGGTGCCAGGCTCAGGGTAAACGCGCCGTGAGCAGCACCTGTTCCTGAGTGTAGGTCAGGGATGTCCCGTACTCAATTTCATTTTTGCGGCGGTGCAGTAATGATTGTTACAGGCAGTTTCGCGGCTTTGATCTCTGTATAAAAAAGCCGCGGGAGCCTCTTGAAACAAGCGATCCGGCACCCATGTGCTGTCGCAATGTACAAAGCCAATGTCGCGCCGGCGCAACGGTCGCCGGTGTAGCAGGGAGGGCCGCCGAAACGGCGCCCGACGCTTTGTTCCCTTTTTCACTATTCAACGACGTTCAGCGACATGGAAAACACGCAAGAGAACCCGACGAGCCAGAACCCCACGCCCGCGGACGAGGCGTCGCAAGCAGCAGCCCAGCCGCAAGCGGCTGAGGCGGCCGAGCAGGCAGCCCAAGGCGGCGTGGACCAGAACGCCGCGGCCCTTGCCGAGGCCGCGCTGGCCGAAGCGCAGGCTAAGGTCGCCGAATTGCAGGACGCGTTCGTGCGGGCCAAGGCCGAGACGGAGAACGTCCGCCGCCGCGCGCAGGAAGACGTCGCCAAGGCGCACAAGTTCGCCATCGAGAACTTCGCCGAACATCTGCTGCCGGTCATGGACAGCCTCGAAGCCGCGCTCGCTCATAACTCGGACGACCTCGCCAAGGTCAACGAAGGCGTCGAGCTCACGCTCAAGCAGCTGACCGGCGCGCTCGAGAAGGGCCGTGTCCTCGCCATCAACCCCGTTGGCGAGAAGTTCGACCCGCACCGTCACCAGGCCATCTCGATGGTGCCGTCCGAGCAAGAAGCGAACACGGTGGTCAGCGTGCTGCAAAAGGGCTATGTGATCGCCGACCGCGTGCTGCGTCCGGCGCTCGTGACCGTTTCGGCACCGAAGTAATGAAAACGTAATAAATGCGACGGCCTGAAGGCAGCAAAAGGGCCCCGCAATTGAAAAAAATGATGGAACGCATAGCCCAAACCCCTTGAAATCGCCGTAACGGCACTTATTTGGGCAGCAGTTCCGTATTGAAGTGGACGCCAGCCGCGCACAAGGGAAAACGCGGCTCGAGCATGCAGTTACCTGCGCAGCGCGAAAGCGGCGTCCGCACAGCGATCAAAATCTGGAGATTTGAGAAAAATGGGCAAAATCATCGGTATCGACCTCGGCACCACCAACTCGTGCGTGGCGCTGATGGAAGGCAATCAGGTCAAGGTGATCGAGAACTCGGAAGGCGCTCGTACGACGCCGTCGATCATCGCCTACATGGACGACAACGAAGTGCTGGTCGGCGCGCCGGCCAAGCGCCAGTCGGTCACCAACCCGCGCAACACGCTGTACGCAGTCAAGCGCCTGATCGGCCGCCGCTTCGAAGAGAAGGAAGTGCAGAAGGACATCGGCCTGATGCCCTACAAGATCGTCAAGCACGACAACGGCGACGCATGGGTCGAAGCGCATGGCTCGAAGCTCGCGCCGTCGCAGGTTTCGGCTGAAGTGCTGCGCAAGATGAAGAAGACCGCTGAAGACTACCTCGGCGAGCCGGTCACCGAAGCCGTGATCACGGTTCCCGCGTACTTCAACGACAGCCAGCGTCAGGCAACCAAGGACGCCGGCCGTATCGCCGGTCTGGAAGTCAAGCGCATCATCAACGAACCGACGGCAGCCGCGCTCGCGTTCGGTCTGGACAAGGCCGAAAAGGGCGACCGCAAGATCGCCGTGTTCGACCTCGGCGGCGGCACGTTCGACATCTCGATCATCGAAATCGCGGACGTTGACGGCGAAATGCAGTTCGAAGTGCTCTCGACCAACGGCGACACGTTCCTCGGCGGCGAAGACTTCGACCAGCGCATCATCGATTACATCATCGGCGAGTTCAAGAAAGAGCAGGGCGTCGACCTCTCGAAGGACGTGCTCGCGCTGCAACGCCTGAAGGAAGCTGCGGAAAAGGCCAAGATCGAACTGTCGTCGGGCCAGCAGACCGAAATCAACCTGCCGTACATCACGGCGGACGCCTCGGGTCCGAAGCACTTGAACCTGAAGATCACGCGCGCCAAGCTGGAAGCGCTGGTCGAAGACCTGATCGAGCGCACCATCGAGCCGTGCCGCGTCGCGATCAAGGACGCAGGCGTGAAGGTCGGCGACATCGACGACGTGATTCTCGTCGGCGGCCAGACGCGTATGCCGAAGGTGCAGGAAAAGGTGAAGGAGTTCTTTGGCAAGGACCCGCGCCGTGACGTGAACCCGGACGAAGCCGTGGCCGTTGGCGCCGCGATTCAAGGCCAGGTGCTGTCGGGCGACCGCAAGGACGTGCTGCTCCTCGACGTGACCCCGCTGTCGCTCGGTATCGAGACGCTCGGCGGCGTGATGACGAAGATGATCAACAAGAACACCACGATCCCGACCAAGCACGCTCAGGTGTACTCGACGGCGGACGACAGCCAGTCGGCCGTGACGATCAAGGTGTTCCAGGGCGAGCGCGAAATGGCGGCGGGCAACAAGCTGCTGGGCGAGTTCAACCTCGAAGGCATTCCGCCCGCACCGCGCGGCGTGCCGCAGATCGAAGTGAGCTTTGACATCGACGCGAACGGCATTCTGCACGTGGGCGCGAAGGACAAGGCGACCGGCAAGGAAAACCGTATCACCATCAAGGCGAACTCGGGTCTGTCGGAAGCCGAAATCGAAAAGATGGTGAAGGACGCCGAAGCGAACGCGGAAGAGGATCACCGTCTGCGTGAGCTGGCCGACGCGCGCAACCAGGGCGACGCACTGGTGCACAGCACGAAGAAGGCCGTGGCCGAGTACGGCGACAAGATCGACGCCTCCGAAAAGGAAAAGATCGAAGCCGCACTGAAGGACCTCGAAGAAACGCTGAAAAGCTCGTCGGCCGACAAGGCGACGATCGAGGCGAAGGTCGAGGCGCTGTCGACCGCTTCGCAAAAGCTCGGTGAAAAGATGTACGCCGACATGCAGGCTCAGCAAGCCGGCGCGGCCGGTGCAGCGGGTGCGGGTGCAGCAGGGGCCGGTGCAGCCGAACAAGGCGCGCAGAACAACGCCGACGACGTGGTCGACGCCGAGTTCAAGGAAGTCAAGAAGGACTAAGCCGGTTCGTGGCGGCCATGACCGTTCTGCCTGATCAGCGAACGGTCGTGGTGCTACGAAAGCGGCCGCATCGGTTACGATGCGTGTCAGCATTGCAGCGCCTGGCGAGCCATCCGGCTCTCCGGGCACATTTGTTTTATGGAGGCCGTTCTCTTTCAGGGGCCGCCGCGGCGCAAGAAGCGTCCGTGCGGATGTTCAAAGGAACGGCAAACGGGTCACGAGATCCAGCATTCAAGAGGAGCCGGCGCGCGCCGTGAAGCGCGAGGCCGGCGTTGAACCGATATGGCGAAACGGGATTACTACGAGGTTCTGGGCGTCGCGAAGAACGCGAGCGACGACGAAATCAAGAAGGCGTATCGCAAGCTCGCGATGAAGTACCACCCCGACCGCAATCCGGACAACAAGGATGCGGAAGAGCATTTCAAGGAGGCCAAAGAGGCCTATGAAATGCTGTCGGACTCGCAAAAGCGCGCGGCTTACGACCAGTACGGCCACGCCGGCGTCGATCCCAATATGGGCGGAGCCGGCGCGCAGGGTTTCGGCGGTTTCGCGGACGCTTTCGGCGACATCTTCGGCGATATCTTCGGCCAGGCCGCAGGCGGCGCACGCGGCGGCCAGCGCGCCGGCCCGCAGGTGTATCGCGGCGCGGACCTGCGCTACAGCATGGAAATCTCGCTGGAGCAGGCGGCGCACGGCTACGAGACGCAAATTCGCGTACCGGGCTGGAGCGGCTGTGAAGTCTGTCACGGCTCCGGCGCGAAGCCCGGCACGAAGCCCGAAACCTGCCCGACCTGCCATGGTTCGGGTTCGGTGCGCATGTCGCAGGGCTTCTTCAGCATTCAGCAGACCTGCCCGAAGTGCCACGGCACGGGTTCCTACATTCCTGAGCCGTGCACGAACTGTCACGGCGCGGGCAAGGTGAAGGAAACCAAGACGCTGGAAGTGAAGATTCCGGCGGGCATCGACGACGGCATGCGCATTCGCTCGGCCGGCAACGGCGAGCCAGGCATCAATGGCGGACCGTCGGGCGACCTGTACGTCGAGATTCACATCAAGCAGCACGCGGTGTTCGAGCGCGACGGCGACGACCTCCACTGCCAGATGCCGATTCCGTTCACCACGGCGGCGCTCGGCGGCGAGATCGAAGTGCCGACGCTCGCGGGCCGCGCGACCTTCACGGTGCCCGAAGGCACGCAGTCGGGCAAGACGTTCCGTTTGCGCGGCAAGGGCATCAAGGGTCTGCGTTCGAGCATCGCCGGCGATCTGTATGTGCACGTCCAGGTGGAAACGCCGGTCAAGCTCACCGATCACCAGCGCGAAATGCTTCAGCAGTTCGAAAAGTCGCTCGTGGAAGGCGGTTCGCGCCACAGCCCGCAGAGCAAGAGCTGGTTCGACCGCGTGAAGAGCTTCTTCGACTGATGCGCTTTTCCGGCGTCACCATGCAGTAAGCAGGTCAATGGCAGGTAGTTAGCGTAATGGCAGTCAATCCTGGCGGCACGGCGGGTGCCGCAATTTTCGCGCTGCTCGACGACGGCGACTCGACTGCGGACAACCGCTCGAGCCGCCTCTACACGGGGTTCGTGCGCGAGCTTGCCTGCGAGCGCGCCGCGGATCTCGACGCGGTGTGTTCGCAGGTCAACGCCGAACTGAGCGCAGGATCGCATGCGCTCGTGATCGGCGACTACGAGTTCGGGCGCGCGCTCGAATTCACGAAACGCGACACAGCTTCATCCATCGAAACGCAGCACGGCCACGCCGCGCTGCGTTTTTTATTGTTCGAACGCTGCGAAAAGCGCTCGCGCGACGAGGCCGATGCGTGGCTCGCGGCGCAAGAGGGCAACGAGGCACCCGCGCCGGCAGGCGTGGCGGGCGTGACGATCGGTGTCGATCGCGCGCGCTTCGAGCAGGACATCGCCGCCGTGCAGGACGCCTTGCGCGCGGGCGACTCGTATCAGATCAACTACACATATCGGCTCGGCTTCGAGGCGTATGGTTCGCCGCTCGCGCTTTACCGCCGCTTGCGTGAGCGTCAGCGTGTGCGTTACGGCGCGCTGATCGCGTTGCCGGGCGATCGTTGGGTGCTCTCGTGTTCGCCGGAGCTATTCGTGGAGAAGCGCGGCGAAACGTTGCGCGCGAAACCAATGAAGGGCACGGCCGCGCGTTGCGCCGACGCGCAGCAAGACGCCGCCGCCGCGCGTTTTCTCGCGAGCGATCCGAAGAACCGCGCTGAAAACGTGATGATCGTCGACCTGCTGCGCAACGACCTTTCGCGCGTCGCGCAAACCGGCTCGGTGCGCGTGCCGGCGCTCTTCAGCGTGGAGCCCTATGCTTCGGTCTGGCAGATGACCTCGACAGTGGAAGCGACGCTGCGCGAAGGCACGACATTCGCCGACGCCATGCGCGCGCTCTTTCCGTGCGGGTCGATCACGGGTGCGCCCAAGCATCGGACGATGGAGCTGATCGAAGCACTCGAGCATGCGCCGCGCGGGCTGTACACGGGCACGATAGGCTGGCTCGAAGCGCCGGCGGCAGACGAGACTTGCGGCGACTTTTGCCTCTCGGTCGTGATCCGCACGTTGACACTCGATGCGCCTTCCAGGGGCGCGGGAGGCGCGCGGCGCGGCGAAATGGGTGTAGGTGCGGGCATTGTGCTCGACAGCGTGGCCGCCGACGAATACGAGGAGTGCCGCTTGAAAGCCCGTTTTCTGACCGATGCCGATCCGGGTATCGAATGCTTCGAAACAATGTACGCGACGCGTGCTGGCGGCGTGCGCCACGTGGAGCGTCATCTCGCGCGGCTCGCGGCGAGTGCTGCGTGGTTCGGTTTCCCATGCGACGTGCAAGCCATGCGCGCGCGCATCGACGAAACTTGCGCCACGTTTGCAGACGATCACGCGCCGCACCGTATGCGCCTCGCGCTCGGCAAGAGCGGGGCGGCCACGCTGACGAGCGCGCCGCTCGCCGCGCTCGCGCACGATACCGTGGGCGTGCTGCTCGCGCCCGACCACGGTTTTGCGCCGATCGAATCCGCCGACGCGCTGTTGCTGCGCAAGACCACACGCCGCGCCGAATTCGATCGCGCATGGCGCGAGGCCGAAGCGCTGGGCGGCTTCGACATGCTGTTCTTCAACGAGCGCGGCGAGCTGACCGAAGGCGGCCGTTCGAACGTCTTCGTGAAGCTGAACGGCACGTGGTTCACGCCGCCGCTCGCCTCGGGCGTGCTGCCGGGCGTGATGCGCGGTGTAATGCTCGACGACGAGACGTTCGGCGCACAAGAGCGCGTGCTTACGCGCGACGATGTGCTCAACGCCGAAGCCTTGATGCTGACGAACGCGCTGCGTGGCGCGGTGCCGGCGCGCTTGCAGCGATGAAGCAGCCGTAGCACGCACCATATAAAAAGCGCGCTCAATCTGGAGCGCGCTTTTTTTTCTGCGAAGCAAAATCGCCGGATCAGAACACGTGTTCCGGGCCAGGGAACGTGCCTTCCTTCACCGCCTGCACATACGCGCGTACAGCCGATTCGATATCGGGCTGACCGGCCATGAAATCCTTCACGAAGCGCGGCCGCTTGCCGGGGAAAATGCCGAGCATGTCGTGCAGCACGAGCACCTGGCCCGAGCAGTCCACGCCCGCGCCAATGCCGATCGTCGGAATGCGCAACTGCTTCGTGACTTCCGCACCGAGCCCCGCGGGCACGGCCTCGATCACCACGAGTTGAGCGCCCGCGTCCTGCAGCGCGAGTGCGTCGCGAATCAGCTGGGTGGCGGCCGCATCGCTCTTGCCCTGCACCTTGAAGCCGCCGAAGGCATGCACCGACTGGGGCGTAAGGCCGATGTGCGCGCACACGGGCACGGCGCGCTCCACGAGCATCTTCACCGTGGGCGCGAGCCACTCGCCGCCCTCGATCTTCACCATCTGCGCACCGGCGCGCATGAGTTTCACCGAGTTCGCGAACGCGTCTTCGGGCGTGCCGAAGGTGCCGAACGGCAGGTCTGCAACGATCAGCGCCTTGGTTTGCACACGCGCCACACACGCCGTGTGATACGCGATGTCGTCGATAGTGACGGGCAGCGTCGTGCTGTGGCCCTGGAGCACGTTGCCGAGCGAGTCGCCGATCAGCACCGTATCGACGCCCGCGCGGTCGCACAGCGCCGAGAAGCTCGCGTCGTAGCAGGTCAGCATGGCGATGCGCTCGCCGGCGTCGCGCATGGCCTGGAGTTTGGGCACGGTGACCGCGCTGCGGCTCGTTTCCTGCAGGTAAGTCATGGGGAAATCCGTTGGGAAAGGGAAAAACGGGGAGGGGCTGCGCCGCTCGTTCGATCGATCGAGTCGCTATAGCCGTTGAAACGGCTATAGCGACGTGCCCTTGACGAAGGATTCCTTGCGGCCGCGCATCGTCTCGATACGTTCGGCAACGAGCGCGAGGTCCGCATCGGAATCGAGCAGATCCAGATGTTCCGCGCCGACGGTGAGCACCGGCGCATGATCGTAATGATAGAAAAAATCGTTGTAGCTGTCGCAGAGCGCACGCAGGAAGGCGCTCGAGATAGGCAGCTCGCGCGGTGTCGCCCGCTTCTGGATGCGCGCGTAGAGCGCCTCGGGGCTCGCCTGCAGGTAGACCACGAGGTCGGGTGCAGGCGCGGACGAAGTCAAACGCGAGGCGAGCGCGCGGTACAGCGGCAGTTCGTCTTCAGCGAGCGTGAGGCGTGCGAAGAGGTCGTTGCGTTCGGCGAGGAAGTTCGTGACGAGCGGCGCGTTCGTTGCCCGGCGCATGGCCACTTCGCGCGACAGCTGCTCGCGCTGCAAGGCGATATGCAACTGCGCGGCGAGCGCATGCGACGAAGGCGCGGTGTCGCGATAGACGCGTTCCAGAAACGGATTGTCTGCGTTCGATTCGAAGAGGGTCTGCATCGACCAGCGTTCTGCGAGGCGCGTGGCGAGCGTGGTCTTGCCCGCGCCGATCGGCCCTTCGATGACGATGTACTGGAGCGCCGCGGGCCGCGTGGCGCGCGCGCTGACGACGGGCAGGGGGGCCGTGCTCATCGGCAGTTGCCGGCGGGCGGTGTGTCCGGCGCGGGCGCTGTGCCCATGCACTGGCACAGTGGCTTGACCTTCTCGATGCGCTGGTCGGCCACGGCGGCGAGAAACGCGCTGGCAGGCCCCAGACCCGGAATCACGAGTTCGGGGTCGATCTCGACGAGCGGCACGAGTGCGAATGCGCGGCCCGTCATGCGCGGATGCGGCACGACAAGGTCGGTTTCGTCGATGGAGGCGCTGCCGTAAATCAGGATGTCGATGTCGAGCGTGCGGGGCGCGTTGCGAAAGGGACGCTCCCGGCCGAAGTGATGCTCCACGCGCTGGCAAAGCGCGAGCAGCGCGTGAACGTCGAGACTCGTCTCGATCTTCACGACGCAGTTGTAATAGTCGTCGCCGCCCGCGTCGATGGGCGCGGTGCGGTACAGACTCGATTTGGCGACGACGGTGAGGGTGTGCTGTTGTGCGAGGCACACCACCGCGTCTTTGAGGGTTTGGCGCGCATCCCCCAGATTCGCGCCAATTCCCAGCCAGGCAACCGTCATGGCTTCACTTCCTGCGACTTTTGTTGCTGTTCGACACATGTGCATCGCGGCTTGCCGCGACGCCGCACGGCGTCAGTCCTCATGCGGACCGGTGTGGCCGTCATAGTCTGCACTGCTGGCTTCCTGCTCGTCACCGCCTGCGTCGGCTTCCGACGCAGCACCTTCACCCGTTCTGCGGCTTTTCGCGCCGCCGCGGCGGCGGCGCTTGCGCGGCGAGCGTTCCTTGCCGCCCTGCGAGAGCAGCGCCTCGCGCGCGGCGATGTCGCCGGAAATGAAGTCTGTCCACCATTGGCCGATTTCGGCGTCCAGTTCGCCCGATTCGCAGCGCAGCAGGAGGAAATCATACCCTGCTCTAAATCTTTGGTGTTCCAGCAGCTTGAGCGCGCCGCGGCCTCGCTTTTCAAGGCGCAGCTGCAGGCCCCAGATCTCGCGCATGTCCGACGAGAAGCGGCGATGGATCGCGAGCTTCTCTGTTTGCGCGTCGATTACGTCGTCCATCGCGCGATGCAGCGCCGGCACCGGGATTTCGCCCGCAGCCGTGTACTGTTGCCAGCGCTGCTGCACGTCGTGCCAAAGCAGCGTGGCGAACAGGAAGCCCGGCGACACCGGCTTGCCCGCGCGCACGCGCGCGTCGGTGTTCGAGAGCGCGAGCGTGATGAAACGCTCACCCTGCGGCTGCTCGAGAATTACGTCGAGGAGCGGCAGGAGGCCATGATGCAGGCCTTCCTTGCGCAGCCACCGCAGGCACTCGAGCGCGTGGCCGGAGAGCAGCAGCTTGAGCATTTCGTCGAACAGACGCGCCGCAGGCACGTTGTTGATGAGGTCCGCGAGTTTCGTGATCGGCTCGCGCGTGTTCTCCTCGATCTCGAAGCCGAGCTTCGCCGCGAAACGCACGACGCGCATCATGCGCACCGGATCTTCGCGGTAGCGCGTGGCCGGGTCGCCGATCATGCGCAACAGGCGCGCGCGCATGTCGGCCATCCCGTTGTGATAGTCGAGCACCGTCTGCGTGGCCGGATCGTAGTACATCGCGTTGATCGTGAAGTCGCGGCGCGTGGCGTCTTCGTGCTGCTCGCCCCAGACGTTGTCGCGCAGCACCCGGCCGCTCGCATCGACGGCGTGGGTCTTGCGGTCGAGCTCGTCGCGGCGCATGCGCTTCGCGGGCGCCGGAGCGGGCGCGGCATCGGCGGGCGGGGCGTCCACCAGCGCGCGGAACGTCGAGACCTCGATGATTTCCTGGCCGAACTGCACGTGCACGATCTGGAAGCGCCGGCCGATGATGCGCGCGCGACGGAACAGCTTCTGCACCTGGTCGGGCGTGGCGTCGGTGGCCACGTCGAAGTCCTTCGGCGCGACGCCGAGCAGAAGGTCGCGCACCGCGCCGCCCACGATGAACGCCCGGAAGCCCGCTTGCTGCAGGCCTTCGGTCACGCGCACGGCGTTGCGCGAGATGAGCGCGGGGTTGATGCCGTGGACGTCGGCGGAAAGGATGACGGGCGTGGCCGGATCGGGCGCGCCTTTGCTGCCGCGCGGCTTCGACGTCTTCTGCGCGCTGGCCGGTTTGCGGCGCGCGCGGGTCGCGCCGGCAGCGGCGGCCGCGCCTTCATGCGAGGCCGTGTGCGGATCGGCGGCGGGGGCTTCGGTGTCTTGCGCCGCTTCGGCGTCGTCCTGGCCGAACAGCTTGCGGATGAGTTTCTTGATCACTGGGCTTGGAACAAATCGAGGATGCGCCAGCCCGCTTGTTGCGCGTGAGCGCGCAGGGTGTCGTCGGGGTTGGTGGCGATCGGGTCGGTGACTTTTTCGAGCAGCGGGATGTCGTTGTGCGAGTCGCTATAGAAGTAGCTGTGCTCGAAGTCCGACCAGCTTTTGCCAAGCGACGCGAGCCAGGCTTCGACACGCACGATCTTGCCTTCGCGGTAGCTCGGCGTGCCCGTCGGGCGGCCGGTGAAGGCCGATGCCGGATGGCCGTCCACGGTTTCGACTTCGCACGCGATCAGCTTGTCCACGCCGAACACCTCGGCGATGGGCGCCGTGATGAATTCGTTGGTGGCCGTGACCACGCAGCAAAGATCGCCCGCTTCCTTGTGCTTCTTCACGAGTTCGACCGCGCTCGGCAGGATGGTCGGCTTGATCACCTCGTGCATGTACTGGTCGTGCCATTCCTTCAACTGCGCGCGAGAATATTTCGCGAGCGGCGTGAGCATGGCGACGAGGTACGCGTGGATGTCGAGCTTGCCGGCCTTGTAGTCGGCATAGAAGCGGTCGTTTTGCTCCGCAAAGCGCTCGCCGTCGACAATGCCGAGCTTCACCATGAAGCGGCCCCATTCGTGGTCGCTGTCGGTGGGGATCAGGGTGTGATCGAGGTCAAAAAGTGCAAGGTTAGCCATGGGCGCTCATTTTACTTGAAGCGGGGGACGCCGTTGCCGCCGCCGGCGGGCGGCGTCGGCGCGGCGGGGTCCGCGGGGGATTCGGGTGCGGGAGGCGTCTCGCTTGCGGCGGACGATTCGCTGTCTTGCACGTGGGACGGATCGGGCGTTGCCGGCGCTTGGGCCGATGTTTCTTGCGGCGCTTCACCGGTGCTCACGGCGACGCTTGCCCCGCTGGCGGCGCTCCCGCCCGGCGGATCGAGATCGCCGCGCAGCTCGCCGGTCATTTCGTTGCTCACGTCGGCTTCGACTTCGCCCTTGAGGTCCGTGCCCAGTTCCTTGTGGACGACGTGACGGTATTTGGCCCCTAATTCGCCTTCGACGTTGTCGGTCGGTTTGTCGAAGGGCACGGGCGCCTGTGCGCGTGCCTGCAGGGCCGGTGCTTTCGGCGCTTCGTAGGGCTGGGCGTCGTCGTCGGGCTCTGCCGCGGGCGAAGGCGGCGCGGTCGGCGCATCGAGACCGGCGAGTTGCGCCTGCGCCACGATTTCTTCATCCGGAGCCGCGTCGCGTTCGTCTGCTTCGTCTGCTTCGTCCGCTTGTGCCGCTTCGTTCGTTGGCGCCGGTTCTTCACCGGGAAGCGCATCGTCCGTCGCCGGCGTGCTCGCTACGCTCACCAGATCGCCCACGCCGTTGGCGAGCATCGTGCGCAAGAGGGGCAGCGTCACCGCGCGCTTCTGTTCGAGCGAGAAGCGGTCGAGCGCGTCGAGCAGGCCCATGAGGCTCGGCATGTCGCGCCGGAAGTGCGTGAGCAGGTAGGCGGGCACGTCGTCGGCAAGCGCAATGCCGCGCTCGCGTGCGGCGAGCTTGAGGATCGCCGCCTTGCCTTCGTCGGAGAGCGGCGCGAGGTGGAACACGAGGCCCCAGCCGAGGCGCGTGCGCAGGTCCTCGCGCACGGCGAGACCCATGGGCGGCGCGTTGCCCGTCGCGACGAGCGCGCAGCTCGGGTAGGAGCGCACCTCGTTGAACAGGTTGAAGAGCGCGATCTGCTGCGCGCCCGAGAGCGAATCGCAGTCGTCCACCGCGTAGATCGTCACGCGCGGATCGAACGTGAACGCGGCCAGCGCGCTTTGCGGGCCCAGATAGCGCACGTGGCCCGGCGGCGCCTCGTCGGCGAGCGCGTGCAGCAGATGGCTGCGCCCGTTGCCCGGTTCGCCCCAGACGTAGAACGTGCGATCAGCGACCGGGCCCGCGGTGAGCGCCGCGTCCAGACCGCGCAGGCGCGCGACCAGCTCGGCGTTGGCGCCGATATGGAAGTTGTCGAAGGTCGATGGCGGCGGGGTGCCGAGATCGAGCGTTAACTGTCGCTGCACGGTGTGTCTGGACGGAATCGGTTCTAGTAAAGCGTGCTCTCGCGAGAACTGCGCTGAGATCTGCGGAGATCACTGAGCCGCGAGCGCCGCAGCACGTGGCCGAGGGCGAGCGCGATCCCGGTCCAGATTGCGGCCCGACGCGGGTACTGCGCGAAATACAGTGTGTTCTGCGGCAAAACTCGGTTTCCGGTGGTGGGGCGTCAAGCGAGGCGCGTTCCAAATCTCGCTCCACCCGCGGCGGCGGGGCGCCGTCAATCGGTTAAAATCGCATTTTACCGACCTTCTGGCGCTTCCCCATGAATCAACCGAAATCCGGCCCCGCTAATCAGCCCCAAGGCCTCTCTTACGCCGACGCGGGCGTGGACATGGTCGCGGGTGACGCGCTCGTCGACCGCATCAAGCCCTTTGCGAAGAAGACCCTGCGCGAAGGCGTGATGGGCGGCATCGGCGGTTTCGGCGCGCTCTTCGAAGTGCCGAAGAAGTACAAGGAGCCCGTGCTCGTCTCGGGCACCGACGGCGTGGGCACCAAGCTGCGCCTCGCGTTTCATCTGAACAAACACGACACGGTCGGCCAGGATCTCGTCGCGATGAGCGTGAACGACATCCTCGTGCAGGGCGCCGAGCCGCTGTTCTTCCTCGACTACTTTGCCTGCGGCAAGCTGGACGTCGATACGGCGGCCACCGTCGTGAAGGGCATCGCGCAAGGTTGCGAGCTGTCGGGCTGCGCGCTGATCGGCGGCGAAACGGCCGAAATGCCGGGCATGTACCCCGACGGCGAATACGATCTGGCCGGTTTCGCGGTGGGCGCGGTCGAAAAGAGCAAGATCATCGACGGCAGCACGATCGTCCCGGGCGACGTGGTGCTCGGTCTCGCTTCGAGCGGCATCCACTCGAACGGTTTCTCGCTCGTGCGCAAGATCATCGAGCGCGCACAGCCTGACCTCGCCGCCGACTTCGACGGCCGCTCGCTCGCCGACGCGCTGATGGCCCCCACGCGCATCTACGTGAAGCCGCTGCTCAAGCTGATGGAAACCATCACCGTGAAGGGCATGGCGCACATCACGGGCGGCGGCCTCGTCGAGAACATTCCGCGCGTGCTGCGCGAAGGCCTCACGGCTGAGCTGGATCACGCGGCATGGCCGCTGCCGCCGCTCTTCACGTGGCTGCAACAGCACGGCGGCGTGGCCGATGCAGAAATGCACCGCGTATTCAACTGCGGTATCGGCATGGCCGTGATCGTGGCGGCGGATCAAGCCGATGCGGCGCTCGCGCTCCTGGCCGCTGCGGGCGAGCAAGTGTGGAAGATCGGCGTGGTGCGCGAAAGCAAGGAAGGCGAAGCGCAGACCGTGGTGATCTAAGCTTCACGCGTTGCCGCGCAAAAAAATGCCCGCCATCGATGGCGGGCATTTTTCGTTTGGGCGTAGCGAAATGCGTTACAGCACCGTGCGCACGTGCCAAAGCTCGGGGAACAGCACGACGTCGAGCATCTTGCGCAGATACGGCGCGCCGTTCGTGCCGCCCGTGCCTTGCTTGAAGCCGATGATGCGCTCGACCGTCGTCACGTGGCGAAAGCGCCATTGACGGAACGCGTCTTCGAGATCGACGAGTTCTTCGGCCATCTCGTACAAATCCCAGTACTCCGAAGGATTGCGATACACCTCGAGCCACGCCGCCTCGACCGTGGGGTCGTGTTCGGTCGGCCGCGACCAGTCACGGTTCAAGCGCTCGGGTGCGATGGCAAAGCCGCGCCGCGCGAGCAGGCGAATCACTTCGTCGTAGAACGAGGGCGCTTCGAGCGTCGCTTTGACCTGCTCGAAAATCTCGCCCCGATGCTCGTGCGGCTTGAGCATCTGCGCGTTCTTGTTGCCGAGCAGGAATTCGATCTGCCGGTACTGGTACGACTGGAAGCCCGACGACGCGCCCAGGTACGGCCGCATGGCCGTGTACTCGGAGGGCGTGAGCGTCGAGAGGACGTTCCACGCCTGCACGAGCTGCTCCATGATGCGCGAGACGCGCGCAAGCTGCTTGAACGCGGGCGGCAGCGCGTCGCGATGCACGTTGGCAAGTGCCGCGCGCAGCTCGTAGAGCGCGAGCTTCATCCACAGCTCGCTCGTTTGATGCTGCACGATGAACAGCATCTCGTTGTGGTCGGGCGAGAGCGGGTGCTGCGCATTGAGCACGGCGTCGAGCGCGAGGTAGTCGCCGTAGCTCATCGACTTCGAGAAGTCGAGTTGCGCGTCGTGCCAGCCTTCGCCTTGCGCCGCTTGTTCGGGCGTTTGCGCCGTCGGCGCGACCGCGCCGTGTCCGAACGGGCAGCCGCCGCGTGCGGCGGCTGTGGTTGCACCCGCGGTTTCACCGGCGTCGGGCATGCCTGGGACTTGCATGTGATCGTTCATCTGCCGCTCCTCAGGTCACCGCGCCGCGCTCGGCGAATTCGGGCTTGCGCCAGGCTTCGGTGGCGAGCACATCGCGCAGCGTTTCCACGGCGTCCCACACATCGACGTAACGCAGATACAGCGGCGTGAAGCCGAAGCGCAGCACGCGCGGCTCGCGATAATCGCCGATCACGCCGCGCGCGATCAACGCCTGCATCACCTCATAACCGTGCGGATGCTCGAAGCTCACGTGCGAGCCGCGCTGCGCGTGCTCGCGCGGCGTGACGAGCGTGAGGCCGTATTCCTTGCAGCGCGTCTCGACCAGTTCGATGAAGAGGTCGGTGAGCGCGAGCGACTTGCGTCGAATGGCCTGCATGTCGGTTTGCAGGAACACGTCGAGACCGCATTCGACGAGCGCCATCGAAATGATCGGCTGCGTGCCGCAGAGGTAGCGGGCAATGCCGTCGTCGGGGCGGTACACGGGGTTCATCTCGAACGGCGACTTATGCCCCCACCAGCCCGAAAGCGGCTGCGAGAACGCGCTCTGGTGGCGCTTGGGCACCCACACGAAGCCGGGCGAGCCGGGGCCGCCGTTCAGGTACTTGTACGTGCAGCCCACGGCGTAGTCGGCGTTCGCGCCGTTCAGGTCGACGGGCACGGCGCCCGCCGAATGCGCGAGATCCCACAGTGCGAGCGCGCCTTGTGCGTGAATATGCTCGGTGAGCGCGCGCATGTCGTGCATCTCGCCCGTGCGGTAGTTCACGTGCGTGATCATCGCGACCGCCACGTCTTCGCGGATGGCGGCGCGCAGCTCGGAAGGATCGTCGACGAGGCGCAGTTCATAGCCGCGGTCAAGCTGCTCGATGAGCCCTTGCGCGATGTACAGGTCGCTCGGAAAGTTCGAGCGCTCCGACACGATCACACGGCGCTTCGGGTCGCGCGCGTTCTGCACGCGCAGCGCGGCGGAAAGCGCCTTGAAGAGATTGATCGAGATGGTGTCGGTGACGACGACTTCGTCATCGGCCGCGCCGATCAGCTTCGCGAGCTTGTTGCCGAGGCGCTTGGGCATGGCGAACCAGCCCGCCGTGTTCCAGCTGCGGATGAGGCCTTCGCCCCATTCGCCGCCGATCACGGCCTGCGCGCGCGCGGCCGAGGCCGAGGGCGGCACGCCGAGCGAGTTGCCGTCGAGATAGATGGTGCCGGCCGCGAGCGTGAATTGCTCGCGCAGGGCGGCGAGCGGATCGGCGCGATCGGCTGCCAGGGCTTCGTTGCGGTCGTTCATGTCTGCGTTTCGTGATGTGGCGGGTTTAGCGGGGATTGGGTCGGCGGCGGCTCAAGGCAACGCGCGCAGCACGGCGCGCACGGGGCTTGCGTCTAGCGTCGAGAACTTCAGCGGCAGTGCGATCAGTTCGTAGTCGCCGGGCGTGACGTCGTCGAGCACGACGCCTTCGAGGATCGCCATGCCATGCGCGCGGATGCGGTGATGCGCGTCCATCGTCTTCGATTCCTGCGGGTCGAGCGAAGGCGTGTCGATGCCGATGAGACGCACGCCGTGCGCGGCCAGCAGATCGATCGTCTCCGGCGCGACGGCGCAAAACTTGCTGTCCCAGTGGTCCTGCGGCGCGTGCGCATAGGTGCGCAGCAGCACGCGCGGCGGGATGCCGGGCAGCGCGGCTTCCACGTGTTCGGGCAGCACGAGGGGCGCTGCGCCCACGCAATGAATCACGCGGCACGCACCGATATACGTGTCGAGCGGTACTTCGCCGATCGGCGCGCCTTCGGCGTCGTAGTGCAGCGGGGCGTCGGTGTGCGCGCCGGTGTGCGGCGACAGCGTCACGCGCGCGACGTTGACCGGCGAGCCCGCCTCCATGCGCCAGACGCGCTCGACGCTCACGGTCGTATCGCCAGGCCAGACGGGCGTTGCAGGGTGAATCGGCGGGGAAATGTCTTTGATCTGCGTCATGTCGGTGACGATGTCTCTCCTGATGCTTCGAATGATAGGCAACCCTGCGCGAAATGTGCTTGCGAAAAAAACGCCGCAAACTCCCGTTGTTGGCACATAATTTGTCTTAAGACGGGAATGGAGACCAAATATGAACGCAATCTCGCTTGATGCTACCGATTGCCGTATTCTCGCCGTGCTACAGAACGAGGGGCGGATCAGCAATCTCGACCTTGCGGAGCGCATTTCGCTCTCGCCATCGGCATGCCTGCGCCGTTTGCGGCTGCTCGAGGAGCAGGGCGTGGTGGAGCGTTACCGTGCGAGTCTGAACCGGGAGATTCTCGGCTTCGAGATGGAGGCTTTCGTGCAGGTGTCGATGCGCAACGACCAGGAGAGCTGGCACGAGCGTTTCGTCACGGCGCTGCGCGACTGGCCGGAGGTGGTGGGGGCGTATGTGGTGACGGGCGAGACGCACTACCTGCTGCGCGTGCTCGCGCACAACCTCAAGCACTACTCGGACTTCGTGCTCAACAAGCTGTACAAGGCGCCGGGTGTGATGGACATACGCTCGAACATCGTGCTCACGACGCTCAAGGTGGAAGTGGGCGTGCCGGTGGACCTGATCGCGCAGCGCGAGCCCAAGAGCGCGCCGGCGTAACTGGCAGGGTGCCAATAAGGCGCACTCGGCGCCTTATCGGATATTTCAGAGCGACTGGAGCCGGTGGAACGCGCCGCCGTGGAACACGAGCGGCGAAGCGTCGGTGCCGTCTTCGCGCACGCCGCAGCGTTCCACTTCTCCGACGAAAATCACGTGGTCGCCTTCGTCGTAGCGGCTGCGGTTGTGGCACTCGAACCACGCGATCGCGCCGTCCAGCACGGGCATGCCGGTGTCGCTGGCCGCGTGCGAGACACCCTCGAAGCGGTCGCCCTTCACGGTCGCAAAACGCTTGCACAGGTCGAGCTGCGACGCGGCGAGCACATTGATCACATAATGGCTGTTCGAGCGGAACACGGGCATGGAAGCCGAGCGCGTGGCGAGACTCCACAGCACGAGCGGCGGATTGAGCGAGACCGAGTTGAACGAGCTGGCCGTAATGCCGATGAGCGTGCCGTCGGGCGCGCGCGTCGTGATTACGGTCACGCCGGTGGCGAACTGGCCAAGCGCACGGCGAAATGCGCCGTCGTCGAAGTTGGGCGGGCTGGCGCGGCGGGTCATCGGGGCAGGCCTTCACGGGCCGCGCGCGCGGCGGCGGGAGCAGAAATCGGGATCAACGTCATGTGGAAATTCGGCGAATTGTCACAATTTTAGCGGAAGCGGCGGATGGCGGGTCGCGCGGGGCACCGCGCGGTAGTGTCCGAGGCGAGGCCCGTAACCGCGTCCGCAATCACGATCAAAGGAGCGAACAGCATGAGTCAGACAGTCGAAACGGCCACCCTGGGCGGCGGATGCTTCTGGTGCCTGGAGGCGGTGTATCTGCGCGTGGAGGGCGTCAATGCCGTGGAGTCGGGCTACGCGGGCGGCCACGCGGCGAACCCGAGCTACGAGCAGGTCTGCGACGGCGAGACCGGTCACGCCGAGGTCGTGAAGGTGGACTTCGATCCCGCGAAGATCAGCTATCGCGAGATTCTCGACATCTTTTTCGCGATTCACGATCCCACGCAGCTGAACCGCCAGGGCAACGACGTGGGCACGCAATACCGCTCGGTGATCTTCACGCACTCCGAGGCGCAGCGCGAAACGGCCGAGCAGGCGATTCGCGAACTGGCCGCCGAGGGCGTGTACGACGGCAAGATCGTCACCCAGGTGCTGCCGCTCGACGGCAACTATTTCCCCGCCGAGGCGTACCACCAGAACTACTTCGCGCAACACCCGAACCAGGGCTATTGCTCGTTCGTGGTCGCGCCGAAGGTCGCGAAATTCCGCCAGAAGTTCGCGCACCGGCTCAAGCCGGAATAAGCGCGAGCTGGCGCGCGAGGTTTCGATACCGCGCGCGTCAGTCTTCGTTTTGTTCTTCTTCCTGCGCGCCGGGCGATGCGTCGTCCGGCGTCGCGTCGTGCGCGGCTTCCGGCGCCATTTCCCCGCGTAAGCGTTCCATCTCTTCCGCAATCGCCCGCGCGAGCTTCGCGCACGTGAGCGGTGCCGATCCTTCCGCCTTGTTGTTCGTCGTGATCAGCACGGGCTGGCCCGCCATCGCGTAGCGTGCGGCGAGTTCCGCGAGCGTAACGCGCGTGTGCGGGTCTTCGTCCACCAGCTTGTCGAACGGCTCGTAGCGCGCCTTCGCCTGTTCGTACTTGAAGCCGCTATGCAGGCTCCAGCGCACGATCAGCGGGCCGGCCGGCGCTTCGCCGTCCATCAGCGCGAGCGCGGCGGCCTGGCGCAGCGGGTCCGGCATGCGGGCGTGCAGGCCCACGCAGTAGCGCACGCCCGCGGCGCGCAGCGTGCGCACGAAGCGCGGCGTGAGCAGGATCGCGTCGCGAATCTCGACGGCGTAGCAGGGACCGTCGCCGGCTGCGCAGGGATCGGGTGGTTTGGGCAGGGGCGGCAGCGCGGCGAGGAAGGCGGTCAGCCGTTCGACGAACACCGCCGGGTCGGCCAGCAGCTGATCGGGCAGCGGCGGGAACTGGAACACGAGCGCGCCTGCCTTGTTGCCAAGCCCTGCGAGGCACGGCTCGACGAATTCGCGCGCAGCCATCTCCGCATTGAGAAAGCACGGGTTCGCCGAGACAGGCTCGCCACGTTCGCCGCGCACACTGGCGTCGGTGACGAGCGCCGGCGCCTTGGCGATGAAGCGGAAGTGGTCCGGCACCTGCTGTGCGTAGCGCAGGTAATCGGTGACGGTGAGCGGCGCGTAAAACGAGCGGTCGATGCTGACCGAGCGCAGCAGCGGATGCGCGCCGTAGGCCGAGAGGCCGTCGCGGGCGAGCTTGGACTGGCTGTAGTCCTCGCCGTAGACAATGCCGCGCCAGCCGGGAAACGACCACGACGAGGTGCCGAGCCGCACGCTCGCAGGCAGCGCGGCGGCGACGTCGAGCGTGTCTTGCGTGGCCACGGCGGGCAGCACGCCGCGGCCGCGGCGCTTGGGGGCGTCGCTGCTGGGCGCAGGCTTCTTCGGTGATTTAGGGCGCGGCTCGCCTTCATCGCGCGCTTCGACTGCGGCGTCATCGTCGCGCGTGGCGCGGGCGGGGCGCTGGCTCGCGGATTTCGCGGCGGGCTTTGGCGCAGGCACCGGCGCCGAAAAGCCGAACAAGTCGGGTTGCGGCTCGGCGCGGGCTTCGGCTTTCGGCGTGTTGTGGCGTGCGACCGGGCGCGCAGCCGGGCGTGCGGCGTCGAGTCCGGGTTCGTTGGCCGACCCAATCTTCATGTCGCCAAACAGGTCGTGGCCGTCGTCGCGATCGTTCATGCAGTGGCGTCTTGATGGCGGTCGTTGGGCGAAGCCGCCTGAGTCGGGCGCAACTGCGGGGACAGTCGATGCGCCGGCGGCGCGGCGAACCGCGCCGCCGCCCGCGTCAGAGCGGCTTCTCGTACATATACCGGCGCGACCACGGCAGCGTTGTCGCGCTGCGGCCGGCCTTGCGGCAGACGATCTGGAAGATCGACACGTCGTCGTGCTCGAACGCGTACGCGCAACCCGCCAGATAAACGCGCCAGATGCGGAACTTCTCGTCGTCGACGAGCTGTTTCGCTTCCTCGGCGCGCGCCTCGAAATTCTCCGCCCACAAATCGAGCGTGTGCGCATAGTGACGGCGCAAGCTCTCCACGTCAACCGCTTCGAGGCCGCCGCGCTGCGCCGCTTCGAGCGCGAGGCCGATGTGCGGCAGCTCGCCGTCGGGGAACACGTAGCGGTCGATGAACTCGCCGCCGCCGAGCGCCGTTTCGCCCGAGTCGGCGTCCGACGAAGTAATGCCGTGATTCATGGCGACGCCGTCGTCGGCGAGCAGGTCGTGGACCTTGCGGAAATAGCCCGGCAGATTCTTGCGCCCGACGTGCTCGAACATCCCCACGCTCGTGATGCGGTCGAACTGGCCCTGCACATCGCGATAGTCCTGCAGCCGGATCTCGATGCGCTTTTCCAGACCCGCGGCCTTCACGCGCGCGGTGGCGAGATCGAACTGGTTCTGCGAGAGCGTCACGCCCACGCAGCGCGCGCCGAACTTCTGCGCCGCGCGCAGCACGAGCGCGCCCCATCCGCAGCCGATATCGAGCAGCGTCTGGCCTTCCTGCACCTGGATCTTGGTGAGGATGTGGTCGATTTTCTTGAGCTGGGCGGTCGCGAGGTCTTCATCGCCGTTCTCGAAGTAGGCGCACGAATAGACCATGTTCTCGTCGAGCCAGAGCTTGTAGAACTCGTTCGAGACGTCGTAGTGGTACTGGATCGCCTGTTTGTCCGTGGACTTCGAATGCGTGAAATAGCGGCGCACGCGCGCGAGCTTGCCGGCGCTCGTGACGGTGTTGCGTGCGAGCGAGTAGCTGATGTTGATGATGTCGGCGAGCTTGCCTTCGATGTCGATCTTGCCCTTCACGTAGGCCTCGCCGAGATTGTCGAGGCTCGGCGTGAGCAGGAGCGGCAGAGCAGAAGCGCTATTGACCTTGAGCGTGACCCGAGGCGCGGTGAAGTGGCCGAAGTCGTATTGCTGCCCGCTCCAGAGCACGAGGCGGGCGGGCAGGTTGGCCTTGCTGCGCACTTCTTCTGCCCACTGTGCGAGTTTTTTCTCCCAGAACATGCGTTTCTCTCCCTGTCAGATGAACGATTGAAGCCCAATGACAAAAGCGAATTGCGATGCTTGATGTATGTCGGCAGCGAGGAACTGAATGACGCGAAGCTAAAGCGGTGAGACGAAAACAAGGTGGGCGCGGCGCGAGTGCAGCACGCCGCGCAAATGAGATCAGGGGGCGAGGCGCTCGATCGTCCACGGAGCACTCGCGCGCTCACGCGTGTAGCGGATACGGTCGTGCAGCCGCGACGGCCGGCCCTGCCAGAACTCGATCGCTTCCGGCACGAGCCGGTAGCCGCCCCAATGCGGCGGGCGCGGCGGCGCGTCGCCGTACTGCGCGACGATTTCGCGCTCGCGTGCTTCGAGCGTCTCGCGGTTCGCGATCACCGTGCTCTGCTCCGAGGCCCACGCGCCAATGCGCGAGCCGAGCGGGCGCGAGTTGAAGTAGGCGTCGCTTTCCTCCACGCTCGTGAGTTCGACCGTGCCCTCGATGCGCACCTGGCGCTCCAGCTCGATCCAGTGAAAGAGCAGCGCCGCATGCGGATTCGCGCTCAGTTCGCGGCCCTTGCGGCTCTCGTAGTTCGTGAAGAACACGAAGCCGCGCTCGTCCACGCCCTTGATGAGCAGGATGCGGGCGGCCGGGCGGCCTTGCGCGTCGACAGTGGCGACCGTCATGGCGTTGGGCTCGGGCAGCTTCGCGTCGAGCGCCTGGGCGAACCAGGTCTGGAACTGGCGGATCGGATCGGGCTCGACGTCGGCGGCGTCGAGCGAGCCGAGCGAGTAAGTCTTGCGGAGATCGGCGAGGGATGTCATTTTTTATGCAAACGCTTCAAAGCGGAGGAGTCTATCGAACAGGTGGGCAAGCAAGGGGCACTCGGCCTCGTTTGGCGCGATCAGGCAAAATACGGGTCTTGCAAGGACCGCGACAGCAGCGTGTGACCGGTCCGAGGTCCGCTTACGTTTGCCTACCGTCATGTCCAGTACCCCGATTTCCCCTGCCGCCGGCTCCGTCGATCTTACCGCGAGCCCTGCCGACGATGTTGCCGACCGCGCCCGCCGATTCGGCGGAATCGCGCGGCTTTATGGCGCACCCGCGCTCGACGCGTTCGAGCGCGCCCACGTTGCCGTGATCGGCATTGGCGGCGTGGGCTCATGGGCCGCCGAAGCGCTCGCGCGCAGCGCGATCGGCAAGCTCACGCTGATCGACCTCGACAACGTGGCCGAGAGCAACACCAACCGCCAGATCCACGCGCTCGACGGCAACTACGGCAAGCCGAAGGTTGAGGCCATGGCCGAGCGCATCAAGCTCATCGACCCGGCCTGCGACGCGCGTCTCGTCGAGGATTTCGTCGAGCCGTCGAACTTCGCCGAGCTGCTGGGCGGCGGCTTCGACTACGTGATCGACGCCATCGACAGCGTGCGCACCAAGACCGCACTGATCGCCTGGTGCGTCGAACACCGCGTGCCGCTCATCACGGTGGGCGGCGCGGGCGGGCAGCTCGACCCCACGCGGATTCGCATCGACGATCTCGCGCTCACGATCCAGGACCCGCTGCTGTCCAAGGTGCGCGGCCAGTTGCGCAAGCAGCACGGCTTTCCGCGCGGTCCGAAGGCGAAGTTCAAGGTGAGCGCCGTGTATTCGGACGAACCGCTCATCTATCCCGAAGCCGCCGTGTGCGATATCGACGCCGAGGCCGAGCACGTGACCACGTCGCCGGGGCATCACGGTCCGGTGGGGCTGAACTGCGCGGGCTTCGGTTCGAGCGTGTGCGTGACGGCGAGCTTTGGCTTTGCAGCGGCTTCGTACGTGCTCCGAACGTTGGCGCATCAGGCCAACGGGCGTTGAATCCGGGCCGCCCGAACGCAAGAAAGCGTGCCTCGTGAGGCACGCTTTTTTTGTAGCCCTGGAAAGCGAACGAGCCGCGAGTGGGCCGCCTTATTCGACGGCTTCCGCCTCGTGCAGGCGCGGCAGCAGACGATCGAACTCGCGGCGTACGAGACCATAGCACTCGCAGGCGCGCGCTTCGAGGCGCTCACGGTCCAGCACGCGGATCTTGCCGCGGCTGTGATGGATCAGGCCTTCGTCGTGCAGCTTGCCGGCCGCTTCGGTGATGCCTTCGCGGCGCACGCCGAGCATGTCGGCGATCAGTTGTTGCGTGACGCTCAGATCGTACGAGTCGACGCGATCCACTTCGATCAGCAGCCACCGGCACAGCTGCTTGCTGAGCGAGTGGTGACGGTTGCACGCGGCCGTCTGCGCGACTTGCGTGAGGAGTGCATGCATGTAAAGCAGCGTGACGCGGCGCAGGAGGTCTGAGCGCGCGAACTGCTGCTTGAGCGCCTGTGCGCTAATACGGTAAGCGAAGCCAGAGCTTTGCACCTGCACGCGGTTCGGCATGGTTTCGCCTCCCGTCAGCACCGGCACACCGGTCATGCCTTCGCGGCCCACGGCTGCAATTTCGACGGAGCTGCCATCCTCCATTGTCGAGAGCATCGAGATGACTGCCGTCGTCGGAAAGTACACGTGATGAATACGCTGGCCACAATCGCAGAGCAGTTGTTCAGTGCGCAGCTGAACAAGTTCGAGGTGGGGCGCGAGCGCCTGCCACTCGTGCGACGGAAGTGCGCCCAGCAGATGATTGCCGTGCAGATCAGATTGAAGGGTCAACATGATTGGTCCTCGCGTGAAGCGGCGTGCCGCCCCCTGTTTTTTCTGACTCCGGTCTCCGAACTTGTTGTTATCGCCGTTACCCGTACGGCTATACGTTCGTTGCGCCGGCCCCATGAGCCCCATAGCGCTTTCCGATCTCGATTGTCGGCATCTACGCCTCGGTGGCGAACTCTACTTAGCAGGGGTTGTGCCAGCAGCGGCAAAAGTGAGAACGCTTGCGGGTTCGCGCGGTGCGAGCAATTTCCAGGACGACCAATTGCCGCATTATTGTTTCAGTTCTGTACAGCATCCGTGCGGCGCCACTTGCCAATCAACAGAAGTTTATTGTCGCTAACTCATTGATTTATTTTGATATTGTCGTTCTGTATGCGGCTGGACGGAAATGAGTCCTCCTTGAAACATCGTTGAGCCAAGGCCTGGAGGGCGTTGTGCACCGGCCTCTGAAGCGAAGCGGTTTTGATTCAACTCTGTTGGTGCTGCACTGACACTCTCGCAAAAACGTTCGGATGTGAAACATCACGTCGCGCAGCCATCTTTGTGCTTCGTGCGCTGCCGCACATAACGACGGCTGCGCCTGCGTCTCGCCGAAAAATTTCGTGATGGCCCCGGCGATCAATGTGGCTGCGCGTACAGATTCGCGCGGCGTGTCTTGTTCAAATGTCACCCGTACGCGAATACATACGAGACCAGGCGCATTGCTACGGGGGAGTGATCCAGATGAACAATGACGTGACATCTGCGGGCCTGATGGCCGCCGCCAACGAAGGCGAAGCCGAGCTAGTCGTTCAGCCCGTGGTGCTGGCGGGCGGTTCCGGCACGCGGCTATGGCCGCTTTCGCGCGAATACTGTCCCAAGCAGCTGATCGATCTGCTCGATGGCGAGTCGCTGCTAGAGGCGACCGTGCGGCGCCTCGACGGCGTGTTTCTGCGCAGCGCCGTCTCACTGCCTGAATCGCACACTGCGGTTCGCAAGGCTGCGCCGTTCGTCGTGAGCAGCGAGGACCTGCGCCATCTGACCGCTGATCGTCTCGGACGCAGTGGCATGGCAGCACGCTTCGTGCTGGAGCCGCTCGCACGCAACACGGCGCCCGCACTGACGGCGGTGGCCCTTGCCGCGAGCCGCGACGGCGATCCCGTGCTCGTTGCAATGCCCGCAGACCATCTGATCGCCGATGGCGCCGCGTTCGCTGCCGCGCTCGAAGAAGCCGTGACGCATGCGGCGCGTGGCGCCATCGTCACGCTCGGCGTGCCGCCGCAACGTGCCGAAACGGGCTATGGCTACATCGGCGCGGGATTGCCGCTTGGCAGCAGCGGGGCGCGCAGCATCGAGCATTTTGTCGAGAAGCCCGATGCGCAGCGCGCGGCGAGCTATGTGGCCTCGGGCAACTATCTATGGAACAGTGGGATTTTCGTTGTGCGCGCATCGGTCTGGCTCGCGGCGATCGCGCATAGCCGGCCGCTCATTGCGGCGCAGTGCTCGGCGGCATTTGAAAGCGCCGCCGTCGACGCCGACGGCACCGTCCACTTGAACCGCGACGCGCTCGCCGCCTGTCCATCCGATTCGATCGATTACGCGGTGATGGAGTCGGTCGGCGTGAATGCGCGGCTCGCGGGCGTGGTCGTGCCGCTTCGCTCCGGCTGGTCGGACGTCGGGGCGTGGGATGCCCTGTGGCAGGTCTCGGAGAAGGATGAGAATGGTAACGTCGCGCGCGGGCGCGTGCTATTCGAGGATGCGACGGATACCTTCGTGCATTCGGACGGCCGGCTCGTTGCCTGCGTGGGCGTGCGAGGCATGGTGGTGGTCGAAACGGCGGACGCCGTGCTCGTTGTCGCGAAAGAGCGCGTTCAGGACGTCAAGTCAGTGGTCGCGAAGCTCAAGGCGCAGCATAGCGAGGTGGCGCGCCAGCACCGGCGCGTGGAGCGCCCGTGGGGCTGGTACGACTCGGTCGATCAGGGCGAGCGCTTCCAGGTCAAGCGCATTGTCGTGAAGCCGGGTGGTCGGCTCTCGCTGCAGATGCATCACCACCGCGCCGAGCACTGGACCGTGGTGCGCGGTACGGCCCGCGTCACACGCGGCGACGAGGTGCTCCTGCTCTCAGAGAACGAATCGACCTATATTCCGCTCGGCATGACCCACCGGCTCGAGAACCCCGGCAAGACGGCGCTCGAGATCATCGAGGTGCAGTCGGGCTGCTATCTCGGAGAGGACGACATCGTGCGCTTCGATGACCAGTACGGTCGTGTTCAGGCATAGCTGACTGAACGTCGTGCGAGGACGCACGGGGCGTCCTCGCCCTGCGCGAGATCAGTTCAGCGTTGCGCTCAACTTGCGCCGCCACTCGCTTACGAGCTGCGGCTGATGCGCCGCGAGATCGAACACGGAAAGCATGGTCTTGCGGCCCGCGTCGTCGCGGAACGCGCGGTCGCGCTTCACGATCTCCAGCAGATGCTCGAGCGCGCCCGCATACTTGCGCCGGGCAATCAGCGCATTCGCCAGATCGAAGCGCGCTTCGAGGTCGGCGGGGTTGGCGGCCACCTGGGCTTCGAGCGCGTCGGTGGGCGGCAGGTCGGCGGCGGCGTCGAGCGCGTCGAGGCGAGTCTTGAGCGCGTTGAAGCGCGCGTCGATACCCTGCGTGGTCTTGGGCGAAAGCAGCTCGACTTCCTTTTGCGCTTCGTCGGCGCGGTTGTCGGCGAGCAGCATCTCGATCAGGTCCATGCGCACTTCGTCGTTGCCCGGATCGAACGCGAGCGCGGCCTGCAGCGCTTCATAGGCTTCGTCGCGGCGGCCTTCGGCCAGTGCTTCCTGCGCGGCGCGGCGCGCGGCGTCGGCGCCGTCGGGGATCAGGCCGTCGAGGAACTGGCGCAGCTGGCCTTCGGGCAGCACGCCAACGAACTGATCCACCGCCTGGCGGTCGGCGAATGCCACGACGTGCGGAATGCTGCGCACGCCGAAATGCGCGGCAAGCTCCTGGTTTTCGTCGACGTTCACCTTCACGAGCTTCCATTTGCCCGCGTAGTCGGCCTCGAGCTTTTCGAGCATCGGGCCGAGGCTCTTGCAAGGGCCGCACCAGGGCGCCCAGAAGTCGACCAGCACCGGCGCGAGCGCCGACGCTTCGATCACGTCTTTTTCGAAAGTGGCGAGAGTGGTGTCCATTGCATCCTCGTTGAGAAATCCGTTATGCCGCTAGTTGGGGACGAAACGTGCAGGTTTCAATCGTCCTCTGTACGCGGCGAGCCGTGTTGAGCCCCAGCGGGAGCCTTAGCGGAGCCTCAGCGCGGCTTCTTTTCCGGCAGCGGAATCCATTCCGTTTCGCCGGGAACATGCCCCATTTCCTGGCGCGTCCATGCTTCTTTCGCGGCTTCGATCTTCTCGCGCGAGCTTGCGACGAAGTTCCATTCGATGAAGCGCTCGCCTTCGAGCTTTTCCCCGCCGAGCAGCATCACGCGGGCGCCATTCGTGCTCGAGAGCGTGACGGTTTCGCCCGGCACCAGCACGGCCATGCTGTGCTGTTCGAGCGGCGTGCCGTCGATCGCGAGATCGCCTTCCACGAGATAGACGCCGCGCTCTTCGTGCTCCGCGTCGAGCGCGATTGCGCTGCCCGGCGCGAAATCTGCGGCGACGTAAAGCGTGCCGGAGAAGGTCTCGACCGGCGCGGTCGCGCCGAACGCCGTGCCGGCGATCACGCGCATCGTCACGCCATTGCGCTCGATTTCGGGCAGTGTGGCGGCGGCGTGATGGAAGAACGACGGCTCGGTGTCTTCGTGATCGAGCGGCAGCGCCACCCAGGTCTGGATGCCGTGCATGGTGAGGCCGGTGGCGCGGTCCTCGTCGGGCGTGCGCTCGGAGTGGACGATGCCGCGTCCGGCCGTCATCCAGTTCACGTCGCCTGGCACGATCTTCTGGCTCGAACCGATGCTGTCGCGATGCATGAGCGCGCCGTCGAACAGGTAGGTGACCGTGGCGAGCCCGATATGCGGATGCGGGCGCACATCGACGCCCGAGCCCGGAGCGAGCGTGGCGGGGCCCATGTGGTCGAAGAAGATGAACGGGCCGACGAGGCGTGCGGCGAGCGCGGGCAGCACGCGCCGCACATAGAGATTGCCGATGTCGCGTTGATGAGGCTTGAGAACCGCTTTGATCGATGAGGACATGATGCTTCCTGGATGAGTCGTACGGTGCCCGTGTTGGGCCAGCTAGTGGGCGAAATCGGCGCGCGGGACAGGCCGCGCGCGAGGCTGGCGCTCATTCTAACGCCGGTGTTCCCGGCGTGCGGCTAACGCATGGGCGTGGCGCTGGCGGCACGGCGCGAGGGGGCGCGAGGCGGTAAGATCGCCGCTTCGAAGAAAAGGTATGACGCAAAACAGGAGAAAGGGGATGTCGCCGAAGGACTTGTTGCTCGCGCTGGTGGTGGTGCTCGCGTGGGGCGTGAATTTCGTCGTGATCAAGGTGGGGCTGCACGGCGTGCCGCCGCTCCTGCTCGGCGCGCTGCGCTTCATGCTGGCGGCTTTTCCCGCCGTGCTGTTCGTGAAGCGCCCGCAAATGCCGCTGCGCTGGCTGCTGGCCTACGGCGCGACCATCTCGCTCGGTCAGTTCGCGTTCCTTTTCACCGCCATGTACGTGGGCATGCCCGCGGGCCTCGCTTCGGTCGTGCTGCAGGCGCAGGCGTTCTTCACGCTCGGCTTTGCGGCGGTGTTTCTGCATGAGCGCTTTCACGCGCAGAACGTGGTCGGCTTGTTGATCGCCGCGGGTGGCCTGGCGCTGATCGGCGTGCAGTCGATGGCGGGCGGGGCACAAGGCATGACGATCGCCGGTTTCGTGCTCACGCTGTGCGCGGCCTGCATGTGGGCGCTCGGCAATATCGTCACGAAGAAGGTGGGCAAGGTGGATCTCGTCGGCCTCGTGGTGTGGGCGAGCCTCGTGCCGCCGCTGCCGTTTCTCGCGCTCTCGTACTGGATGGAAGGTCCGCAGCGCATCGTGGCCGCGCTCTCGGGCATCGGCATGACTTCGGTGGGCGCGATCGTCTATCTCGCGTTCGTCGCGACGCTCATCGGCTATAGCCTCTGGAGCCGCTTGCTCTCGAAGTATCCCGCAAGCCAGGTGGCGCCGTTTTCGCTGCTCGTGCCGATCGTCGGGCTCGCCTCGGCGTCGCTGCTGCTCGGCGAGCAGTTGAGCGCGGCTGAGATCGGCGGCGCCGTGCTCGTGATGGGGGGGCTCGCTGTGAACGTGTTCGGAGGCTGGGTCAAGCAGCGCATCGGGGCCGCGCGCTCGTAGTCTTCCCGCTGCAAATTTCCCGCTGCAAATGAAAGCGCCGCGCGAGCCCGAAGGCGTGCGCGGCGCTTGCCTGGATGCACAGGAGGCCCGGCTTGCGGGCCTGAGCCTCAGGTCATACGGCTTTTCGCAAGGGGCGGATTGGCCGCGAAATAGCGCTTGATGCCCTTGAGAATCGCGTTCGCCATCTTGTCGCGATAGGCGTCGTCGTTGAGCCTCGACTCTTCTTCGGGATTGCTGATGAAGGCCGTCTCCACGAGGATCGACGGAATGTCGGGCGCCTTGAGCACCGCGAAGCCCGCCTGCTCGACCGAGCCCTTGTGCAGCTTGTTGATCTCGCCGACCTCGTCGAGCACGAAGCCGCCGTAACGCAGCGAGTCGCGGATCTGCGCCGTCGTCGACATGTCGAAGAGCGCGCGGTTCACGGCGGCGTCGGCTGTTTGCACGCTGATGCCGCCGATCTGGTCCGACGAGTTCTCCTTGTTCGCCATCCAGCGCGCCGCGGCGCTCGTCGCGCCGTGCTCCGAGAGCGCGAACACCGATGAGCCGCGCGCCGCGGGCGTCGTGAACGCGTCGGCATGAATCGAGACGAAAAGGTCCGCACCCACGCGGCGCGCCTTCTGCACGCGCACGTTCAGCGGCACGAAGAAGTCGGCGTCGCGCGTCATCATCGCGCGCATGTTGGGCTGGGCGTCGATCTTCGCGCGCAGCTTCTTCGCGATGTCGAGCGCCACGTGCTTTTCGTAGGTGCCCGCGCTGCCAATCGCGCCGGGGTCTTCGCCGCCGTGGCCCGGATCGATCGCGACGGTCAACAGGCGCGTGGTGCCGCCCTTGGCGGACTTCGGCGCGGTGAAGCCGTAGTTGTCGTCGGCGCTGGCGCTGTCGTCGTTGTTGTTGCGCTGGGCGACGACGGGCGGCTTCGGCACGGCAGGCTTACCCGCACGCGGTACAACGGTGGCAGGCGGGACCGGCGGCGCGGGACGCGGCGCGCCCGGCGAGGCGCCCGAGTCGCTCTGCGCGTAGCGCTCGAAAAACGCGTCGCTGTTGTCGTGCGCGGGCGGTGCGCTGATTCCTGCATTGGGACCCGCGAGCGTGGAGGGCGGCGCGCTGTCCTTCATCGCCTGGTGCGCGTCGAGCTGTTGCTGCTTGCGCTCGGTCTGGGCCAGCAGGTCCATCAGCGGGTCGGGCGCGACCGCCGGATAGAGGTCGAACACGAGCCGGTACTTGTACGAGCCCACCGGCTGCAGCGCGAACACCTGCGGCTTGACCGACCCCTTGAGGTCGAACACCATGCGCACGACGTGCGGCTGGTACTGGCCCACGCGCACGGCCTGGATCTGCGGATCGTTCGGCGTGATCTTGGAGACGAGGTTCTTGAGCGCGTCGTCGAGATCGAGCCCGGTGAGGTCGACGACGAGACGATCGGGGCCTTGCAGCAGTTGCTGTGTGTTCTGCAGCGGCTGGTCCGATTCGATCGTGACGCGCGTGTAGTCGCGCGCGGGCCACACACGCACGCCAACGACCGAAGTCGCCCACGCAAGACGCGGCACGGCAAGGCCGAGCACGAGCGTGGAGGCGCCCGCCTTCAGAATCTGCCGGCGACGCCAGTTGTGCGTGGCGGTGGCGGCCGATTCGATCGAGCGGAACGGTTTGATTAACATCTTTCTAGACATGCCTTTCCTGATGCGCTGTATGCGTACGCGGTGAGCACGCGGCCTTCGCCGCTTGCATCGGGCTCGAGCGAAAACACGAGATCGGGTACGCCAAGCAGGCCGCCCGCGCGTTGCGGCCATTCGACGAGACACACCGCACCTTGCGCGAAATATTCGCGAAAGCCCGAGTCGGCCCATTCGGCCGGATCGCTGAAACGGTACAGATCGAAGTGATAGAGCTGGAGTTCCCCATTCGGCGTGGCGACCGCGTACGGTTCGACGAGCGTGTAGGTGGGGCTGCGCACACGGCCCGTGTGGCCGAGCGCGCGCAGCGTGGCGCGCACGAGCGAGGTCTTGCCCGCGCCGAGGTCGCCGTGCAGCTGCACGTGCAGGCCATGAAAGGGCGGTGCGTTGTGATCTTGCGCGCCGTTTTGTGCGGCGCTTCGTGCAGTATTTGCGCGCAACGAATCGAGCGCATGCGCAAAGCGTGCGCCGAAGGCGTCGGTGGCGTCGGCATCGGCGAGATCGAAACGGCGCTCGAGGAGAACGTCGGCGGAGGGATCAAGCGAAAACGGCGAGTGGTCGTGACCGGGCGTGTCGGGCATTCTCGTAAAATGACGTAATGAACCCCACGCATTCCCCTTCCAACTCCGCGCAGGATGCGCGCGCGTCTTCGGAGGCGCTCGACCCAACGTCCGCTCAGGCGTGTGCTCAGGCACAGGCGGCGCGAGATTTGTCTGCGCCGGCCGGCGAGCCGGCCACGCTGCTCGATGAGGCGGCGCTCGCCGCGCTCGCGGCGCGCATCCGGACGTGGGGGCGCGAGCTGGGGTTCGGTGCGATCGGTATCAGTGACACCGACCTTTCCCATGCCGAGGCGGGCCTCGCCGCGTGGCTCGAAGCAGGCTGCCACGGCGAGATGGATTATATGGCCAAACATGGGATGAAACGCGCGCGGCCAGCCGACCTTGTGGCCGGCACGCGACGCGTGATCACCGCACGCATGGCCTATTTGCCCCTCGATACGCTCGCGCCGAATGCGGCGGGAAAGACGCGCGAAAGTGCTTCGCAAGGCAGCTCGCATCGCAGCGAGGACGCTGGCGCCCAAGTTGGCACGAACGTTGCCCACGAGAGCATTCACGCCGACTGGCGACTGCGCGAGCACGCGCGGCTCGCCGACCCGCATGCCGCCGTCGTGTCGATCTACGCACGCGGGCGCGACTATCACAAGGTGTTGCGCGCGCGGCTGCAGCAGCTTGCCGAACGCATCGAGGCCGAGATCGGCCCGTTCGGTTTTCGCGTGTTTACCGACTCCGCGCCCGTGCTCGAAGTCGAACTCGCGCAGAAGGCCGGCGTGGGCTGGCGCGGCAAGCACACGCTGCTCCTGCAGCGCGACGCGGGCTCGCTCTTCTTTCTCGGCGAGATCTACGTGGACGTGCCGCTGCCCACCGACGCAGACGACCCGGCCAGCGCCGCACCGGAAACGCCGGGCGCGCATTGCGGCAGTTGCACGCGCTGCATCGACGCGTGCCCCACGGGTGCGATCACCGGGCCGTATCGCGTGGACGCGCGCCGTTGCATCTCCTATCTGACGATCGAATTGAAGGGCAGCATTCCCCTGGAACTGCGCGAGCTGATCGGCAATCGTGTGTATGGCTGCGACGACTGCCAGCTCGTGTGCCCGTGGAACAAGTTCGCGCAGGCCGCGCCCGTCGCCGATTTCGACGTGCGTCATGGGCTCGATCGCGCGAGTCTCGTCGACCTGTTCGCCTGGAGCGCGGCGCAGTTCGACGAGCGCATGCAGGGCAGTGCGATACGGCGCATCGGTTATGAAAGCTGGTCGCGCAATCTCGCGGTGGCGATGGGCAATGCGCTGCGCGCGCCGCAGCATGAAGGCGCGGATAGCGAGCGCGACGCCGCGCGCGCCGCGATCGTGAAGGCGCTGCGCGAGCGCGAGCATGACGAGTCGGCAATCGTGCGCGAGCATGTGCTTTGGGCGCTGGAGGCAGCGTGATGGGAGCGGAAACGGCAGAGGCTGACATGGACATGACACTGAACGACGGCGCACTGGAAATCGCGCGCCCATCGCGGCACCATGGCGTGCAACGTTCGCGCACGGCTTTGCATGGGATCGGCGCAAGCGCTGAAGCGCTAACTCCGAATCGACAGGAGACGACGATGTTCAACGCAGTGATCGACGCGCCATTCGGCAAGGTCGGCATCCGAACCGTCGGGCCGGCGCTGCGCGAGATCGTCTATCTGCCGGGTCACACGGCGAGCGTCGAGCCCGATTGCGAACTCGCCGCGCGCGCGGCCGAACAGATCGCGCAGTATTTCGAAAACGCCGACGCCGGCTTCGACCTGCCGCTCGCCCCGCTTGGCACCGAATTCCAGCGGCGTGTGTGGGATGGCATCTGCGCAATCGAGGCGGGTGAAGTCCTCACCTACGGCGAACTCGCGAAGCGTATTGGCGGCCTCAGCCCGCGCGCCGTGGGTCAGGCGTGCGGCGACAATCCGTTTCCGCTCGTGATTCCGTGTCATCGCGTGGTGTCGGCGAGCGGTCTCGGCGGTTTCGCGCATCACGGCGGCGAAGGGTTCTTTCGCGACGTGAAGCGCTGGCTGCTCGCTCACGAATGCACGTCGAACCGATTTCAACTGCGCTGACACGATGACGATGACGACGAATCCGCCGCCGCTTGCCGTAAGCGATGCCGCCGACGAAGCGGAACACGCGCTCGACCCCGCCGCGGCCGAAGCGCTTGCCACGAGCCTCACCGCCATCGACACGTTTTGCGACGCCATGTGGCTCGAACACGGCCTCTCGCGCAACACGCTCGACGCCTACCGGCGCGATTTGCGCCTCTTTGCGCAGTGGCTCGCGCGCGAGCGCTCCAACGCGCTCGACACGACCCACGAAGACGATTTGCTCGCCTATAGCGCGCGCCGCAAGGACGACAAATCGACTTCGGCGAACCGGCGCCTTTCGGTGTTTCGCCGCTACTACGGCTGGGCGCTGCGCGAGCAGCGCGTGCACTCGGACCCGACCGTGCGCATCCGCTCGGCGAAGCAGGCGCCGCGCTTTCCGTCCACGTTGAGCGAGGCGCAGGTCGAGGCGCTGCTCGGCGCCCCCGATGTCGAGACGCCGCTTGGCCTGCGCGATCGCACGATGCTCGAGTTGATGTACGCGAGCGGCCTGCGCGTGACCGAACTCGTCACGCTCAAGACCGTCGAGGTGGGCATGAACGAAGGCGTGGTGCGCGTGCTCGGCAAGGGCTCCAAGGAGCGGCTCATTCCGTTCGGCGAAGAGGCGCACGCGTGGATCGAGCGCTACCTGCGCGAGGCGCGGCCGGCGTTGCTCGGCGCGCGCACGACCGACGCGCTCTTCGTGACCGCGCGCGCCGAAGGCATGACGCGCCAGCAGTTCTGGCACATCATCAAGCGCCACGCGGCAGCGGCGGGCGTGCATGCGCCGCTCTCGCCGCACACGATGCGCCACGCGTTCGCCACGCACCTGCTCAATCACGGCGCGGACTTGCGGGTTGTGCAGCTTCTGCTCGGCCACAGCGACATTTCCACGACACAGATCTATACGCACGTCGCGCGCGAACGGTTGCGCCTGTTGCACGCGAAGCATCATCCGCGCGGGTGATCCTCGCAAACCTGGCGGTGCGGCCCTTGCGAGTCCACCGATTACAATGCGCCGATGAGCAAAACGAAACATGTATCCGAAACGCCCGCCACGCAGATGCTGCGCCGCGCGGGCGTCGCGTTCGGCGAGCATCCCTACGAGTATGTTGAGCATGGCGGCACGGAAGAGTCCGCGCGCCAGCTCGGCGTGGACGAGCATCGCGTCGTCAAGACGCTCGTGATGGAGGACGAGCACGCGAAGCCGCTCATCGTCCTCATGCACGGCGATCGCAAGGTGTCGACGAAGAATCTCGCGCGGCAGATCGGCGCGAAGCGTATCGAGCCGTGCAAGCCCGAAGTCGCGAACCGTCATTCGGGCTATCTGGTGGGCGGCACCTCGCCCTTCGGCACGAAGAAAGCCATGCCCGTGTACGTCGAATCGACCATACTCGAACTCGACGAGATCTGGCTCAACGGCGGCCGGCGCGGTTATCTCGTGAGCCTCGCTCCCACGGTGCTCACGACGCTCCTGAACGCGAAGCCGGTGCAGTGCGCAAGCGTCGACTAACGCGCGGCGTTCGCTCACCGTCCTCCCGCCTGTTCCCGTTGCTTCCCTGATTTACCCTGGTTTGTGCGCGGTTGTGCCGTCGGCGCGGGCAGGGCGTGCCCGCGCTTCGGTAGAATGAGCGCCGTCGCGCGTTGCCGGGCGGTGACGATCATCACTTCGGCCCGGCGCGCATCGTTCCACTTCCTCCGGGTTTCGTGCATGTACAACCTGTTCGTCGCCGTTCTTGCCTATCTGATCGGCTCGGTTTCGTTTGCCGTGATCGTGAGCGCCTTCATGGGCCTCGACGATCCCCGCTCCTACGGCTCCGGCAATCCCGGCGCGACCAACGTGCTGCGCAGCGGCAACAAGCAGGCCGCGATCCTCACGCTGATCGGCGACGCGTTCAAGGGCTGGCTGGCCGTCTGGCTCGTCGCGCGCTTCGGCCCGGGCTACGGTCTCGGCGACACAGCCGTCGCGCTCGCCGCGATCGCCGTGTTCCTCGGCCACCTGTACCCGGTGTTCTTCCGCTTCAAGGGCGGCAAGGGCGTCGCCACCGCGGCCGGCGTGTTGCTCGCCGTGAATCCGATCCTCGGCTTAGCCACGCTCGCCACCTGGCTCATCGTCGCGTTCTTCACGCGCTATTCGTCGCTCGCGGCGTTGGCGGCCGCCGTGTTCGCGCCGCTTTACTACGTGTTCATGTTCGGCCCGCGCATTGTCGCGCTCGCCATCCTCGCCATGAGCGTGCTGCTGTTCTGGCGGCATCGCGCGAACATCTCCAAGCTTATCGCGGGCAAGGAGAGCCGCATCGGCGAGAAGAAGGCTGCCGGCGCCGGCAAGTAATGCGTCGCCATCTATTTGTCTGATAATTTCGCTTATCCTCCGCCAACTTCTGACAAATAGGCGATTCAAGGCGCATCTTCCACCGTTGCGCCCTCAAGAATGCCGTGTGGTTTGCCGTAATCCCCGATAGGTCCAGATCAGGTATGACGGCTTTCCTCTTTCTTCCCCACACGGCATTCCCTCCCGATGTTTTCCACTATCCGCGCGCGCATCGTCGCGCTATGCGTTGTTATCGTCGTGACCGCGCTGGCCGCGAATACGGCGCTCAACTATTTCGTCGCTAACTCACACAACCGGGATTCGATCGACAGCACGCTCACGGCGCTCGAAGAGAGCCACGCGCAAGGCGTTGCCGACTGGGTCGCGACGCACGTGCGGATGATTGACTCGCTGCAGGACGCCGTGCTCGCGCCGGACCCCGTGCCGGCGCTCAAGCAGATCGCGGCGGCGGGCGGCTTCACCAATGTCTACGTCGGTTATGCCGACCGCACGGCGAAATTTTCCGACGCGACCGGCATCCCGCCCGACTATGACCCGACCGGGCGCCCCTGGTACAAGCAGGCCGTCGCGGCGGGCAAGGCCGTGGTCACGCCGCCTTACGTGGATGTGGGCACGGGCAAGCTCGTGGTGGCGTTCGCCGAGCCCGTGATCCGCGACGGCGCGGTGAAGGGCGTGATTTCCGGCGACGTGGCAATGGACAGCGTGATCGACAACGTCCGCTCAATTCACCCCACACCGGCGAGCTTCGGCATGCTGGTCGACGCGAGCGGCGCGATCGTTGCGCACCCCGACCCGAAGCTCACGCTCAAGCCCGTCTCGGAACTCGCGCCTGATCTGGCAGGCGATCGCCTGAACGCGTTGTTCACGGCCACCGCGCCGTTGAAGGTGGACGTGAACGGCGACATCAAGCTGATGCGTGCGCAAACGATTCCGGGCACCGACTGGCGCGTGATCGTCGCCTTCGACCGCGCCGATGCGACGGCGGCCATGCGCTCGCTTCTCACGGCCTCGCTCATCGCGCTCGTCGTCGTTGCGCTGGCCGCTGCGGCGATCGTGGCGGCGGCGACAGCCGTGTCGTTCCAGCGCCTCTCGCGCGTGCGCGACGCGATGGACGCGATCAGCGCTGGCGAAGGCGATCTCACGAAGCGCCTGCCCGCCGTGGGCAACGACGAAGTGGCGCAGATCGCGCGTTCGTTCAACGCGTTCATGGACAAGCTGCGCGACGTGATGCGCCACATCCGCGACGCGAGCGAATCGGTGCGCACGGCGAGCGACGAGATCGCGGCGGGCAACGTCGACCTTTCGGGCCGCACCGAGTCGGCGGCGGCGAGCCTCGAAGAGACGGCGGCGTCGATGGAGGAAATCACGGCGACGGTCGCGCAGTCGGCGAACGCGGCGCAACAGGCCGACGTGACGGCGGCCACCGCTTCGCAGGCAGCTTCGCGCGGCGGCTCGGTGATCGGCGACGTGGTGCACACGATGGGCGACATCGAGAAGGCGTCCGTGAAGATCGCTGACATCATCGGCGTGATCGACGGCATTGCGTTTCAGACCAACATTCTCGCGCTGAATGCGGCGGTCGAAGCGGCGCGGGCGGGTGAGGAGGGCCGCGGTTTCGCCGTGGTGGCGGGCGAGGTGCGCAGCCTCGCGCAGCGCAGCGCGCAGGCGGCGCGCGAGATCAAGGGGCTGATCGAATCGACCGTAACCAGCGTGACTTCGGGCTCGCAGCTCGTGCGCCGCGCCGGCTCGACGATGGACGAGATCGTGGCGAATGTCTCGAACGTGACGACGATCATCTCCGAAGTCACCAACGCAACCGGCGAGCAGACGCGCGGCATCCAGGAAGTGAACCGCGCGGTGAGCCAGCTCGACGAGATGGTTCAGCAGAACGCGGCGCTCGTCGAACAGTCGACGGCTGCCGCGGCCGCGCTGCGCAGCCAGGCGGCCAGTCTCGCGGATGCGGTCGGCCAGTTCCGGCTCGACTGAGGCGCGCGAGCGCCAATGGGGTGAGAGAACGGCGCTGCGGCGCCGTTTTCGCATGTTCAGCCCGCCAGTCGCCTGTCTTCGGCCGTTCAGAAACGGCCTATCCCTAACGGATGACTTTTCCCCAAACGCCACGTTGATAAGCTGGGTTCACGCAAACGCCAAAGTTTGTCGTGAGACAAAGGCCGTGCGCGTGCGCCTCAAATCGAGGTTTTGGAAACCCAACGTTAGGTTATTATCCGACCCATGCCCACTGTTCATCGCGTAGCGGGATATCGCGTGGCGATCTTTTCGCATGACCATCGGCCCGCCCATGTTCATGTCGCCAGTCCGCAAGGATCGTGTGTGTTCAAGCTGAATTGCCCTGAAGGTCCGCTCGAATTGCGTGAGCTTTACGAACTCGCGGAGCAGCAGGTTGCGCGCCTCACACGCGCGCTCGAGCCGGAAATCAACATGTTGTGCATGGCGTGGTGGAGGATCCATGGTTTCCATTAGCAAGAAGCAGATTGCCGCGGCGCGCGAGGCTGGCGCGCAGAGTCCGGTTGCTGTATCCGCGCGCTATAGCCGTGTGCGCGCCCGGCTCGAAATCGAGTTCGCCAACGGTGTGGCCATTGGCGTGCCCGTTGCGCTGATCCAGGAGTTGCAAAGCCTCGAGCGTGCGCCAACGGCCGCGCAGCTGGCCGAGGTCGAAATTTGGGGCGGCGGTCAGTCGCTTTACTTTCCGCGGCTCGATCTTTTGCTGTGGGCGCCCGGCCTGCTGCAAGGCGTGTTTGGCACGCAGGAATGGATGCGCGAACTCGCGCGCGCAATGGGTTCGTCCACGTCGCCGGCCAAGGCCGCCGCAGCGCGCGCGAACGGGCGCAAGGGTGGCCGCCCGCGCAAGCAGCCAGGCGATCAGGCGAAGGATGAACCGGACGATGAAACGGCTGATCCGGTAGAGGCTCAGGCAAGCGCTACGGCGACGTGACGCGCCTTCATCGCTGCGGTGCCGTTTTCTTACCTTGACATGCAACCACGGGGTTGCATAATCAATGCATGAACGACGACGCCGTATTCCGCGCGCTGGCGGACGCGAGCCGCCGTCAACTGCTCGATCGCCTCCACGCGAAAAACGGGCAGACGCTGACCGATTTATGCCAGGGGCTGGCCATGTCGCGCCAGGCGGTCACGAAGCATCTCGCGGTGCTGGAGGAGGCGAATCTCGTCGCGACGCAGCGCCATGGACGCGAGAAGCGGCATTTCATCAATCCGGTGCCCATCGGCGAGATTGCGGCGCGGTGGATCGGCAAGTTCGAGCGCGAGCGCGTAGGCGCGCTCGTCGGCCTCAAACGCTCACTCGAAGGAGACAGTCATGAGTAGCGAAAAGCACGCGCAAGCTGGCGCCGCTGGCGACTCGACGTTCGTCTACGTCACGTTCATCCGCACCACGCCGCAAGCGTTATGGGCGGCGCTCACGAGCCGCGAGTTCACCGAGCGCTACTGGTTCGGCATGCATCACGAATGCGACTGGCAAACGGGCTCGCCGTGGTCGTTGCGCTTTGCCGACGGCCGTATCGCCGACTCGGGCACGGTGGTCGAGGCCGATCCGCCGCGCCGGCTCGTGCTGCGCTGGCGCAACATGTTCCTCTCCGAACTGCATGCCGAGGGCGATTCGCACTGCACGATCGACATCGAGCCCGTCGAGCACGCGGTCAAGCTCACGATTACGCACAGCATGGCGCGGCCAGGATCGATCTTCATCGAGAAGGTGTCGGGTGGCTGGCCGCGCATTCTCTCGAATCTCAAGACGCTGCTGGAAACCGGCGAGGTGCTCATGCCGCTCGTGGTGACGGCGGACTGAGCGCGGGAAAAGACGGAGGGGCGAAACGAAAACGGGGCGGCCGAAGCCGCCCCGCAATGCAATGGACTTGCCGCTTTAATGCGCTCTAATCCGCCTTAATCGCGGAAGTTGTTGAAGTCGAGCGGCGTGTCGGTCACGTCCTTGCGCAGCATGGCGATCACGCTTTGCAGGTCGTCGCGCTTGGCGCCCGTCACGCGCACGGCGTCACCCTGAATGCTGGCCTGGACCTTGATCTTGCTGTCCTTCACGAGCCTCACGATCTTCTTCGCGAGGTCGCCCGACACACCCTTCTTCACGGTGATGACCTGCTTGACCTTGTCGCCGCCGATCTTCTCGATCTTGCCGTAGTCGAGGAAGCGGACGTCCACATTGCGCTTGGCCATTTTTGAGACCAGCACGTCCTTCACCTGGCCGAGCTTGAAGTCGTCGTCGGCGAACGCGGTCAGCTCGCGCTCTTTTTGCTCGACGCGCGAATCCGAGCCCTTGAAGTCGAAGCGCGTGGAGATCTCCTTGTTGGATTGCTCCACGGCGTTCTTTACTTCGATCATGTTGGCTTCGCTGACGACGTCAAACGATGGCATTGCTTTCTCCAAAAAGTACGAGGTGCGCAAACGGCTAGGCAAACGCTATGCAAACTACGCGCCCGCGACCCGCAGCCGCATTTTCAGGCAGCGGTTCGCGCACTCGCTATAATCACGGACCGACGCCATTCTACCGGCGCCATTGCGTTTGCCCAAGGCGGCTTGCCGCCGCCAGTTGGCGAGATCCGCGGTCATGCGCGGTGCAAGGGTGTCCGCCGGCGGCCTTTCCGGCCTTTTTCCGTCTGCTGTCCGTAATCCGCTCTCCCCCATGCCTGTCGTCCAAACGCCCGTCGCTACGTCTCCAGTGTGGTTCGCCGCCGGCTTTGCGCTGCGCGCGCACAACACGTTCGGCTTTGACGTGCGCGCGCGCTACGCGTGCCGGATCGAAAGCGAGGCCGATCTCGCCGCCGCCGTGCGCGATCCGCGCGCGCAGGGCTTGCGCACGCTCGTGCTGGGCGGCGGCAGCAACGTCGTACTCACGCGCGACTTCGACGGCCTCGTGCTGCTCATGGCGCTGGCCGGCAAGCGCGTAGCCCACGAAGACCGCCAAGCCTGGTATGTGGAAGCGGCCGCGGGCGAGAACTGGCACGATTTTGTGTCGTGGACGCTCGAGGCGGGCATGCCGGGCCTCGAGAACCTGGCACTGATTCCAGGCACCGTGGGCGCGGCGCCCATCCAGAACATCGGCGCTTACGGGCTCGAGATGGCCGAGCGCTGCGTCTCGGTGCGGGCCATCGAGATGGCGACGGGACAAGCCGTGGAGTTCGATGCGGCTGCCTGCCGTTTCGGCTATCGCGACAGCTTTTTCAAGCGAGAAGGGCGCGAGCGCTTCGTCATTACCTCGGTCACGTTCCGCTTGCCGAAGATGTGGCAGCCCAACGCGGGCTATGCCGATCTCGCGCGCGAACTGGCACAGCACCACGCCGGCGAGACGCCGCATGCGCGCGCCGTGTTCGACGCCGTGGTCGCGGTGCGGCGCGCGAAGCTGCCTGACCCGCTCGAACTCGGCAATGCAGGTAGTTTCTTCAAGAACCCGGTGATCGAAGCGCAGCAGTTCGATATGCTCGTCGTGCGCGAACCGCAGATCGTTTCGTATCAGCAGGCCGACGGGCGCGTGAAGCTCGCGGCGGGCTGGATGATCGACCGGTGCGGCTGGAAGGGCCGTGCGCTGCGCTCCGCGGCCGTGCACGAGCGCCAGGCGCTCGTCCTCGTCAATCGGGGCGGCGCGACCGGCGCGGACATTCTCGAACTCGCAGAGGCGATCCAGCGCGACGTGCTCGCGCGCTTCGGCGTGGAGCTGGAGCAGGAACCCATCAGCCTGTAAGGCCTCAGGCGCCGCTTCGCCGCGCCTGCCTCACCCTCAAACCACCTTGTCCTGGGCCGCGAACACCGGCCCTTGCACGAAGCGCACGTCGTACTGCTGCAACTGTTCGAACTGCGCCGCATCGGTCACGCGGTTGAAAATGAGCGGGATGCGCAGCCTCGCCGCATAGCTCACGAGCGGCTTGACCATCGAATCGCGCAGCGCGGACGATGCATCCATCTTCACGAAATCGGGCCGCGGCACGTCCGACACAGAAAGAATCTGCCCCGCATTGGGCAGATTGCCAGCCACCTTGAACCCGTACCGCTGATAGCTCTTCGTGAGATAGCCGAGGAACGTGCGGTGCGCCACCGCCGCCGCCGGCAGTTCGATCACGATACGCCCGGGATTGAGCCCGAACGACACCAGCACGTTCGAGAAGTGCCGCCCATGGTCGTACTTCACGCTCTTCAGGAGCCGCTCGTGCACGCGCAGAAAGAGCAGCCCGTGCTGCTGGCCACCCAGAAAATTGATGGCGTGCAGCGCGCGCACCATGCGGTCGACCGCGACGAGGTCGGGATCGTCGAGCGTGTCGCTGAATGCGTCGCAGGGCGCGAGCAGGCCGTTCTGCTCGCGCAGCGTGACCGCCTGATAGCCGAGTTCGTCGCCAAAGCGCGAGGCCATCGCGAGATCCGCGGTCAGCGACTGCGCCCCGCTGTGCACGCTGATGTCGTAAATCGGCTCATAGGCGCTCAATAGCTCCACGCCGCGCCGCCGCGCCACGGCCTCTTTGGCGTGCGCGCCAGTGCCCATCGCCAGGTGCTCGCCGAGAAACGGATGGTCGGCGGCGCGGGCAACGAGCTCGGGAATAGTGGGAGCGATCATGGTGATGTAGCGGGGAGCGGGTGAAAAGCGCGAGCCCGGCACGGGGTCGCATGACCCGATGGTAGCAGCCCGCAGCCGCGCCGGATGGACTGTTTGGTCATAACGTTATCGGCCGTTCATCCACGTTCTGCAGGCCACGAACGACTTCCAGGGGTTAACGCTTAATTTCACTAAACGTAATTCGTTTTACCATCCGTAAATCGCGTGACCTGATGTCACGGCCCGAGAACGTGGAGAGACAGCAATGAACGCACCCCTGCGGCACCCAACCGAAGTCCAGCACGGCTACATGAGCGGCTTTGCCAACGAGTTCGCGACCGAGGCGCTGGCGGGCGCGCTGCCGGAAGGCCAGAACTCGCCGCAGCGCTGTGCCTATGGTCTGTACGCCGAGCAGCTATCGGGCACCGCGTTCACCGCGCCGCGCTCGCACAACCGCCGCACGTGGTTCTACCGGATCCGTCCGGGCGCCGTGCACCAGCCGTTTGCGCCGGTCACCGCGCGCCTGAACGTGAACGGTGCACCGCGCCTCGTCGCCGATTTCGGCGAGGTGCCGCCCACGCCGCCCAACCAGCTGCGCTGGGACGCGCTGCCCATGCCCACGGAGCCCACCGATTTCATCGACGGCTGGGTGACGATGTCGGGCAACGGCTCGGCGGCCTCGATGAGCGGCTGCGCCATCCACCTGTACGCGGCGAACCGGCCGATGGTGGACCGCTTTTTCTACAACACCGACGGCGAGCTGCTGATCGTCCCGCAGCAAGGGCGCCTTGCGATTCGCACGGAAATGGGCCGCCTCGACGTCGAGCCGTTCGAGATCGTCGTGATTCCGCGCGGCGTGCGCTTCACGGTGGATTTGCCCGACAGCGAAGCGCGCGGCTATATCTGCGAGAACTTCGGCGCGCTCCTGCGTCTGCCGGACCTCGGCGTGATCGGCTCGAATGGGCTCGCGAATCCGCGCGACTTCCTCACGCCCGTCGCCGCGTATGAAGACCGCGAAGGCGAGTTCGAACTCGTCACGAAACTCAACGGCCAGCTCTGGCGTGCCGACATTGGCCATTCGCCGCTCGACGTGGTGGCATGGCACGGCAACTACGCGCCCTACAAGTACGACCTGCGCCGCTTCAACACCATCGGTTCGATCAGCTACGACCATCCCGACCCGTCGATCTTCCTCGTGCTGCACGCACCCACGGACACGCCGGGCGTCGACTCGATCGACTTCGTGATCTTCCCGCCGCGCTGGCTCGCGGCCGAGAACACGTTCCGCCCGCCCTGGTATCACCGCAACGTGGCGAGCGAGTTCATGGGCCTCGTGCACGGCGTGTACGACGCCAAGGCCGAAGGGTTCGTTCCGGGCGGCGCGAGCCTGCACAACTGCATGTCGGGTCATGGCCCGGATGCCGAGACCTTCGAAAAAGCCTCGAACGCCGATACGACCAAGCCGCACAAGGTCGGCGACACGATGGCCTTCATGTTCGAAACCCGCACGCTGATTCGCCCGACGCGCTATGCGCTCGAAACGAGCCAGCTGCAGGCGCATTACTACGAGTGCTGGCAAGGCCTCACGAAACACTTCAATCCGGAGCAGCAATGAACAGCACCCTGACCGACGACCTCAAGGCGACGCTCGACGCGAAGCGCAAGAGCTGGGTCGAGAGCGCGAACGACGCGCAGTGCGATTTCCCGATCCAGAACCTGCCGTTCGGCGTGTTCAGCACGACGGGCAATGGAGAGGCGCGCGTGGGCGTGGCGATCGGCGACCTCGTGGCCGACCTTGCGGTGCTGCACGAAACCGGGCTGCTGCGCTTGCCCGCGAGCGCGCCGCAGGACGTGTTTGCCCGTCCCGCGCTGAACGACTTCATCGCGCTTGGCCGCGACGTGTGGCGCAGCGTGCGCGTGCAGCTTTCGTCGCTGCTCGCGCTTGACACGGCCACGCTGCGCGACGACGCCGCGTTGCGTGAGCGCGCCTTCGTGAAGCTCGCCGACGCGAAGCTGCATCTGCCCGTGCAGATTCCCGGCTACACCGACTTCTATTCGTCGAAGGAACACGCGACGAACGTCGGCTCGATGTTTCGCGATCCGAAGAATGCGCTGTTGCCGAACTGGTCCGAGATGCCGATCGGCTATAACGGCCGCGCGTCGTCGGTGGTGGTGAGCGGCACGCCGGTGCGCCGCCCGAACGGCCAGTTGAAGCTGCCCGATCAGGAGCGTCCGGTGTTCGGCGCGTGCCGCAAGCTCGATATCGAGCTGGAAACGGGCTTCATCGTCGGGCGCGGCAATGCGCTCGGCGAGCCGATCGCCTGTGAAGATGCCGAGGACCACATCTTCGGCATGGTGCTGCTCAACGACTGGAGCGCGCGCGACATCCAGCAATGGGAATACGTGCCGCTCGGACCGTTCAACGCGAAGACCTTCGCTTCGACGATTTCGCCGTGGGTCGTCACGCTTGATGCGCTCGAGCCGTTTCGCGTCGCGCAGCCGGTGCAGGAGCCGCAGCCGCTCGAATACCTGCGTCACGCAGGCGACCATGCGTTCGATATTGCGCTCGAAGTGCTGATGCGTCCCGAGGGCGCTCAGGAGGCCACGACCATCGCGCGCACGAATTTCCGCCACATGTACTGGTCGATGGCGCAGCAGCTCGCGCATCACACCGTGGCGGGCTGCAACACGCGTGTGGGCGACCTGATGGGTTCCGGCACGATCTCGGGCCCCACGCCCGACTCGTTCGGCAGCCTGCTCGAACTCACGTGGAACGCGAAGAACCCGCTCGAACTGAAGAGCGGCGGCACGCGCGGCTTCATCGAAGACGGCGACGAACTCACGCTCGCGGGCTGGTGCCAGGGCGACGGCTATCGCGTGGGCTTTGGCGCCTGCGTTGGCAAGATCCTGCCGGCGTTGAAGTAACGGCGCATTCGCCTGAAAATCTGAAAAGCAAAACGGCCGGTGCGCTTCGAAAGCGCATCGGCCGTTTTTTCGCTTGTGCTCACGCTATGCCCGCGCTTGCGCGAGCCCCCGCGAGCGTTCCCAACGCAGCGCGCCGAGAAACACCAGCGCGCCCGCGAACAACACCCACAGCATCGCGTCGCGGCCCGCATGCTCCATCAGCGCGCCGGTGATGATCGGGCCGCCGAAGCTCGCCGCGCTCCACGCAGCGCTCACGAGCGCGCTCGCGGAAACGAGCGCGACGCCCTCGAAGCGCTCGCCGCACGCAACGATAGCCAGCGTGTAAATGGAGCCCGCCGCCGCGCCCAGCACGAAGAGGAGCGGCCAGCGCAGCCAGGGCGTATCGACCACGAACGGCAGGAGCGGCAGCAGCGCCGCGACGATCAGGCCCATGAGCGCATGCACGCGCTCGCGGCCTAGCCGGTCGGCGAGCCAACCGATGGGGAACTGCATGATCGTGTCGCCGAGCAGCACGACCGAGGCGAACAGCACCGCCATTTCGCTGTTAATGCCGTGGCCCATCGCGAAGAGCGGCAACAGCGATAGCGCGAGCGTGTCGAACAGCGCGAAAAAGCCCGTGGCGATGATGAGCGCGGGCATTTTCGGCATCACGTGGCGCCAGCTGCCGTGCGGCTCGTGCATGTCGGTTTGCTGCGGATTCGAGCGGATCGCCGCGAGCATCGGCAGCGCGATGAGAAAGAGCGCGCCGCAGATCGCGAAGCGCCACGCCGTGTACGCCGCGATCTGGCTCACGAGCACCGGGCCCGACATCTGGAACAGTGTGAACGTAGTCGCGTAGATGCCCACCACGCGGCCGCGGTTCGAGTCGTCGGCGAGTTCGTTGACCCAGGCCTCGCCGATCGTGAAGAGCAGCATGAGCGCCGCGCCGCACAGCATGCGCAGCACGGCCCAGAGCCACAGGTTGGCGCTTGTCTGCATGAGCGCAGTCGCAACGGCCACGGTCAGCACCGAGCCGACGATCACCTGACGTGAGCCGAAGCGCGTGGAGATCCATGCTGTGACCGGCACGACGGCGAGGCCGCCCAGCGCCTGGGCGGCCGTGAGCAGGCCGACGATGGCGGTGCCGTAGCCGGCGTCGGTGAGGGCGAGGGCGGTGAGCGGGAGTGTCGCGCCGGAGCCTAAGCCAACCACGGCTACGCTCAGGATCAGCGCGAGAAAGTCGCGGGTGAGGACGGTTTTCATCGGGCGAGATTGGGGCCTGCTCGCGCTAATAACCGGCTTGCGAACGTGCCTTTGCGGCCGCAGCGCAAGGAGTTAGGAGCGCCGTTTGGCTGAGCCAAACAAGCGACGCGCGACGCCGCAATGCGGCCGGAAAGGCGCGTTCCCCAAAAAAGAAAATGTGCATTCTACGGGCTGGGCGCCAGAAGGGCCGATCGCTGCGTCATGCTCCTCACGAATACGTCGGGTATTCGCTTCGTCTCAATCCTTCCGCTCGGCCCTTCTGGCGCCCAGCGCAAGCCTGTTATCGGCGCGAGCAGGCCCCACTACGGGCGCTCGTACTACGCGGCGCAGTTGTGCCTCACGTTGAGCATGCGCGCCTCAACGCAACGCCCGTTCGTGCACGCCTGCGTCGAAAAAGACCTCACGCGCAGGAAGTCGGCCCCGAAACGGCCACGCGGCGGCGCGTGCGCCGTTCGATCTGGGCCGAAACCAGCGTCAGCGCGAGTGCTGCGAACGCGGTGACCACGCCCACCCACGGCAGCGCCGTGAGCGGCGCGCCCGCGCTGATCGCGACGCCCCCAATCCAGGCGCCACCCGCGTTGCCAAGATTGAACGCGCCCTGGTTGAGCGTGGAGGCGAGGTTGGGCGCGTCGCTCGCGCGGTTGACGATCAGCATCTGCAGCGGCGGCACGATCGCGAACGCGAGAATGCCCCACACGAAGATCGTCGCCATGGCCGCGATCGGGTCGTGCATCGTCAGCGAGAACACGGCGAGCACCACGGCGATCATGGCGAGGAACGTGAGCAGCGAGCGCATGAGCTTCCAGTCGGCGAGCTTGCCGCCGAGCGTGCTGCCTACCGTGAGCCCGAGGCCGAACAGCAGCAGCACGAACGTGACTTCATGCGGCGAGAAACCCGTCACGTCTTCGAGAATCGGCGTGATGTAGGTGAACACCGCAAAGAGGCTGGCCGAGGCCAGCACGCTCATGCCGAGCACCATGAGCACCTGCGGGTTCTTCAGCACGCCGAACTCATGCACGAGGCTCGCCTTCTGCATTTCGATCTTCGCGGGCAGGCACACCTGCAGTGCCGCCGCCGCGACAATGCCGATGGCCGTCACGGCCCAGAACGTCGTGCGCCAGCCTGCGATCTGGCCGAGCGCCGTGCCGAGCGGCACGCCCAGCACATTGGCGAGCGTCAGGCCCGTGAACATCAGCGCGATGGCCTGGGCGCGGCGGTTCGGCGCGACGAGTCCTGCCGCGACCACCGAGCCGATACCGAAGAACGCACCATGGCAGAACGCGGTGACGATGCGCGCGGCCATCAGGATCGAGTAGTTCGGGGCGAGCGCACACAACAGGTTGCCGACGATGAAGATGCCGATCAGCCGCATGAGCGCCTGCTTGCGCGGCACGTTGGCGATGGCAATGGCGACGATGGGCGCGCCGATCGTCACGCCGAGCGCGTAGGCCGAGACGAGCATGCCCGCCGCCGGGATCGAGACGCTCAGGTCGCGCGCGACGTCGGGCAGCAGGCCCATGATCACAAATTCGGTGGTACCGATACCAAAGGCGGCAACGGCAAGGGCGAGCAGAGGCAGGGGCATGGCGTGGGGTCGGCGCGGTTCGGCAACGGGCTGAGCACGAAGCCGTTTTATTTAAGTCAACACGGAATTGTACTGAAACCTGACACAACGCATACGGCACGCTTTTCGACACTGTTGGGAAAACAACAGGTGCGCGCGCCGGACCTCGTTCACCGTTCCTTCATATTTCTTGACGATTTCTACAGGTTACGTGCATGGCGCAACGCGCTCCCGGGCCGCACGATACCTAACACGAACCCACGAGCGAAACCGTTCCCCATCCGGCCCGCCTGCCGGTGAGCGCGTCCTCGCCTCGTCCGTCCCGCGCATGACGGAACCGAACATGCGCAACCTTGCTGGAGCGATGACATGAACACGATGAACACAGTACGCATCGCAGTGACCGCAGCGGCCGCCTTCTTCGCAGCGAGTGCGTTGGCGCAGTCGCAGAGCGACGACCAGACCCAACAGGCCGCGACGCCGCCGGCGGCACAGGACGTGGGCGGCTCGCCGATGTCGACAGGCGCCTCGGGCGCGCCGATGGCGCTCACGCACGCGCAGGTCTATCAGGATCTCATACGCTCCGAGAAGTCGGGCCAGCAGAAGGCGCTGAGCGAAGGGCTCTATCACGGGAACTGAAGGGACTACGCAGACCAGGGTAGCAGGACGGCGACGCGACGCGCTCTCGCGCCTTGCGCCAACCGCTCAGCGTGTCGGGCCGCCGCCAATATGTTTTTCGATGAGCCGCATGCGCCCCGTTGGACGCCAGGGCGCGAACCACGGATTCGTGCGCAACTCGCATAGCCGCGAACTGCGCTCGGCCAGCGCCGTTTCGAGCCAGCGGAACATTTCGTCGGGCTGCGCGAGGCGCGCATAGGCCTCGGCGATGAGAAGCGGCGAGGTGTAGCGGGCCCGTCGCCGCGCGAGCAGATCTTCCAGATACCAGCGCAGCACCGCGTCATAGCCGCCCGCTTCCCAGCGGGCGCGGATGATGCCAGCGCGCGCTTGCTGGTTGCAGCGCTCGAGTGCTTCCACGGTCGCGTCCACGGCCTGCGCATACAGCTTCTTCACTTCGAACGCGGTTGCGAGCAGCTGATACACGAGCGGCGGATGGTCCATGTGCCCCGGCGCGAGATATTCGCTCACGACTTCCGCATGCCTGCCCGACATCACCATGCCGAACGCGCGCGAGCCCTGGAACGCCAGCGGATCGATGCGTTCGGCGCGCTCCATCGCTACGTCGCCCTCGGCGCGGCGGCCCGCCGCCACGAGCATGCGCGCATAGAGCCTGTGCGCCTCCGGGTAACTCGGATTGCGCCGCAGCGCGTCCTTGAAGCCGGCCTCGGCGAGATCCCAGTCCCAGTCGTAGAAGTAGCGCACGGCCGCGAGTGCGTGATGTGCCTCGGGCAGATCCGGATCGAGTTCGAGCGCGCTCTCGGCAAGCGAGCGCGCGACCGGCCAGCCATCGTCGGGGGCGACGAAGCCGTGCACCACCGTCGATCCGTAGTAGTTCGAAAGGCCCGTATAGCCGAGCGCGTAGCTCGGGTCGTGCTCGAGCGCGGACTCGAAGTACGTTCGGCTGCGCACGAAGTCTTCGCCGTCGATGCCGTGATGCGCGCAAAAGCCCGCTTCGAAATGCACGCGGCGATACCAGAAGAAACGCCCGCGCACATACGCGTCGTGTGCGGCGGGATCGACGGGCAGGCGACGCTCGAGGCGCGTGCGCTGCTGCTCGGAAAGCGTGGACGCGAGATTCTCGGCGAGCGCCGCGACCGCTTCCTTGAGGATGTCGAGCGCGCCTTGCGTGGCGCTCTCGTGCGCGCGGCTCCAGATCTGTGCTTCGTCGGAACAGCGGATAAGACGCGTGAGGATGCGCGTTTGCTGCCCCGCGCACGTGAGCGAGCCTTCGAGCACGTAGTCGAGCTTCAGTTCGCGCGCGATCTCGCCAATGCTCTTTTGCGTCGCGCGGTAACGCGCTGCCGTGGTGCGTGCGATCGTGAGCAGGCGCTCCGGGTTGAGCGCGCCGAGCGTGACCGAGATTTCGTCGGCGAGCTGGTAGCACAGGCTCTCCTGGCTCGCGTCGCCCGTGTGGTTGTCGAACGGCAGCACCAGCATGCGTACGGCGGGTGGCGCGTACTCGCTCTCGCGCGGCGTGTGCGCGTCGTGCGCGGGGGGCGATGCATCGTGAAGCTCGGAGCGCTCGGGCAGGATGCCGTCGAAGCGGTAGCCCTTGCCCTTCACCGTAATGAGGTGGCGCGGGCTGGCCGGGTCGTCGGTGAGCGCGATGCGGATCTTGCGGATCGCCGTATTCAGCCCGTTGTCCGTGTCGCGAAAGGGGCTGCCGGCCCACAGCCGGTCCACGATGTCCGCGCGCGAGAGCAACTCGCCGCGCCGGGAGGCCAGCAGGATCAGCAGATCCATCGGCAACCGCTCCAGCCGGACCTCCGCACCTGCCCGGCGTAGCTGGTACCGCTCGACGTCGAGTTCGAAGTCCGCGAAGCGGATGATTCGATCCGTCGGCATGAGATCTCTCCCGTGATGCGGGATCAGGGAAGGGGGCGCCGGGGCGGTTCGTCTGAAGATTGCCGTTAGACGCAGACGTGCTCAGCGTCATGAGACATGGCGGCAGGGGCGGGGGCAGCGGCGCGGATCAATTTCAATGTAGCGGGTCGCGCGCGCGCCTTCAAGCGCCAAGCGCAGCATGTGCTGGTCACTGACGCGTGCATCGTCCGCCTGGAAGGACGCGTGCGTGTTTTCAATCAGCGGTCTACGGATCGAGTGGTTCGCCATGACGGCCCTCGCCGGCCGCGAAGCGAGCGGCGAGTGCGAGCCCTTCGTCGAGCACCGCGCGATAGCCGTGTGCACCTTCGCGGCGCAACGCTTCGGCAATATCGGGCAGCATGCTGTGTTCGAGCGCGGAGCGGCGGTCCGCAAGCAACGCCGCTTGCGGAAGCGCTGCCAGTTGCGCGGCGAGTTGCGCGGCGGCCTCGCGCGCGCGGCCTTTTGCGACTACGCGATTGGCGAGTCCGAACGCGAGGGCTTCCTGCGCATCGATGGCGCGCCCCGTGAGGATCAGATCGAGTGCGCGCGAAAGGCCGATCAGGCGCGGCAGACGCACCGTGCCGCCGTCGATGAGCGGCACGCCCACGCGGCGGCAGAACACCCCAAGCACGGCATCTTCTTCGACCACGCGCAGGTCGCACAGCAGCGCGAGTTCGAGCCCGCCGGCCACGGCGTAGCCTGAAACCGCGGCGATCACGGGCTTGGTGAGCCACATGCGCGTGGGGCCGAGAGGGCCATTGCCACTGCCGTCCGCATGGATTTCATTGCGGCGTTCGGGGTCGGCGAGCGCGGTGAGGTCGGCGCCCGCGCAGAACGTGCCGCCCGCGCCATACAGCACGCCCGCGAGCCATGCGGGATTTTCCTCGAAGCGGGTAAACGCGGCGGCGAGTGCATTCGCTACAGGTCTGTCGATGGCGTTGCGCTGCGCGGGCCGATCGAGCACGAGAATTGCTACACGCTCTTGCGCTTCGATGCGCACGTGTTCGCCGAAGGTTTCGATGGTCATGTGCCGCTCCTCGATGCGCCCCGCATTCGTCATAAAAATTTCACGGTCCATCCGTAGCTTAGGCCGGTTTTAATTGCCCGAACCACGTTCTCCCGCGCACGCATGCAATCGACGTCCATGTCCAGCATCACCTCCGTTCCGGATTCTCCGTATCCTGCTTGTGGACCCTTCTGGACCGTCCCGTTGCCCAACCACGACGCGTATGACCATGTGCGCTTCAAGCGCGTCTTCACGACCGACGGCACGCGCCATGTCGTCGTGATCGTCGACTTGCACAAGCTGCTTCTCTGCGCCGACCGCGACGACACCGACTACGTGCTCAAGCCCGTCGACGACTGGCACAGCGGCAAGGTGCGGGGCATTCGCGAGTTTCTCGATCCCGACAACGAGCGCGTGCCGCAGATGCCGTACGTAACGATCAGCAAACGCCGCGTAGCAGGGCTGGCGGGTTGGTTCGGACTCGCGCACGAGGGCGTGGTGGCGTTTCGCAACGGCCAGCATCGTGCGCGCTACCTCGCGTGGGCGGGGGCGTCGTGGCTACCGGTGGAAGTGCACGAGCGCGAAGCGGCATTGCTGCACGAACTGTGCGGCGCGGGCGACCCGGGCCTGCTGGTTCCGGTCGACGGCAATGCGCCCAGGCCCTGAGGCGCCGCTCTTCGCGTAAGGTTGTTCTCGAACACATGTTCCCAAACCACGGGCGCGCGCATGGCGCGTGCCCGTTGTGTGTTCACGCTACGCTCAGCGGCCGGGCAGGCGCGCCAGGAGAATTCGACGGCGATGACGTTGCCGTCGTCGCGGGCGATGCGTTGTGCGCGTGTTCGAAATGCTCGACCGTGTAGTCGACGAAGCGGCGCGTCTTCGCGGGCAGATACTGGCGGCTCGGATAGACGATGGACATGCGCGCGTCCGGGTCGTCGATATCGTAGTCGGGCAACAGGCGCCGCAAGGTGCCCGCGGTGAAGTCGTCGGCAACGAGCGGCGCGGGCACGATCGCCACGCCCATGCCGGCAAGCGCCGCGAGGCGCACCATCAGCATGTTGTTGACGGCGTAGCCCGGCTGCAGCGTGACCTGCTGGGCCTGCTCGCCAGGCTTCGCGAACTGCCACGTCGCGCTGCGCTCCTCGGGCGGCAGCGCGACGGCCGCACACTGGGCGAGCTGCTCGGGCGTATGCGGCTCGCCGTGCTCGGCAAGCCATGCCGGAGCCGCGCAGGGCACGAACGTCGTGGTGCCGAGCGCGCGCGCCACGCATTCGCCGTTACGTGCGGGCGTGGCGCCGACAATGCCCACGTCGAAGCCATCTTCCACGAGATCCACGGGCCGCTCGGCGAGCGTGAGGCGCACGTTCACGCGTGGATACAGACGCCGGTAACCGTCGATGAGCGGTGTGAGCGTGGCGAGCGAGAGCGCGCCCGCGGCCACCACGCGCAGCGTGCCGCTCGGCTCGCTTTCCGTATGCGCCAGCGAGCGCTCCAGATGATCGAGTTCCTCGAGCACGCAACGACAGCCCTCGAGATAACGCAGCCCTGCCTCGGTAAGCGCGAGATTGCGCGTGGTGCGGTTGATGAGTCGTGTGTTCAGGTGCGCCTCGAGCATCGCGACGGAGCGCGTGACGAGCGCGTTGGAGACGTCGAGCTGCTGCGCGGCGCGACGAAAGCTCTCGGTTTCCGCAACCCTGACGAAGACGCGCATGGCGTGTATCTGGTTCATGTGTAGCCTCGTATGCTCGATGCATGGACCGGTTGAGGGGCGCTGCGACTGCTGGCGAAGTTGGGGAACAAAGCGATGTGCTGCGTTGTTCTGAACGATATGCCGCGAATGGACGAGGGCGGCAATCTAACAAAAATAATATTGACAGTCGCTGAGAATTACAATATCTATCTCAACACACGGCAGCATTTCGAAGCTGTAAAAGATTCAGTACTCAAATGGCATGTATTGAATGAGGAATGCGTTGCACGTTTTTGTCACTATCAACGATTTGTGCATTGCGGATAACGTGTTTGCGCCGTTCGCGCAGGCAGCGGCTATCCATTAGATCTGTCAGATTTACGACGGACTCGCCTTGCCTGCGGTAAATTGCGAGCCATTGCACTCTGTGAATACATCGTAATTCACAACCCGGAAATTAGCGCGCATTGATTCTTTTGCTGTGTGAAAGAATTGTTGCACATGGGGAAAATAGCGACCTGCATTGGCATTGCATGTTATTTAATGTGCATTGCCGCTCAATTTCGAGCACGCTTTCGGGCTAACTAAAACGTAAATCGGCAGACCAGACATGATCGTCGAATTGCTGAAGTCGCAACCCGAGATTGCCCTGTTCGTGAGCCTCGCGCTCGGTTATCTGATTGGTTCCATCCGCTTCGGGCCGATCTCCCTCGGGGGCGTGTGCGGCACGCTGATCGTCGCGCTCGTGCTGGGGCAAACCGGCGCGCGCATTGCGCCGGACCTCAAGAACATCGCCTTTGCACTTTTCATCTTCGCGCTCGGCTTCACGGGCGGTCCGCAGTTTTTCGCGAACGTCGGGCGCGGCTGGCGCTACGGTCTCCTATCGATCATCGAGATCGTCTCTGTCATGGCGCTCATCATGATCGCCGTCGTGGTGATGAAGCTCGATGCGGGTACCGCGGCGGGCCTGCTCGCGGGCGCGGCGACCGAATCGGCCGTGATCGGCACGGCTTCCGAAGCGATCACGAGGCTCGGCTTGACCGACGCCCAGGCGAGCACGCTGCAGGCGCATATCGTGACCGCGTACAGCGTGAGCTACCTCTTTGGCCTTATCACCATCGTGCTGTTCACGAGCCAGATCGCGCCGCTCATCCTGCGCATCAATCTGCGCGAAGAGGCTGCGCGACTGTATCGCAAGCTCGGCGGCGACGGCGTGCTCGACGACGGGCAACGCTTAGCGCTGCCGCCGCTCGTTGGGCGCGCGTTCAAGGTGGGTTCCGCCGCCGGCACGGAGGTCGCCGCCTTCGAGGCGCGCTTTGGCAACAACATCACGATCGAGCACGTGCTGCGCGAAGGAAGTCAGCTCGACGCCACTGCGCAGACCGCGCTGCAACCGGGCGACGTCGTGCTCGTCGCCGGGCGCCGCGAAGCGGTGATCGAGGCCGCTGGCAGCCTCGGCGAAGAGTTGCCGGGCGAGGGCTTGTTCAAGCTGCTCGCGAAGCGGGTGGACGTGATGGTCACGCGCCGCGACGTCAACGGCCTCACGCTTGCGCAGATGCGCGAGCGCGCCGCCCCGGAAGCGGGTCGCGGCATCTATGTGAGCGCGATTACGCGGCAAGACACCACGGTGCCGGCATTGCCCGGCACGGTCGTGCATCGCGGCGACGTGCTCACGCTGCTCGGTACGCCCAACGACGTGGCGCGCGGCGCGAAGCGGCTTGGCTACGTGATCCAGCAGACCCAGAAAACCGACTTTGTCTATCTCGGCCTCGGCGTCCTGGTCGGCATGATGATCGGGCGTTTCGGCGTGAACGTGGGCGGCGTCTCGCTCGTGCTCGGCACGGGCGGCGGCTGCCTGCTCTCGGGCCTCTTCTTCGGCTGGCTGCGTTCGCACTTTCCCGTGGTGGGCTCGCTGCCATCGGCTGCCGCGCAGGTGCTCAAGGACTTCGGCCTTGCCACCTTCATCGCGGCTGTGGGCCTCTCGGCCGGTCCCGACGCGATCAAGCTCGTGCGTGAGTACGGTCTTGCGCTGCCGCTCGCGGGCATTCTGATGGTGCTGATTCCGGGGCTTCTCTCACTCTGGATCGGGCGCATGTTCCTCAAGCTCGAAGCGCCGATGCTGCTCGGCGCGATTGCAGGCCAGCAGTGCAGCACACCGGCGATCAGTGCGCTCGTCGGCGTAGCCGGTAACTCGACTCCCGTGATCGGCTACACGATCACTTATGCGCTGTCGAACATCCTCTTGCCGCTCATGGGCCCCGTGGTGGTGGGGCTCGCGGCGAAGTTTGGCTGACAAGTTTGGCTGGCGTTTTTTGCTGGATCTGGCCGGCGCTGATGCACGCCTCACGGCCATCTCCGGCAGCAACGGGTGGTTCTTTCCCAAAGCGAGGACACGATGGAATGGCTACATGACATCTTTCACAAATCGCCGGAAATCGCGCTATTTCTTTCCCTGGCCGTCGGCTACTGGATCGGCCAGATCAACTTCGGCAAGTTCCAGTTAGGCGGCGTGGGCGGGTCGCTGATCGCTGCGGTCGTGATCAGCCAGGTTGGCGTGACGGTCGACAACGGCGTGAAGGCGGTGATGTTCGCCGTGTTCATCTACGCGGTGGGCTACGACTCCGGGCCGGGCTTCTTCAACTCGCTCAACCGCAAGACGCTGCGCGAGATCGCCATGTCCGTGTTCATGGCGCTGGCGGGGCTCGTCACGGTGCTCGTGTGCGCGAAGCTCTTTCACCTCAACAAGGGCCTCGCCGCCGGTCTCGCCGCGGGCGGCATGACGCAGTCGGCCATCATCGGCACGGCCGGTGACGCCATTGCACGCCTCGGTCTGCCGGCCGACCAGGTCAAAGCCATGCAGGCCGATGTCGCCGTCGGCTATGCCGTGACCTATGTGTTTGGCTCGCTGGGCGCGATCATCGTCTGCGTGAACATCCTGCCAAAGTTCATGGGCCGCAGTCTCAAGGACGCCTCCATGGACGCCGAGCGCGAGATGTCGGGCGGCGAAGCCGTGGCGGGGCCGGGCCAGATCACGGCGCTGCCCGAGCTCTTCGGCCGCGTGTTCCGCGTCGAGGCGGGTGCGGGCAAGACCGTCAAGCAAATCGAGTTGGCCGAACACGATTTCGTCGCGATCGAGAAGATCCGCCGCGCGGGCAAGGTGATCGACGCCACCCCCGACTTCGTGCTGAGCCGCGACGACCTCGTGCTCGTCGTGGGCCGCCGCGAGCAGATGGTCGAAGTGGGGGCGCTGATCGGGCCGGAAGTGCCGGACTCGGGCGGCATGAGCCTCGTGATGCAGACGCGTCAGATCGTGTTCACGGCGAAGGGCATGAATCACACGACGATTGCCGAAGTGCGCAAGAACGTGGACCGCGATATGCGCCACGGCGTGTACATCGAGAAGATCGAGCGCGTGGGCCAGCCCGTGCCGCTCCTGCCGGAAACGAAGCTGGAGCACGGCGACGTCGTGACCGTGTACGGCACCGCCACGGATACCAAACGCGCGGTGCAGGCCGCCGGCTACGAGCTTGCCTATAGCAACAAGACGGACTTCATCTACATGGGCGTGGGCCTCGTGCTCGGCTTGCTGATCGGTCTCGTCGTCGTGAATGTGGCGGGCATTCCGCTCACGCTCGGCTCGGGCGGCGGCTGTCTGCTCGCGGGTCTCCTGTTCGGCTGGATGCGCGGCAAGCACCCGATGTACGGCGTGATGCCGCCTGCCGCTTCGCAACTGCTCAAGGACTTCGGTCTTGCGGCGTTCGTGGCGGTGGTGGGGCTGAACTCGGGCCTGCAGGCGGTCGTGACGATCAAGCAAAGCGGCATCACGATCTTCCTCCTGGGCGTGGTCGTGACGCTCGTGCCGCTCTTCCTCACGATGCTGTTTGGCCGCTACGTGCTCAAGTACAACAACGCGGCGATTCTCGCGGGTGCACTGTCCGGCGCCCGTAGTGCGAACCCCGCCTTCGGCGGCATTCTCGACAAGGCGGAAAGCGCGGTGCCCACCGTGCCGTTCGCCATTACCTATGCGATCGCGAACGTGCTGCTCACGCTGCTCGGGCCGCTCGTGGTCGGTCTTGCGTGACATGAACTCAACGCGTGCCGCGCATGGACGCGCGGCGCGCGCAACGTCTTCCAATGGAGAACACCATGGCAACGAAAGCGAAGAGTAACGGCGCGAAGGAAAAGTCGGCCCTCGAGGCACTGAGCCCGTTCGAGCTGAAGGACGAACTGATCAAGGCGGCCGGCGGCGGTGCGACCGAGCGCCCGGCCAACTTCTCGATGCTCAACGCCGGCCGCGGCAACCCCAACTTTCTCGCCACCATTCCCCGCCACGGCTTCTGGCAGCTAGGCCTCTTCGCGATGCGCGAGTCGGAGCGCTCATTCTCGTACATGCCCGAAGGGGTAGGCGGCTTCCCGCAGCGCGCAGGCATTGTCGAACGCTTCGATCAGTTCCTGCGCGAGAACAAGGGCCAGCCCGGCATCGATTTCATCGGCGGGGCGGTTTCGTACGTGCGCGACCAGCTGGGCCTCTCGGCGGGCGACTTCCTCTACGAGATGTGCGAAGGCATTCTGGCCTGCAACTATCCCGTGCCGGACCGCATGCTCAAGCTCTCGGAAATCATCGTCGGCCAGTATCTGCGCCGCGAGATGATCGGCAAGCACCCGTTCGTCGGCGAGTTCGACGTGTTCGCCGTGGAAGGCGGCACGGCGGCCATGACGTACATCTTCAACACGATGCGCGAGAACTTCCTGATCAAGAAGGGAGACACCATCGCGCTCGGCATGCCGATCTTTACGCCCTACATCGAGATTCCCGAGCTCAACGACTATGAGCTCGATGTCGTGCATCTGAACGCCACCGTCGAGAACAACTGGCAGTACTCGAAGAAGGAACTCGACAAGCTGCGCGACCCGAAGGTGAAAGCGTTCTTCCTCGTGAACCCGAGCAATCCGCCTTCGGTGAAGCTCGACGACGCGAGCCTCGAATACATTGCCGAGATCGTGAAGGAGCGCCCGGACCTCATCTTCCTCACCGACGACGTGTACGGCACCTTCGCCGACAACTTCGTCTCGCTCTTCGCGCTCGCGCCGAAGAACACGATTCTCGTGTACTCCTACTCGAAGTACTTCGGGGCGACGGGCTGGCGTCTGGGCGCTATCGCCACGCATCGCGACAACGTCCTCGATCATCTGCTCGCGAAGCTGCCGAAGGAGGAGAAGAAGATACTGCACAAGCGCTACGAGTCGATCACGACGGAGCCGGACAAGCTCAAGTTCATCGACCGTCTTGTGGCCGACAGCCGTACCGTCGCGCTCAATCACACGGCGGGCCTCTCCACGCCGCAACAGGTGCAGATGGTGCTGTTCTCGCTGTTCTCGTTGATGGATACCCCTGACGCGTACAAGAACGCGCTCAAGCGCCTGATTCGCAGCCGCAAGCGCGCGCTGTTCGAGGCAATGGGCACGACCTACGACGAGGACGATCCGAACCAGGTCGACTACTACACGATTCTCGACATGGAGTACCTGGGCGAGAAGCGCTTCGGACGGGATTTCGTCGACTGGCTGCTCAAGCAGGTGAAGCCCAACGAACTGCTGTTCCAGCTGGCGGCCGAGGCGCGCGTCGTGCTGCTGCCGGGCAAGGGTTTTGGCACGGCGCATCCGTCGGGCCGCGTGTCGCTCGCGAACCTGAACGAGTCGGACTACCGCAAGATCGGCCGTGCGGTGGCCAAGCTCACCGAGGAATACGTGAAGCGCTATAACGAGGCGACCGGCAAGAAGCTCGATACGGCTGCGGTGAAGAAGTGATGGCAGGCGGCGTAGAGCCGCCTGCGGTGATGTCGTCTGAAGTCCGGGCCGCATCCGGCGCAGTTTGCCGGGTGCGGTTTTTTTATTCGGCTTGTTGCCCGGCGGGTGCGCTGGCGGCACCTGCGTTTTGCGCACTCGGCGCGCTCTGCGCGGCATGCGAACGCACGCTCTTGCGATGAAGCGAAACCGAAAGCGCCACGGCCGCCGCCGCCGCGATGGCGGCGAACAGAAACACCGACCCATACCCGAACAGGTTCGCCACATAGCCGGCGAGCGGGCCGGTAATGCCCAGCGAGAGGTCGAGGAACACCGAGTACGCCGAGAGCGCCGCACCGCGGCTTGCGGGCGGCACGAGCCCGACCGCCTCGACGCCGAGCGCCGGGAACACGAGCGCGAAGCCGAAGCCGGTGAGCGCGGCGCCCGCGAGCGCGACTTGCGGCGTGGGCGCGAGCCACAGCAGCAAGAGGCCTGCGCACTCGCACGAGAACGAGACGATGGCCACGCGGAAGCCGCCGAAGCGCTTGATCGTGTTTGCAAACAACAGGCGCGCGCCGATGAACATCAGACCGAACACCGTGAGCGTAAAGGCGGCGTTGGGCCAGTGGCGCGCGGCGTAGAACAGCGTGATGAAGGTCGCGATGGAGCCAAAACCCGCCGAGCCGAGCGCGAGGCCGATGCCATGCGGCAGCACGCGCGTGAATACGCTGCGGTACGACATGCGCTCGCCGTGCACGATCGGCACCGGCGCGATCGGGCGCGCGAGCCAGAAACCGAGCGCGGCCATCGCGATGACCGAAACGCCGAGCATCCAGTAGCCGATGGCGTGCGCCATCACCACGCCAAGCGGCGCACCGATCGCGAGCGCGCCGTAAGTGGCGATGCCGTTCCACGAGATCACCTTCGCGTTGTGAGCGGTGCCCACGCGGCCGATGCCCCAGAGGATCGCGCCGGTGCCGCACAGGCTTTCGCCGCAGCCGAGCAACAGGCGGCTCACCACCAGCAGCGCGAGCGAGAGGCCAGGCCAGTGATCGACGAGCGTGCCAAGGAGGAGCAGCACGCCGCTCGCGCCGCAGATCGTCAGGCCGATCGTCACGGTTCTCTTGGGGCCGAGCGTGTCCGCCGAGCGGCCCGCGAGCGCGCGCGAGCAGAGCGTGGCGATGTACTGCACGCTGATCGCCGCGCCTGCCACCACGGTGCTGAAACCGAGGTCGTTATGCACGTAGCCCGGCAGCACCGCGAGCGGAATGCCGATCGTCAGATAGCAGAGGAAGGTGAAAAAGACGACCGGAATGATCTGCAGGGTCGTCGATGCGGCGTTGCGCCTGGGCGCCAAATCAGCAGACATGGGGAAAACGCGGATGGAAAACGGCGGGAAAGGCGTGATTGTCCCATGGAACCGGTTTTTATGCAGAAGTTGAAAAGCTGTTCCGGCCGGCGGAACACGGGTTTTCTGCGGCGATGACAGCGGTTTGCGTCCGATCGCCCCGCCGCGGAGATCCCGCGATATTGCGCGACGTTGCCCGCAATTCGCGCAAGCGCGGTGGCTTTGTCCGACCGTTCGTGCGGAGATATCGGTGTTTGAAAGGGTTAATGCTCAGTCGAATATGTCCGATATTCACGAATAGACAACGAAATCGCGCAATCGAGACACGTCAACATAAGCACAGCCACCCCGCAGCACACCGATTTATCGATTCAACGATATATCCCCCATGCTCCTCTAGCTATGGGTTGCCAATATTGGCAGTGATAGTTTTCGAACCGTCCACTCGAGCGGCACACGCCTTTTGCGAGCCGCAGCCAACGACGAGCCAGAAACCATGAGCCAGCCGATCCGCTTTTACCACCGCAACGCGATTCGCGAAGTCAGCGACGCGGGCGTCACCCGCACCGTTCTCCAGTACCTGCGCGAAGACGCGCGCTGCACCGGCACCAAGGAAGGTTGCGCCGAAGGCGACTGCGGCGCCTGCACGGTCGTGGTGGGCGAGCGCAACGAGGCGGGCGGCGTGAGCTTCAAGGCCGTCAACGCCTGCATCCAGTTCCTGCCCACGCTCGACGGAAAGGCGCTCTTCACCGTCGAAGACCTGCGCCAGCCCGACGGCTCGCTGCATCCCGTGCAGCAGGCCATGGTCGATTGCCACGGTTCGCAGTGCGGCTTCTGCACGCCCGGCTTCGTGATGTCGATGTGGGCGCTCTATGAAAAGCACGGCCACGAGCACGCGGACCACGCCGGCCTCGGCGCGTGCGCGGGCAAGGGCGCCTGCAGCGTGCCTTCGCGCGACGAGATCGCCAACGCGCTCACGGGCAACCTGTGCCGCTGCACGGGCTACCGGCCGATCCTCGACGCCGCCGAGCAGATGTTCCAGGCCGGCGCGCCGAAGCAGCCTGTCGACGTGAAGGCGCTCGCGCAAACGCTCGCCACGCTCGAGCGCAAGGACACTTTCCACTACGAGAGCCGTGGCCAGCACTACGACGCGCCGCGCACCGTCGAGGCGCTCGCCGCCATCAAGGCCGAGCGTCCCAACACGCGCATCCTCGCGGGCAGCACCGACATCGGCCTGTGGGTCACGAAGCAGATGCGCGAGCTTGGCGACATCGTCTACGTGGGCCAGGTCGACGCGATGCGCCGCATCGACGTGAGTGACGCGTGGATCGAGATCGGCGCGGGCGTGACTGTGGAGCGCGCGTATGCCGAACTCGCGAAGCCGTACCCGGAACTCGAAGAGATGTGGCAGCGCTTCGCCTCGCTGCCGATCCGCAACGCGGGCACGATAGGCGGCAACGTCGCGAACGGTTCGCCCATCGGCGACTCGATGCCGGGGCTCATCGCGCTCGGCGCGCGCGTGGTGCTGCGCGGCGGCGATGTCGAGCGCGAGATGGCGCTCGAAGATCTTTACCTCGCCTATCAAAAGAAGGACATGGCCGAGCACGAGTTCGTGCTTGCGCTCAAGGTGCCCACGCGCACCGGTGCCCGCGCGAACCTGCGTTTTCGCACCTATAAGGTCTCGAAGCGCTTCGACTCGGACATCTCGGCCGTGTGCGCCGCCTTCGCGTATATCGCCGATGGCGACGTGATTCGCGAGCCGCGCATCGCCTTCGGCGGCATGGCCGCCACGCCGAAGCGCGCGACCCACGCGGAAGGCGTGCTCGCCGACGCGCAATGGCACGAAGCCACGGCCCAGGCCGCGATGATCGCGCTTGGCAACGACTACGCGCCGCTTTCCGACATGCGCGCGACGAGCGACTACCGCCTCGAAGCCGCGAAGAACACGCTGTACCGCTTCTGGCTCGAAACGCGTCCGCATAACCCGCTTGCGCCGCAAGCGATCAACGTTCGCAACGTCGCAGCAGAAACGGCTTGAAACATTCAGGAATCGGAAAAGAGATACGGAGAACGACACAATGAACCAGCAAGCCGAACCGTTCCTGGACGAACTCAAGGCACGCGAGCCCTTCGCGCAAGTGCATGTCTCGCGCCCGCATGAATCCGCGCATCTGCATGTGAGCGGCCGCGCCACCTATACCGACGACATTCCGGTCGTGGCCGGCACGCTGCACGCCGCGCTCGGCCTCTCGCAGAAGCCGCACGCGCGCATCGTCTCGATGAACCTCGACAAAGTGCGTGCAACGCCCGGCGTCGTGGCCGTGCTCACGGCCGAGGACATTCCCGGCGTGAACGACTGCGGCCCGATCATCCACGACGATCCGGTGCTCGCCGACGGCGTCGTGCAGTACGTGGGCCAGCCCATGTTCATCATCGTGGCGACGTCTCACGACACGGCGCGCCTTGCCGCGCGGCGCGCCGAGGTGCAGTACGAAGAGCTGCCCGCCGTGCTCACGGCGCAGCAGGCGCGCGCCGCGCAGCAGTCGGTGCTGCCGCCGATGAAGCTTGCGCGCGGCGAGGCGTCCACGCGTGCCGCGCGCGCCGCGCACCGCCACGAAGGCGAGATGCTGCTGGGCGGCCAGGAGCAGTTCTACCTCGAAGGCCAGATCGCCTACGCGGTGCCGAAGGACGACGACGGCATGCACGTGTGGTGCTCCACGCAGCACCCGAGCGAGATGCAGCACCTCGTTGCGCATGTGCTGGGCGTGGCTTCGCACAACGTCCTCGTGGAATGCCGCCGCATGGGCGGCGGCTTTGGCGGCAAGGAATCGCAGTCGGGCCTGTTCGCGTGCTGCGCGGCGCTCGCCGCATGGAAGCTGCTGTGCCCCGTGAAGCTGCGCCCGGACCGCGACGACGACATGATGGTCACGGGCAAGCGCCACGATTTCCACTACACGTATGAAGTGGGCTACGACGATCAGGGCACGATCGAAGGCGTGTCGGTCGACATGACCTCGCGCTGCGGCTTTTCCGCAGACCTTTCCGGCCCGGTGATGACGCGCGCGGTCTGCCACTTCGACAACGCCTACTGGCTGCCCGATGTGTCGATCGCCGGTTTCTGCGGCAAGACCAACACGCAGTCGAACACGGCGTTTCGCGGCTTCGGCGGCCCGCAGGGCGCATTCGCGATCGAGTACATCATGGACGACGTGGCGCGCTCGCTCGGCCTCGATTCGCTCGACGTGCGTCGCCGCAATCTCTACGGCAAGACGCAGAACAACGAAACGCCTTACGGCCAGGTCATCGAGGACAACGTCATTCACGAGTTGATCGACGAACTCGTGGAAACGAGCGGCTATCGCGCGCGCCGCGCCGCGATTCGCGAATTCAACGCGAACAACGAAGTGCTCAAGAAGGGCATCGCGCTCACGCCGGTCAAGTTCGGCATTGCGTTCAACGTCACGCACTTCAACCAGGCGGGCGCGCTCGTTCATATCTACACCGACGGCTCGGTGCTCGTGAACCACGGCGGCACCGAAATGGGCCAGGGCCTGAACACGAAGGTCGCGCAGGTCGTGGCGCAGGAGCTTGGCATCGAGTTCGGCCGCGTGCGCGTGACCGCCACGGATACGAGCAAGGTGGCGAACACGTCCGCCACGGCCGCATCGACTGGCACGGACCTGAACGGCAAGGCGGCACAGGACGCCGCGCGCCAGTTGCGCGAGCGCCTCGCCGCGCTGGCCGCGACGACGTACGGCAAGGGCGAGGTCAACGCCGCCGACGTGCGCTTTGCCAACGAATCCGTGATCGTGGGCGAGACGATCGTGCCGTTCGAGACGCTGGTTTCGAAGGCGTATCTCGCGCGCGTGCAGCTCTGGTCCGATGGTTTCTACACCACGCCCAAGCTGTACTGGGATCAGGCCACGCTGCGCGGCCGGCCGTTCTACTACTACTCGTATGGCGCGGCAGTATCGGAAGTCGTGATCGACACGCTCACGGGCGAAATGCGTGTGCTGCGCGCCGATGCGCTGCACGACGTGGGCGCGTCGCTGAACCCGGCGCTCGATGTGGGCCAGGTGGAAGGCGGCTTCATCCAGGGCATGGGCTGGCTCACCACGGAAGAACTGTGGTGGAAGCCGGACGGCAAGCTTATGACGCACGCGCCATCCACCTACAAGATCCCGACCGTGAACGACACGCCTCCCGAATTCAACGTGCGGCTCTTCAAGAACCGCAACGCGGAGGACAGCATCCACCGCTCGAAGGCTGTGGGCGAGCCGCCGCTGTTGCTGCCGTTCTCGGTGTTCTTCGCGATTCGCGACGCCGTGGCGAGCGTGGCCGACTACCGCTTCAATCCGCCGATGAATGCGCCGGCCACCGCCGAGGAAATCTTGAAGGGCGTGCGCGCGGTGCGGACGATGGCACGCGAAGGGGTCGCAAAATGAATCGCAATCCTGAGCATTGCGTGCGCGTCGACGAAACCGGGCGCGTGATCATTGGCCGCCGCAGCACGCCGGTGCCGCATTACGGGCCGATGCACATCGTGCTGTTCGGCGCGGGCCACGTAGGGCACGCGCTCGTCACGCTGCTCGGCATGCTGCCGTGCGTCGTGCAATGGGTGGACGAGCGCGACGAACTGTTCCCCGACGAAGTGCCCGCCAACGTGCAGATCGAAGCGACGGACACGCCGGCGGCCATCGTCGACGAAGCGCCGGTGGGCGCGTACTTCCTCGTGATGACGCACAATCACGCGCTCGACTTCGAGCTTTCCGAGCGCATCATGCGCCGGCGCGATTTCGCGTGGTTTGGCCTGATCGGCTCGAAAACGAAGCGCGTGAAGTTCGAGCGGCGGCTCATGGAGCGCGGCGTGGAAGCGGCGCGCATGGACGAGATGACGTGCCCGATCGGCGTGACGGGTATCGTCGACAAGGCGCCTTCGTCGATTGCGGTGGCGGTCGCCGCGCAGCTCATGCAGATGCGGGTGGCGCAGCGCCCGGCTGTCGTGAGAGCGGCCGCGCTCGTCTGATCCGACGCATCGTGCAAATAAAACGCGCGCCTCGACGATGAGGCGCCCGTTTGCATTTCAAAGCGCCTCGCTAGCCACGCTCGCGGCCTTCTTCGCGCTCGCGCGCTTCGTGCCGCGCTCGGCGGTGAGCGTATCCGATACCTCGTCGATCAAGCCGCGCAGCCATCCCACGTCGCTCGGCCGGTCTGGCTGCGGATGCCACATCTGATAGCAGTGAATGCGCGGAAACGCGATCGGCGTGTCCACGACGGCAAGCGGCATGAGCTTCGCGTAATGCTGTGCGAAGCGCCGTGTCGTCGTGAAGATCAGATCCGATTGCAGCAGGACCTGCGGCACGAGCCCGAAGTAGGGCAGCGTCGCGACGATGCGCCGCTCGGCCTTCGCCTTCGCGAATCCCAGATCGATCGCACTGGCGTGCGCGCCCGTATAGGGCGTGGGCGCGAGATGGGGCGCCGCGAGATACGCCTCGCGCGTGAGTTCGCGGCGCGCGAGCGGATGATCCGCACGCATCATGCAGACGACCTTGTCGGAGAACAGGTCGCTGCGCGCGAAACGCGGCTCGGGCTTCGGCCAGTTGCCGATCACAATGTCGAGTTCGCCCGCGTCCAGGGCGCCGTGATGGTCGAGCGTGGGCGAGAGCGAGAGGATCTCCAGCCGCGCCGCCGGCGCCGTCTCGCGAAAGCGGGCGATCAGCGTCGGCATGAAGAAGTCGTTGAGGTAGTCGGGGGCGGCGAGGCGAAATGTGCGCTTCGAGCGCTCCGGGTCGAAGTCGCCGTGCGGCGTGGCGACGAATTCCACGTCGCGCAGCACGCGCTGCGCGTGCTGCAACAGCGACTCGCCGTACTCGGTTGGCACCATGCCGGCCTTGCCGCGCACGAGGATGGGATCGCCCAGGATCTCGCGCAGACGGCGCAGCGCCGTGCTGATGGCGGGCTGGGTCTGGTTCAGGCGCAGCGCGGCCTGCGTGACGCTGCGCTCGACCAGCAGCGTGCGCAGGACTCGCACCAGCCAGATATCGAGGGTGAGGGCGTTATCGTCGTCCATGGGGCGTGGCGGGCAAGGGCGCGTGCGCCAGAGAAACCTGCGCGCGCACGCGTTCAGCCATAACCATAAGCCGCCTCGCGCGCCGCCGCCATAGGGTGCGCGGCATGACGGAGATCAGAAGGATGCTTCGGGGGCGTTGCCGCTCACTCGGCCACGGTCTTCGCGAGTCCCGAAGGCAGCGTGGTGATGCGTTTGACCTCGCGCGAGTCGAGCCAGTTCGGGCTGCGCGCGCAGTAGAGCACCATCGGCAAGGCGTCTTCGCCCCAGAAGAGCTGCTTGTTCATCCAGAACGTCGGCACGCCGAACACGCCCATGGCGATGGCGTCGTTGGTGTTGCGGCGCAACTGCGCGCGCACGGATTCTTCCTCGATCAGCGACTCGCCGTGCGCAATGCCCACGCGCTCGCAAAGCTGTTCGAAGCCCTCGTCGCTCGACGGGTCCCGCCCCTCGCGCCAGATGAAACGAAAAATCTCGCGCACGCACGCGAGATCGCCGCCCGCGGCGATGGCGAGCAGCATCGGCCTGACCGAGTCGAACGGGTGAGCGGGCGGCATCTTGAACGGAATGCCGAGTTGCTCGGCGCGAAAGAGCGCGTGCCGGTAGGTGAAGATGCGCTTGGCCGGGACCGCGGAGCCGAACGGCTGGCCCCAGTGGCGATATAGCTCGGACAGCAGCACGGGCGTCGGCACGAAGTCGAAGCCGGGCCACTTCTCGTGCTGTTCCAGCAACAGGTACGAAAACGGCGACACGAAGTCGTAGAACCAGGCCGGCTGGCTGGCGTCGATGCCGTCGATCATGCTGTTCCTCCGCTCTTGGGCGATTTCCGGGCCATTGATTGCATGGCCGATTGTTCGGTTCAAAATGCGTGCAGCGGCGCTAATGCGTGCGCTCGCCTGTTTCGTTGCCGCCGCTTTCGTCTGCATGGCTCGCCTCTGTACCCGCTGTGCCTGCTTCTTTGCTGGCGCCTTCCGGCGTCTCTGCCTCTTCGGCGCTTTGCGCTGCCTGCTCCTCTTGCGCAACAACGCTTGCGTCCAGCGCTTCGCGCGTGCCGGAGAGCCGCGCGCGCACGAAGCCGATGTGTTCGCGCAGCACGTAGAACTGCTCGGCATACGCGAGCGGCATTTTCATGCCGTTGACCGACTCCTCGATCTTGTCGAGCTGGCGGATCAGCGCGCTGCGCTCGGTGGGCGAGTTGTCGGCCATCGCGGCGCGCTCGAGTGCGATGAGCGAGCCATACCAGCGGTAGATCCGCGATTTTACCCGCCAGGCGTAGAGCGAAGGGACGATCCGCAGGCCCGGAATCAGCACGACGATGATCGGCACGAGCAGCACCACGAGCCGGTCGGCGAGGCTCGCCACCCAGAAGGGCAGCACGCGGTAGAGGAAGCTCTTGCCCGACTTGTAGTAGCGCGCGGCGTCGCCGCTGATCGGGAAATCCTGGGCGCGCGGCGCGGGGAACTCGCCTGCGTGCTGCAGGAGCGAGGAGCGGCCGTGCACCTCCTTGGCCGCTTCGATCAGCAGGTCTGAGAGTGCCGGGTGGAGCGAGTCGCGCGCGACCAGTACGGCCGTGGGCGCGATGATCTGCAGCGGCGTGGCAGGCAGATTTTTGCCGAGATCGAACGCGCCCATCGGAATCGTGATGGCCGTGAGATACGGGTAGCGGCGCGCGAAGGCGTCGGCCTGCACGAAGTCGAAAAAGCGCACACCCGGCGTGCGCATGAGGTGGCCCATGACGGCCGGCTGCGCGGAATCGCCTGCGAGAAACGCGACGTCGATCTTGCCCGCCACAAGGTCGCGCGCGGCGTCGTCGCCCGAGAGCGGCAGCAGTTTCGTCGCGCCGCCGGGCTGGATGCCGTTCGCCTTGAGCAGCGTGAGCGCGAGTTCGCGCGTGCCGCTGCCCTCGGCGCCAATGGCGATGCGCTGGCCTTCGAACTGCGAAAGCCGGGTGGCGACTGGGCCGTGATAGAACACCACGAGCGGCACATAAGCCACGCTGCCGAGCGAGACGAGGCCGTCCGGCACCTTGCTCGCGATGCCGTCCTGCACGAACGCCACGTCGACGTTCGACTTCGGATCGGCGAGACGCTGCAGGTTCTGCACCGAGCCTTCCGATTCGAGCACGTTCAGCGTGATCTTGTTGCGCGCGAGGATGTCCTTGTACTTTTGCGCGGCGTTCCAGTAGGTGCTGCCCTTGGGCCCGGCGCTCATGGTGAGCGTGTTGGGCGGCGCGGGCTGGATGAGGCGCACCGCGAGCCAGATGGCTGCCGCGCTCACGAGCAGGATGGGGCCGAACGTGACTGCCAGGTCGCGCCACGAGATCGCCACGAAGCGCGCGACGAGACGGGGAGGAGGTTTGCGGCCGGTACGGGACTTCATCGGGGTGGAGCGGGCCTCGGGTGGTTCGGGAGCGTGCGGGTCGGGTCCGCGTTGGGTCCGGCGCTGGCGCCGGGTGGGCTCAGGCTCGCGCGCCGCGCGGGCTCTGTGGAGCCGATGGTACATGAGAATCGGCGTTGCGGCGGCATGCCGCGTGCCTTGCCGAACACCTTGAGCGCATGCCACAGGCGCCTGCGCTAAACTCTTTGCGCTTGCGGCACAGCCAGGCTAAATTGTGATTCGCCTGCCGCGCCTGGCATGGCGCGCCGGGGACCGGAAGTCTGGCCAAAGCATCTGGCTCGCGCGGGCATCGACGCATCATCCATGCATAACAAACAGGAAACGGGCGCAGACCTGTCCGGGCGGGCGTAATAACCAAAGTCATTCGACGTCCTTTCATCCTTGCCTCTCGCATCGCGTCCAGACCCTGGCCGTGCACGCGCGCATTGCGTGCTGTACGCGGTCATCGGTAGTGGTAACCAAGCCGTCAGACCGTGGCTGACGAGCGGCCTTCGGGCCGTCCGCCGGCAAGGGAGGCGGTCCTATTCCAGGCAACACACCGCAACAACGCGAAGACACAAGGAGAAAACATGAAATCGGTCGCTATTCTGAAGACGCTGGGCGCGGCACTGTGCCTGTCGGTGGCATGCAGCGCGTCCTATGCGCAAGACAACTCGGCGAACGCACCCGCGGCTACGACCTCGGCCGCTCCGGCGACGTCGGCCAAGAAGGCCGACCGCAAGCTGGGCTACACGGTGCGCAAGGCGCTCTCGAAGACCCAGGGCGTCGACGTTTCGAACATCAGCGTGCGCTCGCACGGCGGCGCGGTCACCCTGGAGGGCACGGTGCCGGATCAGGGCCAGATCGACAAGGCTGGCGAGGTTGCGCAAGGCGTGGCAGGCGTGAAGTCGGTGTCGAACAAGCTGACGGTCATGCAGCAATAAACGCTGTCACGCGCCCTGGAAACAGGGTGCTTGCGGCACGTAGCAGGAAAAAGTCCGAAGAAAAAGCCCGGCCTCTGCAGGCCGGGCTTTTTTTATGCGCGTGTGTCTGGCATGCAATTTCGTCATGCTGCACTGCAGCCGCCAAAGTGTAGTTTGACACACAGTTTTCCCGCGGTTGGGGGTATACCGTGGATATCGCGCGTCTTCCCCGAGGTCGAGCGCGGCCTCATCGCTGGAAAGCAGGAAATCGCCATGACCATTCATACCTACACCGACTTGCCGCTCGTCGACCGGGCGGCCTTCGAACTCGCCTGTGCGCGGCACGGCTTTGCGCCCATGCAGTTCGATATTCGCGGCGAAGCCGATCCCAACGATCCGGACCACGGCGACATGCTGATCGTGCGGCGCGGCGCCTGGGCGCAGGCTTACCGCCTCGACGCGCGCGGCCAGTGGCTGCGCCAGTTCGAGGTCGATCTCAATGGCAGGTTCTTCCGCCAGGCGCCTCACGCCTGAGCGCGCCCGTGCCGCGCGGGATGTGTATGACGTGCGCGGCGCTCAGGAGAGCACGAGCCGCACGCCCACGAGCGTGAGCGTCGCGGCGAGCAGCACGCGCAGCAGCTTTTCAGGCGCTTTCGAAGAAAGCAGGCTGCCGATCGCGATGCCGGGCAACGAGCCGCACAAGAGCGAAAGCAGCATGTGCCAGTCGATCGAGCCGAGCAGCCAGTGGCCCGCGCCCGCGAGGAGCGTGAGCGGCACGGCGTGCGCGACATCGGAGCCGACGATGCGCACCGTGGGCAGCGCCGGGTAGAGCAGCAGCAGCACCGTCACGCCGATGGCGCCCGCGCCCACCGAGGTCAGCGAGACGAGCACGCCGAGCACCGCGCCCGTGAAGATCGTGAAAAACAGCGTGCGCGCTTCGCCGGGCTCGTGGCGGTGGCGCGAAGCGAATGCAGCGAGCTGCGGGCGGAAAATGAGCGCCACGGCCGTGATGAGGAGCGCCACGCCCAGCACGGCCTGGATCAGATGCCCTGCGCGCGGCGTGTCCATGCCATAGCGGTGCAGCAGAATCAGCGTGATCGTTGCGGCAGGCACGCTGCCGGTTGCGAGCCGCAGCGTCACACGCCAGTCCACCGAACCCTTGAGCCCGTGCACGAGCGTGCCCGTCGACTTGGTCGCCGCCGCATAGAGCAGGTCGGTGCCCACTGCCGTGGCGGGGTGCACGTGGAACACGAGGACGAGGAGCGGCGTCATGAGCGAGCCGCCACCCACGCCGGTCAGGCCGACCAGAAATCCGACGAACAGGCCGGACAGCGAATACAGCAGATCGATATGGGGGAAGGACATCGCGCGCGAGGAAGCCGGTTCAGGGGGCGGCGCCGCCTGCCGCGTTGAGAACAGCGCGCGCCGTAAGCGGCGCGTCAGGCTGGACAACGGCCAAGGCTGGCGGCGAAAATCCGCTATTGTCGCAAAACCGGCGGCTTGGCGCAGGGTTAAGCGAAATTGGGCGCGCACCGCCTGGCTTTCAATTGCCTTCGCACGGGCCCTGACCTTTTGCAAGCACGCGCCGAACAGCGCCGCGTAGGACTGGCGTCTCCATAACCAGAATCGAACATGAATCCCGGCATCCTCTACGCGTTCGCTGCATTCGTTCTCTGGGGGCTCTTCCCCATCTACTTCAAGACGCTGCACCAGATCCCCGCACTCGAAATGCTCGCGCACCGCATGGCGTGGTCGCTGCTGTTCGTGATCGCCGTGCTCGTCGTGCGCCACCACTGGCGCTGGCTCGGGCCCACGCTGCGCGACCGCCGCCTGCTCGCGCGCTTCGTCGCGAGCGCCGTGCTGCTTTCGGCCAACTGGGGCATCTATATCTGGGCCGTCAATGCCGGGCACATCGTCGAGGCGAGCCTCGGCTACTTCATCAATCCGCTCATCAACGTGCTGTTCGGCTATGCGTTCCTGCGCGAGCGTTTGCGCGCGCTGCAATGGGCCGCCGTGGCGCTGGCCACCGCGGGCGTCGTATGGCTCACCTGGCAGAACGGCGCGCCGCCCTGGATCAGTCTCGCGCTCGCCGTGACCTTCGGCGGCTATGGCCTCCTGCGCAAGACCGCGAAGCTCGGCGCGCTCGAAGGCCTCGCGCTCGAAACGGTCCTGCTCTTTCCGGTTGCGATCGTTTATCTGACGATCGTGGGCCTCGCGGGCGAGAGCCACTTCACGCATGCCTCGCGCGGTCTGCAACTGCTGCTCGCGGCCTCCGGCCCGATCACGGCGATCCCGCTGCTCCTCTTCGGTGCGGCCGCGCGGCGCATTCCGCTGTCGATGCTCGGTCTTATCCAGTACGTCACGCCCACGCTGCAGTTGCTCACTGGCGTGCTCATCTACGGGGAGCCGTTCGGCGCGGTGCGCGCCGTGGGGTACGGCGCGATCTGGGTCGCGCTCGGCGTGTATTCGCTCGAAGGCGTGCGCAGCCTTGTGGCTGCACGTGGGCGTCGGGCGGCGTGAGTGGCGTGAAGGGTCTGGGCCGCGAGGCGCTGTCGGGCATTGGCTGACACGCTGACGGCGCGGTAGGATGCCAGCACGATGCGCTGCACGGCCGCGGCCAACAGCGCCTTAACCCGCAGTCAATCCTCCGTGGAGCGCCCCGCGCATGAGTATCGAAGCCGTTCGCCGGTTCGAGGAAGAATTCGCACCGCGTATTGCGGCGAAGCTGGCGAAACAATTCGGACCTTCGGTGCACGTCGACGTCGTGCCCAACGCCGGGCACGGCCATCCCACGCGCGTGCGCCTTCGCGGTCTCGCGAACGAGCACCGGCATCCGTACGGGTATCCGTTGAATGTCTCGCTGACCTGGGACACCGAGGAGATCGAGCGCCTCATGGAGCCCGGCGGCGAAGCGCGCTTCGAGCACTACCTCGAAGCGACCGGGCGCAAGCTGGCGTCATGGGAGTCGGCTCGCCCTGTCGATTTCGCATCGCGCACGCAGGGCGAGCCGGAAGTGCTGCTTGGCGGGCTCGATTTCGAGGGCTGATTCAGCAGCCCTCTGTGCCCATCGTTCTCGTCAACCGCGCGCCGCCCGCGTGAGCCATTCGCGGCCTTTGAGCATGCCCCACCAATAGAAGCTCGGCAGCACGCTCGCCTTGAGCAGCCACATGAGGCGGCGCGGCCGTGTGGGGTCGAGCGGGAAGGTGGGCAAGAGGCGCCCGCCATAACCGAACTCGGCCAGCACGACCTTGCCCTTTTCCACGGTGAGCGGGCACGAGCCGTAGCCATCGTAGCGGTAGGCGAGCGGCGCGCCTGCGCGCGCGGCGAGCAGATTCTCGGCCACGATCACGGCCTGCTTGCGTGCGGCCGCGCCGGTCTTGGCGTTCGGTGCGGAGCACACGTCGCCGAGCGAGAACACGTTCGGATAGCGCGGATGCTGGAGCGTGGCGTGATCCACTTCGCACCAGCCGGCCTCGTCCGCGAGCTGGCTGTCGCGGATAAAGTCGGGCGCGACCTGCGGCGGCACGGCGTGCAGCATGTCGAAGCGCTTCTCCACACGCGTGACGTTGCCGTTCGCATCCTTCACTTCGAACGTGGCGAGACGCGCCGGGCCGTCCACGGCGACAAGGTTCGACGAGAACGCGAGATTCGCGTTGTAGCGCTTCACGTACTCCATGAGCGGCGGCACGAAGGTCGCCACGCCGAACAGCACGGCGCCCGCGAGATTGAATTCGACGTTGACCTTGCCAAGCACGCCCTGGCGGCGCCAGTGGTCGCAGGCGAGATACATGGCTTTTTGCGGCGCGCCTGCGCACTTGATCGGCATGCCGGGCTGGCTGAAGAGGGCGGTGCCGCCCTTCATCTGCTGCACGAGCTGCCAGGTGTACGGCGCGAGGTCGTAGCGATAGTTCGAGGTCACGCCGTTCTTGCCGAGCGTTTCCGTGAGGCCCGCAATGCGCTCCCACGCGAGCCGCAGCCCCGGCGCCACGATGAGCTGGCGGTAGGCCACGCGCACGCCGCTGTCGAGCTGCACGACGTTTGCCTCCGGCTCGACGCGCGTGGCGGCCGTGCGGAACCACTTCACGCCAGCGGGCATGACGCTCGCCATGGGGCGGCGAGTTTTCGTCACGTCGTAGGCGCCGCCGCCGACCAGCGTCCAGGCGGGCTGATAGTCGTGATGATCGCTTGGCTCGACGATGGCGATCTTCAGGTTCGGCTCACGGCGCAGCAGGCTCGAGGTGACGGCGATGCCCGCCGTGCCGCCGCCGATCACGACCACATCCCAGGTTTCGCCCTCCCACGCGCAGGCCGCCGTCGCAGCGCGCGCGGCAGTCGCGGCTTGCGTGGCCGCTGGCACCGGCGCGCCTTGCTGCGCGAGCTGATAGAGGTTGGTGGCGCGGTTGCCGCTGCGGCAGTACGCGAGCACGGGGCCGGGCAGGTCGACGAGCAACTGGGCGAACTGTGCGGCGGCGTCGGCGGTGATCTGGCCGGGCTTCACCGGCAGATAGGCGAACTGCAGGCCGAGTTGTGCCGCCGCCGTGCGCAGCGCCTGCGACGTGGGCTGCGCCTCGCCGCCTTCGCCATCGGGCCGGTTGCAGATGATCGAGCGATAGCCCGCCGCGTGGATGGCGGCGAGGTCGTCGGGTGTGATCTGGTCGGCGCTTGCGAAGCGCGCGTCGTGTTGCGTGATTTGCATGTAATTTTTGGTCCCGAGGCTGGCGCAGATTAGTGTGGTTTGGTGCTGCTCAATGTGGTTTCCTGCGAACGGCGGCGCTGCTCCAGCACCGCGTAGATCGCCATGCCGGCGAGCATGGCGGCGACGAAGAGCCAGGCGCGCGGCTGGCCGCCGCCCGCGGCGACGAGCGCGGGGCCGGGGCAGAAGCCCGCGAGCCCCCAGCCCGCGCCGAACAGCAAGGCGCCGCCGACCAGCCGGCTATCGATACGCCGCGACGTGGGCAACTGAATCGGCGCGCCGGCGAGGCTGGTTGTTCGCGTGCGCGCGAGCCAGAAGGCGGGTGCGGCGACCGCGATGGCGCCCGCCATCACAAAGGCAAGCGATGGGTCCCAGTTGCCGGTGAGGTCGAGAAAGCCGAGCACTTTGGCCGGATTGGCCATGCCCGAGACGAGCAAGCCGATACCGAACAGCAGACCGCACGCGAGTGCGCTAAGTTTTCGCATGTCAGCCTCCGACCAGGTGACGCACGGCGAACACGGTGGCGAAGCCCGCCGCCATGAACGCGCCTGTTGCGACGAACGAGCGCCGCGAGCCGCGCGCGATTCCGCACACGCCGTGGCCGCTCGTGCAGCCCGAGCCGTAACGCGTGCCGACGCCGACCAGCAGGCCCGCCACGACGAGCGTGAACGCGGACGCGTCGATCTGTATGGCCGGCAGCGCCGCGCGCAACTGCCATAGCAAAGGTGCGGCGACTAGGCCGACGACGAATGCGGCATTCACCCCGCGCTCGGCTCCCGAGCCTGGCAACAAGCCGCCCAGCAAACCGCTGATACCCGCAATGCGGCCGTTCACGAGCACGAAGAGCGCGGCGGCCGCGCCGATCATCAGGCCGCCCGCGAACGAGGCGTAAGGCGTGAAGTGGGCGAGGTCGAGGCTCATGACGCTTGTCCCGGCGCTTGCACCTTCAGCCGCCCGCAGTAGAGGCTCGACAGCGTCTGCATGACCTGGATGACCTCGGGGCTCGCGAGGCGGTAGTAGATGTATTTGCCTTCGCGGCGCGTATCGACGAGGCCTTCGTCGCGCAGCTTGCCCAGATGCTGCGAAAGGCTCGGCTGATGCACGCCGACCAGTTCCTCGAGCTCGCCGACGTTGCGCTCGCCCTCGGTGAGCTGGCAAAGCAGCAGGAGACGGTCTTCGTGCGCGAGCGCCTTGAGCAGCGCACAGCACTTTTCGGCGGACTCGCGCAGGGCCGCGAGCGCTTCGGGAGCGAGTGGTGAGTTCATTTGTCGCCTCGATGGACGAAGTTAAACGGCGATCCGCCGCATTATACTTTGTCTAAAAACATTATATAAATTTATAATATGTGTTTCAATAGAGGGTCACTTTTGTGGAGCCCGCGATGTCCAACCCAGCCCAGCTGCCAACACCCGAACCCAACGTCGAGCCGTTTTTCGACCCCGTCACGGCCACGGTCACCTACGTCGTGCACGCCGGGCGCGGCACGGCCTGCGCGATCGTCGACCCGGTGCTCGACTACGATCCCAAATCGGGCCGCACCTCCACGGAATCGGCCGGGCGCGTGATCGCGTTCGTGCGCGAATACGGGCTTCGTGTCGAGTGGCTGCTGGAAACGCACGCGCACGCCGATCATCTTTCGGCGGCGCCGTATCTGAAGGCGCAGTTGGGCGGGCGCATTGCGATTGGCGAGCATATTCGCGCCGTACAGGGCGTGTTTCGCGCGGTGTTCAATCTGGGCGAGACGCTGAGCCCGGACGGCAGCCAGTTCGACGTGCTGTTCCAGGACGGCGAGACGTTCCAGGTTGGCGCTTTGGAGGCCCGCGCGCTGCACGTGCCCGGCCACACGCCCGCGGACCTTGCTTACCAGATCGGCAACGCCGTGTTCGTGGGCGACACGCTTTTCATGCCCGACGTGGGCTCGGCGCGTTGCGACTTCCCGGGCGGCGACGCGCACACGCTCTTCCGCTCGGCGCGCAAGCTGCTCGATCTGCCGGGCGACACGCGCCTTTTCATGTGCCACGACTATCCGCCCGCTTCGCGCGGACCCTGCTTCGAGACCACGGTGAGCGCGCAGCGCAGCGGCAACATCCACCTGAACGAGAGCGTGAGCGAAGCGGCGTTCGTGGAGATGCGCACCGCGCGCGACCGCACGCTCGCCATGCCGAACCTGATCCTGCCGTCGATCCAGGTGAACATCCGCGCCGGCCGCATGCCGGAGCCCGAAGCCAATGGCGTGCGTTATCTGAAGATTCCGGTCGACGCGCTGTGAATCGTTGCTGTACGCGTTGCGCGATGTGCTTCTGGGAGCGGGGAAACCGTTTTTGAACGCACGCTGCCCGCGCTCTTCGCTGTTCAGTTCGCGTCCTCGTTGACTGGCAGGTCGTCGGTCGGCTCCTGGAGGGCAGCCTTGCCTGCATGGTCCGCGCCGGTGAACCGGGACCTGCGCAGCCGTATGGCCGGCACAGCGTGCAACAGACGGCGCGCGCGCCTGTGCAGTGGCCAGTCGACGAACTGGTAGAGCGCGGCGCCCATGGCCGTAGCCACGATCATGGTGAGCGCCACGCCGAGCGGCGCAGTCGCGTCAAAGCCGTCGATCGCGTCCGGCAGCAGTTTGCGCGCCGCTTCAACACAGTATGGATGGCTCAAATAGATGGCGTAACTCGCGTTGCCGATGAATATCGCCGCGCGAGTCACCCAGCCCGAACCCGTCGCCGATTCGAGGCTCAGTGTGCTGGCGATCAGCACGAAAGCGGGCAGGCCGTAATACAGCAGCGGTGCGTTAGACAGGTCGTGCCAGTTGATCCAGGCCATCCACGCATAGGCTGCAATGGCCATGCATCCGGCAAGCGGCAGCTTGATACGGACTCCGAATTTCCAGAGTTGGTAGGCCAAAATGCCGAGCGGGAACTCGAACATCCGCTGATTCGTATAGAACGCGGCAAATACCCCGTGCGAGTGCGATGCCTTCGCCGCGCAAAAGATCGCAAGGAGCAACGCTGACGTGAGCAGCAGGCGGTGACGACGCATCACGATCAGCGAGACGGCGGTGACCGCGTAAAACAGCATTTCGTAGTTCAGCGTCCAGCCGACGAACAACATCGGGAATATCTGGCCACTTTCCTTGCGATAGGGAATGAAAAACAGCGATTTCAGCAGATTCCCGAGGTCGGCGGTCGTCGAATTCAACAGCTCAGGAGCGATGAGTGCTCCGACGAATACGCCAAACGTCAGCACCCAGTACAGCGGCACGATGCGGGCAATGCGGTCCGCGAGAAAGCGCTGTGCGGTCAATTCGGGGTTGTCCAGCACGAGGGCGATGACGAAACCGCTTATGACGAAGAAAATGTCGACGCCAAATTCACCGAACGTGTGTCCAGTCGGCGACATGATGTGAAAGAAGATGACCGTTGTGGCTGCAACGGCGCGCAGCACGGTGAGCGACTTTAACTTTTGCATGTTGGGTGCGCGGTCTGCGCGTTCGCCAATGGCGGCCGGGACGGATGTGCTGCGTTTGATCGCGGCTATTCTGACATTGCTGAAAGTTATGCGAATGCGTAGTTTTGTGGGCGAGCGTACAGAAGTCAGCAATTAGTTAAAGAATTACCTTGTCCGAAATTCGAAAGTCTCTGTCCGCACAACCGGCCGGCAACACATTACATTGGCCTCCAGTTCGATACCGCGTTTGCATATGCAGTAGCGCGAAAGCCGATTCCACGGAGTGAAGCCATGAAAGCCATCCAGTTCAAGACCTTCGGCAAGCCCGAGGTGCTCGAATACGTCGATCTGCCCACGCCCGTGCCCGGCGCCGATAGTGCGCTCGTGCAGGTGCGCGCCGCCTCGGTCAACCCGAGCGACGTGAAGAACGTTTCCGGCCATTTCGAGCACACGGTGCCGCCGCGCGTGCCGGGGCGCGACTTCAGCGGCGTGGTGGTGGCGGGCCCGGCGCACTGGCTCGGCGCCGAGGTCTGGGGCACGGGCGGCGACATCGGCTTCACGCGCGACGGCACGCACGCCGAGTTCATCGAGGTGCCCGTGGCCGCGCTCGCGCGCAAGCCCGCGGCGCTTTCGCATGCGCAGGCCGCGTCCATTGGCGTGAATTTCGTCGTGGCGTGGCTTGGCACCGTCGATTACGCGCATCTCGCCGAGGGCGAAACGATTGCCGTGATCGGCGTGTCGGGCGGCGTGGGCGGCGCGGTCACGCAGATCGCAAAGGCGCGCGGCGCGCGCGTGATCGGCGTGGGCCGCGAGGCGCCGCTTGCCGGATCGCCGGCCGCGCGTCTGATCGACGCCTTCGTGCCCATGAACGAGCACACCGCCGAACGCGTGCGCGAGCTGACGGGCGGCGCGGGCGCGGACGTGGTCTACGACGCCGTGGGCGGCGTGGCGTTCGAACTGGCGCTCTCGCTTGCGAAGCGGCGTGGCCGCGTGGTCGAGATCAGTGCAACCGGCAAGCGGCGCGTGGAGTTCGACCTGATCGACTTCTATCACAACGAAACGCAGTTGCTCGGCGCCGATAGCGCGAAGCTCGGCGTCGCAGAATCCGCGCCGCTCATGCGTGCGATTGCCGAAGCGTTCGATGCGGGCCGGTTCGAGCCGCCGGTCGTGGCCGCGCATTTCCCGCTCGCACGCTCGCGCGAAGCCTACGAGGCGGTCGCGGCGGGCACGCCCGGGCGCGTCGTGATCGACATGGCGTGAGCGCCGGACGACGAACGGGAGAGGGCGATGAAGGGGTATCTGGTGTCGTTCGCGGTCGGCGCGCTCGCGGGGCTGCTCTACAACGTGCTGCAGGTGAAGTCGCCGGCGCCGCCGACCATTGCGCTCGTCGGGCTGCTCGGCATGCTGGCGGGCGAGAACGTCATCGGCCTCGTGCGCGCGTGCGTCGCGCACCTTGCGGGGTGAGCGGGCTGCGCGGGGCAATCGTTGCCCCGCGCGCGGGATAGCGGCCCGCGCGCATGTTACTGGGCAGCTAGCTCACGCCTCGGCCCGCACGAGCCGCTCAGGCAGGCGTGCGCGCAGCGCACGCGCATCGAGCGCCGCAAGATCCTTGTCGAGTTCGAGCGTGACGAGGCTGCGCGTTTGCGCGTCGATCGCCTTGCGCAGCACGCCGAGGAACGCCGGAGGCGCCGCGAGCACGAGCGTGCCGTAGCGCGCGTCGTTGCGGCCCTTCGTGAGCGTCGTCGCGATCTCCGCGGCGAACACGGTGGCTTCGTGGTCGTGCTGGCTGGTGTCAGGGTCGGTCGCGCTGCGGCCGAAACCGACGCGGTCGGTGGTGCGCCCCGGTTTGTCGGTCACGAGGTTCTCATCGAGCATGCGGCCCTGCAAATGCAGCAGCGTCTCGACTTCGTCGATGGCGCCCAGCGGGCTTTCTGCGGCGAAAATGCGCGCGGTCACACGGTTGGCGACGACAATCCAGATCGTTTTCGACATGTTCGACTCCCTGCCATGGCGTCCGGCGCATGAGGCAGCCGGGCGGTTGAGAGGACTCGCGCCACGCGGCGTGAATATCAAGGGTAGCGCGCTTCGGGCCGCACGGCGCGGGAAATGCCGCCGCGCCCGACTATGTGCCTCGTGCGCCGCCGGCATGCGCGTGGCGCGAAGCGTCGGGCCGGCGAGCCGCATGCCCCCGCAGGCCGTTTTTCTTTCCGGAATTCGAGAGGACGATTCTCGTTACTGCCGGATTCTCTTTTTTGGCGGAAGAAACTACTCTTTGGCCGCCGCGGCCGACTCCGCGGCGCGCAGCCTATTCCACAGCGCTTCGAGGCGGCGGACGTGAAGTCGGCGTTAGACGAGCGCGAGGCGTGCATTCGCGAACTGGAAGAGGCAGCGGCGCAACGCGAGGCGCGTATGCGCAAACTGGAGGCGGAAGTCGCGCGCTTGCGCGAAGGTGCCGCGGCGTGAGCGCTCGCTCGCACCGCAACTCATCCACAAGCGGCTTATTTGGCTTTTTCCGCCGAGTTGGTGATGGCTTGTCCGCCCTTCGAGATGTCCTCGCCCGCGCCAGCGATGGTGTTGCAGGCGGCGAGGGTGACGGCGAACAGTGCAAGCGCAAACGCGAGATAACGGCTCATATCGGCTCTCCCTGAATCGAAATGGACGTCGAAAAGAAGCGGCGGCGGGCATGAGGCATGCGCGCCGCCGTTCCTTTCGATTCTACGCGCGAAGCGGGGCCATATGCGCCGAGCTTGCGCAGCTAGCCGTTTTCAGCGCCTGCGCGTCCTGCGCACGACGAGCCATTTCGGCGAGCGAAAGCGCACGATGCTCACGTAGAGCCACACGTAAGTGAGCGCGAACAGCACGACGAAGCAGAACAGGTGCAGCGTGTGGCGCCAGAACAGCGTGGCCGGAATCACGGCAATCAGGCAGAGCAGCCACAGGTACGGCGAAGTGAGCGAATTGCGCCGCGTGAGTTCGCGTGCGTTGCGCGCGCCCACGACCCAGCGCATGAGGCGCTTGTAGACGAGCATGTGCAGGTGCACGCCATCGGGAATGCCGGGCGACATGCCGCGCACGAACTTCTTGCGGTAGATCGAGAAGCAGGTCTCGAAGATCGGATACATGAAAAGCAGCACCGGATACCAGGCCGACACGTCGCGGTTGCGCATGACGAGCAGGATCGACAGTTCGGCGAGCATGAAGCCGATGAAATACGCGCCGCCGTCGCCGAGGAAGATCAGGCCCGCCGGGAAATTCCACATGAAGAAGCCCAGCACCGCGCCCATCATGATGAACGACGCCGAGAGCACCACCGGGTCGTGCACCTGGAACGCCACGTAGGCGAGCGAGGCGAACATCATGAACGCGACCATCGAGGCGAGGCCGTTGAAGCCGTCGATGATGTTGATCGCGTTGGCGAGCGCCGCGACCGCGAGCACGGTGATGACGAAGGAAATCGCCGCGTAGGAAAGCAGGAAGTCGAGCGGCGGCACGCTGATGCGCGTGACCGCGATGCCGAGAAACCAGAACGCGAGCGCGGCGGCGGCCATCGTGCACAGGAGGCGCGCAAGCGGCGAAACGCGCTTGGTAAGGTCTTCGATCAGCCCCGAAGCGAACGCGGGCAGCCCGCACGCGACGATGCCGAGTATGCCGCCCGAAACGGCCGGATACGCGCCGTGCAACTGCGCAGCCGCCACGATGAGCCCGGCGAGGATGCCTGTTCCGCCAATGCGCGGGACGGGCCGCACGTGAAATTTCTGCACGCCCGCAAGGTCGGAGTCGACGGAGAACCTTTCATGCAGATGCGCGTAGCGCACGATCAGCAGCGTGACCAGCAGTGAAACGAGAAAGCCGAGGGCGAAACTGAGCATGAAAGGAAACCGCGACCGGAAGGAGGAATGCGCGATTATACAAAGGCGGGCACGCCGCACACGCCGAACCTCCTGAGGGCGTCGGCGCGCGTGGGCTCCGGTCAGGACAAGTCATTGACTGGCCGCGCGCTCAGGTTCCCGGTGTGTCCGCGGGAGTGATTTCGAGCAGGATGACGTGATCCGGCACGTTCACGGAGAGCTGGCGCAAGTCGCGATGGCTTTCAAGCGGCTGCGCCGAAGTGAGCGGATCGTACAGGTCGACACGCCTGGCTTTTCCGCCAAAGTCGACATCGACGCGCGCGGGGGGGCTCGCGAGCGGCGCTCCCGTCGCCCGGTTCCAGATGAGCGTTTCATTCCAGAGCACCAGTACGAAGCGCCCGTCCTTCTTCTGCAGCAGCAGGCTGTTTGCCGATGGCGGCATCTCCGAAAGCGTATATGCGAGCGTGCTGCGCGCCGCAGCGCTTGTGCGTCGCGTCGTGTTGGCGTTCAGGATCGAGGTGAGATTGCGAATCGCGTAGGCCACGGGTTTGGGGCTGTTGTCGTTGCGAAAGAGCCCGTAATGCATTTCGTCGTTCTTGCGCTCCGGATCGGGCTTTTCGTCGAGCAGTTCATACACGTAGAGCCGTTTCACGCCCGCTGCCGCAGCGTCCATATAGCCGTTGAGCACGCCCTTGGCCTGTGTCGCCTCGTCGACGCCGAGCATGTACCAGCCCGCCTGTGGCAGAGAGAAGTAGCCGAACTCGGTGATGACGAGCGGTAACTGAAATCTCTGGCCGAGGTGAATGGCTGCAAGCATCCACTTGTCGCCGTTTGCATTCCAGAGCGGTTGTTCGCCGTTTTGCGGGTAGACGTGCTGATTCGCGTAGTCGGCAGAATTCGTGCGCGTCTCGACTGACTTGGGGTCGAAGCCGGTCGCGTCATATACCGGCACACCTGCAAGCTCCGGCGTGCCGTGCACGCGTGCGTAAAGATCGCGCTGTACCGCGAGCCCGGCTGCGGCGCCGGTAAGTCCCTGGTAAGTGATCGAAAAATTGTTGAGCTCGTTGGGGCCTTCGATGGCCGCGACGCTGCCGGGTACCTCGGTGTTCAACTTCGCGGCCAGCGCGATTTTTTTCTCAAAGTCCGCGCCCATCAGAAAGTTGAATTTCACGCCGCGCTGCGCGAGATACACGTAGCTCGAGAACGGGATGGACGAGCCGGGCGCGTAATCGCGAACGTGGTGGATGCCGAGCCATGCCATATCGTCGGCGACGTTGTGCACGTTGACGTACGCGCCGTCGGTGTAACTGACGTGGGTCACGACCGCGAGCGTCTGGAGGAAGTCGTCGGCGGGCATTGCCTGTGCCGCGCCACTCGCGTGCGCCGCCGTTGCGCAGGCGAGCGCGCAAAAGCCGGTCGCGAGGCTTCCGGCGACACGCGTGCCAGGCCGCCCACGCGGTTTCGCCAGGCTTACGTGTCGCAAACGCTGGGAGGCGGTTCGTCTGGCGAGCAGGCCAGCGATGAGTGCTACGGGATGCTTCACGGCGTATTCCTCGCGTGGGGCGGCCGCCGCCGGATGCGCGCGCCTTGCCTCGTGGCGGCGTCTCGATGGTTCTGTCCCGGTTGGAGCGGATTTCAGGGCCCATTTTGATGCGCAGTTGCCGCCTTCGTGTGTGCGACGGCGAACGGATGGGCATTCCGCGAAAGCTTAAATTCCTGCTACAACCGATGCCTTACAAAAAAATAAGGAATCCTTCATATCAATCGGCCCCCTTTCGGGCACATCTGAAAACGGGCTGCAATGGCAGGACAGGAAGTCCTGATTCCACGCACCGTCACTCCCCCGCGAAGCGCATCGCCGTTGCGTTATGTGCGCGAACGCACATAGCGCTATGCGCGCATGCGCCCAGTCACACGGCTTGTGCATGACGCCGCCGACGATCACAGACAGTTGGTGGGATTGCGCACGGTCTGCCTGTTGCTCACACCGTAATGTGTTGTCGTGGCCGTCGGGCGAGCAGCGTATGCATGAATCGCTCGGGGCACGGGGTCCGTGTGTCCGCTCCTGGCGGACGAACGCATCGGCCACAAACGTCTGACGAACACGACACGCACTGGGGCAGGGACATGTCAGAGTTAACGCAACGGTCAGAGCTTACGCAACGTACGGTCGATATCGTGCTGCAACGTACGGTCGATGTCGTGCTGATCGTGCTGGGCGCGATATGCGCCGTACACCTGAATCTGAATTCCGGGCAGGTGGCCGCGGTGCATCACCCCGATCCCACGCTGGTGGCGTTTTGCGCGGCGCTTGCCCTCTCTGTCTTTCCCGCCTGCGGAACCTATGGCACACGTGGCAGCCGGTCGCCGATCAGCGTCGCGGGCCGTACGGCGTTCGCCTGGCTCGCGGTGCAGCTCTGCGGACTCGTGCTGCTTTATGCGATTCATCACGATCACTTGCTGGCGCTGCCGTGGTTCATGTACTGGACATTGACAACGGGTATTTCGCTGCTGCTCTCGCACACGCTGTTCTTTTCGGAATTGAGCGTGTTGCGCGTGACGCGTGCCTGGTGGCGCCGGGAGACGCTCGAGGTCGGTGCGCGCGACGCGGTTCGCAACGCCGTTGTCGGGCATGCCTTGAAGCGCCTCTTCGACGTTGTGGCGGCAGTTGGCGCGATTGTCGTGCTCTCGCCGCTGCTCGTCATGCTCGCGCTGCTGGTCAAGCGCGATGGCGGACCGGCGTTGTACGGCCATACGCGCGTAGGACGCCATGGCAAGAAGTTCCGCTGTCTCAAGTTCCGCTCGATGGTGATGAATTCCGAGCAGGTGCTCAAGGAACTCCTCGAGCGCGATCCCGAAGCCCGCGCCGAATGGGAGCGTGAATTCAAGCTGAAGAACGACGTGCGCGTGACGCGGGTCGGCCACTTTCTGCGCCGCTCGAGCCTCGATGAACTGCCGCAGCTCTGGAACGTCCTGCGCGGCCAGATGAGCTTTGTCGGGCCGCGCCCGATCATCGACCAGGAACTTGAGCGCTATGGCGAGGCGAGAAAGTACTACCTGATGGTCACGCCGGGTATTACGGGCCTGTGGCAGGTGAGCGGGCGCAACGATATCGACTACGCGACGCGCGTTTTGCTCGACGTTTCCTATGTGGAGAACTGGACCTTCCGGAAGGACATCGGGATTCTGTTCAAGACGTTTTTCGTGGTGATCCGCGGCACCGGCGCGTATTGAGCTGAAGACGGGCCGCAGGCGGGAACGGAAAGCGGGCTGCAAACGTGTTAGCGGCAGACGCGCTTGGCATATCAGGTATCCGGGTCACACGGCATGACCCGGAACGCGTGTAACGGATTGGGGGTGTTGCGATGGGACTCAACGCGATGAACTGGATCGGGACTGAGCACGCGCGTGTCGTGCGGGAATTCGGACTGGCGGGTGCGCTGCGCCGCGGGGCTGCGTGTGCCGTTTGCCTCGTGCTCACGGCGCTCAGCGGCTGTGCCCTTGCGCCGGGCATGACCTACACCGCCGGAGGGGGCGCCGCCGGGACGAACCCGGGCGCCGGTGCGGCATCTGGCACGGCTGTGCCCGAGAGTGTGGCGACCAAGGGAATCGCAGGGGCGCCATCCGGCACGCTCGTCGAGATTACGAGGGACCTGGTGGACAAGGAAGCTGCGGCGCGCCCCAAGGGCATTCCCGAGGACGTGGAGAAGATGTTCGCCAAGGCCACGCCGTATGAAATCGGCCCCGGAGATATTCTCACCATCGTGGTGTGGGACCACCCTGAGCTCAACCTGCCCGGCGGCGCCGGTGCCGGCGACGCTCCATCGGGCGCTAGTTCGGTTGCGTCCGGCTACACAGTCGATAACAACGGATTTATTCAGTATGCGTACATTGGTCCGCTGAAAGTCCTGGGTCTTTCGGAGATGGGCGTTCGCGACGTCCTCGCGCAGAAGCTCGCGAAATACGTGCGTCAGCCGCAGATCACCGTGCGCATCGAGACCTATCGCAGCAAGCGCGTGTATCTGGACGGCGAGGTCAAGACGCCGGGCGTGCAAGTGCTCAACGACAGACCGATGACGTTGCCCGAGGCGATCAATCGCGCGGGTGGCTTCACCGCCAATGCCGACCGCTCGCATGTGTCTGTGACACGTGGCGACACGACCGTGGATATCGATATGCCGGCGATGATCCGCAAGGGGTTCAATCCCGACCGGATCGTTCTGCGCGACGGCGACCTTGTGCGGATCTTTGCGCAGACAGACAGCAAGGTGTTCGTCGTCGGCGAGGTCGAGCGTCCTGGCGGCGTGATGTTCAATAACGGACGTATGTCGCTCAATGAGGCGCTTGGCAACGCGGGAGGGATCAACCAGTCGTCGGGCGACGCCTCGCAGGTGTATGTCGTGCGTGGACGCGATACCAGCCAGCCGGTCGTGTTCCATCTCGACGCGAGCAGCGCTTCTGCCATGGCCACGGCCGACTCGTTCGAGCTCAAGCCCAACGATGTCGTGTTCGTCGATACGTCTGCTCTCGTGAAGTGGAGTCGTGTCATCAGCCTGATATTGCCGACAACCCAGGCCGCGGCGACCAGCCGTGCGATTGGATATTGATGTCCATATGAAAAACACAAACCACACGAACCGCGTCAGCCGACCTGTTCGAAATCGGGGGAACACGATGAATAACCGCGACTTCCTGCTTGAAGGGCCAGCGGAGACGATCATGCCGATCGCCCCCGACGGCGGACACATGGGCAATCTGCTGGATACGCTATATGCGGGCCGCAAGACGATCCTGATCGTCACGATCATCTTTACGCTTATCGGCACCCTCTACGCGGTACTGGCGTCGCCCGTCTATCAATCGGACATGCTCATCCAGGTGGAGGAGAGCCCGAACGCGGCGAAATCGGCGCTGGCGGATCTGTCCTCCCAGTTCGCGGTCAAGACCCAGGCGTCGGCGGAAATGGAGGTATTGCGTTCGCGGATGGTCGTGTCGTCCGCCGTCGATGCGACGAAGCTTTATATCAAGGCGACGCCGCGCTACTTCCCCGTGGTGGGCCGCTGGGCTGCGCGGCATCTGAGCCTCGACGGCTGGTCGGGTTGGGGCGGATATGCATGGGGTGCCGAGGCGATCGAGGTGACGCAATTCGACGTGCCGGCGCGCCTGCAAGGCAGACCGTTCGTCTTGACCTACCGGGGCAACGGCGCCTACACGCTCGAAGGCGCCGGCCTCACGCTCGAAGGGCATGTGGGACAAGCGCTGCACGCGCCGACCGTGGGCGGCGCGATCGACCTCCTCGTGGGCCGGATAGACGGCCAACCGGGCACGATCTTCAACGTGATGCGCGTGTCCGAACTGAGCGCGATCCAGTCGCTGCAGACGGCGGTCGCCATTACGGAAAAGGGCAAGGAGTCCGATGTCATTGGCGTCGCGCTGGATGGCGAAGACCCGGTTCTGACCAGCACCATTCTCAATGCAATCGGCAACGAGTACATCCGGCAGAACGCCCAGCGCACGCAGGAAGAAGCGGAAAAGCAGATTGCCTTCCTCGACCGGCAACTGCCTCTGCTCAAGGCACAGCTCGAGAAGGCCGAGAACGAGTTCAACACGTTCCGCTCCGAGCACGGCGCGGTCAATCTGGATGCCGAAGCTTCGGCGCTGTTGCAGAGTTCGGCACTGGCGCAGCAGCGTATCGCCGACCTGCAGCAGCAACGCGCGCAGGCGATGGCCCGTTTCACCGACGACAATCCGGCTCTCGTCGCCATCAACGGGCAACTGTCCGAAGCGGAGAAGTCGCTGGAGCGCCTCGCTGGACAGACCCGCGCGCTGCCGCCGGTTGAGCAGCAGCTCGTGCGCCTGCAGCGCGAAGTCACCGTCGATACGAATATCTACACGAATCTTTTGAACAGCCGCGAGCAGTTGCGTCTGATCAAAGCCGGGCGCGTGTCGAATGTGCGCATGATCGACGCGGCGGTGCCGCCTGAAGGACCGATCCGGCCGAAGCGCGCCATCATCGTGGTCGCGGCCGTGTTTACCGGATTGTTTGCCGGCGCGGCGCTCGTGCTGCTGCGTCAGCGGCTCAACCGCGGTGTCACCGTCGTGGACGAGATCGAAGCGGGCACCGGGCTGGCAGTCTTCGCCGCCGTACCGCGCAGCCGCATTCAGCATTCGCTCACGCGTCGCTTGCCGCACGGCGCGCCGGATACGAACACGGTGCTCGCCCACAAGGCCGTGTTCGATCCGGCGGTCGAGAGCCTGCGCAGCTTCCGCAGCGCGCTCGAACATTCGCTGGAGGAGGCAGAAAACCGTGTCGTGCTGCTGGCAGGGCCGACACCGATGGTCGGCAAGTCGTTCGTCTCGGTCAACCTGGCGGCCGTATTCGGTGCGTCGGGCAAGCGTGTGCTCCTCGTCGACGCGGATCTGCGGCGCGGCACGTTGAACCAGCATATGGCGGTGCCGGGCATGCCGGGCGTCACCAACATTTTCGAGCCCTGCCAAAGCTATGACCACGTGGTGAATCGCGACGTGATGCCAGGCGTCGACTTCGTCGCGACCGGGGGCTATGTGACCAATGCCAGCGAACTGCTGCGCAAAGACGCGTTCAGGAACTTCGTGGCATGGGCCAACTCGACGTATGACCTCGTGCTGATCGACGCACCGCCGATTTTGCCGGTGGCCGACGCCGGGATCATCGGGAGGCTGGCTGGCACCGTGTTCGTGATCGCGCGCCAGGGTGCGACGAGCGTCGCTGATCTGCGCGAGTCCGTGCGTCGCTTTGAACAGGTTGGCGTGCCGATTCGCGGCGTGATCTTCAATGACATGACTTCGCGTCCGGGGCGCTATGGCAACGAATATGCCGCGTACGGCTATTCGAGCTACGGCTTTGCCAAGGATACGGGCGCGGCAAGGGCGGAATAGCCGCGTACTGCCGGCAATTGCCAGCCAGGCGGCGCCTCAAAAATGGGCTGGAGCGGATTCGACCTGCTTCAGCCCGCGCCTTCGGCGCGAACCCATCACGCTCTCCTGTCACCCGTCGTTCGCACTAGCGGCGACTTTCCGTGGCAATTCGCAAACGACTCTTCGAAAACGCCTCGAGACGCGTGAGTTGGCGCGACATGAGCGACGGCGAACATTCGCCGGTGCCAAGACCGGCGACACTTCAAGACATATGAATTGCATGGCGCAGCCCGTCGGATTCCGGCTGTGCGCGATGCCTTCCACCTTGGGATGAAACACGTGCTTGCCCCCAATCTGACGATTAACGGCCGCTTCCTTGGACGCCGCGCGACGGGTGTCGATCGCTTTGCGTTCGAGACGATCCGTGCACTCGACCAACTGATCGAGTCGGGCGATCCACGCGTCGCCGGGGTGCGGACCGAAATCATCGTGCCCGAAGCGCTGGCCGCCATGCCGAATCCGTTTCGGCACGTCGCGCTGCGAGCGAGCGGAAAAGGCGGCGGCCTGCGTTGGGAGCAACTGGCGCTCCCTCAAGCTGCACGCGGCCGATTGCTGCTCAATCTCTGCAACTCCGGGCCGCTGTTGTATCGCCGTCAAATTACGGTGCTGCACGACGCGGCGCCTGCGCGCGTGCCGGACAGCTATAGCCGGTCATTTGTCGCCTGGTATCGCTTGATGGCGCCGCGCCTTGGCCGCATTTCGCGCCGCGTGATCACCGTGTCCGAATTTTCGCGGCGCGAGCTGTGCGATGCCTACCGCATTCCTGCGGAGAAGATCGGTGTCGTGTCGGAGAGCGGCGAGCACATGTTGCGTGTGCAACAGGATGGCGGCAAGGCGGCAAATTCGTTCGACGAGCGTCCATTCGTGCTTGCGGTGGGCAGCCTCAATCGTCACAAGAATTTTCAGCTTGTCGCCGATGCGGCGCGACTGATCCGCGACGCGCAGTTCGACATCGTCGTGGTGGGCGGCGGCGATGCACGAGTCTACGGAACGGGGCAAGACGCGTTGCCCGCGTTCGTGAAACATCTCGGGTACGTGAGTGACGGCGAACTCGCGGCGCTCTACCGGCGCGCAGCGTGCTTCGTTTATCCGTCGCGCTATGAGGGCTTCGGACTGCCGCCAGTCGAGGCGCTGGCGCTTGGCTGCCCGGTCATCGCTTCGCGGTTGCCGGCTGTCCAGGAGGCGTGCAGCGACGCCGTGCTCTACACCTCGCCGGACAATCCTGCGGAGCTCGCGAGCTTGCTTGAGCGAATCACGAGCGATGCCGCGTTGCGTGACAGTCTGCGTGAGCGAGGCCGCGCCCGGACTGCGGAACTCACCTGGCAAGCAACTGCCACCAGGTTGATCGAGGAGATCTCGCCGTGGCTAACGTAACGCTCGCATCGAATCTCGCTAACGATACACGCAGGTTCGGCCGTGTCGCGGTCGTGCATGAGTGGCTCGTCACCTACGCGGGATCGGAAAAAGTCGTGGAGCAGATTCTCCAGTTGTTTCCACAGGCGGATCTCTACAGCGTCGTCGACTTCTTCCCGGAGTCGCTGCGTGGCGTGCTGGGCGGCAGACACGCGACGACCTCGTTCATTCAGCATTTGCCGCGGGCGCGCAAATCGTTTCGCAGCTACCTTCCGCTCATGCCGCTCGCCATCGAGCAGTTCGATCTCTCGTCATACGATCTCGTGATTTCTTCGAGCCATGCGGTGGCGAAGGGCATCTTGACGGGGCCGAACCAGGTGCACGTCAGTTATGTCCATTCGCCGATTCGCTACGCGTGGGATCTGCAGCATCAATATCTGTGCGAGGCGGGGTTGCAGCGAGGCATGAAAAGCTGGGTCGTGCGTGCATTGCTTCACTACATGCGAATCTGGGACCAGCGCACGGCGCATGGCGTGGATGCCTTCGTCGCCAATTCCGCGTTTGTGGGGCGGCGCATTCGCAAGGCCTACGGCAGCGAAGCCGCCGTGGTCTATCCGCCAGTCGATGTGGAACGGTTCGAATTGGCTGACCGCCATGAAGACTTCTATTTGATCGCCTCGCGCATGGTGCCGTACAAGCGCATCCCGCTCATCGTCGAGGCATTTGCCACGATGCCGTCGCGGCGTCTCGTGGTGATCGGCGACGGCGCCGACTTTGCCCGCGTCAAGGCGTGCGCGACGTCCAATGTGACCTTGCTCGGCTATCAGCCCGACACGGTTCTGGTGGACTACATGCAACGCGCACGCGCTTTCGTCGTCGCCGCGGAAGAGGACTTTGGCATTTCGGTTGTCGAGGCGCAGGCGTGCGGCACGCCGGTCATCGCTTTGGGGCGTGGAGGATCGCGCGAAATCGTGGTGGATTCGCCGGACCCCGAACGCGGCACCGGGATTTTCTTCAGCGAACAGAGTGTGGAATCGATCGTTGATGCGTTGGAGCGTTTCGAACGGCTGCCACCGATCAAAGCGGAAGTCTGCCGTCGCAATGCGATGCGCTTTACGCAAGAGCGATTCAAGCAGGAGTTTTTAAGCGTCGTGGAGCGTGCGATGGATGCCGACAAAGGGTTTGCCGATGTGCCGCCTGTGGTGCGGCGCTGGCACTCAGCCTGAGTTGGCGCGATAACGAGATCGTTCACGCACGAATGCTGGGTGAACGGATGGGGGCATCGGCAAGTGGAACTGACGATATTCGGAGTCATCGTGTTCGTCGCCGGACTGGCGGCGCTCTATGTGTCGTATCGCGGCGCGATTTACGGCATGGCGGTGTTTTCCCTGTTTGGATGCACGCTCGCGCTCTCATTGGGCGGCATCGGCATTCTGCCCGCGCAAGTCTTTCTCGCATTCTTCGCCATCAGGGCGTTCAATCTCGCGGGCGGCAAGGGCCTTGCCGACGCGGTCACGCTGGACAAGCCCGGCTTCTGGCTGCTTTGTACCTGCCTGTGGGGTGTGACGGGTGCCATTCTGCTGCCGCGATTGCTGAGCGGTGCGACGCTCGTGTTCCCCGTCGACCGCAGCAGCCAGTTCATCATCTTGCAGCCGCTTGGCCCTGTGTCAGGCAATCTGTCTCAGTCGATCTATTGCATCGCGGACGTCATCGTGTATTGCTCCATGTTTGCGTTCCTGCAATATCGCGGTGTGTACCGGACGCTCGCAAACGCCATCTTTTTGCTTGCCTCGCTTGACGTGCTTGCCGGCGTCATCGACATCGTCGCGCACGCGGCGGGCCTCGACATCCTCTCGACCATCAAGACGGCGCAGTTCGCCGATTTGACCGGCCAGGAAATGGCCGGGATGGTTCGCATCAGCGGCACCTTCAGTGAAACTTCGGGTTTCGCGGCTTTTACGCTGCCGATCTTTGTCTTTTGCCTGAATCTCTGGCTCGTCGGCTATCGTTCGAAATTGTCCGGTCCGCTGGCTATTTCAACAGGATGCCTGCTGCTGCTGTCGACTTCGGGAACGGCGTATGTCGGGTTGGGGGTGTATCAGTTCGTACTGCTCTTCAGCCGGCCTGGTGTTATCTCGCGTTTTGCTCCCGTACGCAAGCAACGGCTGTGCGTTATCTCGGCTTGCGCGGGCCTGTTGGGTGTGCTCTATGTGATCGTCTTTCTGCCAGGCGTGGTGAAAGTGCTCGGGGATTTCGTCGACGCCGCGATTTTGAGCAAGGCGGATAGTGATTCCGGCGTCGAGCGGATGGGATGGAATTCCCAAGGGATCACCAACTTCTTCGAGACGTATGGAATAGGCGTTGGGCTGGGAAGCATTCGCGCGTCGAGTTTCCTGGTGGTGCTGGTGGCAAGCCTTGGTGTCGTAGGGATAGTGTGTTACGGGACGTTCCTCGGCAAGACGCTGCTCGCGCCCGTGCCTGCCCATTATCCGTTCACGGAGCGCGCCATCTCTTATTCGGCGCGGCACGCCATGATCGCCACGCTGATCGTCGCCTCGGCCTCGCTTAGCGTTTTCGAACTCGGTTCTTGTTTCTATATATTCGCGGCCGCAGCGGGCGCACTCTCGCCGCGTGTGCTGCGACGTGTGCCCGCGCGTGGTGGGTGGGTTGCCAGGGGGGCTCATGAATAAGGTGCAGGCGTCGCTATCCAAGCTTGAATTACTGGCCGTTTATTTTTCGTACGCAATTCGTTACCTCTACCCGCTCATCCTGATTCCTTATTACGGAAGAGTGCTCGGTTCCAGTGGTTACGGTGTGGTATTGGCCGGGCTGTCACTTTCCAGTGCTCTCTGGCTGGTCGTCAACTTCGGGTTTTCTACCATCGGGGGACGGGATATCGTCCATACCGAAATCGCGAGCGAACGCGATACGATTTTTCGGGATCAATTTACGGCCCGGCTGCTATTGAGCATTCCCGGTGCGATCGTAGGAGGCATTGCGGTCAGCAGGTCGGAAATTATTGCCAATGTGCCTTTTGCAGGCCTTTTCGTCGTCGCGGGAGGGTTGCTGTCCGCCTTCAACATCGGCTGGTATTTCACCAGCACGGGACGTCCGCGCACGAACGTCCTGATCGAAGTACTGGGACTTCTGCTTTCGCTCGCGCTGATCTTCACCTTCATTCGCAAGCCGACTGACGTCGACCTGGCGTTTCCGGTGATTTTCACCTCCAGCATGATCCAGACGCTGGTGGCATATTGGCTGGTTCGAAAGGAATACACCGGCTTCACTGCACCCGTGCGTGCGGCAGTGGGTCTGATCAAGCGCTCGGCTACGATCTTCATATACAGCGGAACGGCAGTCCTGGTGCTGGATGCATCCACCTATATATTGTCGCTACTGGCCGCGGCCCAGGAAGTGAGTGCCTTTGGTCTCTCCGAGCGTCTGGTGGGAGCCGCGCTGAGCATCATGGCGCCCGCCGCGCAGATCCTGGCGCCGAAGGTCATGTATCTGGTGACCCGCAACCCGGCCCGAGCGAATCTGCTTGCCCGCCGGACATTTGCTGTCTTTTTTGTGGGAGCGGTAGCCGGTGTGATCCTCACGAGATTGCTCTCTGAATGGCTCATACCGCTGATATTTGGACCGGAGCTGCGTCATGCCGTACCGGTTCTGAATATTATGGTGTTCATTCTGCCGCTTACCGTTTGCACGCGGGTATTGGGCATTTATTTTCTGATTCCCCGCAAACTCGAGAAGCTGCTTGCCTGGAGCGGTGTGATCAGCGCAGTGGTGAACCTGGTGGCGGCCATTCCCCTTGCCAGCCACTGGGGGGCCGCGGGCATGGTGTACGCGCGGATACTGGCGGAAGGATCATTGCTGGTGATGTTGATTTTCGGGATCTGGAAGGCGGGGTTGTTCCGCGAGATTCTCGGGATCAACGAAGGCGTCTCTTTACCGGCGAGATTTGGAAGATGGCTCGAATAGCGACATACGCGAATCGTTTTGCACATGCGTTGTGGTGTACGCGTGAAGACAGCCCATACGTCTTGCGCATTCCTGCGGGCAATGGTCGATGAGGTCAATGATGGAATCGAGCTTCAGTTCGCGAGTCACGATGGCCGAGCCAATGAGTCGGCCTCCATTTGGCAAGGATCCGAAAATCTGCCTGATCTTTGCAACGCGTGGTCGCGCAGACATTCTCAAGGACGTCGTTGCCTTCGCCAACGTGCAAACGGTGAAGCCTGATCTCATTATCGTGTCCTGCGTCTGCGATGAGGATGTTGGCGACCTGGCCGTCCAACCTGGAATGATCGTGCTGAAGGGGCGCCCTGGGCTCACGACGCAACGCAATCACGCGTTGGATCATGTGCCGAACGATGTCGACGTCGTGATTTTTCTGGACGACGACTTTCTGATGCACAGCGAATGGATTGCGCAAGCGCTCAAGGCTCTGGATAGCGATCCGTCTATTGCGTGTGTCACCGGCACCGTCATCGCGGACGGCATTCATGGGCCAGGCTATTCCTTCGATGAAGGGCGCGCACTCGTTGCCCGGATCGGCGAAGTGCCGGAAAAGATGATCGTCGCGCCGACCGGTGGCCCTTATGGGTGCAACATGGCGTTCCGCGCCAGCAGCATCGCTGGCCTGCGCTTCGATGAGCGCCTCGTTCTTTATGGCTGGCAGGAGGATCGTGATTTCGGAGGCCAGATCTGGAACCGGGGCGATCTCGTCGTGCGTATCAATACTGCGCTCGGCGTGCACCTGGGAGTCAAGCGCGGCAGGGTGTCCGGATGCAAGCTCGGCTATTCGCAGGTGATCAACCCGCTCTATCTGGTGAAAAAGAAGACGATGCCTTTGCGCCCGGCGGTCGATCATGTCATGCGCAATATCGCGAGCAATATTGTTCGAAGCTTCGCACCGGAGCCATGGATCGACCGGCGAGGGCGTCTGGTTGGCAATTTGATCGGGTTGTGGGACTTCCTTCGAGGAAGGCTGACGCCCGAGCGACCCGAGAGCTTTTAGAGAAAGTGGCAGTCGCTAGCGATGAACAAAGACTCCCATTTGGCGGTGCCAGATTGCCTGCGCGGCCTCGCAGCCATATCTGTCCTGCTCTTTCACCTCAATCACTGGCTTGGGATCCCATGGTTGGCCCCCAACGCGGGCATTGCTGTCGACTTCTTCTTTGGCCTGTCGGGTTATGTCCTGTGCGTGGCGTACCGTGGCCGCTTCGAAAGAGGGATGAGCGGAGCGCTTTTCGCGCGTGTCAGACTCATACGGCTGATGCCGATGATCGTCATCGGAACTCTGTTGAGTGCATCGTATCTGGCGGCGAGATATGTTCTCCTTCACGATTCCGACATTTCGCCAGGCTGGCTCGCGGCCGCCACGCTTCTCGGTCTATCATGCATTCCGACCTTCGGTGCTCCGCATGCGATTGGAGGGCCACAGGTTTTTCCGCTCAATGGCCCCGAATACACGCTTTTTCTCGAGCTGGTCGTCAATCTCTTCTGGATGCTCACACGCCGATTTGACGGCATGAAGTTCGCACTCGTCATGGCGATCGCGGGCTATACGCTTACCTCGGTGTTTGGCATGGGAGGCGATACACCGCAGACTTTCCTTTCCGGTTTTCCACGCGTATTTGGCGCTTACTATCTGGGCGTCCTGCTTTATCACGGCAATGTGAAATTCGGGCTGCTCTCGTTGAAGATCTGGAAATCGCTATTTCTTCCAGCGTGCGTGATGACCGTGGTCATTATGGGGTGGAATGGCCAGATCCCCTTCTTCGTACAGTGGCTGTGGGCTGCCGCCGTGATGCCGTTGCTGATCCTCGGCGGGTCTTCGATTGCGCTCACCGGGCCCGTGCGGGCAGTCGCGCTCGTTCTTGGCGAACTGTCGTATCCGGTGTACGCGTTGCATTACCCCACGTTTGTCTGGCTCAACGGCACCTATCAGCAGTTGATGCACAGAAAGGATCCGATTCTGGAGGCTGTCGTGTTCTTGCCAGCGATCCTGCTGGCGAGTTATCTCATCATGCGGTTCATCGATACGCCGATACGCGCCTGGCTCGTTTCCCGATTTGGCCGATCGACGCCTAAACCGGTTCTCGACACCACGGCGGCCGACACACCCGTTTGAGCCGGCGCGCGGCGCTCGCCCGCGGGCACGCTGGATATGCGCGCGTTTGCGTGCGGTATCCAGCAGTGCCGCGCTGGCTGTGTCGATAGCATACGCGTCGGAGAAAACAACATTGCCCCGCGTAAGGGGGAAGGCGCGTTTGCGCGAAACTGCCCGGAAACTCCGCGGCTATCGCCGTGGCCGTTCGAGCGGTCATCCGATCGGTTGCCTGGACACGGTGTGAGAAGACTTGACGCTTGAACGTGGGGGTGGATTATGAAAACGATCGCGTCGAAGACGATAGCTTTCAACGGCAAGTTCTTCGGGGCAGGGCCGACGGGCGTGCATAAGGTCGCCGAGCAACTCGTTGCCGCGATCGACGCGTTGATTGCCGGGCAAACTGGCAGCGGCGTCGATTGCGCACTCGTAGTCAGAGACCGCGTCGAGATCCCGCCCTACCGTAACATTTCGTGCGTTCGCGAGAGTCGCTGGGTCCGCAAGATTCACCGGATCGCGTGGGAGCAATGCTATCTCCCGCTGGCTCGCAGAAGGGACTTCATACTCAATTTATGCAACCTCGGGCCACTGATTCACCGGGATTCGGCGACGATGATACACGACGCCCAGGTGTATTCGGCCCCCGAATCCTATTCGCTTCCTTTTCGGCTTTGGTACAAATCGCTCTACTTTTTCATCGGTAAGCGGCACAAGATCATTTTTACCGTATCCGAGTTTTCTAAGGGCGAGCTCGTCCGCTATGGCGTTGCCGACGCCGACAAGATCGTCGTTGTGCATAACGGCTGCGACCATGTCCTGCAGGTTCAGCCCGACGCGCGGCAGCTTGCTGTGTTGGGCCTGAAGCCGCGGCGCTATGTGCTCGCACTCGCGAACACGCAGAAGCACAAGAACATCGGCATTCTGCTGAAGGCCTTCGCAGGCGCACAGCTGAGCGACGTCGAACTCGTGCTGTTCGGCGGGGCGACGCAGGCCGACTTCGAATATCTCGGGCATACCGTGCCTCCAAACGTGCGATTTACCGGACGCATTAGCGATGCCGAGCTCGTTGGGCTGATGAGCCATGCCGGCGCACTGGCCTTTCCCTCGCTGACGGAAGGGTTTGGTTTGCCGCCGCTGGAGGCGATGGCGCTAGGTTGTCCGGTCGTCGCTGCGCCGTTTGGTGCGCTTCCGGAAGTTTGCGGCAAGGCGGTGCTGTATGCCGATCCGTTGGACCCGGACGCATGGCGGCTGAATATTCTGGCCATACTCAACGATGAAAACGTGCGGCAATCCCTGATATCCGCTGGACTCCGGCAGGCAGGCGGCTTCACCTGGAGACAGGCGGCGCGCAGCGTGTTCGAGACCGTGAAGGCCGCGAGCGGCTGAACATCTTAAAAGAGAGCTTTCGGGGGCACGCAATGTCTATTGATGTCGACTTCTCATTGGCGCTCAATGATCGAACCGGCAAGCTATTTTTGGGGAAGGACATCATTTCGACGCTCGGAGCCAGGGTGACGAGGGTGCACTACGGACGATTTCACGAATTTCCCCACAGCGACCTGATGCGCCGGGTCGTCGGCCGGTTGACTCACAAGGAAACCATTGCGCGGGTACGCCACTCCCGGCTGGTTTCATTGTTGCCGGCCATCCGCGATCCACGCCCAACGCTGCATCTCGATCCACTGAGTGTCGTGCGCCATCGTCTGGAAGCACGCGACATTGTGCTCTGCCACGATGTGGGTCCGATCACGCATCCGCAGTACTTCGCGCCGGGTGTGAAAGACCTGTATCTCCTCGCCTATGAGCAGATCCAGCGAATGAAGCCGCACATGGTATTTGTCAGCAAGACTTCCCAGCGGGAATTTCACCGGCTGTACGGTGATGACTTCGCCTCGTCGAACGTCATCTACATTCCCACTCGCCTGGGGGTCAAGGAAGGAGAGGTGCGTCCGGTGGAAGGCGTTTCGCGCCGTTTTCTGCTGACGGTGGGGAGTATCGGAGATCGCAAGAACCAGGCGCGTTGTATTGAGGCGTTCTCGGCAAGCGGTCTCGTGGAGAAAGGCTGGCAGTATGTCATTGTCGGCGGGCGCGAGTCTGGCGCCGACGTCGCTATTGAACTCGCCAGGCAATCTCCCGGTGTGGTGATGCCGGGATACACGAGAGATGACGAGCTTCGTTGGCTTTACCGCAACGCATCCGGTTTCGTGCTGATGAGTCTGCTGGAAGGATTCGGAATGCCGGTGATAGAGGCGATAGAGCACGATTTGCCATGCCTCGTTTCCCGCGCGAGCATCTTGACGGAAGTCGGTGGCGACGCGATGTTGTGCGCCGATCCGCTTGCTCGTGAATCGATCGCGTATGGGATGTACTCGCTAGCCGAAATGCCGGAAGAGGAGCGCCTCCGGCGAATTGCCCAGGCGCGCGCGCATCTGCGGATGTTTGCGCGCGAACCGATACTCGCCAGTTGGAGAGATCTGGTCGAGAAGGTCGGGTAATCCGCTCGATCGTGCTGGACCGAACGCCGCGGGCTCAATGACCGCTGGCGATCTCGCACATTAAAAAAGCAAGGCCCGCCACGGCGGGCCGGGCGGGCCAGGGCAATTCCGGAAACGCGGTCGTGACCGTCCCGGTCTTTCGTCCAAGCCGGAGCTTCACGCGCCGCAGGCCGAGTATCGTCGAGGCCTGGGGCGGGCGAATCACTCCTGGTAAGAACGTAATACTAGTCGCCGCCCCCTTTAAAAGTCGACATCGCAGCTCGCCGGGTGGCATTCACCGCCGAAAACGCTGCGGCCTTGGCGCGATCGCGCACGGCGCTTCGTCCCGGCGGAGTGGGGTTGAGTCCGAGTTTTCGAAGGTAATAGTTGGCCCGATAGACGTCGGCGCGCAACGTGTTCAGAAACTGGAAATTTACGCTCAAGGTCACCGAGATATTGTCGCCGTTCTTCAGCCAGTGCGGGCAATTGACCGGAACGTGCACGCCGTTTCCGGGAGCCAGTCTGTACGTCTTCGCCCGGTCCTGCAACTCGGGTCGATAGTTCGGCGCGTTGTGGTCGACGGTCCAGAATCGCTCGAGTTCCGCCTCCGGCAGAACCTGCCGGTCTTCCCGATCGAACACGTACAAATCCTTTTGCCCGTGGATTTGAAGGATGAAATTGCATTCGCGGTCGATGTGATACGCCGTCACCCGCTTCGGTGACGTCACGAAAATAATGAGGTCTTCCCGCTTGATCATGGATTCGATGTCGCCGCCCACCATACCCTTGATTTCCGCCATCGCATGCCTGTACAGCTCGGCGTAGGCAGGATCTTGTTGCGGGCCTCTGAAGATGAACCAGGCGTTGGAATCTTCCAGCTGCTCTAATGCATTCAGCGGCGAGAACGCGCGATTCGTGTCTTTCCATTTTTGACCAGGCGAGACGTCACCCATGTCGTAGTAGAGGTCAGCTGGACGCGTTTTCAGGGTCCGCTCCGCCAATTCCATCAATTGAGGAAGTTGCAAGAGCGGATGGGATGCCAGATGGTGGGAGACGTCGAAGCTCTTCCGCTCGAAATTTTCCCGAAACACCGCAGCATCCGCGTCGATCCACTTGTCAGGCAATGTCGCTTCGAGAACCGGGGGAACGGTAGTGGTCTCCATGTGATCGCTCCTTTCAATCTAATGAGGGTTGGGATAAGCAATATCCCTTGGTATTTGGGCACCCAATTGCGTTGGACCGCGCGAAACACGTACAACTCGTTATCTAAAGTCAGTTGCGGCCTGGGGTCTATTTGGCCGCATCGGCGAACCTGTAAAGCCACGCGGGCGTTCCCTTCAGGGCTACCCAGCCAGGGCCGGGTTCAATGTTCGGCATCGCTAGCGACACGACCGCTCGCGCGCCGGTTTGACGGAACGCCTGCATGACCTCATCACGCTGTTGCGCCGTGAGCTGCGTCCAGAATGTCTCACTGAAATTCGGCCAGAGGACTTCGTCTTTGCGGTCAAGGCGGTTGCGGTCCTGGGGCTCGACACGGTACGGGAGACCGCCAAACTCGGCGACGATGCGCAAGCGCGACACGTAGGCCCAGCTGACCCTGACAGTGGGATAGCTATCCCGGATCACAGCGATCGGGTCGCCCGGCTGCAACCCTTGGGCAGTCAGCGCGTCGGCAATCCGCCATTTCGGGTCGTCGTGAAAGTCCGCTTGACGGGCCGCCGCCACGAACGAAGGCCCATCTGTTATTGCGAGTTCTCCGATCAGACCGGCGCTGTAGATGATGGCGAGGGCTGTGGTGAGCAGGCGGCGAGATTGCAGCGTGACATCGAGCAATGGCGCCCACGTGAGAAGCGCAATGACCATGACGAACGCACTGAGGTAGCGATCTTCGACATGAACAATGAAATAGGTGGCAAAGCCGCCGACGGTCGGCAACAGCAATGGCCACGTTCGAATGATTGCCTTGACGAGCGATGCACGCCATGAACGTCTGGCAACGATAAACAAGAGGGCCGCGGCGAGCGAAAGCACCGTTGGATGTTGCTTGATTATCTGCTGCAAGCTCCACAGCGACCGGCCCATTGCGATCAATTGCATTTTCAGGCTGAAGAACGACTTGAAGCCCTTGTACCAATATGCGACGTCGTTATAGGGGGGGTAAGTCGTGTGGAAAGGGGTGCCAAAGCCGAAAGCAGGCAGGCCCGCCACAAGCTGACTGGTCGGATGGATTGGCCGGCCGAACTGCGCCGGGCCGCCCTGCCAATTGGTCAGGTGAGGCAGCTCGTTCACGTGCCAGGGGACATTCAAGGCACCGGAAGCGCCAAGCGTAAATTCCCCATAAGACCAGGAAATCCCCGCGATATAGACGGCAAAGAAAACACCGAAGGTTCCCACAACCGCACCTAACGATTTCCACAAGCCGCCCCTCATGCAGCAGTAGATGAAAAGCGTCAGCAGGAACAGGCAGGCGAATGGAGTGAAGACGCCTTTTACCCAAACGCCGAGACCAAGGACGAGACCAAGCAAAGTCGCAGTGAGCAGGTCCCGACGGCGGATCAGGGAGAGGAGCAGTCCCGAAGCGAGGATAAAGCCCGTGGTCACGAGCAAGTCGGGGCACGCGGCCGAAACGGAGTCCAGCGCCAGACACGCGCCGAGAAAAACGCAAACCCCGATCCAGATCGTAAATGGGTGCTTGCCCAGCGCAATCGAATCAGGCCAAAACAGCGCGAGAGCGCTCCGGATCAGTCCGCGCCAGGCGGCATAAGCAACCAGATAGATGACCCAGTTGATTGCCGTTATGGCATACCACTCACCCTCCGGAGTGGGGGCCGCCAGCGCCCGGGCACCGGCAACCAATGCGGGATATCCTGGATTCCAGAAGGGATTGAAAATCTCGCGCCAATCGAGGTGCGTGACGGCCCAGCTCACATTGAGATAGGAGATCCAGTCGCCATAGTATTGCGTCCGCCCGTAGAGTCCTTCGACGATACCGAGTACGCCGACAACGATCCAGGACAGGATCAGATGCACATTCCCCCGTGACCACTTTATTGTCATGTAGCACCTCCACGCTCGCAGCCAGAAGATCAATCGATAAAGGGTTAGTCGCCCAGTGGTCCAATCAGCGAAACGAGCTGCTAACGCCCAATATCAGTCGAAGTATGAGCACGGGCCGATGATTGCCATGTCGGCCGCGAACGCCGCCAAGATCCGGAACTTTCCCGCGCAGTGTGGCGAACCTCCCGGAATCTGTAGCGTGTGTCTGCACGCCTCGTTCATCGCTCGATGTCGTCCCGGCCGTCGTGTGACAGCAGGGCGTCTCGCTTACGTCCGTGTAGGCAAGTCACGCGACGAATGTAGCCGGTGGATTCGAACCGCTCTGTGCGTTGGGCAACGCGGCTTTCGATCGCGCGAGGCGAATGGGCGTGCGTTGCTCGTTGCGCAACGTTCAGGACGACGATGTGTCGCCTGCCGTCGGGACCTTGGCAGGCGCAGTGGGGGCCGCTGCGGAGAAGCGCCCCTTCTCATTGAACGTCCACGCGGAGTTGAGCAGGTAGGTCAAGCCGAGAACGAGGGCAGTCGTAACCAGCTGGGCAATCAAATAGTTCATACCAAGACTGGTGACGAAGAACTTCATGCACAAGCCGTTCGTGAGCACGCCAAGCAAGGCGATAATGGCGAACTTCGGCGCGGTCGACAGTGGATTGCTTTTGCTTCGGAACGTAATCTGGCGGTTCAGACTGTAGTTGACGATTGCGCCGAAGCTCGCCCCGACCATCGAACTGAGGGCCGGAGAAAAGCCGGAGCGAACCATCGCAACCAGGATCGCATACTGCGTGACAGTGCCGATCGCACCGACGCCCGCATAGACCACAAACCTTCGTGCCGCGCGCAGATCAGGCATCGTTGGGGCCTGCGGATTGATAGCGTCTGCGAATCAGGTAGACCGGCCGGCTCTTCGATTCGTGGTAGATGCGGCCGATGTATTCGCCGAGCACGCCTATGCCGATCAATTGAACCCCGCCGAGCAGAAGGACGGCGGAGATCAGCGAAGCGTAGCCGGGTACGGCGACCCCTTGAATCAGGGTGCGCACAATGAGGAACGACGCATACAGGATAGCGCCAAGCGCCACGAAGCTGCCGACATAGGTCCATACGCGAAGCGGCAGCGTGCTGAAACTCGTGAAGCCCTCCAGGGCGAAGTTCCACAGTTTCCACCCGGAAAACTTCGACCTGCCGGCCAGACGCGGTTCGCGCACGTATTCGACGACCGCAGTCCGGTATCCGACCCAGGCGAACAGGCCTTTCATGAAGCGGCGCGTTTCCGGAAGCTGCTTGAGGGCGTCCACGACCTCACGCGTAATCAAGCGGAAATCACCGACGTTTTCCGGAATCTTCGTGTCGCACATCGCATTGTGTATGCGGTAGAAGATGGCTGCGGTCTGGCGCTTCAGAAAGGAGTCCGTGAGCCGGCTGACGCGTTTGGCGACGACGACGTCATGGCCTTCCCGCCATTTCTCGACCAATAACGGAATGACTTTCGGCGGGTCTTGCAGGTCGGCGTCGAAAGGGATCACGATCGAGCCGCGAGCTTCGTCGAGCCCCGCGGACAGTGCTGCCTCCTTGCCGAAATTGCGCGACAGATCGATGACGCGGATGCGGCTGTCGTCATTGGACCTGGCGATCAGCATGCGCAGCGTGTCGTCGCGGCTGCCGTCGTTGACGCAGACGATCTCGAACTGTGTTCCGTCGATCGCTTCGAGTACGGGAATCACCGCGCTGAAAAACGCCCCGATCATCTCCTCCTCGTTGTAGAACGGCACGACGAGCGACAGAAGGCACGGTTCGTCGACCACGGGCGTTTGCGCGAGCGCCGGATTGGACTGGGCGGTCGTATCGCGCGAAGCGGCCGGCGGGGTTGGCGCTTCCCTCAGAAGCGTCTCCGGAACCAGAAAGTGAGGTCGGCCGACATAGTCCATGGTTACCTCGCGGAGATGCCGCGGTTGTCCGGCTGGTGTAACGGTTTCATCGCAAACGTTGTTCGCGGCTTGCCCCGGCGGTCTGTCCGTTCAGGACTTGCTGCAAAGCAGAGCGCCCGAACAGCACGCACTTAAAGTCTAGAGCGATGCGTGCCCGGCGTTCGTGCGCTCGGGCACACTGATCGCCGTAGCGGTTCAGCGTTTGACGAGGCGCAGAACCGCATCCAGCGGGGACTTTAATCGGGTCACCGGCCAGTGAACGACTTCCGAAAAGGTCTTGGGGTCACGGTGTTCCAGCGTCGAGATGACCTTCCTTTTCAGCTTGTCGCGCAACGGCGAAACGCCGGGCGGCAGCGGCTTCAGACCCATCTTGCGCAGAACGTAGTTGGCCTGATAGACCCTGGCGCGTTGCTCCAGCGACTTCATGCAGTAGTTGATGCTGATGCTCACCGAAACATTGTTGTCGTTCTTGACCCAGTGCGGCGCCAGTGACGGGTGATGCACTACCTCCCCCGGGTTGAGCCGGAAGATCGTTCCGCGACTCTGCAACTGACAGCGATAGCGCGCCGCTTCGAAGTTGCCGGCGTAGTAACGTTCGACTTCCTGGTCGGGCACCAGCTCGCGATCGGTTGCGGGGAAGAGACAGACGTCCTTCGAACCCTGCAACTGGAAGAGGAAGTTGGTTTCGTGATCGATATGGAAGGGCGTCGAGATATTGGGCGAGGAGACTAACAGTGTCATCGTCACCAGGGTCATGTCGCTGCGCAGCGGGAAACCGGACAAATCCTCGAGCTCGGATGTGATTGTATCCAGAACCTGAGCATAGTCGGCATCGAACAGGTGTGCCTGGGTGAGCTTGATCCATGAGTCGTTTTCGTGAACACGGGCAAACGCCTCGGCCAGCTGCTTGCTATGCGGCATGGCGCTGAACTTGGCATCCAGCGCGCTATTCTTGAAGTTGATCGCGCGAGCGTTGCCGTTCTTTTCGAGCATCAGTTGGGCGAGTTCGGCGACCCTCGGGATCTCGAACAATCCACTCTCATGCAATACGTGATTGAACTTGAATGGATGAAGATTGAAATTGCTTTTGAATTCGGTGCTGGAAGCGTGCAGGATTTTGTCGTCTGAGGTCAGTCGGCGTGATGCATCGGCCAACACCGTACCATCGCTAGTCACAGACATGGCACACCTTCGTAGGTAGGAGGGACACTGCCTGCAGGCTACTATTGCGCCTCTTCACCCGATGTGCGTTGACGAACATCCAAACCCGTTTTGACGTTTACCCGGAACTGGGCGGTTTCCCTGGCTGGTTCATGGCGGGACGCCGACGCTGTGTCAGCGGCTTTGAAGCTGGGTCGCAGAAAATCAACGACCTCGGCATCCGTAATCGGCTTGATGTGCAATCTGAAAGCGTTGTTCAGCGAGACGACGAGGTACTGTGTCCAAAGCGCATTCCAGACTACGCCGGCGTGGCTGTCTGCAAGGAAGACGTTGTGCGGATCGTCGCCGGAGGTATTGGTGATGGCCCAGCCAGGCGACAGGCGAACCGTCTTGTAGTTTGGCCGACCTTGGGCGTCGCGCTGACCCCACATGCTTCTGAACCACGCGTTGTCTTCGAGAACGTAGACATGGCGATCCGCCGCAGCGAGCGCGCGCAAGCCATTGTTGAAGTGCTCGACGCCGGCGTCGATATTGGCTATCTCTCTGGCGGATTGCCAGCTGTCGAACTCGCCCGGCCAATCCGCGCCGCTGGCCGCGGTTGAGAGCACGACATAGGTATCCGGATGATTTATGCGGATCAGCGAGACGGCTTCGCCAATCGACTTGATGCAGGCGTCCATCACGGCTGCGGGGTGCGGTGCAGCGGGATCGCGCGACATCTCGTCGAATAGCTCGTGGCTGCTGAGATCGTTGTCGCCGATGCGAATGAACACGATGCCGCCTCGCCAGGCTTGGGGTTCTGTGTCCATCAAATCGACGAGACGGATGGCCTGGCGCTGCGATTTGCCCATCAGCTGGTCGCAAGTCGCGCCGCTAATCGCGAAGTTATAGCGGTAGTCCACCTTGGGGGGCGTGCGAGAGAGGGAACCGAGGGCTTCCCCGACAATGGCGCGGTACTTGCCTGTGCCCCAGGCGCCCCATTCCCCGAGATCGATCTGGTCACCGCGCAGCTGACCCAGGACCTCGGTCCACTGCCAGGTGGTCGCGCTCCACTTGCCGCCTCGCGTGCCCGGACCACCCGGCGTCAGCGTGTCATGGTACGACTCGCTGTTGGAGTCTCCGAGCACTGCGAGTCGTATCCTGCCGGATGGGGCTTCCGCCGCGACAGCGACAGCAACGGGGGCGCGGCGAAAGAGGCCGGGAAGGGCGAGCCTGGCAAAAAGACCGGCCACGGTCAGCGCGCCGAAGCAGGCGACCAGCAAGAACTTGCGCGAACGGGACATAGGCCAATTACCTTGATGTGACGCATCGAGATCATGGTCCCTCAAGCGCGCTTTCCTGTTTGCCTCGCACGGTTGCGGCCAGACGTTCAAGCAGTTGCTTGCCCATGACAGCAGCGCCGGCCGCGCGGAACATCTGGTTGTGCATGCCGGGAACCTCGGTGACGACCAGCTTGCCGGTGACCACTTCACCCCAACCCATGTCCTGCGCGAACAGGCGGCCCTTGAGCACCTGACCGCTGCGGAAGATCTGGACATTGCCGTCATAGGCCTTCGGGCGATAGCGCACCTGCTGTTCGCGCAGATAGCCGATATTGCGGCCGTACCAGAGGTTGTCGTCGATCATGTTGTTCGCGTTGTCGTTCTTCAAGAGTCCGAACTTCACGGCGAGCTGGGTGAGACGAAGCAGGCGAACCGTGCGAAACTGCTGGAGGAACGCAATCATGGACATCTCGCCGCGCCTTGCGAGGCGATAGTCGCGCGGGATGTCGTCCATGCGCACCTGGAACTTGCGCAACAGGCGATCGTACCAGGGCATCGTCTCCCGGTAACCCGGGCACCAGGAATCGGTGAGCACGACGAGTTCCACCGTTTCGCCCTCGCGGCGCAGCTGGTGGGCCGCTTCCAGCGCCATCGCGCCCAGCACGCAGTAGCCCATGAGGATATAGGGGCCATGCGGCTGGATCAGCCGGATGAGCCGCACGGCGTCCGCGGCGAGATCCTCGAAGGCGCGCAACGGGAAGTTGGGCTGAGGCGTCTTCGGCACCATGGGTACGTCGACAATGGTTCGCTCGTCACCGACCTGTTTGGCCAGCTCATAGAGAACCGCGATGTTGTTGAGCACGATGATGGGCGTTTGCGAACCATCCTCGTTGAATCGCACGATGTTGTGCGCTTTCGCCTCCAGCTCGGCGCGGCTGAGAAAACCGCTCACGCCCACACCGCCCGCAACTTGCGCTGTCTCGCTCCCGGCCGCGGGCGCGAGCGGGCGTTGCGGCATGACTTCTGCCGTTTCCAGTACCTCGCGCCAATTGGCGAGATGCCGGTCGATCGTCTCGATGTCGTAAAGGTCCGTGTCGCCTTCGCAGGAGATGCGCCAGCCTTCCGGGCGCCGCACCATGAAGAAGTTGAGGTCGTAGAGCGCGCCCGCGTTGAAAGAGGGCGAAGTCGTCGCGGCGTAATCCTGGCGGCGCACCTCGTCGCCCATGCCAACGAAGCTTTGCTGCAGAGCGAAGTTGACGGAGCATAGCGGCGGCCGATTCATTTCGGACACTTCGCCCGCCATTTCCATCATCTCTTCGAACGGCAGGTGAAGATGCTCGATGGCGTCGCTGAGCTTGCCGCCGCACTGCGCGGTCACGTCGGCAAGGGTGCTGCCATCGGTCACGTCGAGGCGCAGGATCACCGTGTTGATGAGCGGCCCGACGACGCCCTCGAGTTCCTGCTGATCGCGCACCGACATCTGCGTGCCCATGGCGACTTTGGCCTGGCCGGTCGCCTTTTGCAGTGACATCGCGAGGGCTGCGGCCGCCACGCTGAAGAGGGTGACGCCTTGCGCCTTGGCGGCCGCGATCAGGTGTTCGCTCAGCGTGTCCGGCAACAGAATGGAGCGAATGACGCCCTGGAAGCGCCGTTCCGATGGCCGGGGGCGATCGCCCGCCACATCGAAACGGCTGAAGCCCTTAAGCTCCTCGCGCCAATGCACGCGAGCGCGATCGATCGCCGCGCTGGCCAGGAACTCGCCCTTCCACAGTGCGTAGTCGCCGTGGTGAAGGTCGACGTCGGGGTGGTCGGGATCGTGGCCCGCGCGCAACGCCGCGAGCCCTTCTACGAGTTCGCGCACGAGGATCGCGAACGACCAGCCGTCCATCACGAGCGAATGGAAGGTCAGCTGCAATTCGCCTTGCGTGCCCGACCTCGGCAACCACACGGCGCGGAAAAACGAGGCGGACGACAACTCGAAAGGCGTGCGGGCCTGCGCTTCACCCACACGCTGCGCCGCGGCGAGCGCCGCCTTTTCGTCCAGACCGCCAAGATCCACGACTTCCAGCCGGAAGGGGGCGCGGCTCCAGACCTGCTGGCGCAGCCCCGCGCCCGTCATCAGAAAGCCGGTGCGCAATATCTCGTGCCGCGCGACCAGTTCGGCTAGCACCTGTTCGATGCTCGCGGCCGTGAGCGGTCCCGACAATTGCAGCCGGAAAGCGATATTGAGCGCGGAGGCCTTCGGCGACGCCTTCTGCTCGTGCCAGTAGCGTACCTGGCAGGCGGTCGCCGGGAACAGGGCATGGCCCGCCTCGACCTCCTGCACAGGCGCGATATTCAAGGCTATCCCGTTCATCGCTCAGGCTCCTTCAGCAATCCTGCGCTTGAAGTTGAGGATCGACGGCCTCGCCACGGCGGGCGCCTCGGCCGGCTCGTCCGTCTGCGTGCCGTCAAGGCTGGCTGCCAACTGCTCGATCGTGACGTTCTTCATGAGCTGGCGAGCATCGACGCCCAGCCCGCGCTCGTTCATCCGCGCGACGATGCGGAACAACTGGAGGCTGTCTGCGCCAAGGCTGAAGAACTTCTGGTCGATGCCGACATGCTGCAGGCCAAGCACATCGCCCCAGATCGCGGCGATCGTGGTCTGCGTCGGCGTCAGCGTCACGGGTTCGGCCACGGCGGCGGTGATCTGCGCCGGTTCGCTCGCCTCGGGTTCGGTGGCCGCGGATTCGACCGGCATCGGCGCTTGCGGCACGACCTTGAGCGCAGCGTGCGGCTGACGCACCGGCGTGGCCACCATGTCCGGCGTCGGCACCGGCAGGGCCTTGCGGTCGAGCTTGCCGTTGCTGGTCTGGGGCAGGGCGTCGAGTGTCATCCACAGCGTCGGCACCATGTAGGACGGCAGCTGACCGGCGACATAGGCCGCGACCGCGCCCTGGTCGGGTTTGTCGGAGCCCGCACCGACGAGGTAGCCCACGAGGCGCGCGCTGTCGCTCACCGTGTGCAGGGCGACGGCGGCTGCGGCAACGCCGGGCGCCTTGCGCAAGGTGGACTCGATTTCCTCGATCTCGATGCGGAAGCCGCGCAGCTTGATCTGCTGGTCGCGGCGGCCCAGATGCTGGAGCGAGCCATCGGCGAGCCGCTTCGCAAGATCGCCGGTACGGTAGAGCCGGCGCGGCGCAGCGCCTTCGATGGCAACCGGTTTGAACGCGGCATCGGTCAGGTCAGGGCGGTTGAAATAGCCCTTTGCCAGGCCTTCGCCGCCAATCCACAGGTCGCCGCTCACGCCTTCCGGCGCCAGATGCAGGTCGTCGGTCAGCACGTGCAGGTCGGTATTGGCGAGCGGCGCGCCGATCACCACGGGTGCGTTCGCAACGACACGCGAGGCCGAAGACCAGATCGTCGTTTCGGTCGGGCCGTAGAGGTTCCAGACCTCAGCGCCGGTCGCGAGCAACTCGTCGGCGAGGTCGCGCGGCAACGGCTCGCCGCCGCACAGGATCTTGAAGCCCTTCGGCGCCTTGAAGCCTGCCTCGAGCAGCATGCGCCACAGCGAAGGCGTCGCCTGGAGAACGGTGGCGGCTTCTTCCCTCAGGCGGGTCACCAGCTCAAAGCCGGTGCGCACTTCTGCGTGCCCGGCGATGAAGGTGCGGCCGCCGGAGATGAGCGGCAAGAACAGTTCGAGACCCGAGATATCGAAGGAGAACGTCGTCACCGCGACGATGCTGTCCCTGACCGAGAAGCCCGGCGCATTCGCCATCGACAACAGGAAGTTGCTTAGCGCGCGGTGGCCGATCTCCACGCCCTTGGGCTGACCCGTCGAGCCCGACGTGAAGATCACGTAGGCCGAATCCGCGTCCGTGACGACGGGCAGCGCGATCGTCTCGTCATCGTCCTGCGCGAGGAGCGCGTCGACGTCCAGCACGCGATGCGCACCCGGTTCCAGCAACGTGAGGCTGGCTTCATCGCTGAGGATGGCGGCGATGTCGGCGCCATCGAGAATCTGGCGCAGACGTGCAGGCGGCATCGTCATGTCGAGCGGCACATAGGCGCAGCCGGCGCGCCATACGCCGATCATCGCGGCGACGGTCGTCGCAGTGCGCTCCATCGCGATGGCGACGCGTCCGCCTGAGGCGATTCCCGCGGCCATCAGCCGGCGGGCGATCTGGCTCGCGCGCGCATCGAGTTCGCCATACGTCAGGCTCGTCGACTCGTCCGACACGGCCGTCGTATCCGGGGCTTGCCAGGCCTGCGCGGCGATCAGCGCCGGGGTCGTCTGCGAGAGATCGTAGTCACGCTGCGACGCGTTCAGTTCGTCACGCAGATGGTGGATTTCGGCATCGCTGAGCAGCGGCAGCGCGGCGACCGGCGTTTCGGCATCGCGTGCGATCGCGCTCAGCAAGGTTTCGTAGTAGCCGAGCCAGCGCTGGATCGTCGTTTCGTCATAGACGTCGGTGTTGAAGTCGCAATCGAGACGCAGACCTTGTGCCGATTCGATCACGTTCAGGAACAGATCGAAGTTGCTGTACGCTTTGGCGTTCGGCGTGAAGTGCGTGGTCACGCCGGCCATGTCGAGTTCGCCGTCGACCTTTTCCAGATTGAACTGCAGATCGGTCAGCGGCAGCCGGTTCAGATCGCGCTTGATGCCGAGATCGCGCACGAGCGCACCGTACGTGTAGTTCTGCCGGTCGCCAGCATCGTAGAGGTGATCGCGCACCGCCTTCATGTGTGCGGCGAAAGGCTTTTCGCGGTCGAACTTCACGCGCAGCGGCAGGAAGTTGACGCAGTGGCCGACCAGCAGCGCTTCGCCGGCTTGCGACTGGCCGGCCATCGGTGCGGCGATGACCACGTCGTCATTGCCGGACAGACGGCCGAACAGCACCTGGGCCGCGCCGAACAGCGTGGCGAACAGCGAGCAGCCCTGCTTCGAGGAAGCGGTCTTGACCTGCTTGAGAAGGTCGGCTCCCAGATGGCGGGTCGTCGAGGCGCCATTGAAGCTCTTGCGTTCGGGGCGCGGGCGATCGCCGGGCAAGTCGGGCTGCGGCGCCGGCTCGCGATGGACGTTCATCCAGAAGTCGCGCGTTTCCTTGTCCACGCCGATCGCGTCCTGCTCCTTGGCGAAGGCGAGGAAGCTTTGCACTTCGTCCAGTTCCGGCTGCGTGCCCCAGACTTCCGCCGCATAGAGGGCGGCCAGGTCGCGCAGGATGATGTTGATCGACCAGCCGTCGCAGACGATGTGATGTGCCGTGAACACGAACGCCCACTTTTGCGCTTCCAGGCGCACCAGCGCGGCGCGCGCGAGCGGGGCGCGGGTGAGATCGAAGACCTCGCGGGCTTCCGCGTCGATGATGGCCTTGAGCTCGCCCGTCGGATCGGCGTGGCCGGAAAGGTCGATCGGGACCAGCGCAACGGTCGTCGCCGCGTCTGCGAACATCGTGTCGCCGACGCGCGAGAAGTGGACGCGCAACGCATCGTGGCGGGCCACGGTCGCGGCGAAGGCGCGTTCGAACGCGGCCTCGTTCAGCTTGCCGTTGAGTTCGAGCGTGAACGACTCATTGAACGCGAGCGAGGCTTCGTGGCCTTGCTGAGCCGACATCCAGATTTCCTTCTGGGGCTCGGTGAGCGCAGACTGCGTGAGCGGCGGTTCGGCCGGCGTATGCGCCGCGGCGTCCTGCGCGCCGCCGAGAATGCCGACGCGCTGGAGCGCGTCGATGCTCGCGATGAAGGCGTCGCCGATCTTGCGGATGTCCTCGTCCGAATGGCTCGTCGTCAGGAAGCAAGGGAAGCCTTCCATGATATGCACGCCGAGGTAGCGCATGTACGGATAGAAGAGGCTGCCGAGGCGATCTTCACCCGCGAGATTCACATAGAACCAGCTCGAGAAGGACTCCGCCCGCGCGGCGATGCCGACTTTCTCCAGATGCGCGTTGACGCGCTGCACGAGTCCTTCCATGCGTGCGCCGAGCCCTTCCTGCAGCGCCGGGCCAGCCTCCTTGAGGTGCAGGAGGACGGCCTTCATGGCGGCGAGCACCACGGGGTGGCGCACGAACGTGCCCGCGAAGAACGTAGGCGGAACTTCGGGTACCGAAGCATCGCCGAATTGCCACTGACCGCCGTCGAGCGCATCCATGTACTGCGTGGTGCCCGCCAGCACGCCGATGGGCAGGCCGCCGCCGACCACCTTGCCGTAGGTCGCCATGTCGCCCTGGATGCCCCACAGGCCCTGCATGCCGGCCGGATGCACGCGAAAGCCCGTCACGACCTCGTCGAAGATGAGGGCCGAGTCATTGGCCGCCGTGACGTCGCGCAACTGCTGCACGAACTCCTTCGGACGCAAGTTGGGATGGCGCGACTGCACAGGCTCGATCAGCACCGCTGCGATATCGTCGATATTGGCCTTGATCCATTCAAGGCTTTCGGGACGGGCGTAGGGCAGCACGACCATGTTGCCCACGGAGGTCTGCGGAATTCCCGGGGCGAGCGGGAACGCGCGCGGCACGCCCGCTTCGCTGCCGGGCTTCACCAGCACTTCGTCGAACTGGCCGTGATAGTCGCCGTCGAAGCAGACGACCTTGTCCTTGCCGGTCACCGTGCGCGCGAGGCGCATCGCCGCCATCACGGCTTCCGAGCCGGTATTGCAGAACGTGACGCGCTCATGGCCCGTCATGTCGGAGAACATCTGGGCGACTTCGCCTGCAAGCGGCGACTGCGGTCCAATCGCAAAGCCTTCCTCCAGTTGCGCGTTGACCGCGGCGACCACGAAATCGGGCGTGTGGCCGAATGCGGTCTGGCCGTAGCCGTTGACCACGTCGATATATTCATTGCCGTCTACGTCCCAGATCTTCGAGCCCTTCGAGCGCTGGGCGACGATCGGATAGACAAGCTCCTTCCATTCCTCGCGGAAGCCGCTGGCGGTGCGCGGGTCGGCAAGCACCGCCCGGTAGGACTGCGTACGCGCCTTGGAGGTGGCCGTTTTGGCCGAGTAGCGCGCCGCGAGATCGGTGATGAACGCCTTCTGGGCGTCGGTCATCTGGGCCGAGTGCGAGGCGCCCGGCTTGTAGGCGGTAAAGCGCGACGGGCGATTTTCCTCGAACTTGATTTCGGGACCGGCGGCGGCGCGCGCGGGCGCTGCGGCTGCCACGGCCGGGGCGGAGACGGTGGGCGCTGCGGCCGGCGCGGAGATCTGCACCGCTACGGGTTGCTGGACGGCCAGCGGCGCGCCTTGCAGCACTTCGAGCTGGCGCGCCATCACGGACTGCATGGCGGCGAGCTGGTCGCGGATCACCGACTGGAGGTCGCCCGTGGCCGTCGCAACAAGCGCTTGCACTGCGACGGGCGCGCTGACCTGCACTGCCGCAACGGCGGCAGGCGCGGCGGCCGCTTGAGCGGCGACAGCGACCGGCGCACGAGCAGCTTCGGCAGGCACTTCCGGGTCAGGCGGCATCGCGCCATCGAGGAACTGCGCGAGGGCGGGCAGCGTCGGATAGTCGCTCATGATCTGCCGGAAGCTGATCGTGACGTCGTAGCGGCGGCGCAGTTGCCGGGAGACTTGCCCCATGAACAGCGAGTCGTAACCGAGATCCCAGAAGGTCACGTCCGGGTTGGACGTATCCGGTGCTTCGCCGGACATCTCGGCAAGCAGTGACGCGAGTTCGGCAATGAGACGCGGTTTGCGGTCGATTTGGACGGTCTGGGTCATGGCGGTCTGAGGAATATCGTTTAGGGCTTCGGACGAGGCTTGCGCGGCAATCGCCGGGGCAACGGTCGTTGGCTGACGTGAAGAGGCGGTTGCCGGGGCGTCAATCCAGTGCCGTTCCGGCTCGAAGGGATAAGTCGGTAGCGAAACGCGGCGGCCCGTTTCAGCCCGCAGCGCTTTCCAGCTCGGCTTGACGCCGTTCAGCCACAGGCGCCCGGTCGCCTCGGCGAGCACGGCAAGCTCGCGCTCGCGTGTCGCGAAGTCGGGCAGCGAGGCAATCGCGCCCTGATGCCGGTCCTTGGGCAAGCCCTGCAGGACGAAGGTCGAGAGCGTGCGGCCGGGACCGATTTCAAGCAGAAGAGGCTTGCCCTCCGCCGTGACCGTGGCGAGCGCGTCGCTAAAGCGCACGACATTGCGGCAGTGGCTCGCCCAGTACTGTCCCGACACCGGCTGATCCATCGACGCCCATTGCCCGGTGACGGAAGACACGTACGGGATCTTGGGCCTCGCGAAAGCAAGGCTGTTCGCTATCTTGGCCAGATCGTCGACGACGCCGGACATCATGCGCGAGTGGAACGCGTGCGACGTGTGCAAACGTCGATGCTCGATATCGCGTGCCTTGAGCGTGGTCTCGAATGCCTCGATGGCCGCGAAGGGGCCGGCCACGACGCTGAGCGTCGGCGCATTGAGCGCGGCGAGATCGACGTCGCCGGGCAACATGGGGCTGAGTTCCGCCTCCGCCAGGCGCACGACCAGCATCGCGCCCGGTTCGGCCGACTGCATGAGCGCGCCGCGCTGTGCGATGAGGCACAGCGCATCCTCGAAGGCGATCGCCTCGGCCACGCAAGCGGCGACCAGCTCGCCCACGCTATGGCCGATCATGGCCGCCGGCTTGATGCCGCGCGACATCCACAACTGCGCCAGCGCATATTCGACGAGGAAAAGCGCGGGCTGCGCATAGATCGTCGAGCGGATGGGGTGCGGGGTGTCGTCGCCCTCCGGCGCCTCGCTCAGCAGCAGCGTGCGGATGTCCAGCCCGAGATGCGGCGCCAGCGCCTCGGCGCCCTTGTCGATCCACTCGCGATAGACCGGCTCGGCGCGATAGAGCGCGGCTCCCATGCCCGGATACTGCGCGCCCTGGCCGGGAAACATGAAGACGACCGCAGGCGCGGCCTGGGGCGCCTGTGCTTCGATTGCGCCTTTCTGGAGCTTGGCCTGGGCCTGTTCCACGCTCTCGGCAACGACGACGGCGCGGTGCGCGAAATCGCGGCGTCCCGTTTGCAGCGTCGCGGCCACGTCGGCCAGTGCGATTTCCGGATGGCTCGCGAGATGCGTGGCGAGATTCGCCTTCGCGCGTTCGAGCGCCGCCGTGCTCCGGGCCGATAGCGGCAGGATCTGGAGTCCGTCGCTTTGCTCGCCCGAGGCGTCGCGGCAAGGCGCCTCCTCGAGCACCACATGGACGTTCGTCCCGCCGACGCCGAGGGAACTCACACCGGCGCGGCGCGGCGCGGCGCCGTCAGTCCATGGACGTGCCGCCACGTTGAAGTAGAACGGGCTGTTAGTGAGGTCGATGCCAGGATTGGGCGAGCGGAAATGCGTGAGCGGCGGCAACGTGCGGTTGCGCAGGGCGAGCGACGCGGCGATGAAACCCGTCACGCCCGCGGCCGCGTCGAGGTGCCCGACATTGGCCTTCGCCGAGCCGAGCGCGCAGAACTGGCCGCCTTCTGCGCCACCGAGCCGGAAGGCCTGCACGAGGCCCGCGAATTCAATCGGATCGCCGAGCGGCGTTGCCGTGCCATGGGCCTCGACATAGCCGATCGAGGCCGGATCGATGCCCGCTTCAGCGTGCGCGATGGCGACGGCGCGTGCCTGGGCGTCGACGCTCGGCGCGGTGAAGCCGACCTTGTCGGAACCGTCGTTGTTGATGCCCACGCCGCGGATCACGGCGTAGATCGAATCGTCGTCGGCGATGGCGTCTTCGAGCCGTTTGAGCAAGACGACGCCCGCACCGCTGCCGAACACCGTGCCCTTTGCGTCGGCATCGAACGGGCGGCACACGCCGTCGGGCGCGCCCATGCCGCCTTCTTCATAGAAGTAGCCGCGCTTTTGCGGGAACGTGATCGAGACGCCACCGGCCAGCGCCATGTCGCAGCGACCGGCGCGAAGGTTCTCGACGGCGAGGCTGATCGCGGTGAGCGAAGTGGAGCATGCCGTCTGCACGGAGACGGCCGGTCCCGTGAGCCCGAGCTTGTACGCGGTGCGGGTGGCGACGAAATCACCGGCCCCAACGAGCTTTTGATACTCGCCGATCTGGAACTGGCTCGTGAATTCGTCGATGACCCCGCGATCGGACAGGATGTGCTTGAGGAAGTAGGTGTTCATCGACGTGCCGGCGAACACCCCGACCGCGCCGGCGATCGTCGCCGGGTCGTAGCCGGCATCTTCGAACGCTTCCCACGCAATCTGGAGGAAGAGCCGCTGCTGCGGGTCGGTCAGCGCCGACTCGCGCGCCAGCATGCCAAAGAAGCCCGCATCGAAGTGGTCGACATCCGTGAGTATCGGACGTGCCTTGACGTAGCTCTTATCGCGGCGCAAGCCGTCGTCGAAGCTGTCTTCGAGTTCCGCCACGTCGAAATGCGTGATGCAGTCGCGTCCCGCGAGGATGTTGGCCCAAAGTTCGGAGACGTTGCGTGCGCCCGGAAACCGTCCGGACATGCCGACGACGGCGATGGCGCCGCTTTGCACGCCGCGGCGTTGACGGACTGGCGCTGTGTTCTCGAGCGGGAGCGTCGTGCGCAGATGCGAAGCCAGTGCCTCGACATTGGGATGGCGGAAGAGATCCACCAGCGCGACCTTGGCGGCGACGTCTCGCGCGATGATGGCGTGCGCGCGCATCATATCGAGCGAACGCAAGCCGAGATCAAAGAAGTTCGAGCGCCGATCGACGGGCTTGCCGAGGAGGCCTTCGAATACGGACGCGAGCTTGTCGGCAACATCGTCGTCCACTGGCGCGGGCTGCGCCGATGATTCGGATTGCGTATCGATAGTCGCAAGCAGCGCTTTGCGGTTGATCTTGCCGTTGGGCGTCAGCGGGAAATCCGGCAGCACGCGCAGCTCCGCCGGCATCATGTAATCGGGCAGGGCGGACTTGAGATACGCGCGGATTGCGTTCAGAAGACCTGCGGCGTCGGCGGCGTCGGCCTTCACGAAGCCCGCGATGGCCTTGCCGTTGCGTCCTTCGAATGCCGCCACGGCCGCATCTGCGACGCCGGGCGCCACGCGCAACGCATGTTCGATTTCGTCGAGTTCGATGCGTTTGCCTGCAATCTTGATCTGCCGGTCGTTGCGGCCGAGAAATTCGATGGCCCCGTCCGGGCGGCGGCGCACGAGGTCGCCGGTGCGGTAGAGTCTGGCGCCAGGGGCGAAAACGTCGTCGACGAACTTCTCGGCCGTCAGTTCGGGGCGGTTGAGATAGCCGAGCGCGACACCGTCACCGCCCGCGACCAGCTCGCCGACTTCTCCATCGGCAACCGGCGCGAGCTTGTCGTCCACGATGTAGGCGCTCGTGCCCGCGATGGCGTAGCCGATGGGAATGGCCTCGCCATGCGCGAGCGACTCGCCGTCGCGCGCAATGCGGTAGCAGCAGGTAAAGGTCGTGTTCTCGGTCGGGCCGTACCCGTTGATGATCTGCAGACCCGGGTGGGCCTCCATGACCTTGCGTACATGGACGGGGGACAGCACGTCCCCGCCCGTCAGCGCCTCCTTGAGCGGAAGAAAGGCTTCCAGCCGATAGTCGGCGAGCGCATTGAAGAGGCCAGCCGTGAACCAGGCGCTGGTAGCGCCGAGTCGCGCTATCTCGGACGCGATCGTGTCGAGAGAGGGCTGGACCTCGTTGATGATGGCGGCGCAGCCGCCGTTCAGGAGCGGTCCCCAGATCTCCAGCGTGCTCGCATCGAAGGCGAGCGGCGCGAGGTTGAGGAAGCGCGTGTCCGGCGAAAGCTCGGTGAACGTCTGGCCCTGCACGAGGCGCAGAATCGCACGGTGCGGCACGATCACGCCCTTGGGCTTGCCGGTCGAGCCGGAGGTGTACATCACGTAGGCAGCGTCGTCACGATTGCAGGCATGGAGCGCAGCGGGCTGCGCGGCCTCCGCAGCCGCCACGACATGTTCGAGATCGGCCGTGACGCCGTTCAGCTCGCCAACGCTGGCGAGCGCTGCCGCCTCGGCGATGATGAGCTTGGGCGAGCAATCGGAAACGATGAAGTCGAGCTGCGCCTTGGGGTAGGCGCGGTCCAGCGGCACGTAGACGGCGCCCAGACGCAGGATCGCCAGCATCAAAGCCAGCGTGTCGCGGCTGCGCGAAACCATGATCGCGCAGCGATCGCCCGGCTCCAGTCCCATTTCGTGCAGGACGGTGGCGAGCCGCGCCGAACGTTCGCCAAGGGCGGCATACTGTTCCTCGCCCGTGGCGTCAATCACAGCAAGATGATTGCCGAACCCGGCACATATGGCATCGAAGCGCGCTGCCACGCCAGGCACATGATCGGTCCCGCCCGGCAAAACGCCTGAAAGTCCATCTCTGTGTGACATTTGCTACTCCCCCACAATTTTGACGAAGGTCCGGTGCTGAGCAGGCTTGGCGATGGACTCGCGGCGCTTGCGCAGAACGGCGTCCGGTCACGGGAAGCGCAAGCGGCAGGTGGCTTTGCGCACCTGGCTTGTGTCCCAACTTTGAAATTTGCTGTAGGAGGAAGTTAATCTTCCGCGGGATACCTATCCGTTCGCCGTCGCACACACGATGTGCTGCAGCAACACATTGCAGCGGGGTGGCACGGGTGCGTCGGCGCGCAGGCTTGCGCCCCGCCTGCCGCCGTGCGGGTGGGTTTGGCGACGATCGCGACATTGGCCGAGTGCGTGTTGCATCGAGGCGAGGACTGGCAATTCGTGTGCGGCGTTGTGCGTGGCAACAACCCGATCGAACCGCTGGGCGGGACGAGAGGAGTTCGTCCGAGCCCTTGTCGGGTCAGTTCATGTGGATGACCGACCAGCCAGTTTGGCGCGCCGCTACCGCTCCCGCGCAGGCCGGACCGGGTGACAGCGCGCGAACGCGCCAATGCGAAGCTTCGTCCGCCGCACCCCCGACGAAGCGGGGCATGGTGTCGCCATGATCGGAAAGATCGAACTCAAAATGCTCGGGCGGCAGGATGAAGCCTGTGCCGAGCGCTTTCAGGCTGGCCTCCTTGCGCGCCCAGGTTTCAAAGAAGACCGTTTGCTGTTCTGATGGCGGGAGCGCGTCGAATTGTTCACGCTCCCGTGACGAGAACACCTGGAGCGGCATGCTTTCCTCGATCGGGCGTATCTGTTCTACGTCGATACCTACCTCGAAACCGCCCGAAACGGCGAGCGCCGCCGTATTCTCGCTGTGGCTCAGGTTGAAGCAGATCCTCCATCCAACGGGTTGGTTCGTGCAAAATGGTTTGCCTTCCGAACCATATTCGAGTGCGACCGCCTGTGCGGGGAGCGCGAGATAGCGGCCGAGGATCTGTCTGAGTTTTCCCCTCCCGGTCACGTAGCGGCGGCGATGCAACTCGAAGCGAAAGTTGCCGGCGCGCTCGTGCTCTTGCATGGATAGCATGTCCCGGTGCCGGTCAAATTCGCCACCGCAGGCATCGAGGTCCCATTGCCAGACATGGACTTCCTGCATGGTTGGCGGCGTGAGTGGTGGCGCGGACATGGATAGCCTGATTTGCCTTGCGGTGGGAAATGCCGACTCGATGAGGTGCAACATGGGGCGACGCGCGCCATCCGTTTGAGTCACGCAGTGCGAACGATTCACGCCCGTTGCATTGTCGCCTGGCCGAGGAGCGGCTGACGCACGAGTGAATGTACACATACAACTCTCGTGGATTTGTTGGGCAACCCACGGAACGATACCAGGGACACGTCCTACGATCTGTCAGAGCGTGATGCAATTACGCTGCACGGCGTGCGTGCGTGCGTGCGTGCGTGCGTGCATTGCGCTGGCGCCAGGACTTAGCGGCAACGAAGGCGTATTGCGACGTGCCAGGCATCGCAGCGTGCTGTTTCGGGACACGCTCAAGCGTATGGCAACGTTCGCCGACAAGCCGTCGCGGCAATTGTCGAAATATGGCGCCGACATGAAACCTGTGAGGCTCTCCGAAAGTAGCCGGGCTGCAGGGTCTTTTGCGACTCGATGCGGTGCCGGACGGATCATCTATTGCTTTGGTTTCCAGAACGCCTGCGGGTTGCGTTCGCTATTCATTTGAGTCAGCGCTATGGCCTTCGAGAGGACTGGTCTGAAAACCATTGGGAGCAGGTTTGTCCACCATATTCGAATGCAATTGGAAAGTATGTTTAATGATTGTGTAAGGTTAATCGTGGATTTGCAAGGGATGGATAAGTGCCCGGTAAGGAGCGGTAAGAATATGTGTGATTGACGCGCTATCAGATCAAGACAGATAGTTTTACTCTTTGCACGAGGAAGTTGTCGAAATTCAGAATCGAGGTGCGGGATGCGGTGTGATTTTGACAATGTCTACAACGTAAGTGTGATCATTCCACACTACAACAGCCTTGATTTGCTGTGGGTGGCAATAGAATCGATATCCAGTCAAACCGTTGCCCCGCTGGAAATCATCGTTGTAGACGACGCGTCCGGTCTGCAGTTCGACTTGCCGAGTCGTTGCGGAGACAACATTGTCTTGAGACTGATTCGGGAAAGCGAGAACCATGGCGCGGCGTGGTGTCGAAACCGGGGCATTGAAGAGGCCACCGGCGATCTGATCGCTTTCCTGGACGCTGACGACCGCTGGCTTCCGGACAAGCTCGAGCGCTGCATGGAGGCTTTCGGCCCCAAGCCCGCCGGGAACGAGGCGAAGGTGCTGTTCAGCAACGTCGTGCTAACGGATGCCGGCCGGCGCATCACGGGTAATCGCTCTCCCTACGATGGCCGGCCAATGCTCGACTTCATCCTGCTGGAGGGGGGCTATATCCAGACGTCATCGATCATGATGTGGCGTCATCAGTACCCGCTGATCAGTTTCGACGGGGCATTGCGCCGGCATCAGGATTGGGATTTTGCCATTCGAGCTGAAATGGCCGGATGTGCATTCGTTTATTTGCACGATGCGCTGGTCGAGTATTCCTTGAGCGAGAGTCCCGCAAGAATATCGAAGGCGGTCAGTTGCGAACCCAGTCTCGTATTTTTCGAGAAATATGAAAAGCTGATGTCAAAGGGGCATGTCTCGTCATTTATATTTAATGTCTTGATTTACAAGAAAATGAGTATCACCTTGAGACTTGCCATTGTCGAGCGAGTTTTGTTGAGAGAGATAGAGATTCCCAGCAAGGATTGGGCGTCGCTGTTTGCGAGGCTGGTTATTGGATGGGGAGGTGTAAATTTAATCAAGCAGTTGATGCGGATAATCCAGACTCAGGATTATTCAACCTGAACTGTATCCGCCTTGAAAAATAAAAGTGATAGCCGGCACCCCGGCAATCTTCCATCCAGTTTCATCCCCGCCAGTCCGCGCCTCTGAAATCCGAGGCTATCGGCAACCACTCGTTCTTCCCCTTTTTTCGTCTCTGCGATCGGCCCCCGCTGGGTCGAGGACGTTTATAAACGTCACGCATGCCGCTGCGAGGGCCCCGCAGCGCCGCACCCGGTTCGGGTTGTGTCTGTCGGCGCACAGATGGTGCATCGGCGCTCTGCTTTAATCTCAAAGCCGATACCGGCCGCGTGTGGAGTACGTTTCGACTTCGAGGTCCTAAATGCGTCAATTTGTCCGCGATTTGTTCTACTCGTCCGTCGCCGATAAACAGGTCAATTTACCGCTGCCGCCGACGTCGCTTGCGATCCATTCGCGCAAGCTCAATATCTTGCTGCTGGGCACGTGTTCTGTGGAGATGCTCGTCAAGCGAAGCGCGAACTCCGGGCACAACATCCGGCACATATTGATGGGCTCGAGGCGCCACGCCCCTGTCCCGGATGCCGCGCCAAGCGACGATGTCGTCGTCGTGAATCTCACGCTCCGTCACATTCTCGGCGAAGTGACACAAACGCCTGAACCCGTGGTGGACATGGCTTTCGCGCGCCTGCGTTCAGACGACGATGCTCGCGACTTCCTGGAGAGGACAGGGGAATATATCGCCCAGAAGGTGGCGCAGGTCGCCGCGCAGATCACGTCGGCTCCGAAAGTCTTCATGTCGTTTTTCGAGCCGAGCTTCAATTACGACGGCGATCTCATCGATCCATTCGGTATGACGTCGCCTGGAAATCTGGTGCGCGAGATCAACCGGCTTTTGTCCGACGCGGTGCGCAAGACAAATAACTGCTATTTTCTCGACGCCAACGAAATATTGAATTTCATCGGCCGCCGGCACCTGCAGGACGATGTCCTGTTGAGCAGTTCACATGCCTCGTTCATCAACGATTGGGACTTCAAGCTAGATACGAATCGGCTGATTGCGCCCAAAGCAATTGGAAATATCCTCACGTATGAGGTCGCGTCTCGCGAATTTACCCTCGCGTTCCTGTCGCGGATTGAGGCGATCGTCAAGGTCATCGAGCAGCAAGACCCAGTGAAGCTCATTATCGTCGACCTCGACGACACCATGTGGCGCGGCGTGGCAGCGGAAGGCGAGAACGTGAGCCTGGAGCAACGCATCGAAGGCTGGCCGATCGGCCTGGCTGAAGCCTTGCTGTTCTTCAAAAAGCGTGGAGGATTGCTGGCGATTTGCAGCAAGAATGAGGAAGCGTCCACCATTGAACGGTTCAACGCCATCTGGCGCGGCGCCATTGCCATGGATGACTTCGCGTGCGTGCGTATCAACTGGAGGCCCAAGTCGCAGAACATCCTTGAAATTATCAACGAGGTGAATCTGCTTCCGGGCAACTGTGTCTTTATCGACGACAACGACCGCGAGTTGTCGGAGGTGAAGGCGGCGATCCCCGCCATTCGCTGCCTCGGCGGCAATCATTACGACTGGCGGCGAATCATTCTGCGATCGGCCGAAACGCAGGTCCCTATCGTCACCGAAGAGTCATCGCGTCGCACCGAACTCGTGCGCGCAATATCGCAGCGCGAGGCCAGCGCCGACGCCAATGACGGTGTTTCGCGCGAAGAGTGGCTGGCCTCGTTACAGCTTCGCCAGTCATTCTTTCTGATCAAGACGCCGCAATCCAGATACTTTGATCGGGCGTTCGAACTCATCAACAAGACGAATCAGTTCAACACGACCGGAAAAAGATGGGAGCGCTCGGAGTTTGAGACGTTCATCAGTCAAGGCGGGTACTGCGTGGTCTCCTCTTTGCGCGACAAGTTGATTGACAACGGCATCATCTCCGTTTGCCTGATCAAAGGCGAGAAGATCGTCCAGGTCGTGCTGTCGTGCCGCGTGTTCGGGCTTGGTGCAGAGTTGGTCGTCGGGGCGATTGCGACGCGGTTGGCGCTGAAGTCAGGCTCTGAAGTTTGCGCCGAGCTCGTCGATACCGGAAGGAATGCGACCTGTCACGACTATTTCAAACGCCTCGGTTTCTCCCAAACGGCCGCGGGTTTGTACTCGCGCACCGCGAACGAACTGCCGTCCTACATCGAGATCGAGAATTTAGGCACGGCCGAGTTTCCTCCAGTGCGGATTTAGTGCAGCGCTTGATTGAGGCGTTTGCAAGCGCAAGCGCCTCGCACGCCATCCATAGCGGTCCCATGAAGGTAACTGAGACTCAATGCGTCTTCGGTAATACTTCAAGAACAACTCACTGACTTCTGGGCGGGACGGCCCGGTATGCAGATTTGGCGCTCGCGCAGCGCTGGTTCTACAGAGAGGCAAAAAGAATGATAAGCCCGACTAGTCCATTCCCGGTGTTTGCAGCCGTGCTCCTTGCACTCGCGACTGCCAAAGTCTTGATCTGGCGATTCGGTGCCCCCAATGCTGCAGGACGCTTTGCGACGATTGATGGATTGAGAGGATACCTGGCGTTTTTTGTTTTTCTGCACCATTCCTGCATTTGGTACTTCTACATCAGAACCTCTCAGTTTGACTCCCCTCCGTCGAATTTCATGGCAAATATCGGGCGAGCAAGCGTGTCCCTGTTTTTCATGATTACCGGTTTCTTGTTCTCGACAAAAATAATCAATGACAAGGAAAGAGGCGTTGACTGGGTCAAGCTTTACGTCTCCCGAGTCCTGCGGCTGACACCATTGTATGTGTTCGCGATACTGCTCCTTTTCGTATCCGTCGCATTCATGTCAGGTTTCACGTTAGCGCAATCTCCTTTGACGCTGGTGGCCAATGCGTTGAGATGGGTAGGATTTTCCAGTTTTGGTGAGCCGGATTTAAACGGCGTACCGGACACGAAACTCATTTTATCGGGGGTGCCGTGGACGCTCGCCTATGAATGGGGATTCTACCTCTGCCTCCCTTTGCTGGCAGTCGTGATCGGCGCTATTCCGTCGTTTTCGGTATTGATAATCGGATTTGTTGGGGTGCTGGACTTTGTTCATTTTCATGCAGAATCAAGATTCCTGACGCCGTTTCTTGGGGGCATCATTGCGGCAATTCTCTGCCGTCAAGCCTGGTTCCGTAACCTTTCACAAAGGAGCTTCGTCTCGCTGATTGCAATCGCTGCGATCATCGTGGCGATCACCCTGTTTCCAACGACGTATGCGCGGATCCCGTTGGCGCTTCTTTCATTGAGTTTCGCCGTGATTGCGGGCGGCGCGACCTTGTTCGGCGCACTGACCAGTCAGCTATCCCGCATGCTGGGAGAGCTCGCCTACAGCATCTATCTCCTGCACGGATTCATTTTGTTTACGCTCTTCAATGTAGTCATTGGAAAGCTGGGCGCGAGAGCGTTCACCCCGCTGGAGCACTGGCTTGCGATCCTGCTGACCACCCCCGTCTTGATTCTTGTCAGCTATACGACGTTTCGATTGATCGAGAAGCCTGCCATGCAACACACCGAAAGCGTTAGCAAGTGGGTACGCCAGGCGATACCTGCAAAGCGCGGCGCTTTGGAAGAGTCGCTTTGAATGGTCTGGCGCCGCTTCTACTTTCACGAAAATTAGCAGCAGCCCAACGTGATCGAATTCACGGGGACATCGGCTTGCAGCTGGATCCGGGCATTGATTCGGGCGCGGCGTAGTTCGTGCCGGTGCGAAGTTACCGCTCGTGAGCGACGCAGGCAGGTGCTTTCGACCATGAGGCACGCAAGGGCCAATGGCAGGCCAGTGCCGCAACCAGCAGAACGTAGGTAGCGAGGAAGTAGTAGGTCAAAGAATGCACTCGAATATCAAATAATCCTTCGAGACAGAGAGGCAGGATGGTCACAAAGGGGAAAAGCTTTAAAAAAAGCCCAACCCAGCCATCGCCTCGCGATGAGAGGATCATGGACAAATAGAGGCAGACCGAAAAAACGCTGAAGTCATACGACATCAACCGCGGGTTCAGCAGAATGAGGATGGCGAGGAAATAAAACAACTCGCTCGCGGATCTGATCTGTATAGAGCGTTGCCCATGCCTGTACCGAAGCGCTGCCGAAATAAGTACAACGAGAAGCATCAGGAAAAGATGGAGAATGAAGCCGACTTTTCCCATCCCAAGTCTGGAAAACACGCCAAAAATCGTCAGCCCGGCGTCCCCATGCTGGACGATCTGATTGTAGATTGCGCCCTGGAATCCCGCCCACAGTTGCGGGTAAAGGGCTGGTTGCGCTATGTAGATCCCGGCGACCGATAGCATCACCCCGGCGAACGCGGCCAAACTGCGGCGGGGCAGAAAAAAATAGAGCAAGGCATAGGCAAGGAAGTAGGGCTTTATGGCAGAAAATAAAATGATCGCGATCGCGTGTGCCGTCAACGTGTAGCCCGATCGTCTCGTGTATAGAAAGTAGGATAGGGAAACGAGGAGAAGGTGCGCGAAGACGCTGATGTTGCCCGTCTGGATCGAAGCAAACCCGGATCCGCCGATCAGGAAACCAAGAACCAGGCAAGGAGCCAGACGACGATAGGGGATAAAAGACTTGAGACTAAGGCTAACGCAAACGCAAACGATGCCTGCGGCGGCGGCTAGAACCAGGAAAACAAACGCCGTGCGGAAATCGAATACGGAAAATATCTTGAGAAAGATGGGCGGGTAAACAAACGGAAAGTCGCCCGATGCGCACACGTAAGGGTCCGGTCCCTGCGAGTAGCAACTCAAGCCTTTCTCATAGACATGGTAGTCCCAGAAAAACGAGCCGTTTGTTCCGCTGAACGCGAGAACCAATAGGAAACAAGTGGCGGCAGATAAGCTCCATAGGGGCCATGCCTTGTTGTCTGTATCGCTCGCTATGTCTAGCTTCAAGTACGCCCCCGTCTCTGTTAATGACCTGCAAATCTTGCGGCGGGCCAATCGCTGAACATGAGCCCCGTTTGCGAAGTCCTGAATCAGTCGCCGTGCAGTTCGCGCCGATTTTGATCGGGAAGACGATCGTGGAATCGTGCATGCGTTGGGGAAACGCGAGGAATCCACCACGACTTAGCCCATAGAGCGAAAACGCGAGCAGCGTCCTTAGGCTTTTCGGACGGCCGCACACGCACTCTGCCGGATTCAGTGGTCAACCGTAGAGCATGGTTGGGATTGGGTCTGTACGCCAGCGTACGTCGCCCGACCATACGAAACACCGCTTGCACTGTACCAGGACGGCGACGCATGGATCGCTCGCTAGCACGCGAACGGGGCGCGGTCCCGGCGGCACATGCGCGGTCCGCGATCCTTGGCGCGATCGAAGCTATGGACCACCTGCTGGCTCGATGCTTCTGCAATCGAACTCAAGCAAACGTAAAGCGTTTATCCAGCTGGTATTTCGTGAAATAGCCGATCACCAGACCGAGTGCGCCACCGGCAAGCCGTCCGGCTTCGCCATGAAAGAGCGCGTTCGCGGCGAATTCGACGGACCAGAAAAGGAGCGTGGTGCCAAGCCCCATGGCAACGTACATCGAGAATGTGCGCACACCGTGTGCAACACTTTGGTGTTCGTAGCGGAATATCCAGGCTTTATCGAGCAGATATTTGACGACAAGGCCAACACCTGTGCCTACGCACACCGAAAGTGGCACCGAAAACGGGCCTTGGTACAAGTGAAAGGCAAGGCTTTGACTGCCGAGATTGGCGCCGATAGAAATGGCGGCGAACGTTGCGTACCAGAACACGAGCCGCGTGCGGCTCAGTGACATGCTAGCAGCGGTGCTGCTCATAGCGTACTCCTCTTGAACGCCGCACCGGGCAGCGCGCGGATGACAAGCGTGTACTCGGCCCGGGAACCGCTCGCCTCACCACGCACGACGCCGCCTTTCCAGTCCATTGCGATGAAAGCGGTCGCAATGGCCTCAGAAAGCGGGCATCGAAACGCTTATGACGTGGGGTCGCCGGATAAAGGAATGGCAGTTGACGCATGTTAGGCAAACTCCGCGGGGACCACCGTTCGCCGGAGCACAAAGCTCGCCTTCTCGCTTACCCGCTCGTCCTTGCTGGCGGCGCCCTGAATGGAAAATCGATGCGTGGCGACGTAAGCCGGAGGCGAGCGAAATGCTTGGCGATTTCGTGACTAGTGCGCTGTTATTTCTATCGCATCCGTGAGCGGAGCTGCGTTGAGTGGCGGAACAAGCCTGCCATTTGTCGGGGCGCAGACGCACGCGACTCTGCCTGCGGCGAGGCTGGCAAGCGCTCTAACAGGCAGTTGGTCGATATCGATGCGCTTATGCCGGGCGCATAGCTCGTTCATCGGCTAAGCGCTTAGGGCGTCGCGCGGTTCCGCGTACTCGTTGCGCCTAATGTCGATTCCGTGTCATTGCTTGCAAAGCAGCAGCAGGCGCTCCTGATCCGAGCATGGCCGCGCGTTGACTTGTTGCGTGGCGGCGGCGGAGGCGCGCGGCGGTGCGGCTGCCTGCACTGCGGCGCGATGCGCGAAACACGCCTTCAAACGCCGCTCGACGGGCTGATAGTATTGCCAGCCTTTGCCGAGGCTAGGCAGTTCGAGCTTCACCTGCTTCCACTTCGGATGGCCGTGCTCCTGCAGGTTGTCGAAGTTCGTGCAGAGCGAGTCGGCAAAGCGCTTCAGGTTGCCAACCGTGTCGCGCAGGTTGTAGTCGTAGGTGACGAGAAAGGCCTTGACTGTCCAGGTCGGCACGTCCTCCTTCAGCCAGTTCGGGTAGCTCGACACGTGAATGGTCGCCGGATAGTAGGTTTGCTTTGCGCGCGCCGTTTCCGGGGCGTTCGGATCGACGCGCAGGAAGCGGATCTGCTGCAGCAGTTCGGGGTTCATTTCGGTAAAGAGCTTGGCGGGTTGCCCGGCGACGATGATCGCCACATCGATCTTCTTGACGATGAGCGCCGCAAGCGCGTCTTCATTGCTCAGGTGCTGCGCGTTCTGCTCGGGAATGGGCTGGCCGAACATGAGGCGGTAGAGCGTCGTTGCCGACTGCGCGGTGCCGCTGCCGATCAGGCCGACGCTCATCACTTTGTCCTTGATCTCGTTGATGTTCTTCATTGGCGAGTCGTTACGTACGACGAAGTAAATCTCCTCGTCATAGAGCGGCATGATGAGCCGCAGCGGCCGTATCAGTGTGCCGGCCTCTTCGTTGCCGGAATTGGCCATATCGACGTAGGCCTGATAGACGTCGGACTGCACGAGCGCGAGCTTCACGCCGGGCTCGAAACGCATGCGCTGCACGTTTTCCGCCGAGCCTTTCGATGGAATCACCTCGAGGTCGATGCCGGCCGGCGGCGCCACCCATTTCGACAGATCCTGGCCGATCTGAATGTACGTGCCGCGCTCGGGGCCGGTCACGATCTTGTAGTTCGCGTCTGCGGCGACGGCGAGCGCCGAGAAAAGCAGGGCGATCAGCGTCGCCACTCCCGCTAGAGTCGTTTTCAACATGGTCTCTCTCCCGCCTCTGTCCAGGTTGTACGGCAGACGTTATGTTCTGTAATCGTTCTCAATGTGCAGCTTCGGTGGATGAAGCGTGCTTCCACCCAAGCTCGAGAATCGCGCGTTGCTGCGCATCGACGCCGCTGTCGCTGCTGTCCGCACCGACGGCATCGGCGGTTGCGGAGTCGCTCGCGGCGGTTGTCGCAACGCTTGCACTCGCACTGCTGACATCCGGTGGGTTCCCGTTCGTTGTTGTGCTGGTCGCGTCCGGCAGCGGGGGAGGGGACGCGATTGTGGTCGGCTCGTTCTTCGGTACGGCCGGCCTCGCTGCGCCCCAATCATGCGACGAAGGCAGCGGCACGGTGGCTGCACCACGCGGCAGTGGCACGCTCGCTTCGGCTTGTGCGGTGGTGCTATTCGGCGAACGCAACGGCGACCAGCCCGCCGCCAGGATGGCGCGCTCCATCAACGATCGCGCGTGCAGGCTGCCCGGATCAATCGCGAGCGCCTCTGATGCCTGTTCTCGCACGCAATCCCATGCGCGTTGCTCGGCACATCGGTCCGCGTTTTGCAGCGCGTTATCGCGGCGTTGCTGCGCTGGCGCGCCGCCGCGCAATATCTCGTGCGCGTCCTCAGTGTTCGCGTCACGCGCGAGTGCGGCATTCGCGTTTGGCGAGCTTTGCTCCGCGACGCTCGCACGCGTGGCGCGTACTTCTCTTTCCTGCCGATGCCTTGCGCCGTACAGCAGAAACGCAGCGTATGCGATTGCGACAATGAGCCAGGCGAGCAACACGCCGTTCGCGAAGCGCCCTTTACCCGTGTGCCAGAACGGCCGCTGTTCCTCGAGTTGATAGTTATGCAGATAGTCGGCCTGCACCGAAGGGCGATTGGATGTGGCCGCGCCGGCGAGCGATACCTGTGCGACGGCACGCAAAGGGGCTGCCGCGGAACCAACGACTGCTAACGTGGCTTTCGGGCGCGCGGGCGCAGCCGCGTCGAGCGGGCGATCCGTGCCGCAGTAAGGGCAGAGATCGACGTGCAGGTAGAGCACTCCGCCACAAAGCTTGCACGGTGTGGGGATACTCTGGTTACCAGTCGTCTGAGCGGACATGCTGTCGTTCCACCGTCATGGCGACGCCATTTCGGCATGTTCAGGATCGTCGTTGAAGCGATCGGCGAAGCCTCGCGGAACCCACGATCTGCATGCGCAGGAGAGCGGCGGTGCCTGAACCGGCGCAGCCGCTCGAAAGATCATATGAGTGATTCTCCATTCAGACGTTATTTGCCGGTGTTGCCTACCGCACATATCCGTTGCTTGCCGGACGCTTCGAAGCCAGCTTGCGCAGGTGTCAAATAGCTCCAGCAGAGCTAACGGCCGAAACGGGCGGCGCATCCCTCAGCGGATGGGCGCGCCTGGTTCTGAGACTCTCGGCAGGTGGCGCGTCGCTTTGCCAAATGGCTATCCGCTTACTGTTATATGACCAACTCAAGTTACCACCAGCCATAAACCTGGTTATATCCCGCAAAGGCGTCCTGGATCCGTGAAAGCTCATTTGCATTGAGGGTGCACTGCTTTAGCTGATTCGATTTAATTGGATTTCCATAGTTGCTTGAGTGTGTCGGATCATTTGTGTCGAGTTGAAACGAGATTTTCTGAAAACCTGTGCGACCTATTTTATATCCCAGATAGCTTTCCAGCGCTAAAAATTCCTGTTCATCCAGAGTCAGAATTTTCTCAAATTGGACGAAATGTATTTTTCCTTGTTTCGCCAATTCAGACTGTGAAACACGCCAGTAATAATTAAATACAGTGGAAATCAGGGAGTCCACTGATTCATCAACGCTCTGACGATGCCGTACTTCAACGAAGGAGGTAATAACATCTCGTGGATCCCGGATTACACACACGACTTTAGAATCTCCGAAGAAAAACGGAATATAGTCGACGTAAATCGAAAGGTCGGGATCTTTAAGAATCAAATGGCTGTGTGCAAGCGTAGCGAAATGACTGTGAGCCGTATAAACAAAGCTCTCGATCGTCGGCGCGAGAATGGTTGCGAGATGCTCATTTGACAACGCATATGCGTCGAATCTGGGTTTGTCTGAAAAGGACACCAAATCGTGATAATACTGAATAATCCGGGTGATAAAAGTGCATTCAGGCAGCATGGGGAAGACCGTCGGTCCTTCGCTTAACAAGCTGCTCAAGAGTGTCGTGCCGCTACGAGGCGCCCCGATGCAAAACGTCAATTCAAATGGAAATTTGAGCATGTTTCCTGTATCTTACCGGTTCTTTCATGCGACCATTGGCAACGGGCGTGATCCTTACAGAATTGGCTGTCGGCCAGCTACCGGTGGCTAGGGGGAGGCGGAAATCCCCCTACTTCATTGTAGGATAGTTTAGCAAAGCCGCGCGCAACTCAGGGACCAGGATTGGGCCAAATGCGATGATTCACGAGGATGCAGAAGCCGATGCGAATACCCAGATAGGTCGTTGCTGCGAAATTAGTTGCCAAACGAAATCGTCGGCTGGGCGCGCTTCCAGGATCGACACGAACGTGCTAATCCGATCTCGCTGCAGCCTCTGCGAAGGCTCGGGACTCGGAGTCCGGTTGACAGTTGTTAAAGAACAGATTGACGGTTCACGTAGAACTGAAGCAGCGCGAGCTCTACGTCAGTCCGTTCGGGCACCACACAAGGTATACGTCAATTGATACAAGGAACCGCATTGCTTCGACGAATGCTATCGACGGCGAAACGATATATGGGAAAGAGCGCTATCACAGGCATTCAATCTCCGAACCAAAATGACGACGATGTAAAATCGAATTGCATGGTTGTTGGTGAAATGGAAGCTGCTGGTCCACGAGAAAGCGAACAGGAGTTTCAGGTTTTGTTTCTTAGGGACTGGTATTTAAAGGAAAATCCGGACGTTGCCGCGGCTGGAGTCGATGCTTTTGCGCATTTCATGGAGCATGGTGTCGCAGAAGGCCGAAATCCATCCCCATATTTCGATGTCTCATGGTATTTGGATCGCTATGCCGATGTTCGCGATCAAGGGGTAAATCCCGTACTGCATTATCTGCGCCACGGCGCTGCGGAAGGGCGTAATCCCAATGCCTATTTCGACACGGAATGGTACGCAGCAAGCCATGCGGAAGAAATGGTATCCGGATGCAATCCGCTCGTTCATTTCGTCGAGATCGGAGAGGCCCGAGGCGATCGCCCGAGCAAACGATTTGACCCTAAGTTATATCGCCGCCTCAACCCGGAAATTGAGTCCACGGACCTGAGCCCGTTTGCGCACTTCCTGAAGTATGGACAAAGCGAGGGGCGGGCATTTGTCCGTGACGATAATCATTTCGCATACGCATCGGACCTCGCCGACTTTATATCGTCGGTCGCGCCATCGACAAATGGCACCCCCGCCAGCGTAGAAATGGACGTTAGTTCGGTTGAGGCTGCTATGGCAGGGGCGATCGTACAGGGCGCTCAGGCTAGCCTTCAGCGGTTCAAGGCCTCGGGCGAAGGCTTGGGGACGAGTGTTCCGGCATTTCCTGGTGCGCCGTATGTCGCTCGCTTGAACAACGTCCGTCTTATCGCCGGCACACGTTACCTTGTGTGCGATCATGATCTAATTTTGCATGACGAGGAGGCCGCGCTAGGACATCGCGACGACGCCGCGCTAAAGCATCAGCGCGCAAAGCGTCTCGAAAACGGGCAGCTTTTACTGCAGTTTGATGTTCGCCAGGCAGCGTGGATCGAGTCCGGCATCAATGCGATGCATGAGTATTCGAACAATTACTTTCATTTTGTCGCTGAAACACTTCCGCGCCTTGTGTTAGCGGAGGAGGCGGGGATTGCCGAAAACGTCCCGGTTCTGTACGAAGCAAATTTGCACAGAACGATGGTGGATTTGCTGAAATCAGTATGCCCCCCTTCGCGGCCACTTTTGCCTCTAGAACCGGGAACAATTTATTCGGTCGATACCTTGTATCAACTCTCTGACTTGTCCTCGGTTATAGACGCTTACGAAGGCGGCGAACTTGCGACTCAAGCGGTGCTCGACGTCGAGAGAATTCGCAAGGCGATAGCGAAGTGCAAGCCGCATTTTATCGGCGAGTCGTCGCAACGTCGTCGAAAGATTTATGCCGGGCGTTCCTCGAAAAATCGCCACCTTTTGAACCAGCAGAGGCTGGAAAGCGCATTGGTTCAGTTGGGCTTCGAAATTCTGCGGTGCGAAGACCTTGACCTGGAGACACAGATCAGGATTTTCAGCGAGGCCGAAATCGTGATCGCGCCAACCGGTGCACAGGTCACCAATATCGTTTGGTGCCCGCCGGGGACCAGGTGGATCGTACTGGCATCCGACCATCCGCACCATCAGCTTTATCTTTGGGAACTGCTTGGCAGGGTCTCCGGTGCCGCTGTTGAATATTCTCAAGGCCTGCGCGCATTTACTCGCGACGACCGTTATAGCGTGCACGACGACTACACGGTTGATATCGACAAGATCCTGAGCGCGATTTGACAACTTTGATGCTTCTGACCAGAAAATGAGCAATCGTTCTTCGACATCTTTCTCCATCGATGATGCTATTTCGATTATCGATGTTCCGAAAATTAGTGACCCGCGAGGGAACCTTACCTTCATAGAGGGTACGCGACACGTCCCGTTTGACATACAGCGTGTCTACTATCTCTATGACGTCCCCGCCGGTGAGTCGCGAGCGGGCCACGCGCATTACGCACTAAAGCAACTGATCATCGCTGTTTCCGGCAGCTTCGACCTGCTGGTGGATAATGGCCATGAGAGAAAGACAATCACATGTAACAGGCCTTACCAGGGCGTCCTGATGAACTCACTGGTATGGCGCGAACTAACCAACTTCTCGTCAGGTGCGGTTTGTCTGGTCTTGGCTTCCATGCCTTACGAGGAGTCCGATTACATTCGCGATTACGACCGGTTCAAGCAAGTTGTCGAACAACGGAACAAATGATGATCCCCTTTTTTGATTTCAGCGAAGTCCATCGCGAACTCGGCTCACGCCTGACTGCCACCTTCGAAAGTGTCATGAGCCGGGGACACCTGATAATGGGGCAGGAACTCGAGGTGTTCGAAGACGAGTTTGCAAAATACTGTGGCGCGAAGTACTGCGTCGGCGTCGGTAACGGTCTCGATGCGTTGGCACTCGCGCTCAAGGCGCGGGGCATTGGTTCCGGCGACGAGGTGCTCGTTCCTTCGCAAACTTTCATCGCGACGTGGCTCGCCGTGTCCATGGTCGGTGCAACGCCGATTCCGGTCGAAATCGATCCGGCAACTTACAGCATCGATCCGGAGAAGATTGCGGAGAAGTTGTCGTCTCGCACGGCCGCTATTATTCCGGTCCATCTGTACGGCCTTCCCGCCAACATGGGTGCAATTCGCCAGTTGGCCGATACCAACGGCTTGTTCGTCCTCGAAGACGCGGCGCAATCGCACGGTGCGATGTTTGAAAACAAGCGATGCGGCTCACTCGGCGACGCTGCGGCATTCAGCTTTTATCCGACCAAGAATCTTGGTGCGATGGGGGACGGCGGTGCGGTTGTGACCGACGATAAGTCGATCGCGGAAAAGGTTCGCATGCTGCGCAACTATGGCTCAAGGGTGAAGTACGTTCACGAGGTCGTTGGGGGCAATACGCGTCTGGACGAACTGCAAGCGGCGCTGCTTCGACAAAAGCTCCCGTTGCTCGATGGTTGGAACGCAAAGCGTGGCGCGATTGCAAAGCGTTATTCCGAAGGTCTGGCTACGCTTGATGAAATCGTCCTGCCGACGGTCCCCGCGGACCGCACGCATGTATTTCACCTTTACGTTATTCGTTCGAAAAAGCGGGACGCACTTGCTCGCAGTCTCCAGGAGCAAGGCATTGGCAGCGCGGTTCATTATCCGATTCCGCCTCACCTGCACGGGGCCTTTTCGGACAGTGGATTCGCTAAGGGGTCTCTGCCCATCGCCGAGACCGTCGCACTGGAGAGCCTTTCCTTGCCGATGTGGCCGCAGATGCCGTTGGAGTTCGTAGACGCCGTCGTCGACCACATCAAACAGTTTTACGCCAAGGCGTGAAGCGGTAGTCCAGCCACTAATCCGGAAGTCCCTCATCTTGAAGAAGACGTCAGCGCCCCTCGCATCGGTGATCATTCCGATCTACAACCAGGCTCATTTTGTAGTCGAGACGGTTCAGAGCGTCCTGGATCAAACCTACCCGAACGTCGAGGTGATTGTGGTCGATGACGGGTCGAGCGACGATGGGGCGCTGCAACTGACATCTTCGTTTGCGGATCAAATTTCAATTGTTCGTCAACGCAATCTTGGGCCTGGTGCGGCCGTCAATGCGGGGGTGAGGGCGGCTAGTGGCGAGTATGTCGTTCTGTTGGGTGGCGACGACAAGTGCATGCCGGAACGCGTGGAGCACCAGATTGAAATTCTGGAGGGATCCAGCAGCGATATCGTTTTCTGCCGTCCGACGTTGATTGGCGACGCTGGCGAGCAACTATCTGATGATCAAGAGAAAGTATTCTTCAGAAAGGACGTCGCGCCTGTGATCGCGTTGGAAGAGCTTTTTTTCAAAGAGAATTTTCTATGCGCTCCGACCGCGACAATGCGTGCGGATGTCTTTAAAAAACTCGGGCGATTCCATGAAGGCCTGATTCAATTGCAGGACTATGAGTTTTGGTTGAGGGCGCTTGCCCAGGGCCTCACGCTGAAGCTATTTGAGCGCCCGGTTGTAAGCTATCGTCGCCACACGAACAACCTCTCCTCAAACGCTCGGGGCGACGCTGCTGCGGCGGAAATGCCGGTTGTTCTCCTGCGAACGTTGCAGCGAGGAAGCCCGCTGATCGTGCGTGAAGCCTTTGGGAATGTTTTGCCGAAAAATGCGCGGTCAAACGCTCCTTTGAGCGATTTTGAACTCAGCCTAATCCTGTTGGCGCACACCAGGCGAGAGGTCCGTATACGAGGCCTGGAATTTGCAATAGATCTGCTCGAGGATGTGGATTTTTTGCAGAGCCCGATCGCGAACCGGTTGAACACGTTTCGATATATTTATAACTCAATCCGATAGATTGATTAGGTCGACATTGTGGAAAATGATGCCAAATGAGCTTTGATAACCAAAACCCGGAAATAAGGCGCGTCGAGCGCATCATCGGCAACAAGATTGCTCTGCGCGGCGTTGCCATCACCGATGCGGAATTTATCCTCTCACTACGAACGGATCCCAAAAAGAGCGCGTTCTTGTCGTCAGTGAAGGGAGATCTCGAATCCCAGCAGAAGTGGATCGAGAATTACTTGTCGGGCTCCGGGCAAGCTTACTTCATCATTGAGGACGCGAACGGACGAAGCGTCGGCACGGTGCGCGTGTATGGTGCAAGAGAAGATAGCTTTTGCTGGGGCAGTTGGATCGTTGTGGAGGGCGCGCCTACCGCGGTTTCGGTCGAATCGGCGTTGCTTGTCTATAAATTTGGACTAGATCTCCTTGGCTTCAAGTCTGCGCATTTTGAAGTGGATAAACGCAATACTTCCGTTTGGGCATTTCATGAGCGGTTTGGCGCCAAACGCGTAGAGGAAACTGACATCGAATACAAATATGTTATCGATGAATCCTCGATCAGAGCGTCTTTGGACCGCTACAAGCGATTTCTTCCCGGCCAAATTGAGGTTCGTGAAATTTAGCGGACTATTGGCATAGTCACTGACATCGACAGCGAATGGTTGCCTCGAAGTGATACCGATTCACTGGTCTCACCGAGGCAACCGCTATTTTCGAAAGCGCCCGGCCGAAGTGCGGCGTACATGATTTCGTAGTGCACAGCAAAGCCGTCGAAGCAATTATTTCGCGGAAAATACGCCAATTTCGCCGCGCCGTTGCGATGTTTGTAACGTCCAGGTAAGGCATGCCAGAAGCATGCACATCGAGAAACCAAAAATCTTGACGAGGTAGAAATACCGTGCCTCGAACGCTACGAGCGAAAAAACGACAAAAAATGGGCTGAAGAACGACAGGTTAATCCACAATAAAAGTGGCGACCAGCTATGCCTTCGTATTGCAATCTGCAGCGGTACGATAGCAACAGTAAATATAAGAAGAATCGCGTTCCAGACGATGTCCAATTTAGTTGCCGGGAAGCGCAAAATGCCGGTGTTCTTCAAGGATGAAAACCAATATTTTGGAGCAAGGGATATTTTCACCTTCTCCCATTCTGGAAAGTGGCGAACAAATGCGCTAAAGAAAAAATGCGTGTCGGTTTTTCCGCAATACGATGGTTCGAATTTGCAGGACAGATCGCCTCCGCCCTCGATCACGAATCCGCCGTTTTTCTCGAGGAGATATTGGTTCGTGCTCAGGGAGTTTGACGCGACAACGTCCATCGTTTGCACCCAACGGAAAGACCCTGCATCGATCTTGTTGTGGATGCGCCAAGGCAGCATGAGCAGTTGGGCCGTGATGACGAAAGCAATCACGGCGCGTAGCATAAAGCGACGGGCAGTCCGTTGCGCGTCGGATCTTGTGCCGCGTAGACCGATCACAAGCCATGCTGCGAGCGGAATCGCGAGTGCAGTGTAAGCCAGCACAAGTAGTTCAAACTGCGATCGAAAGTAGGCGGCCAGTGCGAGACATATTCCGCCAACAATCGCCCACCGAACCTGACGCCGCTGCAACGCCAACACCACGAGCGTGACGCTGGAAATGAACAGCGACACCGAAAATGTCTCGCCCAGGACGACACCGAGTGGCTCAAGAAGAAACTGGCGGGCCACCGGGAGCAGCAGAATCGACAGCGGCAGTATGGAGGCAGGCAGTGCCCCGATCATGGGCTTCAAAAGCATTCTCTGAAGTAGCATCATTGCGGCAAGACACGCGGATGCCAGGATCTGCAAAATGAGAACGACAGGCGTTTCCGGGCCGAATACCTTCAGTATCGCTCCTTCCAGCAACATGAAGCCCGGCGGCCATAAGTGAATGAGCCACATATTCACAGCCGTAAACCAGCCATGCAGATAAATATCTTTGGCGCCCAACGCGAACGATCCCGGATCGCTCATGTCATGTGTGCCGTCAAGAACGTGATTAATGTCGGCCAGGAAGTGCGGTTGCCCGCCGCCGTCACGCACCGTTAGGCCGATTACAAGTAGAAGAATAAAGGCAATGACGAAATACGCTAACGATTCAGTCTTGGAGGATCGCATTTCCCGCCCGGCGTGTTGTGCAAGTCCGGGTGCTAGCCGAACGCATGATAATCAAAATTTTACGCTGCTGCCGCAGCATTCTGCTTACGCCATACCGGCGTCAGGAAGCCGATGTTGGGCCACCCATCGTTGCAGCACAGGAAACTGGACTACGCGGCTCTGTCTCCGGATCTGTTTCGCCCTCAATGCGCTCTTGCTCGACCACAAGCGGCCGCTTCTGGACATACGTGAGAATGGCGCCGACATATTCCCCTAGCATCCCGATGAAGAAGAGTTGAACGGAGGAAAAGAAGAACAGGCCAATCAGCATTGGAGCGCTTCCCATCGAGAAGCTATCCCAATAAATGAGCTTGAGGACGAAATAGGCAAGTGACACAGCGAGGCTAAGCGCCGAAAGTCCAAAGCCGGTTATGGTTGCAAGCCGCAGCGGCACCTTTGAGTGGGACGTGATGCCCAGCATCGCGATGTCGTACAGCGTATAGAAATTGTTCTTCGATATCCCACGTTTGCGTCGGGGTTGCACGTACGGCAGCCGAACGACTTCGAAGCCAATTTCGCAGATCAGCCCGCGAAAGTAGGGATACGGGTCATCAATCTTGCGCAGAATCTCGATGATCTTGCGATCGTATAGCCCAAAACCCGTGAAGTTCTGAATGAGCTTCACATTGGCGATTCGCGTGACGAACCGGTAATACATGCGGCGAAGTGCGAAGAAGAGGGCTGACTCTTTTGCCTCGGGCTTCACGCCAATCACAATGGGCGACCCCGCCAACCAGGTCGTGACGAACTCGCGCATGAGTTCTGGAGGGTCCTGCAAGTCCGCTACGAGCAGGATGACGGCGTCGCCTTTCGCCTGGAGCAGGCCGTACATGGGAGAGCGAATGTGTCCAAAATTCCTGGCATTGACGATTACGCTAACCGCAGGATCGGTAGCGGCAATGTCGCGCAGCTTGGCAACCGTTGCGTCAGTCGACGCATTGTCGATAAAAAGGTGGTCGTACGTCACCTGCGGGAGGGTGGAAAAGATACGACGCGTCTCGCTATAGACCGCTTCGACGTTCTCTTCTTCGTTGAAACAGGGCGTGACAACTGTAATGTGTTTCATGGGAGGTCGAAGACAAACTGACGATTGAGAGTGAAGGCAAGTAAGCTGAGCGGAACGAGCATGATTGCGTTTGCTACGTACACATTTGCGCCGAGGCGCAAGAGCAAATGCACACTGCCAACATTGACCAGATAGACGATGCAATAAACACCGACGAATCGCCAGAAGCGCGATTGGGGGGCCCCTCCAAACACCATGCGTCCGATGCTCTGGAAATTGAACAGCACGCCGCCGATCGTCGCGAGACCGATGGCGACCGGATACACGACTCCGACGAAAGTCAGAATCGCGAACAATGAGTATCCGAAGCCGGTGTTGAGACCACCGACGACAAAAAAGCGAAGCAATTGGCGGGGGGCTTTCGAGTTTGATCGCGCAGGCTTGAGCGGTTCGTCCACGGAGTCGCCGTTAGATTGCCTTTTAGTCGAATTGGAAGTTTGCATCAAGTGCCTTTCTAATTCGACGTTCGACCGCCTCAGGAGCCAGGCCGTGGCTTTCCATCACGAACGGGTAGTTCCCGCAGACCGTGCTGAATCGCTCGTCAACGCCAATCCTGACGAAGGTGCCAACGAATTGGCCCATCAGGGTTTCGGCAACCGCGCCGCCAAGGCCGCCGCAGATGGAGTGTTCTTCAAACGTGACGATCGCCTCGCGCCCTTGGGCCAGCTTGCGTAAGGTGTGCGCAGGAAATGGCTTGAGACGCGGCACCGCCACCACGTCGGCATTCGTGATGGTGGCAGCAACCTTCTGCGCGAGCTTGACGCCCGAACCGGTCGCGACAAACAGATAGGGGGAGTTGGTGCTACTCACCGGCAGCAAATCGCCGTTAGTCCAGTTCCGGATCGGACCATCGTGTATGTCGCCGAGGTCGGCTTTGCCCATGCGAAGATAGGCCGGTCCGGGATGTGCGGCGATGTGCTCCATGCAAGCTGTCAATTCGAAGCGGTCCGCCGGAGAGTAAATCGAAATCTGCGGCACGGCTCTTAGCGCGGCAATATCTTCGGTGCTTTGATGGCTGGCGCCGAGTTGAGCGTACACGACCCCCGCACCGTCACCGATAAAGGTGACCGGCAAATCCTCGTAGCACACATCAATCTTGATCTGTTCGAGAACCCGAATCGGTACGAACGCGGCGAGACCATAAACGAACGGCCGGAACCCCGCTTTTGCCAACCCAGCCGCAACGCCAACCATGTTCTGCTCGGCAATGCCGCAATTGATGTACTGGTCGGGGCAGTTGCGTCGGAACGCATCGAAGAGCGCGTAACCGTGGTCTCCGGTTAGCAGGAGTACCTTGGGATCCTGCTGTGCGGCGCCGACCAGTGCATCGGAGAAAGCGTCTCTCATGCTTGACCTTGAAGTTCTGCGACAGCGGCCTCGTACGTCTGAGCGTTGAGCCGCGTGTAGTGCCAGATATTGTCGTGTTCCATGAATGACACTCCCTTGCCTTTAACTGTCTTCGCAATCAACGCTTTCGGCCGACCGTTCTTGCGAGTTTTCAGTTTCTGGTACGAGTGATCGATGGCCGTCTCGTCATGGCCATCGACTGTCAGGACGTCAAAATCGAATGCAGAGAATTTTGCGCCAATGTCGCCCAGACTGATGACTTCGTCGGTCGTGCCCATGGCTTGAAAGCCGTTCACGTCGACGATCACTACCAGATTGTCGAGTTTGAACTGAGCGGCAAACAGTGCGGCTTCCCAGATTGTCCCTTCGTTCAGTTCTCCGTCGCCAACTAACGTGTAGCACATCTGGTCTGCATTCTTCATCTTGGCTCCGAGCGCGAGACCAACGCCCACGGGTAAGCCATGACCAAGCGTCCCAGACGTTGCTTCGATGCCTGGAACGTGAGCGTCAGCCAAACCCTTCAACCGTGTTCCGTTCTGGAAGTAACGTGCAATATCGTCGTCAGACAGCCAGCCTATTTCATGCAGGCAAGCGTACTGCGCCATCACACCGTGTCCTTTGCTGAGCACCATGTAGTCGCGGTCGTCGGCGCGCGAATTTTCTGCGTCGAACCGCAAATGGTTTCGATAGAGCACCGCGAGTAGTTCCACAATCGAAAAGGCGCAGCCGATGTGAACCGTTGAGCCCGAGAATGCCATGTCAAGAACGGTCTTGCGGACGCGTCCCGCATCGAATTTTTTCATCCCGTGACCGTCGAGCGGCTCCAGTTAATCGTCTTGGACAATGCCAGGTCCAATGAAGTGGATTCTTCAAGGTTGAGCGTGCACCGCGCTTTCAATGTATCCGGCAGGTACCGGGGCGGCGGCTCGGCGGTGGCAGGGGTTGAGGGTACCGCCGGCGTCACGCAACCACACAAGCGTTCAATCAGGCGAGCGAGGTCCAGAATCGAAATCTCCCGTTCTGAACCGACGTTATAAGCCTGTCCGCGTTCGCCCGAAAGGAGAATTCGCAAGAGCCACACGCAGGCATCTGCCGCGTATAGATAGCTGCGCAGCGGGCGGCCGTCGCCCGTTATGGCGATTTGCCGTGCGGCTAGCGCGTCGCGAATAAAATTGCCTGCCGCAAGCGGCCCGTTCAGGGGGATCGCTGGGCCTACCATGGCAAAAATACGAGCAATGGATACGTGCAGGGCGCTTTGCTGCGCGTAAGCGGTCGCAAGCCACTCCGCTGCACGTTTGCCTTGTCCGTATGCGGTGCGTACGTCGAGCGAATTGGGCGCTCCGGCAAACGTCTCGGGTATGCGTGGCAGATTGGATGGTTGCGCACCATAGACAGCGCCGCTCGAGGTAAGCAGGAAATGCGTTGCGCCGTTAGCTTGGGCGCAATCAAGCACCCTGCGAGTGCCGGTTACGCCAGTGTCGAACATGCGAAGAGCACTCTCGGTCTTCGCTGGATCGGCTACATCGGTCGCAGCATGGATGCAAAGATCGATGGCTCCGATTTTGGTGTCGAAGTCGGTGACGTCGCCTTTCACGAGCGTCACGCCATTTTCGCGAAATAGATAGGGTGCCTGAGCAATAGCACGTTCGGGATCGCGACTCAGTGCGACGACTTCGATTCGACTGCCGCTCACACGATTGGAATGCCGTACCGCCTCCAGGAGCCATGATCCGATGAAACCTGTTCCGCCCGTGATGAAAAGTCGCGCGCGGTCGAAAGCGGACCAAACGTCGGCGGTCCGCTCAACGACGAAATCGAGATCTTCCTGGGGTAACGGCTTTCGCATAGTGTGTGCGTTAGAAGTTCACGCCGAGAAACGTCTCGATTTTTTCAACGACGAAGTCGAGCATTTCACGGCTGAGCCCGGGGTAGACGCCGATCCAGAACGTCTGATTCATGACGATATCGGTGTTTGTCAACTCGCCGCTTACGCGATACTCGAGGCTCGCCATGTACGGCTGGCGAACCAGATTGCCGGCAAACAGCAAACGTGTGCCGATCTTGTTTTGGTCGAGATAAGAGAGTAAATCGACGCGCCGGAATTCGACTTCCGGCTTTAAGGTAATCGGGAAGCCAAACCACGACGGCTCGGAATTCGGTGTCGCGTGCGGCAGTATCAGATAGTCCTTGCAGCTTTGCAGGCGGTCGTGCAGATAGGCAAAATTATCTCGACGCGCCTGAATGAAGCCTTCGAGCCTGTCCATCTGCGCCAGCGCACATGCGGCTTGCATGTCGGTAATCTTGAGGTTATAGCCGAGGTGCGAATACGTATATTTGTGGTCGTAGCCTTCAGGGAGATTCCCCAGCTTCCAGCAGAAGCGCTTGCCGCACGTGTTGTCTTGACCAGGAGCACAGTAGCAATCGCGGCCCCAGTCGCGGAAAGATTCTGCGATGCGCCTCAGGTCCGGGTTATTGGTGAATACCGCACCGCCTTCGCCCATTGTGATGTGGTGAGCGGGATAGAAACTCAGCGTGCCGATATCGCCGAACGTGCCCACAAGTTGACCGTTATAGGTTGCGCCGAGAGCGTCGCAGCAGTCTTCTATGAGCCACAGATTGTGCTTCTTGCAAAGTGCCGCAATGACCTCGAGGTTGTACGGATTGCCAAGCGTATGGGCGAGCATGATCGCTTTGGTCTTCGGCGAGATCGCAGCTTCGATTTTGCTTGCATCGATGTTGTAGGTGCCCAACTCGACGTCGACAAACACAGGTACTGCACCGAATTGCAGAATGGGGTTGACGGTAGTGGGGAAACCCGCAGCGACGCCGATCACCTCGTCACCCTGTCGAATTGCCCGCTCGCCGAGTTGTGGTGATGTGAGCGTTGAAAACGCTACGAGATTGGCGGACGAACCTGAGTTCACCGTAATCAGATGCCTGACGCCGAGATAAGCGGCGAGCTTCTTCTCGAATTCGTCATTGAAACGACCCGTCGTCAGCCACCCGTCGAGGCAGGAATCAACCATCAATTCCATTTCCCTTGCCCCGATAACTTTGCCTGATGGGGGAACAGTAGTTTGTCCCGGTCGAAACGCTTGTGCTTGCGTAGCCAACTCACCGTAATTACGTACGAGTTGGATGATCTGTTCGCGAATTTGATCTTTGTTCATGCGGAGCCATCTTTCAAGATTGTGTGTAGGCGTCAATTTGAGCGAGGGTCACGGCGTTCAGGTCTTCTAGGCGGATAGCTGCCCTGTGCCAGGTGACGATGCTATCTATCGTGTGACGCAAGTCCCACCGCGGCCGCCAACCCAGACGCGCGCGCGCCTTGGAGCAATCGAGCTTAAGAAAAGTCGCTTCGTGGGGGTGATCCCTGCCATCCAGTTCCCAGCGAGCGTTGTCGCCCCATCGTGACGTGAGTTCCTGCACGAGCATCTGTACCGGTTGGGCGTCTGCATCGTTCGGTCCGAAATTCCATGCTTCGGAGTACTCGGGGCCCTCGTGATAGAGCTTCTCCGCCAACAGGAGATACCCGCTTAGTGGTTCAAGCACGTGTTGCCACGGCCGGATTGCGTGCGGGTTGCGAACCTTGACCGTTTGCCCTTGGGCAATGGCGCGAATAGTGTCCGGAACGATACGATCCGCCGCCCAGTCGCCGCCGCCAATGACATTGCCTGCACGTGCGCTGGCGATTGCTACGCCGTGTCTGGCATAGGCAGACGGGTTGAAGAACGATTTCCGATAGGCGGACGTCGCGAGTTCAGCGCAGGCCTTGCTGTTACTGTACGGATCGTAGCCACCCAGCGATTCGTTCTCGCGATAACCCCATTCCCACTCACGATTTTCGTAGCACTTGTCGGTCGTGACGATCACGACCGATCGCGCGCCTGGGACATGCCTGAGAGCATCCAGCAGGTAGACAGTGCCAAGCACGTTTGTTTCATAGGTCTCAACCGGATGTACGTACGATTTTTGTACAAGCGACTGCGCTGCCATATGAATAACGATTTCTGGACTTGCAGCCTTGACTGCCTTGAGCAACTTATCGCGGTTGCGGATATCGCCGATGACAGACTCGATGCCATCGCCGGCGCGAGCGAGCGAGAAAAGGTTGGGGCTGGACTCGGGCGCAAGCGAGTAACCGGTGACCTCGGCGCCAAGTGCACGAAGCCACAATGTCAGCCAACTGCCCTTAAAGCCGGTATGTCCTGTCAAAAAGACTTTCTTGCCGTGCCAGAACGAAGCGTTCATCACCAAACCTTCCAGGGAGCGTTACCAGTCTGCCAGAGCTCTTCGAGATATGTCTTGTCGCGCAATGTGTCCATGGGCTGCCAGAATCCATCGTGCTCGTACGCTGAGAGCTGCCCGTCTTTTGCGAGGATTTCAAGCGGCTCCCGCTCCCACACGCAGTCATCGTCTGGGATGAGATCGATGACCTTTGGAGACAATACAAAAAAGCCTCCATTGATCATGCCGCCATCACCTTTCGGTTTCTCCCTGAAGGAGCTGACTTTGTTGTCGCGGATATCGAGTGCGCCAAAACGACCCGGCGGGTAGGTTGCGGTGAGCGTCGCGAGCGTTCCTGTCTGGGTGTGATACTCGACAAGCGAAGAGATATCGATATCACCCACGCCGTCTCCATATGTGAAGCAGAACGCGTCTTCGTCTTTCACAAACTCTCTCACGCGGCGTAACCGACCGCCCGTCATCGTCGCCTCCCCGGTATCTACTAGAGTCACTCTCCATGGTTCGGCGTACTGTTGATGCACCTGCATTTCATTGCTGCGCATGTCGAACGTCACATCAGACATATGCAGAAAATAATTTGCGAAGTATTCCTTAATTACGTAGCCTTTGTAGCCGCAACAAATCACGAATTCGTTGACGCCATGCGCTGAGTAGATCTTCATGATGTGCCACAGAATTGGCTTTCCGCCGACTTCAATCATCGGTTTGGGACGATTGACCGTATCTTCAGAGATTCGGGTTCCAAGCCCGCCAGCGAGAATTACGGCTTTCATTTGGATCCTTTGCGGCATCGACGGCTTACGCGAGAAGCATCGTCTGATCGGTGGCATGCAACGCCGGTCATTAAGTTTATGAGATGGCTGCGGTTCGAGCGATCCGTTGTATCAGACACCGACGTGAAAGTCGGTTGCCGGCTCGCGCCTGGACTAGTTTATTTGACGGCTGACCTGTGACTGGATTGACCGGTTGAACATTATAAGATAGCGGCCTGCGCTTGGCGATGGGGAGGCTGACGGCGCGCTTCGCGTTACCTGCGTCGGAGCGATCGACCGACCTTCCCAAGGGGCGTGTTGGCGAAACGCTCGGCTTACCCAATTGCGGCGCCGCAGTCCGTGCCGTGCCTTCTAATTCCCGGAAGCGATCATCTGCGTCGACCGTATAGTGTCACCGCCAATGCTCGAAAGCAGCGGCGGAACGACAACGGTTGGGCCGCCTCGGGTTGTCGACAGATCTGGCCCGTTAGCACAAAGGATGGACGCGCTGACATCGCGCGGCACCGCGAGGCGAGGCCGGCGGGGCGGGGAGCGCCGAACCGAGTGCCTGTGTTTGGAAACTGCAAGGCGGGAAATTCGGATCAATTATGCGTATTGGTAGCGGCCAGTTCGGGGTGCTCGGGGCGGCTCGCGTCCCAGGGCCCCGGCGAGATTGGGGATTTCCCCATGCCGTCCACGCCTGGGAGGTGCTGCATTGTCTTGTTCTCGCATCGGGATTGCGGGAAGCGGAGATTGGCGATTTGCGATTCGAAGCAGCGGTTTCCTCTGTCTACTGCTTTGTTTTAATTGAGAAATTATGCGAATCGCCTCGGTCGGTTGGCCTCCCGCCATTGGGTTTGGTTTGAAAAAGTGCCAGATTGAGTGCATTCCCGTAGGTCGATAGGCTCCGCCCCGCGTTCCGCCCCCCTTCTTGAATTTGTCACCACTCGTCCATATAATTAGCACTCACCGCATGAGAGTGCTAACAACGCTCGGTGCACAAACATCTCTGGCTGGCGGTTGCCGGCAGCCAGGTTTTCTTGAGTCTCTTCAAGTCCCAATCAACAGAGGAACATCCATGAACCTTCGTCCTTTGCATGATCGCGTGATCGTCAAGCGCCTGGATCAAGAAACCAAGACCGCTTCGGGCATCGTGATCCCGGACGCAGCGGCAGAAAAGCCGGATCAAGGCGAAGTCCTGGCCATCGGCCCGGGCAAGCGCGACGACAAGGGCGCCCTGATCGCGCTCGACGTGAAGGTCGGCGATCGCGTCCTGTTCGGCAAGTACGCTGGCCAGACCGTCAAGGTCGATGGCAACGAACTGCTCGTGATGCGCGAAGAAGACATCATGGCCGTGGTGAACAAGTAAGTTCATTCCACCGCTCACTATTCAAGAATTCAAGGAGTTAGAAGATGGCAGCTAAAGACGTCGTGTTCGGCGATTCCGCCCGTTCCAAGATGGTTGAAGGCGTGAACATTCTCGCCAACGCAGTGAAGGTCACGCTGGGTCCGAAGGGCCGCAACGTGGTGCTCGAGCGCTCGTTCGGCGGCCCGACGGTCACCAAGGACGGTGTCTCGGTCGCAAAGGAAATCGAGCTCAAGGACAAGCTCCAGAACATGGGCGCGCAAATGGTCAAGGAAGTCGCTTCCAAGACCAGCGACAATGCCGGTGACGGCACGACGACGGCTACGGTTCTGGCCCAGTCGATCGTCCGCGAAGGCATGAAGTACGTCGCATCGGGCATGAACCCGATGGACCTGAAGCGCGGCATCGACAAGGCCGTCGCAGCAGCAATCGAAGAGCTGCGCAAGGTCAGCAAGCCCTGCACGACCAACAAGGAAATCGCTCAAGTCGGCTCGATCTCGGCCAACAGCGACACGTCGATCGGCGACCGTATCGCTGAAGCGATGGACAAGGTTGGCAAGGAAGGCGTCATCACCGTCGAAGACGGCAAGTCGCTGCAAGACGAGCTGGAAGTCGTCGAAGGTATGCAGTTCGACCGCGGCTACCTCTCGCCGTACTTCATCAACAACCCGGACAAGCAAGTCGCCGTGCTGGAAAGCCCGTTCGTCCTGCTGTTCGACAAGAAGATCTCGAACATCCGTGATCTGCTGCCGGTTCTGGAACAAGTCGCGAAGGCTGGCCGTCCGCTCTTGATCATCGCTGAAGACGTCGAAGGCGAAGCGCTCGCAACGCTGGTCGTCAACAACATCCGCGGCATCCTGAAGACCGTTGCCGTCAAGGCTCCGGGCTTCGGCGACCGTCGCAAGGCCATGCTGGAAGACATCGCGATCCTGACCGGCGGTCAAGTCATCGCGGAAGAAACCGGCCTCACGCTCGAAAAGGCAACGCTGAACGAACTCGGTCAAGCGAAGCGCATCGAAGTGGGCAAGGAAAACACGACGATCATCGACGGCGCTGGCGAAGCCGTGAACATCGAAGCGCGCGTGAAGCAAATCCGCACGCAAATCGAAGAAGCGACGTCGGACTACGACCGTGAAAAGCTGCAAGAGCGCGTTGCCAAGCTGGCAGGCGGCGTGGCAGTGATCAAGGTCGGCGCTGCGACCGAAGTCGAAATGAAGGAAAAGAAGGCACGCGTGGAAGACGCGCTGCACGCAACCCGCGCTGCCGTTGAAGAAGGCATCGTCCCGGGCGGCGGCGTTGCGCTGATCCGTGCACGTACGGCAATCGCCAACGTGAAGGGCGCCAACGCAGACCAGGACGCTGGTATCAAGATCGTCCTGCGCGCGATGGAAGAGCCGCTGCGCCAGATCGTCACGAACGGCGGCGAAGAAGCGTCGGTGGTCGTGGCAGCGGTTGCCGCTGGTTCGGGCAACTACGGCTACAACGCAGCGACCGGCGAATACGTCGACATGGTTGAAGCCGGCGTGGTCGACCCGACGAAGGTCACGCGCACCGCGCTGCAAAACGCAGCTTCGGTTGCTGGCCTGCTCCTGACGACGGACGCAGCTGTTGCTGAAGTGCCGAAGGAAGATGCTCCGATGGCTGGCGGCATGCCCGGCGGCATGGGTGGCATGGGCATGGACATGTAATTACGGCTTGCGCCGAAATTACATCGAAGTGCGGGGGACACGCCGCGAGGTGTGTTTCCCCAGCCCAGAAAGAAAAAACCCGCAGCGATGCGGGTTTTTTTCGTCTGTGCGGTTTGCGCGTGGTTCACGCGCCGCCGCGCCGCGAGCGTTATTGCTTCGCTTCGCCGGGCGAGGCTTCGTCCGCGTCCGAGTCGTTGCTGCGCGCCCAGAAGAAGCGGTCGGGCAGCCACGCCCCCATGCCCGGCCTGAACGCACTCTGCACGGCCTGATACACATATTCCTGCGCCTCGCGCACGGCCTCGGGCGGCTCCTGGCCGTTCGCGAGCAGTGCGGCAATGGCGGCGCCGAGCGTGTCGGTCACGCCCATCATCGGCTGCGTGGAGCGGTCCCACAGATCCTGGCGCAGCTGGCCGTCTTCGCAATACAGCGTGTTGACCACGCGATGCGTGCCCGTTTCCATCGCCAGAATGTACTCGCAGCCCGTGGCGAGCAGGTGCGCGATAGCCGCGTCGACGCTGGGCGCTTCCGCGTCGCCGTCCGGCTGCGCGAGCGCGATGAGCGTTGCGGAATCGGCAACAAGCAGCGTGGTCTGCGGCACGAGCAGGTCGGCCATGGCTTCGCGCAGTTCGTCGGCGGCGAGCACGTGTTCGTCGTCGAGCGTGAAGTCGGGGGCGAGGATCAGCGGCACGTCGTCGTAGTCGGCGACCACTTCCGCGATCGCGCTCACGACTTCGGCGCGCGCGCCAGCGCCCACCTTGAACGCCGCGATGGGCATGTCTTCGAGCAGCATGCGCGCCTGGGTGGCGACGGTTTCCGGATCGAGGCCGGTCACTTCGTCGCAGCCCGCGGAGTCGCGCACCGTGTAGCCGGTCAACGCGGTGACGCCGTGGCAACCCATGCTGGCGAGCGTGAGCAGGTCAGCCTGGAGTCCGCCGCCGCCTGTCGGGTCGGAAAGGCCGAAGGTGAGGACGATGGGAGGGGTGTCGCTGGGCATGAACGTGGCGAGATGGATTGGACTTCGGGCACGGTGTACCGCGCCGTCATAAGAGAATGCTTCAATTATGCGGCTTATCGTTGAATCCGGGGGACGGATGACCCCGGCGCGCGCGAGGATTTTTTCGCGCTGCACGAACCGCGCGCGGCGACGCATTCGGTTTGATCCCGTGCAGGCCAGATTTCCTCTTGCTAGGCATGGAAACGGCAACAAGGTACCATCATGGCTCTCGTTTCCCCGATTTTTTTTCCGACTGGTTTCGGACTTTTCGACGCGGCATAAGAATGGAATATAGAAGCTGGATGTGCCTGATCTGCGGCTGGATTTACGACGAAGAAGCCGGTTTGCCAGACGAAGGCATTGCCCCCGGCACGCGCTGGGAGGATGTCCCGATCAACTGGACCTGCCCTGAGTGCGGCGCGCGCAAGGAAGACTTCGAGATGGTCCAGATCTGAGGCCACGCTCGCGGCGGCGTGCGGTTTTCGCGCGCTTCTGACGTGTTTCTCACGCGTTTCGCAGATATAGCGGGCGAGGGCCGGTGCGCGGTCTGGCTGCAGATTCCAGGAGTGTGGCGGGTGTCGAGTGCGGTGCGGCTCGCGATGTCGCGACGGCTGGCACCGTATTTGCGCTTGCCGCCGCGGTTGTCGATACTTGTGTCGATGCTTTGGTCGAGATCGCCCGCCTGGTTGGCCCGCTAACGTTTTCGGCGCTGCCCTATGAGTCATCCTCCAAGCTCTGATGTGCGGTTCGAAGCGTTGCCGAATCCGCGCGGCGGCACGGTGCCGTTCGCGCACGGCGCGCTCGCGCAGGCGCTCGCCGCGCTCGAAGCGCAGCGTGACGTTGCCCGGCCGTTGCGCCAGGCTGCCCGCACGCTGCACGACGCCGGCTGGCTCGCCGCCGCGCGCTTTGCCGACACGCTGCTCCTCGCTTCCCCGCTCGCGCTTGCCGCGCCGGTGCCCGTAGCGCCGCCGCCGGGCCTGCCCGCGCGGCCGCTCCATGCGCCCGAGGAAGCGAAGGACGCTGAAATGCGTGCCTTGTTCAGCGAGGCGCTGCACGATCTCGTCGCTGCGCTCGAGCGCCGCAATCTGCGCGAGCTGGCGTGCTCGCCCGCGCTTTTCGCGCGGCAGCACGCGCTCGTGGCCGCGCTCGCGGAGCACATGCCGGGTGTCGCGCTCGCCTACGAGGACATCGCACTGCTCGGCCGGCCGCTCGCGCCCGCTTCGCTGCATCCGCAGCCGGCGCAGCGCTTCGGCCAGGTACGCGCGCGCTTCGAGCAGGCGCTCCTGCTTGCGCTGAAGTCGCAGCCCGGCAACGGCAGCCGCGCGGCCGATGCGCTCGCGCTCGCTGCGTTCGACGAAATGGACGCCTGCATGGCCGAGCTCTCGAGCGCCGATCCGTACGACTTCTGGCGTCTTGCTGCCGCGTGTGCACGCGCGCTGCGGCGGGGCGTGGCGTCGTGGGGAGAGGAAGGTGTGCGGCGTCTTTACGCGCGCTGCAATCTGCTGATCGGCGAGCACGCGCACGGTCTGCGCTTCGCGCCACAAACGCTCGTGCGCTCCACGCTCGCGTTGCTGTGGCGCGATTACGCGCTCTTCGGGGCCGCCGCGGAAGACACCGCCGACGTCGATCTGCTGCATGACTACGGCTTGACCGTCGAGTGGCACATTGCCGGCACGCAGGCCTCGGAGGCGCTGTGGGAGGCCGGCAGCGTGCAGGCCGGCGCGCTCGCGGCGCGCGTGGCGTCCACGCGCGAGCTGGGCGCGCTGGTCGTGAACGGCAACGCGTATGAAGATTTTCTGCAGACCGCCGATGCGGCGATGATCGCGCTCGGCACGCACTCGCGCACGCTGACGTTGCGCGGCGCAGGCGCGAGCCCGGAGCCCGCAGACGCGCTAGTGGCCGCCGAAGCGGCGTATCGCATTGGCGCCGCCGCCTGGGCGCTCGGGCTTGGCCATATTGGCCAGCTCGCGGACGCGCTGGGCCTCGCCTGGCGGCGCACTGCGCATGCGGCGACGCTTGCGACGCTCGAAGCGCGGGGCGCACCGTCGATTCAGCCGCCCGGCGCCGAGGCGATCGAGCATGCCAGCGAGGCGCTGCGCGCCATGCTGCACAAGGTCGCGGCGGGTATCGCGCAGCCCGACGCCACGCCCGCGGTGCGTGCGCTTGGCGTGGCAATCGTCAACGGCGCGGCGCAAAAAGCGGTGCAAAATATTGCGCACTGACTCCGCCGGGCCTGAGGATTCGCGGCGCTGGCCGTGCCTTGCAGAGGTCAGGCATCGGCCTTGCGCCATCGGCCGATTGCCTTGCGAGGGCACAGCGCGCGCGTGTTAGAGTGAGCCATTACCTGCAATGCGCAACGCGCCGCGGCTGGCAAGGTGTGAGGCCACCATCGGGCGCCCGACCTCCGGCCTGGCAGCGCGCCGCCATTGCGCATCGTCTTTGCTAGAATTCAAACCATGTCCAAGAGTAACGATCGCATCAATCTAACCAACCAGTTCCTGATCGCCATGCCGAACATGGCGGACCCCACGTTTTCAGGAACGGTGGTCTACCTTTGCGATCATTCGGAGCGCGGCGCGCTCGGTCTCGTCATCAATCGGCCCACCGACATCGATCTCGAGGCGCTCTTTTCCCGCATCGACCTCAAGCTCGAAATCGAGCCGCTCCTGCATGTGCCCGTTTATTTCGGCGGCCCGGTGCAGACCGAGCGCGGCTTCGTGCTGCACGCGAGAGCCGAGGGCACGAGCTACACGTCGTCGATGTCGGTGCCGGGCGGCCTTGAAATGACCACGTCGAAGGACGTGCTCGAAGCCGTTGCGAACGGCAGCGGCCCCGAACGCTTCCTCCTCACGCTCGGCCACGCCGGCTGGGGCGCCGGCCAACTCGAGGACGAAATCTCGAAGAACGGCTGGCTCACGGTCGAAGCCGACCCGAAGATCGTATTCGACGTCCCCGCCGAAGAGCGCTTCGAAGCGGCGCTCGCGCTGCTCGGCATTTCCTCGTCGATGCTCTCGGGCGAGGCGGGTCACGCATGAGCGTGGCCGCTGGGCGAGGGGCCGGCGAGGCCACCTTGCTTGCGTTCGACTATGGCGAAAAGCGCATCGGCGTTGCGCTCGGCAACGCGCTCACGCGCAGCGCCCGGGCGCTCACCGTCATTCCCAACAAGAGCCGCGATTACCGCTTCGAAGCGATAGGCGAACTGCTGCGCGAATGGCAGCCCGATCTGCTCGTGGTCGGCCTGCCGTGCCATCCGGACGGCACGCCGCACATCATGACACAGCACGCGAAGCGCTTTGGCAACCAGCTGGGCGGCCGCTTCGGCCTGCGGGTGGTGTGGGTGGACGAGCGCTATTCGTCCGTCGACGCCGAAGCGCGGCTGCGCGAGCGCGGCGAACGCGTCGAGCATGTCGACGCGGAAGCTGCCTCCGTGATTCTCCAGCAGTACCTCGACGAACTCCCGCTCTAACTAGCCTGCGAGTTGCCCGATGATCATTCCCGACGCTGAAGCGCTGTATTGCGCCCTTCTCGACGAGATTCGCGCGGCGTATCCCGCCGATGCGTTCGGCGCGCCCGGCGGCCTGGCGATCGTCGGCATTCATAGCGGCGGCGCGTGGATCGCCGAGCGGCTTGCCCATGACGTCGGCGCGCTCGAATGGGGCGTGCTCAACGTTGCGCTGCACCGCGACGACTATGCGAAGAAGGGCTTGCACAGCAAGGCGAGCCCGACGGCGCTGCCGTTCGCGGTGGAAGGCCGCCACATCCTGCTCGTCGACGACGTGCTGTTCACTGGCCGCACCGTGCGCGCCGCGCTCAACGAACTGTACGACTACGGTCGGCCGGCTTCCGTCGAACTCGCGGTGCTCGCCGAACGTGGCGGGCGTGAATTGCCGGTGTCCGCGCGCTTCACCGGCGGTACGGTGAGCGTCGGTGCGCGCGAGACGCTTGTGCTCGCACACAGCGCCGACGGTCTCTTCGCGTTTCACGTCGAGCCGGGCAGCGGCGCCTGAGGCGCGCATCGAACACATTCGGCGGCAGCGGCGGCACACGCACAGGCGCGCACGCCGGCTACGCGCCGCCCATCACATCCAGGATTCACGCGATGAACACACAGCCCACGTCCACAGTGGACGACAAGCGTTTCCGCTATGGCTTTCTCAAGGGCAATCCGCAGCTCACGAAGCATGGCGAGCTCAAGCATCTGCTGTCGATCGAGGGCCTGTCGCGCGCAATTCTCACGCACGTTCTCGACACCGCCACGCAGTTCGTGAGCGTGACCGACCGCGACGTGGAGAAGGTGCCACTGTTGCGCGGCAAGTCCGTATTCAACCTGTTCTTCGAGAACTCCACGCGCACGCGCACCACATTCGAAATCGCGGCCAAGCGTTTGTCGGCCGACGTGCTGAACCTGAACATCAACGCTTCATCGACGAGCAAGGGCGAGTCGCTGCTCGATACCATCGGCAACCTTTCGGCGATGCACGCCGACATGTTCGTCGTGCGCCACGCTTCGAGCGGCGCGCCGTACCTGATCGCCGAACATTGCGCGCCGCACGTGCACGTGATCAACGCTGGCGACGGTCGCCACGCGCACCCGACGCAAGGCCTGCTCGACATGTACACGATCCGCCACTACAAGCGCGATTTCACGAATCTGCGTGTGGCGATCGTGGGCGACATCCTGCATTCGCGCGTGGCGCGCTCGGACATTCACGCGCTGACCACGCTCGGCGTGCCCGAGGTGCGCGCCATCGGCCCGCGTACGCTGCTGCCGGGCGGGCTCGAACAGATGGGCGTGCGCGTGTTTCATAACCTCGACGAAGGCCTGAAGGACGTCGACGTCATCATCATGCTGCGCCTGCAGAACGAGCGCATGAGCGGCGCACTGCTGCCTTCTGCGCAGGAGTACTTCAAGAGCTGGGGCTTGACGCCCGAGCGCCTCGCGCTCGCCGCACCCGACGCGATCGTCATGCACCCGGGGCCGATGAATCGCGGCGTGGAAATCGACTCGCAGGTCGCCGACGGCCCGCAGTCGGTGATCCTCGACCAGGTGAGCTTTGGCATTGCGGTGCGCATGGCGGTGATGGGCATCGTCGCCGGTAACAACGATTGAAGCGGCGAGAACAATAAGGGCAGCACATGAAGATCCATATTCAAGGCGGCGCGCTGATCGATCCGGTGGCAGGCACCGAACAGCGGCAGGACGTGTACATCGAAGCGGGCAGGATCGCCGCGCTTGGTGCGGCGCCCGCGGGCTTTCAGGCGGACAGAACGATCGATGCGCGCGGCCTCGTCGTCGCGCCCGGCCTCGTCGATCTGAGCGCGCGCCTGCGCGAGCCGGGTTACGAACACAAGGCCACGCTCGACTCGGAGATGAACGCGGCGCTCGCGGGTGGCGTGACGAGCCTCGTGTGCCCACCGGATACCGACCCCGTGCTCGACGAGGCAGGCCTCGTCGAGATGCTCAAGCACCGTGCTGGCAAGCTCGCGCGCGCGCATGTGCATCCGCTCGGCGCGCTCACCGTGGGACTGAAAGGGCAGGTGATCACCGAGATGGTGTCGCTGACCGAGGCGGGCTGCATTGGCTTCACGCAGGCCGATGCGCCGATTGCCGATACCCAGGTGCTGCTGCGCGCGCTGCAGTATGCGAGCACCTATGGCTACGCCGTGTGGCTGCGGCCTCAGGATACGTATCTCTCGAAGGGTGGCGTGGCCGCGAGCGGCGCGGTGGCCTCACGCCTGGGCCTCTCCGGCGTGCCGGTTAGCGCGGAGACGATCGCGCTGCATACGCTCTTCGAACTGATGCGCGTGACGGGCGCGCGCGTGCATGTGCAGCATCTTTCGTCGGCGGCGGGCGTGGCGCTCGTGCGCGCCGCGAAAGCCGAGGGCTTGCCCGTGACGTGCGACGTGACGGTCAACCACCTGCATCTTATCGACATGGATATCGGCTATTTCGACGCGCAGGTCCGGCTCGATCCGCCGCTGCGCCAGCAGCGCGATCGCGAGGCGATTCGCGCGGGTCTCGCCGACGGCACGATCGACGCGATCTGCTCGCAGCACACGCCCGTGGACGACGACGAAAAGCTGTTGCCTTTCGCCGAAGCGACGCCGGGCGCGACGGGCCTCGAGCTGTTCCTCTCGCTCACCGTGAAATGGGCGCAGGAAGCGCGTGTGCCGCTTGCGATGGCGCTCGGCCATGTGACGTCGGCGCCGGCTGCCGTGATGCAACGCGACGCGGGACGGCTTGCCGTGGGCGCGAGCGCGGATGTCTGCGTGTTCGATCCCCATGCGCACTGGCGTGTCGAGCCGCGCGCGCTCAGGAGCCAGGGCCACAACACGCCGTTCCTCGGCTACGAACTGCCCGCAGTGGTGCGCGCGACGCTCGTGGAGGGCCGTGTGGGCTTCGAGCGCGCATGACAGATTTATGTCATGTGTGTCTGCTAGGATCACGCGATTCAGCCATTCGTAGACCATGAGCCTCTTCATTCGCAAGACCCGCCTGCTCGCGCATCTGCTGCGCGGCGCTTTGACTGTCGCGATCCGCTTTCCGCGTGCGAGCGCCGATCAGCGCCACGCCATGAACCGGGCATGGTCCCTCAAGATGCTCGAGCTGTGCGGCTTGAAGCTGGTCGTGCACAACGACGCGGCGCGGCTCGACGCGGGCGCGCTTGTCGTGAGCAACCACATTTCGTGGATCGACATCTACGTGATCAACGCGTGGCGTCCGACGCCGTTTGTCTCGAAGGCTGAGATCCGTCATTGGCCGCTCATTGGCTGGTTCGCGCATAACCTCGACACCGTATTCATCGAGCGCGAGAAGCGCAGCGACGCGAAGCGCATCATGCACGAACTGGCCGAGCGTCTTACGCGCGGCGAGCTGATGTGCGTGTTTCCTGAAGGCACGACAACGGATGGTCTTGCGCTCAAGCCGTTTCACTCGAACATGTTCCAGGCGGCGGTGTCGGCTGGGCGGCCAGTGCAGCCGCTTTGTATTCTGTATGAGGATGCGCAGGGGCGGCAGTCGGTGGCGCCGGCGTATATCGACGATCTCTCGCTGAAAGACTCGCTCGACGCGATGCTCAAGGCTGGGCCGCTGACCGCTCATGTTTATGTCGGTGAGGCGATCGAAGCGGGGGATGACCGACGCAAGCTGGCGGCGCGTGCGCAGGAGGCGGTGGGGCAGGCGTTGGAGACGATGCGGGGTGAGCCGGCGCATGTGTCAGCAGCCGGGGCCATTCAGGTATCGTGACACTCCAGCGCGTCATCGAAAGCAAAACAATCAAAGCAGGCAAGTGATCATGGATCGCACGGAACTCGGCGCGCGCATCTCGGAGCGCCTCGAAGCAGAACGCGCTCGATTGCGCGAACAATGGACGCAGACGGCGCCCGTCAATCACTTCCATATCGACGACGTACTGCCGGAGGACGTAGCGCGAGCGATTCGCGCAGCCTTCCCCGACACGTCGAAGATGATGCTGCGCAAAAGTTTGCGCGAACTCAAATACGTGTCGGCGCAAATGGACGCGCACGCGCCGCTGCTCGAAGAGATCATCTTCGCGTTCCAGATGCCGCGCGTGGTCGAGCTCGTCAAAGAGATCACCGGCCTGCGCTCGCTTTACCCGGACGAGCATCTCTACGCCGGCGGCATCTCGATGATGGGGCCGGGCCACTTCCTCAACCCGCATCTCGACAATTCGCACGACAAGGATCGCGAACGCTATCGCGTGCTGAACCTGCTCTATTACGTTTCGCCGGACTGGTCGCTAGAGAAGGGCGGCAACCTCGAAGTCTGGCCGCAGGGCACGAAAGCCGAGCCCACGACGATCGTGAGCCGCTTCAACCGCCTCGCCGTGATGGTGACGAACCAGCACTCGTGGCATTCGGTGTCGCAGAACGCGAGCGCGGAGCAGCGCTGCTGTGTGTCGAATTACTACTTTTCGGATCACCCGGTAGGGGACGCCGAATACTTTCACCCGACGTCATTTCGCGGGCGGCCCGACGAGCCGGTGCGTGATGTCGTGCTGCAGGCGGACGCCGCGGCGCGCGGACTCGTACGTCGCGTCTTTCCGAAAGGGGTGAAGAGCACCACGCACGTGTACAACAAAAAACGCTGAAAGCGCGCAGCGGCGAGACTCTCAGCCGCTTATCGCGCGGCAGCTCTCGCACGGCACCTGGGTGAGGATGCGCTGTGACGGATCGGCATCGAGGTGAATGGCCGAGAGCTGTTCGCCCCAAACGCAGCCCGAGTCGAGCCCGACCACGTTCTTGCGCAAGGTGAGGCCGAGCGCCGCCCAATGGCCGAACACCACTGTGATGTCGGCTGTTTTGCGTCCCGGCACATCGAACCACGGCATATAGCCCGGCGGCGCCGAGTCGAGACCGCCGCTAGTGGTGAAGTCCATCACGCCGTCGCGATTGCAAAAGCGCATGCGCGTGAGCGCGCTGCACGTCACGCGCAGCCGGTCGATACCCTTCAGGTCCTTCGACCAGCGGTTCGGCTCGTTGCCATAGAGGCCTGCGAGCGTTTCCTTCCAGTTGTCGCGCCGCAACGCTTTTTCGAGTTCGTGCGCGAGCTCCATCGTGAGATCGACGTCCCATTGCGGCAGCACGCCCGCGTGCACCATGAGCATGCCGTTCTCGTAGTGCGCGATCGGGCGGTGGCGTACCCAGTGCAACAGGTCTTTTGCGTCGGGCGCGTTCAGGATGCCGTCGATGGTGTCGCCCTTTTTCGACTTGCGGATGCCCGCCGACACCGAAAGCAGATGCAGGTCGTGATTGCCCAGCACGGCAACGCTGCGCTCGCCGAGCGCGATCACTTCGCGCAGCGTTTCGAGCGACTCGGGCCCGCGATTGATCAGGTCGCCCGCGAACCACAGCGGCGTGTGGGCAGAGGGCGCGGCCTTGGCGAGCAGTTCGCGAAACGGTGTGAGACAACCCTGGAGATCGCCGAAGGCGAGGGGGGCAGTGAACGGCGCTTGCTTGGTCATTAAATCGGGATCAAATGCGGGACGGCGCGGGACAAGGGGGTGACGGTATCACAGGAATAGTTTTGTCGCCTGATGTGAATAGCTGGTGACGCAAGTCATCGATACGACCAGACGATACACCCGGAAAGCGACCGACTCATCGCTTCCCGGCGAAAGGGACGCGCAATTAGCGGAGTGCATACCCCGGTTGGTGTCGAATCGGAATTTGTCAAGCTGTTTCAAGATGTTAGCGGTATGGTTTTCGCTCGGGCTGGCCTTATAATTGTCGGGCATAAAATCAGAGCCAGAGTATGCAAAGTGGTTAAAAGGCGGGCTTTCACTCGCCAAACGGCCATTTTTACAGCATTCTTTCGGGCACTCTGCGTCCGGGGGCGTCAGGCCAGAGTTGCTATCAAACAGAGCTATAAAGGATTTCCATGATTCTCGTGACGGGCGGTGCCGGCTTTATCGGTGCCAACTTTGTGCTTGACTGGCTGCGTCAATCGGATGAAGCCGTTCTGAACGTAGACAAGTTGACCTACGCGGGCAATCTTGGAACGTTGCAATCCCTGCAAGGCAATGCTAAGCATGTGTTCGCACGCGTGGACATCTGCGACCGTGCGGCGCTCGACGCGCTTTTTGCTGAGCACAAGCCGCGTGCAGTGCTGCATTTCGCCGCAGAAAGCCACGTCGACCGCTCGATTCACGGCCCCGCCGATTTTGTTCAGACGAATGTGGTCGGCACCTTTACGCTGCTCGAAGCGGCTCGTCAGTACTGGAGCGGTCTGCCCGAAGCCGAAAAGGCTGCATTCCGTTTCCTTCACGTGTCCACCGACGAGGTGTTCGGCTCGCTCTCCGCAACCGATCCGCAGTTCTCGGAAACCACGCCGTACGCGCCCAACAGCCCGTACTCGGCGACCAAGGCCGGCTCGGACCATCTCGTGCGTGCGTATCACCACACGTATGGCTTGCCTACGCTCACCACGAACTGCTCGAACAACTACGGCCCGTATCAGTTCCCCGAAAAGCTCATTCCGCTGATGATTGCCAATGCGCTCGCCGGCAAGCCGCTGCCTGTGTACGGCGACGGCCAGAACGTGCGCGACTGGCTGTACGTGGGCGACCATTGCAGCGCGATCCGCGAAGTACTCGCGCGCGGCAAGAGCGGCGAAACGTATAACGTCGGCGGCTGGAACGAGAAGAAGAATCTCGAAGTCGTGCATACGCTGTGCGACCTGCTCGACGAACTGCGCCCGAAGGCGGCAGGTTCGTACCGCGACCAGATCACCTATGTGACTGATCGGCCCGGCCATGACCGCCGTTACGCGATCGACGCCCGCAAGCTCGAGCGCGAACTCGGCTGGAAACCCGCCGAAACGTTCGAAACAGGTCTTGCGAAGACGGTGCGCTGGTATCTCGACAACCAGCCATGGGCTGACGAAGTCGCTTCGGGCGACTATCGCAAGTGGGTCGAAACGAACTACGCGCAGCGCGCGTAAGGGCGGCAGACATGGCGCGCAAAGGCATTATTCTCGCCGGCGGTTCCGGCACCCGGCTCTATCCGATCACCCATGCAGTCTCGAAGCAACTGCTGCCGGTGTACGACAAGCCGATGATCTACTACCCGCTGTCGACGCTGATGATCGCGGGTATCCGCGATGTGCTCATCATCTCGACGCCGCAGGACACGCCGCGTTTCGAGTCGATGCTCGGCGATGGCAGTCAGTGGGGTATGAACATCCAGTATGCAGTGCAGCCGTCGCCGGACGGTCTCGCGCAGGCGTTCATCATCGGCAAGGAGTTCGTCGGCAACGATCCGTCGGCGCTGATCCTTGGCGATAACATCTTCTACGGCCACGATCTCGCGAAGCAGCTCGAACGGGCCAATGCGCAGGAATCGGGCGCAACGGTGTTCGCGTACCACGTGCACGACCCGGAGCGCTATGGTGTGGTCGAGTTCGACAAGGGCTTTCGTGCGCTGTCGATCGAAGAAAAGCCCGCGCAGCCGCGCTCGAATTACGCGGTCACGGGCCTGTACTTCTACGACAACCGCGTGTGCGACATCGCGGCGGACATCAAGCCGTCGCCGCGTGGCGAGCTGGAGATTACCGACGTCAATTCGCGCTATCTGAGCGATGGCGCGCTCAATGTCGAGATCATGGGGCGCGGCTATGCGTGGCTCGACACCGGTACGCACGACTCGCTGATCGAAGCGGCGACGTTCATTGCGACGCTGCAAAAGCGTCAGGGGCTCGTGGTCGCATGCCCTGAGGAAATTGCCTACCGTCAGTCGTGGATCAACGCGGAGCAACTTCAGGCGCTTGCGAAGCCGCTCGCCAAGAACGGCTACGGGAAGTATCTGTTGAACATTCTCATGGATCAGGTCGCATGGCCATCACGGTAACTGCTACGGCACTCCCGGAAGTCAAGATCATCGAGCCGAAGGTGTTCGGCGATGCGCGCGGCTATTTTTACGAGAGCTTCAACGGTCGCGAGTTCGAAGAGCTTGTCGCGCCGGGTGTCGTGTTTGTGCAGGACAACCATTCGCGTTCGGCGAAGGGCGTTTTGCGCGGCTTGCATTATCAGATCCAGCATGCGCAGGGCAAACTCGTGCGCGTGGTGGAAGGCGAGGTGTTCGACGTGGCCGTCGATCTGCGCCGCGACTCGCCGAACTTTGGCAAGTGGGTGGGCGTGAGCCTCTCGGCCGGGAATCATCGTCAGCTGTGGGTGCCGCCGGGCTTTGCACACGGGTTTGTCGTGTTGTCGGAGTCCGCGCAGTTCCTCTACAAGACGACCGATTACTGGTTCCCCGAGCACGAGCGCAGCATCGTGTGGAACGATCCGGCGATCGGTATCGAATGGCCGATCGACTTCGAACCGTTGCTGGCGGCGAAGGACGCGGCGGGCAAGTGGCTCGCCGAAGCCGAAGTGTATGCGTGAGGTGGCGATGGACAAGCAAGCGACCATCCTCGTCACAGGAGTGAATGGCCAGGTCGGCTTCGAACTCCTGCGCAGTTTGCAGGGGCTAGGGCGCGTGGTGGGTTGCGACCGCGCTGCGCTCGACCTCGACGAACCCGATGCGATTCGCCGCGTTGTGCGTGAGGTCAGGCCGACGATCATCGTCAATCCCGCAGCCTACACGGCTGTGGACAAGGCCGAGAGCGACGTGGAGGGCGCGCTGCGCCTGAACGTGGAGGCCCCGCGTATTCTTGCCGAAGAAGCGAAGCAACTGGGCGCCGCACTAGTTCACTATTCGACCGATTACGTGTTCGACGGCACAAAGGACTCGCCTTATGTCGAAACCGATGCGGTGAATCCCCAGAACGTCTATGGCCGCACGAAGCTGGAAGGTGAGCAGGCGATCGCGGCGAGCGGCTGTGATCATCTGATCTTGCGCACGAGCTGGGTATATGGCACGCGCGGCAAGAATTTTTTGCTGACGATGTTGAAGCTTGGCGCGGAGCGTGAAGAGTTGAGCGTGGTGGCCGACCAGATCGGTGCGCCGACGTGGTCGCGAACGATTGCGACGACGACCGCGCACGTGCTCGCACAGGCCGCCAGGGTCGAGGATCGCGGTCAGTGGTGGGCGCAACAATCAGGCGTCTATCATCTGACGGCAGGCGGCGCGACTTCGTGGCATGGATTTGCCGAGGCGATCTTCGAATTGTCGTCTCTCGTGAAGCGTCCGGTCGTGAAGCCCATTCCGGCGTCGTCCTATCCGACGCCGGCGAAGCGCCCGGCAAATTCACGGATATCCAACGACAAGTTCGCTGCGGCGTTTGGGGTGCGGGCACCGGACTGGCGAGAGGCGTTGACGCTGTGCATGCAGTAAGGGCAGGGCGTATACGAAGCGCCTGTGCGGCGTATCCAATTTTCTCCAGAAGTCTATGTCCGTAATTGAAAGTTCAATGGTGAAAGCGAAGTCGGAGCCCACGCTGCCATCGGTTTCTCGTGATCGGCTGGCGGGGGCTTCCGTGCTGGTCGTCGGCGACGTGATGCTCGACCGTTACTGGTTCGGCGACGTCAACCGCATTTCGCCAGAGGCGCCTGTTCCTGTCGTGCGCGTGCAGCGCAGTGAGGAGCGTCTGGGCGGCGCGGCAAACGTTGCCTGCAATATTGCGGGATTGGGCGCCGACGCCGCGCTACTTTGCGTGGTGGGTGTGGACGAACCCGGTGAGCGGCTCATGACGCTACTCACCGAAAGCAACGTCAAGGCTTACGCTGAACGCGACCGTTCGATCTCGACGATCATCAAGCTGCGGGTCATTTCCCGGCAACAGCAGCTCTTGCGCGTCGATTTCGAGGAAACGCCCAACAAGGAGATTTTGCTCGCCAGCCTTGCACGTTTCGATGTGTTGGTCGAGCATGCGCGCATCATCCTGCTCTCTGACTACGCAAAGGGCGGCCTCACGCACGTTTCCAGCATGATCGCAACCGCGCGTCGGCTCGGTAAGCCAGTGCTGATCGATCCGAAGGGAGCGGACTGGCAACGGTATCGCGGTGCGAACCTGATCACCCCGAATCGTTCCGAACTCCGCGAGGTGATCGGGGCATGGTCGTCCGAATCCGATCTGACGTCCCGCGTTGCGCAATTGCGAAAATCGCTCGACATTGACGGCCTGCTTCTCACACGGTCCGAGGAGGGCATGACGCTCTTCACCGATCACGATCCGGTGCACGTCCCTACAGCGGCTCGCGAAGTTTTCGATGTGTCCGGTGCTGGCGACACCGTTATTGGCACCGTCGCGGCGATGTTGGGTGCAGGCTTGCCGCTGCTCGATGCTGTTGGCTATGCGAATCGTGCTGCGGGAATAGTCGTCGGCCGGCTCGGGACTTCGCCCATCTCTTACGAGGATTTGTTCGTCGAACGAGTCGCGGTCTGACCGCCTCATCATTGGACGACTCAAGAAATACT
>NZ_CAJMYW010000009.1:0-379253 GCF_905220165.1 Paraburkholderia sp. J10-1 | reverse complement strand
TGCATCGACCGGTTGAATCCGCCGCCGCATTGCGTCTCATGACTCAACGCGGCGAGCGTATCGGCAGCTCTCGGCCGCGTCAGCCGATGCAAACGGTCGGCAGTGCGGTCTCGATTACCGAATTCGCGTCACGGTAGACCCTATGCGCTGTCGATCCCGGTCGCCATGAGAATACGCGGTCGATAGAGGCGCCCTCGTACAGAACCGCCGAAAAATCGTCAATGGCAATCGAATCAGGAATCGCACTAGCCTGGAGGGCGGCGTGTAGCGACGCGCGTCTCTTCGGGTCGCTGTTGTAGTGAACAGCGCAGCCGCCCGGTAGTAAGCCCAAACAGTTGAGCGGTCGGTACGTCGGCCCCCAGAATGAGTCAGTGAGACCGGCCTCAAACCAGCACATGGCACCAGCGCTCATGCCCGCAACTAGAACGCCGTTTTCCCAAGCCTTCCGCACCGCCGTGTCGACTCCCCACTCGCGCCAGACGGCGAGCGCAGACCTGGTATTGCCGCCACCAACGAATATTGCGTCCTGATCTAGAAGTCGTGCAGGAAAATCGGCGACGGGAATAGACCTGGCCTCGGGTTGGCGAAAGAATGCAAGGTGGGAAGTGTCGCTGCCTAAGTCGCCGTAGGCGGCGTGGAAGTTGTCCAAATGCGCCGGGAGGTCACCACTGGGCGTCGCGAGATAGCAAATGTTTGGTCGTGCCTTTCCTGTGAGGCTGACGATGTGTTTGTCGATGGGCGATGGCCCTTCTTCCATCATGAACCCACCACCACCTATGGCAAGGATGCGGCGCATGGATGCTCCGGTCGTTGATTGACGGTCGTAGTCAGCCCTTGAGGCCGACTAGTCTGGCGATTGTCAGCGATTTAGGTGTCTGCGTCGAATGTCCCAAACTGGCCGGCTAGCGCCCGATGTCCGAGCCCGGCGGTCGCCACGGCCGCGGACTCTCATGCAAAAGGCATAAAGCGACCCTCAAGAGACACTGAGCAATCCCGATAACGGACATTCCTCTAGCCCTGCGAGCAGGAGTTTACGGTTCCCTAAATGGCTATCCCAGTCTCGGCGAACCGTTTCTTGAACTCTGGCAACTTTGCAATGATCCTATCGAGATCGTCCGTGCGTTTGGGAAACAGCGTGTTGAAATCGTCGCTTTGATAACGCTCGACAAAATCAAAATCCCCGTACAGGATGTGAGCGATACAAACCATCACCCCCTTGAATTTTTCCATCTGATCGTAAGGCGAGTTGACATGGCGCGTCGTGTACTTCGCTGGCAAGCCTTTCAACAAACCATCCTCACTACCAAGTTCGTAGTGGTTGTCAATGAACGCAATTCCATCCTGCATCGTCGCAATCAATGCGCAACGTGCCTCCGTAATATCCAATATCCTGCCTTGAGCGATCTGGCTTGGCTGACCAACGGATAGAAATTCCTTGCGATCCTGCACAATCCAAAATCCTAAGCGCAGTTCTTCTGGTGTTTGCTGGAGCAGATGTGAAACGGTCTGGAGATTAACAATCGAGGTAGACGCGTTGGCCCCAAAGACGTATTTGCACAACTTTTGCGCGCGTTTGTTGTCGATGCACACGCTCGGTTGCACAGGCGTCGTTCCGCGCTCAAAGCCAAACCCGGGGTCTATAACTAAATCCGTATGCTTCAAAGTCCTATTCTTGAACTGTCCGGACACAAAGCTCCAACCAGAAAACTGAGAAGAAACCTCGTCACAAATTTCGTAAAGTTGAGCTTTGAAAGTTCTCATAGTCCTTAGATTTCTAGCCGGCACAAGGGTTTCGAACGTAACTTTACGCAAATTTCGATCACCAGCGATCAGCTACTACTAGCAGGAATCGGATCGTTTGTCGACAAGCTACATGGGGTTTCGAATGTCTCTTCATGCCGCCGACTGATGCTATATGAGCGGCGCCGGATATAGCGACCATGGTGGCGTCAAAACGCTCTCCAGACCTCGGAGCCAACGAATGCGTAGTGTTCCGGCCCGGAGGCTGGCCCAAGTAGAACTGCGGGCCATTCGATGCACGGATGGTAGATATACATGGGCAGGGCGAAGTACAGGCTGCGTCTCACATCGACGATTGTCGTCAGCCTTTCGAACTTACGCTCCATCCAACTGAATGCTACGAAACTCGAGCAAGCAGACATCGAGAATATGCAGCCCCACGCGTAGCCGGGCAACTGGCGGCCGTCCACTATGGCCGTGTGAAACGAGTCGCCATGCGGCGGTTCCCCTTCATATTTCAGTGCTATCTCGTAGCTGCCGTCCGGCGGTAGTAGTACATATTCACCCATGCCAGCCCAGTGGCTAAGCTCTTTCTCCGTAAACTGGATTTTGTGCGATTCCATCTAGGTTCTTGAACACCGCGAATAAAGAAGATAGAGGATTGTCGACGATTTCCGCGGCGGCGTCGAAGGACCGCTTGTGGCCGCTCGCGGTTAGTTGGTGATGTTTTCGCGTATCGATTTTGGATCTTTCGGTTCCCAGTATCCACCACTGCCGTGATACGTTTCTGCGTGCAACCAGAACTTCTCATCGCAATGCAGGCAGCGAAAATGGTACTCGACGACGTCGTCCCACACCGCGCCTTTCGCGAGTTCAACGAACGAGACAGAGACACAAGGGCTTTCGGGAATCACTTCTGCGATTGTTTTATCGGCGATGTTCTCTCCAGCGATCTGTATCGCTTTGCGTAGCTCGCGAGGATGTCTGATTGCGTAACGAACGCAAAGGTCCGCACATTGATTACATGCCACAGAAGGCTCCGTCAGGATTCCGGTACTTTTAGCGGGGGAAATCGGTCGGTATAAGCGAAGGCGATGCGCGGAATTGTCGACGATTTGAGGGACCATGTCGACTGACCGCTCCTGGCCGGCTAGCGCCCGATGTCCGAGCCCGGCGGTCGCCACGGCCGCGGACTCTCATGCAAAAGGCATAAAGCGACCCGGAGCGGTCTTTCGATAAAACCAAAAGCGGCCACTCCTCGGACGCATCGACTCCATCGCTCCGAAGACCCTGAGCGCCGAATCAGCCTCGTTTGGCCGGCACGCTGAAGTTGCCAGAGGGGGCGCTCCGGCCACAGAAACTGCGACTGTTGGCTCATCCACAGACGCGACGTCAACAATATGATTTAGACAAAGGGCGGCCCAGTGCCTGTATGGGCCGGGATAGTCGGCACAGGCCCACGAAGCTCGCTTGAGATACTCCAGGTAGGTGGACGACTTATATTCAACAAAGAGACGACCGGTGCAGATGGAAGTCTCCGGCTCCGGCAACGCGAAGCTTTCATTAAGCACGGAATAGCCGACGTAGCTACGCCACGTGATGTCGAAGATACGGCAACCGCTGCAATGCTCGATCGTTCTCGCCTGAGCGAGTATCTCCTTCACGGGTTCAAGTGGTTGTGCATCAAGGATCGCCGTCGGTACCGGACCGCCGTCCGTGGCCTCAAGCACTCGCATTGCTAGCTGATTGTCGGCTGGTTCAAGCAGCTTATCGAGATAGAGGTATTTGCAGTCGGCAAAAATATCGGTCAAGTGCGGCATCGGTAGTAGTTCCAACTGGCATTGGTCGAGGTGATTTTCGTCGATTTTCGGCGACACGTCGAACGGCCGCTCCTGGCCCGCACCATGTCTTACGGGCGATCGTGCGTATTCACGCTAATTTCGTAATTTTATGCACCAGCTCGCCATCCAGGATGGAATCCATTGCCACGCCCGCGATATGGTCCGTGGTCTGCGGTAGCGACCTGATAAATTTCTGCACTGCGTCGGGTGCCACGTTGTAGGTAGGCTTCCTTACGCGTAATACGTATCCGTCTTCACTTAGGGGTGCAAGGATCTCGTTCACACTGTTCTGAAGGACCAGGCATTTGTCTTTCTGGTGAACCCCATTGGCCAGTACCGGTGCGAGTTCATCCCTAATGATAAGCAGCATATCGACCTCAGGAATGAGTTCTGGAATCCCGTCGCCCCAGACTACGACCGTGTGTAGTTCTACTCCGATCCATATCTCACCTTCGACCCAATCTCCGCTGCGTATAAACCTCTGGGGCCTAGCCTCGCAAAAGACCTTGATTCCGAAGTCTATGGCCCACACCTCCGGCGTCGCAAAGACGACGTCTGCAATGACGTTGTAGACGGAAGCGTGTTTCCTCTCGCATTGCATTACACGCGTGGAAGAAGGCACCAGCGCCGAGCCTTTGAACTCAAGGGCAAGTTTGTACGATTCCCCGACCTGGAAGTCACCGTAATTTCCGTCCTGGATAATTCACGAGTTAAGGCCGACGACGAGTTCGTTCACTTGCACTGAATGGCTGATTTGATGGGACGATTGTACCTGTTGCGGCTGTAGCGACTGCCATGTCGTCTGAAAACGTCGATCGGCGTCGATTGTTAGCGATCTACATAGCGCCGTCGAACGTCCTGTAGTGGCCGGACAGCGTCCGCGCGCTGTCCGGGGCTCCAGCTTCGAGTGACCGAGCAGCAGCTGCACCGCCCGCAGGTTCTTCGTACGGCGGTAGATCAGCGAAGCCTTTGTGCGTCGCATTGTATGCGTTCCGTAAGCAGCGTCGTCCAGTCCGATCGACCGGATCCAGCGATGTACCAGCCGGGCGTACTGGCGTGTCGACACATGCGGCGATCCGTGGATTCGGCTCGGAAACAGATAGTCACCCGACGCGAGAGCTGCCGCCTGGATCCACGCTTCCACGCTCGCACGTGTCTGTTCGGTGATTTCAAACTGCACCGGCCGCTGCGTCTTCTGCTGCATGACGGTTGCTCGCGCCGCCACACGTGAGCCGTGACAAACGTCTGAGACGCGCAGCCTTGTGAGATCGCATGCCCGAAGCTTGCTGTCGATCGCCAGATTGAACATTGCCAGGCCCCGTGTGCTTCCCGCGAGTTGCAAACGGATACGAATCGCCCAGATCTCTTTGAGTTTCAGCGGTGGCTTCTGGCCGGTCAGCTTTCCCTTGTTCCAAGGCACGCGCCGCGCGCTGCCGACGTCAATGGCTTCCATGACGATTCTCCTTTCGACGGAAGGAGGTTCAGTCTGAGGCAATCGTCGGCGGACGATATCCGACCCGGAGCGGTCCCTCGCTTTTCCCAAGACCGGTCATTGGGGCAACGCGAGTCGTTGGCGGATCGCGCTGAGTCACTCGGGTAGTGGTTGATCGCCCTGCCAATTGATGTACGCGGAGGTACCCATCGCCTCAATATTGGGCATTTCACTGACATGCACGTGCTGGAAAAAATCCAAGCAATGGCGCCAAGATGATTTTCCGGGGTCGGCCTCGATCCAGCACGAATATCCGAAGTGCTTCCAATCTAGCGAACCATCGTCATTGCAGCGCCGAAGAAGCTCATGCGCGATTGCCTCACCCCAAACCAAGGCTTCTTCCGCTGATGCTGCTTTGATAAAAATTCCGCTCGTCGATTCATAGTCTTCAATCAATCCGCGCTCGAAGAGTTGCCGGGGTTCAGGCTCGTGGTACTGGAAAATGACGAGGTATTCGTGTGTCATGTAGCAGAAGGTCGGTTTAACAACTTCAAATCATTGTCCTGCCGTAGATTGCAGATGATTTCCACAGACGAGTCGTCCGACTGATTGTGGCCGAACCCGCCTGATGTGGCTCTATTGCACTACACCGCGTGTTTCATTCTTCACACGGAGAAGAGTCCGCCGGGACGATGGTCCAATGGTATCGCTCGACCAGTTGCGTGGCTGCGGACCGCACTCTATCGTTCCACTGCGCTTCAGCCGCCCGGATACGGACATCTTCACGCGCTAAAGCTTCAGGCGCCCAGTAGGCTCTAACTTCGCCAACAGGCAGGTCGTCAGTCTCCGACGCGATCGCACGGAATAATTGAAATTCCGGCTCTTCTTCGACCTTGGTCCATCGTGCTAATGGCAGCATGGCCCTCGCTGTTTCAATGACACCCAGACGACCTTCAAGAAAATCTGACGCTCTAGCGCGAATCTTTCGGCAATGCTTGCGCCAACGCTGTTCGTTCGTAATTCCGCTAGGGATTTCTATCTCACGATCCATGGTGGAAGGGCCGCTCGATTCAAGCAAGGGATTGGGTACTTGCAGGACATCAGCTATGCCGATAAGCCTTGCACCCTCCGCTACTTCAATGCGTCGACCAATCCAAAAGGATTGAGGGTATGCCTCCGGCGAGAGAAGCCACACCTCCGCGTGAGCCTGCTGTCCTGTCTCAACGCGCGAAACATCCATGAATTCGTGGTGGGCAGACGACCAGTAATCGGGCTTCACCTTGTAGATTGGTTTGTAACCAGAAATCACGTACTTCGGCGAGGCATCCGCTCTGAGCGCTGTCAGGGCGAAGTTAACAATCAGGTCAGGCGAACGGGGCGGGCGAGTCATGTCTATGCCTCTGTTCAGTACGAGCGTCTACCAATTGTCGCCAATCTACGACTGGCTGTCGAACGTCGCATATTGGCCGTGAAGACTCACTCGTCAATAGCGAGAGGAGACATTCGCTGGCACCGGTTTGCGAATGTCCGTGAAGCGAACTTCAGCCGCCGCACAGCCGTTGATCGGCGGCCGTCGGCTTTGGCCGATGGCGTGCGTATCGCATCCGTCAGGTTCCGCCTGAGTATTGCAGCGATTCAAACGGCAGGTTTCCCCGCTGGCGGAACGGCAGGTCATGGCCCGGTTCACGACTTGGCGGACGGAAGGGACGCGCGCTCTCCTATCCGGGTCTATTCTCGCTATCCAGTGCTGAAAATGCTTCCTGGAGTAGCGCTTCCTGATCGGCAAAGCGCTGCTTGTCGCGTGTGCGAAGTTTGCGCAGGTTTTCGATCTTCCAGCGTATCGCGGGCATGTCGCTCAGATGGGCGTAGGGCATCAGTGCCCAGTCCGGGGCCAGTCTGACGAGGGATAGGAGAAATTCACGATGCTTCGCGCTCAGCGCGCGTGGCAGATCGTGGTGAAGCTGTGCCTGGACTTCCTCGAGCCGGGAAAGGCTGACCTCGTCGACGGTCATGCCCACGAATCCTGCCTCGTATTCGTGCGCCAGTGAATGTGGCTTCGCAAACAGAACTTCGTGAACGGGGCGGTTGTGGCCAGCGAGGTAGCCAACGAACGCGGCAACGCAATCATCGCACAGGCCACCGTACGTCTCGTACATGTGCTGCACATCGAAGATGTCACGCGGATGCTGGCGGTCCAGCGCCGCAACCAGCTTGCTGCCGTACAGTTCTGCGTCGGCGAGCGTGGGCACTTCGAAGTCGACGCGGAACATTTCCTGTGCGCGCGGAACGACCGGGCGCATGAAGGTTGGCATCAGGGTGCCCCGGAAGACATAGTTCACTTCCACCTTGACCTGCGTATCGGCGGAAGCCACTGTCAATTTCACGTCATCGCCCTTGTTCTTGCCGCTGGCGCCAGCGACCGTGACGTGATAACCCTGCCGCTCAATCGCCTGTTTTGCGCGCGCAAGTTCCGTGTTGATGATCGCCAGTGCTTCGGCCCGGTCGGGGTCGTGCGAGCGCATAATCACGTCGATATCGACAGACAGGCGGGGCAGGTCCTGCACGAACATGTTAATCGCCGTTCCGCCCTTCATGGCGAAATGCGGCGTGTCGAAAACGTCGGGCGCGATCGCCAGCATAAGGCGAACGGTGTTGAGGTACTGATCGTTCATCTGTTCACATCTGATTGGAAATGGGCACGCTATGCCTTCAGGTTCAATGAAGGCGTGCCCTTGCGGCTGCTGGACCAACGCTTACCGGGGCCAAGCCTGTCGACGTGGCGCTGCAGATCCTTGCCCCAGGCAAAGCCGCTGGCTTCTCCAAGATCCCGCACCAGCTTGACGACCTTCACCCTTGTGCAATGGGATAGCAGGGTATCCAGTACCTTTGGGCGCAGGTTGCGCAACGACGATGCGATATTGATGGCCTCTTCGAGGGACTGTCCTTTTGCGAGGCGCTTGCCGACATCGCTCGCGAGCTCGAGCAGGGCACGCTCGGGCTCGGCAACGAGGATCGAGGGATCCTGGTTGGGAAGCGGCGAGATCGCAAAGCCTTCCGGCAGATTGTCATCGAACAGGCGCGTCGTCTGCAGCGTATGGGGCATGTGCTCGCCGACCCACTCGGGTATGACGTAGGGACGTTGGGCCCAGAGCACGACACGCTCGCGAAAACTCATGTTGTGCCGCACGCCCTGCCAGTCGAGCGCCGTCCTGCCGCCGACATGCAGGCCCTTCACATGCCGGCTGAGGTACGCGAGTACGCCGTCGCGCGTCGGCGTGTCCCCCGCAAGGAGGTAGGCGCCTTTCGAAAGGCGCTGAAGCCACCCGGCGCTCACCAGGTAGGTGGTCTGCTGGGCGCTGACGCCGCAGTCGCGGAGCATCTGTGGATCAAGCGGCTGTCCTCGGGGGACGCCTTCCATGAGCCGCTGGAGTGTTTTGCTGGCCATAATCGTCGGGGGGGCATGATTTTTTTGTGACTACACAAAGAAATCAGCAGTTAAGGACATTAAATCATGCAAAATCCGGAGATGGATCGCTGTGTCGACGTCCGGGAGACGCGTAATCAGTGTATTCGATCGGGACGAAAGGCGCATGATTTATTCGATGTTCTGTCGGTAAAATTTGTATTTAGATAGAAAAAATCATGAAATGCGTGAACCGGCCAAAGCTGGCGCGAGGTGCCAGGCGCAAAGGGACGGTTGATTGAAACGAATAATCGGTGGCCCGCTAGAAAGGTGGCGCCTTCGGCGGCAGGCATTCCCCGGCAACTGCCGAACGCGGACCGTCGCACGTCCCCGAAGCCGGTTTACGCGAGGCTGGCCTCATTCGTGGAATGGGCAAACGCATCGTATTTGGCGCCATTCGCGCCGGGCCAGCTGGACGAATGCGACCAGGCGCTCTTCCCGTTCACCTGGCAGGGCGGCCGGCTCTGACCTGAGCATTTCTCCTGGGTTCTCCTCACGAGCGATATGTAATGTGGAGATTCGCATGGTGAACAGCTTGAGGCGTCATGCACGCCAGGAGAGTCGGCGGTCTGGACGCCTGCTGGCTTGCAAGGCGACGGACGCCCAGTGGGACGTGTATGGGGGAGGGGCGGCCATTGCGTACAGTCGATCGACGACGGGTCATCGATTGCGGACGTTCAAATGTCGCCGTTCGTAAGGCCGCATCAGGTCGCTCTTCAGTCAATCACACCGGTGCGACTCTATGAATGTCAGTTCTCACTGTGATCCGATGCGTACTCTCGACCCGGTGCGGATAAGCAAGACGGGGTTCTGCACCGGCTGTTAGCGACCGCGCGAGCAAGCCAGCGGTTGGAGACAGGTGGCGGACCATCGGCGGCACCAGATGCTCAATGATAAGTCTCATCGCGCAGCAAAGCTTCGGCATGAGGCACCAACATGCGCGCAGAAATTCGCGCGTCCTTGCCCACTGCGTGAATGCCGGCAACCTGACTGTCCTGGGAGACTGGGCGGCGACCTCTGCTTCAGTCGCCGCCGTTTGCGCTCATGGCAATGTGATCTTGCGGGTGAATTCGGCCGTCACGTTGGCATTCGTGGCGACGCCGAATAAGGGGTAAATAGTTTTGGGTCCACTAGCGGCCAGACCCATGTAGTCGCCGAGGAAATGGCCACCCGCTACGGGTGCGTCAAGGATGTTGAACGAGGCGTCAGTCAGTTTCCGTTCGTTACCCCAATTGGCGGAGTTCGTGCACGCAGTGGCGGTCGAGCAGAACACCGCGAAATAGTCGCTGCCCTCGAAGCCCACAGGCGTGTTCGTGTCATTACGAAAGTCGTAGTAGGTCACCACGATCGTATTGCCGTCGCCGGACGGCACTATCGCCGGAATGTAAGCCTGCTGACGGCAGGGGTTCGTACCGTTCGGCGGCGTCTTGTTGATCATCACGGGTGTTGACCAGGTCGCCCCGCCGTCATCCGACTCGCTGAAGACGATCCCGACGATCGGAATCGATCCGGTGGACGTGGTGCAGGTCCCGGACGAAAAGCGGTCGTCCTGCCAGGCAAGATAGATAGCCCCCGAAACCGGGTTCACAGCGACACTGTAGAGAATGGCGGCGTCGCGTATCGACTGACCGCTGTCAGGTGTCACCACGCCGGTGACCACGCCGCCGACCGTATGAATATCGTTGGTGAACGTCGGCCCCGACCAGTTCGCGCCTTTGTCCGTCGACTTGATATAGCCGATGCTCAGGGGCGATGGCGTGACGTTGATCGCGGTGAAGAAGTCGAGCAGGGTACCATCAGGCAGCACGCGCACCATGTTGTCGATTGTCTGCGCGTTCGTGCCCGGCTGGTAGATCGGTGCGGCTGTGCTCCATGTCACTCCATTGTCGGTGGACCGTGAGAAGAAGCTCGGGCCGGTGAAACTGAATTTGGAGAAGGGGGCACCACCCGCGCACGGCGGGGTCCCACATGTCGAAGAAAGGCCCGCCAATTGGCGCGCGATCTCAACACCGTCATTTTGAGCGAGCAGTTGGGCGCCTTCCTTCGTTGGCGGGAACACGCTCAGCTGATCCCAGACCGCATAGACGTATTTGTTCGCGGTCGGATCCGCAGTGAGCGAGTTCTTGTCATTGAGCATGTGCGGCGAGTTGGTGCGGATCAGCGTAACGGGAGGCTGCCACGTCGCGCCGTGGTCGGTGGAGCGGCTGACCAGCATCCCGCTATTTCGGGCTCCGAAAGGAGTCGTCGGCTGCGCGGGGTCCAGTACCAGAGAGAAGAAGAAGGCCGTTCCGTCTTGCGCAAAATCTACCCAGGGATCGGAAGCTCGCCGGAAATTGCCTCCGGTGCACGCAGTCACGCCGGACGGAATCGAATTCGACCAGGAACTGCCCGCATCGCTGGAGACGACGCCGACAAGCCCGCGTGATCCGCCGTCGATCCAGCGATCCTGCTGGTGGCCGACGAGGAGGCGAGACGGGTCGGTCGGATCGACCGCAATCCATGGCTCGATTGAGGTTGCAGGATACAGGACGCTGCCGAATGCCGACTGTTGCGCGTTCACCTTGTCTGCCGTGCATCCGCTAAATGGGTCGCCCGCAGCTACCTGTACTAGCGAACCCAGCGTTTGCGCATGTGCGCCTGGGCCGATCGAGCACACCAACGCAATGACGCAACCGCCTGCCATGCCATTGAAAGTTGATCGGGATAAGCGTCTGATATTGATTTTCATTCTGAGCCTCGCGAAAAGGGGAAAACGCCTGTGCATTGCCCACCGCAAAACCAACGCTTGCTACCGTCCACCAGGACATACAGCGATGCATCTACCAAAACACACTAGGTCGAGAGAGCAGAATTTGTGTGAAAAAATCATTACGGATTCCGGTTCATCACATGGCGCCCCCGCTACGATTGGCGTGGTACGAGGTTTGCAGAACAACCGTCAAAGCATGTATGCGCTTGCAGAAGCATGTCACTTGATATTCACAGGGTTTGCTTGCACCGATAGTTTATTCGGAGTACGTATTTAATATTGAATCGAAGCGTTCTGCATTGAACGGTCCATTTCGACTGCAGCCGGGTTGTAGATGATTGTGACTTCGATTACGGCTCCGACCTCCGCGACCTCGACACACGGCGTTTTGCCGTAGCATCGGCGTTTTTTTGCTGCCCGAGGGTGACGAACGGATGGCATTGAAACCTGGCGTTCGTGGTCGCAGAAAGCGGCCTCGGGTACCTGCCTTTGAAACTACGACGAGCCGACTGTCGGCAATGGGGCGTAAGTACGCGTTCGCCGATGTGAGAGTCGCCGCTCTGGAGCCGGATCGGGCGAACGGCCGGTTAGCACCGTGCAGTCGCCCGACGAGGGGCGATAGCTGGACGTCCGGCTTCCTCTGCGGGGGTGGGACACCGCATCGAAACCGACGAGCGCGAAGAACACCACGGCCGAGCCGCGCCGCTCATGCCAAAAGCTCCCGAACTGACCGATGTTCGCCAGAATGAATGGATGCTGATTGAAGGTGCCCGTCGCGGTCGTGCCATCGGCGAGCTTGGCGACGGTGCCGGACGAGGCGTCCAGATCAGGCGGAATATTGATGCTGGCGTTATACGGCAGATCAGCAACGAGTTCGTCCGTGACACCCATCATGCGCCGCGGCGGCAAAGCTGCTGACAACGCACGGCACCGTGGACCAGACCGTCAGCACGCGGGCAACAGGGATCTACTACCAGTGCTTGCTGATCAGGATGGGCTTCGAGTCGTTCGTGCGTTTCTATGGGATTGCCGGGTTGCAGCACGCAGTGGGCACCGAGTTCAACGCTTCGTGGGATTCGCTCACAACGCTGCAGAACTTGGTCGAGCACGGGACGGCGCCGGTGCACCGGCTGGTCACCGATACCACAGGTGTGCCAGGCCGCGCGCGGCCGCTGTCGCGTGCGAGGCTGTATCGATGGGTAATCAATTGTAGTTTTCAATATAAGGCATATTTACGGATTGCATTTGATGGATCGGCGAAGGCCGGCTAGTTCCCGACCTTCTCCGATTCGACCACCAGGTCCAGCACATAAACGACCGATGGCCCGTCGATGGGTGAGTTAGTGACGGTGTAGCGCATTACGCGCAGGACATTGCGAATTCCAGGGGTGTGGGTATAGCCCTCGATATCCTGATACAGCGATTGCCATTCACCAGGCGTGCCGGTGGCCAAACCCTGTTCGTCGAAGTGACGTTCGCGTACCAGCAAACATTGCTTGTCCGGAAACAGTGGATGCTGGCACGGTACGGACTGTGCGGCCACTTCGAGGAAGGTCATTTCACCGGGGCCGCCGAAACGCGTCTGCGCCGTGGGTACGCCGGTGAAACTCAACGTGTCGCCACGGTCGGTAACTAGCTGCATGCGCGGTGTGTTGCCACGTGTCAGCAGGTTCATGCTGAGGCTGCCCTGCAGCCGCTGTGCAATGGCGCTATCGAGCGCGGCGCGGGCGGGATCCGGGCACGCCACCATGGTGCTCACCATCTGGCCAATTTGCAGCCGTCCTTTCTTGATGCTGTAACTGGCGCCCATGTTGTTGCAACTATTGACCACGTTCAGCCGGTCAGCGCTGAAGTCCAACTGCACGGGCTTGTTCGTGTCGGCGAACAACGCATCGATGCGTTTGCCTTTGCTATCGAATGCGTCGTTGAGTTGCCAGTGGTACTGGGTGAGGATCCCGGTGCCGACTGTCGACGCCGCGCTTGTGGGGACGGGGGCGGAAGCAGACGTTATCGCTGGCGTAGCCGGGGCACCCGTTTCATGGATCGGCGAGCAGGCGGCAATAGCGAATGTCAGCAAGAGCAGGTGGCATTTCACGTCGGTACCTCTGCTGGTCCAGTGGGTGTTACAGGCGGCTCGGATCGCTCACCGGAAGAACTGACGATCTAACGCATGGTACAACCCGGAGCCGCCGCACCGGGTTGACATAGCCTCCACGTCCCGTGCCCCTGGTCGCCATCGGATCCGATGCCCGAACAAAAATAAAAATGCAATTAGGGTTCAGGCCACTTGCCTCACCATTTTCAGTGCCTAAAACTTCGCCTTAATCCGGTTAATCAGACACGTGTCCGGTATATCGGACAATGTGGATGCATAAGCCAGTGGGTTCCGAGGCCTGCCGAGAGCGCTGGAACCGACGCATCCGTGCCGGAATACCCACCTCCGATTAGGGCCTGTACATGAAACTTGCAAAACACGGCGTCAAGACTGCCTTCCTGTTCGCTGTTGCTGGACTGCTCGCGTTGACGGGCTGCACCAAGGTGTCTACGCCCGGACAAGCCGGGGCGGCCTCCTCGTCGACGCTACAGGCCGTGCTGCAGCGTGGCACGCTGCGCGTTGGCGATTGCCTGACGTTCGCGCCCTTCGGTTTCTATGACAAAGACGGTCAACCCGACGGCTACGACGTGGATCTCGCAAAGGAACTCGCCAAAGAAATGGGCGTAAAGCTCGAGATCGTAAACACGACGAGCGCGAACCGCATTCCGAACCTGCAGACGAGCAAGGTCGATGTCGTGTTCTGCAATTTCACGCGCAATCTCGAGCGCGCAAAGGTCGTCGAATTCACGACGCCCTATGTCGTCGCCAGTGAGGCGCTGCTGGTCAAGAAGAGCAGCGGGATTCAGTCCATCAAGGATATGAGCAATCGCACGATCGCCACGGTCAAGGGTTCGACGAATGGCGACGAAGTGCGGGCGTTGAACATGGCGGTCAAGATTCAGGAATACGACAGCTCGCAGGCCGCGATCCTCGCCGTGAAGCAGGGCCAGGCTGACGCGATGATCGAAGACAACAATTTCCTGGCCTATCAGGCGAAGCTCGACCCTGAACTCGCTGTCACCAATGAATCTCTCGTTCCGCTCGAGTACAACGCGTTTGGCGTCAAGTCCGGAGACCAGGCGTGGGTCAATTACCTGAACCTGTTCCTCTTCAACATCAATGCGTCGAAGCTGAACGCGCAACTTTACAAGAAGTGGTTCGGCACCGACCCGCGCTACGCGCTGAATCCGCAGCTCTAAGTGGCGCGTGATGCTAGCAGCGCAAGAGACTCAAACGAGTTGGAGAGGGAAATGAGTTACGAATGGCTGACACTATGGGGCTACGTGCCTGACTTTCTGCGGGCAGGCTGGCTGACGCTGCAGGTGACCCTGCTTGCGTTCGTATTGGCGGTGTCGCTCGGCCTGCTGGCCGCGCTTGCCAGCATCAGTCCGGTCGCGCCGTTTCGATGGTTCGCTCGCGGCTATGTCGAAATCATCCGCAATACGCCTGTCCTGTTGCAGATTTTCATTGTGTTCTTTGGCTTGCCTTCGGCTGGCATTTCACTGGACGCGTACTGGGCTGGCGTGATTGCGCTGGGGCTCAACGTCGGCGCCTACCTGTCGGAAGTGTTTCGTGCGGGCATCCAGTCTGTGCCGCGTGGCCAGCTGGAGGCCGCCGGCATTCTCGGGCTGGAGCGCAGGCAAATTTTCACGGAAATCGTGCTGCCGCAAGCCGCGCGGGCGGTATATCCCGCCATCGTCAACTACCTGATTCAGTTGCTGCTCGGCACATCGCTCCTGTCCGCCATCGCGCTTCCGGAGTTGACTGGAACCGCGACCGTGATCAACTCGCGAACCCTTCTCTACATTCAGACGTTCGCTGTGACGCTTGTCGCCTATCTCGTGCTCAGCAACGCACTGTCCTGGTTGGCGAGCCAACTCGGAGCGCGCATGTTTCATCCCCCCCTTCTCATCCGGCCTCGCGCCCGCTCAGGGGGCTTCTGGATCCGCCGAACCAACCGAGCTTGATCTTCGCATCGGAGCTGGATTATGTCCGTTGAACTGCTGAAAACCAGTCTTTCCATCCTGCTGCAAGGGTTGGTGACGACACTGCTGCTTTCCGTGGCGGCCATCGTATGCAGTACCCTGATTGGCCTTTTCGCCGCTGTTTTGAGGTCGTTCGGACCGTGGGGCACGTCCCGCATCGCGAAGCTCTATACGGAGCTGTTTCGCGGTACACCCGTGCTCATCACCTTGATGTTCATCTACTTCGGAGTGTCCTACTTCGGGTACGCCATCGACGTGTTCGCGGCCGGGGTAATCGGGTTGAGCGTGTATCAGGGCGCCTACATTGCCGAGGTGTTCCGGTCCGGCATCGAATCCGTGCCCAAAGGGCAGTGGGAGGTGTCGCAAATTCTCGGTCTCTCGAAGGTCCAGGCGTTTTCCTCAGTTGTGCTGCCCCAGACCGGGCGGATTGTGCTGCCCCCGCTCGTTGGTCAATATCTTTCGCTCATCAAAGACACGTCGATCGTCAGCATGATTGGTATGTCCGAACTGATGCACGGTGGCCAGGCCATCGTGGACCGGGTTGGGAAGCCTGTCGAAATTTACGGACTCGTCGCACTCATTTACTTTGCCGTGTGCTTCCCGCTCTCACAGTGGGTGCGCCACCATGACCGCAGGAGACTGTCGTGAGCGATCAAACTCAAACCAGGCCCATCATTTCACTCACGGGCGTCAGCAAGTCGTTCAGTTCGACCCGGGTGCTGAGGGAAATCAATCTCGATGTCCGGTCAGGCGAAGTTCTGGTGCTGATCGGAGCGTCTGGCTCCGGCAAGAGTACGGTGCTGCGCATCATGGCGGGACTCGAAACGTCGGATTCGGGCGAAGTTTGGGTCAACGACGTTCCGCTTCATGACCCGCGCCGTGCACGCGAAATTCGTGGTCACGTAGGCATGGTTTTCCAGCAGTTCAATCTTTTTCCGCACAAGACTGCGCTTGGGAACGTCACGCTCGCGCTCATCAAGGCTCGCAAGATGAATCCCGCCGACGCGCGCAAGCGCGCGATGGAAGCGCTTGACCGTGTTGGTCTCGCGGAACGCGCAGAGCACTATCCGAGTCAGTTGTCGGGTGGCCAGCAACAGCGGGTAGCCATTGCCAGAGCGCTTGCGGTCGAGCCAGGCATCATGTTTTTCGACGAGGCGACATCGGCACTCGACCCGGAACTGGTTGGCGAGGTCACTGAAGTCATGCGCGGCCTGGCGCGCGACGGCATGACGATGGTGGTTGTCACCCACGAAATGGGCTTTGCTCGCAAGACCGCGGACCGCGTTGTGTTCATGGACAAGGGCGTGATCGCCGAGCAGGGCCCGCCCGAGCAGATTTTCGTCAATCCTTCGAACGAGCGCACGAAACAGTTTCTTCACAGGGTACTCGACCATTGACGCTGAAACCCGCACGTCGCTCTTGCGAAGGTTCGCGTACGGTAAACTCAGCTGTGTTTTCAGTGAATCGACTTTACGAACGCCTTGATGGAGTGAATGCATGGCTGTTGGAGAATCATCGCGCGCCAGAGGCGTAGACCGCGTCGTCGAAATTTTTCGGCAATTGCATATAGCCCAGCGGCCAATGACGATGCGCGAGTTGATCGATGCAACCGGTGCGCCTCGTTCGAGCATCTATGAACTGGTTACGATTCTCACCGGGGTTGGCTGGCTCGAGACCACCGCGGATGGTAGCGTGTTTTTTGGGCGCGAAATGCACTACTACGGGTCTGACTATGCAACTCACAACGATTTGATCAGCCGCTCTCATCAAGCCATTCTGGCGTTGGTCAGGAAGTATGAGGAGACTACGCAGTTGTGCATGCTCGAGGGCAATAAATATACCGTCGTGTTGTCGGAGAGCAGCGCGCGTCCTTTCAACATTAGTTCGGACATTGGCGTGAGGGTGCCGATTCCATGGACCGCGACCGGACGCCTGTTGCTTGGCCACCTGAATGCGGACGAGATCCGGGAGCTAATTCCCGGCGACGATTTCGTCCTCGACAACGGGGTTCGCATCGACTTTAACGGGTTCTTTCAGGAAGTGCAGCTCGCGAAAGAGCAGGGCTATTGCTGCACAGAGGGTTTGTCGAATGCTTTTCGGCTCTGCATGGCGGCGCCTGTCCGCGACCGCGCAGGCTTTCCGATTGCGGCGCTCTGTTTCATGACGAGTCGCGACACGAGCCCGGAGAGGCGATCCGCGATGCTCGAAGACCTTCTGCAGTCGGCGAAGGCGTTATCGCTTAGATAGTCCCGGGTGCGTTGAAAGCAGCTCGGCCATCAATCAGACAAGGTGAGAAGGAGTGAGAGTGTGAAGCGTTATGGCGTAGAGGGCGGTAAAGGAACGGGTGGCCAGCACATGCCATTTGCACGTGCTGTCGAGGCGAATGGCTGGTTATTCGTTTCCGGTCAGACGCCGATGGAAAACGGCGAAGTCATTAATGGTGGCATCGTTGAGCAATCGCATCAGGCGCTGAAGAACGTATTCGCGATCCTGCACGAAGCGGGGTATGGTGCGGAACACGTCGTGCGCTGCGGGGTTTGGCTCGATGACCCGCGCGACTTCGCTTCTTTCAACAAGGTGTTTCGTGAGTACTTTGGCGAGTATCCGCCCGCACGCGCGGCGGTCGTTTCGAGCATGGTGATCGACTGCAAGGTGGAAGTCGATTGCGTAGCCTATAAAGCACCACAAATCTAAAAGCGCGAGTGATCGCCGGCACCGCATCAACCCGGCATGCGCGTCTCGCCAACGCGCAAGGCCGGTACCCGGTATTGCGTCAAGCCAACACACTAAAGCTTCGTTGACTTCTGCGTGACACGCAGGCCCGTGATGCTCCAGAATGAAGCTGTGTCGTTGCGGCCCGCGGTGCGACGGCGGGTCGACTCGCGCTGGCCGCATTCTCCCGTTCACTGGTGAGAGGGCGCTGGTTGCGCGGCGCCAATCGACAAACCATTGACGTGGCCAGCGCGCGGCTCGGGAAGCACAGGAAGAGGACCGCTGGCGCCTTTGGACGTCAGCAACACGCGACGATGTGGTTCGTTGACCGCGAGTCGGGACTCTCGCTCGAAGAGGCGAACGTGATGATTCGCGAGCTGAAAACCTGGCCTTTGCTCGATGGCTGTCGCGGGCGGCAGAATGGCGATGTTTCCGCGCTCGCGTCGGCGATCGTAGCTTTCTCGCCGATGGCGTTACTCGGCGATACGCTGCTCGAGGCAGAAATCAACCCGATCTTCGTGCTTGCCGAAGGGCAGGGCGTGCGGGTGGCAGATGGCGTTGCCGTTCTTGCAGACACAAGCCACGCGGGCTGAAAAATCACACAGTTCGTAGCAGGTGACGACCGGCCTCGGCCGGTCGATATTCCCGCCCGCGCTAGTGCAGTATCTTCGAGAGGAAATCCTTCGCGCGGTCGGACTTCGGGCGCTCGAAGAACGCCTCCTTGAGGTCGTCTTCCACGATATTCCCGCGGTCCATGAAGATCACCCGATTCGCGACTTTCCTGGCGAAGCCCATCTCGTGTGTGACGCACATCATCGTCATGCCTTCCTGCGCCAGTTCCACCATCACGTCCAGAACCTCATTGATCATCTCAGGATCGAGTGCCGAAGTGGGCTCGTCGAACAGCATCGCAATGGGATCCATCGACAACGCGCGGGCAATCGCCACACGCTGCTGCTGTCCGCCGGAGAGCTGAGCGGGATACTTGTCCGCATGGGCGCGCAGGCCAACACGGTGCAGTAGCCGCAGCGCCTTGTCGGCCGCCTCATCACGCCCTCTGCCCAGGACCTTCATTTGCGCCAGCGTCAGGTTCCCCGTAATCGACATGTGCGGAAACAGTTCGAAGTGCTGAAAAACCATCCCGACTTTCGAGCGCAGCCGGGAGAGGTTGGTCGTTCGATCGCCCACTGACTCGCCGTTGATCCTGATCTCGCCGTTCTGGAACGGCTCGAGTCCATTGACCGTCTTGATGAGCGTAGATTTGCCAGAGCCCGACGGGCCGCATACGACGACCACTTCGCCCTTTTTCACTTCAGTTGTACAGTCGGTCAGCACCTGAAACTGACCATACCACTTGGAAACATTGCTGATAGAGATCATTTTGAAACCTGCGTCTGGGCGTGTTGGCTAGGCAGTGTCGCGTTTTTACGTTGAGTTCACCGATGCCGGCCGGCCTGGTAGCGATGCTCGAGCGTGCGCGCATACCAGGTGAGCGGAAAGCACATCGCGAAGTACAGCAGCGCGACCATCGCGTAGATCGGGAACGGACGGAACGCGGCGTTCGTGATCATGGTGCCGGTCTTGGTCAACTCGGTGAGCCCGATGATCGATGTCAGCGCGGTGCTCTTCACGACCTGCACAAGAAAGCCGACGGTGGGCGGCACGGCGATCTTCCATGCCTGCGGCCACACCACGTAACGCAACTGCTGGGGCCACGTCATCCCGAGACTAGCCGCCGCCGCCCATTGCCCTCGCGGTATGGCATCGACACACCCGCGCCAGATGTCGGCAAGATAAGCGCCCGTATACAACGTGAGCGTCACGGTGGCGGCGAGCCAGGGCGACACGTCCACACCGAGCAGAGGCAAGCCGAAGAATCCGAGAAACAACTGCATCAGCAGCGGGGTACCTTGAAACACCTCGACGTACAGCATCACGACGCGTCTCAGCCACGGCACCGGCGACACTCGCATTGCCAGCAGCACGAGACCCGTCAAACCACCGCCGACGAAGGCAGCGAGCGAAAGCAGGACCGTCCAGCGCGCGGCGAACAGCAGATTGCGCGCGATGTCCCATAAGGTGAACTCGACCATTACGAACGCTCCGTTGGAAGAGGGGAGGCTGCCGCGCGGGCGCGCAACGAAAGCAGTGTGCGCAGACGCCCGCGCGGTGTGCTGCCCGCGCCGCGAAGCGCCTTGCCAGCAAAGAGGCCTTTGCCCAGCCGGTTGATCAACAGCCGCATCACGATGGAGAGCAGGAGATAGATGACTGTGACGATCACGTAGCTCTCGAACGAGCGGAAATTGCGCGACTGGATATAGTTTGCTGCGTAGGTCAGGTCGGGCACCGAGATCTGAGACACGACGGCGGAACCGAGCATGACGATCAACACCTGGCCGAGCAGCGCCGGGAAGACGTTGGCAAGCGCCTGAGGCAGCACGACGTAGCGGAACACCTGGCGGCCCCGCAGGCCGAGCGCCATCGCAGCCTGACTCTGCACGCGCGGAATCGAGTCGATGCCGGCACGCACGATCTCCGTCGCGTAGGCGCCCAGATTGACCGTCATGGCCAATACCGCCGCCTGCATCTCGTCGATCTGTACCCCAAGACTCGGCAGTCCGAAAAATACGAAAAAGAGCTGCACGAGAAAAGGCGTATTGCGTATCAGCTCGACATAGGACGCAATCAACGCGCGGCTCCACTTCGGTCCCGCGACGGCAATGCTCGCGCCCACGATGCCGACCACGCCGCCCAGTATCGTGGAGACGGCCGTGAGGCCAAGCGTTACCTCGACGCCACGCGCGAGCATGCCCGCGTACAGACCGAAGTCACTGAAATCAAACGTATAGGTCATCGCGGCGCCTTCCGTATTTCAGGGGAGGAAAACACGTCCAACATTAAAGATTCGTCGGCAGCGGAGCGCGCAGCCACTTCTGCGAAATCGCATTCATCGTGCCGTCTTTCTTCGAAGTGGCGATGGCCTCGTCGACTTTCTGCATCAGGCGCGGCTCGTTCTTGTTCATGCCGACGTGATCCGGCGAACTGAAGAGCGAGAACTTCTGTTCGGGATCGTTGGCCGGATGACGCGCCATGATGGTTGCGCCGACGTCGTTGCCAACCACGAGCAATTGCGCCTGACCGGACAGAAACGCGGAGATCGCGCCGTTCTGATCGTCAAAGCGCTTGATGGTCGCCGTGGGCGGAGCCACTTTCGACACGCTCAGGTCTTCGAGTGTGCCGCGCGCGACAGCTACTGTCTTGCCGGCCAGGTCTGCCGCATTCTTCACGGGCAGCGCCTTGGGGCCGAATACCGCGAGATAGTAGGGCGCGTAAGGCTGCGAGAAGTCGATCACCTTGGCGCGCTCAGGGGTCTGGCCAACCGAAAGCAGCAGGTCGGTCTTGTGATCCGCGAGGTATGCCATGCGGTTGTCGCCTGTCACCTGTACGAGTTCCACCTTCGCGTTCAGCGCCTTGCCGATCAGGTTGGCCACATCGATGTCGTAGCCTTGCGGCTTCATGTCGGGGCCGATCGAACCAAATGGCGGATAGTCCTCAAAGACGCCGATACGCACGACGCCCGATTTCGCGATCGTATCGAGCGCGTCGGCATGCGCGAGCGGGGCGAACGTGCAAAGGCCGGCCATGCCGGTAAGCGCCACGCAAGCGGCGGTGCGCGCCAGCAGGCGCTGCATGGGAAGAGTGATGAAGGCCGGGGTGTTCATGACGGTATGGCTCCTGTGACTGCTCTATTGAGGGGAAATAGCGTTCAGTGGACGCTGCGCGCCGCAATCAGCCTGCAGGCGTGGGCTGGCAACTCCGCAAGCACGGGTATGCCGATCGCGATGTCGGGCGTCTCGCGCGGCGTTGTCGCCGCAGTCAGCGTGAAGCCGTCGCAGTCGATGGTCGCCTCGATCGATGCGCCCACATCGCGCACGAACAAGACCTTGCCGGCCACCGTATTCGGCCCCGGGGGCGACGCCGCGGGGCGCACACAGATGTCCTCCGGCCGGATCAGCAGGCGGATATCGCCTGCCGGTCCCCGCGCACGCGATGCGGCGCTCACGGCGATCGTCCGGCCGCCGGGCAGTGCGATCCGGTCCGTGCCATCGAGCGTCACCGGCAGGATGTTGCCGAGACCGATAAAGTCTGCGACGAATTCATTGACGGGATCGCGGTAGATGTCGAGAGGCCTGCCGACCTGTGCAATGCGGCCCTTTTCCATCACGACGATCTCGTCGGCCATCGTCATTGCTTCGCGCTGGTCGTGCGTGACCATGATCGTCGTGATGCCAAGCCGCTGCTGCAACAAGCGGATCTCGACCTGCATCGCTTCGCGAAGCTTCGCATCCAGTGCCGACAGCGGCTCGTCGAGCAGCAGCAGTCTGGGCGCCGAGGCGATCGCACGAGCGATCGCGACGCGCTGCCGCTGCCCGCCCGAGAGCTGCGTAACGGGCCGGTTCGTCATATGCGGGAGCTGGATCATCTCGAGCAGTTCGGCGACGCGCTTCGCCTGTGCGCCGCGCTCGACGCCGCGCAGTCGTAACGGATACGCAACGTTCTCGGCGACGGTCATATGCGGGAACAGCGCGAGTGACTGGAACACCATCCCGAAGTCGCGCCGGTTCGCTGGCACGTGGGTCAGATCACGGTTCGAGAACATCACGGAGCCCGAGGTCGGCGTCTCGAGCCCCGCGATCATCCGCAGCAACGTCGTCTTGCCGCAACCGGACGGTCCGAGGAAAGAGACCAGTTTGCCGTCCGCGACGCTCAGGTCGACGTGATCGACGGCAAACGTGTTGTGGAAGCGCTTCGTGACGGCCTGGAGTGAGAGTTGGGTCATGAGAACTCCTTATTGCGCATTCATGTACGGGCGCGGATCAGATTGCGACGCCTTTGTCGCCGACGAGCTTTTCCAGCAGCCAGATCAGAGCAAAGTCGACCATCACGATCACAACGGCGAACGAGAACACGGTCGGGTCCAGCGAAGAGACGGTCCGGCTGTAGAGCCACACGGGCAACGTCATCGTGTTGATGCTGTACAGAAAGAACGTCACCGTGAATTCGTTGAACGAGATGATGAACGCGAACAGCATGCCGGCGAGGATGCCCGGGCGCATGAGCGGGAGCACGACATCGAGGAGTGCGCGATGCGGACTCGCGCCCATCACGAACGCGGCTTCCTCGAACTCGGCGCCGACTGACGCGACCGAGGCAGCGCAGTTCTTCACGGTGAACGGCAGGGCGAGGATCACGTGCGCGATGATGAGCCGAAGCACGCCGAGGTCCGTCGGCAACACATTGAAGACCAGCAGGAGCGAAAGGCCCAGCATCACCAGCGGATACACGAGCGGCAGCGCGACCAGTTGCTCGACGATTGCCTTGCCGCGAAAGCGGTAGCGCGACAGCGCATACGCAGCCGGCACCGATACGGCGGTTGCGATCAGCATCGTCGAGACGGCGACGATTAGGCTGGTCGTCAACGCGGTGCCCATCGAAAGCGCGTCCCCCGCGTCTGGCGACACGAACGTGTGCCACGCCGCGTGATACCAGCGCAGGCTGAGGCTCTGCGGCGGAAATTCGAGCGTGTCTGAATTGCCGAACGACATGGTGATCAACGTCAGTATCGGCAATGCGGCGAGAAAGAGCACGATCGTCGCAAGGAGACTGGTGACTCGCCCGAGCCGGCCGGGCATCGTCGCGGGAATACGAAGGGTGCTCATGCGCGGGACTCCCCATGACGTTGGAGTCTGTGTGCGAGCCGCTGCGAGATCGCCATCACCGTGAGCGTCGCGACCATCAGCACGACGCCCGATGTCGACGCGGCGGGCCAGTTCAGCAGCGGTGCGACCTGGTCGTGCACGAGCACGGCAAGCATCGGTACACGGCGTCCGCCGAGCAGCAGCGGCACCGCGAATGCGCTCGCGTTATACGCGAACACGAGCAGCGCGCCGGACACGAGCCCCGGCATGGCGAGCGGCAGCATGACGTGGCGCAGCGTCTGCCAGCGCGTGGCGCCCATGGTCGCCGCCGCCTCTTCGTACGACTGCGAGATCGCACGCATGGCGCTCGATATCGGCAGTACGGCGAGCGGGAACGCGGTCTGGATCAGGCCGAGCAGCACGCCGTTCTCGCGATACAGCCACAGTATCGGCCGCTGGATGACCCCGGCGGACAGCAGCACGTGATTGACGAGCCCCGCCGGCCCGAGCATGACGAGCCAGCCGTAACCCTGCAGCAGCAGGTTGACGAGCAGCGGCAACAGCACACCGGCCAGCAGGAGCCGCCGCGCGAGCCGCGACTGCGTGCGCGCCATGGCCAGCGCGACCGGAATCGCGAGCACCACGGCGCACACCATGCTCTGGAACGCGAGCTTGAGCGTGAGCCACAGCGAGCGCAGGAAATACGTGTCGCCGAGGTCCACATAGTTTTGCAGCGTCCACGTATGCCACTCGTTGCCCGATACGCCGAAGCTCATGCGCAGGACCACGATCGTGGCGGCGACGAGCACGGCGAGAAACGCGAGAATGGGCGCGAGCAGCAGCAACGGTGGCACGCGGGGAAGTGCAGGCGGCATGTCGTGTTGCGCGCGGGCGTCGTCGCTGGATGCCGCTGCGCCCGCGCGGCTCGAAGAGAGTGCTGGCATGACCGTCAGGCCGCAAAGAGCTCGGTATAGCGCTTGATCCACGCGGACTGAACGGCGGCCAGCGCCTTGTCGTCGTGCAGCACCGCCTTCTCGGCAATCTGCTGGGGCGACGGCACGAACGCACGGCTTTCCACCGGGATCATCGCTTTGCCGTTCACGGGACCGTTGAGCACGTCCGCGGCCATGCGGCCCTGAACGCCCGCATCGAGCGAATGGTTGATGAACGCATGAATCAGGTCGATGTCGCCGGGGTGCGCCTTCGGAATCACCGTGAACATCAACTGGGTCGCGAAGCCCTCCTTCATGCCGTAGGTCACGCCCATCTTGTACTCCGGCTTGCGGATCTGATCGGGGAAGAACGCCGGGGAATAGATGCCGCCGATATCGAGCGAGCCGGTGCGGAACAGATCGGCCACCTGGTTCGGGTTCTCGCCGAGCGTCATGACGCGATCCTTCAGTTGCGCGAGCTTCGCGAACCCAGGTTCGATGTTCTGCTGCGAGCCCCCGTTCATCTTCGCCGCGATGATCGCGAGATCCACGGCCTCGGCCCATTCGGGTGGCGGCAGGAACAGGCGTCCTGAATATTTCGGATCCCATAGCGCCTCGTAGCTCGCGGGAGGCGCCTTGACGGTCGACGTGTTGTAGATCAACCCGTCCGACCAGAGCAGGTAGCCCACGCCGAATCCGTTCGCGCCCGTGCGGTACTGCGGCGCGACCTCCTTGAGGTTCGGCAGCTTGTCCAGGTCCGGCTTCGTCAGCAGGCCAGCTTCGCCGAGACCCGACGCGCCGACGCCGGCCAGCGTGATCACATCGTAGGTCGGCCGATCGCCGGAGGCTTTCACCTTGGCGACCATGCCGGAGGTGCCGTCCGCGCGGTCGGCGATCACCTGCGCGCCGGTTTTCGCGCTGAATGTGTTGGCTATGTTGCGCAGGGCGGCAGCACCGGTGTCGTCGGACCACGTCAGCAGTCGCAGCGTCTTGCCGGCAAAGTGCTTCTCCTGTGCCTTCGCGGTGCGGATAAGCGGCATCGGCAGCGCGGACACTGCCAGCGCAGCCCCCAAAGTCTTGATGGCTTTCCTTCTAGTCAATTTGGAGTCCTGCATGATTGTCTCCTGGATCAATCGTGTGTCTGGGTGTCCGCTCTGGCCGCCATTCGGTAACGCGGCGGGTCAATCAACTGTAGGTGGGTCAAAAACACGCAGCAAACGAAATCTCTGCATGCGCGCCATGACGTAAGCTCATGCGCCGCCGCTGTTCTGCGCCGCGTGAGGCGGCTCCGCTGCTGGCATCAGGATTTGTTTGATTTCCTGGAACGCCGCGAGCCCGAACGGACCCAGTTCGCGGCCAACGCTGCTGCGCTTGTAGCCGCCCCATGAGGTCTGAGGAAAGATCAATTGTGGTGCATTGATCCAGACGACGCCGGCTTCGAGTTCGCCGGCGATCTTTTTGCCGCGTTCGGCGTCCCCGGTGACGATCGTCGCGACGAGGCCAAACTCGGTGTCGTTCGCGGCGCAGACGGCCGCTTCGTCCGTGTCGAAGCTGCGCACGCAGAGCACAGGCCCGAAGATCTCCTCGCGCCACAACACGCTGTCGACCGGGACGTCGACAAATATCGTCGGCTTCACGAAGTATCCGGGACCGGCCGGCGCCTCGCCCTCGATGACGAGGCGCGCGCCGTCGGCTTTGCCGCGCTCGATGAATCGCTTGACGCGCTCATACTGGGTGCGATTCGTGAGCGGCCCCATTTGCACACCTGCCGTGAACGGATCGCCGACCACGGTGCGCGTCGCACGATCGGCGAGACGAGCGACAAGCTCGGCCTGGACCGATCGATCGACGAGCACGCGCGACGTCGCAGAACACATCTGCCCCGCGTTGAAGAATCCGCCCGCCATGACGAGATCGGCGGCCATCTCGAGGTCCGCGTCCGCGAACACGATGATTGACGACTTGCCGCCGAGTTCGAGCCCGACGCCCTTGATCGTATCGGCTGCTGTCTTCATCACTTGCGTACCCACAGCGGTGCTGCCCGTGAACGAGACTTTCGCAATGAGCGGGTGCGCGGCAAGGGGCGCGCCGACCTCCGTTCCGGTGCCGGTCAGGACGTTCACGACGCCGCGAGGGACACCGGCCTGCTCGATGATGGCGGCAAGCTCCAGTTCGGGCAGCGGCGTCACCTCGGAGGGTTTCAGCACCGCGGTGCAGCCCGCGGCGAGCGCCGGCGCGAGCTTCCAGGCGGTGGTCACCATCGGGAAGTTCCACGGCACGATCAGCGCGACTACGCCGGCCGGTTCTCGGCGGATCTGCGCCTGGTAGGCGCTGCTGGGGATCGCGATGCCGGATGCGCCGGTTTGATCCAGTTGTTCCGCGAGCTCCGCGTAGTAGTTGAACGTGGCGACGACGTCATCGACATCGATCTGCGCCTCGGCCAAGGGTTTGCCGTTGTTCAGCGACTGAAGCGAGGCGAGACAGGCGCGATGCGCCTCGACGCCGTGCGCGATCGCCCGAAGGACAGACGCCCGTGCGGCACCCGTCGTGCGCTTCCAGGCAGGCAGCGCACGGGCCGCCGCCCGTACCGCGCAATCGACGTCATCGGGGCCGGCCGCCTCGACCTCGGCAATGATCTGCTCAGTCGACGGATTGACGACAGGCAGACGGCGCCCGCTTTCCGCCGCGCACCAGTAGCCGTCGATATAGAGCTGGGTGCGCAGCGAGCCTGATGGCTCTAGAGCCGCCCGCGCTAAACTTTCTGCGTTCATGCCGGCACCTTTGCAAACCATTCGGCTTCGCTGACCTCGATCACGGTCGGTACATCACGCACCGCCGCGTGCCGCAGTTGCGCGGCCAGGGACTCGGGGCTGTCTGCCTGGCAGGCAGCGCATCCAAAGCCGCGCGCGAGCGCGATGAAGTCGGGCGTATGAATGTCGACGCCAACCGGAACGATGTTGCGTGCAGTCATGTACTTGCGGATCTCGCCATAGCCGAAGTTGTTCCACAACACCACGACGGCCGGGACTCTCGCTTCAACTGCGCTCGCGAGTTCTGGTAACGTGAACTGCAGTCCACCGTCGCCGATCAGGCATACGACGGGTCGCTCAGGTGCCGCGAGCTTGGCGCCGATGGCCGCGGGCAGGCCGTAGCCGAGCGTCCCGTAGCCGGTCGACGAATTGAACCAGGAGCGCGGTGCCGGTGCGTCATGCACGAAGTTGCCGGCGTAGACGGGACTTGTCGAATCCCCGGCGATGATGACGTCGGGGAGCGCATCGACGATGGTGTCGATGAGGCGCCGCTGCGCAATCGTTGGGGCATCCCACGTGGCGGCAAGCGCGCCGCGAACGGCCGCCACGCGGGCCGCCCCCCAGTCGCCGCCTTCCCCGGCGCGCACCGTGCGTTCATGGAGCCTCATCGAGAGACTGCCTAGCGCTTGTTGTGCGTCGCTTGTGATAGGCACGTCCGCACGGAAGTTGCGCGCCAGTTGCTGAGCGTCGATATCAATGCGGATCAGGCGGCCGTCGATCGCGAAGCCGCCATCGAACACCACGTCATAGTCGGTTTCGCCCAGTTCGGTGCCGACCGCGAGCACCACGTCCGCTTCCCGGATCAATGCGCGGGTGGGCGGCAAAGACTGCGTCGAACCAACCAGCAGCGCATGGGAAGGGGGCAGCAGGCCCTTGGCATTGGTCGTGAGTGCGACTGGCGCCTGCAGGCGTTCGGCAAGTTCACGCAGTTCCGCTGCGGCGCCTACCGCTCCGCCACCCGCGAGGATCAGCGGCCGGCGCGCACTGGCAAGCAGGTCGGCGGCCGCGGCGAGGGCGGCTGCGCTCGCTGCGGGTTTCGCTGGCAATGCGGCGCGGCGGCCGGGAACGCGGGCCGCCGGCGCAACGATCACATCGAGGGGGATTTCGATGTGCACCGGCCTTGGCCGCGCGCTTTCGAATACGGCGAACGCGCGGGCCAGAACCTCAGGCAATTCGGCGGCATCGAAAAGCGTGTGAGAGAACGCCGCCAGACCCGCGAATACGTCGCGCTGTGACGGTAACTCGTGCAGACGTCCGGCTCCCGTGCCCAACTCGCGTCGCGCGTTGACGCTCGAAATCACGAGCATCGGGATCGAGTCGGAGTAGGCCTGGGCCATCGCCGTTGCGATGTTCGTCATGCCCGGTCCGGTGATGATGAAGCACACGCCCGGCTTGCCGGTCACGCGCGCATAACCGTCGGCCATGAAGCCCGCGCCTTGTTCGTGGCGTGGCGTCACGTGCCGGATTGCCGAGGCTGCGAGGCCCCGATACAGTTCGACTGTATGCACGCCGGGAATCCCAAACACGTATTCGACGCCATATGCCTCGAGTAGGGAGACCAGTGCTTCGCCACAGGTTTGGTCGGGTATAGGCAGCCGATTCGTCGTGCGATTGCCGGCCTCATCCAGGCGGGCAGGGTTGTCGGGGTAATTCATCGGCTGTCGCGTTCCTGTCTGGTGTGAGCCGGCAGGGGGTGCCGGTGGATATTGCCCGATACCTGCTCAGGGGCGCATGCACGCGCGATGGATGCCGATCCACTAGCCTTGAGCATGTACACCGTTTTGCTGAGGCCATTTTCAGCGCCGGCGTGGGTGCGAACAATCGATAAGTTTTCATGAGGTGCATGAACTTGCCTCATGGACTGATGAAAACCCGTATGGTGGATTTCTTCACGCGCATCGGGGCGCGTGGGGGCGTTAACAACGAGAAACCCATGCCGAAGATGGCGTGCCAAGGCCTGCGGAGATCGTCGATTGGCGATTTGGCTCGAACACAGACAGACAATGTTGCCCAAAATTTTTCAACGAATATAAGAATCGCGCCCCATCATCCAGTTGACGCTTGGGCAATTCGGTTCGGCGGTTCAAGCGGAGATGGTCCGTCCTGTTCCCTCGAGGATGGCCAGAAAGACAAGCTGCTGATCAACGAAGACTGTGCCGCGGTGCCCGGAAGATCAGGGCGCAATTCGGCCTCGATCTGATGGATGCTCGGCAAGCTGGTTCCGCGCGCTCCTGAGCGCCTTCCGCCAACGCCAGGAAATTAAAGATGTAGGGATCCTTCAATGCTTCTCGGGCAAGAGCGGATTGAGGTGTGGAGGCAGGCGTTCGGCGATATTCGTAACAGCATTGCCAGCCCGGCTACATGCATCCGTTTCGACCTGCGCGACGAGCATAGCCCTCGATCAACCGTGTTCGAGCGTCTTGGTGGCGTACCAATCGCGTTGGACGGGGTCCTTGACCTTGTCAGGCAAGGTGCAAAGGTGCCGCCAGGGCAATTGTGCAGCAGGCTGCTGCACAAATTGCGGGTCCGGCCAGGCTTGGGCGAGCGCGCGCATGTGTTTCAGGTTGCGCGGCGAGAAACCCCGCATATCCGGAAAGGCGACCTTCAGGTCACGTGCAAGCTGTTCGACGATGCCGGCTCCCCATCCCTGGCTGCCAGTACAGCTTAGTCAGTTCGCAGTTGCACGCTCGACGCGCAGCTTCAACTCGTACAGCCAGCGGCGGTAATCTTCACTCGCAGCGAGGTTTTTTGAGGTCATCTGACATGCATTCCTGACTTCGCGCCGCCGATCGGTGCCGTCAAGCTTGACTACCGCAACCCGCAGTCGTCTTGATGGGGCTGGATGATAGCGCCAGAGAACATTATGTTAATTAATTATTCAGACCGTTGTTTTGGACTGCCTCACGCCAGTTGAGGCATTGGACGAGCCTGCCCGCGTGCGGGGGGCATATTCCTTCTATTAAAATTTCAGGGACAGAATGTCCGTCTGAAGCTATGTCCGTGCGGGAAATATGGCAAACTATGTGCATGGTTCATGCACATAGGAGGTGCACATGAATAATACGCCTGTGGTGCAACCCGATGCCATCAAGCGGGCCGCTAAAGCACACGCCCCATCAAAGGTTACGCGCAAACCCACCAACGTTTCGCTTCCGACGGATCTGCTCGAGCGTGCCAGGGAACTGAACGTCAACGTTTCGCGGGCAAGCGAACGCGGCTTGCGCGAAGAGGTTCAGGCGGCCGAGGCTCGTGCCTGGGCGGAACGGAACGCGGACTTCATCGCGGAAATGAATGCACGTATCGAGCGTGACGGCTTGCCCCTGGAAGAATATCGGATGTTTTGATGGCGCGTTTTGATCTATACAACAACCCCTCGACAAGATCCGGGACCAGGTCACCGTTCCTGCTCGACGTGCAAAGCGATCATCTCGGTAATCTCATATCGCGCGTAGTCATTCCATTAACGCGCGTAGCCGGAAATTACACAGCGAGCAAGGTTGCGCAGGATCTCTCGCCCATCATTGAGATCGAGGGAGAATCGTTCGTGCTGGAAACGCCGTTGCTCGGCGCGTTCAGGACGATTGATCTCGGCCCCGCAATTGGCACGCTCAAGGATGAACAAAGCCGGATCAGTGCCGCGCTTGACCGTCTCTTCGGCGCTTACTGATCCCACTTAATCACCGTCGACAACGCAAAAGTGATAGCGGCAGCATCGGCGACCGGCCCCTGCCATGTCACGGTACCAATGCTTGCCGTGACACGGCCCCACCTGGGGGCGGCGTGTCCAATACCCAGATTCGATTGACCTGTTCCGAAGCGGTCTTCAGCGTAGCGCCTGGTCATGTTCAACGCTGTCGGCGAGCGCGAGCAACAAGGCCGCGCCATCGCCGCGCCATCGCGGCGACCAGTCGAGCTGTTGAAACCTGGCCAGACAAACGCAGCAAGCCGCCTCATCAGATTTTCAGGCGCGAAACCTTGGTGCCGGAGAGCGACACGTCGCCCATCAGACCGGCATTGGTCAGCACGATCACTTCGACGGGTGCGGTGGCCGTCGTCGTATCGATCTCTCCATTCGCACCGACCTTCAGCAGCGCGACTGACCCTTCGCCGCCGACCGACCAGCCTTTGGAATTGCGAAAGCTGTTGAGCGCGTCATGGGTCATGAAGAGGAAGATGACGTCCTTTTGCGCAGCGGATGGTCATTCGCAACGAGTGCGACCAATCGGAAGCAGAGCAACGGGTGAAAGTCGACGCCGTGTTCGCCATCCCGCAGGCTTGATGTCCGATGCCTGCCGGATGGCGACGGCCAGCACGCGATCCACGACCGCCAGGCAGATCCTCCGTACCGGAGAAGGCCGGATGCGGGGCAGAGCGGGTTCAGCCAGTTTCGCATGCGATACTGTCGATGCGAGGATGCGATGGTCGATACGCAAACACTGCTGACCTGCATTGCCTTTCTCGTGGTTGCGCTGCTTTACGCCAGCACCGGCCAGGCTGGGGCTTCAGGATACATCGCCGTAATGGCACTGGTCGGATACGAGCCTGACAGCATCAAGCCCACTGCGCTTGTCCTGAATATCCTGGTTTCCCTTGTCGTAAGTTGGCGCTTCATTCGAGACGGGCATTTCAACTGGCAATCGTTCTGGCCGTTTGCTTTGCCCGCCGTGCCCATGGCGTTATTAGGTGGCTATATAACGCTGGAAAAGACCTGGTTCGAATATCTACTTGGCGCACTTCTCTTAGTCGCTGGCACGCTGTCGCTGGTGCGCAGGCCAATGGGCGACGACATTGTGCGACCACCCCGCAAGCCCGTCGCGGTGGCTTGCGGAGCAGTTATCGGCCTTGCCTCGGGGCTAACCGGGGTTGGCGGCGGCGTCCTGATAGCACCGCTCCTGATCTTCTTTCGGTGGTCAACCATGCGTGCGGCTGCATCCGTTTCCGCGCTGTTCATCTTCTGCAATTCGATTGCGGCGCTGGCCGGTAATTGGAGCGCCACAAATCACCTTCCACATGGAATCGGTCGACTGGCGTTGATGGTGATCATCGGAAGCTGGCTAGGAGCACATCTGGGTAGCCGTTGGCTATCGACTCGTCAAATTCGTGTCCTGCTGGGTGTTGTATTGATCTGCGCCAGCGTGAAGCTGCTCCTGCCTGTTTGAATCACTGCAGCTGATTGACTGCTTCGTCCGCCGAAATGCGATGCAGATAGGCGATACGTCAGTGACGGCTGCTGGAGCGGCGACGCTGATGCGAGTCCATCGACCCTGCTATGCAAATGGCAACGGGCCTTCGAAAAGCCCGATGTAACACAGATGCGAAACCGCTGGCTGGCTGTGTCCAGCCCAACGGTGCAGCAGGTATGCGGGTGGTTCGAGATAAGAAGCGGGCTCCGCGTCTGCTTCGACGCGCAACGCGATCTGCGTTGTCGTGCTTGGGCACGTGAGTACGGGAACGTTCCCAAGGCGCGTCTGCATGGACCGATGCACGTGCCCGGCGAGAATTCGATCGACATTGTCATGGCGTGCAAGAACCTTTGCCAATGCGTCCGTGCTTCGCAAACCGTAGACGTCCAGATAGGGGATGCCCGTCATGAACGGCGGGTGGTGCATGACGACGACGACCGGTCGATCTCGATGCCTGGAGAGTTCAGTGTCCAGCCAGGTCAGGGTGTTGGCGTCCAGTTCACCGTGATGTAGCCCTGGAACGGATGTATCTAGTGCCACGAGGCGTAGTTCGCCTACGTCTATCGCGAACGACAGCGTCCCCTCCTTGGGTAGCCACGCGTGATCCGAAAACGCGGCCCGCAGACGGTCACGGTTATCGTGATTACCTGGTAAAACCACGAACGGATGCTTCAGCGCGCCAAGCAATTCTCGAAGCTTCAGATACTCAGCGGCGGTACCTTCGTCCGTGAGATCGCCTGAGATGACTACGAGGTCCGGCTTGGGTCGCACGCGGTTCAGCGAATCGACCGCTGCCGAAAACATGGCATTTGAGTCCACGGCATCCTGGTACAGCGCGCCGTGTGAACGGACGTGAATATCGGATACTTGTGCAATGACTGTCACTCGGCTCTCCGGTGGTTTCGACGGGCATGTACGTGGACGAAGAGCGATTTTAGGTCGGACAAAATACCTTATCGAGCGAGCTTTGGCGGGCAGTGTCACGACTCCACGCGTTCTCTATCGCGTGATCGAGCGGCCGATTCGGTACGACGAGCGGACATCGGGAGGTGTTGCACGAAAGCCCCCTTGTGGCCGACCGCTGCCTGATGCGGTCGGCAGCGGTCTATCTCGAACGGACTTCCGGGCTACCATGGCACGAATGGATCTTTGAGGGGCCTTGCGGCGCGAACTAAAGCGTTCTCGTTGAACGACGCCTAACAGAGAGAAATTTGACGTTCGATCGACTGTAAGTTAGGGCTCCATATAGCGACGAGCCAGCGCCTCATACAATGGAGGCGCAAACAGCTTTGACACCTGGCTCGAAATCAACGCGGTGGCCATCAACGAGATCACCAGCGCATGTCCGTTGATCATTTCGATCACGATGACGAATGCCGTGATCGGGCTCTGCGTGACGGCGGCGAGATACCCGACCATGCCCAGCGCGATCAGCATCGGCAACTGCATCTGACCGGAGATCATGTGCAGCGCGTTGCCGATGCCCGCGCCGATCGCCAGCGACGGCGCGAATAGCCCACCCGGTGTGCCTGGCAGATACGAACCTACCATCGACGCCATCTTCAGCACCGGATACGTGGCGCCGAGCTGAGAATGACCTTCGAGCATGCCACGCGCTTCCGCATAGCCGCTGCCAAACAGATGACCGCCGCTGGCCACGCCGACTACGGCAATGAACAGACCGCATAGCGCGCCGAACACCACCGGGCGTTCGCTTCGGAGCGCCAACAGCTGGGCGGGCATCCACCGCCTGGTGTTGAGCAGCAGCCAGCAGAACACGCCGCCCGCGAGTCCAGTGATCACACCCACCACAACCACCGCGACCGCCAGCAGATCCGGCAGACTGCCGCCGATCACAATGGTGCCGAAATACACATAGTTGCCCTGGAGCGCCAGCGAAACGACACCTGCAAAAATGATCGCCGTGATGATGATGCCGCTGGTGCGCGCCTCGAAGCTGCGTGTGAGCTCCTCTATCGCGAAGACGACGCCCGCGAGCGGCGCATTGAATGCCGCCGACAGGCCGGCTGCTGCTCCCGCGAGTGCGAGCCGGTGTTCGAGGCCGACGCCATACATGCTACGCAGCCGTACCGGGTAGAAGCGCCGTAGGCTGAACATCAGCGCGGCGCCTACGTGAATGGTCGGGCCTTCGCGGCCGATGGTGAATCCGCCGAGGATCGCAAGGAACGATAGCGCGATCTTGCCGGCCAGAATGCGGAGCGTGAGCAGACGCGGACCGAGTGCGCGTACATTGTGCAATGTTGCGATGACCTGCGGGATGCCGCTGCCTTCTGAACCCGGGAACCAGCGGCGCGTGGCCCAGACGCTGAGCGCGGCGATCGCCGGCGTGACGAGAAGCGGCAGCCACCAGATCTGGGCAGTCATCCGCACGAAGACGTCGTAGCCGAAGTCGATGAGCCGCGCGTACATGACTGCCACGAGCCCCGTCGCCACGGCGCCGAGCCAGAACACACCGAAATACAGCCAGCGCCGTCGACTACGCAGAATCCTGCGACGGTCGATAAGAGTCGAAAATTGCATGGGAATGCCACGAAAGGGCCATTTAAGGCACATTGTGACATAAATCGACGAGGCATCCCGGCGCAGCGCCCGGCCGGGTATGTCTGGCGCTAGCGGCCCGCCTCGTTGAAAATCCAGCCGAACGCGCCGTAGATCGACTTGTGCTCGGCCGCGAGATCGAGCAGGAACTTCTCACCCTTGGGTGTGAGATGAACCTGCACCTGGCGGCGATCGGCGAGATCGGGTTTGCGCGTCACCAGCCCCGCTGCTTCGCAGCGTGATACGAGCGCCGCGGTTCCATTCGGTGCGGCCTGCAATCGCTCGGCGAGTTCGCCGACGGTGGCCCATTGGCGGCCGGGAAAACCGCGCACGTGCAGCAGCAATTGATATTGAAGCGTGGTGATGCCCGCGGCGTTGGCGATCTCTTCCGAGGCGCGTAGAAATTTGCGCAAGTCGTAGCGGAACGCCGACATCACTTCGAGGTCGCGCTTGCCCGGGAGCTTACGTCTGGGTGTTTTGGCTGGATTCATGTCTGTCCATGGTGACCTGCCGGTCGCGACACAGGCTGCGTGCAAGGCAGGCTACTGCCGCCCGATTGCGCAAAGGAGGCGGCGAGTTGGCCGCAGGGAGATTACCATGCGTGTGTTTGTAGCCATGGGGGCCGGGTGACAAGTGCACCATAGATGGTGGGTCGCCGTCCATGACAGGTCGACCAGAGGCCTGGTGTGGAGCAACCGGCGAACCCTTCGGTAAAAGTGGACGCTCGAGCGACCAACGTTGCGTGCAGCTGAACGGTTGCCTATTGCCGCACTGCACCTCCGTATCGGCAATCGATCCACTGGGCGATTGCTGTGCTGCGCAAGGAGAGACCAACCACGGAATCCGAATTCTCATTTCCGCTCGTGACCCGGCAATCTGGCCCGACGATTGCGCCAATTTTTTGCTGTAACACGCGTCAACTGTCGCGCGCATCCAGCGCCCGAAACCCCACCCATGGCGGGACTTACGGTGGACCTGCGACTGCGTCAAAACGCGCCCTTCCAGAAAAACCTCAGGTGGGGAGGGGGACTGCGGTTTTCGGCCCTGCTTTGCCGCGTGCGCCCTCACCCCGGGCTCGATACTGTCTCGCCCGACACCGTGTCAGGCCTGCCACGGTTCTCAGGCCGCCCCGCTGACGGGCCGCGACCCCGAGCGTGCTGGCCGCTCTGGCGTGTGGTGGCGTTTCGGCCTGATCCGGCTTGTATGCGGTCATGCGTTGATTAAGGTGGACCGAACGTTGTGGCAACAAGCTCGAATGAGGAAGTCAGCGTGAGAGTGCTCGAGCGTAATCGCTGACGCCTTGGCGCATTTTTGTGCCGGGATGCCACACGGATTTGGTTGGTTGATTGGTTGATCTACCCGTAAGCCCCGCTTCGGCGGGGCATTTTTTTGCACTTCACAGGATTCGCGCACTTCTCATCTCTGGCCAGGCGGCCTCGTTGTGATATCACTTTACGATTGCACATCGAAGGGTCTGAATTCGGTGTAAATCTACAGTGACGCGCAGCAGAGCGCCTCTGGCACGCGTCTACCCACAGCAGCGACTACTTCGGCGGCACTACCTGACCCCGGACCTCGCCATCCGGATGGTCCTTCGTGTGGACATTGATGTATAAATTGCCCGCGACGAAGTCCTTCGCCTGATCTGGTGTCAGCGTGCTGGCACCCTGGATGGGGCCGTCAATGGGAGTGCTGGTGCCACCCACTTTCGTCAGCCAGACGACAGCTTCGCCGTTCTTTCCTGCTGTCCCGAGGTGGAAATGCGCCATCGTCACTGGACTCGAGAGATTGCTGCACGTTACATTCCAGGTGACCTGGCGTGTGTCGGGATCGTAGATGAGCCTGGCGTCGCACGTGCCCCTGGTTTGTACGGGAGGCACCTGCTCCGATCCCTTGAGCGGTACGGAGAATGACATGGGCGCGGCAAGCGCCACATTCACCGCTGCGGCGCAGGCGACGCCGGCAAGCGCGAGAATGGCGCACCTGAACCTGGATACATTCATCTGTTATCTCCTTTGGGCTACCCCCGACCGGACACGTCGCATGCAACTTCATCCAGTGCGAGGGTTCAGCGTTCAAAGACGGACTAGTGCTGGGGGGGCAGAGACACCCGGAGTCGGGGCGAACGCGTTCGCAAACACGTAATGCCGTTCGAGCTGGCCGCAACTCCACCGCCGAGCGCGGCCAACGCGTATGCCGTGGATCGCAGGGAGCGCACGGCGACGTACAGCGCAATACGGCGTGCGGCGTTCAGTAACCACCGCCAGATGAACTGGTTGAACTGCTCGAGGCGCCGTTGCCGCCTTGATCCGTATCGCCGCTCGCGGCCACGGATCCGGAAACTGCAGCCATTCCGAGGCAAACGAGACACGCAAGAACCATCCGACGCAACTTCATGGTGATTTCCTCCTGGTGGAAGCCCGCAGGAAGTCCCGCGACGGAATATCCAGCAAGCCGTTAGCGGCAGTCTTACCAACGATGCCGAACTGAGGGAGCATTGCCGACGCGTCGCGCGATTCATCGCGAACGCAGGCGCCGATATAGTCATCAAACGCAGCGCATCGATGCCTTATTCCTCACGCGCAACGACGAAGTGAGTTCCCTTGGTGAGCAGTACCGTACGGACGAGTTATTCGCCAGTCGCAAAACAACGTCGACGACGCCGAGCAGCCCGACCCAGAGGAAGGGCAGGCGGGTTTGAAAAGGGCTTTGGAGACACCTTCGGCCACCCCAAGTGGTGACCGAAGAGCGCAACTAACCGTCAGTTACACGCTGTGCACCGGCGGCGCCTGACGGCGCGAGAACAGCGAGTTCGGCAGAGCGCGCGCTTATGGCGCACAAGGGCGGGGCGGACGGTTCCGGCCGGGCGGTGCCGGTCGAGGCGGGGTTCCCGGGGAGCCTCCGGGCAGGAATCAAATATCGCACCCCATATTTTGGCTCAAACGCAACCCCGATAGTACGAGTTATCAGACTTGACGAGGTTCGCTAACGTCGGATTTTTGGCCGCCGACGCTCACGCAAGGAAAGGTGTGTCTACGTGGCAAGCAAAGTTGTATCTGTCAGCTGACGGCTCTCTGGACGGCTGATCGAGCCGGCGCGCGCGCCGGACCTCGTCGCCGTGCAGGTTAGAGCGACATCGTGGCGATCGACGCATCGCGCAGGTTGTCCCGCACCGTCACCAGTTCCGCATTATTCGCGAGCGCATGCGAGGCGAGGGCTCGCAACCGGTGCAAACCGGCGCGGCGCAACTTGTGGACGAACGCCTGGCGCTCGGGTTCCAGGGGCCGGGCTGCTGTCGGAATACCGTCGCAGGATCCGCCAGAGCCGCAGGCCTGCGATAGACGCTGCGTCGTCGTCCAGGTTCGCGATCTCGGGCATACCCGGTTTCCAGCGCTCGGGGGCCCAGCTTGCCCACTTTTTTCGCCCATGCGGCACACCAGCAGCCAATGGTCTCCGTGTTCATCTGTGCGGATATCCCCGAGTCTCGCGTCAACGAGCTTTGCGGCGCGTGCCGCCTGTCAGAAATCCGCGATCGATGGGATCGCAGACGCGAGCAACATCCAGCCTGCATTGACGGGGGCACGACCACGCACTGAAGGTCGGTAAACCAGATCCCCTCGCCTGATTGGTGCGCTGGTTAGCGCACACACGCCGCGCCCTCGGGCTCGTGTCAACCGCCAGGGCTGCTCTGCGTAGCAACCTGCGGTTGAATCCTTCAAGCAGACCGCGATTACGACGTCAGAATGACGTCCGACAACGGTTAGATTGGTGGTGGCAGGTGTCGTCCTGGCGGGAATCTGAACTTTCGGTAGATGTCTCGCGATCACACTCCGCGCGCCCTGGTGACCCCTGTCTTCGGAGACTTCCAGCATATGCGCCAAAAGTGCAAGCGCGTAACCCCAGGCATCGGCAGGTAAGCGTTCATTCATGACTGGCCCCAGGCAACTGGCGATGAGTTAGCTCGAAGCCCGGGCGTTCGACGTGGCCTGCCGTTCGATCCTCGGGTCTCCGGCGACAACCTGGCCTGACTGAAGATGCGCACGCACTCTGCTGGCTCACGTTGGTAAGGTCGGGCTGTCGCGACCATGAAGCATTTGCCTACCATGTCCGGAAGCGCCATATCTTGATATGGCCCGGCGGAAGTCCACGAAGAAGTTCCCCGACAGCTCCATCGAGTGAGTCGAACACAGCGCACCGACGCGGCACGATTCAGCTCGCCGGTGCGTTCGTGACTGGGTAACGGCCGCAGTGACGTGAATCCATCGTATCGGCTGGCCGGCGGCGTTTCTGGTCCCTGGGTGCCATGGGCAGGGACGACGGTTGACTGAACGTGCCACGAGAGGCGGCAGAAATTGTTCGACGAATGATCCGGACACGTGCCGTCGAAGCGAAGACACTCTATACTCGATTCCGCGTGATATTTGCGAAGCGTAAGTAGCCGGGGACTTGCGATGACAAATACGATAACCACTTCTCTTTGCCGTTGGTCCACCAGCGAAGTCGCACCGGCCATGCGGTTCGACTACTATGCGAACGCCCTGTCCACTGCACTTACGCCGATGCTGCTGATAGCGGGCAACAGTCGGACGTTTGAATCGCATATGACCGCAGCGCAGGCAGGACCCGTTTGCGTGATCCGGCAAAGCGGTTCTTCGCACAGTGTTCGCCGGGACCCGTTCCACGAAGACCGGGCGCTGGAGCACTCGTGGCATTTGATCGTCAATCTCTCGTCCGCGTGGAATACACACCATCGTGAGGCGGTGCGCCTGCTGCCAGGCGAGATGATCATCGTGGACTCGCGCATGGACTTCATGGTCGAGATCACGGGGCGCTACGATGTCGCGCACTTCAAATTTTCTCCAGCCTGGCTGCGCCAGTGGGTACCGGCGCCTGAAGCGCTGGTTGGGCGCCGGATTGCTTCGACTTCCGGATGGGGGCGTGTGCTGGGCGCCTATCTGGCCGAGCTTTCGCCCGAGGCGATCGAGGCATCGCCGTTGCCCGTGTCGGTCCTGACCGATCACATCGGCGCCCTGCTGGCGCTGATCGCCGCAGAGCGCGATCTACCCCCCGCTGTGGCGCAGCGCCGCGACGACTCGCTGCATCGGCGCATCTGCGACTGCATCGCCCAGCGCAGCGCCGAGCCGGGCATCTGCGCCGCGGACATCGCGAGAGAACTCAAAATCTCCGTGCGAAGTTTGCACCGCACGCTCGCGGCCCACAGCGAGACGTTCGGCAAGCTCCTGATCGACCGCCGTGCGGCGGTTGCCATGCGAATGATTCGCTCCAGCGTCTGCCGGCGGCTTAGCCTCGCGGAGATAGGCCGGCGCGCCGGGTTCGCAGATCCTTCACACTTCAGCCGGGTCATCTCGGCCCGCTACGGCATGACGCCTTCGCGAATACGGGATGGGGAACAACGCTCGCCCGATGACGCTGAACAATCTTCTGGCTCGTGAACAGAATCGGCCCTGATTCCGGGGCGTCGTCAACGCTGCGGTGCTTAAACCGTGGTGGTTGCGCGAGCAACCACTTGACCCTCTCTGGCTGTCTGCCAGTTGGGCAATAAAAAGGGTCTTCCAGTATGGCCGACTTCCTGAATCACCTTCGCATATTCGTTCGTGTCGTTGAGGCAGGGTCGTTTACCGCGGTAGCAAAAGAGAACGACTCCACCGCTGCCCAGATTTCCCGCGCAGTGTCTTCGCTGGAAGAGGAGTTGCAGGCGGTCGTATTGCATCGCACGACGCGCCACCTTTCCGTGACCGACGTGGGCGCGCGGTTCTACGAGCGGGCAAAGGCTATCCTCGGGGAACTCGACAACGCGACGGACGAAGCGCGCAACGCAACGCAGAAGCCATCGGGGCGCATCCGCGTGCATTCGGCGCCCGGGCTCGCGTACAGCTGCGTGGCGCAGGTGCTCGCGAGTTATCAGCAGGCATTTCCCGATGTTTCCGTCGAACTCAAGGTCGAGCAGAGCATGCCGAGCCTTGTCGAGGACGGCTACGACCTGTCGATCGTCTCGGCTACCCAGTTGCCGGACTCTGCCTATATCTCGCAAGCGTTGGGCGCCGCGTACGCAGTGCCGGTTGCCTCCGAGTCATATCTCAAGCAGCGTGGCTATCCGCGAAAGCTGACCGATCTGGCCAATCATGCACTGCTGCAACTCGAAAGCCCCGTCGCGCCGCCCGACGAATGGCATCTGCAACAGGGCGCGGCCACCCATGTCTGGACCATTACGCGTACGCCGTTCCGGGCAAACTCGCCCGAGGCGTTGCGGGCGGCGATTCTGGCCGGAGCGGGCATTGGCACGCTTGCCACCTATTCGGTGGCTGACGATCTCGCGAGTGGCAAGCTCAGGCGCGTTTTGCCGCAGATCCATCTGCGTCCGTTCACGGTTTATGCCGTCTATCCTTCGCGGCGCTACCTCGACGCCAAGGTGCGCACCTTGCTCGCGCATCTGCGTGCAACGCTGTCTCCCGCATTGGCACGGGCAATGGAGATCTGCGAGGCCCACGCCGACGCAGCCGTCGCTTCCAGCGCGCGGCGGAGCAGTCGGACAAAACAGCAGACGAAGCGCAAGTAGGGCAGCCTGGCCTCATACGCGCAGGCGTGTACATGATTCCGTGCACGCGCAGCAAAATTGATTATCGCGCGACCCGTCTTAATCGCCGACGGCTTCATTTCTAGACTCCATTCCAAGCCGATGATCGTTCGATCGTTCATCGACGGATTCTCAATCCGATACTGGAGTTATCAAATGAAGCCCACCTTGCTCTCCTGCCTGCTCGCGGCCATGCTGGCCGCCCCCGCTGCAGCCTTTTCACAGTCAATCATCACGCGTGCACAGGTCCGCGACCAGCTCGTGACGTTCGAGTCCGCCGCCGCTCCAGGAGCGCCGGGCGATGCGCACTATCCGGACGCCGTTCTTGCCGCCGCCAACGGCGGTGTGAAGCCCGCAACGGCGTCGCGTGCCTTCGGCGACCAGGGTGGCGTTGCCGCCGGTTCGAGCGAAGCGGGCCGGCGCGCGCAGCGCGCGGTTTCCGGCGACGTGAACGACGTTCCCGGACTCAAGCCAATCTACTTCGGCCAGTGAGGGAGAGGCGAATCATGCAAACAATCGACCTCGTTCATCACACGGTCAGGGCGAACGGCATCCGGCAGCACTACGTGGAGGCAGGAGATGGGCCGCCCGTGGTGCTGTTGCACGGCTTTCCGGAAACCCATTACGCGTGGCGCCATCAGATTCCGGCGCTCGCGCGGAAGTATCGCGTGATTGCGCCCGATCTCCGCGGCTATGGCGAAACCGACAAGCCGGCGAGCGGCTACGACAAGCGCACGATGGCGAATGACCTGCGCACGCTGCTGGACCATCTGGGCATCGACCGCGCCGCGCTCGTCAGTCACGATCGCGGATCCCGCGTGGCGACGCGTTTCGCCAAGGACCATGCGAACCGTCTGGACCGGCTCGTGGTGATGGACAACGTGCCAACGCGGGTCGTGGCGGAGCAACTGGACGCCCGCATCGCCCGCGCATACTGGTTCTTTCTGTTCCACCAGGTGCCGGACCTGCCCGAAACGCTGGTTGCCGGCAACGAACGCGCGTGGCTGCGCCACTTCTTCTCCGACTGGTGCTATGACCCGAATGCGATCAGCGGGGACGCATTCGAGGCCTACGTGCGCGCTTACGAAGCCCCCGGAGCGGTGCGTGGCGCGATGGCCGACTATCGGGCGAACGCCGAGGACGTTGCACAGGACAAGGTGGATGCCCACATTCCCATCAGCGTCCCGACACTGGCTTTGTGGGGCGCCGAGTTCTACGCGGTCGGCAAGATGTTCGACATGGAAGCCGTCTGGAAAGGCATGGCAACCGATGTGCGCACCCATGCGATCGAGCGCGCGGGGCATCTGCCGCACGAGGAGCAACCGGAGCGGGTCAATGCACTGCTGCTCGACTTCCTGGAGGGATGGAAGGGCTAAGCGCGGCGTAGCGGTGCAGACGGCCATTGCGCTGTCGCGCCAGCGAGCCTCGCGCAACTTCCTGATATCGCCATGAGCCACGAACTCGCTTTTGCCCTGGTGCCTTTTCTCTTTTCGATGGGTGCCGGTTATCTCGCCGGGCGGCTGAGCACGACGCCCATGCCGCTCGTCGCCATCAACACGATGCTGGTGCATTACGCGTTGCCCTTCGCGCTCTTTGTCTATACCGCGCGGATGCAGCGCGAGAGCCTGGGTGCGCATCTGGCGCTCATTGTCGTGCTGACGATCGTGATGATCGTGCCGTATGCGATCTCGCTCCTGCTTTCGCGGTACGTCTTTCGTTCGGATCTCGCGCAGGCGGCCGTCAAGGCGGTCACGGTCGGCATGCCGAATTTCGCTTCCGTTGGCTTGCCCTTGCTACGGGCGGTGTATGGAGAAGGCGCCGATTTGACCGTTGCCATCGCGGTCACGATGGGAGCGGTCATCATGTCGCCTGCCGCCCTCATCCTGCTCGAGCGCGCGCAGCATCGTGACGGACAGGCGCTGCTCGGCAAAGCGCTGCGCAATACTTTCGTCAAGCCGGTCGTGATCGCGCCGATCGCCGGCTTGCTGGTGTCGCTGTCCGGTTGCGCACTGCCAGCACTCCTTACGCAGTCTCTGGGGATCATTGGAAACACGACTGCCGGACTCGCCCTTTTCTCGACGGGACTGATACTCGCAGCACAACCGTTCCGGCTCGACGCACAGGCACTGGTTGGCGTTTTGCTCAGCAATGTCGTGCAGCCCCTGCTTGCCTTCGCGCTTGTCTGGCTGCTGGCGCTTCCGCAGCCGTTAGCCGGCCAGGCCATTCTTCTGTCGGCGATCCCGTGCGGTTCGTTCAGCATCCTGTTTGGTCTGTCTTATGGGGTAAAGGACACCTCGGCGGGCACGACGCTGGTCGTGTCGAGCGTGATGTCGGCCCTGACACTCGCGGGCACGATCGTCTTACTCGGGCGGCTTTGATCGCTCATCAATTACTTTATTAAGGATTGCAATTCAAAATGAAACGAACTTTCCTGATTACGGGTGCAAGCAAAGGTATCGGGCGTGCGCTGAGCGAGCGTCTCGCGCGTGATGGCCACAATGTGGTCGGCCTCGCGCGCAGTTCCGGTGACACGACTTTTCCTGGCATGCTCGTGTCCGTCGACCTGACTGACCGGGAGGGGACACAAGCGGTGTTGTCCGATCTCGACGCGCGCTTCGAATTCGACGGCGTCGTCAATAACGTCGGGTTCGTTGAGCTTTCGCCGCTCGGCTCGATCGATCTCGATGATCTCGACAGTGCGATGCGCGACAACCTGGCACCCGCCGTGCAAACGGTTCAGACCTTGCTACCGGGAATGCGCAAACGCGGCTGGGGTCGTATCGTGAATCTTTCCAGTCTCGTTGTGCTGGGCGTGGCCCAACGTTCGACGTATGCCGCCGCGAAAGCCGCGATGATCAGCCTGACCCGAACGTGGGCGCTTGAACTCGCCGATACGGGTATCACCGTCAATGCGGTCGCACCTGGGCCGACCGAAACCGAGATGTTCCGCGCGAATACACCGGAGGGCAGCGAAGCGGAGCGCCGTTTCCTCTCGATTGTTCCTATGAAGCGGCTGGGGCGTCCCGAGGAACTGGCGGCATCCATCGCGTTCCTGCTGGGCGAGGACGCGGGATTCATGACGGGGCAGACGCTTTTCGTCGACGGCGGCGCGTCGATCGGGAAGTCGATGATCTGATTGGGATGCTGGACGCGGAGGCCTCCCAGGAGGCCTCCGCGTTTGCCGCTATTCCGGTTGGCCGAGAATATGAATGAGGTTCCCTTCGGGGTCCTGGATCATCGTCGAGGAAATGGTGGGCGTGAGTTGCGCCTGCGCCCAGACAATCTCTACGCCAAGCCTGGCGAAGCTGGCAGTCGTACCCGCAAGATCGCCGCTCTCTAGCACCAGCGCTTTCCAGCCCGTTTCGTCCAGGTGCTCCGGTGGCGGTGTGCGCTTCGCGGCGACCTTGGGTGTGCCAGGGCGGGAGACGAGTTCGAGCCGGAAGCCCATGCCGTCGAGCATGGCGTAGTCCGCGCCAACGGTATCGAAGTGGCCCCTCGCCGCGATGACGAGGCCGAGTACCTCGACATACCAGGTGGCCATGGCATCGAGATTCTCAACGGCGAGCGCGATATTGTTCAGACGCAATGCGGGCGCGGCCGTTGCCGGCTGCAATTGTGCGGTATCCATATGCGAAGTTCCATGTTGAACGGACGCCATCGAGTGCAAAGCCGCGATGCTTCAGCGAAGCATCAAACGTTTTGGGGGAAGAGTGCGCGGCGCGTTTCTTCGTCGAAGTCCGTCTTCAGCGTAAGCCGTTCCTTGAGTGCGAGCGCGCGCGTTGCAGCGGGACGTTTGCCGATCTCGTCTACGAGGTGCTTGACGTTGGTGTAGTCACCCAGACCTTTTTCACCAAGGATGTAGCCGGTGAAATTTGCCCAGCCCCACAGCGCCATATCCGCGATCGGATAGTCGTCACCTGCCAGATACCTTGTCTTGGTAAGCCGCTCGTCGAGCACGCGATAGTGGCGCTCGACTTCCTTCAGGTAACGGTTGCGCGCATAGGGCAAGGGCTCCGGGGTGTGGTGCTGGAAATGCACGGCCTGACCGGAGAACGGCGAGAGCCCTGTTGCCACGAACATTAGCCACGAAAGCATTTCAGCGCGCGCGGCAGGATCCGCAGGCACGAACTTGCCGTGCTTCGTGGCGAGGTGCAGCAGGATGGCATGCGAATCGAAGACGGTCACGCCTTCGTCGGCAATGGCCGGCACCTTGCTGTTCGGATTGACGTTGCGGAATGCTGGCAGCTGCTGTTCGCCCTTGAACGTGTCGACGGCGATCAGATCGAACGGCAATTCCAGTTCTTCGAGCAGAAGGGCGGCCTTCATGGGATTGGGCGATGGGTGGAAGTAAAACTTGATCATTGAGGTTTCCTTTGTCAAGCAGGAGAGAAGGTCGGTCGGAGATGAAGGAGTTCATCAAACCCTGCGTGGGTCGCGCAGGCTACGAGACTGAGCGCGTCTCACTGACGTCATGGTGGACGCGCTGCGCGAGATTGCCGTTCGACGGGGCTGATGCAATCGTTCGACGGTATCGAACGTGTCGTTGCGAGGGCGGGTGACGGAGGGAGGTGAAGGCTGCCGGCTGAGGTACCGGCTGAGGCAGATGAGAAACCGGCGGCACACGCAATGCGCCGCTGGTTCCCCTGCGCCTGCTTTCAGCTTTACGCAAAAAAGTCGATTAGCGCGCGAGCGATCGTTTCCGGATCGTTTTCAGTCGGAATATGGCCGGCCGCGGGGATACGCACGAGCGAGGAGTGCGGTATTTCGGTCACGAAACGCTCGGCGTGCTCGATCAGCTGGAACGTATCGTCTTCGCCCCAAATCAGCAGCTTCGGCACGCTGGACGCGCGCAGGGCGGGAACGAGATCCATCGTGTAGTGGCTGTATGCCGCGCCCGCCAGAGCAAGCCACGAGCGCGTCACGCGGGGCTCGGTCCACGGATCGAGATAGTCGGCGATTTCCGCCTCGGTGGCGGGGCGTCCTAGCGCGGTGATCACCGACGTGCGTCTCGCAGCGAGCACATCTGCAGGCGTCGTCGCAGCGGCGACTGCGGGGTCGCGAAAGCGTGCGACCCCGGGGACCGGCCAGGAGTCGAACATCACGGCGTTCATGAGCGCGAGACGGCTCACTTCGAGCTTGCCGTCAACGAGCACCTGTTGTGCAACGCCGCCGCCGATGTCGTGGCCGGCAACGCCGACCGGTCCGTTTATGCCAAGCGCCTGTACGAACCGAACTGCCCAGTCCGCGAGCGCAGGAATGGAGGCGGTCGCAACCGATAATTCACCGGCGGAGCGGCCGAAGCCCGGAAAATCGACGGCGATCGGGCGCAGGCCCGCAACAGCCAGATCGTCGATGACGGGTTGCCAGACCCGGCTCCAATAGGTGCCGTGGAGCATGAGCACGACCGGGCCACGGTCGCCGGCGCACAGATAACTGGCGGCGACACCGTCCACTTCTACAGTCTTTCGTTGCATGATCAGAACCTCTTGATGGCGCGATTGCAGCGCCGGTATGTCTCAACGGATAAAGCGCCTGACGTAGTCCGTACCAAGTCCGATTGCCTCGTAGTGCTTGCGGGCCGTTTCGATCTTGGTGAAGACATCCTCGTAGCCTGTTGCGTTGCCTTGAGGATCGACGTAGGTGTAGCCACCTGTCACGTGAAACCACGTGATCATCTCTTCGACGCCTTCGGGCACGAACAGCGTATGCGTTTCACCTGCCGGCTCGTGCGCATACGAGCCTTGTTCGGCGACCCAGTCGTGTTCGAGGTAATACCAGCGACCGCGCAAGACCATGGCATGCACCGGACCGGTGTGACGATGACGCGAGAGCACGCCGGACTGGCGCACGCGCAGCAGATTGACGTAGTAGCCCTGGCTCGCGTTGAGGAGCAGGGGCTTGAACGATACGGTCTTCGTCGTGGGCACCCACAGGTTGTCGTCCTGCAGCCACTGGTCGAGCACGCCAGCGTGAACGAGGTCTGCCGACATGTCGGCAGGCTGCGGATGTTGATAGGGGATCGCCAGTTCGTCCGGCTTGCGTGTTGTTGCTTCGCTCATGATGATGTCCTTGTCAGATCAAACAATGTTCTGTTGCGCATCACGCGCTCAAACCGCCTCTACCTGCGCGACAGACCTTACGGGCCCAAGACCGCGCAGCAGTTGTCGGTATGCTGCGCCGCGCTCGGTCAGCGTTTCGTCGCTGATGGAGCCGTTCCGTGTCAGCGGGCCGATGTTGTAGGTGACGAACGGACGTCCATATTCCATGCCGGCGAGGTGCGCAGTCTGTTCGAACGGCGCAAGCAGCGTATCGACAATGTGTTCACCATGGCGCTCCAGCAACGCCGGCTTGAGATACGGCCGCGTGACGCCTTCGGCCCAGATGTGTTCGCGGGAGGGCGGAAAATAGCGTTCGCGAACACGCCCGATCGTGACGGCAAGCTGGAGCGTGCGGCCGTCCAGTACCATGGATTTATCCGGCGCGCTGCCGAACAGCGTGTCGTTGACAACGTCGTCGAGCCACTTCTTGAGCAATGGCGGGCAGCTGTACCAGTACATCGGAAATTGCAGAACGAGATGCCCATGTTCGCGAATCAGTTGCTGTTCCCGTGTTGCATCGATGCGGAAGTCGGGGTACAGCTTGTACAACTCACGCACGGTGATATCCGGTTCCTGGGCGATTGCATCGCGAAGGGCCTTGTTGCCGCGCGAGTGTTCGATGTCGGGGTGTGCGACGATCACTAACGTCTTCATCTTTCATCCTCGATGGGTTTCGGATTCAACGTCGCCGACTATACTGGGGTGCCGAACGCTTGATTAGCCATCCGAACGCCAAATCACTTTACGAGCTCTTCAAAAGATGGACAGGATTGACGCGCTGCGCACGCTGATCGAAGTGGCCGAGATGGGCAGCTTTTCCGCCGTGGCAAGACAGCGCGCGATCGCACCTTCGTCGGTGACGGTGGCAGTCAGGCAACTCGAAGGCGAACTCGGCACGACGCTGATCACGCGCTCGACACGACGCCTCGTTTTCACACACGAAGGCTTGCTGTTGCTGGAAAGTGCTCGTCGTATCGTTGCCGAATGGGACGCAGCAGTTACGGGGTCGAGAGAGGAGGGCCCGTTGAGCGGGCCGATACGGGTGACGGCAACGAATGATTTCGGGCGCGCTCAGTTGCGAGCGCTGCTCGACCGGTTTCAGGCCCTTCATCCCGGTGTTCATATCAGCCTGCTGCTCAGCGACAGCACCGTCGATCTGATTGATGAGCATATCGATCTGGCTCTGCGCAATGGCCCGCTCCTGGATTCCGGCTTGCACGCGCGGCTCCTCGTGCGCGGCGAGCGGCTCGTGTGCGCCTCGCCGCACTACTGGCGTACGCATGGCAAGGCCAAAGTGCCCGACGACCTGACGGGCCACAACTGCCTGATTCTTGCGCGGCCAGGCGCGCCGCTCGCGATCTGGCCATTTTGCATGGCAGGCAAGGCACACAACGTCAAGGTTTCAGGCGATCGCCAGGCGAGCGACGGCGGCGTGCTCCGCGAGTGGGCGTTAGAGGGCGTGGGCGTCATCATCAAGAACCGTTGGGATATTCGGACGGAACTCGCGTCCAGGGCGCTGGAGACAGCGCTGGAGGAATACGTCGCGGAGCACGTCGATTTGTATGCCGTTTATCCGGCCGAGCTACCGGCGCGGCGCGTGACAGCGCTCATCCAGTTCCTCGCGGACGAACTTGCCACAGGATAAGGTCGTCGTGACTTTGCGCACGCAACGACTCATCCACCAATGCGGGCTAGCGTGAAATCGGCTTCTTGATCGGGTCGTGGGGCCCCGCGAGCGCGAACACGACGATCTGCGCGGGTTCTGTGTCGCTGGCATTCCTCGAAACGAGATGATGCGCGCCAGGCGGCTCGTACCAGGCTTCGCCGGGACCATAAGTCCTTGCGGGCGAGCCTTCGAGTTGCGACACGACGTGGCCAACAGTCACGTACGCGAAAATGGAACCCGGATGCATGTGTGGCTCAGAAGCCTGACCAGGTGCGAATGTCACGGTGGCGATATCGACGTTTTTGCCGGGTAGCTCCGGAATCGGTTGCTGCATCAACGGCTTGATGGCTTCCTCGCCAGCACCTTCTGCCATGGCGGTCTGAATGCCAGCGAGGGACAGCGTAGCGGCTGCGAGTGAACAATAAAGGACTGCAAACCGAAAGGCTTTCATCTCGGCTCCTCAGGCTGGCGTTTTGCGGAATGCGATGGCGAAACGGTTCCAGCTGTTGATTGCGCAGATCAGCAGGGTAAGATCCACCACTTCGGCGTCGCTGAAATGCGGTTTGACGCATTCCCATGCAGCGTCCGGCACATGACTCTGCGCAACGAGCGTGACCGCCTCGACCCATTCCAGCGCGGCGCGCTCGCGTGGCGTGAAAAACGGCACCTCTCTCCATGTCACCAGCGTTGCCAGCCGGCGGTCGGTTTCGCCGTTCTTGCGGGCGTCGCTCGTATGCATGTCGACACAGTAAGCGCAGCCGTTGATCTGTGACGCGCGCAGGCGCACAAGCTCGATCAGCGGCTTTTCAATCGTACTCTTTCCAATCCGCTCTTCCAGCGCGAGCAGCGCCTTGATGGCTAGCGGGTTGGCCTGATAGAAGTCCAGACGTGGTTGCATGACAGCTCCTTCGAATGAGCCGAAGGCGGCGCGCGGACGTGGTACGCCTTTCGGATTTTGGAATGTGGCAACGCTGACGCAAGCCTATCGTATCGGCCGGCTTCCTCGGATTCTGGCCGCTGCGTGCCAACGATGCGCGCTGCACTTGCCTGGGCGTGCCAGGCGCCTGTCGAAAGGCAAGCGCATCGCTCGCCTTGATCGCGTGCCCTGGCACGCCCAGTCAACTGCAACCGTCGACGACGGCGCCTGAAGGCCAGTGCCTTCGCGGAAAGGTCCATACGATTGGCCAGCCTGAGCGCTATCTGAAACTGCCGGTAAATCCGTAAGGGATGGCGGATTAACAGGGCTCTCAATCTCGTACAGCAAATCGCCGGAGGTGGCTAATGTCCCAGCGTATCGTTGTCATCGGAGCCGGGTTTGCCGGCATGTGGAGCGCCCTGAGTGCAGCGCGCCTGCTGGATGCACAGGGCAGGACCGACGTGGAAATCACGCTTGTTGCGCCCGCTCCGCATTTGCATGTACGCCCGCGCCTGTACGAGGAGGGGCCGGCCAACTTCAGGGCGCCGCTCACGGGGATTTTCGACGCGGTGGGCGTGAAGTTCGTGCAGGGAGCGGTAGAGCGCATTCAGGTGCCGACTCGTACGGTTGAGGTCGTTAGTGAGGATGGACGACGCGGGACGCTCAATTACGATCGACTCGTGCTCGCGAGCGGCAGCCGGCTCTTCAGGCCCGCTATCCCAGGTCTTGCCGGGCACGCGTTCAGCGTGGACCAGACCCACGAGGCGGTTGAACTGGAAGCGCATATCCTGAAGCTGGCTGAACGGCCGGAATCGCTGGCGCGCAACACGGTGGTGGTTGTGGGGGGCGGCTTTGCAGGTATCGAAACGGCGGCTGAGATGCCGGCTCGCCTGCGTGCCGCGCTGGGCGAGGATGCGGATGTGCACGTGATTATCGTCGAACGCAACGAGGCAATCGGGCCCGATCTTGGCCCAGGGCCCCGGCCGGTCATCGGAGAGGCGCTTCGCGAGCTTGGCGTGACATGGAAGCTCGGCTCGGCCGTCGCATCGATGGATGACGAGAGCGTTGTCACCGCGGATGGAGAGCGTATCGAATCGAGTACGGTGGTCTGGACCGCCGGACTGCGAGCAAGCTCGCTTACGGAGCAGATTCCCGGTCGACGGCATGCGAGCGGTCGTCTCTATGTGGACCGTTACCTCGCGGTTGACGGGGTGACGGGTGTCTACGCGACCGGCGACGTGGCGTACGCCGCCACGGACGACGAAGGCAATCACACGATGATGCCGTGCCAGCACGCGATGAATCTGGGCCGCTCAGCGGGGCACAACGTCGCAGCAGATTTGCTTGGCCTCGAGCCGATTCCCTATAGCCAGCCCAAATACGTGACGTGTCTTGATCTTGGCCCCAGGGGCGCGGTCTATACCGAAGGCTGGGAGCGCGACGTGAAGATGAAGGGCGTGGAGGCGAAGAAGCTCAAGCGCCAGATCAATTGCGAATGGATTTATCCGCCGGGCGCAGATCGCACGGCAGCGCTCGCTGCTGCGGATCCGCTTCGCATCGTCGTCGCGTGATCGTTCCGGGTCGTGGCGACTTGCGGGACTTTCCGCAAACCAGGCCCGGTGTTGGGGGGACGGGGAGTGCCACTAACACGTGCTTCCATTCCTGGGCGCTTTCGCCAGCCAGATAACAACTAGCCGGTCGTGTGCAGCGAGGCTGACGATGAATTCATCCGGGTCACCAGAAGGCGTCGCCCCCCTCAGTGGCGCGCGCTTCATGATTGGCACGTTCGCAGTCGCCCTTGCCACCTTCATGAACGTGCTCGATTCGTCGATCGCAAACGTTGCGATCCCAACGCTCTCGGGCAATCTCGGTGTGTCGGTGGACGAGGGAACGTGGATCATCACGCTCTTTGCCGCTGCTAACGCAGTGGCAATTCCGCTTACGGGATGGCTGACACAGCGCGTGGGCCAGGTGCGCCTGTTTGTCTGGGCGATTCTGCTCTTCGTAGCGTCTTCAGCTGCGTGCGGACTGGCGCCCAACCTCGCTGTGCTTCTCGTGGCACGGGTTGTTCAGGGCGCGGTGGCCGGGCCGTTGGTGCCTCTTTCACAGGCTCTCCTGCTTGCCTCGTTTCCAAAGGAGAAGAGTGCGAGTGCGCTGTCGCTATGGGCGATGACGGCGACAGTAGGGCCGATTGCCGGACCCGCGCTGGGCGGCTGGATTACCGACAGCTATAGCTGGTCATGGATCTTCTACATCAACGTACCCGTGGGGCTCTTTGCTGCGGGTGCGATCTGGGCGATCTACCGCGACCGCGAAACGCCGTCGCGCAAGCTGCCGATCGACAAGGTCGGCGTGATCTCGCTGATCATCTGGGTGGGATCGCTCCAGGTCATGCTCGACAAGGGTAAGGACCTCGACTGGTTCAACTCGCCACTCATCTGGACGCTGGGTATCGTTGCCGCAGTCACGTTCGCGTTTTTCGTGATATGGGAACTGACCGACGAGCGGCCGGTGATCGATTTGCGGCTCTTCAACGGCCGGAATTTTCTTGGTGGGACGATAGCGATTTCAGTTGCCTACGCGGTCTTTTTCGCCAACCTGGTGATTCTCCCTCAGTGGATTCAGGGCTTTTTAGGCTATCGCGCCGTTGACGCGGGGCTGGCAACAGCACCACTCGGCATCTTCGCGGTCATCCTGGCGCCAGTGATGGGCAAGATCATGCCTCGCTCGGATATGCGGGTGCTGGCGACGCTCGCATTTTTAGGATTCGCGGCTGTGTTCTACATGCGCTCGCTTTACACGACGGAGGTTGACCGTTACACGCTTGTGCTGCCGACGCTCCTGCAGGGTATACCGACAGCCTTGTTCTTCACGCCGCTCACGGCGATCATTCTTTCAGGGCTTCCTTCCGAGAAAATCCCCGCTGCCGCGGGGCTTTCGAACTTCGTACGGATCTTCGCGGGCGCAGTGGGCACTTCGCTCGTCAGTACCGGGTGGAACAATCGCACGATCCTGCATCACGCGCGCCTCATGGAGCAGGCGAGTGTCGATAATCCGACGTTTACTGGCGCAATACAGAATCTCGAGCGAACGCTCAATGTCGGAACCCCGCAAGCGCTCGCGTTCTTTGAAAGCTCACTCAACGCTCAGGCAACGATGCTGGGTCTTAATGACATTTTTTGGCTCTCTGCGGTCATTTTCATTGCGATCGTGCCTCTGATCTGGATGACGCGGCCCACGCAGGATGCCAGTAACAGCGCGGTCGCGGCGGGTGCCCATTGAGGCCGACCGAGGCAGCGGAAAAATCACATATCTTTGGCGATCGCAAGCTCAAAACTGGCAGTTGTGAGTTGTTACCTGCGTATTGCGCTGCATACCAGAAGGCGTTCTGGATATCGTGCTGGCATGGAGCAGGCAACGCACCGCCCAGCTGCGTATATCGAGCCGCGAACACTGTGTCATCGGAAACCACAGTCCTCACGTCGACCGTTACGACATTAGTTGTATCGCGCATCGCGATACAACTTTACTTGCAGGGCTGCTCCCCGATAGTCACAACTTTCCTTGGAACGGGAATTGGCGCTCCGGCCTTGTCCGGCGGCGCTAACAAGGAATTGCTGCGAAGCAGCACGGTAAACACAACTTTGCTTTTGTGAGCGTCGAGCGCGTCAGGCGGGACGAGAGGAGAGGGCGCGCGCCGCCGCTGCGGGATTCTCTCCGCGGTGCGGAGAAAATCGGGACATACGGGCGTGCGCGTTGCGGCGCGGCCCGGTTTCCGCCAGGATGGAGGCGCCGCGCACCCGACCGGCGCGAGCCAGATAAGAACGTTTCCCCGCATGGCCGACCGCCTCGAACTCGTTGCCCTCGCGCTGCCCGCTGGCTGCGCACCCGAAAGTCTGGCGCCGTCCGTCGCGGCGTTCGTGGCCGCCTGCTGGCCAGGGATGAGCCGCGCCCAGCTGCTGGACCGGGCGCGGCGCCTCGCACTGCGCGTCTCTCTGCGCGCGCGCCGGGAGCCGGGCCCCGACGGCACACGGTTGTATGCACTGGTCCTCATCATCGGAGGAGTGCAGGCTGAGCTCGTCGCCCATGTACGGCGCCTGGCCCGTCGCCGCGGCGCCCGGCGCGCGAAGGTGTCGCTGCCGTCGGCGCGGGATGCCCGGCAGGGCGGGCTTTTTTGACCCGGTCGGCAAAGTCGTAACCGTGACGGCAGGTAGCGGGAACCATGGATTTGCGGCCCACTGTTTGGTGCCCGAATCGCGTGAAAAGCGGAACGAGCGCATGACTGAACTTCTTGGGGACGGTGGCGATCCGGTGGCGGCCGTGGTTCGGTCATTCAGCGAAGTGCGCGCGAGCGCAAGACTTTGCCAGCAGCATGTGCGAGCAGGGCGCGTCAGCCCCGGCCGTGTTATGACGGACGATCGGCGAGGCTGGAGTGGCGCAAGTGGCGCAACGGCAACCCATCAGCGGCGCTGTCGCCGGGTGCGATAATACTCCGCTTCGCGGATGGTCTGCTGGTTGAACCGAACGTCTCTTCTTCTCCGATATCACATGCTCACGACGCTAGATCAATTGAACCACTGGCTTTCCGCGCCTGCTGAAACGGAACACCTCGAGTTCAAGGAGGCGAAGGAGCAGTACGATCTAACCAAACTGAAGCGATACTGCGTCGCACTGGCGAACGAAGGCGGTGGGACTCTAATTTTTGGCGTTACCGACAAGCAACCGCGACGTGTGGTTGGTACCTCAGCCTTCCAGGATACCGCAGACATCGCCGGAAAGCTGTTCAATGCGCTGCGATTTCGCGTCGACGTCGAAGCATTCGAGCATGCGGACGGGCGAGTCCTGATCTTCCACATTCCCGGTAGACCAAACGGGACCGCCTACAGTCTCGAGGGAGCGTACTGGATGCGCTCGACCCACGAACTGGTGCCGATGTCAGAGGATCGCCTGCGCGATATCTTTGCAGAGGGTAAGGAAGACTGGCTTTCCCAGCCCGCCAAGCAGGACTGCACCGCCGAAGAGGTCATTTCGCTTCTGGATTCGCAGGCATACTTTGATCTGATGCGAATGCCATACCCGACCAATCAAAGTGGTGTTCTCGCACGTCTGGAAGGCGAGCAGCTCATCCGCCGGGTGGGGGAAACATGGGTCATTTTCAACCTTGGTGCCATTCTTCTGGCGAAGCACCTTGATGCATTTCCGTTGTCGGTCTCAAGAAAATCGTTTCGTCTGGTCGTGTATGAAGGAACCAGCAAAATCGAAACAAAGCTGGACCAGGTCGGCAAGAAGGGATATGCGCTGGGCTTTGAGGCACTGCTCTCGATGCTACATGGACTGGCTCCGAAGAATCACGTTATCGAGCAGGCACTGCGCGAGGAAGTGCGCATGTTCCCGAAGCAGGCTCTTCGGGAACTGATCGCGAATGCGCTCGTGCATCAGGATTACTCCCTGACGGGAATGTCGGTGATGATCGAGATGTATGCCGATCGCGTAGAAATCTCCAATCCGGGGATCCCGCCAATTCCCCTTGAGCGGTTCATTGACGAATATCGTTCCCGGAACGAGCGACTCGCGGATCTGATGCGCAGGATGGGGATTTGCGAGGAGAAGGGAAGCGGCATCGACAAGGTGATTTCGGCTTCCGAGATGTATCAACTCCCAGCGCCAGACTTTCGCGTCGGTGATGTGCGAACTACGTCGGTCATGTTTGCGCACAAGGACTTTAAAGACATGAGCAAGGCGGATCGCGTCCGGGCGTGCTACCAGCATTGCGTGCTCGAATACGTCAATAACCGACGCATGTCCAACCAGAGTTTGCGTGAGCGCTTCCGGCTGCCGTCATCGAAGGTAGAGGTCGTTTCCGTGATCATCAACCAGACGATCGAGGCCGGAAAGATCAAGCTTGACGATTCCGAGTCCACCTCCCGGCGCTATGCTAGATATGTCCCTTATTGGGCATAGGGAACCTGGGCTCATCTAAAGGCAAACCGATATCGACTTGGCTTGATGGAAAAAATCCTTAAAAATCAAGCGATTCCAATCTAAACGCAAAACTACCTTTTAGGTAGCCGAACGCCTTAAGGTCAATCGGGGTCGCATCATGTGCGACTGAGCCGATCTTCGGAGGGTCGGGCATATACGCCCACCCGGAATTGACCGTGGTTCAATCCCGGCGACGGCCAACCCCCGCTAACCTAATGACAGCACGGGCGAGAACGGCGCCGCAAGCTTGCACCCGGCTATCGCCAAAACCGCTGCGTAGCCAGCACCGCGATTGCTCGTCGCGTTCATGTCGCACGAAGGACTGGCTCGCGCGGCCAGTCTATCTTGATCAGCGATCTTGACCTGCTGTCGTGCCTGTTCATGGCAGCTCTCCTCGGCAGCGTGATCGGTTTTGAGCGTGAGCGCCTGAACTGGGCGGCAGGCCTGCGCGCGCACATGCTCGTTTGCGTCGGCGCGGCGCTCATGTCTGGTCTCGGCGTTCGGTTTTGCCGACGTGCCGTGCGCGAAGAACGTCATGCTCGATCCGTCCCGGGTCGCCGCCCAGGTGGTTTCCGCTATTGGCTTTCTTGGCGCGGGGTCGATACTTCTGCGTGGTGAAGTGGTGCGCGGTCTGACGACGGCGGCGAGTCTCTGGTCGGTCGCCGGTATCGGACTTGCAGTCGGCGGCGGCATGTACACGGCTGCCATTGGCGCGACGGCCATCATCATGGTCATCCTGGTCGGTGTGAAGCCCCTGGAGCGGCGCTTTATTGCTGTGCGTCAGCTCGCAACATCCAGTTGCTCGCCGAGCACGGGAGCGTCTCGCAGGATAGCGTTCACCAGGCACTTGGCACGGGGAGCGTTCGCGTCAAGCAGTTCATCGCCCAGCAGTCGGAGGATGACGCCGATCTCGACGACGTGCAGATTGCACTGTCGCGGGTCACGGCAAACGAGTTTTCGACGATCTGCGCGCGGCTCGAAGCCATGTCGGGCGTCCGGGAGTGCCGGCGCGAGAAGTAAGGCGGGGAGACAGTCATGACGCGAAGCTACGATTATGAGGGCTTTACGCTCGAGATCGCCGTTGAGTCCGATATCCGCATCGGGCCGGCAAGGGCCGAACCAACCCGGTCGGGGTACGTCGCTGTTGTCAGGATCTTTCAGGCAGCCAGTCCCGTCGCGGTGTTTTCCCCCCTGCGCTTCGGTGAAGCGGGTGGCCGTCCCTTCGCAACGGAGGCCGACGCACTCATGGGCGGATACAGTGCGGCGCGCAAGATCATCGACGACCTGTTCTGCCAGGACCGGCATTGAGCGTGGCTCGGCAGGCGGGAGGACGTCCGCTTGGCGCCGGACCTCACCCTGTCCGGGACACGGCGTAACTTCAACGCACGCAAGACCAGATTCGACCCGGTCAGTGGCGCATCGACGAACGCGCGTTGCCCCGGCGTTGCGGCCTGCCACCATCGTTCGTGGATCCCACATATTGGGGAAATTCCTGAATCATGTGTAATATTGGCATCGATTTAACAAAGTTAGAATAAAGACTCTAGATCGGCGCGACACCGCCCGAAGGGGCTCTGTCCTGCGCGTCCATGCCGGTCACCAGCCGCAGTGGCAGCGGCCAGGCCTCGTCCGCAAGAACCTGAGAGACATTCCTTGAGCACTCCTGAGCAGATGCTGTTTGCCACGACACACGAATCCAGCGCGGTGAACCTGGCCATCCTGAACGGCCAGCTGTTTGCCAGCCTCCATGCGCTGGCGCGACTGAACATCGAGACATGCAGGCTGGTGTTGTCTGGCGCCGGCCTGCATTGGGAAAACGTGCTGCGGGCACAGACGCCTGAGCAGTTCGCCTGCCGTCAGGCCGCCACATGGCCCTGGCTTGCCACGCAGTGCGCCGGGTACACCCGTGGCTGGATGGACATCGCGTCGGAAGCGACAGCGAACTTCAGCCGAAGTGCCGGCGACAGCCATGACGGGCACGTGCGCCACCTGAACACCACGCTCGATGGTATGGCGAGGTGCGCACGCGGAGTCGATGCGATGTTGCGAGCGCTGGATCCGGTCCCAGTCGTAAAGGATGGTGTCCCGGCAAGCCAGCCGCTTCCGGATTCACGGGATATCGCACACGCCAATCCCGACGGTGCTTCCAAGACATTGCCCGCAGCGACACGAAAAAGTCGATCCCCCGGGCGACGCCAGTCGTCCAGATAGCCGACGCTCCTTAATGTCTGCCCCGGTCCGGTCGCACGCCACACGGTGATCACCAGACCGGACTACCGTTCATCAAGTCCTCTCCGGGAGGGAAACGCCGTGTTGAGCCCCCACGAGCTGGCCACGTTGCTGCTGGTCAAGGATGCGCCTGAGCGGATCGAGGCGGATCGTGCCGAACTGTGCGCGCTTCGCGCGCTCCAGTTGATTGCGAACGATCCACCAGAACCGGGCTTTCCGGTGCCTCGCGTCACACCGCATGGTGACGCATTTCTGCGCGCGATCGCGCGGGTGCGCTGACCGACACTCAAGGACACATAGCCCATTATCCAGTCGGTCTATCTGCCAATATTCGTTAAGCGTGCCGCCCACGCGATCGGGTAGCGACCCTGACGAACCTGAGGAGGTTGACGTGGATCCATCCTGGCTGGCAATGCTTGTCGGCGCAATCGTTCTGGTGATCGCATCATGCGGCGTCGTCGCTCACTATCGCCGTGAACGGCGTCGTGCCGACCTTCTGCGCAATCTGGATCATCACGAGTGGTGTCGCTGGACCCGCTCACGGCACTGAATGCCTTTGCGTTGCATTTTTGATTCAAGAAGTGACACTGCAGGCCGGTGATTTCAGGCCAGACGCGGGAGGGGCGGGCAACGCGGCGGCGTACAAACACACAAACAACGGGGAATCCATCGTGAGCTACGATTTCGTAGAAAAGGATCTGGCGCACATCCGCAACGTGCTCAATTATCTCGAGCACTCAGCCGGCTACCTGCACGCGTGTGAAACCGGGGCAGCGATTGACCTGCACTGGTGGCGGGCCAGGATACAGGCCGTCCTGGCCATGCCACTGCTACCCATTCACATCGAGAGACAGGCGAGGGACCTGCTTTCCCGCCTGGACCATCTGCCAGATCAGTCTGGACTGCGAACGAATGACGCCCGGTGAGGGTCGTTGACACCTCGTCTGCAGGTATTTTCTCAACGTGGTGGGCCTTGGGCGCGTGCGGCGGCGTGGTGCATTGTGGCCTCGCTACGCACCAGACGGGAGGCATCTGCTCGCGTGCGGGGCATCCTCGCAAGGGAGCGGTCCTGCGGATGACGCCGGGGCGTCGGAGTTCATCCGGACTGGCGCAATGGCGTATTTCTTGCTCCTGGACTGGCTGGCCGACGATGGCCATAGATATGGTCCCCGCCTCGTGGGGGAGCGGTTGCAGACGGGACAACGGCGTCTCGAAACGCGAAGGTATGGAGTGGTTCCATACGCGCGCTTCGGGACGCTTTTTTTTCATCCATGGATGACGCAACGACGCGGGCACGAAGGATGGAGCATGTGGGAGACAAATGCGTACGAGATGGATGCAGTTCTTCGCAACCGTAGTGGGTGGCGGTGAGGCGCCGCCGCGCAATACGGTGGCTGACGTTCAAGACCGCGAGTTCGAACCGAAAGAGGACAGGTCGCGCGAGTCGGCTGACTGGCGTCCGGCGGCACTGCGGACACGGCGCGCTCGCAGACGCGCCGCTTTTCGCGACGGGACGCGGCCGGCGCGGCAACCGGTCCGCAGGACGTGCGGGAAAGCGCGTTGCTCCTGAAACTCGTGGCTGCGGGATGATCAGCGCAAGGGTGTCACGCGTGCGCACGGTCGCGGACGTCGTCCGCGGTGGCAGGGCGCTGGCTTGCAGCGAGCAGCAAGCGCCTTTCGAGGTGTTCACTCGCGCGGGCGACGATCTCGACGCGGGTCGTGGCGAGCTGGCGATCATACTCGTTCACCACGGTCGTCAGCTCACCGATTAACGAATCAGGGAGGTTCCAGTCTCCCGTCCTGTCTGCCCCGGCAAGCACCTTATCGAGATTGTGCCCGACGCGGTCAATGTCGCGGAGATCTAGCCTGCCGAATCCGGCGCGGGTGATGTAGCCGGTGATGAGGACAATCTGGGACATGTGATTCACCAGTGCCCGGCCTGCCTCGCCGTTGCGCAGCCGCTCGAGCGCGATCCGCGTGCGCAGCGCAAGATTGGTTGCTTCACTTCGGGACATGGGAAGGAGCAGTGCTTTGGAAAGCGCCCTGGAAGACGGCTGGCGAAGGGATCGGTGCTTGTTGCTGCTGGACATGTCCAGGTCTCCGGCGCAAGAGGTTTGAGCTCGCCACGTTCTCGATGATCTTCCCGAGGGGGGCGTGAAGGCCGCCTGAATAAACGGGTGGCCTCAGTATTCGGGCGGATTGTCGGCAGCAGGAGCTTAAGGGAAGCTTAAGTGTGCGTTAAGCGATGCGGGTCGAGAATGACGACGTCTCTGGAGAGGTCACGCCATGCGCCTGTTGCTGGTAGAAGATGACGCGGTGCTCGCCGGGTCCGTGGTGGAGGCGATGCGGTGCGCGGGCCACGGAATTGACTGGGTGCGTGAACGATGTGAGGCGGAATTGTCGTTTCGCGACGACACGTACGACCTGCTTGTGCTGGACCTGGGGCTGCCGGGAGACGCAGGGCTCGACCTGCTGAACCAGTACCGGACGCGCGGTGGCCGCGTCCCCGTGATCATCCTGACGGCGCTGGACGCGGTGCAAAGCCGTATTCGCGCGCTCGACGCCGGTGTGGACGATTACCTGATCAAGCCGTTCGACTTTGAGGAACTCGCAGCGCGTGTACGTGTTCTGATGCGTCGTCGAACCAGTCTTGCAGCGCAAGCTTGTGCATACGATGGTCTTCTCCTGAACCGGGCTTCCCATGAAGCGAGCCTCCATGGCGTGGCGCTCGACCTGGTACCGCGCGAGTTCAGTCTGCTCAGGGCGCTCATCGAAGAACCGCACCGGGTCTTCACCCATCGTGAGCTTTTAGGGAAGATGTACGGCCCGGACGACGCAATCGACAGCAATGCGCTCGAGGTGCATGTGCATCGCCTTCGGCAGAAGATCGGTGCAGAGCGGATCGTGACAGTGCGGGGCATTGGGTACCGCCTGCGGAAGCTCGCATGACGCAGCTGTAGCCGGTACTGGCGCAGGCGAAGGCGCCGCAATATCGACCGGCCGCACCTGAACGATCCGTATCGCGTTTTGCCGGTGCTTTCACACCGGAGCGCGGCCCCGCTATCGTTCCTGCCCCCGCAGCCCGGACAGCACAGCTGCGGCGTCGCCTCGCCGGTTCCGGACGGTGAGCCTGTTGCGGTACGGCCGCCGGGCCCTCGGCGCGGCTTACTTCGATTTCGGTGGCCTGCCGGTCTTGACCGGCTCGACCGCCTTGACGGCCGCAAGCAGGCGCTTCGTCGGCCCGGATGCCAGCAGAAGCAGCCCTGCGCGGACGAGTTCGCTCTTTTTCACGGCGACACCCGCGTCGAGGCATCGCTGTTTGAGCACCGAGAGCTGTTCGTAGTCCGCCCTGGGCATCGTGAAGATGTCGCGCACAACCTTTTCCCGTTTGACATGCTCCCTGCGGTGCCCGGCAACGCGTCCGGGAGACGCTTCCACGGGCGCTGCCTTCTGGCCCTGTGGCTTTGATCCCCCGCGCCGGGCCTTTGCTGGTTGCCCGGCCTCCCCGGTTGCCGTTGCCTCAGCGGACCCTTCGCCCGGGGGCGTACCCTGCCGCTTGCCGCTTCTGCTCCTGGTTGCCTGTTGTTTCATGGTTTTTTCAGGTTTGACAAACCGTATAAACAGTTTATCGTTTTTTGGTAAGAGGGAGATTTTCAATGCCAGACAAGCACATTTCCAGCCAGTTCGATGCTGAACTTGAACACCTGTCGTCGAGATTCTTCGAGATGGGGGGGCTGGTTGAATCACAGCTGAACGATGCGATGGAGGCGCTCAGCCGCTTCGACATGAATCTGGTCGAGAAGGTGATTGATGAGGAGCATCGGCTCAACGCAATGGAAGTCGAGATCGACGCCGAGTGCAGCAACGTCATCGCGCGGCGCCAGCCCATCGCATCCGATCTGCGGCGACTGATGGCCTTCTCCAAGGGCATCAGCAATCTCGAACGCGCAGGCGATGAAGCACGCAAGATCGCAAAACGGACGAGGAAAATCGCGAATGATGCGACGGGCCGGAATCTGAATATCGCGGAAATCCGGTCATCCGGTCAGAGGGCGGCAACCATCTTCCACGACGCGCTCGCGGCATTCGCCCGCCTCGATACGGTTGAGGCAGCCCGGATCATGCGCGAGGATGAGGCGATCGATGAGGAGTACCGCGCGTTTGTGCGCAAGCTGCCGACGTACATGGCGGAGAATCCCCGCGTCATCTCTTCCGCGCTCGACTATGTATCCATTGCGTCGGCGATCGAGCGCATCGGCGACCATGCAAAGAACCTGGCGGAGCTCGTCATTTATGTGGCCAAGGGCAAGGATGTCCGTCACGTTTCGCGCGCCCAGCTTGAGCGCGAAGCCCTGGCGCGTTGAGGCGATCCCAGGCGCGCCATTGTGCCGGAGCACTTCAGTCAGGACGTTGCGGACCGCCCGGTCACGCGCAGGCGGCAGCCACCGGACAGGCCACTCGAACCCTTCGAGCGCATTGACAGACTGGCTGTGCGCTGGCGCACCAATGTCACCGGAAATTTTCTGAACAATGGTGTGTGCACATCCGTGCCGCCTGCGGCGCTGATGCACACGGAGGGGTCGTGACACGCCGGAGCGTGTGCGGAAAGCCGGCAATATGACGGTACAAGTGGAGCACGGGCATGCCGACGACATTCACGCTGATCGATCTTGCGGGTTCCATCGCGCTGCTTGTGCTCGGCACGCAGATGGTCCAGACGGGCATGCAGCAGGCGTTCGGTGTCGCGCTTCAGTCGCTTCTTGCGCGCTCGCTACACGACCGGGGGCACGCGTTCATTGCCGGTATGGGGTCCGCCGCCGTATTGCAAAACGGTGCGGTAACCGGCTCGATGACAGCCGGTCTTGCTGCGCAGGGGCGCGTTGGCCTTGTTCCGGCGCTGGCCGTCATGCTAGGGGCGAACGTCGGTGCGACGCTGATTGTGCAGGTGCTGTCCTTCGATGTGGCGGCGGTCTCGCCAGCGCTGGTACTGGTCGGTGTGCTGATGTTTCGCAAGGCGTCGAACACGCGGGCACACGATCTGGGTCGCGCGTTCATCGGACTGGGCCTGATGCTGATTGCGTCGCATGAACTGCTCGATCTGATGACCGAGTACGAAGACGCGCCCAGCCTGCGCGTGCTGCTGGGCGCCGCGTCGACTGTTCCGCTGGTGGACGTGCTGCTCGCCGCGAGCCTGAGCTGGGCTGCAGACTCGACCGTTGCTGCGGTCCTGCTGGTCGCGTCCCTGTGCGCCAAAAACGTCGTGCCGCCGGATACCGCATTCGCACTGGTGGTCGGTGCGAACCTGGGCGCTGCGATCAAGCCCGTGCTCGAATCGGCGGTTACTGACGATCCTGCATCAAGACGGCTCCCGGTGGGCAACCTGCTCATCCTGCTGATCGGGGCCGCTCTCGTGCTTGCCGCGCTCGGGCCGGTCGGACTGTTCATGGTCTCCCTGCAACCCGACAATGGACGTGTGGTCGCGGACTTCCACACGCTGTTCAATGCAGTTCTGGCCGTGCTGTTCCTGCCACTGCTGTCCCCGTACGGCAACCTCCTAGGCCAGCTGATGCCGGCACTCATCAAGGTCACTGACCCGGCAGGATCGGCTCATGGCGATCAGGCGGGTATGCCGGTCACGACGGAGGCACATGACCGTCCAATGCGCCCGGCATGGCGCATCGGTGCCGATCCCGGTGAACTACTGGTCGGAGGCAGTCAGCGTTTGCAAGAGCGCGATCACGTTCCCGTTCCCGGAAAAGACGCGTATCGCACGGGCGTACCGGAACGGGGCGACACCGGCGCAAGGGACAAGCCGCCGTCACGCGACACGATTCACGATGCAGAGGACGAACGGCGGGCCAATGCCCACGCAGGACCCGATATACGCGACCCGTCCACTCCGCGCGTCAGGGTCGGCCTTGCTGAAAACGGGCGCCGTACGGTGGACGGTACAACGGGCCGCAGTGTGCGTATGCGCTACGAGCCCGCCCGATCGGTCTGGCTGACACTGCAGGACCTCCGGATCGTGCGGCAGGCAGAACCGACGGGAGACGAGGGGCAGTCGGTCCTGGCGACATACATACAGGGAACTGCGCATCTGGACGACGCAGATCTGTGTGTGGTCGGCGAACCGCAGACCAGGCAACACGCCGTCAGCGTCACGTTCGCAGTTCGTGAGCTCAACGAGGGGGATCATCGGGGCCTTCGCGAATGGCAGGATGAGCTGGGCATCGCGTTTTCGGATGTCCCGCTCGGCACGGCCAGACTTGGCTACAACACAGCGGATCCTGAGATACAGGAGCCCGGCCAGTGGTGGGCATCGTTCCACGTGCCAGCAAGCAGCATGCAGGGCCTTATCGAGAGTATCGACGCCGCACGACTCGCGGACGTCAAACTCGCGCTGTCCATGAGGCATCTTTATTCGAACGCACCGGAAGCCGCAGTGACGCAGGGTGACCCCTGCGTGTTTCTCAGGCCAGACAGCGTCAACGCAACAGGTCTGCCCGAAGTCGCGACAGGATACGTCACCCATATGGCATTCGAGCAGGCCAGGCTCAGGCTTTGCGAGTCGGATGGAATACGTCCACGTGACAATGATGCGCTACCCGGCGGCGGTAACATTCAGGAAGTCGAAGCAGTTCGCCTGCTCGGTGAGAAAGTGGGAAGTCTGGTTGTTCTGGTGAAATGGCTTGCCGCACTCATTGCGGTGCTGCTTGCTGTATTTGCATTCGCGAGGCATTGACTGCGGGTGCCTGCCGCAGCAGTTTACCGGTCATGCTGCGGATTCAAATCAGGCTTATGACCGGGAGTTCATTGCGACCTGACGCCGGAATGGGAGTCACCCATCCTGAAAGCGGGGCACCCGTTGTGAGTTTCATGGACTGCTCGCAGTGAACAGCGACGGTGTCGGGGGATACGCAAATGAAAATGTCTCACAGATTGCGGTTTGATGCGGCCGGGCCAGTTTGGGGGCTGATTATGGGGATGCTCCTGATGGCGATCGGGATTGGCATCTGGGTCTTTGTGAAGTCATCGCAACCCGGCGATTTCTTCGATGAATCGCTTGCGATGGCAGCAATGCTTGTCGGCGCCTTTCTGGCTGTTTATGCCGGAAGGGAGATCAGACACGGACATCGATGGTTCCACAAGCGGTAGCCGCGGCAGCACCCGTGGAAGCTAATCCGGACCAAAGCCGGCAGAAGCCCTGTCAAAGGATGCCGGGCAGCGCGCGGATCTCGCGCGCCGAGCGGATTTTCCTCTTTTTTTTCCCGCCAGATTACGCCTGAAGCGCTGGTACATTGTCGTGGTGTGGCAGGCGCAACCGTTGCCGGTATGCCCCAGCCTGTGGCTGGGGCCCGACTCCCTGAGCTACGTTTCGATTTCTCAAAAAAATATAGCACGTGCACTGAAACCTGGAAGCATGAAAGAGAGAGCAACCGTTGTGTGCTGGCAGCGCGAGAGAATTCTCCTCGTGGAGCGGGGGCGAGCCAGGTGGTCGCTACCTGGCGGTACGATCCGGCGCGACGAGTCGCCGGTCGATGCTGCCCGACGCGAGCTCAGCGAAGAAACCACGCTTGAAGGTCACAAGCTGGGATGCCTGTTCCAGTTCGGCGGCCTGAACAAACGCCATCACGTGTTCTTATGCGTTCTGCCCGATGATGCAAGACCGCGTCCCTGCAACGAAATCGTGCGCTGTCGCTGGTTCAGTCCTCGCAAGGTAGGGACACTCGTGGCCAGTGTGCCAACGCGGGCGATTGTCGCGTTGCTTTTCGCATCAGGAGGGACTACGTCGGGTTTCGTTTCCCCGACATGATGCTCGCGGGAGCATGTCGCTGGCATGGAAAGCGCGCCGCCAAACGATACCAGCTTGGCTGGAGTTCGAGGGCTCGCTGCCCGGATGCGTGTGGCACGAGCCCCCCAAACTGCTGTAAATGCCATGCGGCTGACGTCACGCCGGCAAATCTGCGCGTTTTGCGCCCTTCGTCATTCCTTCGTGTGCAGACTGTCCAGCGAACGTTTGCGCAGCCGGGTTTCGTGAAGCGCTCCCGCAGCGTCAAGTACGGGATACGCTGTTGAACAGAAGAGGGAATTCAGCCTCTTCATGTTGCTGATCAGATCCAGGTGCAGGGCGCTGGTTTCCACACTGCGAAGCGCCTGTCCCGCAAGCCGGTCCAGATGCTTGTGAGAATACACTCGCTCCAGATCGCGAAAACGCTCTTTTTCGGCAAGAAGCTGCTCGGCACAACGTAGATCGTTGTTGAGGAAAACAGACAGTCCGAGCCGCAGATTGCTCACCAGTCGCGCGTGCAGATCGTCGAGTTCCCCCAACCCCTCCTCAGAAAAGGCGAGTCGCTGGGATATCTTCTTCTCTTCGATGTCGCCAACGATGCGCTCGATGATGTCGCCGGCGTGTTCGAGATTGATTGTGAGGGAAATGATGTCGGTCCAGCGGCGGCTCTCGGCCTCGTCGAGCTGTTCACGCGAGATCAGCGTCAGGTAGTTTTTCACTTCGGCGTACAGGTGGTCAACGTCATCGTCCATTCGCATGGTTTCGCGAGCGACAGCGAGATCATTGCGTCGGAGCAGTTCAGAAACGTTCTCCAGCATCACGCTGACGATGTCGCCAATCCGGAGTACCTCACGCGAGGCGTTCGCCAGGGCAAGACCCGGCGTGACCAGCCCGGCGGGATCGAGATGCAGCGGGCGCGGTTCAGCTGTCGTCGATGGACGGTCAGGCAACAGCTTCCGGCTGATGGCGGCAACCCTGTCGACCATGGTGAGGCAGGCGCAGCATCGCACGGTGTTGTAGATGAGGTGGAAGCCGACTACCGCTTCACGTGGATTCGCGATGATTACCGGCAATGCGCGTGCAAGTAGCGATGCGAACGGCAGGATAATCAGTGCACCGAGCAGTTTGAAAGCGAAGCTTCCCGCGGAGAGGCGACGGGCCGCTGCGTTTTGAGGCCATGCACTGATCAGCGCGAGCAGTCCGCTGCCAAGATTTGCGCCGACTACGAGACACAATGCGACCTTCAGCGAAATGACGCCGGAAGAGGCGAGCGTCGCGGTCAACAGGACAGCGGCGAGGCTCGAATACGAGAGCATTGCAAAGGCCGCGCCGACCAGCGCATCGAGCACGGTGTCGCCGGTCAGGGCACTGAACATCACCCTGACACCCGCGCCCTGCATCATGGGTTGTGCGGCTTCCACAATCAGATGAAGGGCCAGCAGGATCAAACCGAGTCCGATAAGCGCTCGCCCCGTCTGACCTGCGCGCGTCTGCTTGCGGGTGAGAAAAAGAGGCACCCCAACGAGAATCAGCAGCGGCGAGAGCCAGGACAGATCGAGCGTCAGCACCCGCGCCATGAGAGCGGTGCCAACATCCGCGCCCAGCATGATGGTCAGTCCGCTCGCCAGCGACACCATGCCTTGCGCAGCAAACGACGTGATGATAACGGCGGTGGCATTACTGCTCTGCACGAGACTGGTGACGCCCACGCCGGCGAGGAAGGCCTTCAGCCGGCTACCCGTGCTACGACCCAGTATCGCGCGAAGGTCCGCGCCGAACACACGCAGGATGCCGGTACGTACGATGTGTGTACCCCATACCAGGAGCGACACACCGGAGAGCAGATTCAGAAGGATCAACACGATAGTCGACGGCTACATCATAGTTAATGCGCACTGTTGTGGGGACAACCCCATAACAGCGCTTGATGTGGCAATAGTGCCACATGGATTGACGATATTCGACTGGACTGGACCAGGGCCGCGCATTAAAGCAGCCGGGTTGCTATCCACCATCCCGTTGCGGCCAGCGCGGCTGAAGCGGGGATCGTGAGAACCCAGGCCCAGACGATATTGCACGCAACACCCCAACGGACGGCGGACAGCTTGCGCGTTGCACCGACTCCTGCAATCGCCCCCGTGATAGTGTGCGTGGTCGATACTGGAATGCCGAACCCCGAGGCGAGAAACAACGTGAGCGCCCCTTCCAGCTCTGCACAAAAACCACCGACCGGCTTGAGCTTCGTGATCTTTTGCCCCATCGTCCGTACGATGCGCCAACCGCCGAAAAGGGTCCCAAGGCCCATCGACGCGTAACATGCCGCGGCCACCCAGAACGGTGGCGCATCGGCGCTCTGCGAGGCATATCCCGTTGCAATCAATAGCATCCAGATAATGCCGATTGTCTTTTGCGAATCGTTACCGCCGTGTCCGAGGCTGTAAAGACCTGCAGAGAGCAGCTGCAGCTTCCGGAACCGGCGATCCACCTTGCCTTGCGGCACACGGAAATATATCCAGGCGATGCACAGCATGAAACACCCATTGAACAACGCTGCGAATGCAACTGCCTGATGAGGCTTCAGAACGCCGGTGGACACCACGGTCGCGATGGAGTTCGCTGCATCGTGGAACCCGTTCATGAAATTGAAGACGAGGGCTATCGCGACGAGCAGGATCACCGTCCAGATGACGAGTTGAATCGTGTGCATGTTCTGACTTGATCAGGCGTTTTCGAGCACGATGCCCTGGATTATCTTGGCGGCGGCCTCACACTTGTCGGTAATTGTCTCGAGCAATTCATAGACGCTCTTCAGCTTGATCAGTGTCTTGACATCCTCCTCCTCCCGGAACAGTCGCGAGATCGCGATGCGCAGCAACCTGTCAACGTCTGATTCAAGCTCGTCGATCTCCTTGCAGCATCGCAGGATCTGTTGCGCCTGTTTCATGTCAGAAAGCATGCTAACCGCCTGCTGAACCTGAATTGCCGTTCGTGTGCTCAGGCGCGCAAACTCGGTCGCGTCATCGGGCAGCGCCTGCACGTCGTAGAGCGTGATGGTGTTTGCGACGTCCTCAATGACGTCGATGATGTCGTCCAGCGTGTTGATAAGCTGCTGGATTTCGTCGCGATCAAGTGGCGTGATGAATGTCTTGTGCAACAGGTCGTTGCACTCACTCGTGAGCTTGTCGGCGGACTTTTCGATGACTTTTATATTGCGCCGGTGACGCTCCGCATCCTCAAGATTCTCGATCAGCTTTTCGAGAGCCTGGCTGCCATCCACGATATAACGGGTGTGAGCATTGAAGAGCTCGAAGAAATTACCGTCTCTGGGCATGAACCGGCCGAACATAGGGGTCCCCTCGGGATTAACGGCACGCCGCTCGCTCCGTCACACAAATGACACATATTACCGTTGTTTGGGTTATGTCCGGTTGCGCCAAAATACGGTGACTTCCGCTCCACAAGGCAGGGGGGCGGCGAGCATCTGATCAGCATGAACGGCCCGGACTGCGTTACGCATCCTCAATGGGAGGCGGGTGGGCCGAAACGACGGCATGAAGGACATCCGGCGCGCGTTCACTGCGATGCCAACTGAACGACCATTTGAAAAGGTGAAAGCGTTTCGATAAGGTCATGCTGCATGGCCCTGCCGATCGAGCGTGACGCGGACTCTCGGCGCCCGAATGACCGCTTTCGGAGGATTCTGTTGAAAAACTCGCCCCGGACGCCCCTGTGACGGGCTTGGGGATGGGCCGACGCGACTTTTCCCATCCATCCAAACGTCGCGGGATGGTTCCTGGACCACCCAAGTGGTCTTCAGGCCACTTGTGGTTCAGTCGCCACGTCGCGTGGTGCCAACCGCTTTGCCATTCGTCGCAAGTTCTGGGCAGTTGCGGCTGACAGGAATTCGTCCTGCGCTCCGTTTATCCCCCTCAGTCTTAAGCGATCCAGTTTCAGAATTCTCTTCAGATGCGCGAATAGCATCTCTACTTTCTTTCGCTCTCGACGCGACTGCCTATACTCGGGTGCTTTTGATATCCTGCGCGCCACTTCTCGCGCATCTTCGTGGATGCTGCGGGCGATATTGCGGAACAGCATATTCGGGCAACACTGCTCCTTCATTGCACATCCACCGCAATCGTGCTGGCTCGATCGATAGATGACCGTGTCGGCCTTCGTGATGTGCGTTCGCGGATTCGTATACGCCCGCCAGTCACTGCGCATCGGGTGACCGGCGGGGCAGCGATACTCGTTGTTCCGCGCGTCCCACACGAACGCCTCCCGTTCAAATGTGCCATCGCGTCGGACCTTGTCCCAGACTGGAACGTGAGGCGCAATCTGCTTCTCATCAACCATTCAACCGAGCATTGGTGCCGTACCGTAAGCTGTATCTCCAACGAGACGTTGAGGTTTAATGGAAAAGCGCTGTTCAACGCGTTCGATCATGGTCTTGGTTGATCCGACTTCCTCGGCCCGATTCGCTGGTGTGGCCTCGACATCCAGAATGATCCCGGCATGCAGGTCTATCAGGCAGTTGGTCGAATAGGCAAAGAACGCTGGACCGCCAGGCGCCGCGGTCCAGCGTGCTGCCGGATCGGTCAGCGAAACACTCTTTGGTGAGGGCGTTGCGCCGGAATTACTCGTTTCTTCATCTGCACTCCGATTGAATTTATCCAGGGCGACGATGTATTCACGCACGGCGCGGCTCGGGCCATCTCCCTTGTTCCAGTCAATGCTCTGAGTCCCCGGCACCGCACGGCTACGATTGGCGTCCGCTTCGATGACGCTTGCATCGATGGCAAAGCCTTCTCCTCGTACAAGTCCTTCCGCCATGCAGCGACGCAAGACCGTCTCGAATACATGGCGCAACACTTCGCTGTCGCGGAAGCGGCCATGCCGATTCTTGGAGAATGTCGAATGATCCGGAATCGTATCTTCGAGACCAAGGCGGCAGAACCAGCGATAGGCCAGATTCAGGTGAATCTCTTCGCATAGACGACGCTCGGAGCGGATGCCAAAGCAGTAACCGACGATGAGCATTCGAACTATCAACTCGGGATCTATCGACGGACGACCCGTGTTGCTGTAATACGGGGCGAGGTGGTCGCGCAAGTCACTGAGATCAAAAACCCGGTCGATCGCTCGTAGCAGATGATTCGACGGCACGTGATCTTCGAGGTTGAACGAGTAGAAGAGTCGCTCCTGCGGACCACCTCGTAGACCCATCATGGCTGGCACCTCCCGTCGATCGCTTACATCCCAGGATAGGCGCCAACCGTACAAATTGCTGAGTTTTTCAACAGAATCGGAGTAATGCCGCCATGTGAGTGTCTCGACGGCGTATCGGACGAGGGTCTCTTCATGGCCGACGACAGTCGCATACATCGAGAAGGCTCATTTGCCTTAGCTCCAAAGTTCAACGATCACAACATCCGTATCGCCACGCGCGATCAAATCCATCTGCGCCTCTTCCCGGATGGCTACACCGTCTCGCGGTGCGAGCCGGATAGGCCCCGCGTCGAGCTGCCCGTGATCTGCGACCAGATAGGCTGAGCCCGGCTTCGGTAACACGTGGCTTATTGTCGCGCCTTCGCGCAGGGTGGCGACACGCACGCGTGCGTCGGCATTGATGGGCAGCGCGCCTTCGCGCACATCTCGAGGATCGCCGCTCGCCAGCGTCACGAAACGGCCTTCGCGACATTCGCGCGAACAAACGCGCGTTGACCAGCGTGGCGTACCGCCCGGCGTGCGCGGACGCAGCCAGATCTGAAACACGCGCGCGGCGACATCTTCCTCGTTACGCTCGGCGTGATGAATCGTTGCGCCCGCACTCATCACCTGCACGGAATCGGCGACGAGCCGGGCGCGATTGCCCGCATCGTCTTCGTGCGTGATCGCGCCCGAGCGCACCCACGTCACAATCTCGACGCTGCGATGGGCATGCAGCCCGAAGCCCGAACGCGGCGCGAACTCATCGTCGTTCCACACGTAGAGCGGGCCGAGCGGCGTATGTCCCGCGCGTCCGGTCTCGCCCACGCGAAAATGCAGCCGCGCATCGAGCCAGTCGCTCTTGATTGCGCCGAGAGTAAGAAAAGGGCGATGTTCGATCATGATGAAACTCCGTTCGGGCGCACGGACGTGAAAGCCCCCATCCGTGCGCCCACGCCTCGTTCAGATCTGCTGCTGGCCGCCATCGACGAACAGTTCAATGCCGTTCACGAAGCTCGCATCGTCCGAAGCGAGAAACAGTGCGGCGCTGGCGATTTCGCCGGGCTCGCCCAGACGTCCCATCGGGATTTGCGCGGCCAGGTAATCGGCGAGCCCCTGGCGCTGGGCAGCGTCGTCGCCGGCCAGGTCGAGCAGGCCGGGCGTGCGGGTCGCGCCCGGGCTGATCGTGTTCACGCGGATCTGGCGATCCTTGAGGTCGAGAATCCAGTTGCGTGCGAACGAGCGCACCGCAGCCTTCGACGCCGAATACACGCTGAACGCCGCCGTGCCTGCGCTGCCCGCCGTCGAACCCGTAAGAATCACCGATGCACCCCTGGCCAGCAGCGGCAGGGCCTTCTGCACCGTGAACAGCACGCCCTTCACGTTGCGGTTGAAGGTGTCGTCGAAGTGTTCTTCGGTGATGTTGCCGAACGGCAGCATCGATCCGCCGCCTGCGTTGGCGAACAGCACATTCAGACGGCCCTGTTCTTCCTTGATCTGCGCATACAGCGCGTCGAGTTCTTTCAGCTTCGTGGAATCGACGCGCACGCCAGTCGCCTGGCCGCCCGCTTCGCGGATGCTCTTGACGGCGGCATCGAGTTCGGCCTGACGGCGGCCCGTGAGGTAGACGTGCGCGCCTTCGGTGGCGAAGCGCTGCGCGGTGGCGAGGCCAATGCCGCTGGTTGCGCCGGTAACGAGTGCGATCTTGTTTTCGAGTTTGCGTGCCATGGTCGTGCTCCTTTCGTTTCGTTCGTAGAGGTGGGTACTGGCTGGTTCGGTGTTGCGTGCTGCGATGTGTGAAGAATATCGACGGCCCGGTCTTTTCGAAATAGAATTGATTGCAACCTAACGTTGCATAAATGAAAAGACGAGGGGAAATGGCGAGACTGCCTGATTTCGAAGGACTCGCGATGTTCGCGAAGGTCGCCGAGGAGGGATCGTTTGCGGCGGCGGCGCGCGCGATGGGCGTGTCGGTGGCGACGGTCTCGCGCGGCGTGGCCCGTCTGGAGGACCGGCTGGGCGCGCGGCTTTTCAACCGCACGTCGCGCCAGCTCTCGCTGACCGAGTTCGGCCGCACGATCTGCGAGAAGGCTGGCGAGATCTACCGGCAGGCGGAAGAGGCCGAAAGCGCGGCGCGCGAAATGTCGGTGCAGCCGCGCGGGCTGGTGCGCCTGGCCGTGCCGATGTCTTTCGGGCTGCGCTGGGTCGCGCCGCTGCTGCCGGGGTTCTTCCGCGCTTATCCGGAAGTGTCGATCGACCTGCATCTGTCGGATGCGTCGGTCGATCTGGTCGCCGATGGCTTCGACGCCGCGCTGCGTATTGCTGCGTTGCCCGATTCGTCGCTGGTGGCGCGGCGGCTATGTGCGGTGACCCAATACGTGGTGGCGTCGCCTGAATATCTGGCGCGCGAAGGGCGGCCGGCCCATCCGCGCGAACTGGCGGATCGGCCGTGTCTCTCGTACGCGTATCGCGCGCGTAGCGATGTCTGGCGTTTCACGAACGACGCGGGCGAGGAGGAGCCGGTGATGCCGACCGGCCCGCTGCGCGTGACGAATTCCGATGCGCTGTTGCCCACTTTGCTGGACGGTCTGGCGATTGCCGAACTGCCCGAATTCATCGCCGGCGAATATCTGGCCGATGGCCGGCTCGAAGCGATCCTCACCGACTGGGCGCTGACGAAGGGCGGCCTTTACTTCGTCACGCCGTCGGCGCGCGCGCGGCCTGCAAAGGTGGCGGCGCTGTCCGATTACTTCGCCGGGCATCTTTCCGATCCAGCGTGGCGATGGCCCAAGCCCTGAAGCGGCGACCCATCATTGCAGTTATGCAATGATGGGTTTTAAACAATTCTATTTCGCAAATATCTCCCGATCCGTATTCTCCTTTCGATCGGCTGCACGACATCGCGTCGCAAGCCACTCAACCACACGGAAAGGAGAATCACGATGAACACGCAAGCCACCCCGAACACGCCCGATACCGCAACCGTCGCCTTCCTCGATGCGCTCAACAGCGGCACCGGTCCGGCCATCGAAACGCTCACGCCCGCCGAAGCGCGCGAAGTCCTGGCAGGCGCCCAGCGCAGCGTCGAGGTCGACGTCTCGGGCATCGATGTCACGCGCAACACGATCGAGCAGGACGGTCTGAGCGTGCCGCTCGTCGTCGTCAGGCCGCAGCATGCGCGTGGCTTGCTGCCCGTGTTCATGTTCTTCCACGGCGGCGGCTGGATTCTCGGTGACTACCCGACGCATGAACGCCTCGTGCGTGACCTCGTGGTGCAGTCGGGCGCGGCGGCCGTGTTCGTCGAATACACGCCTTCGCCCGAAGCGCGCTATCCGGTTGCTATCAACCAGGCCTACGCCGCAACGAAGTGGGTCGCCGCGCATGGCGAGGAAATCGGCGTCGATGGCGCGCGGCTCGCGGTGGTGGGCAACAGCGTGGGCGGCAACATGGCCGCGGTCGTCAGCCAGATGGCGAAGGACCGTAATGGCCCGGCGATCCGCTTCCAGGGGCTCATGTGGCCGGTGACGGACCACGCATTCGACAACGCCTCCTACGACGCTTTCGAAAACGGTTACTTCCTGAGCCGCGACATGATGAAGTGGTTCTGGAACGCGTACACGACCGACGCAGGTGAGCGCAACCAGCGCTACGCATCGCCGCTGCGTGCCACGTTCGACGAGTTGAAGGGCTTGCCGCCCGCGCTGATCCAGACGGCGCAGTTCGACGTGTTGCGCGACGAAGGCGAAGCCTACGGACATCGGCTCGACCAGGCGGGCAACGACGTGACGACGACCCAGTACAAAGGCACGATTCACGACTTCGGCCTGCTCAACGTGCTCGCCGCCGACGCACCGACGCGCGCCGCCATGCAGCAGATGGCGACGGCATTGAAGACGCGCCTGCAATAACGCGCACCCATCAACACTGATATCGAGAGCCGATCATGAACAACGCCAGACAACTGCTTGCCGCTTACCTCGAATCGACTCGCGACCCGCGCGCGGCTGCCGCATTATTCGCCGACGATGGCGTGCTGGAACTGCCCTATCTGAAATCGCTCGGCATCGATGGCCGTGCGCAGGGCCCCGAAGCGATTGAAGGTTTTATCGCTTCACTGCTCACGAAAGTGCCCGATTTCGAATTTAAAAACGTGCGTTTTCTGATCGAAGCGCCGGAGCAGGTCTTCGCCGAATATGAAGTTGAAGCGCCCGTGCCGTCGACGGGAAAAATCTATTGGCAGATGTACGCGGGGCGGTTCGTGGCGCGCGACGGCAAGATCGCGCTGTTGCGGGAGGCACTGGATACGGTAAGGGCGGCAGACGCGTTCGAGATGACCCGTGCCGTCTGATGATGACATTGATGAAAGGCAGCTTTGTCGCTACGGTCCTTGGAGCTGGCATTCCCGATCGCCGGACTCTTGGGTCGCTTGTCTGCCGCGTTGTGAAAATCATTGAAAGGCCTCCTGGCCGCCCAGAGAGGGGGCGCAGGGGGCGCCATCTTCCGGCTATGCATGAAGGCCGGTTCAGCGCCGGCACTAGCGTTCGTCGACAGTCTGATCGCGTGTCAGGCCGAGAGGAAAGTGCAGGGTGAACATTCGCGGGTGCCCTGAGACGCTCACCCGCTCGTTCACGAAGTCGATGTCATCCCGATCATCGATTGACGGCAGGCGGCGCCGCCGCAGTGACATGCGTACATATTCCGGACGTCCGCTGTGACATCGCCATCGATTGCGAGACCGTAGTCGATGAAGAGTTCGTCACCGGCCCGGATGGCGGCGAGTGTATGAATAAAAACCCGATCGCCGGCTTCGATTGCTTCGCAGTTCGGTGTGCATGCATGGTTCAGGAAGCGCGCGCTGTTGCCGCCGCGGCTGCCATCTATCACCCGACCGTCGGAGAGACCGAAAACAAAGGTGTGACCGTTCCCGGACTGCTGACGGGCGGCGGCACGGCGCCAGGTGGTCACCTCTCCCTTGTACTCGATAAGCCGCTCGCCCGCGGCGATGGCTTGTAGCGCGAACAGCCCTTTGCCATGGACAGAGGAGCGTCGTGCTGTGATGCGGCGCAGTCGCATGGTGCCATTTCCTTCGTTATCGCATGCCGGTCATTTTTGCTGCTTTCGCCTGGAAGCATACTGCTCCAGCAGCCCGCATTCAATGCAGGCCGTCGCATCGTCCGCAAAAAATGAGTCAAACGCCGGCGTCTCACCAGGCTTCGCCCAAACCCTGCATCCGGGACGACCGGTTGATGGTCACGATCTGCGTTGATGTGGCAGGGCGAACCTGATCCGGATCTCGCATGATGGCGCGGCGCACGCCTTGTGAGCGGCGTGGGGTTCCGAACATGTGCAAGCCTGGCGGAACATGGCGTACAAGGAGCGAATGGGTCATATCGACCGAGGCTGTGTGGAAACACGGAACTCGGAATCTGAGGGTGCAGACTCCATGCTGCGTTGTCGCGGCCCATCGCTAGGCCAGGAATGCTGGCGTAATTTCGAGGCCTAGTTGCGGAACATGCCCACCTTGTACTGGGAACCGTAGGTGCTTCACGCACCCACCAGCCTCATGGCCTTCATAGTTTTCTGGAATCCAAGTATCGCTATTACGCGCTTGAGGTTGTATGCCAACACATGCAGGCTCATTTCGGTACTCACGTTGGCAAACCGGCGAGTCAGGAAGTGCGTGTAGCCCATCGAGTGTTTGAACGTCCCAAGCACATGCTCAACTGTTCGCCTTCGCACCGTCATAGCATCCAGCATCCTGTCCAGCCTTCTTCGCCGTGCCAAATAGTTTGCCGACGATATCGCCGAAGATGCTCATGAAGGACCTCCGGAAGTAAAAAGGGGAGCGCGTGATCCGTGCTGCCGGCGCGCACCTGCGACGTTACGCGCAAGGTATGTGCGTTGATGTGAACGAGATTGCCAGGGAGTGTCAAATCCGGACGCAGCCATTCGACTCTCGAACAGGTATCGCGTCGACGATTGCGCAATGAAGGCGACGTGCATGGACTCACGCGCCTGCCAACGGAATGCGTCTTGCATCTCCCCGAACTGAGCGAGGCGCGGCCGAGTTGAGATCACCGAAAGGTGGGCTGCCATGAGCAGGCTGCGAAACACGGACCTCCACCGGTGCGAGAATCGAAGGCACCAACCTCCTTAACCTCACACCGGCGAGGCGCACATGAAAACGATCATCGAAATCGAATTCACCAGCGAGCAGATAGCTGTTGGCTATAACGGTCCAAGCATCCTCGCAGTGCACGAGACGGGGGATCCGTTCCCGCGAGGTGGCGACCTGATCGAACTTGAGGTCGGCGACGCCACGGAGCGGTTCAGGGTGGTCGAGCGTGTGCTTTCGTTTCGCACTGACGCGCTGCACATCATCCTGATCCTCGGGCGTTGACGCGTCTGAAGGGACAGGACACCTCGCACCCGGGATCAGTTGCGGCGTATTACGCCTGGGAATACGCACAGCATTTCGTACGCGATATTGGCGCCAAGCAGCGCGGTGGTGCCGAACGGATCGTATGGCGGCGCGACTTCCACCACATCAGCGCCCACCAGATCGAGCCCCCATGCGCCGCGAACGATTTCAAGCGCCTGCGGAACCGTCAATCCCGCGATCTCCGGCGTACCGGTACCGGGCGCGTAAGCCGGGTCGATTCCGTCAATATCGAAACTCAGATACACGGGTCCGCCTCCCACGCGCTCGCGCACCTCTGCCATCAGCGGTTCGAGCGAGCGGTTCCAGCACTCCTCGGCCTGTACCACGCGAAAACCCTGCTCGCGACACCAGTCGAAGTCTTCCGCAGCGTAGCCCGTGCCTCGCAGACCGATCTGCACCACACGCTGGCAGTCAAGCAGCCCTTCTTCGACCGCGCGGCGAAACGGTGTGCCGTGCGCAATCTTCTCGCCCATCATCGTGTCGTTGACGTCCGCGTGCGCGTCGACGTGAATCAGGCCGACCTTGCCATGCTTGCGATGAATGGCACGCAGGATCGGTAGCGTGATCGTATGGTCTCCGCCTAGCGTCACCGGCTTCGCGCCGTGCCGAAGGATCGTGTCGTAGGCCGTTTCGATGCGGGTGATCGAATCGGGCAGGTTGTACGGATTGATCGCGATATCGCCGATATCCGCAACACGCAGCGAGTCGAATGGCGCGGCGCGTGTCGCCATGTTGTACGGCCGCAGCAGGACAGATTCGGCGCGAATCTGGCGCGGCCCGAAGCGCGCGCCGGTGCGGTTCGACGTGCCCAGATCGAACGGCACGCCGACGAAGCACGCGTCGAGCCCTTCGGCGTTGGGCACGTTGGGCAGTCGCATCATCGTGGTGATCCCACCGCAGCGAGGCATCGCGTTGCCGCTCAGGGGTTGGAAAAACTCGGTAGCCATCATTTCTCCTGTCGCATTCGGTGAAGGAATGTTCTGCGCGATGGCGAGAGCCGAACAATCGATAAATTTTCATGCCGTCCATGTCCGCCAGTCATGAACTCGCGTAAACCCTTGCGCTCTGCCATCGCGATGGTTATGCAAGAAGCTCATGCACCTCATGAAAACTTATCGATTGTCCGATTCACATGGCACCTCCGAGAATTGTTTGGACAACGACGCAGATACGGGCCGGGCGACTCGCCCCGCATCCGCATCTGGCGGTACCAACCAGGAACGCGAGAACCCATGAACTATCCGGAATTCACGGCCCGCTTCGAGGAAGCGGGCGCGAGGCCAATCGAATGGCCCGATACAAGCCGCCTGACCTGCGGAGAGGCGCTCGTCACCCAGCTTGAGGGTTATGGCGTCCAGTACGTTTTCGGGATTCCGGGCGTGCATACGGTCGAGCTGTATCGGGGTCTCGCCGCATCGTCGATTCGTCACATCACGCCGCGCCATGAGCAGGGCGCGGGCTTCATGGCCGACGGCTATGCACGCGTGACCGGGAAGCCCGGCGTGTGCCTCATCATCACCGGGCCGGGGATGACCAACATTGCGACCGCGATGGCGCAGGCTTATGCCGACTCCATTCCGATGCTGGTGATATCGAGCGTCAATGCACGCCGCGAACTCGGTAACGGCGACGGACGCCTTCACGAGCTGCCGTCGCAGCGCGACGTGTTCGCCGGGCTCACCGCGTTCTCGCATACGGTGCTCGATGCGTCGGAGTTGCCCCAGGTGCTGGCCCGTGCGTTTGCCGTTTTCGGCGGGGCGCGGCCGCGACCCGTGCACATCGAGATTCCACTGGACGTGATCGTCGCGCCGGCTCGCGGCATGAACCTGTTGCCTGCCGCGCTGCCAGCGAAGCCGGCAGGATGCCCGGCGGCCCTCTCTGCGGCGGCGGACCTGCTCGCCACGGCGCGCCGGCCGCTGATTCTCGCAGGCGGCGGGGCGCTGCACGCCGCGACCGAACTGCAGGAAATCGCCGAGCGCCTGCAAGCGCCGGTTGCGCTGACGATCAACGCCAAGGGACTGCTGCCCCAAGGGCACCCGCTGCTGATTGGCTCGACGCAATCGCTGCCGGCCACGCGGGCGCTCGTGCGCGAAGCGGACGTCGTGCTCGCGGTCGGCACCGAGCTGGGCGAAACCGACTATGACGTGGTGTTCGACGGCGGCTTTTCGATCGATGGCCGGCTGATCCGCATCGACATCGACGCGCAGCAACTCATGCGCAATTTCAGTCCCGAAGTCGCCATTGCCGCCGATTCGCGGCAGGCGCTTGGCAGCCTGTCGACGCGGCTGCATGAATGCACCACGTCGGCGCGCCAGTGCGACTGGGGTGCACAGCGGGTCGCGCTCGCGAGGCGAGCCGTGGAGGCCGGCTACGACGCGCCAACGCGCTCGCAGAAACGCCTTGTCGATACGATCACTGTCGCGTTGCCGCACGTCATCATTGCGGGCGACTCAACGAGCCCGGTGTACGCAGGCAACTTCGTGCACGATGCACCGGCGCCGCGTTCATGGTTCAACTCGTCGACTGGATACGGCACGCTGGGCTATGGGCTGCCTGCGGCGATCGGTGCGAAGCTTGCCGCGCCCGATCGCCCCGTGGTCTGCCTGATCGGCGACGGCGGCCTGCAGTTCACGTTGCCGGAGCTCGCCAGTGCAGTTGAAGCCAGAGTGCCCATTGTGGTGCTGTTGTGGAACAACTTCGGCTATGGCGAGATCCGCCGGTACATGACGATGCGCGACATCGTGCCCGTTGGCGTCGATATTCACACGCCGGACTTCCTCGCGCTGGCGCGCGGTTTCGGTTGCGTGGCTTCGCGCGTGGATACGCCCGAGGTACTTGCTGAACAGTTGCAACAGGCAATGTCGCGCGATGTCCCCACCGTCATCGAAGTGAACGAAGCCGACTGGTTTGCGCGGGTGCCGGCATGAAACAGCATGAATGGCTCGAGCCTGGCGCTGCACTGCGTACGCAGCTCCTTATCGATGGGCTCTGGTGCACGGGTGAGGGCGGACAGCGTCTGCCGGTGGTCAATCCATCGACCGAAGAAACGGTTGTGGAGGTCGAGGCAGGCAATGCAGCCGATGTCGATTGCGCGGTACGTGCCGCCGCACGGGCCTTCCGCACCTGGAAAAAGACCACGGGTGCGCAGCGCGCCATGTTGCTTCGGGCGATTGCTCGCGGCGTGAACGATCTGCGCGAGCATCTGGCGGCGCTCCAGTCGCTCAACAACGGCAAACCGCTGGACGAAGCGCGAATCGACGTGAGTGACGTCGCCGCCACGTTCGAGTACTACGCGGGTCTGGCTGAACAGCTGGACGAGGTCGGCGAGTCCGCGGTCGCGATTCCCAGCGACGAGTATCGGGCGGCCATCCGGCGCGAACCAGCAGGCGTAGTCGCACTAATCGTGCCGTGGAACTTCCCGATGGTCACTACGGCGTGGAAGCTCGCGCCCGCGCTTGCGGCCGGCTGCACGGTCATTCTCAAGCCTTCCGAAATAACGCCGCTGCCCGAGCTGGAACTCGCGGCGATCATCGCGGATGCCGGTGTGCCGAGAGGCGTGCTCAATGTCGTGACGGGCACGGGCACCGAAGTGGGGGCGCCGCTTGCCGCACACCCGCTTGTGGCGAAGGTGTCCTTCACCGGGAGCACTGCGGTAGGCGCTCAGGTCATGAGAACCGCGGCGGATACGATCAAGGGCGTGAGTCTGGAGCTGGGCGGGAAGTCCTCCATTATCGTGTTCGCCGACGCGGATCTCGACCTCGCCACCGACCTGGTTGCGGGCGGCGCGTTCTTCAATGCCGGCCAGATGTGCTCGGCCACTTCGCGTGTGCTGGTCGAGAGATCCATAGCGGACGCGTTGGCCGCGCGTCTCGCAGACCGCGCAACACGCATGGTCGTGGGCGATCCCTTCAAGTCCGGCGTACAGATGGGGCCGCTCACCAACCGCGCGCAGTACGAACGCGTGCAGCGTTACATCGCGCGCGGCAAGGCCGATGGCGCGCGCCTCGTGATCGAAGGCGAGGCGCCAGCCGGTCCCGGCTACTTCGTAAGACCGACGATGTTCGTCGATATGCCAATGGAAAGCCCGCTGTGGCGCGAAGAAGTCTTCGGCCCCGTGCTGTGCATGCGCAGTTTCGATACCGAAGACGAGGCCATCGGTGCCGCCAACGATACCGAGTTCGGCCTGGTCGCCACGGTCGTCACGCGCGACGCCGGGCGGGGCAGGCGGGTGGCGGAAGAACTGGAAGCGGGCGTCGTGTGGATCAACGCGCCGCAGGCGATCTTTCCTCAGACCTCATGGGGCGGCTACAAGCGCAGCAGCATCGGGCGCGAACTGGGTCCGTTCGGGCTCGCGGCCTTCCAGGAAATCAAGCAGGTTCTCGTGCCTGCGGGTTCCCTCGCCAGTCCGGAATGCGTTCGCGGCGCATGAGCATTTGTCATGGCGCGCATGCAGAGATTTCGTTTGTTGCAGGTTTTTGAGGCACGTAGAGTCTATTCACACCGCACGTTTGCGTGATTTTTGGTAATGGCAGCGTGCTTCAGGCGGCGGCCGTACGGTTCAATCAGGAGATGACCATGCAGGGGATCAAGCTCGGGAGAAGGCAGGCCATTAAGGCAATCGGCACGGCTCTGGCGGCATCGGCGTTGCCCATGCCATTCATCAGTACTGCCAGGGCACAGGAGAAGAGCTACGCAGGCAAGACCCTGCGGCTGCTCACCTGGTCTGACGATACCGGCGCGGCGGCCCTGCGCAATATCGCGGCCACGTTCAGCCAGAAGACCGGCGCGCAGGTGATTGCCGACCGCGCAGACGGCACGTCCGGGATGGTCGCGAAGCTCAAGGCGGCCGGCGACCGGCCGACCTACGACGTGATCACGCTTGCCGGGGTCGGCGCTTCGGGTCTTGCCGATGCAGGTCTGCTGATGAAGCCGGACCTGAACAAGCTGCCCAACCTGAAGGACGTCGCGCCGCAATACCGGACAGGCGCCAACGGTTTCGGTGTCGGCTACCTGCTGTGGTCGGACGGTCTCATCTATAACACGTCCACCGTGAAAGCCGCGCCCTCGACCTACGAAGCACTTTGGGATCCGAAGTATGCGGGGCGCCTGTTCCTGCCGCCGCCCGAGTGGGCCGAAGCGGTTGATTTGGCGATCATCGCAGCGAAGATGGCTGGCGGCTCCCAGCAGAATATCGATCCGGGCTTCAAAAAGCTCGCCCAGTTGAAGGATCGCGTGCTGACGCTCGGCGAAAACCCGAACCAGGTCGCCGATCTGTTCCGCACCGGCTCGCTCGATATTGGCGGCATCTACGCGCCGGCATTCTTCCCGGAGCAGATCCGCAAGCCCGAGTACAAGATGGCCGTGACCTACGGCATGAAAGAGGGTTTCGCGACCCAGCTGATGTTTACGGTGATTCCGAAGTCGCATCCTGGCGATAGCGATCTCATCCACGCGTTCATTAACCATTCGCTCGACGCGGGTGTGCAGGGCCGCATGGCTGCCGACGTGCTCAACGGTCCCGTGAACTCCCGCGCGATCATTCCTGCCGAAAGCCGCGCCTTCGTACCGTCGCCGCAGCAGATCGCCGAGAAGGCCGTGCTTCACGATGACAAGGCGCTCGCCGCGTTGCAGCCTGCGTGGATCAAGCGTTTTACCGAGATCTTTTCCGCGTGAGCGCCATGTCAGCACTCTCTTCACGCCGTGCGGGCACGCCGTCAACTGCCGGCGAATCGTCAGCGCGGCACAGCACTGCCACGGCGCTGCCGCGCGTGCCGCCATTGCTGCTCCTTGCGCCGATCCTCGCGTTTCTCGCCGTGCTGATCGCGGCGGCACTCGCGGTTCTGCGCATGAGCTTCGGGGTCCAGGGCAACGAGTGGCATGCCTTCACCCTGCAGAATTACGTGGACCTTGGGGACGCCTACTTTCTGCGCTCGCTCTGGCTGACCTTGCGGCTTGCCTTCCAGAGCATGATCGTTGCCGTCGTGCTGGCGATTCCCGTCGCACTCGCAATGGCGCGTACGCAGTCGCGCACCGCGCGACGCCTCCTGCTCGCCGGCGTGCTCCTGCCGCTGCTGGTCAACCTGCTGCTGCAGGGCTATGGGTGGCTCGTGATGCTCGGGCCCGCTGGACTCGTCAATCACACGCTCATGAGCGCGGGCCTGATCCAGCGCCCCGTGCTGTGGCTGTATCGCGAGAATGGTGTGCTGCTCGGACTGATACAAACGGCATTTCCCCTCGCTGTACTGCCGATCTCCAGTGCAATGCGCGCGGTGTCGCGCTCATACGAGGAGGCGGCGGCTACCCTAGGCGCGAGCCGGTGGCAAACGCTGCGCCACGTCATGCTGCCGCTGGCGATGCCCGGCATCGTATCAGGCGCGTTGCTCGTGTTCGCGTACAACGCCAGTGCGTTCGCAGTGCCATTGCTGCTGGGCGGCCGCCGGGTGCCGATGCTCGCCGTGCTGGTGCACGACCAGGTGGCGCCGCTGCTGAACTGGCCCGCCGCATCCGCCTCGGGTGTCGTTCTGATGGCCGCGACGCTTGCGGTGATGGCGATTTCGCAACGACTGGTGCGCAACCTGCAACGCCACGCGGAGACCCACTCATGAACGCCCTGCGTATCCCCCTGACGATGCCCGGTCGACTTAGCCGCGTGACGGGACTGCTGGCAGCGATCGTCCTCTTTCTCGCCGCGCTGCCGATCCTGACGATGATCACGATGTCGTTCGGCAATTCCGGCACGCTCGAATTTCCGCCGCAGAGCTTCGGCTTTCACTGGTATCGGGCGGCATGGCACACCTTCGTGTCGCCCGATGCGAGCGATGTGCTGTCCATGGGCACTGCGCTCACGACGAGCCTCATTGTCGCTGTTTCGACGATGTTCATCGCCACCGCCGTTTCCGCGCCCGCTGCCCATGCGCTGTCGCGTTACCGCTTTCGCGGCAAGGCCGTCATCGAGCAACTGGTCGCGCTGCCGCTGGTGTATCCGCTCGTGATGCTGGGGCTTTCGCTTCTGCTCGTTTTCAACGTCCTGCCGGTGGATCTGGGCGTCGGGCGGCTCATCATTGCGCACGTGATCCTTGCGCTGCCGTTTACGGTGAAGAACTGCGCGGCATCGGTTGCGTCTATTGGACCGGAGTTCGAGGAGGCGGCCTGCGTGATGGGCGCAAGCCCGCGGCGTGCGCTCGTCGACGTCGTGCTGCCGCTCATGCGCCCCGGCATTCTCGCCGGCATGCTGTTTGCATTCATCATTTCGTTTAACGAATTCACGGTGACGTTTTTCCTCTACGGCATCAATACGATGACGCTGCCTGTCTGGCTTTACAGCCGCACGGTTTCGTCACTTGACCCAACAGTATTTTCATTCGCGGTCTTCATCGTCCTGATCGACTTTGCCTTGATCTGGCTGCTCGAAAAGCTCGTCGGCGACGAAGGCGTGGCGCTTTGATTGCCGCTTCTCTCGCGATCCATGGGCACAAAGGAACTCTCATGACCCATCTGTCATTGCAGGCCGTCACCAAGCGTTTTCACAACGCGTTCGCTGTCGACCACGTCGATCTCAACGTCCCGGACGGGAAGCTCGTGTGTTTTCTCGGCCCTTCGGGTTGCGGCAAGACGACCCTGCTACGCATCATCGCGGGCCTGGAAACGCCCACGTCCGGCTCGGTGACGTTTGCGGGCCGCGACCTCACGCACGTGCCGGCCAACCGGCGAGACTTCGGCATGGTGTTTCAGTCGCTCGCGCTGTTCCCGCATATGACCGTGGCCGAGAATGTCGCCTATCCGCTGCGCTTGCGCGGCGTCGACAAGAGTGCGCAAGCCAAGCGTGTTGCCGAACTGCTTGAACTGATCCAGCTTCCGCATATGGTTAACCGGCCAGTGACGCAACTTTCCGGCGGGCAACGTCAGCGTGTGGCGATCGCGCGTGCGATTGCCTCGTCGCCGAAGCTGCTGCTGCTCGACGAACCCCTCTCGGCGCTCGACGCGAAGCTGCGCGAAGCGATGCAGGTCGAGATCCGGCTGCTGCAACAGCGGCTCGGCATCACGACGATCATGGTCACGCACGACCAGCGCGAGGCGATGACGATGGCGGACGAGATCGTGGTGATGCAGAAAGGGCGCATCGCCCAGGTCGGCAGGCCGCTCGACATTTATCGTGATCCCGTGAATGAATTCGTGGCGGACTTTATCGGCCTCGGCAACATTTTGCCCGTGACCCGCGAAGGCGACGACGGTATCGCGCTGCCGGGCGGGCAGCGAATCGCCGTGAATACAACTATACGCATGCCGGAGCGCGCAGGCGACATTCGCCTCCTCATTCGCCCGGAAGACGTGTGTCTACGGGCCATGTCTGCGAATCCGGGGCCGAACGCCGTTGCCGGCAAGGTCACGTTCGTCCGCGACGTGGGCGCGCAGATCGAAGCGACGATCGATTGCGACGGCTTCACGCTCACTGCCGCCACGACGCCACGCGAGACGCCGGACCTCAAAGTGGGTCGTCCTGTGCTCGCCGAGATGCCGGCCCACGCGTGCAGGCTGATTCCAGCGCACACCGCGCACTGAAACCTCGCATTGAGATTCTTTACCCCCCACAAAAGCAGTTGGAAGGAGAGACCCGTCATGAGCACCACTATCGTCACCACGCGTTCCGTGCAGCGCCTTGCGGCCCGCACTGTCGCCGCTTTCGCGTTTGCCGGCATGGCTGGCCTCAGCGCGTTCGCCCCGCTCGCGCATGCCGATGCGCTCGACACGATTGCGAAATCGGGCGTGGTGCGTGTCGGCGTATTCGAGGACTATCCGCCGTTTGGATCGATCGGGCCGGACATGAAACCGCAGGGCTACGACATCGATGTGGCCAATCTGATCGGCAAGGCCTTGAACGCGAAGGTCGAACTCGTGCAGGTGACCGGCGACAACCGCATGGCCTATCTCGCGGATCACAAGGCAGACATGCTGCTCTCGGTTGGCCAGACGCCTGAGCGCGCGAAGGTCATCGACTTCTCGCAGCCGTATGCGCCGTACTATCTCGCGGTATTCGGGCCGAAATCTCTGGCGGTGAAGAATGCGGGCGACCTGGCCGGCAAGACGGTTGCCGTGGCGCGCGGCACGCTCGAAGATCTGAGTGTGTCCAAGGTGGCGCCGCCTTCCGCGGTCATCAAGCGTTTCGACGATCCCAATGGCGCGATTTCGGCTTTCCTGTCTGGTCAGGCGCAACTGCTCGTGGTCGGCAACGATGTTGGCGCGACGATCATGGCCCGCCATCCCGCTAACGATCCGGAGCAGAAGTTCTCCTTGTTCAGCTCTCCGGATCACGTTGGTCTGAACAAGAACGAGCCGCGCCTGATGCAGAAGGTCGACGACGCCATCACGGCCGCGAAGAAGGACGGCTCGATGAACGCCATCTCGCTCAAGTGGCTGCGCGCGCCGCTGCCGGCCAGTCTTTGATGCGCTCTGGCCTCCGCTTACCTGAACGATAGACGGCGCAGCGATGACTTATACATTCGACTTTAGTGACTTCGGTCTGTACGCGGGCATGCTCGCGCGTGGCGTGGAGGTGACGCTAGGCCTCACGGCGGTTTCCACCGTGCTGGGTGGCGCGCTCGGGATCGCCGGCGCGAGCCTTGCCGTCGCGGGGCCGAGGTGGGTGCGCGCACTGGTGGCGTCCTACGTCGAGCTGATCCGCAATACGCCCTTTCTCGTGCAGCTCTTTTTCGTGTTTTTCGGGCTGCCGGGTCTGGGCGTGCAGATCAACGAGATGCAGGCGGCGGTATTGGCAATGACCGTCAATCTCGGTGCGTACGCAACCGAGATTGTGCGCGCCGGCATCGACTCGATTCCTCGCGGCCAGCGCCAGGCGGCGATGGCGCTAGGGCTTCAGGGGCGGCAGGTGTTCCGCTTTGTCGTGCTGCCCCAGGCGCTCGCCAACGTCTTCCCGGCGCTGCTGGGGCAGGTGCTGATCGTGATGCTTGGCTCGGCCGTCGTTTCGCAGATTTCGGTGCCAGACCTGACCTATGCAGCCAACTTCATTCAGTCGCGTAACTTCCGCTCGTTCGAGAGCTACGTGATCGTCACTGTGATCTATCTCCTGCTGTCGATCGTGCTGCGGCTGCTTATCAACCGGCTTGGTAAGAGCCTTTTTGCCGGGCGCACGGCACGCGGCGCCAGCGCGTCACGCGCGCGCCTGCGTTCATGGTTTTCCGGTCGCGCCCGCATGGCGGCATCCGGCCTTCCTAAGGGGCGTTCGTAATGGTCGAGTTCACTCTCTGGGATATCGCGCGAAACCTGCTGCTCGCCGCGCGCTGGACCGTTCTGCTCTCGCTTTGCGCATTCGTCGGCGGCGGCGTGGCGGGCTTCGCGCTGCTGGCGATGCGCGTGTCGCCTCTGGCCTGGCTGCGGCGCATCGCGATCCTGTACGTCGAGCTGTTTCAAGGCACGCCGCTTCTGATGCAGCTCTTTCTCGCGTTCTTCGGGCTCCCGCTCGTGGGCGTCGAAGTCTCGCCGTGGCTCGCAGCAACGGTGACGCTGACCCTCTATACGAGCGCTTATCTGGCCGACATCTGGCGTGGGTGTGTCGAAGCCGTGCCACGAGGGCAGTGGAGCGCCGCGGCCAGCCTTGGCATGACATGGCCTCAGCAACTGCGTTACGTTGTCTGGCCGCAGGCATGGAAGATCGCCGTGCCGCCGACGGTCGGCTTTCTCGTGCAGGTCGTCAAGAGTACGGCGCTCACGTCGATCATCGGCCTGACCGAGCTGACCAAGACAGGAACCATGATCACCAACGCCGTGTTTCGTCGGTTCCCGATCTACGCAATGGTCGCGCTGCTGTACTTCGCGATGTGCTTTCCGCTCACGTGGTATGCGCGTGTGCTCGAAGGGCGCTACGAGCGCAGCCGCCACCGCTGATCGCATGAACCTCAACTCATTTCAGAAGCAGGTTTCGACATGATTTCCATTAGCAACGTATCGAAGTGGTACGGCCAGTTCCAGGTGCTTACCGAGTGCACGACGGAAGTGAAAAAAGGCGAAGTCGTCGTGGTGTGCGGACCGTCCGGATCGGGAAAATCGACGCTCATCAAGACAGTCAATGGCCTCGAGCCGTTCCAGGGCGGCGAGATACGGATCAATGGCGAGTCGGTTGGCGACAAGAAGACCAACCTGTCGAAGGTGCGCTCGAAAGTGGGAATGGTTTTTCAGCATTTCGAACTGTTCCCGCATATGTCGATTACCGAGAACCTCACGCTCGCACAGGTGAAGGTGCTGGGTCGGCGCAAGGACGAGGCGGCTCAAAAGGCACTGGGGCTGTTGCATCGCGTCGGCTTGCGCGCCCACGCGGACAAGTTTCCCGGTCAACTCTCCGGCGGCCAGCAGCAGCGTGTCGCGATTGCCCGTGCACTGTCGATGGACCCGATTGCGATGCTGTTCGATGAGCCGACTTCCGCACTCGACCCAGAGATGATTAACGAGGTGCTGGACGTGATGGTCGAGCTCGCTCAGGAAGGCATGACGATGATGTGCGTCACGCATGAGATGGGGTTCGCGAAGAAGGTGGCAAACCGCGTGATCTTCATGGACCAGGGGTGTATCGTCGAAGACGATCTCAAGGAGGCATTCTTTGCGCAGCCGAAGTCGAGTCGCGCGAAGGACTTCCTTTCGAAAATCCTGCACTAGGACATGCCCGCCAAACCGGCCGCCCGAACCCCATGCGACGCCTTCCTCCGCTCAACGCACTTCAGGTATTTGAAGTGGCTGCCCGCCACCGCAGCTTCACGCGTGCTGCGGAACAACTGTGTATCACGCAGGGGGCGGTAAGCCGGCAGATTCTCAGCCTGGAGGATTACTACAAGTTTCCGCTCTTCATAAGGGGCAAGAAAGGGCTGACCTTGACGGCCGAAGGCGAGATGCTGCTACCAGTCGTGAGGGAGGGGCTCGCGCGCATCGAAGACATCTCGCTGCGCTTGACGCGGTAGCGCACGGATCTCGCCATGAAGGTGCCGACCTGCATCATGCGCTGGATGTTGCCGAGAATCATGCGGTTTCAGGCAGAGCACCCCGACTTGCTGGTACAGATCACGACAACCTGGCAGCATGACGTCGACTTCCAGGTCGAGCCTTTCGACGCTGCGATCATTTACGGTTCATCGCCCGGTGTTGATGTTCACGCGGTGCCGCTTTTCGATGAGCAGATTACCCCTGTATGCGCGCCGGAACTGCTGAACGGCAAGCCCCTCGCACAGTTTGACGATCTCTCTCATTTCACACTGCTGCATCCAACCCGAGACCATCGGGACTGGAAACAATGGCTCGACCAGGTCGGCGCGAATCAGGTGGACGCGAACATCGGACCGAGTTTCGAAACGCTCGATCTGGCGACAAACGCCGCGATGCAGGGCTTTGGGATCGCCATCGGGGACCGGACGCTGGTCGATGACGACCTCACGGCGAGGCGACTTGTCATGCCGTTCGACAAGGTGATCGAAACTGGCGCTCGCTATTATTTTGTCTATCCCGAGTGCGTGGCGGATCAGCCAAAAATGAGACTCTTCAGCGAGTGGATTGCGCTGAATCGCGAACGACAAGTGGTGATTGCGCCTGTAGCGGGGAACCGCTGAAACCGTCGGGTCGCACATTTCATCCAGCAACGGCCGTAGGCTTACCGAGGGGAGACCCTCAGGCCCGTGCCGTCGCTTGACCTGCTTTATCGCGTTCGAGGTGGATAGTTGAGCGCGCAGACGTGCAACTGAATGCACGAGCCTGCTCAGTACGACGAGTTTCAGCGAACCCGGGGCGAGGCTGGCCGGTTGTCGTTCATTCGGAATTGTCAACGAATTACAGGCGAGTGTCGAATGTCCCAAACTGGCCCGAAATGGGAAGTTTGGAGCCCGTTCAGACATGTCAACCTCCTGCGCGGCCCCGATTTTTGAATCCAGTGGTCAGCGATTCAACAGCCCGCGTTGGCGGAGTTCTTCGGCAAGCACCTTGTGCCCGGTAAAGACATGTCCGGTCAGGCCTGCCTTACGGGCGCCAGCCACATTCGCTTCAAGATCGTCAATAAATAGCGATTCCGAAGGAGCCGCACCCAGCGAGTCGATGCACTTCAGGAAGGTTTGAGTCGATGGCTTCGCGGCACTGAAGGATGCCGACGCGAACACGTTCCTGCCAAAGAGTTCCGCGATAGGTAGGCACAGGTAGGCGATGTTGTCTGTCACGAGTCGTGGGTTATTGGTCAGAACGGCGATCCTGCACGTCCTGGATACCGTCTCAGCCAGCGCGAGTACCTCGAAGTTCGGAGACATCGACTCGCGACGGGCCAGCAGCCAGTCGTCACGCGACACCCTGCACCCGAGCAGCTTGCCGGTTTCGCGCAGATACGAATCATCATCAATCAATCCAGCGTCGGCTTTCGCTTCCAGTCCGGAACCCCATATCGTTTGCGCGACTTCGTCGAATGGGCGACCCGACAGCGACGCGAGGCATCTGACACGAGCGGATCGGTCATAGTGTGCGAGGACATCGTCCATGTCGAACAGGACAAGTGAGATTGGCATTCTGAAATCAGGACGGTTTGGAGGGCGGTATATCGTTGCGGGCCACCAGCGACTAAAACCTGGAGCCTTGGACGATTGTCGACGATCCAGTCATCATTGTCGAATGACCGCTTGCGGGGGCGACTTTCACGCCGTGGCTTTAAGCTCCAATGTCGCGAGACGCAAGAGTCGATGTCGCATGCTTAAGGCTACCCAGAGCGGAGCATCCACCTACCGTCTGATGCCGCTCGAAGCGCGGCTCGCTCAATTGCAGCCGTATCAAAGCACTGGCGAAATGTGGGCAGTTGATCCGTTCCGGCTGGCATCGGAAGTTGACCACACACCTGGGTAGTCCCTTCATAACCGCACGCAGAGTTCAAGGCCTGAATGTCCAGCACCGTTGTCGCACCGGTGGCCACGCAATCATTGAGCGTGCCGCCAGTCAAGATGACTTGATTCGCGGCCCGTGCGTGCTCGGGCGTTTGTGATGTGCTGCACAATCGGAGCGCGACGCCGACCGAGTACGTGACGATCGTGAGATTGGTGAGCTTCGCGAATTAACGAGAATGGCGATTGCCGTACCGGCATCGACGAATACTGTCTGACCGTCGTGAATGATGCCGACCGCGGGCCTGGCAACCGACGTCTTCACCCGGACGCGCATGCGGGTGTGTGCGTAGGTACCCGTGCCTCATTATCGGCGGGCATGGCACCCCCATGAATGCGCCGCCCTTTTCCAGGTCGAGCAGGTCGCGGCGCAGCGTTTTGCGCGACACGCCGGGATCCTCCATGATCCTCTCGTTCGAGACACGGCCCAGCATCGACAAGAGGCGCATATCTGCTCGTACGAACAGCTCAATCGTGGGATCTGGCAATCGGGGTTCCGTCGGCGCGACGGTATGCCGCCTGCATCCGCCAAAACGCGAAGTTACACGTTTTCGACAGCTTGCAAAATTCTGGATTTAAATCTAGCCTGCACCAGCAATCGGCGGATCTCTTCAACGCACTACCTTCCATTCGGGAACAGCGATGACGATGAAGCGTATCTGGGCGTGCCGTGTCCTTTCGATCTCTGCAACGGCTGGACTGGCTGCGGGCGGCAGTAATCCTGCATCGGCTGCGCCACCGGACGCGCTCGTGGCAGCCGCCAGGCAGGAAGGGCAGTTGACCACGATCGCCCTGCCGCATGACTGGTGCGGGTACGGCTCGCTGATCGCCGCATTCCAGAAAAAGTATGGCATCCACGTCAACGAGCTCAACCCTGATGCAGGCTCGGGGGACGAGATCGAAGCGATCAAGGCGAACAAAGGCAACAAGGGACCACAAGCGCCCGACGTGATCGATGTCGGTCTTTCGTTCGGACCATCCGCGAAAAAAGAAGGCCTGTTGCAGCCTTACAAGGTATCGACGTGGGACTCGATCCCGGCAGCTTCCAAGGACGCGGAAGGGTACTGGTACGGCGACTACTATGGCGTGCTTGCGTTCGAAGTCAACGCGGACATGATCGACAAGGCGCCGGCCGATTGGGGCGATCTGCTCAAATCGGACTACCGCAATGCTGTCTCGCTCGCCGGTGACCCGCGCTCGGCGAATCAGGCCATTCAGGCCGTCTATGCCGCCGGCCTTTCGCAAAGCAAAGGTGATGCAACGAAGGCCGACCAGACGGGCCTCAAGTTCTTCGCCGATCTGAACAAGAGCGGCAACTTCGTGCCGGTGATCGGCAAGGCCGCATCACTGGCGCAGGGCACGACGCCGATCATCGTGCGTTGGGATTACAACGCGCTTGCCGATCGGGACACGCTCAAAGGCAACCCGAAGGTACAAGTCATTGTGCCGAAGACAGGCGTGGTGGCTGGCGTCTATGTGCAGGCGATCAGTGCCTATGCGCCTCATCCGAATGCCGCGAAACTGTGGATGGAATTCCTCTACTCTGACGAAGGGCAGCTCGGTTGGCTTGCCGGTTATTGTCATCCGATGCGCTACAACGAACTCGTCGCGCAGAAGAAGGTGCCGGCAGCGCTGCTCGCGAAGCTGCCGCCTCCATCGGCCTACGGCAACGCGGTCTTTCCGACGCTCGATCAGCAGAATGCCACGAAGGACGTCGTGACCAAAGGCTGGGATCAGGTCGTTGGCGCGAACGTGAAGTAGGCACGCGAGATCGCCGGGATGAGCGCATCTCCGCAGCCAGACGCCTCGGCCCCGGACTTGCTGACGCCTGCCGGGCCCGCGCCGAAATCCGGTCCCGTGCGCGACAGCGGCGGTGCAAGCTGGCTGACTTATGCTGGCGTCGTGCCGTTTTTCGCATTCGCGCTGCTATTTCTTTTATTGCCCACCGCGCTTCTGATGATCGGCGCGTTTCAGGATGCGCAGGGGCACTTCACGCTGGCGAATCTTCGCGAGCTGTTCGAGCCGGCCGTGCTCGATGCCTACTGGATCAGCGTGAAGGTGAGCGTCGCCTCCGCGACCGGCGGGGCGATCTTCGGCGCGCTGCTCGCGTGGGCCGCGGTGCATGGTCGGTTACCCGCGTGGATCCGCCCAACGCTCATGACCTTTTCTGGCGTCGCGTCCAACTTCGCGGGAGTGCCACTCGCCTTCGCGTTCATCAGTACATTGGGGCGCGTGGGTCTCGTGACGGTGCTCGCACGGAAATATCTGGGCTTCAATCTCTATTCCACCGGGTTCAGCATTCTGAGCTTCCTCGGGCTGACCATTACGTACCTTTACTTCCAGATTCCGTTGATGGTGCTCATCATCACGCCGGCGCTCGATGGCCTGAAACGCGAGTGGCGCGAAGCGTGCGACTGCCTCGGCGGCACGGCGGCGCAATACTGGCGATACGTCGGTTTGCCGGTCCTCTGGCCGAGCTTTCTGGGTGCGGCCCTGGTGCTGTTTGCCAACGCGTTCGGCGCGGTCGCCACGGCTTACGCGTTGACTGGCAGTTCCCTCAACATCGTTCCTATCCTGCTGTTTGCGCAGATTCGCGGCGACGTGCTGCATAACCAGAATCTCGGTTACGCCCTCGCGCTCGGCATGATCGTAGTCACGGGCCTGTCCAACGGTGGCTACATCTGGTTGCGTGCGCGAGCCGAAAGGGGACGCTGATGAAATCGCAATCGCGCGCGGGCGCGTGGGTCACCGTGATCATCGGCACACTGTATTTTTTGATTCCGCTCGCCGCGACCTTCGAGTTCAGTCTGCGGATGCGTCGCGACACGTACAGCTTCGATGCGTACCGCGTTGTCCTGGGAGACCCCCATTTTCAGGCTTCGTTCGGCTATTCGGTATTGATGGGGTTGCTCACCATCGTGATCGGCGTGCTGCTCGTCGTGCCGACGGCGTATTGGGTGCAACTGCGCTTGCCGAAGCTTCGGCCGGTCGTGGAGTTCATCACCTTGCTGCCGCTCGTGATACCGGCCATCGTGATCGTCTTTGGCTACCTGCGTATCTACAGCAGCAGTTCGATTTTGCCGTTCACCAGTAACGAACGCGCAACCGATCTGCTACTCGTATTCGGTTACGTCACGCTGTCGCTGCCTTTTATGTACCGCGCCGTCGATTCGGGTATGCGCGCCGTTGATGTACGCTCGCTGACCGAGGCTGCCGAGTGTCTCGGCGCGGGCTGGGCGACGATCCTTTTCCGCGTGATTTTCCCGAACGTGCGCTCGGGAATTCTGTCTGGCGCGTTCCTGACGTTCGCCGTGGTGATCGGCGAATTCACGATCGCGAGCCTGCTGGATCGCCCGGCGTTCGGACCGTATTTGCAGTTGATCGGCGCGAACCGCGCTTACGAGCCCTCGGCGCTGGCGATCATCGCCTTCATTGTCACGTGGGCATCGATGGGTTTGATCCAGGTGTTCGGCTCGGCGCGCGCGCTGGCCGGCCATAAAACTTGAGCCGGTGAGGCCGCGACCCATGGCATTTCTCGAGATCGACAATCTCCACAAGGCGTTTGGGGCGAATGTTGCGGTGCATCAGTTCGACATGAGCATCGCACAAGGCGAATTCATCACCTTTCTCGGCCCGTCGGGCTGCGGCAAGACGACCGTACTGCGCATGATCGCCGGATTCGAAACGCCCACGCGCGGCGCGATCCGTCTGAATGGTCGTGACGTCACGCGTGTGCGCACGCGCGATCGCGCCGTCGGCATGGTGTTCCAGTCCTATGCGTTGTTTCCGAACATGACGGTGGCGCAGAACATCGGCTTCGCGTTGAAGGTCGCAAAGCGTTCAGAGAAGGAGACGAGCGGGCGTGTTGCAGAGATGCTGGAACTCATCAAACTGCCGCATCTCGCCGGGCGCTATCCGTGGCAATTGTCCGGTGGGCAGCAACAGCGTGTGGCCTTGGCCCGTGCGCTCGCGAGCAAGCCTCAAGTGCTGCTGCTCGATGAACCGCTTTCCGCGCTCGACGCAAAAATTCGCGTCTCGCTGCGCGAAGATATACGGGCACTGCAGCGTGAGCTCGGCATCACCTCGATCTTCGTCACGCACGATCAGGAAGAAGCGTTGTCGATGTCGGACCGCATCGTCGTAATGAACGACGGGCGTGTCGAGCAAGTGGGGGCGCCGCTCGATATATACAATTTTCCGCGCACACGCTTTGTCGCGACGTTCGTGGGAACGCTCAATATCCTGGCCGGGCGTGTGATCGATCCTGCAACGGGGCGCATTGCCGTTGACGGTCAGGAACTCGTGACATCGCGGCCGCTCCCATCAGACGATGCCGGCAAGGAGCGTGTGCTGGCGTTGCGTCCCGAGGCAATTCTGCTGGAGCCGCCATCGAGCGACCGCAACTCGCTGGCGGCGACGGTTGAAGAGATCAGCTTCCTCGGTTCCGTGGTGCGTATTCGCGCGCGGGTCAGCAGCGCAATCGTCACCCTCGATGTATTCAATGATCCGAACCGGATCCTGCCCGAACGCGGGCAGCCAGTTGCGCTTGGCTTTTCGCACGACAATCTGCTTGTGCTGGATGAGAACGTGCACTAGCAGGGATTGCTGATCGATAGTCTGGAGCACGCTGACATCCACAACCAGAACGCGTAGAAGGCCGGGAAGAAGGCCGACAAGCCCCCGCGTGAAGCGATGGATCCGTTGCCAAAGACTTTCATCACGCCGTTCAATCGCAGAGCGCGTGCAGTTGGCACCGAGCCTCGAAACAAACGCCCCACATCCTGAAGGCGTACGAAGATAGCTGCAACGAGGCGAATGTAGAGCTGCAATCGATCCTGTTCGTCGAATCCACGGAGAGCTGGCGCAAAGGGGGCGTTCAAGGAGACAGACTTAATGTGCTCTACGGGTGTTGATGTGCCGGACAACTTCCGCTACGCATCATGACTGCCGAGCTCGCGAGGGGATACACTGCAACTTGCGATGGATACAGGAGGCGGAGATGATCAATTCTGACCCCCAAAGCACTTTCCGAGGACTACCGCTTACACCAGAGCAGGACGCGGAAGTGCGGCACTATATCAAGGTCCGAACGCAGCACGGGTTGCCCTGGGATACGGCGGAACTGCGCGCGATGCTCAGAGATATGCTGCAGCCCCCAATTGACGACAACGGTGATGTTGATCCGGCTGAGGCTGAAATGAAAGGAGCCGCTGAACGTGCGACGGGATTGGTCGATGAGGAGATAGACCCCATCGAGGCGAATGAGGAGCAAAACGCGGCGATGGAGACGGAGTGGATGAAAGGACCCAGACGTTAGGACTCCGAGTACTCATGTTTGTCGATCGGGTCTCGTACGACGGCTCCATGTGCGCTGCGCTGCATATCTAAAGGATCCCTGATTATATTGACGGAATGAAGCAGATAAGGACGGATGCCGTGTACGCGCTACGTGGCTTACATTAGTGACAAGCAGACAGGCGAGGCAGTTCGACAGGGTTCTTGTTCCGCCAGGAAAATATCACTTGAAACCGTAGTTTGGTTGTCCGTCCCAGTTCGACCCTAAGCGGTCTGTCGTGATTCCGTTGGCTCGACGGCCGTTTCCTGGGTCAACCGGTCGTTCGTGTCTGGGTGCGCCAGCGCACCTCGACCAGGTCGGACTCTTGCCGCAAGGGCATTTCGGGTCGACGTTGTCGAATCTCGACGTATCTTGGTCTTTTGCGGCAACGTGAGCAGCGGCCGTTCGCGTTGACGCCGTACTCTATATTTGGATTGGCGATCCACCGCTTTCGGCGCCGGTGGTGGAACCGCGATCGCGCCGGCGAGTCGAGATAGGTCGAGTGATGAATTCAACCGAATCCTTAGTGATTTCGCTCAGTTCGCGGGCGAATTCGGGGTAGTGAGATTCGATATAGCCGGCCACGGATTTGTTGCCTACCCTCCAGCCGGCGGCTTGAGCGCGAATGCCAACGCAACGTTGAACTGATGTGGCTGACAGGACGTCTGTCGCCAGACTTCAAGACAATCGCCGACTTTCACCGTGACAATGGACCGGCCATTCGAAACGTATGCCGTCGCTTCGTAGAACTGTGCCGGGGACTGAAGCTGCTATACAGCGACATGGTCGCCATCGACTGCAGCAAGTTCAAGGCTGTGAACCGAAACCGGAAGTAGGAGGTCGACGATCTCGGCTTCGGAGGCGCCGCGATCTCGTGCTTCGGTAGTCGACCCCGAGCCACCGCGACGGCCGGTCCTGTAGTCAACCAAGCAATTGAATGACAATTCCGCGAAGCCCCCAGCAGTCTACCGGCGTCACGTCTTTCGTCGCCTTATCCGCCATCCGGGACTCTAACCCTTTTATCGAGGGTTTTTCTTGCAGCAATGGCAATCCGTGTCAGCAACAAATTTTAGCGTTTTATTAGCGCGCGCTTCGGCTGCGATCTACCATTGCAATGCTGGTAGACCCAACGTTTGGCTGATGGGGGATAGCATGAGTGAAGCCGACAACCACTCCATCGCCAAAGCGTTCTTCGCCTAGCGGACTCGAGGTTGTCATGGCTTACGCTCCAACCCTCACCGAATCTCAGCTCGAACGCGTGCGCGTGTTTACGAAGCCACGGCAGGTGGCTGCAGGCGACGTGCTCTATAACCCTAACGATGACACGCCTCCCGTATATGTAGTGCTTGAGGGCAAGATCAGGATCGTCTCGATGGCTGGCGGCGTCGAAGATACTGTTGCGCTTTATGAGCCCGGTCAGTTCTCGGGCGAGTTGCTGATGATCGCAGGCAGGCGTTCCATCTACCGGTGTCAGGCCGTCGAGGCATCACGCCTGCTGGAGTTGAGCGCGGAAAACCTGCGAACGCTGATCAGCAAGGACGCGGAGTTGAGCGAAATCTTCATGAGGACGTTCCTGGCCCGGCGTCTTTCCATGTCCAGCCACGGTCGTACCAATGTGCTCATGCTCGGCTCGCGCTATTCGGCGCAGACGCTTGCACTACGAGAATTTCTGACCCGTGACGGACACCCGTTCGCTTATGTGGACCTCGACACCGACCATGGTTCGCAGGAACTGCTCGACCGTTTCCATGTATCCAGCGATGACGTCCCTATCGTCATTTGCAACGGGGAACAGATACTCAGAAGCCCATCAACACGGGAACTTGCACACGCGCTGGGGTTCAACTCGAATATCGACACGTCGCAGGTGCGTGACATCGTGGTTGTCGGCGCGGGTCCAGCTGGGCTGGCCGCGGCGGTGTATGCGGCATCAGAAGGCCTCGACGTGCTCGTTATCGAACGCACAGCACCCGGCGGACAGGCCGGTTCCAGCTCTCGCATCGAAAACTACCTCGGTTTTCCGACTGGCCTTTCTGGTCAGGAGCTTGCGAACAGCGCGATCGCGCAATCGGAGAAGTTTGGCGCAAAGATCATGGTGGCGCGTACGGTCCAAAGCCTGAACTGCGACGAGCGGCCTTACCGGATTACACTTGATGATGGCCAACAGATAGCGGCGCGTTCGATCGTGCTTGCGACGGGCGCCACCTATAACCAGCCTGCGCTGCCCAACATCGATCGGTTTGCCGGTTGCGGCATTTACTACAATGCTACGTTCATGGAAGGCCAGCTGTGCCGCGGCGAAGCGGTGATCGTTATCGGGGGCGGGAACTCTGCCGGACAGGCGGCCGTGTTTCTCGCCCAGAACACGAAGGGCGTGCGGATGTTGGTCAGGTCAGCAGGGCTCGCGGCAACGATGTCGCGCTATCTGATCCGGCGCATCGAAGAAAATCCGCTCATTCAGATTCACTTTGACAGTGAGCTCGTCAACCTGGTCGGCGGCGACCATCTTGAGGAGGTGTCGTGGCGCGACAAGACCACGGGCGAGGTGACGACACAGGCCGTGCGACATGTCTTCGTCATGGCGGGTGCCTCACCGAAAACGGGGTGGCTTGCCGGTTGCCTGTCTCTCGATTCGCGTGGCTTCGTGTTGACAGGAACGGATCTGGACGATGTTCTGCCACCACGACCATGGCCACTTGCGAGGCGGCCTTACATGCTTGAAACCAGCCTTCCCGGTGTATTCGCGGTAGGCGATGCGCGATCAGGAAATGTCAAACGAGTCGCAGCCGCCGTTGGAGAGGGTTCGATCGTCGTCCACATGGTGCATCAGGTGCTAACCGACATGTAGGTTAACTGACGACCTTCCGTTTCGCCCAGGCTAAGGATCTCAAACACCTCGCTCCAGTGGATGTTCGCCTCGCTGACGATTTTGCGGGAACAGGGGGGCGCGTCCTGAACCCCTTGAATAATGGAAAATGCCTTCTGTGAGGATCAACCCGACAGAAGCGCGTTCGGCTAGTACCTTGCCATCAGCGCATTGGGCATGCGTTTTCACGGAAGTGACTATTCATGAGAAGAATTTATTTATCCGTCGGCGGAACCTGGAAGGTTACGGGCCGCATTGACGTCAAGGTCTAGTCCCGACGGGTCTACCCGTGGCACGGGGGCGCGCCACGGGCCCGCTTCGGTACGACTAGCGTTGCGCCGCGTCCTTCAGATAGATGCCCGTCGACAGCGCAGCCTTCACATTCCGAGTGACTTCGTCGGTGGACACTTCCTCAGCGCCTGCCTCGATAGCTTCGTACGCCTGACGCACAACGTCCGCAGGCGTGGCCTTCGGAACTTCGAACCCGCGCACCAGTTCCGTATCAATAAAACCGGCATGCAGGCCGACGACCTGCGTGTGCTGTTCGCGCAGCGATTGGCGCAGGCCGTTAGTTAACGCCCACGCGGCCGACTTCGACACGCCATAGGCGGACAGAATTGGCCTGTTTACCCAGCTCCCGACGGACAGCACGTTCAGGATTGCACCGCCGCCGTTGGAGGCAAGGCTCCCCGCGAGCGCTTGTGACATCGCCAGCATACCGACTACATTGGTTTCGAAGTGGTCGCGCAATGCGTCGAGTGCGCCATCGTCCGTCAAGCTACCGACGCGCGCGATGCCCGCATTGTTGATCAGCAGCGTGACGTCGCGTGCCGCGTCGGCGACCGCGGCCACGGACGCTGGATCGGTCACGTCAAGCTTCACCGGCACGACTCCCGGCAGCGTCACGCTGGCCGGGTCGCGTGCGCCTGCATACACCTTCCACGCCCCTCTTTCGAGGGCCTGTTTCGCGAACTCGAGGCCAAGCCCACGGTTTGCGCCTGTCACGAAAACGACGGCATCTTTGATCTTCATAGTCCTTCCTTTCATACGATGATTTGCATGCGCGTCGGCTCGCCGTGCGCGTGAGCTCTGGTGGAAACGAAGCTGCATCTGCGGGGCTCTGCCGTGCCTTCGCACGCAATAGCTAGTCACGTCATGCAGCCTGCGCATGATCGCTTTTGTCAGACGATCCGTGACTCTCACGACTCATCTACGACAATGGGCGCATGATATGACTATGAAAATCATATCGTCAACTACAAGCGAAAAATTCTCGATCGTTTCCTGAGAGTTGGCAGTTCGGGAGCGGTCCAGCTAGCAGACCTTCAAGGGAGTGCCGGGGCAAGGAGCGACAGCCTTCCGGCGCGCCGACAGCACCAGCGCGTCCGCGTTGACGCGCCGCTAACGACACCGGCTGCCACCGAGAGATAACTCGCCGGTGAGTGGATGGGCCCCTGTCCACCTGCAAAGCCCATCATCGGCCGACAACCGAGTCGGTGACACGATGACTTGTTGGTCTGTGCCTGCCAATGTTTAGTCGGGCGAAATCGTGCTGTCAGCTACCCGATTCTCGTTTGCCTATCGGTGACGCGCATGCGATTAAATCTTTTGCGATTGACATCACGGACATCTTTCTCCATTATGCGACGCAAGCGATTACATCGCATGCGATCTAAGACGCTTAACCCCCATTCACACAGGAACCATCATGACCAAGATCGATCAAGTCCTCTTCGCGGGCAACAGTCACGCCACGGTTAATCACGATCCTGACGTCCAGCGCGGCGAGCACGGCGTGCTCGACCTCAAGCTGTCGGCGCTCAACGGTGAAAACCGCGATTTCCTCGCCACCGAGCTGCATCCGCGAGCCGAACAGTTGTTCTCGGGCGCATGGTCGGCCTGCTACATCAGCGCGTTCAAGATCGCGGCGGGGATCAAGAAAGTCAAGTTGCCCAGCAACTACTCCCTGGATATCAAGGTCAGCATCGGGACGGTTGGCAGCGGCTTTTGCCTCGGTGCCCAGTTCACGATCCGCGCTCCGGGTCTGGCAACGGAAGATGTCGAGGCAGTCGCGAATCTCGCCCACCAGATCTGCCCATACTCGAAGGCCGTGCACGGCAACATCGAGGTCGGCCTGAACGTCGTTACGGCTTGATAAATAACGCGCATACGATTAAATCGCGAAAGATTTAAATGCGGTTGATACCCTCATACACACAGGAATCCATCATGGAAAAGATCGAAAAAGTCCTCGCCTCAGGCAACACTCACTCGACGGTCAACAGCGACCCCAATGTCCAGCCCGGCGAGTTCGGCGCCTATGACCTTACGCTGACCGCGCCCGGCCTTGAACCCGTCGAGCTCATCGGCATCGACCCCCACCCGCAAGCCGAGCAGCTGTTCGCCGGCGCCTGGTCGGCCTGCTACACCACGGTGTTCGGGATGGTGGCCCAGATGAAAAAGGTTACGTTGCCGCGCGACTACTCCGTGGACATCAAGGTGAACGTCGGCCAGACCGGTAGTGCATGGTTCCTCGGCGCCGAGTTCACCGTCCGCGTGCCGGGTCTGGCAACCGCAGTCGTCGAAGAGCTCGCGCACCTGGCCCATCAGATCTGCCCGTACTCGAAGTCGGTACGCGGCAACATTGAAATCGCCACGAACATCGTCACGCAGTAACCCGGCAGGGCACGTGTTTCCCGCTGAGACACGTGCCTGTCACTGAACATCTTTTAGGAATTCATTTCATGAAGACCAAGCTCATCGTTGCACTGCTCGTCGCCGTTTCGGCGTCCATCACCGCACCGGCGTTCGCCAGTGGCTATGGCCCGGCCCCGTTCTACCAGCCGTCAGTTGGCGCACCGGCTTCGCAAAGCGGTCAGAGCTTGCGAACCGTGGCCGCCGAACGCGAGAACACAACCAGTCCGGAAAGGGCGTATGGCGGTGCAATCTCCGGACAGTCGCAAGCGGGAAGCCGTGTCGCCGTGACGCCGCGCGATAGCTTGCTCGCACACCACTAGGTCGTGCAACTCTTCGCCGCTGGGCCGTCGCGCATTTTCGTTGCTTTTCCGCGCCGGCCGCAGCATTGGGCGGTTCATCGTTTATTCACTCAGGAAAACAGGCAATGTTCAGTCATGTAGCTGTCGGCACCAACGACCTTGAAAAGGCAAAGCGGTTCTACGATGCCGTGCTCGGCGCGCTCCGTTTTGGCGAAGGTCTTAACGATGATAACGCGCTGCGTCGGCGCTATGTTTACCGTACCGACACGGGGCTTTTCATTGTCACCCAGCCACTCAATGGTCAACCGGCAACTACTGCCAATGGTGGGACGATCGGCTTTACCTGCCGGTCGACAGAGGAGGTCGACCGGTGGCATGCCGCCGGGGTCGCCAATGGCGGAAAATCGGACGAGGCGCCGCCCGGGGTCCGTGAGTCAGGGGGCAGCAGCCTCTACCTCGCATATTTGCGCGATCCGGACGGCAACAAGCTCTGTGCTCTGCATCGTATGCCGGCCTGATACGTCTGTCAGCAATCACAATAGCGGCAATACAGGGCGATGTCGCGCGATCTCAACGATGCAGAATGGCAGGGCCCGGCAAAATGCCCAGAACACCGTGCTTCGCACGGCACCACTGTGATGTACACTATAGTACGATACAATCGCGTGCGATATATATCTGTGTGACATCAGCCTCCAGCCAAAGGGGATACACGTGAAATCCAGGGATCAACTGGCAGTCGAAGATCTAATGCTCTCCGACTACCTATGCTTCGCGGTTTACTCCGCGAACCTCGCTTTCGGCAAGGCATACAAACCGATACTCGAGGAACTCGGGCTTACCTACCCGCAATACATCACGATCATTGCGTTGTGGGAGGAAGACAACCAGACCGTCAGTGGTCTCGGTGCCAAGCTGTTTCTTGAATCCAACACGCTTACGCCGATGCTAAAGAAGCTCGAGGCGATGGGGTATCTGGAAAGGCAACGTGATCCCGGTGATGAGCGCCAGGTGCGAATCAGTCTCACGAAGAGCGGCCGACGCTTACGCGATAAAGCGATGAAGATGGACCCCGTGCAAACCGGGCTCGAGCCCGACGAGTTCGCAAAAATTCAGACGGCGGTCGTGACGCTGCGGAACAATCTTATCCGGTCAGTCCAGAGCGCCGAGTGAGCGCTTGACGGTCGCAATAGACGGGCCTCCATTTGCATTCAGCGGACTCGTTGGCGCCTCAAGCGGGAACATTTTGTCGGGTACGATATGGTTTGATGAAGCGCTCGAACTTGTCGACCTCTGCGGAATCGCGCCGTGACGCAACGAAGAACACGGGCGGGGTGCAGATTTCGACGCTGCTGTGGCGGAATCGAACGTGAATCCACCAGTCGGCCGGCCGAACTCGCGACTGCCCACCACAGTTATCAAGCGAACGCGCAGACTGCCCAGAAATGCATACGCCTTGGGTCAAGCGCTGATCAATGGCGGGAAATCACTCATCAGATAAAAGTGTGCCTCCGGCGGTAAACGTCAATGTTCAACTCAAACGCCCCATCAGGTGCACCTTCTACGTCGGCGACCACCGGCCACGCGATACTCGCGCTCAGCTAAGGGGAGGAAATACCAGGCAGCCGTGATGCCTCCACAAGGCTGCCGGTCAGCGCCATGTTGACAAAGCGCGCTACGCCGTAGAAATTTCGCGAAATGCCAGGGTGATGTGGCACAGTCGACTCGCTGCATCGACTGCGCTACCGGTCCGCGGGGCTGTAGAACGCGCCACGTTTAGATGTTTGAATTACCGGATTTCGGATGGGCGGAATCGATCGCATCACTCAAAGCGTAGCGCCGGCGCTCCGCGATCTTGCCAACCGGCTGCGATGCTGCATCGCCGTGCTCAAGCAGACGTTTGAACGAAAGTACCGCTGAACTCCAATGACTGAACCCGCGGGCTGGACGCGTCTGGCGCAGAATCCACGGGATTTGTGTCAGGCGAGCGTGTGGAATCAGTCGCGTACTGAGTCCGATTCATGCGGACTTGGCGGCCTTCACTACGCCCTCTCGTGCAGCGCGCTCCTGCGCGTAAGAAGGGCTCAATTCAGCCTTTAGGTCTTCGCGCCGCAACGGTTCACCGCACGCGTGGCAAACGGTGCCAATGCCGGCATCGTGGCCACAGGTGAGATGCGTATAGCGCACCGCGACGTCCTCGTCCGGCGACTTGTGCCACGTTTCGCCCCATTCGCGGAGCGCCAGGATGACTGGGTAGAACGCTCGCCCCATCTCCGTGAGTTCGTATTCGAAACGAGGGGGCTTTTTCATGTAGCGTTTCCGCTCGATCACGCCGTCTGCTTCGAGCCGTTTGAGCCGGGTCGAAAGCATCTGCGGTGTCGCCTGCGACTGCGCCAGCAGGCTGTCGAATCTTCGGTTGCCCATAAACAGCTCGCGCACGATCAGGACAGCCCAGCGGTCGCCGATAACGGCCTGAGAGCGCGCGACCGGACACAGCGTTTCGCACTTCTCGGACAATGCAGTCATTCAAGACCCCAAACGATCATAGATATGATATTCATATCTATGATAGCACGAGATCGTTCCGCAGCGCACGTGGCAGGAACTTATGTCTTCGCGACATTCGCGGATCACGGGTTCCTGTCACGGGATATGCAGGCTGGCCGTGCCGATCAGGCTTTGGAAAACTCGCCATCGGTGAGACGCCAGATCCCGCGCGGATTGTCATGCCGCAAGGCCTCCGGCAGCAGGTCGTCCGGGAATCCCTGGTAGCAGACCGGTCGCAGAAAGCGTTCAATCGCACTCATGCCAACCGAAGTAAAGCGGCTGTCCGACGTAGCGGGGAACGGACCACCGTGAATCGATGCATATGACGCCTCTTGCGGATGCGCAAATGCGTTGATGACGATGCGCCCCGTGCGGCGTTCGAGAAGGGGTAGCAGGTCGGCAGCAAGTGCATGATCAGTGGAATCGATATGCATCGTCGCCGAGAGCTGGCCGCGAAACTGCCTAGCGATGGCGGTCAGTTGCTCGACATCCTTCACTCGGACAAGTAGTGCAGCAGGACCGAAAACCTCTTCCGACAAAGACGGATTCTCCAACATGCGAATACCGTCGACCTCGAAGAGAACCGATTGACCGTCCCACGCACCCTCTGGTTCACCGCCCGCTGCGATGCGCTTCGCGCCTGCGTTGCTCTGACGCTCCACATTCTTCCGATATGCGGTGAAGATGCCCGGCGTCAGCATCGTGCGCGCTTGCATCGCCTCGACGCGGGAGATCATCGCCTCTTTCAGTTCGAGATAGCCGGGTCCATCGATCGCGAGCAGAATAGCGGGTTTCAGGCACGCCTGACCGACGGTAACGAGCATGCGTTCGGCGAAACCGTCGCCTATGGCGCCACCCCGGGCCGCGAGTGCCGCCGGCAGTACGAAAGTCGGATTGACGCTCGTCATTTCGGTGAAGACGGGTATTGGGTCCGGACGCTGTTGTGCCCGCCGAAATAATGCCATGCCGCCGCCTTCCGATCCTGTGAAGGTCACGCCCTTGATGAGCGGATGATCGACCAGCGCTTCACCGATTTCGTTCCCGCTTCCGCGGATCAGAGAAAACACGCCCTCGTGTAAGCCCGAATCTTTCACTGCCTGCTGGATAACCCGTCCCATGATTTCTGACGCGCCGGGATGCCCGTTGTGTGCTTTTAGAATCACGGTACAGCCCGCGGCCAGCGCAGACGCAGTGTCGCCGCCCGCCACAGAATAGGAAATCGGGAAATTGCTCGCTCCAAAGATTGCGACCGGCCCGACTCCGATTTTCTGCATCCGATGGTCCATCCGTGGACGCGGTTGACGTTCCGGCTGTGCCCGATCAATCGTTGCCTGACGGAAGCGGCCTTGCCGCACGACGGTCGCGAACTGGCGAAACTGGAGCGCAGACTTCGCTGCTTCCCCTTCGAGTTGAGCGAGCGGCAAGCCGGTTTCGAGTGACGCGCGTCGGGCGAGTTCTGGCGTGACGATGTCGACGCCATCGGCGATACGCTCAAGGAACTCGGCACGTTCGGGAAGGCTCGTGCGGCTGTAGCTATTGAATGCATCGTCGGCGAGTTGTGCAGCGCGATCAACGTCATCGATTCCGCCACATGCAAAGAGCGGTTCGATCTCGACATTCATCACTGGATTTAGCGCCTTCATGCTGCCGGCCGTGGCGGCGACTTCCTGCGCGCCAATTAGCAGCTTACCGGTGAGTTTCATGGTGTTCATCTCGATCATGCGGGAAGTGCGGCAACCAACTGGGCCGTCGTCAGGATTTCATGGGCAAAGGTCGGCCCGTTCAGCTCGTGTGCGGCGCGCATCATTTCCTTGGTGAAAGCGGCCGTTGCGTCTCGCACGAGCGTGACGTGATAGCCAAGCTCCATGGCGAAGCGGCTCGTGGACTCAATACACGTGTTTGCCAGCAGGCCAACCACGATCACGTGCGTGATGCCTTGCTGTTTGAGCTGAAAGTCGAGGTCCGTATTAGCAAAGCCACTTTGTCCCCAGTGCTCCTTGACGATGTTGTCGCCTTCCTGCGGCACGAAGTCGGGATGCCATTCGCCACCCCACGTACCCTCGGCGAAGGTGTGGCGCTGTTGCACGAGGCGTTGGGTCGGATTCGGATGATCCCAGTTTTCGTAATCGCCGGGTTGCCACCGGCGATGCGGGACGTAGACAACCTGAATATCAGCTTTCCGTGCGGCATCGACAGCGGCGCGCAGATTGTCGAGCAGCCGCACTTCTGTGGCAATGTCGCGAAGCATCGGAAAGAGCTTGCCGCCGTCCGAGAGAAAGTCGTTGTACGGGTCGACCAGCAACAAGCCGGTGCGTGCAGCAACATATGCATGGTTGGACATTTCAGGACTCCTTCAGAATTCAGAAAGATGTTCGAATACCCGGATTCACGTTCCTTAGTCCGAGCAAGGTTGCTTTTATCGGACGATTCGTGACCTTCACGTTTCCATGTGGGAACGCGAAGAATATAACTATGATAATCATATCGTCAAGTGCGGAGCGAGCTTCTTGACGATTCGTTGACGGCTGAGAGCTATGACGGCGCGGCTCTGCGAATTGGGGAAGACGGGCGGTAGAAGGGGGGAACATACCGCGATGAGCCCTCGTTCCTAGCCTAGACTCTAACAATGTAGACGAGACGGCGCGGGGCCCGAACAAAAGCCTCGAGTCAAGCGAACAGCTGACAGATGGGATGCCTATCAATGACACGCATGCGATGTAATCTTTTGCGATTGACATCGCAGGCATCTTTCGTCACCATGCGACGCAAGCGAATAAATCGCATGCGATCTACATAGATTAACCCCTCATTGACACAGGAACCATCATGACCGCGATCGATCAAGTCCTCTTCTCGGGTAACTCCAAGGCCACGGTCAATCACGACCCCGACGTCCAGCGCGGCGAGCACGGCGTGCTCGACCTCAAGCTGTCGGCGCTCAACGGTGAGAACCGCGATTTCCTCGCCACCGAGCTCCACCCGCGAGCCGAGCAGTTGTTCGCGGGCGCGTGGTCGGCCTGTTACATCAGCGCGTTCGAGCTTGCGGCCTCGATGAGGAAGGTCACGCTGCCCAACGACTATTCCGTGGACATCCAGGTCAGTGTCGGGACGGTCGGTAACGGTTTCTGCCTCGGTGCCCAGTTCACGATCCGCGCTCCGGGCCTGGCAACGGAAGTGGTCGAGGCGCTCGCGAACCGCGCCCATCAGATCTGCCCATACTCGAAGGCCGTGCACGGCAACATCGAGGTCGGCCTGAACGTCGTCACCGCGTGACCAAGACAGCGCATACGATTACATCGCGCAAGATTTAAATTTGCCTGAACCCCTTATATACACATCAATCCATCATGGAAAAGATTGAAAACGTCGTCGCAGCGGGCAACTCCCACGCCACTGTCAACCGCGACCCCAATGTCCAGCCTGGCGAGTTTGGCGCCTACGACCTCAAGCTGACAGCACCTGGCCTTGAAAACGTCGAGTTAATCGGCATCGACCCCCACCCGCAAGCCGAGCAGCTGTTTGCCGGCGCCTGGTCGGCCTGTTACACCACGGTGTTCGGCATTGCCGCGCAGTTGAAGAAGGTCACGCTGCCGCCCGACTATTCCGTGGACATCAAGGTGAACATTGGCCAGACCGGTAGCGCATGGTTCCTCGGCGCCGATTTCGACATCCGCGTTCCGGGTTTGGAGAAAGAGGTCGTTGAGAAAATCGCGCACCTGGCCCATCAGATCTGCCCGTACTCAAAGTCGGTACGCGGCAACATTGAAATCGCCACGAACATCGTCACGCATTAACCCGGCAGGGCACGTGTTTCCCGCGGAGACACGTGCCTGTCACTGAACATCGTTTAGGGAATTCCCATCGTGAAGACCAAGCTTGTCGCTGCTTGGCTTGCGTGTCGGAAGCGTCTGCGGACGTGAAAGCTGGCAGGGCACGAGATCACCCTGATCCCAAAAATGGTCTCTGAATCCACCTTTGGAGAAGCACCATGTCAGACGCTTCGCAGTTCGACATCGACCGCACCAATCCGGGCCGATGGACGGTCACCTTCAGCAATCCACCGATCAACATGTTTGTTCCTGACACGATCGTCGAATTCGGAGCGTTGTTGGCCGATCTCGAGGCCGATGCGTCCGTGAAGGTCGTCGTGTTCGAGTCAGCGAATCCCGATTTTTTCGTCGCCCATCTCGACGTAGCCAAGGCAGCAGAACGGCCAGAGGTGCTGGGCTTCTGGCGCGATTCCGTGCTGCGCCTGGCGTCGATGCCAGTGGTGAGCGTTGCCAAGATTCGAGGCCGCACGCGCGGCATTGGGAACGAGTTCGTGCTTGCGTGCGACATGCGTTTCGCCAGCCGGCAGAACGCGATCTTCGGCAATCCAGAGGTCGGCGTCGGCCTGGTCCCGGCCGGCGGCGCGATGGAATGGCTGCCGCGCCTGATGGGCCGCTCGCGGGCGCTCGAGTTTGTCCTCAGCGCCGATGACTTCGACGCCGACGTTGCCGAACGGTATGGCTGGATAAACCGTGCGCTGGACGATGCCGACCTCGACGCTTTTGTCGAAACGCTTGTCCTGCGTCTGGCCTCGTTCGACCGAGAGACGCTCGGCGCAGCGAAAACTCAGATCAATCGTTTTGGAATGCCGACTGCCGCCGAACTCCAGTCGAGCATCGACCTGTTCTTCCCTTCGCTGGCCTCGCCAGCTGGGCAGGCTCGTCGTGCCAAGCTTCGTGGCCTGGCATACGGAGTGCCGAGTGACTTTGAGATGAACTTCGGCAGGTACCTGCCTCAGCTAGGGCAGTCGGGAAACGGATAACTCGAAGGCGCCGCTCGGTGTGGCACCGAAGGGCTGAGTCTTCGCGTGCAGTTCGTGCGGCGCCCGCCGAAGCGGCGCGCCGTAGCGTGTTTGCACTCAGCGCTCTCCAAGCGCAGGCGGAGTCAAGAATCTTTTTCCCCGCATGGTCCAATAAACATCCGGAGAAGTGAATGGCTTTCAAGGAGTATTCCGAGCAACGACGACAGAAAGTCGCGGCTCAGGAGCAAGACGCAATACGGATCAACGAACTAGCCTACCGATACATCGACGAGATCTTCTCGTGTGAGGCGTTGGCATACGCAAGTTTCCGGAACTTTCGGCTTGAGCGCGACAAGGAATTTAATTTCCGGCTGAGCGCGCACGCGGCGATAGTAGCGGGGCTCTTCGAGCACGTACGGGTCGATGACCAGTTTGGAGGTCGGTGGACATTCTGGTTAGACCGCCGCACCACGAGTGGACTTGTGTTTCAAACAGCTAGATTCGCAATAGAGTTCGATCAAGAAGGCCGAATCCGGTATGGGACGCGAGAATACAGCGCAATCCAGGGGATCCATGGAAATCTCGTGACAGGTTGATCTCGAATGTAGTTGCCGCAATTCAAGACAGACTGGCGCATTCGACGGTGGTAAAAGGTCCGGGAGCCATCGCATTGCCACCGCAGATTGTTTGGTAAATAATCGTCGACGCGGACAGAGAGTATTCAGCTTTGAGTCGACTCTCGACAGTCAAATTTGGCGTTTCGTCACCGCCAAATTCACGCTGAGGAGCCTCGCAATGATTAAGCAGAAGATTTCCTTCGAGAACGACCAGGGTGAATCACTAGCCGGACTCCTTGAGCTTCCTGACGAGCCTGTGGCATACGCACTGTTCGCGCATTGCTTTACCTGCGGCAAGGACTTGAAGTCTGCGTCGAGGATTGCTAGAGCGCTGACTGAACAGTCGATTGCCGTACTTCGCTTCGACTTTACCGGGCTTGGTAACAGCGATGGCGATTTCTCCAACAGTAACTTTTCCTCCAATATTAGCGATTTGTTGGCGGCCGCGGCTTTCCTCAGGAGGGAGCATCAGGCCCCAAGCACACTGATCGGACATAGTCTGGGTGGTGCGGCAGTTTTGGCCTCTGCTTCCGAAATACCCGAATCAAAAGCGGTCGTTACGATCGGATCACCTGGTGACGCGGGGCATATCAAGCACTTGTTCAAAGACAGCATCGAATCGATCGAGAAACTCGGCACACTAACTGTTCAGCTTGCCGGCAGGGACTTTACAATCAAGCGGCAATTCCTCAAGGACATCGATGAACACCGGTTAGAAGAGAAGGTCGCGAAGTTGAAGAGAGCATTACTTGTCCTTCATTCTCCTCTGGACGACACCGTCACCATTGACCAGGCGCAAAAGATTTTCCTTGCGGCGAAGCATCCAAAGAGTTTCGTATCGTTGGATCGAGCTGACCATCTGCTAAGCGACAGCAAAGACGCAGAGTATGTAGCACGTTGTATTGCCACATGGGTGTCGCCATATCTCGAAAGCGGACCGGAATCAGCGATTTGAGGATTAGGCCAGACTGCTTGCCGAATGCGATTTTCGAATAGGGTTCGCGGATGCAAAGCGACGGAATGGGGTCGAGTTTTGACGAACTCGACGCAGCCCAGCAGCCCAGCCTTAAGCTTGCTTCGTAGCCGTTTAACTTCCCTCTTGAGCTTGGCGCCGACTATTTCGTCGGGAGCATCGAGCTACAGTTCTATTCCTTCCGCACGCATGTTGGCACATGCAGCGCTGTCAATTACGCCTTGTTAATGCTCAGATATTGAGGGCTGTGTTGGTCTCGGCTTCGAGACGGCTTTGGGCATAACCGGCTCCGGCAATACGTCGAATCTGCTTTAAGCGGTTGATGCTATCGGGCTGTTGCTGGAAAGTGGGGGGCCGCGGACTTACTTCAGCAGTACCGAGACGGCACTCCCCATCCAATTGCACGGAGTTACCGTCTATCGCCGTCTGTGCGAACGGCGGAAGGCGAAGCAAAGCCGACACCCGAATGTCCAGCCGAGGATGCCGGACATTGTCTCAAATTTGCCGAGACCGGAAGTAGCTGAGCGGCGGGCAGCTTCGACCTGCCACTCCGCTTCAGCGCCACGCCGTCGCCGGCCAGCACTGGTCGCCGCTCTTGTCCGCGCGTCCGCGAACGTGACAATCGCGCGGTGGGGGATGTAACGCCTAGGCTGTACCATGTTAGCGTATCGTTACGCCTGCAATTCGAGAGCAAGCAATTCATCAATTGTCTGGCGACGCCGGATGAGCCGAGGCACACCCCGGTCCACGAGCACTTCGGCCGCGAGTGGCCGGCTATTGTAGTTCGACGACATCGACGCACCATACGCGCCGGTGCTACCGAAGAACAGCAGGTCGCCGATCTGGGGTCGCGGCAACTGCCGGTGCGTAACGACTCCAGTGGTGTCCTGCGTGAACACGTCACCCGATTCGCAGAGCGGGCCCGCAATCGCGACGCTTGCAAGCGATCGGCTTTCGGGAGGCGTGCGGTCGCAAGCGTGAACAGTCACGACGTGATGGCTGCCATACATTGCCGGGCGCATAAGGTCGTTGAAACCTGCGTCAATCAGAACAAAGTCGTGGTCGGGCCGATGATTTATAGATTGTACCTGTGTCACGAGCGTGCCAGCCTCGGCGACCAGAAAACGACCGGGTTCGATCTCGATTCGCACCGGGTGTGCAAGATGCCGCTCGATCCGTTTGCGCGCCGCGTCCCACCGGCGGAAATAGTGATCAACATCAACGCTCGGCTCACTCTCGCGGGACGGTACTGAAAGACCACCACCTGCCGAGATCGCCTCGATGTCATGATCGAGCAATTCGACGATGTCGACCATCGCGTCGCATACCTTCGACAGATGTTCATAGTCCACGCCCGAGCCGATGTGCATATGGATGCCGACCAGCTTCAACCGATACTGACGCACCATTTCGATGGCGCGCGTGACGTCTTCAAACCAGATCCCATGCTTGCTCTGCGGTCCCCCGGTGTTGGTCTTGCGACTGTGCCCGTGCCCGAAGCCTGGGTTGACGCGCAGCCAGACACGGTGGCCGGCCGAATGTTGACCGATGCGTGCGAGCATGTCGAGAGAGCCTGCGTTGACCGTAATACCGGAAGCGAGCACCTTCTCAAGCGTTGGCATGTCGATCAGATCAGCCGTGAAAACAACGCCTTCGGGGTCGCCATTCGGCCGGAATCCTGCAGCGAGACTACGCTCTATCTCACCCAGTGACACTGCGTCGACGAGTACTCCCTCGTCACGCATGAGTTTCAGGATGTGAATGTTCGAGCATGCCTTTTGCGCATACCGGATCACGTCGAATTGCCGCAGGCGAGCGATGCGGTCGCGAATCGTATCGGCGTCGTATACCCAAAGTGGGGTGCGGTGGCGTTCGGCGAGCGCAGCAAGCTGGAGTGGGTCGAAAGACATGGCAGTCGAATAAGGCAAATGAATGAGTGGGCAACATGATGACGACGGTTAGGAGTCGGCTTGATCCTGAATGTTATTTATCTCGAAGCCATATTGAGGTGAGGATTCCATCGAAAGAATGAGCGGTGGGTTGTGTTCGCAGTCTTACTGCGCGTGCAGAAAGCGCAGCGCATTCTCCAGGTCGGCGATCAGATCCTCCTTTGCTTCGAGGCCGATATGCAGGCGGAACGCAAATCCATCGTACGGCCAGTTGCCGTCTGGTCGCTCATGGCGGGGATCGAACGGCATCACGAGGCTCTCGAATCCGCCCCAGGAGAAGCCCAGCCCGAACAGGTGAAGATTGTCGATAAACGAGCGGAATGTGTCGCGGGAAAACGTCGGCTTTAGCACTACACTGAACAGCCCCGAAGCGCCCTTGTAGTCACGCGCCCAGATCAGGTGTCCCGGCGTATCTGGCAGCGCGGGGTGCAGTACGCGCTCGACTTCCGGCCGGTTGGCCAGCCAGTTAGCGATATCCACGCCATGACGAAAATGCCGCTCCAGGCGAATTGCCATCGTGCGTAGACCCCGCAGGGCGAGGTAGGCGTCATCGGGTCCGGCGTGAAGTCCCGCGGCATACACATACTCGCGTATGGTCGCCCACGCCTCAGCGTTGGCAGTAATTACGCCCATTGTCGCGTCCGAGTGGCCCACTATGTACTTCGTTGCCGCGTGCACAGATACGTCGACGCCGTGCTCGAAAGGTTTGAAGAACAGTGGCGTCGCCCACGTGTTGTCCATCACAACCTTTGCGCCTCTCTTACGAGCCTGAGCGCAGATCGCCGGGACGTCCTGCACCTCAAAGGTCTGCGAGCCCGGTGACTCGAGAAAAACGAGAGTCGTATTGGGTCTGAACAGCGCGCCAATGCCGGATCCTGCCGTCGAGTCATAGTAGGTCACCGTGACGCCACAGCGTCGCAGGACAGTATCGGCAAAATGCCGTGTCGGCCCATACACGCTGTTGCAGATCAGTACGTGATCACCGGACTTGACGAATGCCATGATCGCGCTAGTACAGGCAGCGAGGCCCGATGAGACGAGCAATGAACGATATCCGCCTTCCAGTTGCGCCAGCATTTCCTGGAGTGCGAACGTCGTCGGCGTGCCTTTGCGCCCGTACCACAGCTCCTGACCTTCCGGGCTGGACATGGCTCTGGCTCTCGCCTCCATGTCTTTCATGTCGCGGAAAACGATAGTCGATGCACGGAAGACAGGCGGATTCACCACACCGCCGAACGTCTCCGGATCGTAGGCGCCGTGAAGTAAAACGGTTTCAGGATGCATGTTTATTCCTTGTCGAACCATTCTGGTGGCCGACTGTTATTCGTTAGATTTGCGAAAGCTTGAAATTCGCGGGGCAGCCCAGCGAAGGCTCGCACGCAGTCACGCCTTGTCGTAACCGTGTTGAGCACGTGCGGCGAGAGCGGCAGGTATCGCTCAGTCTGTTGCGCCACGTCTTTTCCTTGACGCCACCATGCGGTCATGCAGCGAGGTCACCACCTTGCTGCCTGTACGCACGAAAAGGAACGGAAACAGTGCGTGGACGAGCAGGGCAAGCGATGCGAGCAACATGGGAATGCTGAATGAGAACGACATTCTCATGTGCTGGAAGTACGTCTCGTCGACCGAGTTGGGATGCTCGCGAAAAAGTCGGAGCAGGGTGATCATGGATGAGGCCTCTTCGCTTGTCGTCCGGGAGGGGTGGCGGATGCGATTCCTGCTTCGGTGCGTCGCATCCAGCCTTCGAAGTCCGTTATCGTACGAAGGCGGAAGGAGAATATTTTTTTATTCTCCCTACCGTCTTCCCCTTAAATTGAAGGAAATAGTTCTCTATTGGATCAGGGTCGTGCGCGCTGGACCCGTTGAATGGTGAAGTTGCCACCGAAAACTGGATGTCTCGCTTCAATCCACGCCCGGACATCACGTGACGATGCATGTGCTCGAGCACCTGCCTGGCTGAAATCGCCCCCTCCGTGCGTCGTTCCCGCTGCGGTTGCCATCGCGGTTCTGGAGATCCTCCCATCCGCCATAGGGAGAATTTCGTTCTTCCTCTTAGGGGATAAACAGGACGGCATTTAAAAAAAAATTCTCTCGTGGCGCCCTTAGGATTGCTTCCACACAAGGCTAGCGCGGGGGAAGAGTTGATGCCCTGATTGCTACCCAGATCGCTGTACAAGTGTGAGCGCCACTGACCGAGGGTTTAACCTGAATTGGCAGATAGTTGACAAATCCGCTAAATTCGGCGCGCCTCAGTCATTGAACTTGCTCCGGTGCAGCATTGAGCGTATCTCGAGTGCCCGCACGGCCGTCGTGTCAATTGCCTGGCATCCCGGTCTGTCGTTGAATCTAAACAGGAGGGCGGTTTTGTAAATGAGCTGGAGAGGGTATTCCGCATTCGGCATACCAGGTATAACGAGTAACGTACATTCAATGAGGGGACTATGAACTTCAAAAGCCTTATCAGCCAGCTTTTGCGCGGTGCGGTCGTCGCGACTGCGTTCAGCTTCGCAGGTGCAAGCGCCCACGCCCAGGACCTGCTCGAAACAGTCAAATCGAACGGCGTGCTCCGCGTCGGCCTGGAGGGTACCTATCCGCCGTTCGATTACCGGAACGCGACCGGCGAACTCGAAGGCTTCGATGTGGATGTCGCAAAGGCGCTCGCAAGCAGACTAGGTGTCAAGGCGCAATTCATACCCACCGAGTGGAGCGGCATCCTCGCGGGCCTGCAAGCAGGAAAGTTTGACGTGATCGTCAACCAGGTCACCATTACCCCGCAGCGCAAACAGGCGCTCGATTTCAGCCAGCCGTACACGTTCTCTGCCGCCCAGTTGATCCAGCGGGCCAATGACAAACGCGATTTCACGTCCCTTGATGAATTCAAGGGGGACAAGAAGCTGGGAGTGACCCTTGGCACGAACTATGACCAGATGGCGAGGGCCGTGACAGGTATTAATGCGCAGACGTACCCCGGCGCGGCGGAAAAGCTGAGTGATCTCGCGTCGAATCGAATCGATGCGACGCTCGATGACCGGTTGATGCTGCCATACATCATCAAGACGTCGCATCTGCCGCTGCGTGCTGGCGCAGTGCTCAAGGGAGCCGACCAGGAAATGGGCATTCCGTTCCGAAAGGGTAATCCGGAATTCGAAAAGGCAATCAACGGTGCACTCAGCGCGATGAAGGATGATGGCACGCTGAAGAAGATCTCCATGCACTGGTTCGGCACTGATGTAACGCAACCGGTCTCGCAGTAGGCTCCTCTCCCATATGCCGCGCCGCTCCGCTTCCGAACTGGGTGGCGCGCACATTAGGCTATTCATCGCATGACACCAATTGATCTTGTCATTCACGCTCTGCCCGTCCTCTTGATGGGCGCGATGGTTACCTTGAAGTTCGCGCTGGCCGCTGCCGTCCTTGGCCTGTGCGTCGGTGTCATCGTCGCAATCATGGGTATCAGTGGACAACCGCTGGTTGCCGGCGTCGCCCGTGGATATGTCAGCCTCATGCGCGGCACGCCGCTACTCGTGCAGATTTTCCTCGTGTACTACGGGTTGCCCGGGCTGGGCATCTCTCTCGACCCGACAAGCGCCGGCATTCTTGCGTTGACGGCCAACGCTGGCGCCTACCTCTCCGAAAGTATGCGCGGTGCGATTCTCGGTATCGGGCGGGGACAGTGGAGTGCGGCACACAGCCTTGGCCTGAGTCACCTGCAGACACTGCGGTACGTCATTTGTCCTCAGGCCTTGAGGATCGCTGTGCCGAGCCTGGGCAACACGCTGATCAGCCTGATCAAGGACACGTCGCTGGTTTCAGTGATCACCGTGACTGAGATGCTGCGTGCCGCACAGGAAGTCATTGCGTCCACGTTTCAGCCATTACCGCTTTATTTGGCGGCGGCGGCTATTTACTGGCTGCTCAGTACGGCAATGTCGTGGGGGCAGCGTCACGTAGAAGCGCGGCTTGCGCAGGCGCACGTTCGCTGAGGAAGTCAGGCTGCCCGTGGATCATAAGGATATTTTGATGATTGCACTGAAAGATGTGTCGAAGTGGTACGGATCGTTTCAGGTTCTGACTGGCTGCACGACCGAAGTCAACAAGGGCGAAGTGGTTGTCGTATGCGGTCCGTCTGGCTCCGGCAAGTCGACGCTGATCAAGACAGTGAACGGCCTCGAGCCGTTCCAGCAAGGGGAGATCGTCGTTGGCGGTCAGTCAGTTGGGGACAAGCGTGCAAACCTGTCGAAGCTGCGCGCGAAGGTCGGCATGGTGTTCCAGCATTTCGAGCTGTTTCCACACCTGTCTATCACGCAAAACCTGACGCTCGCGCAGATCAAGGTTCTCGGCCGGGATCGCGAGACCGCGACCGCGAAGGGCCTGGCGCTCCTTGACCGGGTTGGGCTTCGGGCACACGCCGACAAGTATCCTGGGCAGTTGTCCGGTGGCCAGCAACAACGTGTTGCGATTGCTCGGGCACTGTCGATGGATCCGATTGCGATGCTGTTTGACGAGCCGACGTCCGCGCTGGACCCCGAGATGATCAACGAGGTGCTCGACGTGATGATCGAACTTGCGCGCGAAGGCATGACGATGATGTGCGTCACGCACGAAATGGGTTTCGCGAAGAAGGTGGCGCACCGTGTCCTGTTCATGGACAAGGGAATTATCGTCGAGGACGCTCACAAGGACGCCTTTTTCGAAGATCCGCAATCGGAGCGTGCGAAGGAATTTCTCAAACGCGTGCTACCCCACTGATCGCGTTCCTGCGGCCTCCGTTCGTGCACAAAGCGCCGCGAGTCTCGCGATGAGATCGACTGAACCGGGAGCGAGCCGATGACCCGGGCAGGAGCCAGTGCAATACCGAGGCCAAAAGGTGAGGGAGATCTCACCGATGAGCCTGTCCCCGAATTCGGAACCTAATCAGCGATTCTCGATTCGCTCTATTCCAGCCGGTCGAATCGTCTAGCTCGATCGCGCCGAATTCGGGAACAGGTTTGCGGCTCGCGACATCTATTTCCGCGAGTGCACGGTGACCAAGCGCTCAGCACGGCCGGCGCACCATCCGCTCGCGCATGGCATCGGTGAGCACGGCTTGTACAGGCGGTACCGGATGATCCGGCGCGGGCGGTGCATCGAGTGCCCGCAAGCCTTCGGTGACAAGCTCGCTTGCCAGCGCTTCGGCGGGCATGCGGGGTTCTCTCGCGAAGCTTTCGAGTTGCCGGTGAGCGCCGTTTGTGAGCCATGCGATCGTCGGGCACGCGGTCATTATCCGTTCTCTTGCGCAAAGGGGTGCGCGGGCCTTGCCGATGCCGCGCCATCGGCCCGCATCACGCCGGCCGGGAGCGTGCATCGAAGCCGGCCAGCAAGACCAGGGCACCGGCCGGACACGTGGCGAAAACCGGCCGTGCAAATCAATACGATCATCATCGAGACCACGGCCGGCGCGCGTTCACCGGTGCGCTTGCCTTGGTGCTCGCGGTGTCGCGCGTCGTGCGCGCACTCAGTGCGAGCCGCAACTTGGTAGAGAGCGACGCAAGCGAAGTGCACGTCGTGCGAAACACCAAGAGCGCCGGGTGCGTCGTGCGCTTGCCGTCGATTTCGATCACCACGCCTTCACGCGCCATTGTCGACGCGGCACCCTGATTCAGTGCGCTCGCTTCGCAAAACGCGCACAAGAGCGGCCGGTCGGCTTGCGTTAAGTAGCCAGGCGGCAAGCTCGAGAGCGTGTCACGCCATATCCTGCGCGCGTGACTCGCGCGCAGTGTCCCGCTCGTATCTTTTTCTCACGGTCGACTGCCCGACATGAACGGCCAGGAGGTGCAGCGTCGCCTGGGCATGACCGCCTCTATTGTGTTTGTTTCCGCTCACGGCAACATGCAGTCGGCGATTGCGGCAATGAAGGCGGGTGCAGTTGATTTTCTGGAGAAGCCGGTTGAGGTGACGTTCTGCCCGGTTCTATGGCGCGCGCACTTCGGGAGGCCGGAGAAGTGTTTGATCAGCGCAGGCGATGGGCAGAAATTCAGTTACGAATCGACCACCTTACTAGACGCGAACGGGAAGTCATGATGCTCGTCGCAACTGGACACTCCAATAAGGTCATTGCAGCGAGGCTTGGCGCGGCGGAAAAGGCAATCAAGATCCACCGGGCTAGAGTGATGGAGAAAATGCAGATGCGTACTGTGCCGGATCTCGTCTGTTGTCTGATTGAATTCGATTTGCTTGCTCCCAACGCAGACTTGCGAGGTACAACCGCCCCTCAATCAGTCTAGTTTGCCGTCGAGTCGACGCATATCGCCAGCGGTCACATCGACTCGACAAAGCTTCCTAACTTCCTAGGATTTGCCGTCGGTATAACTCTCTCGCGGCGGGTAAACGCCGCGAGGCGGCCGATCAGGATCGCGACGAACAAGCTGCCGGTGATCTGTTCAACCATGCACATGCCGCGCGCCGGGCGCGCGAGTGGCGTGATGGCGCCGAAGCCTGTGCTCGTGAGAACGGTTATGCTGAAGTAAAGCGCATCGGCATAAAGGAGCCGCCCCGACTGCCCGACGATCATGTACGGCCGTGGATAGAAGTATCCGATGCTTGCGTAGATGTACGCCCAGAGGACACCGATCAACAGATACGCCGCTGCGGCGCCAAACAACTTATCGGGCGTCATGATCCTCGGCTGGAATACGTAGCGGAGGAGATACGCAACGGTGATGAAATAGAGTACGGCACTGAATAGCCGGGATACCGCGAGGCTACGATCGTCGCCCACGCTGGCACAAGTCAACTGCGGATTCAACCGGTCGATGCAACACAATCGAAGCTGCGTGAGCCTCGATGTGTCGGGTACGGCCCCGCTTGGTGTTGCGGCGCCCGACGTGTGCCTGCTTTCACGGCTACTCCTTCTGCAGCCGGGCATGATGGTACTTAATCACATCCATGACCGCAGCCGTCATCACCGAAGTTGAGACTCCGAACATCAGGATGCCGTTGGCAGCTTCGATTGGCCCAAGCATGCGCCAGTGCTTGGACATGACAATGTCGCCGTAGCCCAGCATGATGAAATCGACCGCGGAATGGTACAGAGCAGTGGCGAAATCGGAAAACTCTCCTAAGAACATGAACAGCGCAGCCCAGATTGCCATTTGGGCGAAATTGCACAGCAAGGTCAGCATCATCACAGTTACCAATAGCAGGACGTCCACCCATAGCAAGTCCCGACTCCTAACGTTACCTCGGAAGCGCGCGTACCGGCGCAGGCAGACGGCGACCACAACGCCTTACAGGAGCAGGCACAGGACCATAGCCGGAGCGGCGGCCAGAATATTGTGTAGCATGATTGACTCCGTCTTCAGGGGGAGCGTCTGGTACATAAGGCGCCGCATCCGGAACGCGGAGATCGCAAGTTCAAAACTTGCTACCCCGACCAATCATAGGACACATTGCTTCAGCCGCACCAAGTCATGTGCCGCTCCAAATATCGGGCCTGTCGATCGGGCGCTTACCTGTGCGAAGCAGCCGCCTGAATGTCTGAGTGCCGGTACAGACGAACGACGGCTCATTGCCCGACTACCGCCTGACGCGGTCGGCCGTAGTCGACCCCTGAACTGCCCTTCGGCTGGGCGAAGATCCACCAACCGGTTCCAGGTACAACGGCCATTTGCTCCACCCCACCAGCCGGTTGATGCTCGGCCGAACCGGGCAATCGTGTAGGACTGCATGGCGCCTCCGCCGATGGTCACGACTACCCATCGAGCACACATGAGACGGCCGGGCAGTGTGCTGCACCGCGAAAACGAACAGGCTGAGCCTGTTTGGAGGGGCGTGTCATGCCAAAGCGCTTCACAGACCGCCCTGAGTGTGATCGAAACACTCGGGATCCGCGCCATCAGGCGCCGCTGCTTGAGGCAACGTACCCGCACCGGTCGCGTGTGCGGGGCAACACGTCCGCCTTAGACTTTCCCATTGTGTCGAGTCCGAAAATATCCTACGCTGACCGGACAGGTTGGCATCATCCATCCGTTCGACTTGAAGACAACGCAGACAATAAATGATCCTTGGTACACGTTTTCCCGTGATCGCGTTGCTTGCCGTCGCCGGCCTCACGTTGACGCCAGCCCTCGCACAAAGCGAGGATGGCGCCCGCATTGCCATGCAGATTTGTTCCGGTTGCCACGGTGTAGGCGGGCGTAGCGAATCGCCGATGTTTCCTAAGCTCAATGCACAGACACCCCAATACATTGAAGCCCAGTTGAAGGGATTCCGCGAGCACGCGCGTGGCGAAAACACCGCCCGCGATTACATGTGGGGCATGGCTGCGCTGTTGGATGACGCCGCGGTCAAATCGCTGGCCGACTATTTCTCGCACCAGCCGGCAACGCGAGGCGCGACTGGAGATACCGCCTTGACGGCCAAGGGGCAGGAGATCTTCGAGCACGGCGTGCCGGATAAGGGCGTGCCGGCTTGCGCGACATGCCATGGCGCCGAGGCTCAGGGATCTGGCACATTCCCGCGGCTGGCCGGGCAGCACAAGGAATATCTGTTGCATCAGATCGAAGTTTTCAAAAATGGCACGCGTGGCAATGCGCCCGTGATGAGCGCAGTGGCGCACACCTTGAATGACGAACAGGCCAAGGCCGTGGCCGTCTATCTGCAATCCAAATGAGGTTTCCCCGCTTTGCGGTTCGGTAGACTCCGAACAAGTTGCTCCGTCCGTCAGATGGTCTCAGTTAACGCGTCACTGGCAAGGCGCAGCAAGATTCATTCGCGGTCAAATGACTCACCTTCGCTGCCTATAGGTCATAAGGTTTCCTAGGCATGGGCGGGTATCAGGATCATCCACTGACGTCCCGATCATGAGCGTCCTTCCAGCGTTGAATATTGGCTGGGATAGGCCGCCCCATTAGCAAGCGTCTCGCGGCGAGATTATCGAACATGGACCACTTCGGATCGGGCATGTTCGTTATCCCAAGGTAGGCGGTATATAGATAAGGCCACGCCCCAATCTGGTATCGAAGGTCGCCTGTAATCGGAGATTGGTCCAGCAGATAGATGTACAGTTCGTCCACATCGTGTAGTTGCGCTGTCATATGGGCCAGCGACTTTGCTTCCGAGTCCGGATGCCGTCCGTCATAGCTTGACTGCAGAAGCTCGATGGTCTTCTCATAGGGCGCAAGCGAGACGTGCGGATAATGGGAGCACATGACCGTTATAAGACTCGGAAGGTCGTGTCCTTTTCCCTTCTTTGGCTTAAAGCTTGGGTCCATGAACAGGATGAACCCTTTGATTAGCTTCTCGACCGCTTGCTCTGCCATCACGAAGCCTGGGAAGAGACCATTCAGCAAGCAACACCTTGCCGCTGCATAGTCTTCGGCAGATTGCTTGAAGAAGTACCCCGTATTGCGGTCCCGGCCATGTGGATCAAAATTGCTTGCGGCCAATATCGTCACATAGCTGGGAGGGGTCGCCTCGCTCATGGTGCAGCCGGTGGTTGTGATCGGTGCGGACATTGTAGAGGAAGGGAAGGGAAGGGAAGGGAAAGGCAAGGCAAGGCAAGGCAAGGCAAGGCAAGGCAAGGCAAGGCAAGGCAGCGGGAATGCCCCGGCAGGGGGCTCTGCACACGGTTGAAACCTGCTCGCGGGGTCCGGTGATAACTCAGGTCATCCGAAGACGGCAGCCGTTGCTGCCGGAAACGGGGTTCCTGCGTCGCGCCAGCGAAGAGTTCATCGCGATCACGCCGGTTCCGACTCGGATTACCTTAAGATTTGCACATCTCGGGCACCGGTTCGAGACCGGCATGCTGCATCGCGGTCAGGGCTTCCCATTCGACGATCGCGCCAGCGAGCGAAAGTTCGGGCCAGCGACCGATGCGTATCTGTCGCACCCGGCCATCAACGGGTGACTTGTAGCGGTAAACCCAGGTACGTTGCCTTGCCGTCGCCCGGAGACGCAATCCCGGGCACGCCGACACGTGCAGGTACTGGCCCGATTCCATCAGCTCGATGTTGTTCGCGTCGAATCGCATGATGACTCCCCCTACAAACAACGCCCTGTCGTCGGATCGGTGAGCCGGCGGCGGACACCTCGCCGGAGACACCTTTATTGCGCGATTGGAAGGGCAGCGTCGAGCGTAATTCCCCCGGGACTGTAGTAGTAGAATTCCCCAATCTGAGGCGGCAGCGAACGTAAGCTCAGGATTGAGTACACGCCCAGCTTCGAGCCGGTCACGAGAGATGCCGACAGGCGACCGGTGGGGAGCGGGTGGGCCCGCCTATGCCCGGGGTGCACGAGCGCCTTGCAGCCGGGCCTACGGATGCCGGGCAAGTTCACGCATGCGAGCCAATGCTTTGGGGGTGCCGGGCAGCGGATCAGTCAGGCGCACGATGCGTGCCCTCGGCAAGTGCGCGAGCCGTTGCTCGGCATCGAAGGTCATTGTCCGTTCTCCTGCCGGCGACGCACGCGTGGACATGGATTGAAGAGTCTCCCGTGGCTGATTCCTCCATCAAATGGTGGAGGCCGGAGGATGAGGATTCCTGATCCTTTCGCCCTGGAGAATCACTCGCTGAACGGCTTTGCCGACGGGCGCCCGGCCCCCAGGGAGGCGAGCGACGTCGATCGACATGATTGCAAGCGTAGGTCCATTGATTGTGAAGGAGCGGACGTTCGAACGTCCGCGTGAAAGTCTGGACTAGTGGCCGAAGTTGGCCGATGATCGCGCGACGCAGTCGACGCACATCGAACCGTAAGCGCCACTCAATTCTCGTTCGCAAGAGTCCGTGGGGCGCAAAGCAGCTGCCCAGGTCCTGGAAAGTTGTCGTCCTGGCCATGCTGACAACGCAACATCGGCCAAACACTTGAATGCCCGACCGCTGCATAAAAGCGAGCGAGTGCCGCAGTGTCGGTCCGGGTTGCTAGTTCCCCCTCGGCGATCATCGCACGTATGGGACAGCCGCGTGAGGTCCATGACCTGCCGGATGGCGGCCGCTCGCTCATGTGGCCGATGCAGCCGATGGGCGCGACAAATGTGGTCGCGGTCGTCGATGCATCGGGCAAGATTGTGAGTGTCCGCCAGGTGCTGCACCTCAGCGAATCCGAACTGGCGCAGATCGGCAAATGGACGAGTGATGTAGCTTCATCCTTATTTCGGCATCCTACTCATAGCTTTTTGCGCTGGCCTCCACTTCGCCCGGTGGAGCGATCGGCCCAAACCATCGAGCGCTGGTGAATTTGTGATCAAACACGGGCGCGGTGTGCTGACGTCCAACCTGCGCGACTTCTAACTCTGCAGTCACTCGGGGCTCGACCTGATATTCGTATAGCTTTACAATTTCGAGTTCGCCGCTCATTTCCATCCAGTACCATCCAGGCGCTGTGGGCCGCGTCAGGCGCCATCGCATAGTAGCCCCCTTCTTTAACCAATTTTTTGAGTATTATGCCGCAGGTTGGAGGGTCTGTTCGGATAGCACAGCAACCCAGGGGACTCCGTGGAGCACGCGCGATTGGTCAACGCAAAGGTAACGCAACGATCGCGAGCAGCCGCTCGCGACGATTGCGTTCAGGCCATCCCGAGCAGCGTCGCGATATGGGCGCAGGCCGTCAAGCAAGCGAGCGCATCAATAGCCGCCGCCACTTCCGTTCGTGCTGCTGCTGCTCGCCCCCGACGAACTCGTGTCGTTATTGGACTGATCCGCGCTAAACGACAACGACGCAAAACCTAGCGCAACTATCGCGAATACCACCGATATCAGCCTGGGTGTTTTCATGATGTTCCCTCCTGCGCAGACCACGCCACGAGCGGTGCAGCCATTCATTGAATGAAGAATCGCACGGTCCGAGTGGTGGATGCCACTGCGGCCTTGCACGCTATGCCTGACCAATAAACGCTCACGATGTCTGCTTTATTCCAGCGCATTGAGCGTGTAAAACCCTCGTGCCCGCTGGCCCAATCGAATTCGCGTCTGGCGCAAGCTGTTTCTGGAAGGCTCGACGACAATGGCAAGCACCTGCGCCCGCACGGCGACTCGTGCAGCCGCAATCGGCGTGTCGCCATGCTTTGGGTGTTGGACGAAGTCAAGTGAGGATCCCGTCGCGCCGTTGGCGCCAACGCGCAAAGGTCGTCCAGGCGAGCAGAGGGCGCGCAAAGTGGCAAAGCACATGGACTGGCACCAAAGGCTTGATCGAAAACTCATCTTAACGGAGATATTCTTCCGGTCAACTTCCGCGAAAACTGGAGCGGGTGGATCGACCTGGAAACCCTCCACGGGCACCCGAAGGACTTGCCGTATTCTGCAAAGGTCTGGATCGGACCGCTGTGTGCCGCGGTCAACTTTGCAGCTGCATGAGTGCACCGTCCAGGTTCTGGCTGCAGATGTGAATCACATCTGCGCACAACACGGCACACCGCTTCGAACTTTCAGGCCTCAGGCGCCACCGGATCAGCCCTTGCTGCACCCTTTCCAGAGTCAGTCGAGGTATCGTCCACTAAAGGCCCAGGTGAGCATCACAACCAGCGCACTGAAGCTGCATATCCATTGCGTCACAACGGAACCGGTCCCCAGATCGGGACTGGAAATCAGCGTACTCTGGATCGCCTGGCCAAGAAGCGCACCTGGCTCCAGATGGCGCGTGCGTTCGATGCGCAGCCAGTTCATCGAGAGCAGAATGGCCGACCAGCCGGAAGTGACCAGGAGCCAGTCGAGCACTTTAAAATCGAACGGCCTGGCGGGATTCCTTGCGACATTCATGGCGACGTGCGAAATCGAGGCCGTCACAACAAGAACGGACAGGGCAACAAACCACGTCGGGTAGCGAAGCAGAACGGCATACAGAAAGCTGAACATCGTGACGAGCTGGAGCCATGCCAGGCGCAAGAGCGCGAGAGTCGCGCGCAGTTCGTCATAATCGTCATCACGCATTGACCACGTCCCGCTGAGTGGAGGCATGGCGCCGGGCGTACGCGCCTGGACGCCGCTGCTTCACTGAAATCCATTCCATGCTAACGCGCCCGGCAGGCCGCCAGGATGCCTCGCAGCAGATCGATGGGGGGCGGCGGACATCCGGGAATCGCTACATCGACCGGCAGGACCGACGAAACGGGCCCACACACGGCATAGCCACCAGCGAAAATGCCGCCTGTGCAGGCGCATTCACCCGCCGCAACAACGAGCTTGGGGGCTGGCGTCGCGTCGTATGCGGCGAGCACGGCGGCCTTCATGTTCAGCGTTACAGGCCCGGTCACGAGCAGCAGGTCAGCATGCCGCGGGCTCGCGACGAACCTGATACCCAGACCTTCGATGTTGTAGTAAGGATTGTTCAGCGCGTGGATCTCCAGTTCGCAGCCGTTACAGGAGCCCGCATCAATCTGCCGGATGCACAGCGCGCGCCCGAGGAGATCGAGTATTTCGCGACGAATCTGTCTCTCCTCGTGTCGCCATGCATCTTCTGCTGTCGGCGCGGGTTCGTCTGGAAAACCGGAGCGCGCGAATTGCCGGATAAGCTGCCACATCAGAGATCGTGCCCCGCGTAGTTCAGGTTGAACGACTTGTTGATCAGCGGGAAATCAGCAACGATGTTGCCGATGATCGCGTGCTCGAGTGCTGGCCAGGTCTGCCACGACGGATCGTGGCAGTGGCAGCGCGAAACGACATCGCCCGCGTCCACCTCGAGCGCGACGAACACGTCACCGCGCCATCCTTCCACCCAGCCTGTCCCGCGGGAAGGCACGGTTGACGGTTTCACGTCGATGGCAGTCGGTCCGGCCGGAAAGCTGGCGAGCAGCGCACGGATCAGACGCAGGGACTCGCCGATTTCGGTGAAACGCATAGCAACGCGTGCGGCGACGTCACCCCTGGGGTCGCTTGCCGCCTTGACTGCCACATTGTCATACGGAGCGGGTTGCAAGGCCGCGCGCACATCAAATGTGTGGCCGCTGGCGCGAGCCGCCATGCCGCGCACGCCGAAATGCCCGGCAACATCGGCAGTCAAGCGGCCCGCGCCGGCAAACCGGTCCTGCACTCCCGACTGGTCCTCGTAGATCTTGCGCATGACGTCGACTTCACGCTCGATGGCGTCGCACTGCCTGACCAACGCCGTTGCAGTCTCGGGGCGAATGTCAACTGCCGTGCCCCCCGGCACGATGCGGTCCATCAGATAGCGATGTCCGAAGGCGTGAGCGTTCATCCGTATCCAGTCCTCCTTGAGTCGTGACAACTGGGCGAGCCCGAAGGCAAACCCGGCGTCGTTGCCGAGCGCGCCGAGGTCGCCCAGATGATTGGCAACACGTTCCCTTTCCAGCAGGAGGGCGCGCAGGTACAGCGCCCGGTTCGACACTGCGACACCGCATGCCTGCTCAAACGCCATGCAGTACGCCCACGAAAACGCAACAGTCGAGTCGCCCGCAATCCTTGCCGCGACCCGGTGGCCACCTGAGGCCGGGGTTCGTTCGAACAGCCGCTCGACACCCCGATGCGCGTAGCCGAGGCGCTCTTCAAGGCGCAGCACCTTTTCCCCAACGACCGAGAACCGGAAATGCCCCGGCTCGATGATGCCAGCGTGGATCGGTCCGACCGCGATTTCGTGAACGCCGTCGCCCGCGACCTGCACGAACGGGTAGTCAGCCTCGCTCGACTCGAATCTTTCGACGCCCGATGCCTGTCTTTGCAACGGGAAATAGTCACTGGGCCAGTTCCCATGATTGAGCCACGGGCGGGTGTCCTGCGCACCGCGAGCCTGCAAGCCGGTGAGATCGAAAATCGCCCGCTGCATGCGTGTCGCGTACGGAAAAATGGCGGCAAGATCGGGGAAGTCGCCTCCGGGATGTGGACCACGCTCGACCGCCAGACGCACCCACAGTATCCCGTCCTCGCATTCGTACGCGGCGTTCGCCGAGAAAATCCCGTCGGGTGCTTCGCTGCCCCACATGGCAATGAGCCGGCTTCGCTGCGAGCGCGCCAGATGTGCGATTTCGAGCCACCGCGCTTCGTTGACGTCGATGATGACCGCTGGAATCTGTCCTGCAGCGTGCGACAGCCGGATAGCGCCTTCGATCTGTGCCATGTCAAGTCGCATGCTTCAGCCCCCCAGCATCGTTGCGGCCTGGCGATACCACGTTGCCAGGTACGGTGGCACATAGAGACCGAGCATCAGGCCGATGCCCAGATGCACGAATACCGGCAGCAGCGCGGGGCGATGCTCGAGCGGCTTTGCTATCGTCGCTCCACCGAACGCCATCCGCTGCACGCGCGCGAAGATTGCCGCAAATGCGACGGCAAGGCCGAGCAGCAGCAAGGGCGCCGTCCACGGTATCGTATTCATCGCGGTCGTCAGGATCAGGAACTCGCTCGCAAACACGCCGAACGGAGGCAGGCCGAGAATCGCGAGTGCGCCGAGCATCATTCCCCAGCCGACTATCGGGCTGACCTGCAGCAGCCCGCGAATACCCTCGATCGCCTGCGTGCCCGCCTTCTGTGCCGCATGGCCAACCGTGAAGAAGATCGCCGACTTGACCAGGGAATGGACTGTCATATGGAGCAGCCCGGCGAACGTCGCGATCGGGCCGCCCAGTCCGAACGCGAAGGTCATCAGTCCCATGTGCTCGATCGAGGACCAGGAGAACAGCCGCTTGACGTCTTTCTGGCGGAACAGCGAGAACGAGGCAACCAGCACCGACACGAGCCCGAATCCGACCAGCAACTGCCCCGGCAGGCCATTGCCCAGTGCGCCATCGGCAAGTACCTTGCAACGGAGCACCGCGTACAGCGCGACGTTCAGCAGTAGCCCTGAAAGCACTGCCGAAATCGGCGTCGGGCCTTCGGCATGGGCATCCGGCAACCAGCTATGCATCGGCACAAGTCCGACCTTGGTGCCGTAGCCGACGAGCAGGAACACGAAGGCGATCGATACGATGTTCGGCTCAAGGTGTGTCTTCGCGGCGGCCAGGCTCGTCCAGAGCAGCGCATCATCGCCGGTCAACTGCCGGCTCGCAGCGAGGTAAAGCAGGATCGTGCCGAATAATGCCTGCGCGATGCCGACGCCGCACAGGATGAAGTACTTCCATGCGGCCTCGAGGCTCGCGGCTGTCCGGTAAACGCTGACGAGCAGCACGGTTGCGAGCGTGGCGGCTTCCATCGCGACCCACAGCACGCCGAGATTGTTGGTCAGCAGCGCAAGCAGCATCGCGAACATGAAGATCTGGTACATGCTGTGATAGAGCCGCATGCGCTTTGGCGTCATCCGGCCGCGCGCCTCTTCGACCTGCATGTACGGCCGTGAAAACAGTGACGTCGTCCAGCCGACGAACGCGGTCAGCGCGACGAGGTACACGTTGAGCGGATCGACAAAAAATACCCGTCCGAACGCAAACGACGGCCCCTGTTCGACGGTGCGCGTGGCGAGCACGAGCGTCGCCGTGAACGTCGCGAAGCTGAATGCAACGTTCAGGTTGCGCGCGACATGGCTGGGCCGGGTGAGCGCCAGACATGCGGCGGCCACGAGCGGAAGCCCGAGCACGGCGAGTACGACGTGGGCGTCACTCATCCTTGAGTTTCTCGATGTGGTGGATGTCCAGGCTGTCGAACTGCTCCCGGATCTGGAACATGAATACGCCCAGAATCAGGAGACCAACCAGCACGTCCAGCCCGATGCCGAGCTCCACGATCATCGGCATACCATTGGTCGCGGCTGTTGCCGCAAAGAACAGCCCGTTCTCCATCGACAGGAAGCCGATCACCTGGGGAATCGCCTTCGCGCGCGTGATCATCATCATGAACGACAGCAGGACGCACGCGAGCGCGATCCCGAGTGTGCCGTGCGCAACCGAGGTCGCGAGCTGGCTGATTGGCGAGGCGACATTAAACGCGATGATCACCAGCACGATGCCAATCAGCATTGTCGTCGGAATATTGATGAGCGGTTCGACATCGGCCTGGACATCGAGCCTGCGCACAAGCCGGTACAGGATCCACGGAATCACGCCGACCTTTAGCGCGAGCGTCAGGCCGGCGGACACATACAGGTGCGCATCACCGGTCACAAATCCGAGGATCAGGTTTGCGAGCACGAGCGCGACACCCTGCAACGCATAAAGGTGGATCAGTGAGAGGATGCGGCGCTGGCTCAGCATTGCGAACGACAACGCAAGCAGGACAGCCGCGAGGAAGTTGATGAGTTGCGTCGCGTAGCCGTGCATTCATGCCCCCAACAAAATGTGCACGAGCATGCCGATTACCGCGAGCAGGAAGGCGGTGGCGAGAAATTCTGGAATCCTGAAGATCCGCATTTTCGCGTTGGCAGTTTCGACCACGGCAAGCGCCGCACCGCCCACCATCAGCTTGACGAAGAGCGCGGGCAGCGCGAGCAGCAGGGCAAACGGGTTGCCTGCCCCAGCGATGCCCCACGGTACGAACAGAGCCAGGCCGATGCACGAATACGCGAACAGCTTGAGGCTCGCTGCCCATTCCATCAGTGCGAGGTGCCGCCCGGAATATTCGAGGATCAGCGCCTCGTGGATCATCGTCAGCTCGAGGTGGGTGGCTGGGTTATCGACGGGCAGCCGCGCGTTCTCGGCCAGTGACACCAGCGTGAACGCAATGCCCGCGAAGGCCAGGCTCGGATAGATCGTGAGCTCACCCCGACCGAGTGTCGCGACGATGCTCGTGAGCAGTGTCGACTGGGTGATCAGCGAGGCCGAGAACAGCACCATCAGCAGCGCGGGTTCCGCGAGGAAGCCGATCAGCATCTCGCGGCGCGCGCCGAGCGTGCCGAACGCGGTGCCGATGTCCATCGCGGCGAGCGACAATGCAACTCGCGCGAGCGCAAACAGGCCGACGAGTGCGATCGCGTCTGCGGCGGGCGACAACGGCAGTTCAGTCGAGAGCGTGGGCACGATTGCACACGCAAGCGTCATCGCGGCCCAGACGACGTAGGGTGCGCCACGGAACACCGGGCTTGCGCTGTGCGCGACGACCGATTCCTTGTTGAACAGCTTGTGGAGCATCCGGTACGGCTGCCAGATGGATGGCGCACGCCGGTTCTGCAGCCATGCGCGGCACTGGTTGATCCAGCCCGTGAGCAGGGGTGCCCCGGCAAGCGCCACAACAATCTCGAGGGCCTGCGAGATCACGCCGGACAGGCTCACCATCGTCTCACCAGCATCAGGAGCAGGATCAGTACGGCGAAGCTGTAGGTCAGATACACGGCAATCTTGCCCGTCTGCAGCCGGCCGGCCCATTGCGCCGCGCGTTGCGTGAGTGCTGCGATACGGTCGTAGAAAACGGACCACGTGCGGTCGGTGACCGACACGCTGTAGAGCGGTTGCGCGTCGAACGGCGACGGCAATTGCCGCTCGACGCGCAGCAGCGGCGCGAAGATCTCCCGGATCGGTTGCCCGAACCCTTCGGCCGTGTCCTGCATTCGTGCTGTCGTGAACGGAAAGCCGCAGCTCCAGGGCGCGGCGCGACGCAGCCTGCCGTGGTAGAAGCGCCGCACCAGGACCCAGGCGAGGGCGCAGCAGGCAAGGAAGAAAAGCATGAACACGGCGGGCATGTAACTCGCCCTGGCAGCCGACACCGGCGCGAACAGCAGCCAGCCGTGATTGTTCGCGGCGATGCCGCTCCCGACAAGCGCATGCGTGACCGCGTCCAGTAGCTTGACGAACTGCACGGGCATCAGCCCGAGCAGCACACCGGCCATTGCGAACCAGCAGAACGCGAGTCGCTCCCATGCATTCGCATCGCGTGCGCGGGCCAGTTTCACTTCCCTCGGCTGCCCGAGGAACACGATGCCAAAGAACTTGACCATCGTGTAGCCGGCCAGAGCCGCCGACATCGCAACCAGCGCGGCCACGATCGGTACCGTCATGGCCAGCACGGAATTGGGCAAGCCTGGCGCGAACAGGAAACTTTGCAGCAGGAGCCACTCCGCGACGAAACCGCTCAGTGGCGGCAAGCCTGCACTGGCCGCGACGCCTACAAGCACGGCCCACGCGGTCCATGGCATGAAACGGATCAGGCCGCCCAGCCTGCCAAGATTGCGTTCCCCGGTGGCATGCAGCACAGCGCCCGTACCAAGGAACAGCAGACTCTTGAACGACGCGTGTGCTGCAATCTGGTAGAGCATCGCAGTCAGCGCCAGGGCCGACAGGCGCGGCATGCCGCATGCACGAAACAGCACCGCGAGTCCGAGCGCGGCGATCATCAGGCCAACGTTGTCGATCGACGAATACGCGAGCAGGCGCTTCATGTCGACCTGGATCGTGCTGAACACCACGCCGAGCAGCGTGGTGCCGACGCCGAGCACAAGCAGCAGCGCACCCCACCAGGCGATCTGCACGTGCAACAGGTCGAACACGGTGCGCAGCAAGCCGTACAGGCCGACTTTCAGCACGAATCCGCTCAGGAGGGCTGACACGGGCGAGGGCGCCGCTGGATGGGCATCGGGCAGCCAGACATGCAGCGGGAACACGCCCGCCTTGGCGCCGAATCCGGTCAGCGCAAACAGGAACGCGAGCGAAGCCCAGAATGCGTCGGGCGACTGCGCGCGCATGTTGGCGAATGTGTAGTCACCAGTGCGAGCCTGCAGAATCCCGAAGCATAGGAGCAGCGCGAGCGCACCGACGTGCGAAATCAGGAAATACAGATAGGCGGCGCGACGGATCTCGCCGATCCGGTGGTTGGTCATCACGAGAAACGTGGCGGACAGCGTCAGCGTTTCCCAGGCAACCATGAAGGCGTAGGCGTCATCCGCAACGAGCACAAGCGCGATACTCGCAAGGCACACGTGGTATTCAAAACAGATGAGCCCAGGCGCGGTTCCTTCGCCCTTGCGGAAATAGCCGGCGGAAAAGGCGCCGATCCCCGCGCTGACGACGCCGAGCACGAACAGGAAATAGCCGGAGAGCCGGTCAAGGCGCAGATGGAATGGAAGGCCGGGCAGGCCGATCGGCAGTACGAGCGTGGAAGGTTCGGCGAAGACGCCGGCAAGACCTGCCGCGCCCAGCAGCAAACCGGCCAGCGCGCCAAGCGGAAACAGACCGTGCGCGACAAGCCGCGTGCGATGCAGAACCCCAAGGCCCAGCGCGCCGACCGCGAGCCAGATAGCCACGACCAGCAGGACGAAATGCACGCCAGGCACAGGTGCCATCCGGAATGTCTCCAGTGTGCTCGGATTGGACGAGGGGCATGGACTGTGCCGGGCGTACCGGATCAGTCCTGTGCATGATATTACATCGAAAGTTTAATGTGGCTAGCAGGATATGATAATGCCGTTATCATATGAACCGCATGAATCCAGGAAATCGGGCATTCCTGACGAAGCGCAGCAGGATAACGGTCACAGGCGCGAAGAACGCCTCCTAGAGCGCGGGGTGGCAATCGGGCAGGCCGAACAGGAGGAGCCGCGCGACCTCTGCGAGTGACGGCAAGACGTACCGGCTTTGCAGGCTGCGCGTTGTCCCCGGTTGACGGGCACGGCCGAACACCGCCGCTCCGACAGGAAACGATGCAGGTCAGCCCATACCGGTAAGCAGAAGACGGGTGTGCCCGCTTCGTTGGCGGTCTGGCAGGCGCCGTCGGGTTCGGGAACGCGGGTTACGTGTCGATGATCCTGCCTGGTGCAGCGCTCGTCGCACAGGAGGTTGTACGTGTCGCCGGTGATGTGCTCACGGACTGCTGCAGGCAGGGAGCGCAGGCGTTAACCGGGAATGCGCTGGGGCGCACCCTCGCCACCTTGAGCAAGACAGGCAAGCGATTCTTCACGCAATGCCCTGTACACCTCAGAGGACACATTCCCTGCGGGTGTTGCCGGATCGTGCGGTGCCCAATGAAAATCAGGCAACCTGGATTGGAGTCTGTTTGCTCCCGGTCACCGTTGCTGCGTAAGTCGCTGGCGCGGCCATTGGATTTGAGGGCGAGTGTATTATAATCTGATTATCATACTTGCCTTTCCTGCTCCCGATGGAAACCAAAACTGCGCGCCTGACTATCCTGATTGATCCCGCCAAGAAGGAGGCATTGGAGAAGCTCTGTGCCGCGCAGGATCTGACGCCATCGCAGGTTGTCCGGCAATTGATCCGTGAATATCTCGATCGTCATGGTGTGACCTACAAGACGAAGAGCGCGCTCGGAAAGCGGGTCGGGCGCAATACTGACTGAAGCTGCGGGCAAGATCAGGTGCCATGCTCCCAGTGCGCGTGGCCGTTTTCGCGCCAGATCAGGCGCTTCGGGTCGAGGCTCATACCGCCCTTCAGGCGCCTGGCAGTGGAGGGCAGCCGCAGGTCGTCCGCCCACGCATGCGAGAAGGCGCGATCCAGCAGGACGCGCGAAGACGGCAGGCGGCCTCTGCCTTTCCAGGCGAAAGCGACGAAATTGCTGTCGTCCGCGCATCGGACCACCGTGTACGAGGAACCGAACACGGAGTTCAGCCGTTCGACGTACAGGTCCAGTGCCGGCTCGTCGTCGGTGAAATTGATCGCGAGAACGCCCGTCTTCGTCAACCGATCGCGGCACGCAGAAAAAAATGCAATATCCGTGCACTGGCTTGCGATCCCGCCCGACGCGTAGGCGTCAACCAGCATGACATCTGCGACAACGCTCTCGTTCCGGATGTAGTCCGCACCATCGGCGCACAGCACCCTGAAGCGTGCGTCGTCTGCTGGAATCCTGAACACGTCACGCAGCGCGATGACTTCAGGGTCGATCTCGACCGCGGTGATCTCCACTTCAGGCAGATGCCGGTAGCAGTACTTTGCCAGTGAGCCACCGCCTAGCCCGATCATGCAGATGTGCCGGGGAACCGGCTGCAGCAGCAGGAATCCCATCATCGTGCGCGTATAGCCGAGCGCGAGCCTGTCCGGCGCACGAAGCGACATGCAGCTCTGGGTGGCAAAGTGATCGAAGTGCAGGGACACTGCGTGCTGCGTTTCCAGCACGAATGGTCGTCTGTCATTCATCGGCGTAGCGGGTAACTCGACGAATGCGTCGCAGGATGTCTCGTCGCCGTCCATTCTCGATATATGCAGGTAGTCAAACGAGTGCGTGAAACGCTGTGGCGTTTCGCGCGGGTGCAGTGCCAGGTATCACGCCTTCTTCAGAAAGCAGGCTTTGAGCATGAAGCTGCCGGCATCGGTCCTGCAGTCGATCTCGTGATCGCCACCGACGATCCGGATATTTTTCACCCTGGTGCCCATCTTCAGCGTGATCGAAGAGCCCTTCACACGCAGATCCCGGGCGAGCACGACCGAATCACCGTCTGAGAGCACGTTGCCGTTTGCATCCCGAACAACGCTCGCTTCCGGTTCGCCGTCGGTATCGCTACGCACGGTCGCTGACCATTCGTGGCCACAGTCCGCGCACACATACAGTGCTCCGTCCGGGTACGTGTTCTCCATAGCGCATTGCGGGCATGCAGGGGCGGTGTTCATTGCAGCTTCCATTGAAACAGTTTCGGGGCAATCAGAAAGATTGGGGCGTACCTCGCCGGGGCGATCATCCGATTACGCACACGGCATTATAATGTAAGGCACATGAAATTGTTGTTGTATTATAATGCCTTTCGCCGCCCTTCAGCGAACTTGCGGGCGGATTCGCTGAGGATGCCGTCATGTTCGATCTGGAAGGGGCACTGCTGTTGCCTGACCGGCGCCTTATGCGCCTGCGGGAAATAGCGGGAAGCCGGGGGCTGGTTGCGGTGGGCGTCGGGCGCGGCGGCGAACGCGGGTTCCAGATGGTCCACCGGTTCCATGACGTCGGCGAGCAGCTCGCGGCGGCCGGTATTCACCTGGCCTTCATTTATCCGCGGGAATCGGCCCGGCACGTGCTGGATGCGATTTCGGTGGCCAGTGCGCGTTTCCGGTGTCATCCGCGCCTGCTCCTCGACATGGACGGCCGGTGTTTTGCGCAGGGCGTGTGGCCTCGATCGCTTGAAGCGGTGCACCTGAACCCTGAAATGAAGCGGCTCGCGGGCATCCGCATCGGCCTGCAGGACACCACGTGGGAAGGCGAACTGAGGGCATTTCTCACGGACTGCGAGATTGATACCTCGTGCTGAATCCAGGGATCGGTCCAGAGGGTTGGGGAAAATACATGGCAATGGTTGTCGATTTTCAAGCCGGTTCCGGGTGGAACCGCAATGGAGCGTCCGCTTTCCGGGATGTGCTCGTCAGCGTGGCGTGCCGATTCGAAAGCGATATCCTGGTGGTCGCGAATGGGCGCCGTGGCAACGCGAAGGATGGTATGGCAATCGACGCGTTGCGGGTGCGCGGCGGGACCGCCGCTCAGGTGCTGGTTGCGGGCCCTGATGAAGAAGCCGCACTTCACGCGCTCTTGCCGCTGCTACAGAAGGGATGAGCCGAATGCCTCGCTTCAGGTGGCCCCTCCCGCGATTTCGTGCCTTTCGCTCACGCGCTGCCGTGGATAGACCGGTCGTTGTGGAATCTGAGCAGTTCGTCTCGCTGTACTTTGACGGCCGCGAAATACAAAGCAGCATGCTGCGTGCGGCGCCATATGCGCTCGCGCTCGGCTATACGCGCACGATGATGGGATTTCTGCTACTGCAGCCGGCTCCCCGGCACATCTGCATGATCGGGCTAGGCGGTGGCTCACTGGCAAAGTACTGCTACCGTCATCTGCCCGATGCAAACATCACGGTAATCGAGATCAATCCGGAGGTGATTGCGCTACGCGACCGCTTTTGCATCCCACCCGACGACGAGCGGCTCTCGGTCGTTTGCGCGGACGCTGCGCTGTACCTGTCTGCAACTGCGCAAACCTTCGACGTGGTGCTGCTCGACGGTTTCAAGGAGGGCGGTGTGCCTGCGGAACTCTCCGACGCGGCCTTCTACGAAGCCTGCCATTCACGGTTGAACAGCGATGGCGTGATGGCTGCCAATCTGCCAGGGGAGGATCCGCGGCATAGGGAAAATCTCGCCAGAATTCGCGAGACGTTCGGGTCATCGGTCGCGCTCGCCCCTGCGGAAGACGGCGCCGGAAATGGCATTGTTTTCGCCTGGAAGAATGCTGCTCCGCTACCGCCGCTCGAGGCGCTGATGAAGCGGGCGGACCAGTATGCCGGGCAACACAGTGTTGATCTCGTGGAAGCAGCCGTACGCATCGTGATCGGTGCGAGGTACGACTGGACACGACAGGGTCCGTTGAACTCCGCCTGATTGTGCGGCGTCGTGCAATCCACAACGAGTACGAGTCAAATCTTTGGAGGTGCGATGATCGACAACGATACGCCAAATGAGCAAACCATTTCCAGGTCTGCAATCTGGGCGCTGGAACGGCTCGCAGAGGTTCGCTACGGGAGAGACGCGCCAGCGCTCGGCTGGTCGGTCACCCGGGAACTGATCAGTGCTGGCTACGTTGGCTACCCATCCGGTGCGCGCACCAGTATTTCGATTACGTCCGCCGGTCGGGCATTCCTGAAAAGCCGGAAATAGGGGCAAACATGACACAGCTTGACGCCGAAGATATCGTGAAGGAAATCGCCGCCGAGACGAATGCTCCCGTTGATGTTGTTTTGAAGATGTATGCGCAGACATGGGACGCATACAGTGATGGGGCGCGCGTCATGGATTACCTGGCTGTCCTGGTTGCACGTCGTGTCCGTGAAGATCTCCGATCTAACCGGAAACGTCAGCAGTGAAACCGCGGTGCGGGGTTCTGCATGATGGTAGGCGATTGAGGCTTTGCCGATCTCGACATGGACAACGCGGCCGCATGGTCCTCAATAATGTACGCAGGCATCGCCAGGAGGTGTTGCGAACTCCTGTTCGAGCCTGGCACCCCGGCGGGATGACAGAAGGCAAGCCCTATCCGACGGATGTATCAGATGGGGCATGGAGCTTCGCCGCTCCGTACCTGACCTTGATGAGTGAAGACGTACCGCAGCGCCGATGCGGACTGCGCGAAATGTTCAACGCGCTGTGCTGGATGGCGCGAACTCTCTTGGGTCACGCGCATATCGATCATGTCGTATCGCGTGCGATCACCGTCAGCTGCGTGGGCAATTACGAAAAGCGGGTCATCGTAGCCGCCGATGTGGTTGATGGCGACGAGCTAAAGCAGGTCTGGATGCAGCAGTTCAGATGCGGCGATAGTGAATGGCGGGTGAGTACCGCCAATGCGACCAGATTGCCATCGACCGACCACTGATGGAAGACGGGTGCCAGCCAGAAGTGCGGTGGAATCGAACGATTCGCTCGGGCAGATGATGAGCCTTCGCTAACCACTTCCTGACGGTCTCCGCGCTTTGAAGCCATAGCAAATGAGCGCCGCAAGCCACACGGCTGTCAGCGCTAATAGGGTGAACTTGAAGTGGGAATTGATGAGCAGATTCGCGACGGACATCAATCCGGTCGTGAAGCCGCCGCTCAGGCTGGCCACCAAAAAAGCGTAGGGTTCGCGTTCGGCAAATGCGCCTAGGGCCAGATGTACGAGTAGCAAGCCAGACCCCACGATGTAGCCACCGAGAACAGTGAAGACTAATCTCAACCAGGACATGAGCTTGGGCGTTGTTGCCAGCAAGCGCTCACTCGTCAACCCCATGTACTGAAGGTCTTCCGGCAGCAAGGGCGGCCGTATGAATATGAAATAGATACCCACGAAGATTGTTGCAGCGCCGACGGCCGCGAGAAGCCACGCGCAAAGAGGCAGATGCAATGCCCGGCGCTTTCTCGTCGCTGTATGCAACACTGGCCACCTCCCTCGCGCAGAATGGCATCAAGCGTTTGAGGCCGACAGCAGTGAGTATTCGCGAACCTCACTAGCTATCAACACGGGCGTTTGGCAAGCGGTACGCCACGGGCACCGCGCAGGTTGTGAGTACGGCAAGGCGAGCGAGAACCGCTCGAACCTGCCTGGCGCGACGGTCGCGCATTACGTCCGAGCGGTCCGTAGCCGCAACGCGTTACCGATGACAGAAACCGAACTCAACGCCATTGCGGCACTGGCAATAATCGGGCTGAGCACAATGCCAGTCCACGGATAGAGCACACCAGCCGCCACCGGAATCCCCACCGCGTTGTAAGCAAATGCGAAGAACAGGTTCTGGCGGATGTTTTTCATCGTAGCAACGCTTAATGTGCGGGCGCGCGCAATACCGCGCAGGTCGCCCTTCACGAGCACTACGCGTGCGCTGTTCATGGCGACATCCGTTCCGGTGCCCATTGCGATGCCGACATTGGCCTGCGCGAGTGCCGGTGCATCATTGACCCCATCTCCAGCCATAGCGACGATGTGGCCTTGAGCCTGAAGCTCCTGAACGTGCCTGTATTTGTCTTCAGGCAGAACGCCCGCCTTGACGCCATCAAGCACCAGAGCCTTTGCCACAGCGTTCGCAGTGACCGGGTTGTCGCCGGTGAGCATCACAATCCGGACGCCGGATGCTTTGAGCAGGCGCACCGCGTCGGGTGTGGTTGTCTTCACAGGGTCCGCCACACCGATGTAGCCAGCAAGCTCACCTTCCATCGCAACATACATGACCGTCTGGCCCGCCTCACGCAGCTTGTCCGTATCGAGTTCGACAGGCCGGCAGTCTATATTCATATCGTCCATCAGACGCGCGTTGCCGAGCGACACTGCGTGTCCATCAATTGTTCCGGTCACCCCTTTGCCAGGAACCGCCTCGAAGGCCTCTACCCGTCCCGTGATAGCGCCGACTTCTTTTGCGTGCGCGATGATGGCCTGAGCCAGGGGATGTTCACTGGCACCCTCGAGGCTCGCAGCATAGCCGAGCAATCTCGCTTCCTCCAGGCCGTGGACCGCGACCACTGTCTGTACACGCGGCTTGCCTTCCGTCAGGGTCCCCGTCTTGTCAACCACGACGGTATCCACCTTCTCCATTAATTCGAGTGCTTCCGCATCCTTAATGAGCACGCCTTCGTGCGCACCACGACCGACGCCAACAATGATGGACACCGGTGTGGCCAGGCCGAGCGCGCACGGGCAGGCAATGATAAGTACGCTGATGGCAACGACCAATGCGTTGCCCAGGGCGGGCGCGGGCCCGACCAGGGCCCAGACTACGAACGAAACTGCGGCAAGACCGATGACTGCCAATACGAACCAGCCTGAAACCTGGTCGGCGAGCTTCTGGATGGGGGCGCGCGAGCGTCCCGCCTCTGCCACCATCTGCACGATTCTGGCGAGCAGTGTATCGGAGCCGACCTTCTCGGCACGCATCAGGAACGTCCCGGTCTGGTTGACGGTAGCACCGGTCACTCTATCGCCCGCGACCTTCTCGGCGGGAATCGGCTCGCCGGTAATCATCGACTCGTCGACGCTCGACCGCCCCTCAACAACAATGCCGTCAACCGGTATTTTTGAACCGGGTTTGACACGAAGTGTGTCGCCGACGATGACGGCTTCGAGCGCCACAGTTTCTTCACTGCCGTCGGGCCGGATGCGTACCGCTGTGTGCGGTGCAAGCTGCAGCAGGTCACGGATTGCGCTCGACGTGCGCGAGCGCGCACGAAGCTCCAGTACCTGCCCGAGCAGCACGAGTGTCACGATGACTGCGGCCGCCTCGAAGTAAAGCGGTAACTCGCGTCCATGTCTGAAGGCCTGAGGTAGTACGTTGGGGAAGAACAACGCGAAGACGCTGAACGCATAGGCGGCAGCTACGCCCAGTCCGATGAGGCTGAACATGTTCAACCGCCACGTCACGAACGACTTCCAGCCCCGCTGCAAAAACGGCCAGCCGGCCCATAGTACGACAGGGGTCGCGAGCAAGGCCTGGACGCACTGTGACCACGACGCCTGCATCCAGTGCGGTATGGCCCACTCCCTAAACAGATGGTCAATTCCGGCGCCGATATCGACAGGCACAACCATCTGCCCCATCGTCATGAGCAGCAGCGGAATGGACAGGACGAGGCCAACCCAGAAGCGACGCGTCATCGACTCCAGCTCGACGTTACGTTCTTCGGTAGCACCCGGCGTCACTGGCTCGAGGGCCATTCCACAAATAGGACATGCGCCAGGAGCCGTCGCGCGTATTTGCGGGTGCATCGGGCAGGTGTAAATGACACCGGGAACCGGCCTGGAGACAGGCTTGTGCTGAGCGCTCGTGTACTTGCCCGGGGCCGCCCGAAAGGCCTCAAGACACTTGCTGCTGCAAAAGTAGTACGTCTGGTCGCGATGAATGTAGTGATGTGCCGAATCTGTCGTGACCTTCATTCCGCACACGGGGTCAACGGCTTCCGTTACGTTTTGCTGCCCAGCAGGGTGCCCGTGCACGTGCTCAACGGTTTCGTGGTTGTGGATATGCGAGTCATGCATCGTCGATGCTCCCGGCCGTGTTCAATGCACATGGACTGCGTCATCTCCCAATAGTCTGGGGATGAAGCGTGGTGTACCCGCAGCATAGTCTCTCCATGTCTGGCCGAACTGCTCTTCGGCTTCATGCTCCTCCGACACGGCAAGCCTCACATACATAAACGCAAGAACCGGGAACATCACTAGAGTCACCAGCGTCGGCCACTGCAGCAGGAACCCGAACATGATGACGATAAAAGCAATGTACTGCGGGTGTCGAATCCTGGCGTAAGCGCCGGAGGTTGCAAGCTTCCCCGCACGTTGTGCCGCATACAACACATACCACGCCTGCGCCAGCAGGTAAAGGCCGCCAAATATGAAGACGAGACTCAACAGATGGGGAAAAGCAAAATGCGGATTTCCATGCCGCCCCGTCATCATCCACCAGAGGTGTCCCGAGTCGTGCGCAAACAGGTCGGTTTGCGGGAATCGGGATTGGAGCCACCCGGAGAACAAATAAATGGTCAGCGGGAAGCCGTACATTTCCGCGAACAGAGCCACGATGAATGCGGAGAATGCACCGAACGTCCGCCAGTCTCGTTTCGTCGAGGGTTTGAAAAAACTGAACGCAAAGATGATGAAGACGAGGGAATTGACGAGAGCCAGTCCCCAAAGGCCATACCCACTACCTGTATGAATCATGGTCCTCTCCCGGTTTCGAAGGGTTGTTTCCGCCTGAATGCGAATGATGGCGATGACCATGCCCGTGATGCATGAACAGATGCATCAGGGGGCACACGAGCAGCAGTACGAAAGGGAGAACTCCGAGAATATGTTCTCGATGCTCGGAAAAAAGCAGATACAGCGCGATCAGGCCAAATACGGTCAGGGCAATCGCCGGGCGTGACCTCCAGAAAGGTCGCGCATCATGTGGGACCTCGTTCATCTAGCCTCTCCAGTGTCGAATGTGCTCGACTGGTGGGTATCCGGCAATGGCTGGTGTATGCAACGTCCGCATCGCCCCCGGTTCCGACAACTGCAAATTGCAAACTCACTGGGAGCCGACGGATGGCGGCTCCCCAATTCCTACCAAGGCTACTGCCAGACAGGCAGAGGCAATTGATACATGTCAAGACAGCGATGACACGAAATTAGGGTGCTATATGTGCCTGCCATTCAGCATATGACCCACTTTAGTAGTTCCCACCGTGACAGGGTCGATTGGCATGTCGAGAAGTGTGGTTGGACCTGTTGGCTCGCATAAATGGGGCTGATGGAACGACGAACCGGTCAACGCGAGCTGCCGTAACGCACGAAGAGGTGAGGGCATCTCCATAAAAAGAGCCTGGCCAGGAAGCCAGGCCTGAAAGGGATGGTTGCCGCATGAAAGTTTGCAGTTCCATAGACAACCACCCGCGTGGACCAACACGAACCTGAAGGAGTTACGTCGTCCCTGGCAACGGGCTTGCCGCCAGCACCGCAGCGACCGCGAGTGCACCGACAAGTACAACCGCTTCGATATGGAGCACCGCTCCAAAACGACGCAACAGCGCAGTGGGAGGCGTCCGCGATGGTGACTTGAGCATCGACAGGAGTTTCGGCATCTCGAAGAAGCGATTATGGCCACCGAGCGTGGCAGCGATGAGCACAAGCCCGAGCTTGAGCAAAAGCACTTGCCCGTACGTCGACGTCCATAGGTTGGCAGGGGCATTGATGCCTCTCCAGCCGTTGAAAAAGCCCGTGCTGAACAGAACAATCAACGCATATGTCGCTACATCGGAAAGCGATTGCACAAAAATTGCACTGGTCTGGCTCTCGCTTGCTGGCGCATCGAGCACTCGCGGCATCACCACGTAAGTCGTTACGAGAACGAGTCCCACCCATGTGCTTATGGCAAGAAGGTGCAGCCAGTCAGCCCAAACCGGGAGGCTGAACAGTCCGGCATCGACCGGATGTCCACCATTGCTGCGCGCGAGGGCCACACCCGCCACGGCTCCCCATATCGCAAAGCGATATCGCGTATGCTCTCCCGACCACAGAAGCGATAGCGCGACGATACAGAAGGTGAAGAAAGCCCCCACCACCCATGCGTGCCCAAAGCCGGTTTCCTCAATCATCGACCACACCGCAGGACCGGCATCTTGCAGCGCAGAGTCGCTCATCAGAGCGCAATGTGCCCAGAATGACAGCATGCTTGCAAGCAATGAAGCGATAGAGGCCGCCCGAAGTGTCGCGACGAGACGTCGACTAACGAGGTCCTGCCAGGTTGACTCACCGCGCGCGAGCCATTGACTGCAGAGCAGTGCGCCAACACTGACAGCAAATCCCATATTCTGGACGACCACCGACATCAGTCGGAGGATGCCGAGGCCTCCTTCGTTCATCATTTCACCTTGAACGTGTACGTGCCGTTGGTCTTGTGTGCATCGGCAGTCATTACGCCCCACTTGACCGTGTACGTTCCCGTTGCGAGCCTGGGTACGGCAACGGTCATGACGCGCGGATCAGACGTGTCGACCTTGGCTTTCTCCTTCGTGATCGGTGCTCCGCTCGCATCCGAAACATTCGCATAACTAAAGGTCGGCTCGAGTCTTTCGTTAAAGTTGAGTTGGAGCGATTCCGGTCCTACGTCGACCGTGCTGCCTGACGCAGGAACCGCGCTTTCCAGCTTCCCGTGCGCCAGGGCTGCAGGTGGCATGAGCGAAATCGCGATGGCCGCAGCTAAACCGGCCAACTGCCCGATGTTGAGAGTGTTCATGTTTTTGCCTGATCGAATAGTCAGTGCGGGAGTGCTATAGAAGGTGCTCCCGCGTACCCTGGTTATTGCTTCTGCAGCTTGACCACAGTGAGAGCGCCATTCACTTCTTCGGCTACGAAGTCAATCTTGTCGCCAACCTTTACCTGCGACAGCATTGCCGGGTCCTTGACCTTGAAGACCATCGTCATCGCCTCCATGCCAAGGTTCTCAAGGGGACCGTGCTTGATGGTCAACTTGCCGGCAGTCAGGTCGACTTTCCTGATTTCTCCGTGCGACATGCTTTCCTTCATATCGGTGGATTGCATGGTCGTACTCCCCATGCTCATGTTGCCCATGTCGCCACTCGCGTACGAGGATGCGGAAAAGGCGAGCGCAAGGCCCAGCGCAATGGAAGCGAATGCAGTTTTCATCATGTGTTCTCCAGGGTTGCGGGAATGAAACAATTGGTCGGGCTATCGCCGACCGGGTGTCATCTAGCCTTCCGGCAATTCGCCGGTGTATTCATAAGCTACGGTGCCTTTAGGATGCTTGAACCACCCGGGGTCACCGTAGTCATTTCGGCCGAGGTTCTGCCGCACTTTGACGACCGTGAACATGCCACCCATTTCCAGTGGGCCGAAAGGTCCGGTCCCGGTCATCATCGGCAGTGTGTTATCAGGCAACGGCATTTCCATCTCGCCCATCGCACCACCTGTGCTTCCCATCGCCATGTAGTCCGGCACCAGCTTGTTGATGCGCTTCGCAAGGTCTTTCTGCGGCACGCCGATGAGATTCGGCACCTGGTGACCCATCGCGTTCATCGTGTGATGCGACTTGTGACAATGGAACGCCCAGTCACCTGGCCGGTCTGCTGTGAACTCGATAGAGCGCATCTGGCCGACGGCAACGTCTGCTGTCACTTCAGGCCATCGTGCCGATGGTGGAACCCAGCCGCCATCAGTACCGACGACCTCGAAGCTGTACCCATGCAGGTGAATGGGATGATTGGTCATCGTCAGATTGCCGAAGCGGATACGGACGCGGTCTCCGGCTCGCACAGGTAGCGGGTCGATGCCCGGAAAGACCCGTGCATTCCACGTCCACATATTGAAGTCCGTCATTTCGTTGACGCGCGGCGTGAAGCTGCCCGGGTCGATGTCATAGGCGGACATCAGGAACACGAAATCGCGGTCCACCGGCATGGTGCCGCGGTCCTTAGGGTGCACGATGAACGTGCCCATCATCCCCATGGCCATCTGCACCATCTCGTCGGCATGCGGGTGATACATGAACGTGCCATGCTTCTCGAGCTGAAACTCATAGACGAAGGTCTTGCCAGGTGGGATATGCGGCTGCGTGAGACCACCCACACCATCCATACCGCAAGGCAGCAGCATCCCGTGCCAGTGCACCGTCGTGTGTTCCGGTAGTTTGTTGGTCACAAAGATGCGAACCTTGTCGCCTTCAACCGCTTCGATGGTTGGGCCAGGCGCCTGGCCGTTGTAGCCCCACAGGTTTGCCTTCATGCCGGGCGCCATTTCGCGGACCACTGGCTCCGCAATCAGGTGAAACTCCTTCCAGCCGTTCTTCATGCGCCATGGCAGCGTCCAGCCATTCAGCGTGGCTACGGGTGTGTAGGGTCGGCCGTTGGGTGGCACAAGCGGTGGCTGTGTGGTTGTTTTCGCCATCGTGGCCGCTTCCGGTAGCGAAGCTGCGCCCGCCTTGCTGACCAACGCCGCACCCAGTAGCGCGGCGCCCGAACCGCCGAGAAAATTTCGACGTGAAACCATGTTCATTGACCTTGTGAAATCGTCGGCGCCGCCGGTTGCATCGCGGGAGCAGGCAGCGGCGAATCCTGCGCCGTGGCCGGTGATGTGGGCGTCGCAGGAGCGGGCGTTGCGTCGCTGTGCCGTTCGACCGGCGCCTGCGACATCGCAAGCGGCGGAAGCCAGCCCCCAAGTGACTGTTGCAGGTCCGTCTCCGCAAGCCAGTAGTCTTGCAGTGCGTCGATGTATCCGTTGACAGCAGCGACCTGGTCGCGCGAATCGGCGAGCAGTTCGAATACGCTTGCGAGCATGCCGTTGTAGCGCAGCAGCATTTCGTCCGAGATGGTCTTGCGTACGGGCACGACCTCGTCGCGATAGTGCTTCGCGACGTCGTAGCTCGTCACGTAGGCGGAATACGATTCACGAACTTCCGAACGGGCATCAATCGCCGTCTGTGCGAGCCGGTTGGCGGATTGCATATAGATGGCTTCCGCACGCGCCACCTTTGCGCTGCCCCAGTCGAAGATGGGAATCTCGACACTGATTTCGTACCCGCGCTCATGTCCCTTGTCCGTCTCGAAGTTGTCGAGGTACCCAACTTCAAGCGCATTGATGAACCGGGTAGCCTTGGTGAGCCCAAGTGATGTGGCGACGCTTTGCGTTCGCAGCTTCGCCGCCTGAATGTCCAGGCGGTTCTGCATGGCAAAGCTCTCAAGGTCGTTCAGTTGCGGCCGGTCGTTTGGCAGGTCAGGCAGGCGCTCCGGCAGCTTGTACTGGACGCCTGAACCCCACAGACCCATCGTGCGCGTCAGCTTTTCGCGAGCTGCCACTGACTGCTGCCGTGCCCTTGCAAGTTGCGCGACCGACTCCGCATAGAAAGCCTGTTCGCGCGCATAGTCGAGCTTGCTGAAATTGCCCGACTGGCGCATGCGCAACGCGAGCTCCGCTCCGGCCTCTGCGGAGTCCTTGACCTGCGCGGCGTATAACGCTGCCTGCTCGGCCCCCACCGCTTTCACATAGGCCTTTCTAGCGTCGGCGGCCACCGCAAGCATCGCGTTGGCTGTCTCGAGCTTCGTTTGTTCAAACCGGCGGCTCTCGATGCGCGTCGCGACGGGCAGCGTGAGAACGCCCAACACGCTCATCGAAAACGTTCGGCTGATGCCGAAGCCATCGCTCCAGTGCGTCCGGCTGAAGGTGAAGCCCGGATTGGGGAGGCGGCCTGCCTGGACGAGGTCGGCTTCGGAAATGCCAAGTTCGCCGTATGACGCCTGCAGTCCACGGTTGTTCAGCAGCGCCACCTGGACAGCGTCGTCCATGCCGAGTGGCTTCGACAGCAGCTCCTGCGTACGCGTGAAGACAGCGTCGCGGTCCTCGTCGGTTTTCACGAAGATGGCGTCTTTGCCAAGCCGCCCGGATGCAGCCGACGATACGCTGTTGAACCCACCGTCCTTCGAGAAGGTTGTGCAGCCGGCGAGGAACATCATCGCGATGGCGATGCAGGTCACACGGCTTTGCATGAGGTGCCGCATCATTTCGCGTCGCCCCCATGTTCGCGGTTGCTACTCCGGCCGGAGGTCGCGCCTGATTGCTGACCATGCCGCATCCCCGCCACGCCGCGATCCGTGGTAACTGCACGGTTCAGTTCTTGCCAGCTCGGCGCTTCCACGTCCTGCCAGGACTTGTAGCCATCGAAGGCCGACGGCACGGCTATGACCGGCACGGACGCCCCTGCATCGATCGGTTCAGGAACTACTGTCGCGGCGCGCGCCAGCAAAGGCAACGCCGCGCATGCGCTCATGAGCGCCGCAGAAATTGTTCGCATGGATTGTTCTCGTCGAATGTCACCAGGCAGCCGGTATGGGCCACCAAGGCGCAATGAACGCCGCAGCTATGCACGCTGCGACTTTAGAGTTCAGACGAGAAGGATTCGAGGAGGCCGCTCAATGCCGGCTGTCAAAAATGACGCGGCAGCGGTAGAGGACGGTGGAAAGAGAGCTGTGCCTGCAAAGTCGGGGGACTGGGCCACCGACGGCGTGGTTGGCAACCCGGCGCCGGCGCAGCATGACACGCAGGTCGAGCATGAGTGCGCATGGTGGGTGCCGCCGAGACTGTGCTGATGCGCGCCGCCATCGACTACCTTCTGCCCGCCCGCCATCTCGTGATGATCCACGGCCGCTGGTTGCCCGGCGTCGGTAGCGAACACGACCACTTCGTCCGCACGTGCCGCCGCACACTGCATTGCAATAGCAGCGAACGACTGAACCGGAAGGCTCAGTGCGAGGAACAGGACGAGGAGTAGTTTGCGCCAATACGACATGGGACAAAAGTCTAGCACGACTGAAGGCGAGTCGTAATGTCGGCAGTGTGACGGTGTAGTTGTATCCGCAGACCACCGAGTCGTCGGCGGTGAAGCCAGGTTGCCGAGAAGGAGGACCGTGCGACGGACTATGCATATCGCAATAGTTGCGGTTTCCCTCAACTCTGGCGCGCTTGTTCTCTCCAAAGTGCGCGCGACGGATGACTGTTTTCGGACGATGCGACAGGCACTTGTCGACCTTCAAGAGACAGACGGGTTTCACGAATGCGGTCGTTCGGAAGAAATGTCTATCCGCCTTCAGGCTTCGTGAAAGTGGACGATGCCGTCCGTTTCAATCAACACAACGCGGCAGCCTGTTGCGACATGATCGAACGCCAAAGTCATCCGGTGCATCGCCGCGACGGCATTCGCAAGACTCAGTCCAAGGCCGTTACCAGGAGTATGCCGGCTGGCCTCGCCACGATAAAAGCGCTGTAACACCGCTTGATGCTCGGATTCAGGAATGCCTGGGCCATTGTCGCGAACGGACAAATGAACGCGACCTTCAATACGGACCAGGCTGACCATTACAGCTCCCCGTATCGGCGAAAATTTGATGGCATTTTCGATCAGATTTGCCAGCGCTTCGAACAATAGATTCGGATCGCCTTCCAGATTGAAATCACGACTGTCTTCGATTTCGCATCGATAATTCAGTTGCTTTTCCTCGGCCGATGCCTCGTAGTATTCGTACACATCCTTCACAATGGCGGCGAGATTGACCGGCATGAACGATTGACGGCGCACACCGCTTTCTATTTCCGAAATTCGAAGCAGGGCGTTAAAGGTGTGAAGCATGCCGGTCGCGTCGACGAGCGTGTCGTCCAGCGCCTGACGATAATCGTCGATCTTCTGACCGCGGCGTTGCACTCGTTCGAGTCCGGCAATCATCGACGTCAACGGCGTACGCAGGTCGTGCGCAATGGAATCGCAGACGCCTTTTACCTCAGTCATCAGGCGCTCGATTTCGTCGAGCATGCCATTGACCACGCGTACCAGACTCTCAAGCTCGTCGTGCCGTCGATGCGTCGGCAGACGTTGCGAGAGATCTCCGCCAACGATCTGCTTGATCGTCGCCGTGACCGCATCCAGTCGTCGAAGCGAACCGAGGCCGATTAATGCGGCGCCGATCAAGCCAATCGCGAGGGCGATAAGCACGCCTATGATCAGCACGTTGACGAGGCCGCTGTTGAAACTGTCCAACTCCAGCGCGTTCTGGCATCGCATGGCGATGTGATCGCCCGGGAGTTTCGCGGCAATACAACGCGCTGTCTGATTGTTCGGCCGATCGTACAAACTGATGGCGAATGGTTTTCCCATGTAAGGAATATCGGCAGGCAACGTCGTCAACGAGCCGGCGATATAGCGACCGTCGTTCTTGAACAGGCCGTTTGGCCGTTGCTGATCCGGATCGCTTTGACGAAGCACGTTGAAGAGTGCGGACAGCCGCTCCGGTGAACTGCGCTGCATGGCGGCGTATTCGCGACCTAACCAGTCATCCACACGCTTCGTTTCAAAGCCGGCGATCGAAAAATACAGATAGGCAAACAGCGGCACCGAAATGCCGCCGAAGATGCCGAGGAATATCACCGCGAGCCGAAAGCTCGTGGTACGTCGAAGATCAATCAGGCGCACGAAGGACATAACCGGAGCCACGAACGGTATGAATGATGGGAGCCGATCCCGTCGGGTCGAGTTTCTTTCTCAGGCGACTGATATGAACGTCGATCACATTTGTACGCTCGCCGACCCGGTAATTCCAGACCGCTTCGAACAGCATCGTGCGGCTGACCACTTGCCCTTCGCGACGGATCATAAACTCGAGAATCCGGTACTCGCGTGGCAACAGTTCGACTTCCTTTCCCGCATACACCACAGCACGGCTGACCAGATCGATGCTCAGCGAGCCGATGCGATACACCGCCTCATGGATAGAGGTATGCGCGCGGCGAACCAAAGAATCGAGCCGCGCAGTCAGTTCGACATATTCAAATGGCTTCACGAGATAGTCGTCGCCGCCCGCGCGTAATCCCCTCACGCGCTCGTCGACCGTCGATAATGCGCTGAGGATCAACACTGGCGTTGTCGACGCCGCTTCGCGAAGCGCGCTCAGCACTTCGAGACCTTCCATGCCGCCGGGCAGCATCCGGTCGAGAATGATCGCGTCCAGCGGACGCGAAGTCGCATGCGCGACGCCCTCCGCGCCGGTCGTCGCGGTTTCGACCATATATCCATGATCCTCCAGCGCGACCTTGATTTCGCGGAGTGTTTTCGCGTCGTCCTCGACGACGAGTACTGTTGGCATAGCGATAGTTCTTCCAAAATTCGGCAGGCAAGCCCGCAAAACACCCTTCAAACATTAAATAAAGTTCATTAAACGCGATTCATCTCATTGATTTCACGAAGGAATTGCCAAGTTCGAATTTTTAAAGTATAAATACGAACCATTCTCATTGTAACCGCGAGCACGCCTCCATGACCGTCAGCGCAGATGCTCGCTACCGAAACGCAGATCGCACTAGTGTGTGGCGTCATCGTGCGTTCGTACGTATGCCGTCAAGCGTGATGATTGGCATTCCTGCTGTGTTCGGGCGCGCCTATACGCCGAAAATCGCCCGGAATCTTCTGGCGTTGGCCGATAACTGGACCGTGCCCTGCGTGGTTCTTTTCGCCATGCCAGCTCCCGGCTAAGTCGCTACCAGTTCGGCCGACATTCGCCTTGGTGCATGCCTGGGACGACGTTTCCCGGTCTTGCCTGAATCAATTTTCGATGTCTCGCCCAGACCGAATGCTCGGCATTCGATGGGGCAGCTTTGCGCGTTACTTTCTCTTCTCTTCGTCATGAATCGATCTTCTCGGCAAATTCGTCGCGCCGTCGCGGTCCGGCAGCGCTCCACCTTGAAACGACGCCGATCCATTGCTGTTGCGCTGTCGGTGGTCGTCTATGGCGGTTTCGCCGATTGCCGCGCTTTTGCGGACGAACCGGTCCCGGCTTCCAGCGTGTCCGCGTCGGCGCCTGTCGCAGCGAGCGCGCCGGAAGAGGGCGCCACATTGGCGCCCATTTCGATCAAAACCACGAAGGAGCCGGCAGCAAGCCCCTTCGCAGCGAAAACCGTGCAGACGGGACAATATCGCGGACTCGACGCGCTCGACGTTCCCGCCACCGTGAGCGTCGTCACGAGCGATGTGCTGAGGGCACAGGCCGCGACTGGTCTGTACGACGCGCTGCGCAATGTCGCGGGCGTCACACGCCAGCAGTTGAGCGGCATTTCGTATGACCAGCTCTCAATTCGCGGCATTGCGCTCGACAACCGTCAAAGCTATTACCTCGACGGCGTGCTGCCTATTGACAACAACATCTGGATGCCGATGGAGGACAAGGACCGCGTCGAGGTGCTGAAGGGCGCGTCGGCGTTGTATTATGGCTTCGCGGTGCCGGCCGGGATTGTCAACATGGTGATGAAACGCGCGGGCGATACGCCGGTGACGTCGGCGTCGATACTGGTCGATTCGCACGGTTCGATGGGCGCGCACGTCGACATCGCACGCCGTTTCGGCGCGGACAACCAGTTCGGCATTCGTGTCAATGCGATGGCCGAGCATGTCGAGACGCCGATCGACGGCGACCGGGGTTATCGCGCGTTCCAGAGCGTCGCGCTCGACTGGAAGCCGACCAATCGGCTTACCCTCAAGTACGACCTGGAGCACATCGATCAACGCGTGGTGGAACAGGCCGGCATTACGCCGCTCACCGCTGTCAACGGCGTCATCACGCTGCCTTCGCTGCCCGACGCATCGAAATTGCTGGTGCCGAACGACAAGCCCACCACCTCGATCGCGATCGCGCAGATCCTCCGCGCCGACTACCTGATCAACGACAACTGGAGCGCGAACGTGTCGGTCGGTCAGTCGATCACGCAGCGCAATCGCTGGCTGTGGATTTTCCAGAAGTACAACGTCGACACAGGCACTGGCCAGTTGCAAGGCAGCAAGCAGAACGGTCAGTTCTACGAGAACAAGAACGTGCGCGCGGAAATCAACGGCCTCTTCGAGACGGGGCCTTTCACGCACGACGTCACGTTCGGCGTCAACGAGAACTGGTTGTTCCAGCCGGACTTCACGACCTACTATTACACGGCCACGCAGAACCTGTATGAGCCGATCAGTATTACGAGTTTGACGCCCGGTTCGTCGAAAGCGTTTTACGCGCAGCACATCAGTAACCAGGGCGCTTACCTTTTCGACCGCATCGGGTTGACGAAGAACCTCGATTTCACGGCTGGAGTGCGCTATTCGTCGTATCACGCGACGCAAGCGCATACGGTCACGCAGAATGTGAATCACACGTCGCCGTCGGCAAGCATCGTGTACAAGATCACACCGCGAACGAGCGTCTACGCGAGCTATATCGAAGGGCTGGAGTCGGCGGGCAGCGCACCTGCGACTGCGACGAACGCGTATCAGGTTCTACCAGCGGCGGTCAGCAAACAAGTGGAAGTTGGGCTGCGGCATCGCTTCAATAACGGCGCACTCGCGTCGATCGCCGCGTTCCAGATTCGTCAGCCGTCTGCGAGTACCGATGCCGACGGTGTCTACGCGTTGAACGGCGTGGGTCGCTATCGCGGCATCGAGTTCGCGTATCAGGGCGACATCACGCGCGATCTGTCGATCGTCACGACCGGCATGTGGCTCGACGCGACGCTCGTCGACAGCACCGATTCCACGACGCTCGGCAAACGCCCGGAAAATACGCCGCGCTATACCGGCAGCGTATTCTTGAATTATCGCGTACCGCATCTTTACGGCCTCTCGATTAATGGTGGCGCGTATTTCGTGGGTCAACGGCCGATCAACGACGCGAATCAGGCCTATATCCCTGGCTATACGCTGTTTTCGGCAGGCGCTCGCTACGAGACGAATCTGTTCGGCCGCAATGCGACGTTCCAGTTGAATGTTGAGAACGCGTTTAACAAGCACTATTGGGCATCGGCGGGATCGAGTCAACTGGGCATTGGGCTCGAGCGGACGATCTCGCTGACCTCGACATTAGATTTCTGAAAGGAGAACCATTGTGAATGTGAATCTGTCTTTGAGTTCGGTCGTCGCGGCGTCAGCTCGGACGCGACGCGTGTTCCTCCGGGTGGTCCCGCTGATCGCCGCATTGGCCGCATTCTGGGGAACGGGCACGGCTTGCGCGGCGTCGTCAAGTGCCACGGATGCGAACCGTGATGCGGTCATGGCCAACAAGAATGTGCTGTACGTTACGCGGCTTTCGCATCGCGACCGTGAAGAGGACGACAAGGTGATCGCGCATCTGGAGCAGCGGGGGATGGTCGTCAAACTGGTCGACGAGGATGTGCCCGTGTCGGCCGCGAATGGCGAGGACCTCGTCATCATCTCGTCGGTGGTCAGCGCGCGCGATATGGTCGGAACGCCGTTTCGTGATGTCCCAGTGCCGCTCTTAACGTGGGAATCCGATCTGTTCGATTCGTTGCGCTTCACGGGCCAGAAGAAGGGTGAGGACTTCGGCGAGGTTGCGAAGGAACATTACGTGAACGTCGTGAATGCGCCGAGTCCGCTCGCGGGCGGCGTGCCTGCCGGAAAGCGTTGGGTTTATCCCCGCGACGACGAAATGGGTTGGGGCAAGCCGGGCCCGGGCGCGACAATTGTTGCGACCATCGCTGGCGAACCGACGCATGCGGTAGTGTTCGCTTACGAGAGGGGCGCGACGATGGACTACGATTTCCTTGCGCCAGCGCGTCGCGTTGCGTTGTTTCTTGGCAACCGCTCGTTCGAAAAACTCAGCGCCGACGGAAGTGCGATTTTCGATGCAGCCGTGAACTGGGCAGTCAGTGAGCCAACTGGCACTCGTCACCGGTAAGCAGGTCATCATGCCGCGCAGTGCGGACTGCCTGGTGTTACGCCGGAAGGGCCGATACTGGGTTCGGATGCACGCCGTTTGCTGGTCATCGCTGGACTGAAAACAAGTGATGGAGAACGGCATCGCCATGGGCGCCTGCGCGTCTATCAATCGCAACACCTGAACGCCAGCTATGGCCGAATGCTGTCTTCGAGATGCCCAGCTGGATGACCGCACCATCTTGTCAGTTGACCTGATTCCGGACCGCGCCGCGGCTGCCTTCTGTCCGTCGGACGCAGTGCAGCCAAACTTGGAAATTCGACAGCGTGCAAGTGGACGCTGACATCTGCACTAACTTGAATGAGATGTCCAATGTTCTATGGATCTCTCAACTCGGCACGTCCAGCATGAGCCTCACGGAAGGTGATGCGCATACTGAGGGATCCCATTCACACTGATGGGTTTGCCACAGGATGCCAGTGCTGAACAGCGCGACTAGACACGAACCTAAAGCGGGCGGGAGATAGCAATTCGCGCTTTGATTGCTAATTGTCCTATCCTCACAAAATTGATAGGTTGCGCGAGCCGATTGCCCGTAGCATGCTGCTGCCTACCAGTTCTAGCGAGAAATGCAAAGGAGTCAGGGAGCAGGGGCTGCCATTGTGTTTTTTGAAGTTGTTATTCAGTCTTCGCATTGGTCGTCTTTACGACCGCACTGGTGCATTCGGCGCGCAGAAGGCTCTGCATGTTGCGAGCGGTCCTGCGGGTCACCATCACCTGAATATGTCGGAAGCCAAGGGGCAGTACGCTTAATACAAGCGGCAGATGTGGCGCTGCGCGGCAGCGGACCGTCCAGGCCAAATCCATCATTACAATGGCTTCTTTCGGAATCCACGGCGGTGGAAACCTACAAAGACGCGACTCGCGCGATCATGGCGGCCGCCGGTTACTATGCGCACAGTACTGGCGCTTCATTCCACGCTGACGTGCCGGCAGCAGCGCCCGTGTTGCTGCGGGAATTGATGTCCGAGTAAGCGGGGGGGCGAAGCTTTGAACCGCGCTGGGCTTGTTGCCGGTGGAGAACAGGAAGGGCAAGTGTACGTTGTACGAAAGCAGGGGGCCGGTGGTTCGGGAACAACGGGTGGGCGCGTCATGCGACGGGATGCCGGGATGGATCAAAGTGACGACGCCATCCCACGTGGAAACCATGCTTGTGGAGCGTGCGTCATGTCGGAAGTGTATAGCGATGCCTCTTCGCCAATCAGCAATAGCCGTTCGCCCATAGCAGAAAGCGCCGCCGATTTCGTTTCAAAGGACGTCGTGGCGCCGGAACTCCATGCATACTTCAAGCGGGTGCTTTCCATCATCGTCGACCCGCCTTTAGAAGGCTCGCTATTGCATGATTGCGCGTGGATTTGCGCGCTTCTTCAAAGCACGGATTACTTCGATCGATTCTATCGAGAGAAGGTGGACCCCCGGCTGGCAGATGCCTATGTCGTATTCAAGGAAAAATTCAAGGAGGATCCGTCATTGAAGAAGAAGGGCGGAGCCTTGCTTCAGGCGTTTCGGTTTCTCATGGAGAAAGAGGGCTTTGCGGCGTTAAAGGGCATCGTCTTCACGGGGGACGCGCCGCACATCCGTGAGATCACGCGTAATCATCTCCTTTTCAAGGACTCCACCGGCCCGACACACGGCGAGTTCACGCATTCCCTCCAATGGCTGACGATATGCTTCTGGAAAAAAGAGAATCTGCTTGTCAACCGTGTCGCGGATATTTACGCAATCCTGATGGATTACGTTATTCGCCGCATCAACCAAAACGGCGCGCCGGAAGTGGGTTTAACGAAAAGTGCAGAACTTTGGCCGGGCGAGCTTTTTTTTGGCGCGCCCGACACACGCTTGCCAGATAAGCCGAAAGTCCTCTGGGATTTCGTGGTGGACGCATTCGCCGCGTCGGATCGGAAAGGAACCAGGATGGGTTCAGAGATCACCTTGTCCAATCTCTATACCGACAGCTACCGCTGTCCGGCAAGGCTGCTGATCGCCATTCAATCCGGAACTTTGAACCATACGTTCATCGGGAAGTGGTGGGCAGGCAGGGTCATTAAATACGAAGGGTTTGAACCCAGGCTCAAACCGAAGCGCCCATGGTTTGATATTGATAATTACAGGCAGATGATCGCGGAGAAACAGAGGGCAAAGGGAAAAACGCCGTTTTATCCGGCAGAGTGGGCTGCCGAACCTTGGTGGGAGGAAAAGGTGGAAACGTTCTATCCGGAATGGGAGGACTATTGAAGCATGCCGTCGGCCGATTGAGATAGGGGTTTTCGAGAGGGCTGTTATCGCGAGCGCCGGCAGGCGAAAATCGGCCGACTCGACCGCACTCTGCGCTGGTTCCGGCTCTGGCGTGACGAGCTCCGTGCAGCGTGCGGCGAACGGAAGTCCACGCAGACCATCCACTCAATTCAAAGAAAAAGGGGCGGCAGGGATTTGTGATTATGCGCTGCAGAGCATAAGCGCTTACCTTGTTTACTCCCTGTATCCGGTTGGAACGAAGTTGAAGGTCGCTCCGGATACCTTCACGAAGCGGAAACTGCCGGCGGCACATTCGATTCAGGTTCAGCCACTTCACGATGAAGAAGAACGGCCAGGTACAGATCCAATCACCCCGGTGGCGTGCTCGACAATTCCGATTCGTGAACGGGAGTGTGCTGTGACACGCACGATACGAAAAGCTGAGCACGGAAACAAAAAAGCTGCTCGAGGTGTGGTGATATTTGGTATGGACACACTCCGCTGGTGCTTCTGGCACGCCCAGCTTAAAAAAGGTCCAAAGCCGGATGCAGGGCATCCCGACCATTTGTTGTGTGATCATTCCTGGAAACACAGGGTGTTGCTGAAAGTCTCGCACAACTCGACTACCGGACTCGAGAGCTTGTTCGATATGTCGGCGCGAGCGCTGATTCGACGATCATCCTCAAGCCAGTTGGCGCTCACCTTTGCGACCGGAATACGGGCGTCACCCGATGAAAGGCGTGTCTATTCCCTGTGCTGCATGACTCGACCGAAGTAGCATCTCGTTCGACCCGATCGCTTGCTGGGAGGCGGACGTCGAAATGCAGGCGTGTTTTGCGCACTTGGAAAAATAAAACTTGTCACCGAGGCTGGCGACATCCCGTTTATCAAGAGCCTGCCGGAACTCGAACGGACGGCGCTGCCGAGGAAACTATGTCAAGCTTTTCTGGCCGTGCGCGCGATGGATGATCCCGAGCCGGGGGCTCCTTCTAACGCGGCGGCACCGTCGGCATTGCGCGCCGACCCGGGCGTGGACCGCCACGTCCGGACTAACTCGCGACGAGCAGAGCATGACGGGCGCGTTTCGTGACTTTTGCCGCCGAGTTGTCGTCCTTGATACGGTGGAGACCGCCGACGCATTCATGATCGCAGCGCACAAACTTGCCCTCTGCTCTCCCGCTTGCGCTCGGTAAGTCCGGCGGCGCGAACCTCCGCCCGATCAACTCAACGATGCCAGCAAGATCGACAGCTTGCGGATATGCGCCATGAACGCTTCGGTCATTTCGCGGTTATGGCCGTCGCTCAGATGCGGCGCTTCGGCCAGTTCGACCTGGCCATGGAACTCGTCGAAAACTTTGCGACGCTCGTCGGGCGGAAGTATGCGAATGAGGGACACCATCAGTAGTTCCTGCGCATGGATGATACCGAGCACGGATTGTTCGTTCATTTCGACCTCCGTCGGAACGCGGCGATGCTAGCGGCTGAACAGCAAGACAAAATGGGGAGTTGACGGCAGCACCAGGTCGATGTTGTCTTCGATCCTCCTTCTTACCCGTCCATACTAGTGCAAGGATCGAGCCATCTGCACCTATATCGGGCGAAGCGCAGGGAGGCATACGGGTGCGGATGGAATCTCACACCAGACCGGCCCGGGCCGCCGCCCACACCGTATCGAGGGGATTGTCGCGGCTCTCGTACGGTTTTCTCAGAAAGGGCACCTTGGTATCGAAACGGGACTCGTTCCGCAGTCGCGGGACCAACTCGGCGCACGAGTCGAAGAACCGCGAATAGGAAGCGGAATCCTTGGTGGCTTCACGAACCGGGCCGGCCAGTGCAAGGTATGTGTCGCATCTTGACGGGTCACCATTCTGACCTGGCCACAGATAGGTCTGGAGAGGGATGGCTTTCCCTTCGTCCTCTAGAGCTCGACACTGGTCCCCGATTAAAACGGGGTCGCATTCACGCATAATCGCCGGGATAAGTGACACGGAAGACGGGCGGGATGCCGCGGTGTCGAAAACACAAAGGGCCTGGGTTCCACAACAGCTTGAGTGCCAACCGGCAGACAACGGCCCTCATGTCAATTCCCGGCCGCCAACCCCTGCCCGGCAAGGCTTCCGCACGTTCTGATCATTCAACGACCTCCTCAAAACCACGAAGTATCATATTTCGTGGACACGAGTATAATAAGGCGTGACCTTTCCCGTACCCCGGAGACATCATGCGACGTGTTTCTTTTGATGTCGCCCAGGCCAGCGCCGCCGTCAAGGCCGGTGGTGTCCTGTCCGCGATCCTGCGCGCCGAAAAGGGCGCTTTTTATATCGAGCTGGAAACGCGCGAATCGGGCGTGGCCGAACTCGTGACCTCGAACGGCCGCGAACGGCGCGAATTCCGCGATCCGGGCCAGGCCCTGAAGGTCGTGCGCGATCTCGGCGTAGCGACCGGCCGCTTCGCGCTCGAGGAGTGGGACACGCGCGCCCCGAAGGCCCCGGCCTGGACGCGTCCGGACCAGAGCGCGCACATGAGGCGGCGCAACCAGCTGGCCGACGACGCGGCCGAGTTCGAGGCCGACGTGCTGCAGGCGATGGCCGAGGTCGACAGCCCCGACACGTCGTTTGTCCCGCACGATGAGGTGATGGCGCAGCTCGATGCGAAGCTTGCCGCGACCGCGAAGAAGGCCGCGCGCAAGGGTCGCGCATGATCGTCGAGTGGCTGCCGCGTGCAGTGGAACAGCTGCTGTCGATCATCGACTATGTGAGCGAGGATAGCCCGGCGGCTGCCGTCGAGCTCGGACAGTCCATCCGTGAAAAAACCACCACGCTCGCCACGTACCCGAACCGCTACCGGGCGGGCCGCGTCAGGGGGACCCGTGAAATGGTCGTGATGCCTAACTATGTTGTCGTGTACCGCGTTGCCGGCGAACGCGTGCAGATCCTTCGTGTTCGCCACGCGCGGCAACGCCGCTAGGGCCACAACCCTTGCTGTGCGACGGCACGCGGGGCAGGCCCACACAGCGGGGCCGCGTAAACTACTTCGCCTGTGTCCCAGGTTGTAGCTAGCGTCGCGTCCCGAAGACTCCCGCGGCGGTGATGGCGGGAATGGCGAGGACCGACCGGGTAGAACCCGGTCAGTCTTCGACCGGATCTGGAACGATCCGGGCCGGTGTGGCACGCAGACGTCTGGGCGGAGTCGAAGCGTGAATGCCCATCTGTGAGTTCACTTGGATGACAGTTGGGCTGTAATGTCGAGATTCGCATGGCGACCAACCTGACGCCTCGGACATGCCGGGCGAGTCGGTCAGCGAGACACATGCGGCGCCAGCAGGCAATGGACGTCCGAAGAGGGGAGAGCCTCTGCGCGAACGCGAACGAAATATACGACATCCAATTGCTATTTCTCGAGCCGTAGAGGGCTTAAGGGAGGGTATCAGGGAGGAGCGGCCATCCCGTACCGTCGATCGACGACAGGACATCGGCCATAGCCGACGATCAGTGCTCGTGAGACGTGGGACGGCTCTATGTCCAATTGCGGCCATTCGCGCACCGGCGTCGACGAATGGCTGCTCTCATCGCTGTCGGATGAGTCTTCTCGACCCATTGCGGGCGTTCGAGCCCGCGTGACCACAGCGACGCCATTCGAGGTACTTGTCCGGCACAAAGCCCAGGATCTCTACAACATGGCTTGGGCTTTCTTCGATCGCTTTTAGTTCGTCGCGGTCGAAGGTCACGAACTGCCCCTGTGAGAATTCGTATCCCTTAACCATGTCGGCCCGCTCGACTTTCTGACCCGTCGATTTTGATACGTACTGCTGCTCGAGTCGTGAGCCGTCGGGTGCCAGAAGATTGAATTTGACGTCCGATGAGGTTTCGGTGGCCGAATAAAGTTTTACGGGAATTTGAACCAGGCCGAAGCTGAGTGCCAGTGATGCAATCGAGCGCATGACTGTCTCCTTGCTGGCCGGCATAAGTACTGTGAGTACGACCGGCGCATGTGCGCGAAACGTGCCGTCATTATGAAACGATTCCGCGGTGCAGGCTCGGCTGGCGCACGCCGCTCGCCCTGCGAGCAGGGCTCATTCCCGCTCGCGCAGCACCGAGCAACGCTCCCTATAATGCGGAGGTTGCCCGTACGCCGACGCCAGGGAATAAAGAACATGGTCGACCTTCGGAAAGTCTGGAACGTCGTGTCAATCATCATAGGATTCACCCTTCCGTGCCTGCTGGGCGCTTACGAGGCGAGCCTGCGAACCATGGCGGGTGAGCCCGACTTGCGATTTTTCCCACCATCGCTAGCCTCCGCAGGTCTCGCGCTCTTGCTCCCCTGCTTTCCGATCGACAGCCGGCCCGAGCCGGGAACCTCCCGCGAGGCGCTTCTCGCCGCCAGGCTTTACAACTGGAATGCCTGCGTCCTGATTGCGGCCGGGCTCTGGTTTGCCGTCGGTGCGCTTCTCTGGGTCGTGGTCCTGTCGTTTCCGATAAAGGGGGCGTATCCGGTCTGGTGGCCAGAGTGGAGCCTCGGGCAGCGACTAGGGGCTGCCGGCACCCAGAGCCTGATTTACTACGTGCTCGCCGTTGTGCTGGTGATTTGCAAACTGGCGGCGGCATGAACGCTTTCCTTACCTTCATCCAGGGCGATCCGGCAGTGGTCGTCCTTCCCGCATTGGGCTTTGCCATCTCCCTGGCGATGGTGCGCTTCAAGCGTCGTTACGTAGGCGGCGACGCAAAAGCCGACCGTGAGGCCTCACGGGAGTGGGTCTTCATCGTCGGGCGGCGAGAGGCGACATACAACCGAAACTGGTCCGCTGGGGACGAAATCACCGATGAGCTCGCTGCTGTCCTGAGCCTGCTCCACGGCCTGCGCGACAGATTGCTTTCGCTCGCCAAGGATTCTGAACTTGAGTCAAGCATTGCAATCTTCTTGAATTTGCGCACTCGCTTGGATCGAGTGAAAGCGAGGTGGTACGCGCTAATGCAGGCTGTGGATCGCGAAAATGATCCGGCGGAGTGGGACGCTGCTCAGGTGGATTACGCCGTAGCGCAGGAGGCGGTCCTTCATTTGCTCGACGAAGTCGCAGTGCGCGATGACAAGCGTATCGACGCAGACGTTTCCGCGGCAGTTCAGGCGATTGAAAACCTTGAGGCGCGTGTCAAGAGCTTGGCGTTCGGGCGATTACTTTAGCGACAACCACGGCAGTGCCTCGCGCCAAAGCACTGCCGAAGACAGCAGACAGGCGGCGCTTGGCTCCGGTCATGGCGCCGAATACGAGTGTGTCGTGAAGAAAGCGATCTCGCGGAATTGGCGCTTCGTGTGTCGCTGTGAGCCTTGGAGGGCGCTCGGGACGCGTGATCCTCGAATCGGTTCTGTCTGACTTCAGAGGGCATCGGCGACGCTCCGTCGCATACAAACTGCTTACATGGTGTATATAGTTGATACATCAACCTTTGTTGGAGATCTTTCGTGGTGCGCAAACTTGCGGCGGGGATTATCGCCGCGCTGACTCTGGTGACCGCCACCGGTGCCCCCGCACAAAGCGTCGATGTCCAGTACGGCAATCTCGTCTATCGCAATGCCTCAGGCGAGTCCGACGTGCTCACGGAGACGGGGGCCGACGGGAGCCCTGCGATTTCCCCGAGCGGTACTCTGGTCGCCTTCACGCGCCAGCGCCCTGGCGATCAGGCAGATCCGAATGATCCTAACAGGGGCGCGCTCAGCGACGTGTACATCATTCGCGTCTCCGACCACGCGCTCAGGAAGATTGTTACAGCAGCCCATTCGTCGCAACCGGAGAACGAAGTATCTGGCATTCACTCACTGACGTTTTCTCCGGATGGCACGACGGTATATTTCAGCACCGCAGCGTGGACGACATCCGGAGCGATCCACGCCGTTCCGGTTCAAGGCGGTCGCGAACGGTTTGTTACCAGCGGCAACGGCTTCGTGGTTGTCCAGCGTGGCAAATTCGCGGGCTACCTTGTGACGAGCCAGCACCAGTACATGGAAGCCAATGGATCATGGAATCCATACGTCCTTGTGAGCCCGGAAGGCAAGGAGATCAAGGTGCTAGGCGAGTTCGGCTTCGACAAAACCAGAGCGGAGATGGCGGCGCTTCAAAGCGTGGAGGGAACGAGTGCTACGCCTGCAGCGGCAGCTTCGGCCAGTGCTACGAGTCCTGGTTACGCTGAGAAGGTCCAGCGCCGCATTCGCCCAAATATCGTCTGGTCCGGGGAAACGCAGGGCCTCGAAACGGTGCTGGCGGTACGTAGTGCGCCGAGTGGCACGTTGTTGAGCGTCTCGATCACCCGTAGCAGTGGCAGCGCACAATGGGATACTGCCGCGCTGCGCGCGGTCCAACGCTCGGATCCTGTCCCGCTCGACGTTGACGGCAAGGCGCCAGCGTTCTTCACGATCACCCTTCGCCCGGTCGGATAAGGCCCGAAGGCGCGAACGCGCCCTAGGTTGCCGCGATTCACAATCAATGTCCTCGCTAGAAGGCGGGCCCGGGCGCCACTGCGGATCAGCGACCGGTTCAACGGGCCCGTCTTTCGCCTGTTGCGCTGCTTGCGCCGCCTGCGCCTTTGCCTTTTCTATGGCGTCTTGCGTTGTTGCGCGTTGTACGCGCCAACCGCCGCGGCAATGCTCTGCGACGGCGCGGGCGAAGTTGGGGATCGTCCGGGCACCTTAAACCCGACATAAACGAGACTCGACACCCCCATCAGGTACAACGCCTGCTCGCTCAGAGGGACGTTGCAGTCATGCGTGGCGCCCACCTGAATAAAGAAATATGCTCCGTAGACCAGCGTGAAGAGCACCATCTGGAGGCGATGGAGGCTGTTTCCGTTTTCGTCTACGAGGAGGTCTCTGAGAAATTGCGTATGTGTAGCGGTCCGCCTGTTTCGCTCGATCACCACCGCGGGCTTGGTCATGGTCGCCCTGTACCGGGACCGTTGCTCCTTTAGCGTCTGCAGTTGCTGCCGCGCGAGTGCGCCAGTGACACCGCCAGCGGAGCCCGCCGCGACCGGTAGGGTCGTCGCGATCTGCCTGTTCAGGCCGACAATGGCTCTCGCGCTCGCCCGAAAAGTTGCCGCAGCGGTTTGCACCATTGAGTCCTTCTGGGCATCCACAGCCGCCGAAACAATGCCTGTCGCGCCGCTGATTCCCAACAGCGCCGCCAAGTTGCCATTGATGTTGCCTTTAAAGGTCGCGGCCGTGCCGGCCTTCACTACGTAGAACGATTCCCACGCATAGATGCCAAGCACCCAGAACAGGGCGCCGACAACCAGCACCGTCCAGAAGGCCATCTGGACTCGCGCAAGGCTGTAGGACGTCGTCTGTCGATCCGGGTTGTCCGGAGTGGGGCCATCGCGCAGGATTGGAAAACTTCGGTCGAGGATGATGACAAGGGCCCCGCAGGCGAGAACCAGCAATAAGTACGGGAGCATGATTGCTATATTCACGGCTTTTCTCCTCAGTGAAGCGTAGAGGGCGCGCCTGGTGCGCGGTCCGGTTTCACGATCGCGTGGGTCAAGAGACTGCGACCCCGCGGAATGTGCCTACGGCCTCTGCAGCGCCCAGGATGATCTGCGAGGTTGCGGCTGAGTCGGCAATCTGCACTCGAAGACTTGTGAGGAGGCCATCAAGTACGGTGATCGAATCGGGGTCCATTTGTGGCACCGTCGCGGGCGCTCCGTAGGACAGGTAGAGGTTGTGAAGAGCCTCTTCATAGTCTGTGACCGCAGTGAACGCATTCGGGTCATCAATTGGTCTAAGCGCAATTGCATCCGCCGCATCGCTGAGGGCACTTATCTGCCTCATGATCTCGGTCTTCATGTCGGTAGCAGTGATGACGTCGCTCATGATTTCGCTCCTGGTTTCGCGGGTTGAGCCGCGGCCCCGCCTGATGCTGCTCCACCGGCCGCAGCGCCGCTAGCCGCAACGGCACTGGCTCCGGTGGTCGGTGAAGCGGAGGGGGCGTTCAAACTGGTGCCCACGCTCTGACCATAGGCCACCAGGAATTCAAGGTTTTCCTTTCGACCGGGCTTTTTCGAAAGGGCTGACAGACTTGTTGCGACGGCGGCAAGCTTGTCGGTCGGCAGCGGCGCCGGCGACGGCTGCACGGGTGCCGCTGTAAGCTCGGCGGACAGGGACGCCGTCCCCTGACTCTGCAACGTCGAATAGACCGCTCCGGGCGTTGTGCAGGCCAGGAGTGCCATCACGTTCTCCGCCTGCCCGGCAGTAGCAAGGTCTCGAGATGTCTCGGCCACGCGTTCACCGTTGATGGATGCCAGACCTTTCTGGTAGTCCGTCAAGTCGGCCTGCAGGGTGGTCAGGTCGACCTGGAACGCCGTGATGTACTTTGCCGTGACCCCCGCCGAGTCTGCCAACCGGTCACAGGCGCAACCCGCGATCGCCACACAGACGGCGGCGAGGTAAGGCGCCCCAACACGGCGCTTGCGATTTGCCGGAATCATGATCGCCATCTCCAGGTGTCACTTCGCGGCGATCGCGATGATGCCGAAGGCCTGCAGGAACGCTGCAATCGTCGATGGCTGCACGCCACCTTGACCGTACGCGCCGATCTCATTAATCACGACTTCGATAACCGTGGCCCGCGCATTCGCGACCTGCTGCGCTCCCTGAAGCTTCTGGCTAAAAGCGACGTTCGCCGCCTTGACGAGATCCACACGCGCCACGGTCAACCCGTTCGAAAAACTCTGGTTCACTGCCACCAGAGCTTTGGCAATCGCCTCCTGGTACTGGGGTGTGCACCCTACCGAGCGATCCGTGAGCGCGCGCCCGAACCCGGCTTTCAGGCAAGCTTCGCTGGGAGGCGGCTTGCTTGTTTGCGCATCGATAAGCCGCGAATGGGCATATTGGAGATACCCCAGCTCGAGCACAAGGTGGTCCCGTTCGTCGAGGCGTAGCGCCGCCTGTTGTTTGATCAAAGCGATCTGGTTTTCAGCGACATTGCCCACAGCATTCTGATAGGCGAGCGCCACGGAAGTCACGCCAGCGTCCGGTGGATCGTTGAGCGCCGCGAGTCCCGCTGAGATATTCCCAATCGCGGCAGTAACCTGGCTTGCTACCGGGTCCGGCTTGTCACCGGTGCAGGATTTCCCCGCCTCCGCTGCAATGACATCGCAGAGGCTCGTCTTCCTGAATTTCACATTTGCCAGGGCCGTGCCCGGCTGCTTGATTCCAAATGCGCCAGCCAATTGATCGGCGGTATTTAGCGTGTCGCCGAGATCGCGGAGCGCATCAGTCAGGCTGGGCATGGAAGCAGCGATCGGCGCGGACGCTACCCATTCAGACGCTGCGGAAGCCGCGGCAGCCAGTACTGCCTTCTTCTTCGCGTCCAAGGCGTCCGCCTGCGCCTTTTCGGCTGCTGCTGCTGCAGACGCTTGCGCATCGAGCACCGCGGCAGCACTCGCCGCTACAGCTATCTCGCCGTGGTAACGTGCAGATCCATTGTCTAGTTTTGATATGGTGCTCTTCTTACTGGCCACATTGTCACACGCCATGCCAAGCTGGGTAGCGATGTCAAGGATATCGCCGGTCAATCCTGCCGGTGGCGTAAACGGGCAAGCCGTCGATCCTTTGCCCCCACCCGCGGTGTACGCCGCGGCAAGTCTGGCGGCTTCCATCTGGAATATCAAAAGATCGGCCGTGAACACCTTTAGATATCCGGACTTCGTCAGCACATCCACCGTTACGTCTGACGCAGCCGCCGCTGATACCTCTGATGCCCCTGTGAGACCTATCACCCTGTCTGAGATGTACTGCTCCAAGACATCTATCGAGGTTTTGGGGCCGGCCTGCTGGAGCAGGAGCGGCGCAAGTAGGGCGTCGCGCGCGGCGTTCTCGCTTGCAATCACGTTTTGCACAGTAGCCGAATCGAGTGCATTCTGCGCGGCCACCGAGGACGCGAGGGCGTCCTTAATGTCGGCCGCCTTGTAGGTGCTGACGACGTTATCGGTCTTCTTTTGCAAGGCGTCGTCATGCAGGTAGGTCCCGCAGCCCCCAAAAAACGCACACACCATTACCGCCAGACGTAGCCGGGCGCGCGGCCAATGCACAGCCGCCAAACTCATCACGGATCTGATGTGGTGCATGTTCACAATCTCTCAGGCGGCGACCTTCCGCTCTTACGTTGCGAATGCAGTGTTCGCCAAACTTGCGTTTTGACGCGCAAAAACAAGCGGCAAATGACCATGCGAGTGGCGAGCGCAACTAATTGGGATACTAGTGGCTGACGTCAAGGGAATGGTGTGCACGCTACTAACGCGGCGTATGCGCGTTGGCGCACACTTCTGGAGGCAGTGGGTGTTTTCCCCGACGTAAATCAGAGTGAACGTTAGGTGTACGTAATGTTGTGATGGATAGAATGTAGGCTATCACGTGCTTCCAGAGGTGCCGCACACAGATTACGCGACGACGGCTACCGGGCTGGAGTGATGTGCGCCGTGCCGTCGGCAAGCGTGTCCGGCGGCGCGTTGACAAGGGCGATTCCGCAGTGCGGCATCCTCAATATGGTAAGCGCGATGCTCGATCGCTCCTTGCCCGGAAAGCAATCTATGGTCAGCCTGATTTTTGCAAGCGAGTCGGTGTTGACGTAAATTGGACGTGCGCAAATCTATCCGGGGTCACAGTGGAAACAGGTTCCGCCCCATGATGAGAGCCGCACCGGGCAAACCTCATAAACGCCGCAGCATCCAGGTGCTGTTTCAACCCCGAAACAGTTGCTCGCTTTTCTCGCGGACTAGATGACACAGTGGATCGTGCTGGGTTGTACCGAGTCGACCTTTGAGACACACACGTGCAACCTCAAAAAGAAGTGAACCAGGAATCTGGGAAAACACCATGAGTAAGCACCGTTTGGAACTTCTTCTGACTGCTGCCAGCGTTTGGTTGATCCTCGCGGCATGCGGTGGCGGTAACTCGAGCAGCGACAGCTCCAACAGCTCTTCGGGCTCCTCGACATCACCCAGCGGCGCAACTGCGGGCGATCGAACCGCGGCAACCTATTCGAGCGGCTCTCTTCTGTTGCTGTGCTGCGCTTCTTTCGTGTAGGTGGATACCGCCCTTTTGCGATAATCCCCTGCGCCGCCGGTTCTGCCCGCCAGCCTCCAGCCTGTCGTTGGCAAACGTCCGCCGTCATGTGTGCGCTCACGCACGTATCGAGTCACTTTGGTTTGAGGTTCTCTTGCGATGCGGCCTATGCGCGCTACCGTAAGAGAAATGTCGGCTTAAACGTGACGCGGAGCCCCTATGGATAACCCCATCCCCGAAGGCGAGGTCGCCAGCGGAGCCGCCGGGTCACCCGCGGACAGGCACACGCGTGCGAGCCGAAAAGCCGTGCCGCCCACGGCTGCGTCCACACCGACGCCTGCTGAGCAGGCCCGCGCGCGCCGGCACAAGCAGGTCCACACATCGATCGTGGTCGTCTTCGGTGGCATCGTGCCGGTCCTCCTGATCGTTCTGGCCATCTTGGGCCTCAGGGATCTGCAGACCACCTTCGCGCCGGGCAAAGACAATGTCGTGCAAACGCTGACGAGCGTCCAGAAGGTGGTCAGCGACAGCAAGGACGTCAATGCCTACGCGCTCGCCTCGTTCATGTTCGCGGAGCACTCAAATTTCGGCGTGGTGCACGACAAACAGCGCATGAAGGTGGTGGTGATCCAGATTGGCTTCGCGGTGGCGTCCATCGGCATCATGTTCATCCTGCTTGGTGTGAATGATGGCGGGGCGCAGGTCGCAGCGAAGTCCACCGTGGGGAAGGTTGACTTCAAGACGGCGTCCACGGGCCTCGTGACATTCCTGATCGGCGCGGGCATGGCCTATGGTGCGGGCATCATTCCCAACGAGTACACAACGGTCGGGGTGCCGCGCTACGGAGCCATGGGCGAGCAGCCCCAATCCGACCTTCGCGCCGACCTTGTACAGGCAGCTACGGTGTGCGCGAAGGACCCGGTAGCCACCCGGGGCGCATGCCTTGTCGACGCGCTCGCCGCGGCAGCGGCCGGTGAGAAGGAAAAGCCATGAAGTTCCTGCACGCTGTCGCCATCATCGCCTTGAGCGTTCCCGCCGCCCTGCTGGCGGCGACGGCCGACGACGCCTCGCTATTCCACTGCAACGACGGCACAGCACAAAAAGACGCGACCGGGACCTGGCGCTGTCCGGATGGCAGCCTCGCTCATCCAACATTCGGGGCGTTGCGACATTACTCCACGATGGTCGCCATCTCTACCGGCTATCCGCCGCAGCTTAGCGTTGGTGAAGGCACGAGCGGCCACAATCTCATCCGCACGCCGTCGGTCGAGGACATCACGAGATCGATCACGGGGACACTGAGGCCTTACTAATCCGTCGCGCGATTCGCGGCCGCGCCGCCGGCTCCAGACCTCCCGGGAAGAGCGCCGTGCCGCGACACGCCTTTTGAACTGTCGTCTTGCCCGCCAGCCACGCGCCGTCATCGCTAGACACCCGTGATGTCATCAGAAGGTCGCGCGCCCCGTCCGGCTCGCGCGTGCCCCTCATCGCTAGAAGCACGTGAAGTCCGCCACCCGCTTGATACGCCCAACCCCGTCCAGTCGGCGCACGAACGTGCCGCGGGCCACGCGCGCGTCAAACCACATCATGAGGTGGAGGCGCCGCGAAACGTGATAGTGGGCCAGGGCGGGTGACGGGTTTCTGGCGATGGTCAATCGTTGGCCGGGTTGGCACGGGTGGCTAGCGATGGTATTCCTCGGGCGTCGCGCGGCTCAATGGCACGGCACGCCTGGCGCGTACGGCAGAAGATGGCCGGACCGACCCGATTGCTCGCTTGTACGGCTGGTGCTTTCATGACGTAACGGCATCTCGCCCGGGGTGGCCGGACACGGCGCCGTGCTAGCGCTCCGCTGGAAAGCCCGCGATACCGATCGAATGGAGTGCCATCGCCGATGGCCGTGCTGACGGGTTGTCGCGTCGGCGATCGAAGGCCTAGCTTCTGCTTTGTTGCGCAACTAACGGTCCCCGTCGCCAGGTTCCCATGACCGCCGGTTCCCGGCGTCATCCTTCAGCCGGCAGGGCTGTCGTTTGCCTCACGGTGTTCGGGGGCGTCTGGCGCGTCGAGGTCCGCCGTGCCTCCGGCATTTTTCCGAGGAAGCGGGGCTTTTCGCGGGTTAGACCGCAAAGGAGCGTCACGTGTCTCTTCTCTCGTAACGGAACACTAAAACTGCCGTATTACGAGGAAGAGAAGTATGGAAGCCAAGCACGCCAATGTCCTGACCTCTGCACAATTTCGTCATCTCCTGCGCGTTACAGAAGCGACAAGCCGTTTTCCCAAACGTGACACGTTGATTCTCCTGCTCGACGTGACATGCGGTATGCGTGTAACAGAAATTGCACGCGTCGAGGCGCATCATGTGCTCTCGCGATTGGGCACGCGGCAGAAGGAAATTACTTTGCCCGGACGGGTGACAAATGGTTGTCGCCCGCGCTGCGTGTTCCTTTCTCATCCAAGGACGATCAAGGCTATCGATCGTTATGTTGAGTGGAGATACAGCCGTGGTCATGGCGTGGGCTTGGATCGGAGCGAATACCGCGGCTTGATGCCCTGCACACGCCTGATCCAAACACAGAAAGGAAGCTCATTCGAACTCAGTGTGAAGTGCAGAGTGAGCTTCGCAGGCGAGGTAATGGAGTATTTTTCCGCTGACAGCTTGCAGAACTACATCACGAGCCTGTATCGAGCGGCAGGTCTTGGTAGGGGAGATAGCAGCCACAGTGGCCGAAGAACGTTTGCTATCCGCCTCGTAGCGCAAGGGCACTTGCTTGAAACCTTGCAGATCCTCCTAGGCCATTCGCATCTCGATCACGTTGCTCCATTCTTGGATGTATCGCAGCGAGAGCTACATGAAGCCGTCGCCGCGCTCAACCTATCCTCGTGAATGCGTTTTGCATAATTTTGACCGGGTTCGTCGTTTGGATCTACAGACTCGTGCGCAGGTGCCGATAAAGAAGGGTTGAGCGAGGCAACAGATTTCGGAGATTGCCAGCGGTACTTTTTGTATTGACCAATCGCGGAAAGAGGAAAAAAGCAAGGAGACGACGAGAATGGATCGGGTGACTTTATCGCAGTTGCGTCAATCTATTGACGACCTGGAACGCTTATCAGTGACTCTTCCCCAAAAGAGCGAGGGAGTCATATTCCTCGCTCGGATCATTCATCAGTTGCAGATCCTTCAGGACACGGCCATTGCGGGGGATGCCCGCGAAACTGTATTTGTGTGCTCAGAGCAGATTGCGTCGATCGGGCGCTCGCGTGAGACGTTCGTTCGTGTTGCTGGCCTCGACCTGTTTGCCCAGACCGTTGAGAATCTGACGGCGCTACAGAAGGAGGCGCACGTTTTCGCCGCCATTCAGCCGCAAAATCACGGACCTGGCAAGATGATTCACGGGTAATCAACGTGCCTGCAACGGACGACGAGAGGAAAATGAAGGCATCGGTTGTTGGTGCGGTTATGCTCGCGTCAGTCTTGACTGCAGTTCCCGCGCTGGCTGAGCAACCGGTAGAGTCAGGGCAGAAACGATCACACGCGGCAGCTTGGTGGTCTCGTGGCGTGGTCCTCGAACGAAGGGCCACTGACGGCAGTTGGGCTGTTCGATGGTTTGACGATCTGACAGTGCGCGGGGCATCGAAGGCCTACGCGGGAAATGAGAAGGATGAGCCTCTCGTCGAGATTGCTGCGCTTCGCTCCGAAGATGACGCCATTGCCTCGCGTGCGATCACTGTCAGCTGCTTGGGCCATTACGAAAAGCGGGTCATCGTAGCCGCTGATGTGGTTGATGGGGACGAGCTAGAGCAGATCTGGATACAGCAGTTCAGATGCGGTGATAGTGAATGGCGAGTGAGAACCGCCAATGCGGCCAGATTGCCGTCAACCGACCACTGATAATGGAAAACGGGATAAAAATTCCCTTGACAGATCGCATCGATCGGGCGATCGCGTGATATTTTTGTGCGTGTTGGTGGTCTCGGCCTGTATGAGCAAACTCTTGGGATTGTCATGGTACTTCAGAAGGAGGCGCATGCCTTCACCGCCACTCAACCCCAACACCGCAGCCCTAGCAAAATGATTCACGGGTAACTGGGACTGGCAGATCGAAGATCTGAGGGCTATATGAACGTCCACCAAGGCCGGTAGGAAAATAAGAGGAAGAATAAAGCATGTTGCATCCAATACTTGAAAACGTTAAAAGCGAACTGGGGCTACTCGCGAAGGCGATTGAAAGTTCCACAAGCGAGAAGAGACCACCGAACATCATTCATAACCAATTCGGCGCGGCCGGTATCGACCGTGACGAGCTGGCAGAGCGGGCTGCGGAGCTCGCGGACTGGATAGGATCGGCAGGGGGGGATCAAATCGGTGTCAACGAGGTTCGCCTGTCGCAATATCCTGAACGCCTAACGTTCCTGCGAAATAACGTAGCCCATCTTTGGAACGGGAATGGCGCAACCGCTGTTCCGGCATATTGGCTAACGCTTGATAGTCTGGACCGCGCACTGCGTCCGGTACTGTTTCCAAAGGCTGACGATGCCGCTCAAGCGGGACATGAACTGCGCGAGCTTAGAACTAAAGTCCGCTCGTTCAAGGCCAAAGTGGATGCTCTGGAGCCTCAGGCGAGCGGACTTCAGCATATGGCGGATGAAATCGTGCGCGCGCACGAGGCAGCTGAGCAATTGCCGACCGACCTGCAAGAGTTGCGCGAAGCGCGTGATGAGATTCAGTCGCTGCGGCATGGCTCAGAAAAGGATCATCGCACGGTACGCGAAATTCTTGATCGCTCAACCAGCGCAGATGCGCAACTTGCCGACAGCGCTTCGAATGCCAAGAGGATCATCGATAAGTGCGAAAGCGCGTTGCGGGCGTCGACGAACGTCGGCCTTGCTGGTGCATTTCAGCAACAGGCTGACTCACTAAAGTGGTCGATGTATCCGTGGGTCGCCGGCCTTGTTGTGGCGCTAGCACTTGGTGCCTACTTCGGCGGGCAGCAACTCCATCAGTTGACCGAGGCAATCCAGACGTCGACGTCGGCAATAACGATCTGGGCGAGGCTGGTTGTGTCTCTAGTCTCGGTGGCGGCGCCAGTCTGGTTTGCTTGGTTGGCGACGAAACAGATCGGTCAGCGGTTTCGTCTTGCGGAGGACTACGCTTACAAGGCTTCGATCTCGAAAGCATACGAAGGATACCGCCGTGAAGCGGTCGATCTCGACGAAAATTTTCAGAAACGATTGTTCGCCTCGGCACTGGACCGGTTGGACGAGCAACCGCTGCGCTTTGTCGAGCACGAAACGCATGGAAGCCCATGGCACGAGCTGCTGTCATCTGATATTTTCAAGGAAGCTATTCGAATCGCCCCAGAACTCGTCGGACGTTTTACAACTATTGCCCAAGACACGGTCGATTCGGCTAAGGCTCTGAAAGCAACGAGGCGTGCAAAGAATTCGACACAAACACGGGTAAACGCAGAGCAAGACGTTGAATAGGAAAGCGCGCTACGAGGTCTAGGCCAGGTACCAAAGGGATATGGAGTCGATTGCCGAACGCCTTGAACTCGTGGCTGAGAGCTACGACGGAGATCAGCAGCTTGTGCCGAACGTCATCGCTGACTATGCGCTGGAACATGAACGTGCAATCGTCTCCGTGGGACCTGTGCGAACCTGATTACGCCCGCATCGCAGTGCGTGACGGGTTTCTCCGGCTTGCCCTTGTCGCTGCAGAGAAATCGCTGGTAGTCCGCCAGCGGCTACGCGCCGAGTACGAGTGCGGGCTGAACTACGGATGCACCCAATTGATCACGGAAAACAGTTGGCGCAAACGCGCCCCGAGACCGGCCGGAAGCCGGAAATAGGCAAGTAACGATGTACAAGACTATCACGCCCGCGACGAATTGGTTTTTCGTGCATAAAGGGGTGCCCGCGTCGGCGCCGCCCGTCGTCTGGCATCTGGCCGCGTGGGGCCAAAAGGAAAACGGCGAGGTGATTGGCCTTATAGGTGCATTCGGCCCCGATCAAGTGAAGGACGGTAAGACACCGCATCTTGTTTCGGTGCCGCCCGTGCCGGGCGCATACCTCCATCGTGACCAACTGTCGAGCGATGAAGTGTCGCAATTGAATAAGCGCTAAGAGTGGTCCGCTTGTGGGGGCGTTGTAGGGCTTCACAACCCCCCGTCATGATGGTTAGGCAACGCCAGCGACTCGCAGTATGTGGCCTACGGGGACGACTGTGGACTTAACGACATCTGCGGTTATCAAAAAGCAGATTCATAGTCAGGAGAGAATTCGTGATCTACCAATGTACTTCGTGCAGAAGAAAATCATTTGAAACTAAATGTCCATGGTGCATAAATGCTCCGGTCCAAGCATCGGGGCAGTCAGCACCTGCGGCGCTCCAAGTCCCGCTTGATCCCTCCTTCTATCCCGAATTCCACTGCCTGCCAGCAGTGCGCGCGGTGCCGCGGGACGGTGGCGACTGGCGCGAGAGCGCCGGGGACGACGCCGCCTGTCTTTGACGGCGGGGATCAGCCGTTCAGTTGCGACTCGACGTTGAGGACGATCTGTGCGAGCGGGTTGTTGTCTGCGGACTGGGGCGCGAACTTGATCTGGGCGAACGTGACAACAGCGAAAGCGACGACGACGAGGGCAGCAGATGCGGCGATGCGGGGAATGTATTTCACTGGGACTCCTTTCGGGGTGTAGGCAGAAACTGGCGAATCTGACAGGGGGCCGAATCACTTCGGCGCAATGACTGTCGACAACGGGCAAGGCCGCACACGGGGTCCGATCGCGCCTGGCGATCTGAACCGCACTGCAAAAAGGGGGGCGACCCAAACCCAGCCACTATAAAGGTTTTACCCGTGTGTGCAGTGCGACACCCGGTCGCCAGTGGGTGCTTAATTCTTGAACAGCGTTTCGTGATTGAAAGGTCTATGTAGGCCGTAACGAGCAGTGCGACACGGTGCTTTAGACCACCATCACCAATGTGTTAAAGATAGGCTTAACATGGGACACGCACGCCACCAATGGCGCGCAGGAGATTCCATGGACCGTTACATTGTGCTGGCCGTGATTCTGCTAGTCCCTTCGATCGCGTTTGCGTCCGTGCTTTATACGGGCACGCACAAACGCCATTTAAGGCCAGTGGTGAGACTTTGCCGCTGGTTCAGGCGGCACCGGAAATCGGACGACCACCAGCCCGCCTAAGGCTGGCGCTGGCGTCCGTGCGTCGCGCTTCGCGCGCGCGTTCGCCGGGGCGATCTAACGCGACCGAAATGCTTTCCGGACCTTGTGCTTGCAAACGCAGTCCGGTTTTACCGCTGCGCAAAAGCATAAAACTCTATCCGTCTTATCGGTGTTACGCCCTTCGCCCACGGGGTATTGAAATGGCCGGTCCTGTCGTTGGCACGCATCTGTCCGCCAACCCATCGATGTCGGGAGTCGCTTATCGATCGATTTTCGCCATGTCGACGTCGTTGTTTTTCATGTTCGGGTTCATCACGAGCCTGAACGACATTCTTGTCCCACATCTCATGGCGGTCTTCGATCTGAACTACGCACAATCGAAGCTTGTGCAGTCGATCTGGTTTCTCGGTTAGCGGTGAAGCCTCCAACCGCATTGGAGCACCCCGCGGTTTCCCCCATCGAGCTTATTCGACGCCTGCCAACATGCGCACAGGCATGCACGTTCCTGCGGCCCATGGCAGGCATCAAATAAACCTAAACGACTGGTTGCGTCCCATTGTCTGCCGCCGGTCAATCCAGGTGCACGGGATGCAGGGCGTTCGCATTGGTTAATGCGAACGCTTCAGGGAGATTGAGTCTACCCACTCGCCTTTAGCTAGGCGAGATTCTTGAGCACCTCCGGATCCCAGTCCCTCAACTGATCGATACGCCCGTCACGAACCTTGTTGGCCCAGTCCGGATCGACCAGCATGCCGCGGCCCACGGCCACCAGATCGAAATCGCCGCGATCGACAAGCTCGAGCAGATGATCCAGTGCGGCGACGCTGCTGCCTTCGCCCATTAGCGTATCGATATGTTCGCCCGTCATGCCGACCGACCCCACCGTGATGGTCGGCTTGCCGCAGACTTGCTTCGTCCACGCTGCGAGGTTGCGATCGGAGCCGAACTCGGTGTCCCAGAAGCGGCGCGTCGAGCAGTGGAACACATCGACGCCGGCGTCCACCATGAGGCGAGCGAACATCTCGAGCGCCTCAGGCGTTTCGAAGTTCCGTGCCTTGAAATCCTGCACTTTCCACTGCGAGATGCGCAGCGAGATCGCAAAATCGGGCCCGGTCATGCGGCGGATCTCGGCAACGACATTGGCCACGAGCCGCGCGCGATTGGCGGGCGATCCACCCCATTCGTCGGTGCGACGGTTGGTTCCGGGCCAAAGGAACTGGTCGAGCAGATAGCCGTGTGCCGCATGAAGCTCGATGCCGTCGAAGCCGGTCATCTTCGCGTTGATGGCCGCCTTGCCATAGGCTTCGACGATGGCCTCCAGATCGGCCGGGACAGCGGGTTCGCCGTCGAGCGTGGTCGGCTTGCCGATGCCGCCGAAGAGGCCCGAGGGTCCCACGCGCCGCGGCGGACGATACCCGGCGCCTTTCTCTGCGTATAGCCCGTCGACGGTATGCTGCTTCATCTGCCCGACATGCCACAGCTGGGCAATGATGGGCGTGGCTTCTGCGTGTACGGCGTCGACGACCTTCTCCCATCCGGCCAGCGCCGGCGCGCCGTACATCTTCGGTACGTCCGCTTCATTGGCTGCGGCATCGTGGGGAATCCACGCGCCTTCGGTGATGATGAGCCCCGCGCCACCCGCAGCGCGCTTGCGATAGTACGCGGCATTCGCTTCGCCGGGCACGCCGCCTGGGGCCATCGTGCGCGTCATCGGCGACATGACGACGCGATTTCTGAGCCGCAGCGAACCCGCGTGCACGGGTTCGAAAAGCTTCGCCGTGCGCGCGGCGGGAATCGCTTCGATGGGCGCGGTAGAACCAGGCGTGTAACGGATGTTTTGCATGGCGATGTGTCGTTCTGAGGTTGAGTGTACTGATCCCGACTACTTCGGCTTCCTTATGATTGAATCGATGCTTCATGCCGGGCAACGATCTCGGCTTCGTCTCTGAGCGCCTTTTGCGCAGAGTCACGCGCGTGAACACGTGCCACGTAGGTCATCAAATGTTCCAGATGGTCGAGCTTCACGCCGGAGCGCTCGTGCCACATCGTGGCCCAGACGTAGGCGTCCGCAACGGTGAACTGCTCGCCGGTCAAATACGCGCGGCCGTCGGCCAGGCGCTGGTTCAGCACGCCATACGCGCTCTGGAGCTTGTTTGTGTGGAAGGCGATGCCTTCGGGCGTCATCAGTTTGCGCATGAGCGGAATGTGCTTTTGCGCGATCTCGGTGGCGAGAAACGTCAGCAACTGATCCATATAGACGCGCTCCATCGTGCCGTGACGCGCAATCAAACCGGAAGCCGGATGCTGGTCGGCGAGATACGACACAATCGAGACCGTTTCCGTGAGGATGTCGTCGTTGTCGTTTTCGAGCGCCAGTGTGGGAACGTACAGCAGCGGGTTGACATCGGCGAACGCCGAGCCGTTCGAGGTGGACTTGCCGAACACGTCGAAGTGCACGAGTTCCGGGGCGAGGCCGAGTTCGTTCGCGATGGTTTGCACGGCTAACGAGCAGGTTGCTTTGGCGATGTAGAGCTTCATGATTGCGGTCCTTGAGCGAGGGTGGGGCGGGGAGTCTGCGTAGAAGTCGTGGCGCCATTGCCGGCGCCGTTGCAGCGAAGTATGGGCGGATTCACAGGCGCGATAAACGCCGCGCGCAGCGCCAGTCAGTCGCTGCAGCGGCGACAATCCGCAATCCATTTTGAGCGTGGCATTGTCGCGACTCAGGAGACGGAGTGAACACTGCCGCGCGGTTTATCGGCTTGCACGCATTCCGGAAAATGACGAGCCCACACCACGGCGGCGTGCGCAACGCGCAACTGCGTTCGCGCCAATTCCGCCTTCACTGGATATCTCTCGATCATGTCTGTCTCTTCGTCAACCAGGGCGGGGCACCACGCACTGCCTGTCCTCGCGGCCGTATGCCTCGCCGCTCTCGTGCTGCCGCTTTCGTTCTCGGGCGGAGCGGTTGCGACGCCGGCCATTGGCCGCGATCTCGGCGGCGACGCCGCCTCGCTAACTTGGATCACCAATGCGTTCATGCTGACCTTCGGCAGTCTGCTGATGGCGGCCGGCGCGCTGGCCGACCAGTTCGGCCGCAAGAAACTCTTCGTTATCGGTTTGGGTGGGTTCATTCTCACGTCGGCGGCGATGAGCTTTGCGCCCTCGGTCGTTTGTCTCGATCTGCTGCGTGCCGCACAGGGCGTGTTCGCAGCCGCGTCGCTTTCGAGCGGTGCGGCCTCGCTCGCCCAGGAATTCGAAGGGCACGCGCGCACGCGCGCGTTCAGCATGCTCGGCACGAGCTTTGGCATCGGCCTCGCGTTCGGGCCGCTGATGGCGGGCGTGCTGATTGACCGGTTCGGCTGGCGCTCGATCTTCGCGGTCATCGCGGCGATCGGCGTGGTGGCGTTCGCATTTGGCGTGCCGCGCATGCGGGAAACGCGCGACCAGGGCGCGACGGGCCTCGACTACCCAGGCACGATTACGTTCACTGCGACGCTCGCGCTGTTCACGTTCGGCGTGATTCAGGCGCCGGAAAGCGGGTGGAGCAGTCCGCTTGTCGTCGGGTTGCTGATGGCTTCGGCAGCATTGCTCGTGGCCTTCGTCATCGTGGAGAGCCGCGTTGCGCGGCCGATGCTGGAACTGAGCCTCTTTCGCTACGCACGCTTCGTCGGCGTGCAGATGCTGCCCGTGGGCACGTGCTATTGCTACATCGTGCTGATCGTGATGCTGCCGTTGCGGTTCATCGGCGCGCAAGGCCTCAGCGAGATCGACGCGGGTTTGCTGATGATCGCGCTTTCGGCGCCGATGCTCGTGGTGCCGGTGCTGGTCGCGTCGTTCACTCGCTGGGTTTCGGCGGGCGTATTGTCGGGAATCGGCTTCCTCGTGGCGGCGGCGGGACTCTACTGGCTGAGTCTCGTCGATTTCGGCTCGTCAGGCACGGCGCTGATCGCACCGATGATCGTCATCGGCGCGGGCGCGGGCATGCCGTGGGGCTTGATGGACGGTCTGTCCGTGAGCGTCGTGCCGAAGGAGCGCGCGGGCATGGCGGCGGGCATCTTCAGCACGACACGCGTAGCGGGCGAGGGCATTGCGCTGGCGATCGCCACGGCGGTGCTGGCTGCACTGGTCCATACGAGCCTCGCGCACATCTTGACGGATACGGGTGCGCAAGGCGCGGCGCGTGTCGCCGAGGCGGCGCATCGCATGACGGCCGGAGACATGGCGCACGCCGCGGCGATGCTGCCCGAAGTCAGCCGCCACACGCTTTCGCTGAGCTACGCGGCCGCCTTCACGAGCCTCCTGCACGTCCTGATCGTCATCACCTTGTTATCGGCGGTCGCAACGTTTGCATTCCTCAGCCGGATGCCGGATCAGGGTGGCGAGCCTGACGGTCTAGCAGTGAAAAACGGCTCGACCGAAAAGCGTCTGAGCGAATCGGCGAACGCCTGAAGGAACTGATAAAGTGCGCGAATTCACGGACTCTGGTCGAGACGGTCGTCATATGAGCGAGCGCCAGGATGCACCTATCAACGAAATCGCCGTGTTCGTAGCGGTTGCGCAAAGCGGCAGTTTCACGCGTGCAGCCGAGGATATCGGCAGCAGCAAGTCGAACGTCGGCAAGGCGGTGCAACGGCTGGAGGCGCGCCTTGGCACGAAGCTCTTTCAACGCACGACGCGTGCGGTGCGGCTGACCGAGGACGGTGAAACGTATCTGCAGGCCGCGCAACTCGCACTCGACGGCCTGCGCGAAGCCGAACAGCAACTTGCTTCGCGTCGCTCGGAGCCGGCGGGCCGTGTGAAGATCGACCTGCCCGCCGGCTTCGGGCGGCTGCTGCTGCCCAGCTTTCGCGCGCTGCGCGAGAAGCATCCGAAAGTCACGCTCGAAGTGGCGCTCACGGACCGCATGTCCGATCCGATCGGCGAAGGGTGGGACGTGGTGGTGCGCATCGGCGCGCTCCCCGAGGACAGCGAACTCACGGTGCGCAAGTTGTGCGACCTGCGGCTGGGCCTTTACGCGTCGCCCGAGTATCTCGCGCAGCGTGGTGACGTACACGACATCGGCGATCTCGCCGCGCACGACGCGATCGTGTTTCGCGGACCGAGCGGGCGCTTGCGTCCGTGGACGCTGCAAGATGGCGCCACGCAGCGCGATTACGCGCCGCAACCGGTTCTCGTGCTCGCCGATGGGCAGGCGCTCGTCGAGGCGACGGTGGCCGGATTCGGCGTCGCGCAGATCCTCGACAGGGTCGCGTTTCCTTATGTCAAGGCAGGGCGCCTGGTTCATCTTCTGGCCGCCGCCGATGTGGACGGGCCGCCCGTACACGCCATCATTTCTTTAGGTCAGAAGATGGCGGCCAAAACGCGAGCGGTCGTCAATCACCTTGCCGAGACGTTGCAGTGTAGGGTCGATTGATCGCCGCAGCGTCGCGCAAAAAACCCGTCCGATGTTCTGGACGGGCTTTTTGTCTGGCATCGCGCTTTCGCCGTTAGCGCTGCGCGACCACTTGCTTAGGCCTCGCGGGCGTTGTCGCGCCGAGCGCGGGCGTGGACATCGGAGCGTGCGGCGCTTCTCCCCAGCCACCACCCAGCGCGCGTATCAGGTTGACGGTGGCCGCGGCCTGCACGCCCTGAAGCTGGACCGCAGCGCGCCTGGCCTGCAGCACGGTGCGTTGCGCGTCGATCACGTCGAGATAGCTCACCGCGCCCTCCGTATATTGCTTGCGCGCCAGGTCCGCTGCACGCTGCGAGGCTTTGACCGCGTTGTCTTGCGTACGCGTTTGCGTTTCCAGAATCCGCATGTCGGAGAGATTGTCCTCGACTTCCTGGAACGCGACGAGCACCTGCTGGCGATACTTCGCGACATCCTCGTCGTAGACGGCGCGCGCCTTTGCGAGATCGCCCTTGCGACGTCCACCGTCGAATAGCGGAACCGTGAGCGCGGTTCCCGCCAGCGGGCCGAGCAGGAAGGCCCGGCTACTCCATTTGAAGAGATCGCCGAGCGTTGCCGATTCGAAGCCGCCCGTTCCCGTCAAATTGAGCGACGGGAAAAACGCGGCCTTCGCCACGCCGATGCGCGCGTTGGCGGCGGCCATCGCGCGTTCGGCGGCGGCGATGTCGGGGCGCCGTTCGAGCAGCGAGGAAGGCAGACCCGGCGGAATGCGCAGATCGACAGGCGCAAGCGGGTTCGCGGCCATCGAGAAGTCGGCGGGGGTCTGGCCGAGCAAAACGGCGAGTCCGTGCTCGGAAGCCGCACGTAGGCGCTGCACGGTCATCGCATCGGACTGCGCCGCGGCGAGTTCGGCTTGGGCGCGTTGCAGATCGAGTTCGGCGATATCGCCTTCGGCATAGCGCCGCTGCACGAGTTGCAAGGCGTGCTCGCGCAAGGCCACGCCTTGCGCGTATACCGCCGCTTCGGCGTCGAGTTCGCGCAGTGCGAAGTAGTTTTGCGCCACGTCCGCCTGCAACGTCAGCAAAACTGAGCGATAGAGCGCTTCGCTTTGCTGTGCGTCGGCGTGGGCGGCGTCGACGCTCGATGCCACGCGGCCGAACAGATCCACCTCGTAGGAAGCGCTTACTTGCGCGCGCCAGAAGGTTTGTTGCGGCACGCTGGTGCCGTCCGGCTCGAACTGCGACGCTGCCGACACCCGCTGGCGCGTCGGGCCAAAGCCCGCATCGAGTGTGGGGAACAGGCCCGCGCGGGCGGTCTGGTTCAGGGCGCGCGCTTCCCTCACGCGCGCGGCGGCTGCCTGCAGGTTCTGGTTCGCATCGAGCGCTTGCTGTTCGAGCGTGTCGAGTGTGGCGTCGCCGAAGACTTTCCACCATTCGCCGCGCGCGACATCTTCCGAGGGTTGCGCCGTCTTCCATGTCCCCAGCGTTTCGGTGGCGAGCGCCGCTTGCGGCGCTTCCTTGAACGTGCCGGCAACGCCAGGTGCCGCGGGCACGTCGTAGTGCGGGGCCAGTGAGCAGCCCGCGAGCGCGAGCAGCGTGCCCAGCAAGAGCGAGCCGCTGAAGCCGTATTTCCAGAATCGGTTACGCATGATGAGGTTCCTTATTCGTGAGTCGCGGATTCGCGAATGGCGCGGGTCTCTGCGGACCTGGCGCGTTCGTTGTCGTGGCCAGCCTCGTGCTCGCCGGGTTCGTGAAGGTGCGTGTGGCGGCCGTGCTTGTCCTTGAGTGGCTTGCCGCCTGCGAGCTTGCGCAGCATCACGTAGAACACGGGCGTGAGCAGCAGGCCGAAGAACGTCACGCCCAACATGCCGAAGAACACGGCAATGCCCATGGCGCGACGCATTTCCGAGCCGGCGCCAGTCGAAACAACGAGCGGAATGACGCCCATGATGAAAGCGATCGACGTCATGAGGATCGGGCGCAGGCGCAGGCGGCTCGCTTCGATTGCGGCGCGCACGATCGAGCGCCCTTGCATCTCCAGTTCGCGCGCGAATTCCACGATCAGAATGGCGTTCTTCGCGGAGAGACCGACGAGCACCATCAGCCCGATCTGCGTGAAGATGTTGTTGTCGCCGCGCGTGAGCCAGACGCCGAACAGCGCCGAAAGAATGCTCATCGGCACGATCAGCAGGATGGCGAGCGGCAGCGTGAGGCTTTCGTACATGGCCGCGAGCACGAGGAACACGAGCAGCACGCTGATGGGAAACACCCACAACGCGGCGTTGCCCGTGAGGATCTGCTGGTACGTGAGATCGGTCCATTCGAACTTGATGCCGTGCGGCAAGGTCTGCGCGGCAATGCGCTCGACCGCCGCCATCGCCTGACCCGACGAATAGCCGGGCGCGGGTCCGCCGTTGATGTCGGCGGCGAGGTAGCCGTTGTAGCGCACTACCATTTCGGGGCCATACGTTGGCGTGACCTTCACGACCGAGGAGAGCGGCACCATCTCGCCTTTGTCGTTGCGCGTCTTCAAATCGAGGATGCTTTGCGCTGTCGCGCGAAACGGGGCGTCGGCCTGCGCGCGCACCTGGTAGACACGGCCGAACTTGTTGAAGTCGTTCACGTAGAGCGAACCGAGATAGATCTGCATCGTGTCGAAAACGTCCGTCACCGAGATACCCAGTTGCTTCGCTTTCTCGCGATCCAGTTGCACGTTCAGTTGCGGCACGTTGATCTGATAGCTCGAAAACGCAGGTCCGAGCTCGGGCGTTTTTGCGGCCGCCGCGAGGAACGCCTGGGTGGCCTGGTTGAGCGCTTCATAGCCCAGCGCGCCGCGGTCCTCGATCTGCAGCTTGAAGCCGCCGATCGTGCCGAGCCCCTGAACCGGCGGAGGGGGGAAGGTTGCGATCGCGGCGTCCTTGATGCGGGCGTACTGCGCGTTCAGCCCGCCGACGATATCGGCCGCTTTTTCGCCCTTACCGCGTTCTTTCGAGGGATTGGTGACCGAGAACACGAGGCCGCTGCTCGAAGAGTTCATGAGGCCCGTCACGGACAAGCCCGGGAACTCTGTGGTGTGCTTCACGCCGGGCTGGCGGCGCGCGATCTCGCCCATTTCGTCGACGACTTTCGCGGTGCGATCGAGTGACGCGCCGGCGGGCAATTGCAGGATGCTGACGAAGTAGTCCTTGTCCTGTGCCGGCACGAAGCCGCCTGGCACGATCTTGCCGAGCAGCAGCGTGCCGCCGAGCAGCACGCCGTAGACGACCATCATCGCGAGCTTGCGGTTGACAATGCCGCTCACGCCCTTGCCATAGGCTTCAGAGCCGCGCTGGAACACCTTGTTGAAGACGTTGAAGAAAGGCCCGAAAACGCGGTCCATGGCACGCGTCAAACCGTCTTTCGGCGCGCGATGGTCCTTGAGGAGCAGCGCGGAAAGCGCGGGCGAAAGCGTGAGCGAGTTGAACGCGGAGATCACCGTCGAGATGGCGATGGTCATCGCGAACTGTTTGTAGAACTGGCCGGTCAAGCCCGACATGAACGCAAGCGGCACGAACACCGCGACGAGCGTCAGCGCGATGGCGATGATCGGGCCGCTCACTTCGCGCATCGCTTCGTATGATGCTTCGAGTGGAGTCAGCCCCGCCGCGATATTGCGCTCGACGTTTTCGACCACCACGATCGCGTCGTCGACGACAATGCCGATCGCGAGCACCATGCCGAACAGCGAAAGTGCGTTGATCGTGAAGCCGAACGCCAGCATCAGCGAGAACGTGCCCACAATCGATACTGGCACGGCAAGCAGCGGGATCAGCGAGGCGCGCCAGCTTTGCAGGAACACAATCACGACGATGACGACCAGCACGATGGCTTCGAACAGGGTGTGCACCACGGCGTCGATGCTCTCGCGCACGAACTGCGTCGGGTCGTAGACGATCTCGGCTTTCACGCCTTCTGGCATGTCCTTTTGCATTTCGGCGGTGAGCTTGCGGATGTCATCGGAAATCTGCAGCGAATTCGCGTTGGGCTGCTGAAAGATGATGATCTGCACCGCCTTTTTTCCGTCGATGCCCGCACGCAGCGCATAGTCCGATGCACCCATTTCCACGCGCGCGACGTCGCCCAGATGCGTGAGCGCGCCATCGGCGGAAGTCTTCAGGATGATGTTGCGGAACTCCTCTTCGCTTTTGAGCCGGCCTTGCGCGTTCACGCTCAATTGCAGCGGTATATTCGTGCTCATCGGCGCGCCGCCGACGATACCGGCCGCCACCTGCACGTTCTGCTCACGAATCGCCTTCACGACGTCGGCGGCGGTAAGGTTCTGGCGCGCGACCTTGGCGGGATCGAGCCACACGCGCATCGAATAATCGCCGGAACCCCACAGCACCACCTCGCCCACGCCCGGAACCTGCGCGAAGCGGTCCTTGATGTTGATGAGCGCGTAGTTGCGCAGGTACGTGAGGTCGTAGCGGTCGTTCGGCGAAACGAGGTTCACGCCCATGGTGAGCGTGGGCGACGACTTGACGGTCGTGACGCCCAGGCGCTGCACGTCTTCGGGAAGCCGCGGCATGGCTTGCGATACGCGGTTCTGCACGAGCTGCTGGGCCTTGTCCGGGTCGGTGCCGAGCTTGAAGGTCACGGTCGTCGTCATGTTGCCGTCGCTGTTTGCCTGCGACTGCATGTAGAGCATGTTCTCGACGCCGTTGATCTGTTCCTCGATGGGCGCGGCAACGGTCTCCGCGATCACCTTGGGATTGGCGCCCGGATACTGCGCGCGGACGACGACCGAAGGCGGCACGACTTTCGGATATTCGGCGGTCGGCAATTGCGTCAAGGCGATGATGCCCGCGAGGAGAATCACCACCGACAGCACGGCCGCGAAAATCGGCCGGTCGATGAAGAACTTCGAAATGTTCATGAGGGACTCCCGGCAGGGTTAGCTCGCCGATTTCACCGCGCCGGCCATGTCGACCAGGTGCGGGGCAACGGTGTCGTTGGGACGCGCGCGCATGAGGCCGTTCACGACGATGCGCTCGCCTGGTTTCAGGCCCGCGCTGACCACGCGCAGGTTGTCGTGCAGGGCACCGAGCTTGACTTCGCGGTACTGGACCTTGTTCGAGGCGTCGACGACGAGCACGTACTTGCGGGCCTGATCCGTGGCGACGGCAGCGTCATCGATGAGGATCGCGGGATGGGGCTCGCCACCGCCCACGCGAACGCGCGCATAGAGACCGGGAACGAGCGCGCCGTCGCGGTTGTCGAGCGTCGCGCGTACGCGAATCGTTGCCGACGTTGTATCGAGCCGGTTGTCGACCGACGTGATGACGCCATTGCGCGAATAGCCGTCTTCGTTCGCGAGGCCGACCGCGACCGGCACCTTCGCATTGCGGTCGCGGCCGAGGTACTGGAGATACGTTTGCTCGTCGACGTCGAACGACGCGTAAATCGGAGAAACCGAGACGAGCGTGGTCAGTACGGGCGCGTTGGCGCCCGCCGTCACCACGTTGCCCACGGTGAGTTCTGCGCGCGATGCGCGGCCGCTGACGGGCGCGGCCACGTTCGTATAGCCGAGGCTCACCTGTGCGGCTTCGAGCGCGGCCTGAGCGGCTTTGACGGCGGCGGCCGCTTCGCGCATCGCGTTCTGCTTCTCGTCGTAGTCGCGCTTCGCGACGGCATCATCGGCGAGCAGACGATTGGCGCGCGCCGCATCGGTTGCGGTGTACGTTGCGCGCGCCTGTGCGGCGGCGAGTTGCGCGAGCGCGCGGTCGACTTCGGCCTGGTAGGGGCGCGGGTCGATCGTGAAGAGCGGGTCGCCCTGCTTGACTGGCGCGCCGTCCTTGAAGTGCACGGCGACGATCGCGCCCGACACGAGCGGCTTGACGTCCACGCGGTCGATGGCTTCGAGCCGCCCCGAATAGCCCTGCCAGTCGGTGATGGTTTGCGACAGCACGGTCGCGACGTCGACCTCGGTCGCCGTTGGCGGCGCGTCGGCTGCGTGGGCGGTGACAACCGGGCTTGCCGGGTCGCCGTGGAAGTAGCCAAAACCCGCGACGGCGCTTATCACGGCCAGAGAGCCAAGCGCGGCGCCGAGCCGCTTGCGATGCGCGTACATAGTTTGAATTCCTAAGTAATTAAAAATGACCTTGAGGGAAATCTTTGAATGAGGCCCTGGTTCATGCCCGTCGATCTTCGAAGCTCAACGCTGGGTGGCGAGCGTTGACGGGAGTATGGGCGTCGCGATTCGTGGAATAAAGTAGGGGCGCGTAGTCGCTTTGTCTCTCCGGAAGCGACAATCGCTATGTGCCGATTTTGTGCCGGTTATGTGCCGATTATCAGCTCGCCATGGCCGGCCGCCGGAGCGCGGCGGCACCTTCGTATGCGCCCGAAGCGGTCACCGGCGTCGTAACTGGAGGTTGCGTAGCCTGTTTGCGAAGCAGGTGACAGGCGTCGAATTGCTGTTCGATCCACTCGACGAAGACGCGCACGTGCGGCGAGAGATGGCGGCTCTGCGGATAGACGGCCCAGATCGGCAAGGGCCATGGGCGCCAACGCTCCAGTACTTCGACGAGATCGCCGGCACGCAGATGCCTTGACGCGAGGAAGTGAGGAAGCTGGATCAGTCCGAGCCCCTGCAATCCGCATTGGAGATAGGCGTCTGCATCGTTGACGGCGAGCTTCGACTGCACGGGCACGCGTACCGGTTTGCTTTCCAGCACGAAATCCATCTCGACGATGCGCCCGGTCCGGCCCGACACGTAGTTGACGGCGGCGTGCGCTTGCAGATCGGCCAATGTCTGCGGCTTGCCGTGTTGCGCAACATAAGCGGGGCTTGCGACGGTCACGAATCCGGTTGCGCCAATGCGTTTCGCAACGAGCGCCGAGTCGGGCAAGTAACCCATGCGGATCGCACAGTCCACGCCTTCCTGCACGAGATCGGCGGGTTTGTCGCTCACGCCGAGCATCAGGTCGATGTCGGGATACCGCGCGTGAAATTCGTGCAGTGCGGGAACGACGACGAGTCGGCTGAGCGAGCCCGGGATGTCGACCTTCAGCTTGCCGCGCGGCGAAATCAGCGTGGAAAAGGAGGCCTCCGAGTCTTCGACTTCCGCGAGAATCCGCACGCAGCGTTCGTAGTAGGCCGCGCCGTCGGGCGTCACGCGAACGCGCCGGGTCGTGCGATTGAGCAAGCGGACCTTCAGCCAGGACTCAAGCTGCTGAATATAAGTGGTGACGGAGGAGCGCGGCATCTGTAGCGAATCGGCCGCGGCGGAAAAGCTGTTGCACTCCACCACGCGGGTGAAGACGCGCATCGCCTGAAATTTGTCCATGGTTTATCGTCATGCTTCGAAAAGCGGCTTACTTTTCGTTCAAACAAACCTGGCGTTCGGAAGGCGATTCGGTCGTACCCGGAACCTCGTCCGGCATCGCTGCGAGGATCGACTCGACATACGCATCGGTGAGTTGCCAGGTTGCGAGCGTGGCCTCGAGACGGAAGAGATATTCGGCATTGGTGCCGAATTTTCCCGAGGCGCTGCCGATGAGGGGCGCCACGGTGTTCACGGTCGAGTCCGCCCGGAACTGTGTGCTGGACTCGTCCGCGACGAATACGATTGCTGGCGTTGCGGCGCCGTTGGCGAGTTGCACCGGCGCCCATATCGGCCGGTATGAGCCCAACACCATTTCGCGAATCCAGACGCGCCGCAGATCCTCGTCGAGCGTGGCTGTCTGCAGTTGAAATGCGAGGCCGTGGGTCGTGCCGTCGCGGCGCAGCGCGAGCATTCGGCCTGGTTTCGCGCTAGTCGCGCGGCCGATCGTCATGTCGAGACAAAAGCTGCGCTGCCATCCGGCGAGCGTCGCGACCCGGCGTGCTTCGAATTCGATCATCGGATTCCACATCAGCGAACCGTAGGCGAATATCCACACGCGTTCTACGTGAGATGGTTTCGCTCGCAGCGTGTGTTGTAGCGACGCGTCGATCTGCTCCAGCGTCCACAGCCCGGCTATCGATTCGAAATGCTGGAAGTAGCTGCCTGAGTCGATTGCGTCTTTGGTAAGCATGTCCGTCGCCTGATGAGTGTGCCTTGCGGCAGGCGGCGGTACGTCGAGACCACGGCCTTCCCTGTGAATGAGCGACAGTATGGCCGGTGCGGCTGAACCGATAAACGACCTGAGGAGAGACGCTTTGTCCGCCCCGGCGCGACAATTCTGCTGGTTTGGCGAGTGGACCTTGGTGTGAGTGAGCCTGGCCATCATGGACTGACAACGCCTGTCCAAACGGGAATGCTGCGTGGCAGTTCCAGGCCCGGGGCGGACGACCACGTTTCATCTCTGAAGGAAAACTTAGCGGGGGAGAGCGGACGCTCGACTTTAGCGGTTGAAGTTCCGTTCCTGGCCGAACCCGGGGGTAGAAGGCGACGATCCGAGGCGCCGTCAACTTGAACTTCCGTTGACATCCCTTTCAATCATTCCGGCTGGTGAAGTCTGGTTGGCTGTGCACGAGCCTACACCGGCCGCTCAGCTACTATGCGATCCGCGGCGATGGAGGCCGAGGGCCGATCGGGTGACCATATGTCAGTTGTTGAATTTGGCGTGCAGGCCGCGTGCGTGACATGCCGTCGCAACTGTCATGGGGATCGATGCGTAGAGAGCACGACAGTGCAGACGCAGGCGCCGTGAATGCGCCACCGCGCGCTCATACGAGGTCAAGCCTCGCGCCCATTTCCACTACGCGATTAGGCGGCACCGCCAGATGTGTGGTCGCATCTAGTTCGTTTTTGCGCAGCAGAATGAACAGACTCAACAGCAAACGCCGCCCGATGTTCAGCTCCGGACGTACGGTGAGCGTCTCTCGCCCAAGGTAAAACGAGGTGGTCATGGCGTCATACGTGTCCCGTCCGGCTCTCTGGAAAGCTTGCTTGAGCAGGTCTGGCGCGTCGAGCGACTCCATATAGCCGTAGCGACCCACAATGCGAACGAAGCCCTGGTCGAAGCATTTCACGTCAAACCGTTCTTCCTGGGGAACGCGCGGAATTTCCTCGGTCAGCAAGGTGAGTAGAACCACCTGCTGGTGGAGTACCTGAGTGTGCTTCAGGTGATGCAGCAGGGTCGTAGGCACCGAGTCGCCGGCTGCCATCAGAAACACAGCCGTACCGGAAACCCTGTATGGCGCGTCATTCGAGAGACTCGAAATAAAGGCCTTGAGCGGCAAACCCGAATCCCCCCGTGAACGGCGCATGGCCCGCAGCCCGACCAGCCAGGAACGCGCAGAACGCGAACTACCTGCGGATCTACATGGCGCATCTGCGCCAGAAGCTCGAAGGGGACCCGGCCCGCCCCGAGCATATTGTTACGGAGAGCGGAGTGGGGTATTGCCTGGTCGGCGTCGGGTGAACCGCGGAACGCCGGGCGAACACGCTGCACGTATCCGTCCATATTGACGACATTTTTATACGTTGCGTTTGAAGTTTTACGTCATCCAGGTGATGTCCGTGTTTCAATGAAACTGAAGTGCTACGACTCGTAGTGACTGGAGATTGGTGTGCTGAAACTGCTTATTCCTGTGCTGGGTGCCAGAGGGGCAACCGAAGCGGCGCGTCACGGCGCGTTCCTGTTCGCCGAACGATGCGTGTCCGAGGTTGAGATCATCGAAGTGCTCGATGACGTGGCGCAAGGTCGTGCCGTCGCGTTTCATTCGCCGTCGGAACTGCACAGACGGGAGAAGCAGGCAGCGCTCGACGCGCTCATGCAGACGCGGGCGATTCTGGATGATGCTGGCGTCCCGTATACATGGAAACGCGTGTTTGGGCCACCGGAGCGGACAATCGCGCAATACGCAGCGAAAGGGCACGCGGATATCGTGGTGCTCGACGCAAGTCACCTTGGTTTCTTTCACAGGTGGACAGTCCTCGCCAGGCTTTGGCGCCTGACTTCAACACCCGTCACGATGCTCCACTGACATCTGCACCACGCTCTTGCAGCGTTAAACGATTCGCAGTCTGCGCAGCAGTGTTGTCATCGTCGTGCCTTGGACGAAAATGGAAAAGGCGACCACGGCAAAGGACACCGTCACGATCTCCTCGCGACGAGGCACTCCGGCTGGCGATCCCATCGCGAGGGCCAAAGCCAGCGCACCTCGCATTCCGCCCCAGAACAGCACGTGTTGATGCCGCGCTTCGATGCGCAGGGATGAGCGCGAGAAAAGCATGCAACACGGGTAAACAGCCACAGCACGGGCTAACATCACGACTACCACGGCGATGCCGATCGATACCCACACCGTTTCGTACGTCCTCTGGGCCTGCTGAATTCCAATGAAGAGGAAGATGAATGAGTTCGCGGCAAATACCGCGTATTCAAGCACATTCTCGACGGCCTCCCGGCCCCTCTTCGTCATTGGATTGACCGCGTTGCGCGTCCCCATCACGAGGCCCGCAACCAGCGTCGCGAGCACCCCGGACAGGTGAAGGTTCTCGGCAAGCAGAAACGAGCCATAGGACGCGATCATTGCAAACGCTATCTCGACGAGGTGATCATCGGTGCGGTGTAGCAGCGACAGCACCACGTTGCCAATCAGCAGGCCGCAAAACAGCGAACCGAGGAGGACTACGCCGGAGATCCTCAGCACGTCGAGCGGGTGAACTTGCGCGCCCCCAACAAATGCCAGCACAACCCGAAAGCCTGCGGCTGCGGTCCCATCATTGAAGAGGCTTTCCGCCTCCATCAGATGCCTGAAGCGGCCGGCCACTCCGGCTTCCCTGAATGTTGCAAGAACAGAGACCGGATCGGTGGCGGCGATCAGCATGCCGAACAGCAGGCCGGAAATCCATTCCCAGTGCAAAAGGTAACGCATACCGATTGCCGTCACGCCGGCCGACACGAGAACTCCGACGATAGCTAACGTCTGCACCACGGCGAAGTCTCTGCGAATTTCGCCCCAGCGCATGTGAAACGCCGCTTCGAAAATGAGTGGTGGCAGCAGAACGTTGTAGATGAAATCCTCGTTGAGGGGGATATCGGGAAATCTGGAAGATGCCAGGAAAGAGAGGGCAATTCCAGCGACAACCAGCCCAACGCTATACGGCATGTGTAAGCGCCGCACAAGCATGGCCACCAAAGCCGAAACGAGCAACAGCACTTCAAAGAGGCCGACATTGAAGTCCATCCGGACTGCTCCGGTCAAGGAAAAGCAGTGAGCTTCGCGGCGGCTGGATCGATCTCGCCGGCGCATGCGGTTGCTGTGCGGGTCCCGCAATGTGTTCGCAACGCTGTTATCAGATCATACGTAGGTCCAGGCCGCGCTTGCTACTTGCGCAGGCGGCGACGACACATTGTGCCCCTTGTGTTCAACTTAAGGGCATGTGGATCGCCGTCGGCACGGGTTGCGATCGGTGTTCATCGTGCAGGGGAGTCGTCGCGCTCTGCCTCGATCGCCATGGCTGACGGAATGCCCGTTCGTTGTCGAAGAGCACCCGTCTGTACGTCTGAGGGGGGCGCCAATGCCTCTCAATGGCCCGCGAGGCGCCGCGCGCCTTTGCTCCTGAGCCAACCGAACGGCGCTCACCAGGCTGAGACACGTGTCGCACGGGCGGGATGATGATAACGGGGGCGGGCCTGTCAGCTAGTCTGAACGGCGTTTTAACAGGCGAACCGAGCCGTGTGAAAAGAGGTAGCATGAAGGCGTTATCGAGTGCCAGGCTCATTCGCGCCTGAGCGTGTAACGTCTCCCTGGTAAGGCGGTCTTGCCATGATCCTGTATCACACCGAGCCCGATTCCCCGGTCGTCGAAATTTCCGTCGAAGGAAAGATCACCGACCACAATCTGCGCGAAGCCATAGAGCATCTGCGTGGCGATCTCGAAATGAACGGCAAGACCCGCGTGCTCGAACGCATCGAGCATTTCACCGGTATCGAGCCGAAGGCGCTGTGGACCGATATAACACTTGGCGTTTCCGTGGCCCGCAAGGTCACGCGCGCCGCCGTGGTGGCAGATGCGGGTTGGATCCGCGCTTCGATGCATCTGGCGCGCTTCTTTACGAAGGCGGAAGTCAAGGCGTTCCATGTCAACGAGTTGGAGCAGGCGCGCATCTGGATCAACACCTGAGCGCTGCCTGGCGATTCTCGCAGCAGTCCGGCTGCCCGTCAGAGCCCGTGCGCCTCTAATCGACGGCGGATTCAACCGGTCGATGCAACGATTTGGTTAAATCGCTCAGCCGGCGTGTCGAAGTTTAGTGTTTTTCGGGGACGTTCGTTGAGCCGCTCTGTCCACGGCACGTCGGTTGCTGGAAGCAAACGCAAGTCGCGGAGCAGGCATCTGATACGCAGGACAAGAGGAGGCTAGTGAGTGCAGCCCGAGACGGTGGAACTGATCGCAGCAGCCCTGCAACGAGCGGCACGCAGCCGCACGTTGATCTCCTATCCCCGATTCCACCGGTTTTTCGAGCCCGAGGATTCCCTCCCGAGCCGATATGCAGCGCTCGCCGAAGCCTTGCGGCATCTGGGTGACTGGCCTTGCGTTGATTACGGTGCGCTGATCGCGCGCGACAACGGCCTGCCCGGTGATGACTTCTTCGACCGCATTCGCAGAAACCGTCCCGATGACTATGCAGCTGGGGGACCAACACCTCTCGCCAGTCGCTCAAACGCAAGCGCAAACTTGTCGCCAGCGAGCGCGAGCGCGTCTATGAGCACGTGCAATCGGCTTCGCGGGTCGACAGCTCGACAGGAAGCATGTGGCGCAGCCGTCTACCATTTGTCCATGTGGCGGCCGGCACCAGCGGCACCACGGACCGGATGCACGCCATCACAGGCAAAAAATACCCGCGCGAGCGCGGGCGGCAGGTAAGGAGACCGAGGGCACCGGAGACACCCTCTTCGGCAACTCTAGCGCGCGCCGCGTCGGCGCACACCTATCCTTTCGGACAGGGCGAACGCGCCCCGGGATGGCCCGGTGTATTCTCGGTCCCAAAAGCCACGAGGGACATTGCCATCCATGACTGAGCGCACCGGCTTTCGGATCATCGAACACCCGCCGCGAGATGGCAGCGAGCATCTGCGCGCCGTCCATGAGGTCCGCTACGACGAGCACGGGCGGCCCGTCAGCTTCGTCGGTATCCCGGTCGAGATTGCATGGCTGGTTCATGACGGCGACGAAGCGGGCGTCGCCCTACTTGAGCGGGTGCGCCAAGCGTTCAATCTCCCGGTCCTCAAGGTTTCTGACTTCCCACGTACCCCACCGAACGAAAAAAAGCCCGCCTGATCGCGAGCCGAATACCACCGCGGATGTTTTGCCGCAGCCGCGCGATTCGTTTCCGAACACCATTTTTTAGGTAGCCAGGGCTAAATCATGTTCGATGTCGCGGAGGAATGGACTCGTTACGCGGTTGAATGGCTCCGGCTTCTGGTGGAGGGCTTGGGCGCGGGAGTCATTTTCGTTGGCCTTCTGGTCTCCCTGCGTGAGCTTGCCGCCCAGTGGCTGGAAAAGCGACTGGACGATTTCAACGCCGTTCGTCTTACCTTTGCCCGGTACCTGGCCACGGCCCTGGAGTTCCAACTCGCCGCCGATATCCTGTCCACCACTGTTTCGCCCTCCTGGGACCAGTTAGGGAAGCTCGCCGTGGTGGCCGTGATCCGGACAGCCCTCAACTATTTTCTGGGCCGGGAAATCCGCGATGGGCGCGAGCAACCCCGTTGGAATGCATGAAGTTCGGAGTAGAACAAAGCATCTGCTTCTCGAAGTACATCCGACATTCACTCAGTTCATAAATTGGCGGCGCGAGTTTCCGGAACTGGCCCGACTGTACTCATTCACAGAAACTGCTCGAAAGCTGCCCTCAGGCGTCTTATCGACCGATGGGTGCGGAATCGAAGAACTGGTGCACTCGACCAGGAGCGGGCTCTCGACAACCAACGAGAATCGTTGACGTTCCCGATCCTGATTCGCCATGCGCGAGGAGCGTATGGAGGGAACGCCTTCGACACCGTTCGACCGGTCCGCTCCGGTTCAAGAGGCGGCGTGGCCGGCGTTTGAGCTTGCATCTCCAGCCGTCGAAGCTCTCTGACGTCACACACCTATTCGTTCACCAATGCCGTTTGGCGCGCGAGAAGCGCGTGTGCGAGCCGGCCCAGGCGGCGGACTCCGTCTTCCATGCGGTCGTCCCAGGCATGCCCGGCGCTCAGGCGCAGGCAGTTGCGAAAGCGCCGGCTCGCAGAAAAGACGTCGCCGGGTGCGAAGCAAATTCCTTGCTCGAGCGCCTCGTCGAAGAGCGCACGCGAATCGAAGCGTCTCGGCAACTCGAGCCACAGTACAAATCCACCTGCAGGCCGGCTGACTTTCGTGTCAGATGGGAAGCTTTCCTCGATCGCTCGAGTCATGCGCGCAAGGTTTTCTTCGAAGATTCTGCGGATGCCGCGAAGGTGCGAATCGTAGGCGCCACTCTCGAGGAAGTCCGCGAGCGCGACCTGGGGCAAGACCGGGCTGCAGAGACTGAACGCGAGCTTGCGCTCCATGACTTGCTGCGTGTAGGCGCCCGCCGCAATCCACCCGACCCGGTATCCGGGCGCAAGCGATTTCGAGAATGAGCTGCAGTAGATCGTATTGGCTCCGCCGTCGAGCGCGATAAACGGCTTCGGCCGCTCGCGACCGAAGTAGATGTCGCCGTAGACGTCGTCTTCGATGAGCGGGACGGCATGTCGAGAGAGCACGGTGAGGAGCGCACGTTTGTCCGCCTCGGCCATCGTTGCGCCGAGCGGATTGTTGAAGCTCGATGACAGCAAACAGGCCGCCACGGGTTCTGTATCGAGCAGGCGTGCGAGCGCACTGACATCGATGCCGCGCGTCGGGTGAGTCGGCAGCTCGAAAGCCTTCAGGCCGAGCATTTCAATGGTGTAAAGGAATCCGAAGTAAGTTGGCGACTCAATCGCGATCGTGTCCCCGCGACTGGCGACAGCCGAAAGCGCGAGCGCGAGCGCCTCGGTGCAGCCGCAAGTCACAAGCACGTCGTCGGGGGAGAGTGCGTGCCCGACGCGCATCGCGCGCTTTGCGATCTCGCGGCGCAGACGCGGCTCGCCGTGCGGCGAGCAATAGGTGTTGTAGCGCGTACCGTGCTGCCGCGCGGCGCGAGCGAGCGAGAGGTCGAGCCGCTTCGATTGCAGCAGAGCGGTGTCGGGGACGGCGCAGCCAAGCGGAACGAGCGTCGAGTTCGATGCGTGCTCGAGCAGCGTTGCAACGGCTCCGCTGATCGAAACGGTCGACGCCCTGGCACGCGGCCGCGACGCCGACGGCAATGCGAGGGCGCCGCGGCGCGCGGCCGCGACGTAGAAGCCCGACTGAGGACGCGCGACAAGTAAACCACGATCTTCGAGCAGACGATACGCCTGCAGTGCCGTCGAGATGCTGATGTGATGTTGCTCGCTGACCGCACGCACGGAGGGCAGGCGCATGCCAGGCGCCAGTGCGCCATTGTCGATCATGCCGACGATAAGCTCGGCCAACTGCTCGTAACGATAAGGCGTATGCGTGTCCACGGGAGCACTCGTGACCTGGGAACTCCCATTATCTAGCCGCGCCTTCCGGTTCGCCAAGCAAAACTGTGATGGTCCAACTCGCAGAAAATTGTGGCTGTTGTGGTCGGCTGCGCGGCGCTACGATGCGCCTATTCCAGTTGCGACCGAAGGAGCCCCGATGTCTGCCCCCAATAGTTCCCTGCGACCGGGCCTGAACGCGGCCGAGACCCTGCGGGGATGCTCGCCCGCAACAACCCCAAACGAATCGGCAAACTCAGAGTGGCGCGGCCGATTTCCCTACAACGAGATCATCTCCCTGCTCGATGTGAATCGACCGCTTAACCTTGCGGAGAGCACGTCGCAGGATCTGACGGTGGGCGAACTCCTGGATCTGGCAGGACCCGATCGCATCCGGGAACTGAAACTCGGCTACTCCAGGTCCGCAGGGGCAATCGAACTCCGTGAAGCCATTGCAGACGTCTGCAAGGTCCCGGCGGAGCAGATCATCACGACGCAGGGCACCGCGCTCGCGCTCTTCCTTCTCGCGTTCGAAGTCTGCCGGCCGGGTGACGAAGCCGTGCTCGCGACACCGTGCTTTCCGCCGAGTCGCGACAGCCTGCTCGGTGTCGGCGTCAACGTCCGCGAGGTTCGCCTGTCGTTCGAGAGTGGCTATCGGCTGGACCTGGAGCAGATCGAGGCGAACCTGTCGACAAAGACGCGCCTCGTCAGCATCGCTTCACCACAGAATCCGAGCGGCGTTCAGGTGACGCGCGCGGATATCGAGAAGCTTCTTGCCGCGATGGAAAAGCATGCCCCGGAAGCGATACTTTTCATCGACGAAACCTACCGCGAAGCCACCTATGGCGAACGTGCCGCGCTCGACAGTTTTGCCGCGTTCGATCCGCGCATCGTCACCGGTGCATCGGTCTCCAAGGCGCTCGGTGCGCCGGGTTTGCGGACTGGCTGGCTCACGGTCGCAGACGCCGATCTTCGCGCACGTCTGACCGTCGCCAAGATGAATACCGTTATCTCGGGTTCGGTACTCGATGAGACGCTCGCCGCGGTGCTGCTGCGCCACCGGGACGGTGTACTCGCGCCGCGACGTCGGCTGCTTGCCGGCGCACTCGAGGAACTGGCGGCCTGGTGCGCGGGCGAACACAAACGTATCGAGTGGGTGCGGCCGGATGCCGGTGCGTTGTGCTGCCTGCGTCTGCGGTCCGACGTATTCGACGATGGGGCCGTCGCGCGGTTCTGGGACGGTTTACCCGACTACGACCTCCAGCTTGCATCGGGCGCATGGTTTGGTGAAAGCAGTCGGGTGTTCCGGCTTGGTTTTGGTTACCTGCCGCCCGAGCGCCTGGGCTGCGCACTGTCTGCGCTCTCGTCGGCGCTGGACTCGGTTGCAGCGTGACAACCCGGGGACGTTGCAATGAAGCTGGTTCGATTTGGGCAGTCCGGCGAGGAGCGGCCGGGAATTCTCGATGCCACTGGTCTGGTTACGCAATGCCAATCTGGCACTGGGTGATCGGCACTTTCACCCCTTAATACGCGGAGTGGAGCCATGAAGGTCAGAGTCGCCTATATCGAAGAACCTCCTTTTTACGGGACCGGTAAAGACGGGGTTCCGACAGGTGCAGACATTGAACTGGCCGAAGTCGTGCTTCGGGCGATCGGTGTCTCGGCCATCGAATATCAGCTGACCTCGTTCGGCGAGTTTCTGTCCGGTGTGCAGGAAGGTCGCTGGGACATGAACGTCCCCATTTTTGCGACTGCCGAGCGTGCGCAGCATGTCGCGTTCAGCGTACCCGTCTGGACACTGGGCGATGGATTCATCGTGCACCGCGGCAATCCGAAAGCGCTGACCAGCTATGCGGCGGTGGCTGCACGAAGCGACGCGCGGCTGGGGTTGATTCCCGGGCAAATACAGTTCGACGCGGCCAAATCGGCGGGTGTGAGCAATAGCCAGATCGTAACCTTCACCGATCAGCCGGACGCGATCGCCGCTTTGCTTGCAGGAACGATCGACGCGTTCGCGGCTACGGCAGTGGGGAACCGCGCTGCGGCCAGCACCAACCAGGAACTCGAAGCGGTTGCACACGCGGCAAACAAGGTTGGCAGCTCACCTGTTGGCGCTTTCTCGTTCAGCAAGAGCAATCACAGTCTTCTGCGGGCTGTGAATGACGAACTGCGCAGGTATCTTGGGTCGGCCGATCACCGCGCCCGCATGGAGAAATACGGCATCACTCACACCGAAATCGACGGTGTGGTGACGGGCAGTCATTCATAGCGGTTATCCGCTGCATTTCTGCGCGCGCCTGCCTCGCGAAGGCGGCGAGCAAGTTGAACAGAGGCCAGCATGAAGCGAGCTTACAAGGTAGTAGACGTCTTCACATCGCGCCCCCTTCGCGGTAATCCAGTGGCCGTGATACTCGATGCGCAAGGGTTGAGTACCGATGAGATGCAGGCCATCGCCGGGTGGACGAATCTCTCGGAAACGACCTTTGTGCTCCCGCCTACGACAGATGCGGCGGACTATCGGCTACGTATCTTTACGCCGCGCAGCGAGCTTCCCTTCGCAGGGCATCCGACATTGGGGAGTGCTCACGCCGTACTCGAAGCGAACCGTGTTGCGCTTCGTGCGGGCGGCCGTCTGGTGCAGCAATGCGACGCTGGTCTGGTTGAACTGACGGTGGAGGAGCAGGGCGGCGATCGCATTCTCACGTTCGCGCTTCCTTCTTCGAAGTTGCGGCCGCTGCTAACGCATGACATTGCAGAGCTGGAAGACATTCTTGGCTGCAAGGTGTCAGTGCAAAGCGACCCGGCCATCGTCGACGTCGGCCCCGTCTGGGTGATCGCGCGGTTGGACGATGCAAACGCGGTGCTAGATCTGCGGCCCGATTTCACGCGATTGGCTCAATTCGAGCGTCTTCTCGGCGCCACGGGCGTAACGGTGTTCGGCGCACACGTGGATGGCGACCCGGCAATAGAAGTGCGTACGTTTGCGCCATCCTGCGGCGTTGAAGAAGATCCTGTCTGCGGGAGCGGCAACGCTAGCGTGGCTGCGTTCCTGTGGGCGCGTGGTCTGTTACCGCCCGGTGGGACGGACTATGTCGCGACCCAGGGCCGTTGCGTCGGCCGGGACGGGCGCGTCGACGTGAGTGTGGATGCGAGCGGCAAGGTGCGTGTCGGCGGCGCTTGCGTGACGTGCATGGAAGGTTCGCTGATGTTCTAAGGAACCCGGCGTGCCGGCACCGCGAAGCGGTGCCGGACGTCATTGTTGCAGACAGCAAAAAATACGGCCGGAGGCCCTTTGACGTGAACGTTCCCGCATTCCACACAGACTCATCGTTTGGCTTTATTCCCGTGACCAATCCGTTCGATGGTGTCGAAGTCGGGATCGTCGCGAACATTCCACCGGAAGGTGCGCAGTTGCTGATTGAGGCTGCCAGGGAGGGCGCGCGTGTTTGCAGGAACCTGTCCCGCCATGAACGCGCCCGCGTGCTCGAGAACTGCGCGTTGCTGGTGGAGCGTGACAAGGACGCTTTTGCCGATCTCATTGTCGCCGAAGCCGGCAAGACGATCCGTCAGGCGAAGAAGGAAGTACTTCGCTGCATCAACACGCTCAAGTTGTCTGCTGACGAAGCGCGTCGCAGTGCGGGTGAAGTCGTGCCGTTCGACGCGTACGCGGGATCGGAGAACCGCCAGGGATGGTTCACCCGCGAACCTCTCGGCATCATCGTGGCCATTACGCCCTATAACGATCCGCTCAACCTGGCAGCACACAAGCTGGGGCCGGCGATTGCCGGCGGCAACGGCGTCGTGATCAAACCATCCGAGCTGACACCTCTTTCAACGATCAAGCTCGTCAACTATCTGATGGCCGCGGGCATGCCGTCGAACGTTGTGTCGGTTGCGACGGGGCGCGCAGCACTTGGGGAGGCACTCGTCTCCTCCAGGGACGTGAGAATGGTCTCCTTTACCGGCGGCTTTTCGACGGGCGAGAAAATCGCCAGATCCGCCGGGTTGAAAAAGCTGGCAATGGATCTGGGAGGCAATGCACCCGTTATCGTTCTGGCTGACTGCGACCTCGATGACGCTGTGAATGCGTGTGTTTCAGGAGCGTATTGGGCTGCGGGCCAGAACTGTATCGGCACCCAGCGGATCCTGATCGAGTCTTCCATTTACGAGGCGTTCAAGGAGCGGTTCGTTGCCGCCACTGAAGCTCTGAAGGCAGGGGACCCCACACAGCGCGACACCGACGTCGGGCCCATGATCACGACACAGGCGGCCTTGCGGACGAAAGGCATCGTGGATGCGGCGATCGGGCAGGGCGCGAAATTGCTGTGCGGTAATACCTGTGCCGGCGCGGTCTACGCGCCGACTGTGCTGGAAGACGTCAGCTTCGCATGCGAACTCTGGACACAGGAGATCTTCAGTCCGGTTGTCGTGCTTCAGCGCATCGATACGCTGGAAGAGGCGCTCACGCTTGCCAACGGTCCCGAGTACAGCCTCCATGCGGGCATCTTCACGAGTAACCTGCACGCTGCACTTAGGGCGGCTAACAGCCTCGAGGCGGGTGGCGTCATGATCAACGACTCGTCGGACTACCGGTTTGACGCCATGCCGTTCGGGGGTTTCAAGTACGGCAGCCTCGGCCGGGAAGGCGTGCGTTTCGCGTACGAAGAGATGACCCAGCCGAAGGTTGTTTGCATCCGGAGAACGGTCTAGTCGATCCATGCAGCTGGATTGAAAAGTGATTGAGGAACGTAGCCCATGACAACCAGAGACACACAGCGACGCCCCGACAAGGACGACCCGGCGAGCCTGGCCTTCGACAGCCAGGCAGTCCATGGCGGCAATCTCACCGACACCACCGCAGGGGCAATCCGGACGCCTATTGTCATGGCGAATTCGTACCGATTGTCCGATGACCCGACCTCACTCGACTGGTCGGATGCGCAAACGCTGTTTTATACACGCAACCGGAGCTATAACCAGCTTTGTCTCGAACGCAAGCTGGCAGCGATGGAGCGCGGTGAAGATGCGGTTGTCTTTAGCACGGGTGTCGCGGCGTTACATGCGATCTTCTTCACGTTTCTGAAGAGTGGCGATCATGTCGTAGTCAGCGACGTGACGTATGAGGCTGTCTGGCGTCTTTTCAGCGAACTGCTTCCGGAACGTTACGGGATTGAAGCGACCTTTGTTGACATCAGCGACATCGGGGCAGTGCGTAAAGCCGTTCGCCCAAACACGAAGCTGATCCATGCCGAGACCATTGCCAACCCGACCACGAAAGTGGCGGACGTCGGAGCGGTTGCGGCAATCGCGCGTGAGGCCGGCGCCATGCTGTCGATCGACGCCACGTTCACGCCGCCGCCCATGTTTCGGGGACTCGAGCACGGCGTCGATTTCGTTGTTCACTCGCTGACGAAGTACATCAATGGACATGGCGATGCGATGGGTGGCGCCGTCATCGGACGCGCAGAGCTGATCGGCCGGTTGAAGAGCGATGCCCTCGTCGATGTGGGTGGATCGATTTCGCCTTTCAATGCGTGGCTGATCACACGCGGCTCGGTGACTTTGCCGTTGCGGCTGGCAAGGCATATGTCCACCGCGCAGAGGGTCGCGGAAGTCCTCGAACGGGATCCGCGCGTGGCCTTTGTCACGTTCCCCGGATTGCCCTCTCATCCACAGCATGAACTTGCTTCGCGCCAGTTTGGCGGGACGGGGTATGGCGCAGTCATGGCGTTCGCCGTCAAAGGAGAGCCTGAGGTGCAAAATCGCTTCGTGGCCAACTTACGCCTCATTACCTCTGCCGTATCGCTGGGTCATGATGAGTCGCTGATCGTCCACGTCGGCAAAGCAGGGCGTGGCGGCTCGGAGCACTATCCAGCCGAATTTCGCACATACGGTCACCTGCGACTGTCGATTGGTCTTGAAGACCCTGCCGATCTGATCGCGGACATCGAGGCCGCGCTCGACGAAACCTTCGCCTGATAGATCTGGCATTGCTGTACGTCTCATCATGATCCAGCCACAGTCACTCCGGTATTTTGCCGAGGTCGCCCGCACCGGATCATTACGGCAGGCGTCGGAAGCATTCTTTGTCGCGCCGAGTGCGATCAGTAAGCAGATCAGCAACCTTGAGAAAGAACTGGGTGCCACGCTATTCGACAGGTCGCCGCGCGGCGCAATACTTACCGCCGCCGGCCAGCTGTTACTCGACTACGTGACCGCCAACACACGAAACGTCGAAAAGCTGCGTGCCGCCATGGACGACCTGAGTTCGTTGCGCCATGGTGTGGTTCGGGTTGCCCTGGTCGAGGCCGCCGTGCAGAGCTTCATACCAGCTCTGATCACGGAGTTTTCGGGGGCGCACCCCGGCATCGCCGTACATCTGGACGTCTGCGGCACCGCGCAGATCGTCGACGCGCTCGTTGGTCAGCGCGCCGAAATCGGAATGGCTTTTAACGTCCTCAATCGCGACGATATCAAGCTTCACGGGCGCTCGGTCCAGCCGCTGCAGATGATTTGCGGGCCGGAGCATCGGCTGGCCGGCAAAACATCCGTGTCGATGTCCGAACTGGCTGACGCGAGGATTGCGTTGCCGACGCGGACATTCGGTATCCGCTATCTGATCGAACGGGCTGCGGAGCGAGCGAAAGTCGAGCTTCACGTTGCGTTTGAAGCGAATTCGCTGCAGGCCATCAAGAACATCGTCGGGCAATCAGACACAGTGAGCTTCATGCCACCGCTTACTCTGGTGCAAGAAATAGACCGCAGATGGTTGCGGGCGATACCACTGGACGATCCCGATTCGCGGTCGGCGACAATTGACGTAATTACCTCGCGCGGGCGACAGCTGTCCGTCGCCGCGCAGCGTTTTCTCGAGCTCCTGCTTCGGCGCCTCAGGGCATCTGGTTGACTCCATGGGTACGATGCGGTGTTCTGTTTTCGTGAGCACTGCCTTGCCTCCGAACGCCTTCCTCAGAAAATCGACTTCGCGTCTAATGCGGACATTGTGCGGTCCCAAACCTGGGCGCCGCAGACTGAGTGAGGAAAGCGATGAACGTGGGATTGATCGGATGTGGTGCCATTGGCAGCCTGGTCTATGATCTGCTGAGTCGGGATACCACTGGCGTATACGTGAAGGCGGTCTTTGAGCGGCCCGAATCACACGATGCGGCTCGCAAGGCGACCGGAGCCGACGTACGGATCGTCGGTTGCATTAAGGACTTCCTCGACAGCGAGCTCGATCTTGTCGTCGAATGCGCTGGCCACGTCGCGTTGCGCGATCTGGGGCCATCCGTTCTTTCAGCGGGTCACGATCTACTGATTGCCTCGGTAGGCGCATTGGCGGACCCCTCGCTCGAATCGTCACTGGTCGACGCAGCAACAACCGGGCGGTCCCGTTTGCGGATCCCCTCCGGCGCATTGGGTGGACTTGATGCACTGGCCACGGCGAGACTCGCCGGTCTGCGCGACGTGAGATATGAATCACACAAGGCGCCGAACGCCTGGCTCGGTACGCCGGCCGAGGAATGGGTCGGGCTGGATGAGATCGATTGCCCGACCATCGTCTACGAGGGCACGGCCCGGGAGGCGGCACGCCTCTTTCCGAAGAACGCCAACGTGGCAGCAGCAGTAGCGTTGGCCGGCATTGGCTTCGAGAAGACCCGAGTCGTCCTTCATGCCGACCCTCAGGCAACCGGCAATACTCACCGTATCAAGGCCGAAGGCGAATTCGGTCACATCGACATTTCTGTCACCGGTAGAACGCTCCCTGGCAATCCCAAAACGTCGATGCTGGCGCCATACAGCCTCGTGCGCGCGATTGCGAATCTCAACCAGACCCTGGTAGTGGCCTAGCCGGCGAATCATTTGCGACAGAATTTTGCGTCGCCTGGCTTTTTGAACTAAGGATTGCTTATGAATATCGTTGCCAATGCAGAATCCATGAAATCTGATGTTGTGCGCAGCCCCTACGATCGCACGGTAGTCGGCCATATGCCGGTTGCTGATGCCGCAGCGGTCGAGAGATCCATCGTGCGCGCCCAAGCCGCGTTTGAAGTCATGCGCAATATGCCCAGGTTTGTACGCGCGGATATTCTGCAACGCGCAGCGGATTTGATCGACGCCCGTCGCGATGAGTTTATTCGGACCATTGCGGCGGAATCGGGGAAACCTCGATACGATGCGCGAGGCGAAGTATCGCGCGGCATCTTCAATCTGCGCAACGCGGCAGCCGAAGCGCGGCGTAGTCACGGTGAGGAAGTCCCGCTCGATACGGACGCGAGCGTCTTCGAGTATCAGACGACCGATTCGAGCGGCAAGCCCACAACATTGACCAGTCTTGATCTCGACCGGCTGACCGGAATGCGTCGCCGCGTAGGTATCGCAAGACGATTTCCCATCGGGCTCGTTCTCGCAATCTCGCCTTTCAACTTTCCACTCAATCTTGTGCTGCACAAGGTGGCTCCGGCGATCGCGGTGGGAAACGCCGTGCTCTTGAAGCCGGCGCCGCAGACGCCGCTGACCAGCCTTCTGCTTCAACAGGTCATGCGCGATGCCGGTTTGCCCGAAGGTGCTCTGGAGGTATGTCATTGCAGCATTCCACTTGCGGAATCGATGGTGCGTGACGAGCGCTTCGCGATGGTGACATTCACGGGAAGCGCCAAAGTTGGCTGGCATATTAAGTCAATCGCGGGGCACAAGAAGGTGGCACTCGAGCTTGGCGGCAACGGGGCCGTGATCGTAGCGGAAGACGCTGATTTGGATCTCGCTGCGGCCCGCTGTGTTCGGGGCGGGATGGTGTTCGGCGGCCAGTATTGCATCGGTGTGCAGCGCATTCTCGTGCACGAAAACGTGCGGGCGCCATTCGAGGCCAAACTGCTGGAGCGGGTGCGCGCGTGCCGGGTCGGGGATCCCATGCAGGAAGGTATCGACGTCGGCCCGGTGATCGACGAGAGGTCGGCCGTGCGCATCCAGAGCTGGATAGACGCGGCACAGGCGGAGGGGGCTAGCCTGCTGGCCGGCGGTCCTCGCGTCGGGGCAGTTGTGCAGCCGACGGTACTGACGGGCACGAGGCCAGGAATGATGGTGGAGGACGAGGAAATCTTTGGACCTGTACTTACGCTCAACAGCTATCGAACCTTCGATGAAGCCCTGGATCGCGCGAACGATTCACGATATGGCCTGCAGGGCGGCTTGTTCACGCGAGATCTGCAGCGCGCCTTCCTCGCACTGGAGAAATGGGATGTCGGTGGATTGATGATTAACGATGTGCCGATCTACCGCATTGACAACATGCCGTTCGGCGGCTGGAAGGAGTCGGGCACAGGGCGTGAGGGCACGCGGTACGCGATGGACGAGATGTCGGAAATCAAGCTGCTCGTGATCAATTATTCATGACGCGTGATCGCGCGTTTCGCAGGTCGAGCGCGAAACGCGCCTCCCCCATCCTATTTGAGGATTCGACATGTCGACGTCTTCCCTGAATGCTCCGACTGGTGAATTCGAGGTCGGAACCCAGGTCGTACACAGCCTCTACCGGAAGCTCACGTGGCGGTTTGCGCCGTTTCTGTGCCTGTGCTTCTTCGCTGCGTTTCTGGACCGTGTGAATGTGGGCATTGCCAAGCTGCAGATGCTCGATTCCCTCGGGTTCAGCAACACGGCCTATGGGCTCGGTGCCGGCCTGTTCTTCGTGGGCTACATCCTCTTCGAGGTACCGAGCAACCTGATCCTCGAGAAGGTGGGTGCGCGGTTTTGGATCGCCCGAATCATGGTCACGTGGGGTCTCCTGTCCGGGGCGACAATGTTCGTGAAGACGCCCGGGCAATTCTATGTCGTGCGCTTCCTGCTGGGTGTTGCGGAGGCCGGCTTTCTCCCCGGTGTCCTGCTCTATCTCACGCATTGGTTTCCTGATGCGCGAAGAGGCCGGATCGTCGCATTGTTCATGGTCGGTCTGCCGATGGCGAGTCTGTTTGGTGCGCCACTATCGGGCTGGATCCTGGCGTCCCTTGACGGTGCGCACGGTCTGCAAGGTTGGCAATGGCTTTTCATGCTTGAGGCTGTGCCTTCCGTCCTGCTGGGTGTGCTCGTGTACTTGTTCCTGCCTCGGACACATCAGAGCGCGAGCTTTCTTACTGCTGCCGAGCTTACACAACTGGAGCAGGATATCCGAACCGATCGCGAGGAAAAGAAAGGACACCGTCTGGGTCAGGCTTTCAGCGATCCGAAGGTATGGGCGGTGGGTTACCTCGATCTTTGTGTGCTCCTTTGCTTCTATTCGATCAGTTTCTGGATGCCCACCATGCTGCACGAAGCAGGTGTCAGGAGTTCAAGCGAGATCGGCTTGCTGATGGCGCTCCCCAATGCGCTGGCTGTTGTCCTGGTACTGGCAAACGGGATCAGTTCCGACCGGTTCCGGGAGCGTCGATGGCATATCGCAGTGCCGTTTCTATGTTCGGCGTTTGGTCTGATAGCCAGCGCGTATTTCCCGGGAAATGTGGCTGCGATAGTTATTCTTCTCACAGTGGCGAACGCAGGAGCCGCGGCGGCCATGCCGGTGATATGGGCCCTTCCGTCTACCTTTCTTCAAGGCACCGCAGCGGCAGCCGGCATTGCGTTCGCGTGCTCGATCGCAAACCTTGGAGGCTTTGCGAGTACATATTTCCTTGGCTGGCTGAAGGACCTGACCCATAGCATGGGTACGGGCGTGGTCACATTCGGCGTCAGCCTGCTCCTTGGATGCGCGGTGGCATTGGCGATGCCGAAGCGAACGGTCAATCGGTGAGCACATTGCTCGAGCTTGTTCGAGCTCGATCCTATTGGCGTCGCGATACAAACGATGGGGGCGCCCTTCTGCACTGCACGGCATACGTCGAGAAGGGCCGACGTGGGTGAAGGCACGCAGAAGGCAACTCGTCGCCTGGGCACCCGGCGGTACTGCGAAGCTTTCGGCGGCGTTCGCACGCGTGCGGGATTTCCAGCTCCAAGACGAGCCCGCGCCGCAGTGCAGCCGATGTCTGGGAGAGGATTGCATGAGGCTATTTGGAGGGTCTGTGATCCGGACGCCCGCTGCGTTGCTAAGCGACAAACTCCCAGAGGAGGGCAGATAGCTTCGGCGCGAATGCGAACGAAATATATGTCCACCTGTCGCTATTTCTCGAGCGGTGATAGGTATCGGGGAGGAACGGAGATCCCGCGACGTCAATCGATGACAGATCATCGGAGGTCGCTTGACGTTGAGATGCCTCCGGAAAGCTTCGAGCAGGGTCGTTAGTGCGTGCTGCGCGCACGGCGGCAATCAACAATTAGGACTGAGTTCCGGGGCTGTAAAAGTAAAAGCCGTCGCTAGTGCTGTTTTGTTCGGCATGGCGTAGGTGACCGCATGCCCTGGCGGAAGGACCACGCCCGCCGGTCCAGGGAATCCGGTTTTCGCCCGGTCAGGCCAGGCGCCACGTTCGACAATGCACAGGCGCCGAACCTGCAGCATGCCGGATTTGCCGCACCGTGCGGTTGAGGTTTACGCGGCCACTTTCGTGGCGCCCGTATAAGAAATCGCCTCGCCCTCATTCATCAACGTCGTGCCAGTCTGGAAAAAGAGCAGCTCGCTGCCCCACCAGAAGTACGCGTAAGCGCGGCGCGTGCGGCCATTGTCCTGCGTGACCGCGAATTCGTAGGCGCTGCCGTTCAGCGTGCCATGCCGCACCTTCGTCCACTGGATCATGGGCTGACTCTTCATGATCCGGTAGTGCCAGGCCTGCACCCGTTTGCCGCTTCGCTTCACCATCCCGTGCCGGTCCTTCTCGTAGCCGACAAATTCGTTCAGATGCTTCGAGTCGCCCATTTGCTTTTGATCCGTTTCCGAGTTCGCGCGCTGACCGGGATGCCGCTCATAGGTGCGCCCCAACTCAGCAAGATAGTTTAATGCTGCTTGGAAAAGCGGCCCGGTGGCGGTCGTGCGGCAGCGGCGCGCATCGGCATTCCGGGTCCCTCGCAAGCCGCACTGTGGGGCTCGATGAGGCGTTCCTGCTCGACGGAAGAGAAGTGTTCATTTCGTGCAGCATTGGTATCGCGCTCTATCCGATCGACAGTGCGGATGCGAAGGATTTGCTCAGATACGCTGACTCGGCAATGTACCAGGCGAAGCGCTCAGGCAGGCGCGGCTTTCGCTTTTACACGAAGGAAATGACGATCGAGGCCACCGCGCGTCTGTTGCTGGAGTCGGAGTTGCGACGCGCGATCGATCAAGGTGAACTCGAATTGCACTACCAGCCTCAGGTTTTGCTCCAGGGTGCGGAGGTCATCGGGTCGGAAGCGCTGTTGAGATGGAAGCGTCCTGGCGAGGGGTTCATGCGCCCTGGGCAGTTCGTACCGCTAGCGGAAGAAACCGGCCTGATCGTCGATCTCGGGCGATGGGTGCTTCGCGAGGCCTGTCTCGCGGCCGCCGAATGGAATGCCGAGGGTGGTGTGCGGCACAAAGTGTCGATCAATCTGTCGGCCAGACAGTTTCAGTCGGGCGATCTGGTGCTGGTGATTAAAGACATCCTCGAGGAAACAGGCTGCCGACCGCAGTGGCTCGAGTTCGAGATTACCGAAAGTCTCCTGCTGGCGGAGAACGACTCGGTCATGAGTGCGCTGCTGGCATTCGAGGACATGGGACTATCGATCGCCATCGACGACTTTGGGACTGGCTATTCCGCGCTCAGCTATTTGACCCGATTTCCCATTGATACGCTCAAGATCGATCGTACGTTCATTCAGAGGTCACGTCCGACCGGCGTCATGCGGAGCTCGTGAAGGCGATCCTCTCTATCGCACGTTGCCTTGGGCAGCGGGTCGTTGCTGAAGGCGTCGAGACGATCGAGCAGGCTGCGTTCCTCGATGCGCACGGTTGCGAGGTCGCACAAGGTTTTCTCTACAGCAAGCCGCTGCCGAAGACTGAGATTGCGTCGCTTCCCCGTTATCTCAGCGTCGCGTACAACCGCAACTCATAGCGGCGCTCGGAATCGACATTGCCGCAATGTGACGCCGGAGTCTTCATTGGATAATAAATGCGCGTTTCGTTGCGTTTCTGATCTATTCTCGAATGGATGGCAAGGTCGAAACGTTGTGCACCAATCCGATTTTTCAGTGTTCATCAGGTGTCCCGATGGTGAATCCAGATGGTGCACCGCTAGCCATCGCATGCCCAATGCTCGCTAATCGATGAAGGAGAGCGTCGTTAGCAAACAGGCTGTGTCAATTGGCGAGATCGCAACGAAAAATAAGGGCAGACGCTATGGGCAGCGCCCAGTGCAGGCGCGTGCAGTGTACGGGAATGTTCGAACCTGGTAGCGTACTGCGGGACAACACCCATGGAGCAAGTGATGGCAATCAAACCGCAATGGCGATCGCTGTTAGCTCTGAGCCTCCTGCCTCTGTCAATGCTGGGCAATGTCGCGCACGCACAGACCATCCCCATTGTCACGGGGCAGCAGTGGATGGCGTCCTCGGAAGATCAAAAGAAAGCGTATCTCGTCGGCATCGCCAATCTGCTCGAGATCGAGCGTGCCTACGCCGGCAATAGTGCGAGCAGCAGCGATATCTCGCTGCGTTTCGGCAAGGGCATGCAAGGCCAGACGCTCGACAGCGTGCGTCAGGGACTGGACAACTATTACGCGTCGAATCCTGCAATGATCCAGCACCCGGTGATTGAAACCCTCTGGTTTCAGATGGTCTTGCCCGGCCTGAACAAGAGTCAGTGAGGATGCCGATCATGAAACGCTTTGGATGGTTCGTTGGTATGGGAACCCTGGTCGCGATCATCGGCTGCACGGATATGACTCCTCGTCAACAGGGCACGATGAGCGGCGCAGCGATCGGGGCGGCTGGCGGCGCGGGCATTGCGGCGATCGCAGGTGGCAATGCGTGGACCGGCGCGATTATCGGCGGTGTCGCGGGCGGCGTGGCCGGGAATATACACGGTGGTCATCAGTGACGTTGCCGGCTGGGTTGGCGCTCGCGGCACCGGTAGGGCTGTGAGCGCCAACACGCAGCGTCAAGGGCAGGAACTCATGTTAAAGAACCTTGCGCGCATTCAGGCTCCTGTCACGCGAACGGCGTGCAAGTGCGGTGTTCGTCGCGGTCGGCACTACGGCATTCAGGATCGCGCGTCGGGCATTGTCTGGACGATCAATGCATAGAGGTCGTCGAGATTGTCTTCGCACTCGAGACTCTCGAATGGATCGCGATTCGCGCCGAATGCCTCGTCGATCTCCACCCAGTCGGCTACGGTCAGATAGCGCTGCGCGCGAGGCAGAATGATGGTCTCTTCAAGCTGCTGGTGTTTGGCGTAGAAGTCTGCATAGGCTGTCACGTCGGACCGAAGCGCAGATAAAGCGCTGGCACCCTCCAGTTCAAACCGCGTGAGCGCGCGTTCGAGTGCCTGGATACGCTGCTCGCCTTCCTCGTGCTGATGCCCAAGCTCCTCGATCGTGGCGTCCAGTTCGTCAGTTCGCTCGCGAAGCCGTGCGAGCAGATAGCACTCTTCCTTCGGATGATGAATCTGCTCGGGGAACTCGTGGATGTAATAGAGCATCGCGCGGATGAGTATCGGGCCGGATGAGTCGGCATTGGACGCTATGCGATCGATCACCCGAAGCATGCCGTTTACAACGCTCCTAAGGCGCCTGTGTTCGCTCAATATGACTTGTATCGCGCTGCGTCGCGTGGCGGGTTCCATGGCAGGCTCCGTGACAGGCACGGCCAACCGGGTGGGAATGCGAAGTTAAGGGCGCCGGGACGGCGCCTCGTGGTCGGCCTCAAGTTGTTCACTATGGAACGGGGGCTGCAGGAAGCATTGATCTTTATCAATCTGTACGCGGCCCGCACGCCACAGCGTTCTCGTTCGCCGCACACCGCGGGCGGCGATCCGCTGCATGAGTCAGTTCGTCTAACGGAGATGGGAATAGATCTGGTTCGCAATCGACGCAGCGGCGATCACGCCACCCATCATGGCCCCCGTTACACCGGGGCTCGTGACGTCCTGTCCGGCGAGAAACAGTCGCGGAATGGGTGTGCGGACATTCAAACTCTCCGAAAGGAATCGCCGAGGACTGACTTCGAGCCCGTAGCTTGCGCCTCGATACGCTCCCGAATAGGCCGCCAGGCTCAACGGGGTGGAGACCTCATGAAACGCCACCATCGGCGCCAGTTCGGGGAAATGGCGCGCGAACTGTGCAAGCAGGCTCTGCTCGATCACCGCCTTCAATGCCGCGTATTCGCCTGGTCTGTCTTGCAGCGTGGAATGGGACCAGCGCGCGAATGGCTCCCAGTCGGTGAGCGCAACGACCTCCGCCGTGTGCCGTTGATGGCCGCGAGAAGGGCTCTCCGGATCTTTCAGCGAGGGGAAAGAGACGAATAGCACGGGAGCAGACGTGGCCTGATCTGAAATTCGCCAGACGCCATCGCTCGTCCCCCAGCTTTCGTGGAACCAGTAGTTCGATGCCGATGCCCCATGCGTGCCGATATCTCCTTCGAGCCCGAGGTACAGCGTGACGTGACAGACCGAGGGCTGGAAAGAGCGTATTTCTTTCGCCCAGGCACTCTGCTGCAGTTCTTCCGGCAACAAGCCAACCGTATTGTGCGCACCGATATCAGAGAAGATCGCCTGGGCTTGCAAAACGGTTCCATCATCGAGCACCACGCCTGTTGCCTCTCCGTCCTCGATGCGCAGCGCCTCCACTCGGGTATCGAGCTTGATCGCGCCGCCAGCCTGTTCGATGATGGGCACCAGCGTGTCGGCGAAGACTTTTGCGCCGCCCACCGGATACCATGCCCCGTTCAGGTAGTGGTTCATCACGACAGCATGTATGCCGAAGCTGGTTTTTGCCGGGTCCGTGCCGCCGTGGTCTCCTTGTTGCGCGAGAAGGACGGCGCGCAGTCGCGGATCGCTCACGAGACCGGCGAGTACGTCAGCGGTGGTGCGGCCCCACCAGTTGTGAATCGCGCGACTGTGCCAGAGTCCATAAACATCACCAAGCAATCCCGATAGTGCTCTGCGTGTGAAGAGGGCTCTTCCTGCATGGACGGCCTCATCGAGTGCGGCGAAAAACGCGTCGATCTCTGCTGTGCAAGCGGGGAATCGGGATTTCAGTTCACCCTCGAGCGCAGCCCTTGGGCGTGTAAACGGCACCGTGAAATTGTCGGGGAAATGGACGATATCGTAGGCGTTGCCTAGCGGCGCGAACGTCATGGCCCCGCCGGTAAGCCAGTCGAGCACGCTGCGCGCCTCGCCTTCGGGACCCATCTCGCCAAGATAATGAAGACCTACGTCCCACTGAAAGCCGTCGCGGCTGAATGACTGGGTCAGGCCACCGGCGACGTGCTGCCGTTCCAGCACCAGGGCGGCACATCGCGCCAGGGCGGCGGCGCAAGCCAGGCCGCCGATTCCCGAACCAATGACGATCACGTCAAAGCGATTCCAGCTTGATGACATGTTGCTCTCCGTCACGGGCCGAGGCGAGGCACGCTGCCACCCTTCAAGCCAGTATCGGAACGCTATGTCGGATTAGGACTGAAACGATTGATTCATGTCAATTCACGCCAGCGATCGTGCTGGCGAAAGATGAGAGTATCCAGTCGCGGATCAGTTTGCAGACCAACAGCGTGAGAAGGACTTGCACGGCACGAGCCGGATTGCGGATGCACGCATCGATCTGGTCACTCTTCGCTTGCCCGACCACACCAGAGGCAGAGATGTTCGCAATTGTTGGTGAGCAATCGGTAGTTTTGTTCGCCGAGGCGCGATACCGCGCGGCGAGCTACCTCGAGCCCCGTGTATTGCGCGTGGGGGTGCGAAACGACCTGGAACCCGGATTCCGCCGAAAACTGTTCGATTGAAACCGCCTCGACCGGGCCACGTCCAATATGGCTCGAAAGGCCGGCGTAGTGAATAACTCGGCCGCTCCCGATGTAGATGCCGTGATGCGTATAGCCCGGACGCTTCGTGACGAGGTGAGCGCCGACTGACAGATCGCGCGTGGATGCGCTGACTGCGAAGCTGGACTGTTCGTGCTGGCTCATGACTCGCTCCCGGGCACTGCGGCGGTGTCTGGCCAACGGGGGCAGTGCCTCTCATGCTGGATTGGCTTGCCGCGTGACCACCGAACACTTCTGCACTCGCCACGCCTGAAGTATTGGTTTTGGCCCGGGTGACGACAATCAGCCCCGGCTGAGATTGATGTGTGATCTGTGCGCGGTGTGTCAGAAAAAACTGACACGAGGAGGGTGAAATGCTGAGTCGATCGAGCGACGACACGAGGGGGCGCGATCTGCCAGTTGATGCAGATCAGGCGCAGAAATGCGCTTCATGGCAGGCTCGCCTTAACGGCCCGCTGTGGGCCAGATTGGATGGAGGCGACAATGAAGACCGATCTGCAACTCAAGCATGACGTGGAAGCAGAGCTGGAGTGGGAACCTGCAGTGACCGCCGCGAATATCGGGGTCGAGGTGAAGGAAGGTGTCGTGACGCTCGCTGGGCACCTCGGAAGCCTTGGCGAGAAGGTCGCGGCCGAACAGGCGGTGCGCCGCGTGGGCGGCGTGCGCGCATTGGTGGTCGAACTGGATGTGCGCCTGCCGGGCGATGACTTCCGGACCGACGAGGATATCGCGCACATCGCGCGTTCCGTCTTGCGCTGGACAGCCGGACTGAGCGCGGACGCGGTCCAGGTGGAGGTCGAGCACGGTCACGTGGCGCTCAGGGGAACGGTTGACTGGCCGTGGCAGAGCCAGACCGCTGTGCGCGCGATGACCCAGTTGCGCGGTGTCGCGGGCGTGACGGATCACATTGAAGTCCGCAATCCGGTGGCGCCGGAAAAAATCAGCCATGACATTCTGGACGCGATGCGGCGGCATGCCGACCGCGAGGCGCGGCATATTCAGGTCACCGTGCATGAGGGCACGGTCAGGTTGTCCGGCAAGGTTCACTCGTTCGCCGAACGCTGCGTGGCGCGAGGGGCGGCATGGGCCGCGCCGGGCGTGCGCGCCGTGGTGGACGATCTGACTGTGGAGTGAGGCGGCGGTTGCTGCCTGGTGCGCGTGCCGATCGGCGCGATTTGCCGACGGCGCGCGCCAGTGCGAGAAAGCGCGATTGTGCGAGCCGTTGAGCGGCGAGGTCACCTTTCGCCAACGGTCGCCAATGTTCTACGTGGCGCGCCGCCGCGCAAGGCGGCGTATTTCGTGCGCAGCACGGGCAAGCCCGCGGCTTGCGCGAGAAGGGCACGGCCGCGCGGATGCGCGCCGACGGCGGCGATGACGAAGAACGAACCGGGCAGTGCGAGGATGACCAGGAAGATCAATCGCTTGTACATGATGGATCCCGCCAACGGGGCAACGAAAATGAAATCAGCTTAGGCATGGAGCGAGTCTCCGGCTTGACCTGTATCAGGGGAAATCCACCTGGCAGCGCCGCCATCGCCCCGCGCGGTCTCATTCGCGCACTGGGCCAACCTGGCAACACGATGCAGCGGCACGGCGCACGAGCGTCGGGAAATCGAACTGGACATTTGTGCCTTGACGCGCATTCACGAGAACGACGCGAGTCTGCCTCGTTCCCGCCGCGTACGCGGTGACCTGGTACCTGCCGGCTGGCAGCGAGACATAGAGGAACGGACCGAGCGTGCGCGTCTTGAGGACCGAAGCCCCGGAAGGCCCGATGATCTCCACATCCACGTCCGAAAGGAATTGGCCGCCTTGTGTCAGGAAGGACATCCTCAGGCTGTATTGGCCTGCGACGCTGCGCACCGCAGCCGCTTCATCGCTGCCCACACCCCCGGTGATATAGGCGACGCCATTCTGCACGGTCCGCGTCGCAGCCGCCTCTGTTTCAGCGGGAGCACTCTGCGCCGCGCAATAGTTAGGTCCAGGGCTTGTTGCCGCGACGAGGGCGACGGTCACGATAATTTCACAGGCAAGTTTCACGGAACGCTCCTCGTATAGGCCGCGGCCGGGCTTGTCACGGCAACAGCAACAGCAGCAGCATCCCGCGCCTCGCGTCGCCGCTTCTGATGCAAATCAAGGCATGCCGATGCCACGCGATCGGATGTCTCTTGATGCAAATCAATCGTGTGACGTGACTCGCTCCGAAGATGTGCGTCAGGCAAGGCGATGTGGCGCGGGATATCCGGCGGGTCAGGAGGCTGAGCATGTACGAGAAGATTCTGGTTGCATTTGATGGTAGTGAGACTTCGAAGCTGGCCCTCGCCGAGGCGCTGCGCATGGCGAAACTGACCGGCGCCCGGCTTTGCGTAGCGCACGTGATTGACGTCGTTGCGCCGTTCGGCATGGGGCTGACCTACGTTCCGGTGGAACTGCTCGCGTCGTATCGCGAAGAGGCCAAAGCGCGGCTCGCAGCGGCAGGCTCCGAAGCGAAGGCGGCGGGTGTGGACTGCGAGACGCAACTTGAGGAAGTGGGCGGCGTCACGCAAAGCGTGGCGGACTGTCTGCAAGCCTGTGCGTCGCGCTTTGGCGCGCAGCTCGTGGTGCTAGGCACGCATGGCCGGCGCGGCGTCAGGCGCGCCTTCCTCGGCAGCGTGGCCGAGGAGTTCGCGCGCAATGCGCCTTGTCCCGTGCTGCTCGTGCGCGGCGAGCCGGCGTGAGCCGCGGCGGCCCGCATTCGTTATGTCGGACGAACAGGGGAAGCGCACCATCCGCGATCTGACTGCGGGTTATGAGGACCGCACGGAGTACTTCGTCGAGCATCTTTCCGGCGCACTGGGGCGCATCGCGGCCGCGCAGTATCCGCGGCCCGTCATTGTGCGCATGAGCGACTTCAAGACCAATGAATACGCGAACCTGGTTGGCGGTGCACAGTTCGAGCCGAAGGAAGCGAACCCGATGCTCGGCTTTCGCGGTGCCTCACGCTACTACTCATCGTTGTACCGCGAAGGTTTCGCGCTCGAATGCCGGGCGATCCGCCGACTGCGCGAGGCGATGGGATTCACCAACGTCGTCGTGATGATTCCGTTCTGCCGCACGCCCGAGGAAGCCGATCGCGTGCTGGCGACGATGAAGGAGAACGGCCTCGAGCGCGGAGGCAACGGTCTGGAGGTCTACGTGATGTGCGAGATTCCGTCGAATGTCGTGCTGGCGCGCCAGTTCGCGCAGCGCTTCGACGGCTCTTCGATCGGCAGCAACGATCTCACGCAGCTCACGCTCGGTGTGGACCGCGACTCGGCGCAGCTCTCAGGGCTCTTCGACGAGCAAAGCGAAGCGGTCAAATGGATGGTGCGCAGGGTGATCGCCGAGGCCCATCATGCCGGCGCGAAGGTCGGCTTATGCGGCGAGGCGCCCGCGCATCATCCCGAGTTCGCCGCTTTCCTCGTCGAGTGCGGCATCGACTCGATTTCGGTGAGCCCCGACAGCTTCGTTGCGATCAAGCGGCGCGTCGCGGCCAGCGAGCCGGCGCTCGACGCAGATGCCGGCATGCCCGTGACCCGAGCGGAACGCTGGCCGCTGTAATCGGCGCACGGTGAATCGTGTCGGCGCTCCACGCGTTCTCGGAACGCGCAGAGGCTGTCACATCGATCGCGGCGTAAGACGGACAACCGTCTTGCGCCGCGTGATGCTTCGGTTCGACGTGTCGTCATGGCGTCACTGCCTGTCAGGCTGCGAGCATCCAACGCTGGTTCCACGGGCGCGGCCTGAGCCCCTGCATCAGGCTCGCCGCATTTCACGAGGAGCACTGATCGGTGTGTGTCTGCGCCACCAACCTGCCCCCAAAAACTTCTGATGCAGGTCAATTGCGCGCGAAGCGCCCCCATTAGATTGAACGAGGAACCCGGGCTGCCGTGCAACGCCGCAAGCGGTAGATTAGGCAACGGCGCTCAATCGACCAGGAGATCGACATGAAAGACACCCCTCAAAACATGCAGCTTGCGCCAATGTGCGTGATGAGCGTGGGCACGCGCATGGTGCAGCTGGGTCTGGAGGAGCTGCAGGCCGCGCTGGGGCTGCAGGCGAAGTGCGTGGAACGCGACCGTGTGGCGGCGCAACATGCCTGCGAGGCCCTACTGGATGCTCGCATGTACGATTCGGGGGCGCTCGTGCAGACGTGGCAAACCTTGGTGCGCGAGTACTTTGCGGCCAGCACGGCGCTATGCGAGCAAAGTCAGGATCTGAATGCGCGAAGCCAGGCGGCATTTGGGGCTTTGATGCGAGAGGCAGCAGTCGATTTCGAAAAAGCTTGCGTGCTTGCGCAGGCGCAGACCTCGCATCCGGCAGGCGCCCTGCTGCCGGCGGCCGACTGGATGACGTATCTCGGCCAGTTCGTGGGCTTGCGCCCGAACGGCGAGGCGATACCGGCGAAGCCCGCAAGCGGCTCCGTCTCAGCGAGTGCCTGATCGTCAGGAATCCGATTCGATAGACGATGCCCGCGCGAGCGCACCATGAAATCCGATACGCAACTGAAGCAGGACGTGCTGGACGAACTCGCGTTCGACTCCGCGCTCGACGCATCGCGCATCCGTGTCGAAGTGGCAAACGGGGTCGTGACGCTTGCGGGATCGGCGCCGTCGCTCGCCCAGACGCATGCCGCCGAACGCGTCGCGGGGCGCGCGAGCGGCGTGCGTTCCGTTCTTGCGCGCACGCGGGTCGAAGTGCCGGCCACCGACCCGCCCGGCGACGAAGCAATCGCGGATATGGCGCGCGCCGTACTGCACTGGACGGCAGGGGTGCCGCAACGGGCCGTGGAAGTCGAAGCGGTGAAGGGCCACCTCTTCTTGCGGGGGGCTGTCGAATGGGAGTGGCAGCGCGAGCTTGCGATCCGCTCGCTCTTGCGCTTGCGTGGCGTCACCGGAATCACGAGCCGTGTGGCGGCGCACCGGCGTATGGCCCCCCGCAAGATCAGCGAGCGTATCGGCCGAGCGCTGCTGCACTACGCCGAGGACGAGGCCACGCGCATCCATGTCGAAATCAGCGACGGCGTGGTGACGCTCAAGGGTACCGTTGCCTCGGAAGCCGAACGTGCCGTGGCGCGCGGTGCGGCGTGGGCACAGCCCGGCGTGAGCGCGGTCATCGACGAGCTCGTGCTTGCATGATGCCGCGGAGAAGCCCCGTGCCCAACAACCATCCCTCGAACGACACTGCGGCTTCTGCCACGCGCGCCGTCGGACGCGTGAGCGCCTTGCGCGGTGCGGTGCTGGACGTCGTGTTCGAAGCTGGGCCGCTGCCACCCGTCGAAGACGCGCTGTCGATCATTCGCGACGACGGCTCTCGCCTCACCGCGGAAGTCGAAGCGCATCTCGGCACCACCGTGCTGCGCGCGCTCGCCTTGCAGTCCACGGCGGGTTTGCGGCGCGGCGCCCGCGTCGAAGCGTACGGCGGGCCGCTCGAGGTTCCCGTGGGCGACGCGGTGCTCGGCCGGCTGCTCGACGTGAGCGGCGTGGTGCATGACGGCGGCGCGCCGCTCGACGCAGGCGTTCCGCGCCGCCCCATTCACCGCGCGTCGCCCCCGCTGGCGGCGCTGCGCGGTTCCACTGAGATCTTCACTACCGGCATCAAGGTGATCGATCTGCTCGCGCCGCTCGCGCAGGGCGGCAAGGCCGCGATGTTCGGCGGCGCGGGTGTCGGCAAGACCGTGCTGTTGATGGAGCTGATACATGCGATGGTCGAGCGCTACCAGGGCATCTCGGTGTTCGCGGGGGTCGGCGAGCGTTCGCGCGAGGGCCACGAGATGCTCTCGGATATGCGCGGATCGGACGTCCTCGAGCGTACGGTGCTGGTGTACGGTCAGATGAACGAGCCACCGGGCGCGCGCTGGCGCGTGCCACTCACGGCGCTCACGATCGCCGAGCACTTTCGCGACGAGAAGCGCCAGAACGTGCTGCTCATGATCGACAACGTGTTTCGCTTCGTGCAGGCGGGCGCGGAGGTGTCGGCGTCGCTTGGGCGCATGCCTTCGCGGGTCGGGTATCAGCCGACGCTCGCGAGCGAAGTGGCCGCGCTGCAGGAGCGCATCGTCTCGGTGGGCGATGCGGCGGTGACGGCCGTCGAGGCTGTCTACGTGCCTGCCGACGATTTCACCGATCCCGCCGTGGCGACGATCGCGGCGCACGTCGACAGCATGGTCGTACTCTCGCGCGCCATGGCGGCGGAGGGCATGTATCCGGCCATTGACCCGATCGCTTCGTCGTCGGTGCTGCTCGATCCGCTCGTTGTCGGCGCGGAGCACGCGGCGGTTGCGATCGAAGTGCGACGGCTCATCGAGCACCATCGCGAACTGCAGGACGTGATCGCGCTGCTTGGTGTCGAGGAACTGGGCGCCGAAGACCGTCTGCTCGTGCAACGCGCGCGTCGTTTGCAGCGCTTTCTCACGCAGCCGTTCACGGTCACAGAAGCATTCTCGGGACAGCCGGGCCGCTCGGTCTCGATTGCCGACACGCTGGCGGGCTGCAAGGCAATACTCGCCGGCGAGTGCGACGACTGGCAGGAGCGATCGTTCTTCATGGTCGGCACGCTCGACGAAGCGCGCGAGAAAGAGCGCGTTTCGGCAACAGCGGCCACATCGGCCGCACTCGCATAGGGGGCAAGCATGGCCGTGCTACTCGACCTGACGATCGCCACGCCGCTGGACATGGTGGTCAATCATGAGGTCGCCGGCTCCTTGCGCGCCGAGGACGAGAGCGGCTCGTTTGGCATACGTCCGGCACACGCGGACTTCATCACGATGCTGGTGCCTTCGGTGGTGCGCTGGGTCGGGCCGGACGGGCAACGGCGCTATTGCGCAGTGGACGGCGGCCTCTTGACGGTATCCGGCGGACGCACTGTGGCCGTTGCATGCCGCGAGGCGATCGTCGGCGATTCGCTCGAGCGCCTCGAGCGCGAAGTCGCCCGTGTGCGCGCGGCTCAGATCGACGCCGAGCGGCGAATGCGCGTGGAGACCGTGCGCCTGCATGCCCAGGCGGTGCGGCAGATGCTGTGTTATCTGCGCGGCCCAGGGGTGCCGGACGGACAGGAGATTACAGCGCCGCAGGAGCGAGGGCGATGAGTGATCCGTCAGGTGAGCACAACCACATGGCGCAGGCGGCGCGCGACGCCGCGCAGCGGCAGGCGCGTGGCCGCGCGCAACCGGAGCCGTCGCTCGGCAGCCGGCTCGGGCAGATCGGCATTCTCGGCTGGACCATCGTGTTGCCGACGCTGGCGGGGCTCGCGATCGGCCACATGCTCGACCGCTTTTTCGGCACGCGCGTGTTCTTCTCGGCGCCGATGCTCATGCTTGGCGCGGCGGCGGGTCTCTGGTTCGCATGGAAGTGGATGCATCGACAGGAGCGGGGTCATCAGGATGACTGAGCACTCGACGTTCTGGGCATGCGCGGCGGCTCTTGCCGCTGGAGTCGCGGCAGGGGCGGCGCACTTCGCCGCGCTGCGGTGGAACGCGCGGTATTTTGCGGCGGGCCGCATGGGTGTTGCGCTCGGCGCACAGGCCGTGCGCTGCGTGCTGACTGCGTTCATCCTGTTCGCACTCGCGCACGCGGGCTTCCCGGCGCTGCTCGCGGGGATGGCCGGGCTGCTGCTCGCTCGCCATGTCGTGCTACGCCAGGCGGTGCAGACATGATGAAAGCCTCGCCGCTCGCCACCACACCGCTCTGGCACCTCGGCGCGCTCTCGATCACGGCACCGGTCGTGGTCACGTGGGCCATCATGGCCTGCATGGCCGCCGCTGCGGTCTTGCTCACGCGGCGGCTCGTGCTTGCGCCTTCGAAGACGCAGACCGTGCTGGAACTGCTCGTCACCACGCTCGACGCCCAGATTCGCGACACGATCGAAGGCGACCCCGCCCCGTACCGTGCGCTGATCGGCACGCTATTTGTGTTCGTGCTGGCGGCGAACTGGTCGTCGCTGTTGCCGGGTATCGAGCCGCCGACCGCGCATCTCGAAACCGACGCCGCGCTCGCGCTGATCGTGTTTGCAGCAACCGTCTTTCACGGTCTGCGCACGCGCGGGCTGCGCGGCTATCTGGCGACCTTCGCCGAGCCGACGTGGGTCATGATCCCGCTGAACGTCGTGGAGCAGCTCACGCGCACCTTTTCGCTCGTCGTGCGCCTCTTCGGCAACGTGATGAGCGGCGTGTTCGTGGTCGGCATCGTGCTCTCCCTCGCGGGGTTGCTCGTGCCCATTCCGCTGATGGCGCTCGACCTTCTCACCGGCGCCGTGCAGGCCTACATATTCGCGGTGCTTGCGATGGTGTTCGTCGGCGCTGCGGCGGGTGGCGAGCGCTCGGGTCCCGGACATCGCGCACAGGAAAAGCCATGAATCTCATCGAAATCGTCAGCATTGCGGCCGCCGCGCTCGCGGTGTCGTTCGGCGCCATTGGTCCCGCGCTCGCCGAAGGCCGCGCCGTTGCCGCCGCCATGGACGCCATCGCGCGGCAGCCCGATTCCGCAGGCACCGTCTCGCGCACGCTGTTTGTCGGCCTTGCGATGATCGAAACAATGGCGATCTACTGCCTCGTGCTGGCACTTCTGCTGCTGTTCGCCAATCCGTTCGTCAAGTAGCGGGGCAGCACCATGCATATCGACTGGTCGACGCTCGCGCTGCAGACGGTCAATGCCCTCGTGCTGGTCTGGCTGCTTGCGCGCTTTTTGTTCCGCCCCGTGGCGGATATCGTTGCCGCGCGTCAGAAAGCGGCGCAGGCGCTGCTTGCGGATGCCGAGGCAAACCGCCGGGCAGCGCAGGCCGAGCACGACGCCGCGCGCGACGAAACCGCGCGGCTTGCGGCCTCCCGTGACGCAGCGCTTCGGGCCGCGCAGGCAGACGCCGAAGCGCACAAGGCGGCCCTGCTTGTGCAGGCGCGAGCCGAAGCCGCGCAACTGCGTGCCCAAGCTGAGAGCGAAATCGAACGCGGGCGCGCTGCGCAGGCGCGCGACATCGAGGACGACGCCGTACGGCTTGCGGTAGTGATTGCGGGCCGTCTTCTCGATCGCATGCCACCGGAGGCGCGTGTGCAGGGCTTCATTGGCGCGACGGCCGAGGCCCTGGCAACGCTGCCGCCCGAGACGCGCGCCGAATTCGGCGCCCAGGGCGAGCCGCTTGCGCTGGCTGCGCCGCGCGCGCTGAGCGCGGCCGAACAGCAAGCCTGCGAGGCGGCTTTCGGCGCGGTGCTCGGGCGCGACGTCACGCTGCGCGTGCGCGCTGACCCCACGCTGATCGCCGGGCTCGAACTCATGGGCGCGCACGCGGCGGTGCGCAATCATCTGCGACACGATCTCGACGCCATTCGCGAGACATTGCTGGAGCATGGTGGTGTGCGCGGCTGAATCCGGAGCGCGGAGCTGGCTATCGCGAGCGCAAGACGCGCTCGCTCGCGTGCGCATCGCGGCCGAGGCGCAAACCAACGGCTGCGTGGAGAGCGTGGCCGACGGCGTTGCGCGCATCGCGGGGCTCACCGATGTCGCACTCGACGAAACGGTGCGCTTCGCGAGTGGCGCGACGGGTTACGTGCGCACGCTCGACGCGCATCTGGCGAATGTGGTGCTGCTCGACGGCGCGACAGGTGTGGAGGCCGGGGAGCGTGTGGAGCGCACCGGCGCCGTGCTTCAGGTGCCGGTGGGCGAGGCGCTGCTTGGGCGCGTGATTGATCCGCTTGGGCGGCCGCTCGACTGCGGCGAGTTGCTCGCCGCCGAGGCATGGTTGCCTGTGGAGCGCCCCGCACCCGCCATCGTCGAGCGGGGCGCTGTGAGCGAGCCGCTGGAAACTGGCGTGCTGATCGTCGATGCGCTGTTCGCGATCGGGCGCGGCCAGCGCGAGCTCATCATCGGCGACCGCGCTACCGGCAAGACGTCGCTTGCGGTCGACGCGATCGTCAACCAGCGCGCGAGCGACGTGATCTGCGTGTACGTCGCCGTGGGACAGCGCGCCACGGCGGTGCAGCGCGTGATCGATGCCGTGCGCGCGCGCGGCGCGCCGCAGCGGTGCGTGTTCGTGGTGGCACCTTCTTCGGCTTCGCCTGGCATGCAATGGATCGCGCCGTTCGCGGGGTTCTCGGTCGCCGAGTATTTTCGCGACCGTGGCCGGCACGCGCTGGTCGTGATCGACGATCTTTCGAAGCACGCCGCCACACACCGCGAACTGGCTCTGCTTACCGGCGAGCCGCCCGGGCGCGAGGCCTACCCCGGTGACATCTTCTATCTGCATGCAAGGCTGCTGGAGCGTGCGGCGAGGTTGAGCCCCGAACTGGGCGGCGGCTCGCTCACTGCACTGCCGATTGCCGAGACCGACGCGGGCAATCTTTCGGCTTATATTCCAACCAACCTGATTTCGATCACCGACGGCCAGCTCGTGATGGATGCGGCGCTGTTCGCGTCGAACCAGCGCCCTGCGGTCAACGTGGGATTGAGCGTGAGCCGCGTGGGCGGCAAGGCGCAAGTGAGCGCACTGCGGAGGGTGGCGGGGCGGCTGAGGATCGACTACGCGCAGTTTCTCGAGCTGGAGATGTTCGCGCGCTTTGGCGGCCTCACGGACGTGCGTGTGAGTGCGCAGATTGCGCGCGGCGAGCGCATTCGCGCGTTGCTCGCGCAGCCGCGCTTCAACCCGCTTGGCACTGCCGGGCAGGTCGCGCTGCTCGGAGCGCTCGCCGATGGCGAGTTCGATGCGCTGCCCGTGAGCGCCGTTGCAAAGATCCGCGAGCGTCTTGCAGTTGACGATTCGGATGGCGAATCATCCCAAAACGTTGCCGCGTTGCGCGAACGGGTGCGTGAATGCATCGCGGGCATTGTGCGCGACGAAGCCGGCGCGGGCCGTGTCGCGCCTGGCGAGGAGGCGATATGAGCGGCAAGCTCGGCGAGGTCGAAGCCCGGATCGGCGCGACCCATCAGCTGGAAGCCGTGGTCGGCGCCATGCGCGGGATTGCCGCGGCGCGCTCGCGCGACGCCCACGCGCGGCTCGCCGGTATCCGCGCGTGCGCAGCAGCGGCTGGAGCAGCGATTGGGGACGTCCTTGCGTTTGACCCCTCGAGTGCGTTGCCGGGCGCTGCGAACTCGGGCGACGGCGCCGAGGTGCGCATCGTCATCGGTGCGGAGCAGGGTTTCGTCGGCGGTCTCAACGACCGGATTGCGGAAGAAGCCCTGCTCCGCCCTCGCGAGCGCGTCGGTCACTGGCTGCTGGTCGGCACACGGCTCGTGAGCGCATGCGCGCAGCGTGGTCTCGCACAGGCCTGGTCAGTGCCGATGGCCGCGCATCCGGCAGCCGTCCCCCGTCTCGCGGCCCGCGTGTCCGATGCGCTTTACGCCCGGCTTGCCGATGGCGAGCGCGCGACACGCGTCACGCTCACGTACGCGCTGCCTGGCGAGTCGCGTCTGCGCGTCGTGCAGCGCACACTCATTCCGTTCGATTTCGCGCGCTTTCATGTGACACCTCGCGCGTTGCCGCCGCTCGTCAACGTGGCGCCCGCGCGGATTCTTGCGCGGCTCGTCGGGCTTTATGTGTCGTTCGAACTGTGCGAGGCGCTGATGCTCGCGTTCGCGGCCGAGAATGAGGCACGCGTACGCGCAATGCTTGCCGCGCGCACGAACGTGCAAGCGCGGCTGGCCAGCCTTTCGCAACAGTATCGTGCGATGCGCCAGGATGAGATCACCGCGGAAATCGTCGAACTGACCACCGGACGCGAGGCGGCGCAGCGCGCAATGGATTGATCGATATCAGCCGCGCGGCGTCGCGCCGAGCGATGCTTGAGGCGGAGCAACCGGGCGGAAAGCTCGAGAGGAGGCCGCAATGAAATCCGATGAAGCACTGAGAGACGAGGTGGCGCGCAAACTCGCGTGGGACCCCGAGGTGGATATCTCGCGCGTCGATGTCAGCGTACAGGACCGTATCGTGACGTTGTCGGGCACGGTGCCCGGTTACGCGCAAAAAATGGCCGTCCGGCGAGCTGTCGAGCGGGTGGCGGGTTGCCGCGCGATCGTCTTCGAGCTTACGGTTGCGCCGCCGCCGAAGCTTCAGCATTCGGATGTCGATCTCGCCGAAGCCATCGTGATCGCACTGCGCTGGCAGGCGGGTCTTGCCGAAAGCCAGGTTCACATCGAGGTGGATCGCGGCTGCGTGACGCTCGTGGGCGAAGTGGACTGGGGCTATCAACGGAATCTGGCCGAGAAGGTCGTTAGCCGCATGCGCGGCGTGATGGGCGTGGTCAACCGGATCGCAGTGCGCAACAGCGACGCTGTGGCTGATGTTGCGGGGCACATTTCGGCGGCGCTCGCGCGCCGCGCACAGCGGGAGTTTGCCGGCATTCATGTCACGGTCGAAGACGGCGTGGCGACGCTCAGCGGCAAGGTGTCTTCGCTGCGCGACCGTCGCGCCGCATGTGGCGCCGGCTGGGCGACGCGTCGTGTGCGGCGCGTAGTGGACGAACTGGTCGTCGAGTGAACTGGAGCGCGCGCGGGGCGATCCTCGCAGGGTTGACGTGTGTCAATCGGATGGCGGCGGGCGCGCGCAGGATGAACCTGTCCGTGCTGCGGTTTTTTTAGAAGGAGCTATCGCCATGCAGAAACACCTGATCGTGGTCGCGCACCCGGTGGAAGACAGCTTCACGATGAACGTGACGCGTGACTATGTTGGTGAACTGGTCCGCATTGGCCATGACGTGCGCGTTCATGACCTGTACCGGATGGGGTTCGATCCCGTGCTCTCCGCCGAGGAGCTGACCGAAGGAAGCGATGTACGGGTTCGCATGGCCGACGTCCTGATCGCGCAGAAAGACGTGCTCGCGGCAGATGTCGTGACGGTCATCTATCCGCTCTGGTGGATGGCGATGCCCGCGATGATGAAGGGCTATATCGATCGCGTGTTCAGCCGCGGCTTCGCGTACGAGACCCAGCCGGACGGCGTGCACGGCTTGCTGTCGGGACGCCGTGCCGTCGTGGTGACGGTCTCGGCCGCGCCGCTGGCCTCGTTCGTGGCGGACGGCCGGTGGCAGGCGATGCAGCTGTTGCAGGATACGCATGTTTTTCGTGCGTCCGGTTTCGACGTGATCGGACACCTCCACTTCGACGAAGTCGGGCCGGCGATGCCTCCCGCTGTGGCCTCCGCCAACCTCGCGCGGGTGCGTGAATTTGTGCGCGGGCATTTCGCTTCGGTCCCGGCGGCGTGAAACCGCGGCGGCAAGCAATCAGGAGTCGAATGCAATGAAATCCGATATGGAATTGAAGCGTGAAATCGAGATTGAGATCGCGTGCGACCGGTCTATCCAACCGGCGACGATCGGCGTGGAGGTCTCGAATGGCCTGGTGACGCTGTCGGGCCATCCGGCGAGCTACGCGGCGAAGCTCGCCGCGCAACAGGCGGCCGCCCGGGTTGCGGGTGTGCGCGGCATCGTCGTGGAGATGGAAGTGCGCCTGCCTCGGCACGACGAACGCAGCGATGAAGAGATCGCCGGCACGGCGCGCTCGATCCTCGAATGGACAGTTGGCCTGAACAATCAGGATGTTCAATTGGAGGTCGAAAAGGGCTGCGTCACGTTACTTGGCGAGTGTGACTGGGGGTACCAGAGCCATGCCGCGCAGCAAGCGATCGCACATTTGCGTGGTGTGAGGGCCGTGAACGACAAGATTCGCATCCGTGGCGAAACGTCGGCAGAAGACATCGCACGGGAGATTCGCGCCGCGATCAGTCGGCACGGGGAGCGGGAGGCGAAACATGTCGAGATCAAGATCGAGGGCGGCACGGTCACCTTGAGCGGCAAAGTCGCCTCGCACGCCGAGCGCAAGCTCGTCTACGGAGCGGCCAAAGCCACGCCGGGCGTGCATACGATCGTTGACCTCCTGAACGTCGAATGAACGAGGAAACACCGGTATGGAACGCTTCTTCCGCCGATTCGAGCGCCTCGCGTTCGGCGTGGTAACGGCCGCGGCCGTCGTCTGTACCGCCGTTCTTCTTGTCCACCGGTTCGGCGACGCGCTGGTGCCGGACTTCGAGCCCTGGCACGCGACGAGCGCGGACGGCCCGTTTGCGCTCGTGTGTAAAAAGGGGCGTCACGCTGGCTCGTGCGAACAGTTGCTTGCCATATGGACGGAGGTGCAATGAACGCCGCCACGCTGTGTACACGTGAAGTCGCCACCTGCGACCCGCAAACCTCCATCGTCGAAGCCGCGGCGAGAATGCGCGCGCTGCACGCGGGCGATCTGGTCGTTGTGCGAGATGACGGAGGCGTGCGCGTGCCGCTCGGTGTGCTGACCGATCGGGACATTGTGCTGGCGGTGGTGAGCCCTGACGCGGGCGCGGACAAGCTGTACGCCGGCGACGTGATGTCGACGCCTGCGCTGGTCGCCGATGACGGCGACGATATCTGGCTGCTCGCCAGGTGAATGCGGCTGCATGGGGTGCGCCGGTTGCCCGTGGTCGGCGCAGGCGGCGGACTGATCGGCATCATTTCGCTCGACGATCTGATGCACGCGGCCGCCAACCTGCTTGACGAGCTGCGCCGCATTTCGGCGCGCCAGCCTCATCTCGAAGTGAAGCGCCGCGCGTAGCGCGACGTGGTTTGCATCGGTGAAACATGATGGAGGTCGCCTTGAACGCACCATCTCGCATACTCGTGGTCTTCTATTCGCGCAGCGAGACGACGGCGGAGATTGCCGGGCGGCTCGCTGCCGAACTCGAAGGGGACTACGAACGGTTGTACGAGGTCGAATTCCGGCGCCGAGTCGGTCCCCTGGGCTTCCTGCTTTCGATCCTCGACGTGGTCCGCAAGCACCCCGCGCACCTGCAACCAATGAGCCATACGCTCGTCAACTACGACGTCATCCTGGTCGGTACGCCGGTATGGGCGGCGCGCGCGTCGACGCCGGTGGCGACGTGGCTCTCGCTACACTGGCATCAGACGCGCACGGTGGCGTTCTTTTGCACGATGGGCGGCCGCGGCAGTGAAGAGGCATTCGCGCAGATGGCGCAGCTCGCGCGGCGTGCGCCAATTGCAACCTGTGCGATCTCCGCGCGAGACATGCAGACCGACGCGGCAGTCGAGAAGGTTGCCCGCTTCGTGCTGGCGGTCAAGGATGCACTCGTCGCGCGCGAGCACGAGGCGGCGTCCAGATGAGCCTTGCGTAGGAGCAACGTATGCGCTTAGCAGCGTTTCGATTATGTTCTGGCAGGCGGCGGCATTGCGAGCGTGACGGCTGCGCGCTCGCTGCGCCATGAGGAGCCGGGTGCGAGCGTCGCGATCCTGTGTGGCGAACCCGTGCTCCCGTATCGGCGGCCGCCGCTACGAAGGGCTTCCTCACGGGAATGGGCATGGGTTTCATATACAGCGGCGGAAACATGGCGTGGCCGGGCGTATGCGTGCGCCATCGGCTTAACCACAGCACGGACGGCGGCGCGCCACAAGCGTTGATCCAGGTCAGCGTGTCCTCGCCTGGCAGGGGCGAGCGGGCGATTGAACGAGGTCAACCCGGCCGAGATGAGCAGAGCGGCGCAGCGACTCATTCGCGCACGGCCGGTCAACGAGACATCAATACCGGTAGCGCCATCGAAGAAAGGATCGCGCGCGTGACGCCGCCCAGGACGAACTCCTGAAACCTGGCGTGACCGTAGGCGCCGATGACGAGCAGGTCATATTCGCCATCGATTGCGAATTTGAGCAGCGCGTCACCCGTCGATACCGTCAACGGACGTTCGAAGCGGGCAACGTCCACTGGGCGCGTAGTGTGCCGCCTGAGCATCGCTGCGACGTCAGCGCACGATGCTTCGGTCGGCCCCGGCTTGAACACCGTGGAAATAGAGGCGACCGTCACATGTGCCGCCCGCGCGATAAATGGAATCGCGTCGTGAATGGCGCGTGCGGCTTCGCGGCTGCCGTTCCAGCCGATCAGCACGCGGTTGCCGACTGCCTCCAGGATGCTGGTTTCCGGTATCAACAGAGCAGGGCTGCCGGCACCCAGCAGAACCGTCTCCAAAAAATTGTCCGCCACGCAGGATTCGGGGTCATCCGGTCGGGATTGCCCGAGGACCAGAAGGTCAGCAGTTCTGCCACGCTGCAGGACCGTGGTAACGGGATAACCGTCTGGTGCATTCCATACGCCCGGCACCTGGGCACGGGTCAGTTCTGCACGAAACAGCCCTTCTACTTCACGGCGCTTTTGCGCCAGGAATGTGCGATGAGCGTTATAAAAGTCGGCTGCGCCCGTCATCGCGTAGAACCCCACCGGATGCGGATCGAACGTGGCAAACACGCCGTCGAGATGGGCGTCGAATTTCCGGGCGAGCTTCAGCGCGAACGAAAGCCGGGTCTGGGTGCCTCTGCTGGTGTCAAGGTGGACCATCATGGTCTTGTAGGTCATGGCGTGGCCTCCGTGTGAGTGCTGAGTTTTCCGATCAATGCGTTCGCGAGAATCTCATCGCCAATGACAACCGCGGTCGCGCCGGCGTTCTCCAGCAGTGTCTTTCTCAAGTTGCTTTCGCCCGGAACGATGATCGGCAGCGACCGATTCGGCGAATTCGCCAATAGCGTGATGGCCAGATTGGCGTCGCCGTCGGGGCTCGTCGCAACGAGTGCTTTCGCGCTGTCGAGCCGGGCGCGCCGGAGTCTGTCGTCAAATGCGTCGGGGGCACCCAGGATGACGAGGTTGCCGCGTTCCGCGGCCTTGTCAGCGAGTGACGCGTCAGCTACGAGCACCAGGACGGTTTCACCCGCCTCGCGGAGTTTCGCGCTGATGCGTTGCCCGAGCGACCGGTAGCCCACGACCACGATATGTCCGGCAAGCCGTTCGAATTGTCGTTCCATGGCTCGATTCTCCCTGTATGCGATCACATCGTCGCCGGACAGAATTCCGGTCAGCCTCGATACCGCAAACGCAGCGACGAACATTGTCACGAACATGGCCGCGAGCATAAAAATCTTCTGCCGCTCGTCGAAATCCGAAAAGTCTCCGAGCGTCGTCGTCAGGGTGGCCGCGTCCCACAGCGCGTTGAACAGGCGCGTATGAAGAGAGGCCGCCGACTGGTCCAGCAACATGAGGCCGCCGGTGGCGGCCGCGAGGAGCAGCACGAGCATGGCAATGGCGTGCCGGGCACGACGACGCCACTCACGCACGCGAACCGCGCCGAGGCGCGGTTCGTTGACACGGTAGATCCACATATCGGCTTCTTCAGGCGTGCTCAACGCGGCTTCGCGTCAAGCAGTGCAGATTTGGAAAGGAAACCCGGTCGCAACGTCCCCCAACTCAGAAATCGCGGAGCCTGTGTGAAGGCTAGGGCCGGCGGCGAAGCCCAGATTGATACAGGTCAAGCACCGGTTGGCGGTCAGCACCACAAGTCTTCCGGAGGATGAGCGGCCCAGCGGCGGTTCCTGCGCGTCTGACGAGATGAGCGACCTGGCTGTCGCCTATCGTTCGTGCCGCTTATGAAGCGCACATAGAAATCGCGTTCTCAGGGATGTGATCCAGGTCAATCACTAACGATTATTCCTTCGCTAATGTCTCTGCAATGAGAGGAGCGTGCGTGGCGCAACCTTCCTTACAACCACCGGCGCATGGTGGGCGCCAGTGGGAAAACTGGGCACACAAGCGCTCTGTACTTTCCTGATCCGATTGCTATTGCGCGTTTGAGGGATCACCGACATGGGCATATTGAGCTGGTTGACGCCTCGCGAGGAAGCGGACACTGAGGACGACGCGATTGACAGCGAGCTAATACGCGAAGGAATCGAACGCGTCATCAGGCTGGACCCACCGTTGCGCCTTGCTGCCGGATTCGAGCGCCGGCTATCGCGCGCTGTGCGCGTTTCCCTGCGCCATCTGAACGATCTGATCGGCAAGTTGCCGCCGGCGCGCAAAGCCAGTCGCGAGACCTGGTCGTCGGATCCTTGTATCCACGCTTATTTTGCTGCGCCGGACGACGTAGCGCAGGCATTGAGCCGCCCGGAAGATCTGCGACGCTTCTTCGAGGAGAATCCCGGCGCGGAAGAGGCGTTCGCGGTGCTGGGCATGGCAATGCTCGAACGCAGCACGCTGGGTGCGAAGCAGGAAGGCGAGATGGTGCGAACGGATGCGGTGCGCACCACCGTCAGCTTCACGGACCACCAGGTACGCATCTGCAGGGCCACGGACGCGAGGCTCAGGCGGGAAATCGTGCTGCGCATGCTCGAACAGCTTGCGCTGGAAGGGCTTTCGCGCATCGCCGCCTCCATCGCGCGACGCGACGCACTCGAACTGGAACGCGCGCTCCTGAAAACGCGGCTGCAACTGCTCGAACGACAAGGCGTAGGGATGGGGCTGGTGGTGGGAGGCACGGCGAGCGCCGACCCCGCAGAACGAGCGCGGCTGAAGGCCCAGATCGAGGAGAACGCACAGCATCTCGCGAAGCTGGGTCTGCGCAGCGACGCGCTGCAAAAGGAGCTCGAACAGATCGGTGAGGTGCTGGACGATCCCGCTGCGCACATGGACGTGACGATCAGACAGGTGCGGCTCGACGCAATGAACGTGGTCGTCGACGCAACGTCTTCGGCGCCTGTGCAAGCGCTGGATCTGCGTGTGGCGCGTATTCCGGCGTTGCCCGCGCAATACAGGGCCTTCGATCTCATTCGCTTTGCACGACGCGACCTGCTGCCCGCGCCGCGCCTGGCCGATCAGGCAAACCGCCCGCTCATTTAATTTTCGAGCGAGGAGGCATTCACGCGACGCGTCGTGCGGCAAGCGCGTGGTCGGCCCTCTACGCCGATTCTGGCCGCGCTGGAGAGATCATGAACGATACCCGAAAAGCAAAACGGGCCGCTGGTGCGCAACGTGACGAGAGCGTTACCATGCGTAACAAGGACTATGTGAAGGAGCTTGCGCGACTGCACGTGGAACTCGTGAGGCTTCAACAGTGGGTTGTGCACACGGGGGTGAAGATCTGCATCGTCTTTGAAGGGCGCGACGGCGCGCGCAAGGGCGGGGCCATCAAGGCGATCACCGAGCGCGTGAGTCCGCGCATCTTTCGGGTGATCGCCTTGCCGGCGCCTACGGAGCGCGAAAAGTCCCAGATGTATGTACAGCGTTACCTTCCGCATCTGCCGGCTGCGGGGGAAGTGGTGATCTTTGACCGCAGCTGGTACAACCGCGCGGGTGTTGAGCGGGTCATGGGGTTTTGCACGGACCAGCAGGTCAAGGCGTTCCTGAAAGATGTGCCGCTCGTCGAAAAGGCAGTCATCGATTCCGGGGGGATCCTGCTCAAGTATTGGCTCGAAGTGAGCCAGGAGGAGCAGACGCGGCGTGTGGAGGCGCGCATTCACGACGAGCGCAAGATATGGAAGCTTTCGCCCATGGATCTGGAATCGTATCGCCGCTGGTACGAGTACTCGAAAGCGCGCGATGACATGTTCGCCGCAACGGACACGGAGTGTTCGCCATGGTTGGTCGTGAACTCGAACAACAAGAAGCGTGCGAGGCTCAATCTCATCAGCGACTTGCTCAGCAGAATGCCCTACAAGCCGGTGCCGCGCGCCAGGGTGAAGCTGCCTGAACGGGATAAGGCGGGGGGGTATAAGGATCCGGATTACCCGTTTCGCTTCATTGAGGAGCGGTTCTGACCGGCCTTGTGAGCGCGAACGCGAACGTGAGCACGCCAGGTCTTGCATGAAGAGGAATAGGGCAAATGAGTGTCGGCTGGCACAAGACAGGACTCGGTGGAGTCGATTCACACGACGGAGCGGCAGCACTTCACGCGTGGTCACACGCCCGTTGGATTTTGCTTGCGGGCTGCCTGATTGCCATACCGGCCTTTTATCTCGAGCTGCTCGCGACGTCGAATTCCATGCTGCTGACCGCTCGGGCACTATACGGCGGCATGGCGGCGGCGTGCGCCGGCGCCATTGCGCGAACTGCGTGGTCGAGCCGACAACCTACACGGTTTCTGGATCGCAATGCCTTCGATGTAGCGATCGCTTGTGGCGCGCTCGTCAGCATGATCGGCGGAGCGAATCCCTGGTCTTCGCTCGAATGGGCGCTTAGACTCGCGTTCATGGGGATGATCGCGCTACGCATCGTCTTTGCGCTGCGTGGGTATTTCGAGCCAAACCGGCTTGTGCTGCTGCCGCTCGTGGGCGCGATCGTCGTGTTGCTGGGCGGTGCGGGGTTTTACGCGTTGGAGCCGCATGTGCACAGCTACTCGGAAGGGCTGTGGCTCGCTTTTGAAAGTAGCGCCACCGTTGGCTACGGCGACTACGCGCCTACAACGCCCGCCTCGCGTGTTTTTGCCGTGTTCGTCGTGTTGCTCGGCTACGGGATGCTTTCGCTGGCATTTGCGGGCATCGCCGCGTGGATCATCGGCAAGGACGAGCGGCGGCTCAGGCGCGAGATGCATCGGGACATCAAGGCGCTGCATGCGGAAATTCTTTTGCTGCATCGCGAACTCGAAGGGCTGCGCGATGGGCCTGCGTCCGGGCACAGCGGTTCGCAGGGCGGTGGCCACAGAGCAGCATGACAACGGGGCTGGCCTTGCTCGTCGTACTTGATTCAGATCAATCGCGCACGCGCGCCTCCAACGCACAGTGATGCGGTTGACGCCGCCGCGCCATACCGCGCACGGACGGCCTGACGAACGAAGAGCGCGCCCATCATGACCGATTCCGCCGTTAGCGACGTTGACCCCCTGCATGCGAGCCGGGCAATTCATGGGGCGCCTGCGCGCGCCGTGGAGTGCGGACGGCCGCCGGACGACGCTCCCGCCGATCAATGGAACCGGGCGGCGCATGCCAGTCTGGCTGCGGCGACATTCGGGCTCTCGCCGCTGGCGCTCGCGCTGGCCGCGCTCGACTGGGCTGGGCACCTCGCAGTCTCTCCCGGAAAATGCTTCGACCTTGCCGCCCATGCGTGGCTTGCGGCAAGCCGCCCCGATGCCGATACGGATAAAGGCGGAACGACGGTGTACGCCGGTCAGGCCGACCCTCGGTTCACGGCCGCAGGATGGTCGAACTGGCCATTCCGAATGTGCCGCGATGCATTTCTGGTGGCCGAACGCTGGTGGCGCGAAGCGACCCGAGGCGTTCCGGGCGTCGAACGGCACCATGAAGCACTGGTTGGCTTCGCGGCGCGCCAGTGGCTCGACGCGTGTTCGCCGGGCAACTTCATCGCGACCAATCCCGAGGCGCTGCAGGCCACGTGGCGCACTGGCGGCGCCAACCTCGCTGCGGGCATGCGCAACTGGCTAGAGGACGCTACCGCCATGGCCAACACGATGCGAGGCGCGCGAGCGCGCGTGGCGCAGGCCTGGCTGCCTGGTCGCGACGTCGCAGTGACACCGGGCCGGGTCGTCTGGCGCAACGCACTGTGCGAACTGCTGCACTACGCACCCATGACGCCCGGCGTCGCACGCGAGCCGATTCTGATCGTGCCGTCGTGGATCATGAAGTACTACATTCTCGACCTGCAACCGCACAACTCGCTGATCCGCTATCTGGTCGAACAGGGCTATACGGTGTTCGCGATATCGTGGCGCAACCCGGGCCCCGAAGCGCGCGATCTGGGCCTCGACGACTACCTGCGCGATGGCTTTTTCGCGGCACTCGATGCTGTTCGCGCGCGATGCGGTGAGCCTGTCCACGCGGTCGGATACTGCCTCGGTGGAACGCTGCTCTCGATCGGCGCGGCGGCGCTGGCGCGCGACGCGCGGCACGATACGCTGCGTTCCGTCACGCTGCTGGCCGCGCTCACCGATTTCAGCGAACCCGGCGAACTGGGCTTGTTCATCGACGCAAGCGAACTCGCCGCACTCGATGCGCTGATGTGGCGCCAGGGCTACCTGGATGGCGCGCAGATGTCGGCGGCGTTCCAGTTGCTCAATGCGCGCGACCTGATCTGGTCCCGCATGATGAGCGAGTATCTGCTCGGCCGGCGTACGAAGCCGAACGACCTCATGTCGTGGAACGCAGACACGACGCGCATGCCATACCGCATGCACACCGAATACCTCACCCATCTCTTTCTCGACAACGATCTCGCAGCGGGGCGCTATTGCGTGGACGGACGGCCCATCGCGCTCTCGGACATCGAGGCTCCGATGTTCGTCGTCGGGACCGAGCGCGATCACGTTTCGCCGTGGCGTTCGGTCTACAAGCTGCATCTGCTCACGCACAACGCGCTCACGTTCGTCCTCACCGCGGGCGGACACAACGCTGGCATCGTGTCCGAGCCTGGTCATGCGGGGCGTTACTTCCGGTGCGCGACGCGCGAACCCGACGCGCCGTACCGCAGCCGTCACGACTATGTAAGCAACACGCCCGTAACCGACGGATCGTGGTGGACCTGCTGGTGCGACTGGCTGCGCGAGCACTCGTCGGGGGAAGTGCCGGCGCGAGCGCCGGAGGTTGGGCTCGGGCCGGCACCGGGCGAATACGTGCTCGAAGCGTGAGCGGGCGCAGCGGGTTGCCGCACCGGCGGATCGAGGTCAAACGCAGCCGGTCAAGCAGAGGAATGCCGTGGAACACCATGCCGAAGTGCTGAGAGGACTGCGCTGGTACCCAAGAACGCCGGGCTGGCGCGACGTGGCAGCCGTGGTTCTGGTGTTAGGCACGATCGTGTTACTCGGTGAGGGCGCGCGCCAGATGAGCGGTCCGCTGACCGGTGGTCACGGAGCGGCCATTTCGCTATCGCCTGCGGCGCTGCCGGGTTATACGCTGCGCACCGTGCTGCGCATGCTGATCGCGCTCGTCGCTTCGTTCATTTTCACGTTCACGTACGCGACGCTCGCTGCGAGGAGCCGCCGGGCGGAGCGCATCCTCATCCCGCTGCTCGACGTGCTGCAGTCGGTGCCGATACTCGGCTACCTGTCGTTCACGGTGGTGTTCTTCATGTCGCTGTGCCCGGGCAACGTGCTCGGCGCCGAACTGGCCTCGATATTCGCGATCTTCACGAGCCAGGCGTGGAACATGGCGTTCAGCTTCTACCAGGCGCTGCGCACTGTGCCGACCGATCTGGACGAGGCGAGCCGCAGCTTTCGTCTCTCCGGCTGGCAACGGTTCTGGCGGCTCGAAGTGCCGTTCGCCATGCCGGGGCTCATATGGAACGCGATGATGTCGATGTCGGGCGGCTGGTTCTTCGTGGTCGCTTCGGAGGCCATCTCGGTGGGCGACGTGCAGGTGGCGATGCCCGGCGTGGGTTCGTGGGTCGCGCAGGCGATCATGAAACGCGATCTTCCGGCAATAGGCTGGGCGATACTTGCGATGAGCCTCGCGATCGTGCTCTACGACCAGTTGCTGTTTCGCCCGCTGGTGGCGTGGGCCGACCGGTTTCGCTATGGCGATATCGCGGCTCAGGCTTGCCCGCGCAGCTGGCTGCTCGACCTCTTTCATCATTCTCCGTGGATGCAGAGCGCGTGCCGTCCGGCTGGCGCGGCGCTCACGCGCGCCGCGCACCTGCGGCTGTCGCCCGGCGCACGCTGGAGCGGCCTGGCATGGGCAAACCGTGCCTCCTCGCGGCGCGCGGGCGACGCACTCTGGTTTGCACTGTGCACCGCGGCCGTAGTCGCTGCGGGCGGAGCTGTGCTGCGCTTCGCTGCGCCCGCTCTCGCATGGGCCGATGTGGTGGACGCGGTCCACAACGGTTTGCTCACCTTGCTGCGGGTCGCGGTGCTCATTGCGCTCGCCTCCGTAATCTGGGTACCCGCAGGCGTGGCGGTCGGGCTGCGTCCGCGGCTGGCTGCCTGGGTCCAACCGGCTGCGCAATTTCTCGCTGCCTTTCCGGCCAATCTGCTGTTCCCCGTCGTCGCGTTCTGCATCGTGCGCTTCAGGCTCGCCCCGAACATCTGGCTCTGCCCACTGATGATCCTCGGTACGCAGTGGTACATCCTTTTTAACGTGATAGCCGGTGCCACAGCGTTGCCGAGCGATCTGCGCGAGGCGGCGACGAGCCTCCGGCTGCGGCGCCGTGCGCGGTGGCTGCAGGTCCTGCTGCCCGGCATCTTCCCGTATTACGTGACGGGCGCGATCACGGCGAGCGGCGGCGCCTGGAACGCAAGCATCGTGGCCGAAACCGTCAACTGGGGGACGACCACCCTGAGCGCAGGCGGCCTCGGCGCCTATATCGCGCAGATGACGGCAAGAGGCGACTATCCGCGCATCGCCCTCGGCATCGGTGTCATGTCGATCATGGTCGTCGCCGCCAACCGTTTGATATGGCGGCCCCTCTACGCCTTCGCCGAACGCCGCACCCGGCTCGCCTGAACCTGTCGCCATGGAAATCACCGCCATGCCAGCTCTCGCACATCCCGCAATGGCACTCGACGGCGCGAAGCCGCATGGCCCTGCTGCGCCAATACTGGAACTTGACCGCGTAGGCATGGCGTTCGCGCGTCCCTCCGGCGAACCACTGCCGGTGCTCGTGGATATCGACATAACGCTGGGCGAGGGCGAAATCCTCGGGCTGCTCGGGCGCTCGGGCTCAGGCAAGTCAACGCTCTTGCGTGTGGCCGCAGGCCTCGCGCGCCCCACGTCGGGCGGCGTGCTGTATCAGGGCGCGCCGCTCGAGGGCCCTGCGGAGGGTATCGCCGTGGTGTTTCAAACCTTCGCCCTCTACCCGTGGCTCACGGTGCTCGCCAATGTCGAGCTGGGGCTCGACGCGTCTGGGCTTGCGCCCGGCGTGGTGCGCGAGCGCGCGATGTCCGCCATCGAAATGATCGGGCTCGACGGCTTCGAATCCGCGTTTCCGCGCGAACTGTCGGGCGGCATGCGCCAGCGTGTGGGTTTTGCGCGGGCGCTGGTGAGCGAACCGAAACTGCTGCTCATGGACGAACCGTTTTCGGCGCTCGATGTTCTCACCGCCGAAACGCTGCGCAGTGACTTTCTCGACCTTTGGACCCAGGGGCAAACGCCGATCGAGGCGGTGCTCATGGTCACGCACAACATCGAGGAGGCGGTGCTGATGTGCGACCGCATCCATGTGCTGGGCGGCCATCCCGGCCATGTCGTGGCGACGCTGAATGTGCCGCTGTCGCGCCCGCGCAACCGGCTCGACCCGGCGTTTCGCGTCATCGTCGACACGCTGTACGGAATCCTGACCGCTCGCCTTGCCGAAGCCGCCAACGGCACAGGCGCCGTGCGCGGCGCGTTTGGCCTGCGCCTGCCGGCGGTGTCGAGCCATCGTCTCGTCGGCTTCCTCGACACGCTCGCGGCGGCCACGCACGACGGCCACGCTGAACTGGCTTCGATGGCCGCGGCGCTGATGCTCAAACCCGATGAGCTCTTTCCCGTGGCTGCGGCGTTGCACTTGCTGGCATTCGCGGAGTTGCAGGAGCGCGCGATCAAGCTCACGGCGGCCGGACGCATGTTCGCCCACGCCAACGACAGCGAGCGCAAACAGCTTTTTCGCGAACATGTGGTGCAGTTCGTGCCGCTCATCGCCCACATCCGCGAGGTCCTTGACGAACGGGAAGGGCACCGCGCGCCGCGTGCGCGCTTCGAGCTCGAACTGGAGGACCACCTCCATCGCGCCGATGCCGAAACGACGCTGCGGACTGCGATCGACTGGGGCCGGTACGCGGGCTTGTTCAGCTATGACGACCACACACGTACGTTTGGCGATTGAATCTGCCGGGCAGGCGAACGCTTGATCGATATCAAATGCGTAGCCTCGCCGCCCTTCATGATGAGACAGGCGTTTGTACCGTCGGGGCCACAGTGGCCGTCGTTCCAAAAATTCCTGGAGGAACCATGAAAGCACTGGTCTACAGCGGCCCGGGCAAGTTCGCGGTCGAAACGCGGCCCATGCCCGCCTTGCAGGGACCCGCAATGGCCGAGGCCGGAATGATCGACCCGGACGACCTTGCGCTCTTTCGCTTCTGCGAATCGGCCGAGGAAGTCTGGAGCGCGATTCGTAACTGGTATGGAGAAGAGGACTGAGGCGACGTGCCTGACAGCCCGACGCAAGGAGAGAGAGATGAACTGGCTCACTGATTACTTCGCCCAACGCACACCTGAACTGTGCCTTTCGCTCGCGGCGTGGCCGCCCCGGCGCCTGCCTTATCCGGCCTGCGGAACGGATTTCCCACGGCGGCCGGACCATCGAGTTGCCGGCATGCTACGAAATGCGCAGTCCCACATCTTCGCAAGCGACAGAATGGGCGCGTAATGCGGATGGCGCTGCGTTCTTCGAGTCTTTGAAGATTATTGCGCCGTCATGCTACAACCCCGAGTTCCTTGTCACGATCAATGACTCGCTTTCGTTTGTTCCGGTGTTTCGGCCGATGGCGCGCCGGGCTTTTTCGGCACTTGCATGGCATGCGCGCCCGCAACGACAGAGATATTGCACATGTAGCTGCCATGGTCCTTCCAGGGCTACATCACGATCTAGCTCGTCCGCGAGCGCCCATGCGAAGGAGTGCATCAGCATGAACATCATCTTTTCCGATCGCTTGCCGCACTATGACGCCAACCGGCTCACGTTGACCTTTCCCGCCACGGCCGGCGACTTGCATATCGAATGTGCGATCACGGCCGAGGCGCTCGAAGATCATTTCGGCGCCGCGTCGCTACGCGAAGCGGATTTGCGCGGCGCGTTCCTGGCCCACCGGGCCGCGATCGAACAGGCGGCGGCTCGCATGATCGAGGCGACGCAGTCCGAGGCGATCACGCTTCACAGCGGCTACTTCCGTATGTACAAGGACTCGGATGATGCCGTGAAAGCCCGTTCGCCATAAGGCCGCGCGCTTGATTCAGGTCAATTTGCGCAGCCCGGCGGCCTTTAAATTGAGTCACATCGGGGCGTTGGCCCTTAACGGAGGACCTCATGCAAGCATCAGACATCATGACGACGGACGTCGTCACCGTACGCCCCAATGCGTCGATTTTCGAGGCGGCGACGCTCCTCACCGAACACCACATCAGCGGCATTCCGGTCGTTGACGATGGCGGGGCGTTTGTCGGCATTCTCAGCGAAAGCGATCTGCTGCATCGCGTGGAAACGGGCACCGGCAAGCCGCAGCGAAGCTGGTTTGGGGAATTCCTCCATTCGACGCGCAAGCTGGCAGGCGAGTACCTGAAGGAAAACGCGGCGAAAGTGGAAGACGTCATGACGGACAATGTCGTTTCGGTTTCGCCTGCAACGCCGCTCAGCGAGATCGCCGATGTGCTCGAACGCCTTCATATCAAGCGAGTGCCCGTGCTGGATCAGGGCAAGCTCGTGGGTATCGTCAGTCGTGCAAACCTGATACGCGCGCTGGCGAGTGCCGCGCGGCCGGATCAGGCGGGGCTCGCTTCGGACGAGACCATCCATCGCAATGTGTTGCACGCGCTCGATGGGCATCGCTGGGCAATGGCGGCGGAAAACGTCGTCGTCAAGGAAGGGATCGTCCACTTCTGGGGCACCGTGAATTCGGAGGAAGAGCGCAAGGCGATACTCGTTTCCGCGGAGCGTGTGGCGGGCGTCAAGGGTGTCGAGGATCACCTCGGCTACCCGGTGGTGTTCACGCCGATGTGAGGAATGTGGCGGTTTAAGGCGTGGGGAAGGCTGGGCCAGCAACGTGACTGGCCCAGTTTCTTTTTGTCGGCCTCACTATCGTCGGCCAGCGTCAGTCACGGCGAATTCGCTTCTTTCTTGCTTAGGGGAAGTCAGGGAGATGGCGTGGACGGCACCGCCCTGAGCCACGTCTGGAAAACGTGGCTCAGGCGCGGCTATCCGCGCGATGATTCACGCGGGAACGCGAGCGTGGTTTGCCTGCTTTTCCTGCCCGGACGGCGCCGTACGCGCAGGTACGAGCAAAACGGGACAGCGCGCGCAGCGCAGCACGCGCTCCGCAACGCTGCCCAGCATGAGGCGGCGCACGCCGCGGCGCCCATGCGTACCCATGACGATCAGATCGGCACGCCAGTCAGCCGCGGCCCGCTCGATGCATTGCGCCACGTCTTCCGCAGGGAGTTCGACCTCGATCGAGCGCGACGTGCCTTTCACGCCTTGCTTCGCCATACGTGTATCCGCATCGGCGCGAATCACGCGGCCTTCCTCGATATAGGCGTCGCGCACAATCGAAGGATCGTATCCGGGCACGTCGTACGCGATGACAGGGAGGTCGACCACATAGAGCGCCTGCAGTTGTGCACCGGTATCGAGCGCGAGCCTGATTGCAGTGTCGAGAGCGTGAGAGGCGGTCTTGCTGCCGTCAAGGGCGACCAGAATGCGCGAGTACATGGTATGGGCTCCGTTTGTATCCGCCCGGTATCGAGGCGAAGCGTGTCGCGGTTCGTCAATGAGACATCAGCACCGGCAGGGTCATCGTGGCAAGGATCGTGCGCGTGGCGCCGCCCAGTACGAGTTCCTGCAGGCGCGCGTGGCCGTATGCACCCATCACGAGCAGATCGTAGCTGCCGTCGGCCGCGTAACTGAGCAGCGCGTCGCCTGTGGATTCGGAAGCGGCGCGATCGAGCCGGGTGATGTCGACGCTCGTTGCGCCATGGCGCGCGAGCATGGCCGCGAGGTCGGCACACGAGGCCTGGGACTCGGCGGGCGTGAAGGTCGAGGAAGCGGCCACGATGGTCACGTGGGCCGCGCGAGCGATGAAAGGCAAGGCGTCGTGAACCGCACGAGCAGCCTCGCGGGTGCCGTTCCAGCCCACGAGCACGCGTTCGCCGACCGACTCGAAACTGCCTGTGTAGGGCATCAACAGCACAGGGCCGCCCGCGCCCAGAAGCACGGCTTCCGGAAAGTGTTCCGCAATATAGGATTCCGGATCGTCCTGATCGGTTTGCCCGAGGATCACGAGGTCAGCGGTCCGGCTGCGCTGCATGACCGCCGCGACCGGGTCCCCCTCTGGAGCCACCCAGCTACCGTCGACTTGCGCGCGCGCCAGTTCGGCGCGAAAGAGGCGTTCGATCGCGCCCCGTTGCTCGCGGCGCAGCTTGCGGTGCGTGTCGTAATAGTCGGCCGTGCCGGCCATCACGTAAAACTCGCGAGGGTGCGGCTCGAACGCCGCGAACAGTCCATCGAGATGCGCTCCGAACGTGCGGGCCAGCTTCAACGCTAGCGAGAGTCGCGCGCTTGCGCGTGCGCTCGTATCCATGTGCACCATGATTGTCTTGTAGCTCATCGTGATCTCCAGCGAACGGGGTGGTCGCGCCGCCTTTTGGGGCGGAGAAAGTGATTCGAGTCTAGAAACGGAGGGCTTATTGCGCTTGATTTGAATCAATCATCTCTTCGTATAGAGACATGGCACGCCACGGATTTCGGAAAAAGGAGACATTGAGGCAGATCAATCGGAAACTGCAGTCCGTGCCTAGATTGAATACAGCGCGACTCATCGCAGGGTTGTGCGCCACGCAAGCCTAAAGGAGCAAGGCAATGAGCAATCTGACACGTTATGACCCGTTTTCCATGGAGCCTGTTTCGGACCTCTTCCAGGGGCTGTTTCGGCCGATGCGCGGCGCGCTGGCCGCCGAGGAGAGCGAACTCTCGACGATCAAGCTCGACGTCACGGAAAACGACAAGGCCTACACCGTCAAGGCCGAGATGCCGGGCATCGACAAGAAGGACATCGACGTAAAAATTGACGGGAATGTGGTTGCGATTCACGCGAAGGTCGAGCGCAAGATCGAGCAGAAGGAAGGCGAGCGGGTCATTCGCCGCGAACGTTATAGCGGCTCCTTTGCTCGCAGGTTCTCGCTTGCCAGCGATATCGACGAGAGCGGCGCTACCGCGCAGTATCAGGACGGCGTACTTTCGCTCACGCTGCCGAAAAAGGTGGCCGCTGAACAGAAGCGGCTGGAGATCCAGTGAGCGTCTGACGTCGTCGAGACCGGGGAGAGGGCGCGTCGATCCGTGCATGACAGCACGGCGCGCGCCTTTACGGCGCAGGGGCATTCGCATTGCGCCTTTTTTGTGTTTATGCAGGCCGGCTTGCTCGCGGCGCAACGCGTTGCGGGGCATGAACGAGGGGGCAAATAATGAAACGATCGACTGCCACGGCCGCCGGAATGCAGCACGTTGCGCCTTATTCACGCCTCTATGTCTTGTTTACGGGAATGGAGCGCATAGCCTCGCTGCTCGAATGTGTAGCGGGCTGGGCCGCTCATGGCGCGCACGTGCGGCTTGCGGGTCTTGCCCCTTCGGCTTCGCTGCCGGATTCGGATCAGCGGCCCGCGCAGCAGTGCTCCAATCGGATCGCGCTGACCGCGACGCTCGAAACCGCTCGCGAACTGCTGGCGCTACGCGGAATCGAGGCGGACTGTGAATTCCTCGGTACCGGACCTGACAGCGCGGCGCGCAATGAAGCACTGGCGCGCGCAGTGCGCCTCTGGAAAGCCGACTTGACGATCGGGGCACCGGCCAATCCGGTCGCGCTCGCGGGCGAAACGGCCTCCCCGGTGCTGATGTTGCCCACACCCACTGCGCGCCACTGCTCGGTCCCACCCGGCCGCGTTTTCGTGGCGAGCGATGCAAGCGCGGCATCGGCTTGCGCCGTGCGTGAAGCGGCAACGCTGGCCGCGCCGGGCACGCGAGTGCGCGTGGGTTATCTCGCGTGTGACCCGGCGGCGGCACAGCATCCCGAGGACTTCGACGCAGTCATCCTCGAAGCCGGGCACGAAGGCGAGGCAACGGCGCACGCGATCATTCAGGCGGCATTGCAGTGGCACGCGGATCTGCTGGTGCTCGGCACGCGTGGCGGCCATGAAGGTGGCCGGTGGCGCTACGCGAGTGTCGCTGCCGAAGTCGCGCAGCGCACGGTGCTGCCGTTACTCCTCGTGCCGCAAGGCTCGCAAACGTTGATGCTGACGTGACTGCAGACCCGGGACGCGGCCACGCATTGTGCCGCGATGGTCGTCGTCCGGCCGAACTGGATACGTTCATGGAACTCCCCTCGAAACCCTTTCAGCGCCTCATTGCCACTGCCGAGGGCGGGGGCGGCCTCGCTTCGCTTGCGGCGTTTGCCAGCCGCCTTGCAAGTCGCGATGCGCCGATCAGGCTCGTCGAACTCATCGCCGATCCCGCCTCCCTGTTCCCTTCGCTCGAGTTGGGGCTGCCGGGCTGTGCCGAGACCCACGCGGCCATGATCCGTCGCGCTGAACTCGACTTGCGCGACGCCGCGAACGCGTTGGCGCTCGAGCGATGCGAACCGGACGTGCAACTCCTCGATCTCTCGATGCTTCACACAAAGGCGCCTGTCGCCCTTGCCCGCGCTGCTGACGCTTTCGACGCCGATCTGGTGGCGCTCGCCGCGCATCACCCGGGGCAGCACTGGGCCTGCAGGCTCGACCCCGAGGAAATCTCATACGCGACGCGGCGCACGTTGCTCTATGTGCCGTCGCAATTGCTTGCGCTGGACGAACCTCCGCTTGCTCGCGCGTTGATTGCGGTCGACGGAAGCGCGAGCGCTTATGCCGCGCTTCAACTCGCAATTGGATGCTTGCCGACCGAGGTGGAATTGCGAGTGATCTACGTCGTGGAACGCACACTCCGTGTGGCGGGGCGAGGCCTCGACCACCTGTTCGAGGACGACCGCGCCAGTACGCTTGCCCGTGCCGAAGCGCTCGTTACGTCTTGCGGCACGCGGGTTTCACTTGCGGCGCTGGCGACGTACGACGAATTCGACGACGTCGCCAGCACGATTCTGCGCGAGGTGCGTGGCTGGCGCGCGGATCTTCTCGTTATCGGCTTGCAGGGGCGGCGCGTGCGGGCGCAGGCGCTGCCCGGCAGTGTGGCGTCACACGCCCTGCGCGACGCTTCCTGCCCGGTTCTCGTTGCGGCGCCGGCGAGTCGCGCAACGAAACAGGCGTTGGCGACGCACGCCCTCGGTATCGCAGCGCGGTGAGCGGCACGAGTCAGGTTGACGTGCATCAATTGCCATCAACCGCCCGGTCTTATCCTGAACTCAATCGCAGGTCCAGTCGCTCGCCATCACGCCTCAGGGAGAACGCAATCATGTCACTTACCGGCCATGTCGATTCGGGCGCATGGAGCGTCCAGGCCCTTACGTCGCCGGATCCGCAAGGCGGTTTTCGCTGCGAAGTCAGCGTCACGCACGGTCCACAATTGCAGCGCTTCTCCCACGCATTCACACATCATCGTGTGTTTGAAACCGAACGAGAGGCGGTGCTCGAAGGGCTGCGCGAAGGCATGGTGTGGATCGACCTGAAAATCCGCCATGCGTTTGAACTGTAGTCAGACCTGGCTGGTGGCGTGAACGAGCCATCGGGCAGCGACAATACCGATTCTGAAGGGGCGCGGTGATGGGACTCGGGATGCAAATCGTTTATCTGGGTTTCGCCGGTTCATCTACCCTCGAGGCGGAGGCAGGCATTCAGTTGCTGCGCCTCGAGCGGTTCAGCGGCGTGCTGGCAGGTTGTCATCTCGCGATTGAGCAGATGCACCCCTTGCAGCGCGGAATCTGCCAGCCGGCCTATGACGTTCGTCTTGACCTCGTTTCAACTGCGAGGGAACTCGCGCCGCTCGACCATTGCGAGGGTGACGACCCAGTGGCTGCCATGCGCGCGGCATTCGACGCGGCCGAGCGCCAACTCAATTCGGCCGCGCCCGCACGTGTCGTTTACCCAAGCGGTGCATCGCGCCGCGATCACTGATCAACGCGGCGCCAGCGGGGGAAGCACCGTCAGGCTTCGTCGGCGAAAAGGCCATCTTCGGGATCGGGCACGCTCTCATCGATACATTGCACGCGCCAGCGTGCTTCGAGCGGCCCGGTGCTGATGCCCGCATTCAAGTGTGCGGCGCCACCTTCGCCTTCGAACGGGCCGTCGCTCGCTCCAAGGTCTAGAGCTTCGAGCAGGCAAACCTCACGCTGGTCTTCGCACGCCAGCAGGCTCGTGCCGCGCGGGGACGAGCAGCATTGCCCCCATTCGGGCAGCGTCACGCCCGCGTGACCTTCGCGGGACCACTTTCTTCCTTCCGTGTCGATCCAGATGATCGCGTAAGCCGTGGGGTCGAGCTGGTCGAAACTGTCGAGATGGACTGTGACGCGCATTAAGGTGCTCCTTTAGAACCGTTGTGCCGTTACTGGCTCAGTACCCACTGAACGAGCGTACGCGCGTCCTCGGCCGATAGCGGGCCGCCGCGGTCTGCGGGCAGCGGCATGGCCATATCGCCCCAATGTGCCTTGCCGCCATGCCTGAGCTTGTCTTCAAGCATGGCGTTCGCATTCGGCTTATCGCGGTAACGTTCCGCAATCTGGTGGAACGACGGCGCGAGAAATGGCGCATCTGACGTGTGGCAGAACATGCAGTGTTGCTGATCGACGAGTTCGGTGGGTTCGACGACCTGCGCGTGCGCGGCAACGGTGTACAACGCGGCAGCGCACACCGCTGCGGCGTAAAACAGGGGCACGCTCGCGCGGCGGTAGAAAGGCGGATTCACCGGGACGCAAGCAACAGGCATGGGAATGCGTGGCATCGAATGTCTCCTCGAGTGTGGCCGGGGAGCGGAAGACCGCCGGCCAGGTTCATGGTGTCATCGGCGCCCTTTTTCCCGTTGATATGTGTCAATCGCCAGCGGATTCCGCTTACAGGTGTTTGCGTCAGGATGTCATGAAAAAAAAGTGGCGCCGGGTACCGGGCGCCGCAAAAACATAAGCATCAGCGATGAGGCTTACTGGGCCAACACCAGTGAGCGGCCCCAACGCCGCGATTCGAGCGCAACACCTTGCGTCACACGCGCGCGAGTCCCTCGACGTCGACGATGCGAATCTGCTTGCCGTTCGGTTCGACGAGGCCTTCGCGCTGAAAGCGCGAGAACATCCGGCTCACCGTTTCGAGCTTCATGCCGAGAAAGCAGCCGATTTCCTCCCGGCTCATCTTCAGGTTGAATTGCGCACCGGAGTAGCCGCGCGCCTGGAAGCGTGCCGCAAGATCGAGCAGAAACGTGGCGAGGCGCTGTTCGGCGGTCATCGTACCGAGCAGCATCATCAGACTGGATTCGCGCACGATCTCACCACTCATCAACTGATAAAGATGGCGCTGCATGCGCCTGCTCTCGCGACAGAACGCTTCGAGCTGGCCGAACGGCATGATGCAAACCGTGCTGTCTTCGAGCGCGATGGCGTCGCAGCTGTGTGTACCGGAGCAAACGCCGTCGAGCCCGAGCGGCTCGCCCGGAATCTGGAAGCCCGTGACCTGCTCGCGGCCATCGCGGTGCATGACGACCGTCTTGAACGATCCGGTGCGTACGGCGTAGAGGCTCTGAAAGGCGTCGTGCGCACGAAACAGCGCTTCGCCACGGCGCACATTGCGCGTGGTGAGAACCACGGCATCGAGTTGCTGGAGTTCGATCGATGTGAGGTCCGGCGGCATGCAAACCGCACGCAGCGAGCAGGTCGAGCAGCGCGTAGCCGGCTGGCGCGGCACGGCCTCGCGTACGGCTGGCTGCAGCGGCACCACGTGCCAGCGCGCGGACGGCGGCGTAGACAGTGAGGATTCGCAGGCGGGCTCGGCATACATGATCGTCTCCAGTTCAGCGCGCGGGTGTGACGCGCTGTTTCACTAACGCTTCAATGGCTTCGCAGGCGGCTTCGAACTCGGACGTCTTGTCGAAGAAAAAATGGGCTCCCGCTCGTTGGCAGGCTGCGCGAAACGGTGCGCCGGAGTGATTCGTCAACACGACCGTCACGACCGAGGGTTGCTCGAGAGCAAGCAGGGAGAGCAATTCGATGCCGCTGCCGCTCGCGAGCCTCACATCGACCACCGCGACGTCGGCACCGCTTTGCGCGATGCCGGTCAGGGCGCTAGCCGCATCCTCGGCTTCGCCAATCACGCTCACATCCGGAATAGCCGACAACGCCTCGGCGATTTTCCTGCGCACCGCAGTCGCATCCTCGACGAGGAAGACCTGCAGGCGCTGACGGACAGGACTGGCTTTCATGTAGCCAGTATTGGCAACGCCGCCTCAAAAAAATATCGGCGGCGATGGAAATTGACGTACGCGGAACGGAAGACGTGTAGGGCGATTCCTACAGTCATGCGGCAATCGGCCGCGACACCCCAGCGTCAGGCCGAGCGTCAGGCTTCGTCGGGATCGTCGACGAGCTTGTGCCGCATCGCGTAGCGCACGAGCGCGGCTTCGTGCGGCATCTGCATCTTTTCGAGGATGCGCACCTTGTAGGTGCTGACGGTCTTCGCGCTCACGCAAAGCTCCTGCGCTATTTGGGTAATCGTCTGGCCGGCCGCGATACGCCGGAATACCTCGAACTCGCGGTCGGAAAGCCGCTGGTGGGGAAGCGTGTCGGCGGGCTCGTTCAGGCTCTGCGCGAAGCGCTCGGCCAGCGTCATGCTGATGTAGACTCCACCGGAAGCAATCTTCGTCACGGCGGTGACCAGCTCCGTGCTGGCGCATTCCTTGGTGAGATAACCCGAAGCCCCCGCCTTGAAGGCGCGCACTGCGTATTGCTGCTCCGCATGCATGGTCAGCACGAGAATGCGCAATTCGGGTTTTTCGTCCTTGATCTGCTTGACGAGATCCACGCCGCTGCGTCCCGGCATCGAGAGGTCGAGCACCAGGACCTGGGCTGCGCGCTCACGCACGAGCGCGAGTGTGGTCGCGCTGTCGCAACCTTCCCCTATGACTTCGAACTGGGTGTCGCGCGCGCTTTCCAGTATGCGGCGCAGACCGTCGCGCATAAGCGCATGGTCGTCGGCGATGATCACCTTGATCATGAAGCGGCCTCTTCGGGCAGGAGAGCATGGAGTGCGAACGTGATCGTCATGGCAAAACCCTTGTCGGGCGCTGTGTCGATTAGAACGGTGCCGTCGAGCATGCGGGCGCGCTCGCGAATGCCAAGCAGGCCGAACGACTTGTCCCGCAAGGCGTTGCGCTGCGGGCCGGTGGGATCGGCTGGGTCGCCGGTCGCACCAAGCCCGTCGTCTGCGATGCGCAGGACGCAGATTGGGCCGTCCACCTTGAGTGTAATCTCGACCAGGCTCGCTTCGGCATGGCGGGCGACATTGGTCAGGGCTTCCTGAACGATACGAAAGAGTGCAGAGGAAGCGGCGTTTGAAAACATCGTGGCGTCGGCGTCCAGATCATGCTCGACGGCAATACCGTAACGGCTCGTGAAGTCGTTTGCCAGCCACTCGATGGCCGGCACGAGGCCGAGGTCGTCGAGCATGACCGGCCGCAGGTCGGCCGCGATACGCCGCAGGGCCGCCACCGTCGCATCGATCAGGTTGCGCATGCCGGCGATGCGCGCGGCGACGTCGGTGGCGTTGTCCTCCCCGAGCCTGCGCTCGAGCGTGGAGAGATCAATCTTGAGCGCGGTGAGCTGCTGGCCGAGATCATCGTGCAGCTCGCGCGCAATGCGTGTTTTTTCGGCCTCGCGCACGTTCTGGAGATTGGCCGACAGCTCGCGGAGCTCTTCGCGCGAACGCTTGAGCGCTTCCTCCGCGCGCACGCGTTCGGTGATGTCGCGCAACATGACCGTGAAAAGCTTGCCTGAGTCGTCACGGATCTGCGAAATCGATGCTTCGATGGGAAACTCCTCGCCGTTAGTGCGCAGCCCGTGGAGCACACGTTGCGGACGGCCCATCTGGCGCTCGGTGACGCCGGTCTCGCCAAACTGTTCGACATGCTGCGCGTGTGCAGCCCGAAACCGCTCGGGAATAAAGCGCGAAAGCGGTGAGCCGATCGCCTCCATGGCGGACAGGCCAAACACCTGTTCGGCGGCTGGATTGAAGATCACCACGCGCTGGGTTTCGTCGACAGTGACGATCGCCTCCATCGACGAGCGGATGATCCCCATCATGCGCGCTTCGTTGAGCCGCGCGTCGCCCGCGACCCGCTTGGGCACCAGGTTCGCGCGCATGAGGCGTTGCGTAAGAAACGCGAGCGCGGCGGCGCCGAGCGCACCGGCGAGCAGAATGGCCGTCGTGCACGCAGCTGCACCCGTGAGCAGAGGGCTGGCGTCGGCGCTGACGTCGAGTGCGAGCGTCGCGCCGCCAAACAGGAAGGAATCGCTGCGCTGGAACCGCATGCCGGGCATCACCTCGTCTTCTTCGCCGCGCTCACTCGTGTAGAGATCCAAAGGCGGCGATCCAATCCGGGCGCTAATCGCAAGTCCGGGATCGGCGGCGGCGAGCGGCGCAAACAGCCGCCGCGCGTCCAGCAAGGCGACCGCGAAGCCAATCACCTTCTGAGCATTGTTTTGTGCATTGGGCGCCGTCTCGTACACGGGCAGCCAGAGCGTGAGGAGCGCAGGCGCACCGGCCACCCCCGGCACCGCCGCGAGCGCGGCGGTGCCGGTTTCGGCGGCGTAGCTGCGCGCGGCACGCGTCGCTGAGGTCTCCACGAGCGCTTCTTCGGGCACGGTGGCGCTCAGCCCGGCCCATTGCGTCGTGACTCCTGCGCTGTCGGCCGCGCTTGCCGTCGGGTTTGCGTGCGGGATGACGTAACCCAGTGCGGTAATCGCCGAACGGGAGTTGTCCAGATCGATCGCTGAAACGAAGCGTTTCCACGCTGCCGCATCGGGGGCAGGCGTCTGCGAGAGCGAAGCGCGGGCGCCGCGCACGATGGCCTCGTCGGCAATCAGCGCCTGCCTGAGTGTTGTCTGCAACGCCGCTGCGCGCCGCGTGAACCGCTGTTCCGCCGCCGCTTGCCACTGCCGCGTAACGAACGTTGCGATCGCGCCAGCCAGCGCGAAGGCCACGACGAACGCCAGCACCGCCGAGACGGCCGGATCGCGCAGGCGTGCGGCAATTGCCAGACGGGCGCCTTGTCCAGCGCGCACACGCGGGTTAGCGCCGGAGCCCATGACGTCTATCCGGGGCGCGATGCTTGCGCGAGATCGATGCGTAGGCCATTCGCATAGGTAGTACCGACTCCAGTGGGAGGGACACCGGTATCCCGTGCCACGAGGGATGTATGCCCATTTTATGAGCCGCCTGGAACAGTGTCCCAAAAAGTTTGACACTTGTCCTGCCAGCACCCGCAGGGCGTGCAGTGCCCAGTGCCGTATTCCGGAAGCCCTTCAGGGCGTCGCACCTGCCCCCGGTGCGCACGCCAGTGCATCCGGTGGGCACGGCGGGCAGGGGTGGGTTCGCACGGGTTCCTCGGCGAGTTCAACCGACTGTCCGTATTCCGGCACGCAGCAATCCCAATGGAGCGTCTCGACGATGCGCCGGCGCAAGGCGTCGGCCGCCGCGGGATCGCCGTGCGTGACGAACGTGCGAATGGGCGGGCACGTCATGCTGGCCAGCCAGCGCAGGGTCTCCCGATAATCGCTATGTGCGGAGAGAGAGGTGATCGAGGAGATCTCGGCGCGCACGCGCACGTAGTCGCCGTGCAGCTTGATGGCGGGCGTGTGGGCCTCGAGCGCCGCGCCGCGCGTGCCGGGGGCCTGGTAGCCGACGAGCGCGATCGTGTTGCGCGGGTCGGAGGCGTAGAGATTCAGATGATGCAATACCCGGCCGCCCGTCGCCATGCCGCTGCCGGCAATGATGACCATCGGGCCGTGGCGCCCGGCGATGGCCTTCGATTCGTCCACGGTTCGAGCCATGAACGCCGCATGATCGATGGCGTGCAACTGCGACACCGTCAGCCGATGGTCACCCATGTGACCTCGGTAAAGCTCGGTCACGCTGATTGCCATCGGGCTGTCGAGGTAGACCGGGACATTGGCCATGCGCCCGGACTGCTTCAATCGCGCGATGTAGTAAAGAACCTCCTGCGCCCGTCCCACGGCAAAGCAGGGCATCACCACGATTCCGCCCCGTGCGAAGGTGCGCGCGAACATTTCGGCGAGTTCGTCCTCGGGGTTGAGCGCGTCGTGCAGCCGGTCGCCGTAGGTCGATTCGACCACAAGGTAGTCCGCATGCACAGGCGGCGATGGCGCGCGAACGATGGGATCGTCGGGGCGCCCGAGGTCGCCGGAAAACGCAAGCACCGTATGCCCGTTGCACAGCACGACGCTCGCCGCGCCCAGGATATGGCCAGCTGGCAGCAGCCGAAACGTCAATTGCTCGCCGAGCGCAACGGGCTCGTCGAACGGGCGCGGCGCGATGAGCCGCAATGCCTGTTCGGCGTCCTCCAGGGTGTAGAGCGGAAGGGCGGGATGGTGTTTGGAGAAGCCGTGGCGGTTCGCAAACGCCGCGTCTTCCTCCTGCAAACGTGCGCTGTCGCGCAGCATGATGCCGCACAGGTCCGCTGTTCCGGGCGTGCAATAGACCGGGCCGCGATAGCCATTGCGCGCGAGGACTGGCAGGTAGCCGCAGTGGTCGATATGGGCGTGCGTGAGGATCACGGCGTCGAGCGAGTCGGCTGGAAAGGGCAGTGGATCCCAGTTACGCAGGCGCAGGTTTTTGGTGCCCTGGAAGAGCCCGCAATCGATCAGCACCCGCTTGCCGGCCGCCTCCAGCAGGTAGCGCGACCCGGTGACCGTCTGTGCCGCGCCCAGAAACGTCAGCTTCATCATGCTCTCCTCGCTTCACGCGCCATGTGCGCGCCTGACATCGATTGGAGCGCGTGCCCGCTCGGCGGCTTTGACTTGCATCAGAGAAACGGGGTTCGCTTCTCCTTGAGGCAGATCAATCGAACCACGCGGGACGATTCATACATTGGAGTCGGTGGCTCGCGGTCGCGGGCCAGTTCTCGGGCGGGGGCGAAAAATGTCGAGCAGCTTGTGCTTTGGCTGGGCGCTTGGTCTGATGCTGTTGATTGCACCGCTTTCGGCCTGTACCACTTACAGCGACACGCACCACGACGAAAATATTGCTTTTCGTCGTTCGGAGACCGAACTGGAAGCGCGACGAGAGCAGAGCGCGATCAAGTGCACCACGCCCGAAGACTGCGCACAGGCCTGGAACCGTACCCAGCGCTTCGTCCAGCGGCACTCCCCTACGCCTATCGAACGTGCGACCGACGAAACGATCGAGACACGCATGCCGCATGAATTCGGCATTGCCTACTTCTGGGCGGTGCGGCAGATGGCGGAGGACGGGACCACGACAATCAGGCTCAAGGGTTTGTGCCGCGGCATGTACAGCACCGACAACGGCCCCGGATGGCTCTACGCGCGCTGCGCCGAACAGCTTGAGCAGGCGCAGCTCGAATTCGTGCGCGACGTGAGTGGCGTCAGATGAAGCGAATGGGGATGTTTGCTAGCGAGCAGCACCAGTGAGCGCCGAGTGAATGTCCAGCGGCAAGCGAAGCTCCGCCGAAATCGTGACGCCCGTGCCAGGGTGGCTTTCAACCGTCAGCAAGCCGCCGAGCTGCAAAATACGTTCGCGCATGCCCATGAGCCCGAATGCATCAGGACGCGCCGCCGCGAGCGGGTCGAAGCCGACGCCGTCGTCGCTGACGCGAAGCCTGCAATCTTTCGCGTCGTTCTGAAGCTCGATCGTCACACGATGCGCGTGAGCATGGCGCGCGACATTCGTCAGCGCTTCTTGAACGACGCGAAAGAGGGCCGTTGCCGCGAATTCGCCAAGGTCAGGCTCCGAGATATCCAGTTGACACTGGATTGTCACGCCGTAGCGGTTCTGAAAGTCCTCTGCCAACCATTCCAGCGCGGCCTGCAGCCCGAGATCGTCGAGCATGGCGGGGCGCAGGTCGGCGGCAATACGCCGGACCGCTACAGCAAGCGCGTCGACTTGCGTGCCGATCTGTGCGATGGCCTCCAGTTCACCGTGCATTTGCGTCGGCGATGCACCGGCGAGCGCAGTCCCATGTAGGGTGAGCGCCATCTTCAGTGCCGCGATCCGCTGTCCGAGATCGTCGTGCAGTTCGCGGGCGATGCGCTTCTGCTCATTCTCGCGCGCCTGCTGGGTGAGCGCCGACGCCGCATGAGCGCGCTCGAGTTCTTCGAGCCTGCGCCGCTCGGTCATGTCCCGCGTAATCTTGGCGAAACCGACAAGCGCATCCTGGTCGTCGTGCACAGCGGTGATGACGACGTTCGCCCAGAAGCGGCTACCGTCCTTGCGTACCCGCCAGCCCTCGTCCTCGATGCGCCCGTAAAGCGCCGCAGCCTCCAGCAGGCGCGAGGGCTTGCCTGAGGCGATATCGTCCGGTGTGTAGAACACGGAGAAGTGCCGGCCGACTATTTCGTCCGACGAATAACCTTTGATGCGTTGCGCGCCCGGATTCCAGCTCGCAACGCGTCCGCCTGGGTCGAGCATGAAAATGGCGTAGTCGCGTACAGCGTCGATCAGGAGACGATACCGGTCGACGATTGCTATATCGCTCTCGTTGCGTGCAAGCCAGGACTTGGGCTCTGCCGTTTGCATGTAGCGCTCCGGAAGATTGGCCGAATCTCCAGGTATCGTGCGCATCCTGGTGTGCCAGGCGTGTCACGCCGATAGGCCGCATGGTAAGGCAAATTGCTTGCTGTAGCCTGACAGACCGCAAGCCGCGGGTTTCCCGCGGTCTTGTACGTGTTGATGCTTACGCCACTACCTCGCTTAGCGGCCGGCGCGGTGACGGTGCATCGGGTGTTCCGTGGCCGATGCGCAGCAGAAGCTGCGGACAAGCGGCTTTCGGCATGCCGAGCAGCGCACTTAGCTGCGCGCGGAGGTCGGCCACCTCGATGGGCTGGTTCAGATAGGACGCGCACAGGCCGTGCGAAGTCAGCACAAGCAGCACCCGCTCGAGCGCCTCGCCAGCGGCGAGCCATGCCTGCGCATCGTCGACGCTCGTCGCGATGCACAGCAACAGGGGCGATCCTGCCGCGAGTTCCCGGTGAGTCGCGGCCACCCCGCCACCCACGTCGAATGTGCGTATCGCGGAGGCGACGAGCGGTGTTGCGAAGTCGAGCAGGGAACCCAGTCCGGCCGCGTAGGCCGGCATGCCGTCGCCAGTGTGGCGCGGATGGATCCATTTCGCGAGTTCGCGGCGAAACCTGGGATCGGCGAACTGCCGCTGGTCGGCTTCGGCGACGAGATCGGCGATTGCCTCGCGCGTTCTGGCTTCGGTTGCGCAGGCAACTTCGACACCCTCTGCGCGGGCCGCTTCGACCAGTTCGTGTTCGACGGCTGCTGCGACCGGCGCCGGAGAAAACGGTTGACGTGTGGTGACCCGCAGCGAAATTGCACCGACGAGCGGAGCCAGTTCCGCGCCGACGGGCCGCTCACGAAGCAGGCGCACATCGGCGAGCAGGTCGGGATCGAGGCTCGTTGGAAAGAGCGTGATCGCATAGCCAATGCCTAAGCTCGCGAGCGCCACGCGCAGATTGAAGAGCGCCGCGCCGCAACTGATGATCAGCTCCCGATCGAACGGATCGACAACGGGCAGCGCCCGCAGACGGTCGGCGCACAACAGGATCCGGTCGTGGCTGGGGACGAATCGCCACGGCTGGCTGTTGTGGCTCGAGGGAGCGAGCGTGGCGTGGCGCACGGCGTAACGCAACGCGTAGTCGTCGAGCTTGTCGAGAGGCGTGGCGCTGGCGGCAGGGTCGTGTGGATGGTCGAGCATGGTGAATTCCCGCCTCTTTAAAAGTGCTGCGCGCCAGATGGATTCAATGGGACATGAGGACCGGAACCGTCATCGCTTCCAGCAGTGTGCGCGTCACGCCGCCGAGAACACTTTCATGAACCCGGGAATGCGCATAAGCGCCTGCCACGATCAGGTCAGCGTGCAGGTCGCTGGCGCGGCTGAGCAGCGTCGCTCCGGTCAGGACCCCGGGATCCTTCGCGCTTTCGTGAAACGACGCCTGCACGCCGTGCAGATCGAGCCATGCGGCTGCCTCGATGGCTTCATTTTCGGCGCGCGCGCGCTGCGCGCCACGGTGCGAGGAGACGACTTCGATCGAGACGGACTGGGCACGCTGCAATAATGGAAACGCGTCGGATACGGCGCGCGCCGCCTCACGGCTGCCGTCCCAGGCGACCAGAATGTTCTGCGCGAATTCCGTGAAGGCGCCGGAATGGGGAACCACGACGGCCGGTCGTCCGGCGGTCATCAACAGATCCGCGACGAAGCCGCTCGTGCTTTGAGCGACCCAAGCCGCGGCTTCTGGCTGCCCGAGCACGAGCAGGTCGGCATGGCGAGCGTGCAGTGTCGCGATCGCGGCGTCGCAAGGCTGCGGCGCGCGCCACTCGGCAGTGCGGCCCGCACACTCCGCAGCGAGGAGAAAGCGTTCATGCGTTCGCGCAAGGCGCGCCTCCGGCGTTGGCGCAGCTTCGGAGGTTTCCCGGTGCGGATGCGACACGTACAGTCCGGTCAGATGCGCATCGAAGCGTTCCGCCAGGTCGAGCGCGAGCGCAAGGCGCACCGCGCACCGTTCCGAGTCGTCCAGATGAACGAGCAGGCTCTTGTAGCACATGGCGATTTTCCTTGAACCTGAGCGAATGCGCCGGGCAACGCAGGCGCACGATACGCTCAATGCGACATCAAAACCGGGATCGGCATTGACCCGAGCACGGTCTGCGTGACGCCGCCGAGCACGAGCTCCTTCCAGCGCGCGTGACCGTATGCCCCCATCACGAGCAGGTCGCTGCCGACTTTGCCCACGCGCGAGAGAAGGGCATCGGGAATCGACACCGTGGGGGGCGTGTGCAAATGGGTAACTTCCACGTCAATGCCGTGGCGCGCGAGGACGAGTGCAATGTCGGCGCCCGGTAGGCGGCCTTCCCGTTGGGCGTTAAGGGTAACGACCGTCGTATGGGCGGCCAGCCGCATGAAGGGCAGCGCGTCGTACAGCGCGCGTGTGGCCGATTGACCTGCGTCCCACGCAACGACGATCCGTTCGCCCACAGTGGGAAACGTCCCGACATAGGGCACCCATAGCGCCGGCCGTCCCGCTGCCAGCGTCACCTGGATCTGCAGGCGGCTTCTGGGTGATGCGTCAGGATCGTTTGGATCGCTTTGGCCCACCACGATGAGATCCGCAAACGGTGAGAGGGCGAGCAACTCATGCTGGGCGTGATGCGTGGCAGTACGCCAGGTGCCTTTGAGGTTCGCCTGCGAGAGTCCGTTGAGGAACTGATGTTCGAGCGCTCGGCGCTTGTCTTCCCGGGTCCGGAAGCGATACCCCGAATCGAGTGTGATCGACCATGCGCTTTCATGGTCAATCGTGACTGGTGCGAATAGCGCATTGACGTGGGCGCCGTGCTGCCGCGCAACAAGCAATGCAAGATCGATGCATGCGCTCGCGCGCTCGCTGCCGTCCAGATGAACAAGGATGCTGCGGTACTCCATGATCGGCGCTCCACGATTGAGAAAACCGCGAACCAGAGTGGCGTGGGATCAGTCTAGGTTCGGCCAGGGAGTCGCAATTGATTTGAGTCAACCCCTCGCGGATCCGGATGGCTTCCGCTGCGTAGGCCTCCGATTGATGCATATCAATCGCGAGCGACTGCGCTTTTTTATAGTGGAGCGACATCTCGATCGTGCCGATCCGCGGCCGATCACCCATCTGCGAGGAGAAGCATGATGCGCAAGGACCGGATTGCGTTTGTGAGCGGTGGAATGGGAGGGCTTGGCGCCGCCATCAGCCGGAAACTGTACGACGCTGGCATGACCGTGATCGTTTCCCATTCGGAGCAGAACGATCATGTGGTGACATGGCTGCACGGCGAACGCGAAGCGGGCCGCACATTTCATGCATTCGGGCTCGATGTTGCCAGCTACGACTCATGCGAGGAGGGCGCGCGAAAGGTGATCGCGGAGTTCGGCGGCGTCGATGTGCTCGTCAACAACGCGGGCATTACCCGCGACGCGAGCTTCATGAAACTTTCCAAGCCCGAGTGGGACGCCGTGATGCACACGGATCTCGACAGCATGTTCAATCTGACGAAGCCTTTCCTGCCAGGCATGTACGAACGGCGGTTTGGCCGCATCGTGAACATCGGCTCGGTGAACGGTTCGCGGGGGGCATTCGGGCAGACGAACTACGCGGCCGCAAAGGCGGGCATCCATGGTTTTACGATGTCGCTCGCGCTCGAAGTTGCGAAACGCGGTATTACCGTCAATACGGTGTCGCCAGGCTATCTCGCTACCGCCATGGTGGAAGCGGTGCCTCAGGACGTCATGGATACGCGCATCCTGCCGCAGATTCCCGTCGGGCGCCTTGGCCGGCCGGAGGAGGTGGCGTCGCTGGTTGCGTACCTGTGCTCAGACGACGGCGCATTCGTAACAGGCGCAAATTTTGCCGTTAATGGCGGCATGCACATGGAGTAGGGCACGTGCGATTTGCGCGCCAGGGATCACGAGGTGGCAGGCTATGCGCGCTGAACTCAGGGCGCGCCGGCTGCCACAAGGGCGTCGCGCAGCGCGGCAGCGAAGCGCTGGAACGCATGCAGCGAGCCCGCCACGCTTTGATACTTCTCGCGGCCTATCTGAGTCGAGCGTGACGAGCAAGCCGGCGGTACGGGCGAGCGCGAGCAAGGTTTCGGGATCGTCGGTGGCGCTGGCGTTCGGGCGCGTTGCGGCGATCGGCGTGCGGATTTCGACGGTGGACATGTCAACACTCCTGGCAACGGATGGAGTCAAGCGGCTGCGGTGGTACGTCTCCAGTATGTAACGCCGCCGGACGCGTTCCAATGAGCGGCCGCTGAAACTGGCGTAAGCAATTTACTTGGTGTGTAGGCACACGCCTACGAAGGGGGCGAGGTGGTTGAGATCGTGACACTTACGCTGAACCCTGCCGTCGACGTATCGACGGCAGTGGAGCGGGTCGTCGATACGCACAAGCTGCGTTGCGACGCCGCGCGCCGTTATCCGGGAGGCGGCGGTCTCAATGTCGCCCGCGTGATCCAGCGGCTCGACGGCCGCGAGACGAACTGTCTCGCGCTGTACCTGGCGGGGGGCACTTCGGGGAGTCTGCTCGAACAGATGCTCACGGCGGAGCGTGTCCCCGGTCGACGGCTGCGCATCGCAGGCGAGACGCGCGAAAACTTTTCCGTCACGGAACGCTCGACGGGCCACGAATTCCGTTTCGTCCTCCCAGGGCCGCAAGTCAGCGTCGATGAGTGGTCGGCGACGTTAGCCGTTCTCGATGCGCTTACGCCCGCGCCGCGCTATCTCGTGCTGAGCGGCAGCCTGCCGCCAGGACTGCCCCCAAGGCATATGCCGACCTGACCCGCTGGGCGAACCTGCGCGGCACCCGCGTGGTGCTCGATACCTCAGGGTTGCCGCTCGCGCTCGCACTCGACGCGGGCGTCTATCTCGTGAAGCCCAGCCTTGGCGAACTGGCGGCTCTGGCGGAGCAACCGCTCGCCGATGAGGCCGCATGGCTGTCCGCTGCGCGGCAACTCGTCGATAGCGGTCGCGCGCAGATCGTTGCGTTGACGCTGGGGGAACGCGGCGCGCTGCTCGTCACGTCAGACGAAACGATTCGCGTGCCAGCGCTGACCGTGACCGTATCAAGCGCAACCGGCGCTGGCGACAGCTTCCTCGCGGGGCTGCTGATCGCGCTGCGCCGCGGCGACACCCTGCGGGACGCCGCACGTCTCGCACAGGCGGCGGCCTCCGCGACCTTGCTATCGAGCGGCACGGCGCTGTGCGACGCGCAAGAGGTGGAGCGGCTCTACGTCAGCACGCAGGAGGTGGTGTGACGCGGCAACAGTGAAGCCCGTGTGCCCGCCGCGACCTGATGCCCTCGGCTGGGCCGCGGGCACGCTTGCTTCAATGTGACATCAGCACCGGAACAGTCGCCGATTCGAGCAGGGCGCGCGTCACCCCGCCAAGCCATTGCTCTTTCCACTGCGGATGACTGTAGGCACCCGCAACGACGAAGTCGCAGCCGCTCGAAGCAACCCAGGAAAGCAGGGCGTCACCGGCTGTTTCGTCGGTATCGCTGATCACCTCCGCAAAATCGACGTTGACCGCGTGCCTTGCCAGCATGAGGTCGATCTCCCTGCCTTGGGCACCCAGCGCCGCGAGCCGTTGTGTATCGCCAGTGCGGATGCGCAGTACCGTCACACGTCCTGCGCCCACCAGAAACGGCATGGCGTCGTGCACGGCGCGGGCAGCTTCGCGACTGCCGTCCCACGCGATAGCGATCGATTTACCTGCTGGCCGCAGGGCTCCGGCATAAGGCAAAACCAGCACAGGCCTGCCGGAAGTCAGCACCAAGGCTTCCAGAAAGCACTTGCGCAACGCCCGTGAATCGTCATTGGGGCCCGCCTGACCGGCGATCAGCAGGTCGGCGTGACGGCTGCGCCGGATCATGGGCTGTTCGGCATAGTCGTCGAATGCGATCCATTCGCCGCCCAGGCCGTCGCCGCGCAGCGCATGACGAAAGGCCTCCTCAGCCGCGTCTCGCTGGCCACGCCGCGCGTCGCACCAGGCGTCGTAATAGTGAGCGCCGCCGGCGATTGAAAAATATTCCCGGGCCTCAGGCAGGAATGTCGTGTAAAGCCCGATGAGAAGCGCGTCGAATTGCCTGGCCAGTTCGAGCGAAAAGCCCAGCCGCGCCTGAGCGCGATCGCTGGAGTCGAGGTAGGTGAGTACGGTTTTGTACGACATGGCAGCGTCTCCTCCGGGGGATCGAAACCGGCTAGCGCTTCTATTAGTCCTCCCGGCGTGCTTCGTTCATTTGACGCACGTCAACAGGATTCGAACGGCGTGCCCGAGCATCGGCTCACGGCCACAATCGCAGTCGGTGTGGCATGGTCAGTCATCCTCTTCAACCCAGGGCCGCTCAATCATGGCTAAACGGTTCGTCATGCCGGGTATCCTGCGCCTCGCGTTCAAGCTGCTCGTCAACGACAGTGCCAAATTCACGGCGCTCCTGATCGGCATTACGTTCGCCGTGTTCCTGATCGTCGAGATGATGTCGGCCGGGCGGTGGCCCCACCACCTTCTCGGCGGCTGGAGCGTCACAGACCCTGCACGCTGAGGTAAGCGTTCGCGACGAGTGGTGGACGCAGTTCGGCAGCCCTGCCATCGACGACGTAGTAGACGACGCGCTGACCGACAACGCAACGCTTGCGCAGGCGCAAGCCTCGTTGTGCCGTGCCGACGACCTGCTGTGCGCGGCGTGGTGCGACGAGATCGACGCGACGCAAGAGATGATCGGCCTCGTACGCGAGCAGGTGCGCATCGCCGACGAACGCGCGCGCGCCGGAACGGCCGCCTATGCGGCGGTGCTCACGCTGCAGGACGAGCAGGCCACGCTGGAGGCCACGCTGGAGGCCACATCGCCGTTGCTGGAACAAATGCGCGCTCAGGCAGGCGACCTGCTGGCCTCGCTCACAGGCGCACTCCCTGCCCAATGGGCCGCGCCTGGGCTCTCCTTGCGGGATGTCACTCTCCCAGCGGAGCTGCCGCAAACCGTGCCGTCGCAACTCGTGCGCCAGCGGCCCGACGTGATGCAGGCAGAGGCGCTCCTTCATGCGGCGAGCGCGCAGATCGGCGTGGCGACGGCGGCGATGTTGCCGAACATGACGCTTTCTGCCGAGGGCGGCCTCTCGGGTGCGTCCCCCGCATCGATTGCGCAGCGCTTGGGACAGTCATGGAGTCTTGCGGCCGATGTGGCCGCGCCGCTCTTTCAGGGCGGGACGCTATGGTATGGCCGCAAGGCCGCCGAAGAGGCTTACGCGGCTTCACGCGCGCAATATCGCCAAACCGTGCTTTCGGCCTTCGCGCAGGTCGCGGATGTGCTCGACGCGCAATCGCGCGCGCTCGCAGCGGCACAGGAAGCGCTGCGGTTGCTGCGAGCCGACTATCGGGCGGGGACCGTGGATTACCTGCAGATTCTCATTGCCGATGGCCAGTTGCACTAGGCGCAGATCGCCTGGCTGGAAGCTGCGGCACAGCGACTGCAGGACACAGTGGCGCTGTATGCGGCATTGGTCGGAGGCTGGGGCGACGTAGCGGGCAACGGCGAGGGCGTGGCGGGAGCGCGTTGACGATTGCGAATGGGACGTACTGCGATGTCCACATTCATTGATGCAAGTCAAGCGCAAAACGCTGACTGATTCGAAGATGGAGCCACGCCATCCCGATCCGCAGCGAGACGACCTGAAAGGAGCCCGACATGTACGAAAAAATACTGGTGGCTTACGACGCCAGCGAAACATCGAAGCGGGCGCTTGCGGAGGCGGTGAAGCTTGCGGGCTTAACGGGCGCGCAACTGCATATTGTGCACGCGCTCGATATCGTGGCGCCCATGGGCGTGGGCATGGGGCTGACCTACGTGCCCGCTGACACGATAGCAGCGTATCGCGAGGATGCCATGAAGCAGCTCGAGGAGGCCCGCACCGAAGCGCAGGCGGCTGGCGCGCGCTGCGACACGGAACTGCTCCATGTTGAGGACATGAACGACAGCGTGGCGGAATGTCTGCAGCGCTGCGCATCGGAACACGGTGTGCAACTGGTCGTGCTCGGTACCCATGGCAGGCGCGGTATCAAACGCGCATTGCTCGGCAGTGTGGCAGAGCGATTCGTGCGTTCGGCACAGTGTCCGGTGCTGCTCGTTCGCGAGCCGTCTCAGTAATCGGGGATGGTGAACCCACCTGGAGCGGGTTGTGCACGGAGAAGAAGTTCGACCCTTGCAGCATCATGCTGTTATCGCAACGGACCGCCTTACGATACCGATCTTGGGGTGAGTGCCAACGATTCAATCGACCCCCATTGAATTTTTGCGCCGTTGCGGCAACCGCGGCACCGCTCCGAATCACATCACACCCGTTCAGCGTGCAGCGTCCGACGCCACTTGCAGCCTGGGGAGTTCGCCCCAGCCTAGCGAAGCGTAGACGATTCCCCCTGCCAGTTCGGCCAGTTCCGTAAACCGCTGCAGCGTTACACCCGCCACGATGTGAATGGGCGGCCCGCAGAGATAGCTCTCGGTGCGCAGCCACGGCGCCGCTTTCGTGTTGATCGCCTGTACGCTGTAAGCGTGAGCATGCTCCCCGGTTTCCGGTTCCAGCAGCGGCGCGTCGAAGGCGACCTTGAGGATCTGTTCGGGCGTATCGGAGTAGGGCAGACCGGCCTCGCGCGTGTACGGCGCGCGTTCCCAGCGATCGCCCCATTGCTGGTCAAGTGGGATGCGCGTGAACCACGCCCAGGGCGTGCGGACGTAACAAAGCCGATAAACGCGTTGGACAGCGCTCAAATCGACGGGTGCCATCATCGTTGTTCCCTTTCCGGTTTAGTCGCTTCGCTTCAGTCCAGTCTGCGGCTCAGTTCGCCACGGGCTCGCCGACTGTCTGCGCGAGGAGCGGCACTTCATCCTCGTTCAGGCGCAACGCATCGGCGAGCAGCCTCGTATTGATCCAGCCGCGCACTACGGTGGCGAGCCCCGTGGATGCGCAGTAGAGGGAAACATTCTGGCAGATCGCTCCAGCCGCAACGCCGGCAAACAGTTCGCGCTGCTGTGGCGGCGTATCGAGTACCTGCGAGCCACGGAGCACGTAAACGAGGTCGAGCGGTGCCTTGCTCACGAAGTCCTGATAGCCGGTCATGTTGCGCGCGTCCGCACGATGCTTGAGCACGAGATGATGAAGCGTGGGCTCGTACCGATACACGCCTTGGGGGAGCGCGGCATAAATGTCGATTTCGTGATAGCCGTGCGCCGACGGCGCAGTATGGCCTCCGGTCTCGGGACGGTTGATACCGTTTGCGGCCCATAGCAGTTCGCCGAGCGTCTGGATCGACATGGGTGCGTTCGCATAGGCGCGTGTGCTTTTGCGGTGGGCGAGAACCGTCATCAGAGGGGCGCCGCCGTCGAGGTGAGGGCGCGGAAGGCTGATGAACTCCTGCGCCTCGCCGCTCGCGGGGGCGGGCGGCAGCAACGGCGCGGGTTCGTATTCGATGCGTTGAAGCTCGGTCATGGTGTGCTCCAGTCGTTCAGGTTCACGCGGGGCGTACAGCGGCGAGGTCATCGGCATTCGCGCGGGCCGGCGCGCCGGTCGGCAGCACGCTGCGGCCGTGGGTTTCGTTAATGATCTCCGCCGCGGAAAGGTAGAACGCGACGAGTGCTGTAAAGAGCCCGGCATAACCCCCTGTGTGATGGATCAGGAGCGAGCCTGTCCATTCGCTCGCGGCCAGCAGGAAGAACGTGATCCACAGCGCGAGGAAGAGGAGTTGCAGGACCCGAGAGGCGCGCCAGGTGGCAATCCACATGTAAAGGGTGAATACACCCCAGAGCAGCAGATACCAGCCGACAAAAGCCGGCACGACGTGCTCGTGCAGGTACATGAGATACAGCGCCAGCGACCACCAGAACGCGCCATAGGCGATGAAGGCCGTGGCGCCGAACGTATTGCCGCGCGGAATCTCGATCAGGCCCGCTATGGCCTGCGCGCTGCCGCCGAACGCCAGGGCGCAGGCAAGCACGAGACCAAGCGCTTCGCCGCCAAACCATCCGGCATTGATCATGCTGAGCAGCCACGTCGTGAGGGCGAACCCGGCAAGGCCGAGCGCAGCGGGGTTGGGTGCGGAAGTTTTCATGATGAGTGTCTCCTGTTTACGCAGCCTTGCCGAACTGGGCAATGACGCCGGGGTTTTCGACGGTTGAAGTGTCCTGCTCGATGGCTTCGCCCTTCGCGACGGAGCGCAGCAGGCGGCGAACGATCTTGCCGGAGCGCGTTTTCGGCATGGCGTCGCCGAAGCGGATTTCCCGCGGCTTGGCAATCGGGCCGATTTCGTGGCCGATCCAGGCGCGTAAGGTATCGGCAACGCGCTGCGCCTCTTCCTCAACCGGACGCGGGCCCTTGAGCACAACGAAGGCGACGATCGCTTCGCCCGTGGTCGCGTCGGGACGCCCTACCACGGCAGCCTCCGAGACAAGCGGGTGCGCAGCCAGCGCGGACTCGATTTCCATGGTGCCCATACGGTGACCGGAGACGTTGAGCACGTCGTCCACGCGGCCCGTGATCGTGAAATAGCCGGTTTGCGTGTCGCGTATTGCGCCGTCACCGGCGAGATAGAGCTTGCCGCCCAGTTCTTCCGGGAAGTAGCCGGCACGATAGCGTGCGGGGTTACCCCAGATCGTGCGCAGCATCGAGGGCCAGGGCCGCTTGATGACAAGCAGGCCGCCTTGGCCGTTTGGCACATCGTGTCCCGATTCGTCGACGATAGCCGCCTCGATGCCAGGCAGTGGCAGGGTACACGAGCCGGCTACCAGCGGCGTGACGCCAGGGAGCGGCGCGATCATGTGGCCGCCGGTCTCGGTTTGCCAGAACGTATCCAGAACGGGGCAGCGGCCCGCGCCCACATTTTGCGCGAACCAGCGCCACGCCTCCGGATTGATTGGTTCGCCCACAGTGCCGAGCAGGCGCAGTGTGCTGAGGTCGTAGCGAGAAGGATGCACGTCAGGTTCGGCGTCCGCCGCCTTGATGAGCGAGCGGATGGCGGTGGGCGCCGTGTAGAAAATCGAGACCTTGTGGCGCTCGATCATCTGCCAGAAGCGGCCGGCGTCAGGCCATGTCGGCACGCCTTCGAAGATTACCTGTGTGGCGCCTGCCGCGGTTGGGCCGTAGCAGATATAGCTATGGCCCGTAATCCAGCCGATGTCTGCCGTGCACCAGAACACGTCGGACGCCCGGATATCGAAAGTCCACTTCATCGTGAGTGCTGCCCACAGCAGATAGCCGCCCGTGCTGTGCTGCACGCCTTTGGGTGTGCCCGTGGAGCCCGAGGTGTAGAGAATGAAAAGCGGATGCTCAGCGTCGACCCATTCGGGCTCGCATTCGGCTGACTGCGCCTGCTCCAGTTCATGCAGCCAGACGTCGCGCTGCGTGTTCCACGGAATCGGGCCTCCCGTGCGGCGATACACGATCACAGTGTGCACGTTTGCAGCGCCTCCCATCTCGAGCGCCTCGTCCGCGATCGTCTTGAGCGGCAAATGGCGACCGCCGCGCACCTGCTCGTCGGCGGTGATGAGCACACACGCGCCGACGTCGGCCATGCGTTCATGCAGGGACTTGGCGGAGAAACCACCGAACACGACAGAATGCGGCGCGCCAATGCGAGCGCACGCCTGCATCGCAACCACGCCTTCGATCGACATGGGCAGGTAGATCATCACGCGGTCGCCGCGCCGCACGCCGCGCGCACGCAGCGCGTTTGCGACGCGGCATACGCGCGCGTGCAATCCGGCATAGGTGAGCGTCGTGACCTTGCCATCGTCCGCCTCGAAAATCAGTGCGGTGCGCTCGCCAGAACCGTTCGCGAGATGGCGGTCCAGGCAGTTGTACGAGGCATTGAGCAGACCGTCGTCGAACCACTTGAAGAACGGCGCGTTCGACGCATCGAGTGTGCGTGTGAACGGGCGTTTCCAGTCGAGGTGCTCGCGCGCGAGACGTGCCCAGAACGAGTCGGGGTCGCGCTGAGCTTCATCGACGAGCGCGCGATACGCCGACATGCCGTCGATGGTGGCGCCCTTCAGCAAGGGAATAGGGGTCGGCGCGATGCCGTCGAGCGTCGGGTCGGATTGGGACATGGTCTCCTCGCATGCGTAATTCAGGGGCAAGCACGGCACGCCTCTGCGTGTCGTGAGGCTTCAGTCTCGCCGTCCTGTCCCGGCGGGCGATTGACTCAGATCAAGCAGAGTTTGGTTCGAACCAAGGGAGGCGCGTTTGCGCTTTGGATTCGAAATCAATTGACGGAGATCAGGCGACGCCGGGGCAGCCTGCGTATGTTGATAAATGGTGCTTGATTCGAAAGAGCATTTAGACCGTGCACCAGGGAGACCGTCAAATGTCAAAGCCCACCTATGGAACGATTCTTCTGGCAGTCGACGGTAGCGGCTCTGCGCGCCGCGCCACACAGGAGGCTCTCGCTCTCGCGGTGCTCGCTCATGCGCGCGTGCATGCTGTCTACGTCGTGCACAAATGGGGACTTGCACCTTACTCCGGCTATTACGACCCCGAAGCGCTCGGCAGGGTACTCAACGAGGACGGTCGCCTCGCGCTCGACGAGGTCCGGCGGGCAATGAACGCGCAGGAAGTCCGGCTCTCCGTCGAGATCTGCGAGACGCTTGGGAAATCCGACTCGATTGCAGAATGCCTGCAGCGTTGCGCGAAAACTCAGGAAGCTGATCTCATCGTAATGGGTACCCATGGCAGGCATGGAGTGAGTAGGGCGGTGCTGGGCAGCGTCGCAGAGGGTGTGCTTCGATTTTCATCCTGTCCGGTGCTGGTTGTGCACGGTTAGCGCAAGGGTCCCCACTGTTCGCGCGACTCGAAGGCTGCGTACATCCAGGAAGGCGCTGACGTAGTTGCGAGACTCCTTTCGCCGAGATGAGGATACTGTCGCTCAGACAACGTGCGGCATTGATGTGTGGAGGCTGTGAATGCAAGCAATGGTTTTCGACGGCGAGAATCCGCGGCTGCGCGAAGCCGATTTGTTGGACCCGGTGCCCGGCGCCGGCGAACTGCTGATCGATGTCCGTGCGTGCGGCGTGTGTCGCACCGACCTGCATGTCGTCGACGGCGATCTCGAGCACCCGAAAAAGCCCGTCATTCCCGGCCACGAGATCGTCGGCACGGTCGCGGCGCTCGGAGCCGGCGCGGCGGGTTTCGCGCTGGGCGACCGCGTGGGCGTGCCGTGGCTCGGCCATACCTGCGGCCACTGCCGCTTCTGCGCCGAAGGGCGCGAGAACCTCTGCGACGCGCCCGGCTTCACGGGCTACACAATCGACGGCGGCTATGCCACGCGCACCGTCGCCGACGCCCGCTACTGCTTCCATCTGCCGCGCCAGTACAGCGATGTCGAAGCCGCGCCGCTGCTCTGCGCGGGACTCATCGGCTATCGCTCGCTCGCGATGGCAGGCGATGCGCGGCGCATCGGCATTTACGGCTTTGGCGCGGCGGCGCATATCGTCGCGCAGGTCGCGCGTCACCAGGGGCGCACGGTCTACGCGTTCACGCGTCCCGGCGATACCGCGGCGCAGCAGTTCGCGCGGAGGCTCGGCGCGGCCTGGGCCGGCGGCAGCGACGAGCGCGCGCCCGAGGAACTCGACGCGGCGCTGCTGTTCGCGCCGGTCGGCGCGCTCGTGCCCGCCGCGCTGCGCTCGCTGACAAGGGGCGGCACAGTCGTGTGCGGCGGCATCCACATGAGCGACATTCCCTCGTTTCCTTACGCATGGCTATGGGAGGAGCGGCGCATTGTCTCGGTGGCGAATCTCACGCGCGAGGACGGCGCGACTTTCATGGCGATTGCCGCGCGCCACAAGCTCGAAATCGAGACCACGCCGTACCCGCTCGCGCGCGCGAACGAGGCACTGGCCGATTTGCGTGAAGGGCGGCTGAGCGGCGCTGCAGTATTGACAATGACGTGATACCCGCCTCGCCTGAACCGCTGGAGCGTCGCGCTCCCGACAACGGGCTCAGTGCGCGGCAAGACGTTGACACATTGCCGGCGTCGTCCGCGCGGGCGGAAACACGCACCACGAGCCGTCGTTGTGGCGGAAGAAGACTATTGTGAGTGTGCCACTCGAGGTGCGGCCTTCGATCCGCACGAAGCGGCTACGAGTGGCCAGCAAGCGACCCACTTGTGCCACGCGCGCAGGCGCTGAAAAAGTGGGAGCCAGCCACTTGTCCACGAGTGATCGAAGGGTAATTTCGCTGCCGTTCATCGCTTTCTCCCGATTCCGATCGCACTGCGCCGAAGGGGGCGCGCGTCGAGTACATGAAACCATTATTGTTTGCGTTCTGGGGAGGCGAAATCAGTGCGGGCTGAAAGTGTCGTAGTCGTATGTGCGATGTTGTAGGGATTTGCCTACATGCCGCGCTGACGTATTGGTCCGCTTCGATTGATGCACATCAAGAGTCAGCGTGCTCCCGCGCCGAGAATTCAATTGCATGCAATGCCGTGCCCTGACGGCCGGAGACAGGAGACATCAGATGCGTTCGATATTGTTGGGTGCGCCCGGCGCGGGCAAGGGTACTCAGGCTCGCTTCATCGGCGAAAAATTTGGGGTACCTCAGATTTCCACCGGAGACATGCTGCGGGCGGCAGTGAAGGCCGGCACGCCTTGCGGTGTCCAGGCGAAGCGCTACATGGATTCGGGCGAACTCGTGCCCGATGAACTCATCATCAATTTAGTCAAGGAACGCCTGCGCGAGCCCGATTGCAAGAACGGCTATCTGTTCGATGGATTTCCGCGCACGCTGCCGCAAGCCGAGGCGATGAAGCAGGCCGGCGTCACGATCGATCACGTCCTCGAACTCGACGTGCCGTTCGATCAGATCATCGTCCGTATGAGCGGCCGCCGCTTCCATCCGGCATCGGGCCGCACGTATCACGTGAAGTTCAATCCGCCGAAGGTCGAAGGAAAGGATGACTTGACGGGAGAACCGTTGATCCAGCGAGATGACGACACGGAAGAAACGGTCAGGAAGCGCCTCCAGGTCTACGTCGCGCAGACCAGGCCGTTGATCGACTACTACACCGAATGGATGCGGCGCGGCGCCGAGCATGGCCTGACAGCGCCGCAATACCGGCGCGTCTCGGGCCTCGGCAGCGTCGAGGAAATCCGTGCACGCGTACTCGACGCATTGGAGTAAGCCCGCGCGTGCTGGCGAGACCGCAGGCTCTCGTCAGTCACGCGGCCAGTTCTTCTCGATTCGGAGCAGCCGACGTGTTTCCAGCCTATATTTCCCACCCCGATTGCGAGCGTCATGAGATGGGGTACATGCACCCGGAGTCGCCCGATCGTATTGGCGCCATCCATGACATGCTGCTCATGAAGGGGCTCCTCGACTACATGCGGACCTACGACGCGCCGCTTGCCACCGAGCAGCAGCTCGCCCAGGTACACTCCGTCGCGTACATCCGCAGCCTGGTGAGCATGACGCCGATTGAAGGGTATGTGCATGTCGATCCCGACACCAGCATGAATCCTTGTACCTATATCGCTGCGTTGCGCGCGGCAGGGGCTGCTGTGCTCGCAGCCGACCTTGTGATCGGCGGCGAGTGCGATTCGGCATTCTGCAACGTGCGGCCCCCAGGGCACCATGCTGCGATTGCTGCAGCTGGAGGGTTCTGCTTTTTCAACAATGTCGCGGTGGGGATTCGTCACGCACTGAACGTGCACGGTCTCTCCCGCGTGGCACTCGTCGACTTCGACGTGCATCACGCGAACGGCAGCGAAGACATCTTTCATGACGACGATCGCGTCCTCATGTGCTCGATTTTCGGGGATCAGCTTTACCCATATTCGGGACACCTTGCGCGGGGCAGAAACATGGTGAATGTTCCGCTGCCGCCGCGCTCAGGCGGAGAAGCACTTCAGGCCGCGGTCATCGACAAGTGGCTCCCTGCGCTGAACGCCTTCAAGCCAGAGATGATTTTCATCTCGGCGGGCTTCGACGGGCATCGTGAAGACGACATGGGCAACCTCTGTCTGACTGAGCGCGACTATGCATGGGTTACGCAGCGCATCGTCGAAGTCGCCGGGCAACATGCGGCGGGACGTGTTGTTTCGTGTCTGGAGGGTGGCTACGCACTGTCGTCACTGGGGCGAAGCGCCGCCGCGCACGTGAAGGCACTGGCTGGCGTCGATGTTGCCCTTGAGTGCTCCTGAGTCCGGCTCGAGTGGGCGCCTCGCAGTTCAAACATGGGGGAACGCGTATGGAAACGCGAATTCAGCAAGCCTCGCTCATGTCGAGAATCATGCCCGCTGCTGCTGCGGCGAAATTGATTCAACCGGGTATGACGGTAGGCATGAGCGGGTTCACCGGATCAGGGTATCCGAAGGCCGTGCCGCTCGAGCTCGCGCGGCTGATCGAGGGCGCACATGCCCGGGGCGAACGGTTCGCCATTCGCGTGCTGACTGGCGCATCCACCGCGCCGGAACTCGACGGGGCGCTTGCCAAAGTGGGAGCGATCGATTTTCGGCTGCCTTACCAGAGCGACCCCGAACTGCGTGCGCGCATCAATCGCGGCGAGATCGAGTACATGGACATCCACCTCGGGCAGGTGGCACAGTACGCCTGGTTCGGCTTTCTCGGCCCGATCGACATGGCGGTGATCGAGGTGGCCGGTATTCTGCCTGACGGACGCCTGATTCCTTCGACTTCCGTGGGCAACAACAAGACGTGGCTCGATCTGGCGAGCCAGGTGATCCTCGAGGTGAACTCGAATCAGCCCGCAGGACTCGACGGTATGCACGACATCTACTACGGCACTGCGCTGCCGCCGGGGCGTAAGCCGATTCCACTCGTCGCGCCCGGCGACCGCATTGGCGAGCCATATTTGCGCGTCGATCCCTCTAAAGTGGTGGCGGTCGTCGAGACACACGCGCCCGACCGACTCGGCCGCTTCGCAGCACCCGACGCGATCAGCGCGCGCATCGCCGGACATCTCGTCGAATTCTTCCGGCACGAGATCGCGCACGGACGGCTCAGGCCTGAACTCCTGCCGCTGCAGTCGGGCGTGGGCAACATCGCCAATGCCGTACTCAGTGGGTTGCGCGACGGCGGCTTCGAAGGCCTCAGCGCATTCACCGAAGTGATCCAGGATGCAATGTTGGATCTGATCCGTACCGACGCGCTGCGTGTGGCCTCAGCCACGGCGCTCTCGCTGAGCCCGGAGGGTGTCGAGGAATTCCAGCGCAATATCGACCATTACCGCAGCCGTATCGTGCTGCGTCCGCAGGAAATCTCGAACCACGCCGAACTGGTGAGGCGTCTGGGCTGCATCGCCATCAACGGTATGGTGGAGGCGGACATATACGGCAACGTCAACTCCACTCACGTCGCGGGTACGTCAATCATCAATGGCATTGGCGGGTCGGGCGATTTTGCGCGCAACGGCTTCCTGTCGTGCTTCGTGACCCCGAGCACTGCTAAGAACGGCGCCATTTCGTGCATCGTGCCCATGGCAAGCCACGTTGACCACACCGAGCATGACGTGACCGTGATCGTGACCGAGCAGGGGCTCGCGGATCTGCGCGGCCTCTCGCCCAAGCAGCGCGCACGCGCCATCATCTCCCAGTGCGCGCATCCCGATTACCGTCCGCTGCTCGAAGACTACTTCGAGCGCTCCTGCCGCGAGAGCGTCGGCAAGCACACGCCGCATCTTCTCGGCGAAGCGTTGTCGTGGCATCGGCGCTTCGTGGAGAATGGACGCATGCGGTAAGCAGATCGCCGTTCGTGTGCTCCTGGACCAGCATTCGCGTTGATCGACGCGGCATCGTCCGCCAATCAGCAGTCGCTCAACGCAAGGTAACGCCTCGTTCTCGCGCGGGCGGCAGTCATCGAGCGTCGTGCATACAGATCGACTGTAAGCGATCGATCAGGGACGTCCTCCTGGATTCGAGGCTGCTGCTTCAATGCTTTGGACAATCTACACCCGCCATCCTGGCGGCCGGCGAGGCCTTTCGTTGGCCAGCAACGTACTGGTACTGGTGTACGGGCGTGACAACGGATAGTACCGTCGCGGCCGTTTGCCATAGGACTGGCTCATGAAAATGGCACTGTCCCTGAACGGTCAAAGGAAGTGACTACCGCTTCACCAGCGTTTTAGGGTTAGCCCATTTCGCGAGTCTCAATGAGGACAGGGCATGGCGACCTTTCGATGACTATTCCGCAGGTTGACGGATTGGCTCAGTGGCGTAGCCCTGATAGGTGATGATGTCCCATCACAATGACTTCCGCGTTCAGCAGCCGAGCCTGATCGAGGACGATATCGGCAGGATTCCCGGCGCGGAAGTGCTGTTCCACCGTAAGATTCCGGTCGGCAAGTTGGGAGGCTGCGGCCGTCGGAATTGAGTGTACGTTAGATGTCTGCGCGTTTGCGTAGGTGTAGGTCAGGCCATATGGCGTGACACCGTTCTCGCAACCGGGAGGCAGCGCGTAGGGTGGGTCGACAACGCAAAGAAGACGTACGGTCGCTGTACCTTTCGCCGTCGCGCGGCTGGACAGATTGATAACGTGCGCACTCTGAGGCGAGCCGTCCAGGGGAGCGAGGAGGATATTGAACATGATGCGAGATGCCTGTCGAAGATGCAATTGACGTGCAGCATGTCGTCGCCAGCGGGAGACGTTCTTGCACGATGCGAATCTTCACGCGACGTGCCTCCGCCACATGACCGCAAGCAGGTGGCACGAGTGCGGGTTCTGTCGCGCTAACGCGGTGGAGTAGAATCGCTCGAACCAAAACGCATGACGAGCATGATGGCGAAGACGAAGATGCCACGCAAGACGCTGCCTACCGGCATTGGCAAGGTACTGAAGCGACTGCACTATCCGCTGGATGTAATCCTGTTGTGCGTGCGCTGGTATGTGGCGTATTCGCTGAGCCTGCGCAACCTCGAGGAAATGATGGCCGAGCGGGGGATCGAGGTGGATCATTCGAGCGTGCACCGTTGGGTTATCAAGCTGTTGCCGGTGTTCGAAAAGGCATTTCGCCGTCACAAGCTCCCGGTGGGTAGGAGCTGGCGCGTCGACGAGACCTACGTCAAGATCAAGGGCCAATGGAAATATCTGTATCGCGCCGTCGACAAGGCGGGCAATACGGTCGATTGCCTGCTGCGCGCCCATCGCGACAAGACCGCAGCCCGGCGTTACTTCGAAAAGGCGATTGACCGGAATGGCGAGCCAGAAACGATCACGGTGGACAAGAGCGGCGCTAATCTGGCGGCGCCTTGAGGCGCTCAACGCTGAGCGGCCAACGCCGATCAAGATCCGGCAAAGCAAATACCTGAACAATGTCGTCGAGCAGGACCACCGCGCCATCAAGCGCATCATCAAACCGATGATGGGGTTCAAGGACTTCCGCTGTGCGCGCATCATCCTGTCCGGCATCGAGATTACGCACATGATCCGCAAGGGACAAATGTGTGACGATGGCGTTGCATCGACTGCTGCCGAGAAATTCTATTCTCTCGCGATGTAAGTAATCCTCTACATCACGTGTGCTTGCTTACCCCATCACCCTTAACGCGACACAACCCTGCTTAGGCGTCAGTTCAGCGAGCGGAAGAAATCGCGGACATCCGTGATGATAGTCTGCGGCTCTTCCCACGCCGCGAAGTGTCCACCGCTGGAGTGATACCGCCTCTGCTTGAGGTTGTAGTACCGCTCGGCCCAGCGGCGTGGGGCGCAGCATATCTCTTCTGGCAACACCGAAATGCCGACTGGAGCCTCGACTACGGGCACGCGGTCGTGCACCGGCGCCCACGGATCGTGTGCAGCCTCGTAGTAGTAGCGAGCCGATGTGCCGTAGCTCTGCGTGATCCAATAGATCATGATCGTGGTCAGCAGATCGTCCTTGTTGAACCGGGTTTCAACGTCGCCGTTACAATCGCTCCAGCTGCGTTGCTTTTCGAGTATCCACGACGCCAGCCCCGCAGGTGAATCGTTGAGCGCTGCGGCGATGGTCTGCGGCTTGGTGCTTTGCAGCGCCGAGTAGGCCGACTCGGTGGCGAAGAAGTTCTGCAAGCGTGCGGACAACGGCGCTTCGTCTGCGTCGTAGTCTTCGGGCGCCGGCACTCCGCCGCTGAACAGATCCAACGGTAGCGTCATCGGGAAGTGGACACCCATCACGCGCTCGGGATAGCGATGACCCAGGTCGGCCGTGATAAGCGCACCCCAATCGGCGCCGTGTGCAGCAAAACGCGGATAGCCCAGCCGCTCCATAAGCGTCACCCAAAGTCCGGAAGTGCGCCAGAAATTGACGCCAGGCTTGCGCAGCGGCGTGGAGAACCCGTAGCCAGGCAAAGACGGCACCACGAGGTCGAAGGCATCGGCGGGATCGCCACCGTGTGAGCCGGGGTCGCTGAGAGGACCGATCACTTTGTGGTATTCCCAGAATGTCCAGGGCCAGCCGTGGGAGAGGATCAGCGGCTTGGGGTGAGGACCGTTGCCGCGCACGTGGATGAAGTGGATCGGCACTCCATCAATCTCAGTGCGGAACTGCGGATAAGCATTGATCGCGCGCTCGTGCTCGCGCCAGTCGTAGCTCGTGATCCAGTAAGAGACCAGATCCTTGAGGTAGGCGGTGTTGGTGCCATACTGCCAGCTTTCGTTTGCGAAGTCGTCGGTCCAGCGCGTGAGCTTGAGACGTGTCAGTAGATCATTCAGCACATCGTCGGGTACTTCGACGCGAAACGGTTCCATGTTGTCTCTTTCCTGTGGTCGAGTGGGCGGATGCTCCGGAGGCTCCACAGACGATGCTTCTTCCATGGAGCTTCCTCGTGCTGATTAGGCGCGCAGCGGCCTGAAGCCCGCGCGGACCTCTTCCGAGAAGATCGCTGGTTGTTCCCAGGCCGCGAAGTGGCCACCGCGGTCGACCTTGTTGTAGTGGATAAGCTTGGGGAACGCCCGCTCCGCCCAACTCCGCGGCGTCGGATAGAGCTCGTCAGGAAAGACACTCACGGCAACCGGGATCGTGACGCCCTTGACACCGAAATACGTGAGCTTGTTCTCCCAGTAGAGCCGGGCCGAAGAAAGCGCCGTGTCTGTCAGCCAGGCGAGCGTGATGTTGTCGAGGATGTCATCCCGGGTGAGACCGGCGGCCTGCCCCGCGAAGACCCGAGAGATCAGCCGATAGCTGCGCTGGTCGTGGTCGAGGAAATAGGCGGCCAGACCGACCGGCGAATCCGCCAGAGCGTACAGGGTCTGCGGGCGCAGCCCCATCTGGTAGCCGTAGCCGATGCCCTTCTGGTAGACAAATTGCAGGCGCTCGTAAGCGAGCTTCTCGTCGGCCGAGAGATCGGATGGCGCTGGCGCACCTGAGAACGCCGCCTTGTCGATGCCCACAGGAACCGAGCCGGGCATGTTGGTATGAATGCCCAGCAACTCCGGAGCCGCCTGAACACCCATCTGCTCGGTGATGACCGCACCCCAGTCGCCCCCTTGAGCCACGAATTTTGTGTACCCAAGACGCTTCATGAGGACGACCCATGCGCGCGCAATGTGTTGGGGGTCCCAGCCAGTGTCAGTCGGTTTACCTGAAAAACCGTAGCCCGGTATCGACGGGATTACCAGGTGAAACGCATCCGATGCGCTGCCGCCATGTGCGGTGGGATTGGTAAGGGGTTCGATAATTTTCATCTGTTCGATGATCGATCCGGGCCACCCGTGCGTGACAATGAGCGGCAATGCGTTCTCATGCGTCGAACGAACGTGGATGAAGTGAATGTCCAGTCCGTCGATTTCGGTCACAAACTGTGGCACAGCGTTCAGCCGCGCCTCGACCTTGCGCCAGTCGTAGTCCGTTCCCCAATAGCGCGCGAGTGCCTGAATCGTGGCGAGCTGAACGCCTTGCGAGTCGTCCGTAACCGTTTCCCGTTCGGGCCACTTTGTCGCGTTGATGCGTCGGCGCAATTCGTTAAGATTCGACTCCGGAATACTGACGTGAAACGGACGGATGGCAACTCCGTCGGTACCCATCTGTTGTGCAGCTTGACTCATGGCACGACTCCTATCTGAAAAACTGAGAAAACCTAGCGTGCTTGCAGCGGCTACCGCTGCAGCTCCGAAAAAGAGACGACGGCGACCGAAGTCTGGCGTCTGTTGCATGGCGAACTCCTTGGCAACGGGTGGTTGCACTCGGGTGTGACCGCAAATGTTCACAACCCGGGAGTGAGAATGCCGGACACCGTCGTTGGCTTGTATTGCGCCGTGGTCGAGCGGGTTGCCCTCTTTGGTATCGACGCGCAGGGATACCGGGACGGAAACGCGGGTGGTCTTAAACCAGAGGGCTGAGAGCCTGCGCACATGGCTGGGTGCACTGAACGTTGGTTTAGCAGAGAGCCGGCAAGACGCTTGATCAGCTGACGAGAGGCAGGAGTGCGTCCCGAGCGGTACTCCACCCGTTGACGCAGCAGGCTATAAATTGGACGGTGAGCGCCACCGCGGGCGAGCTCAACAACAGGCGGTCGACTTGCGGGCTGCGAGCGACTCCGGTCAGGCACCAGGAGCAGAAATGCTCGCAGTTGTTGCGAAGTACATCGTAGGCGTCTTCGCCTATGCGAGAGCAGGCACGCGCTACGATTTCCATGCCGGAGTACGTCACGTCCACATCACTGTGCAGACACACCGGGTAGCCATTGGAGAACTCGGCGAGGCTAACCTTCGCGACGGGACCGCGGCGCAGTGACGAAGACAGGCCGTCGTAGTGAACGACCTGGCCCGCTCCGACGTAGATGCCGTGATGCGTGTACCAGCGGCGAGGCGTCACGATGTGCGCGCCGAGCGGAAAATGCTCGTCTTGCGCAACGGTCGGAGCAGTCGTCGCGTTGGTCGTGTGGGTTTCGCGAAATATCGGTTGGGGGTCGCGGCCTGCGTTTGCTCTCACTTCGACCGCGTTCGCCGACGGCGTCTGTTGCATGGCCAACTCCTCGGCAACCTATGGTTGCGTTCGGTTGTGACTGCAAATGTTCACAGCCCGGGAGTCAGGATGTGCCGCGCGGCGGTTGGCTTGTATTGCGCCGTGGTCGATTGCTTTTGAGCTCCTGGTATCGACGCATGTGATAGCAGCAGGCGAAACGCAGGTGGTCTTGAACCTGCGAGCCGAGAGCCTGCGCACATGGTTGGCCGCTCTAAACCTTGGTTCAGGAGAGGGCAGGTAGCGTGAATTTGAAAGCCGCGCCGCGCGGCCGATGGGCGTCCGCCCACAGTTTTCCGCCGTGGGCGTCGATGATGGAGCGGCAGATTGCGAGGCCGATTCCCACTCCGCCAGCCTTGGTGGTGTAGAAGGATTCGAAAACCCGCTCGCGATCCTCCGGTGTGATGCCGGGGCCTGAGTCCCCGACCGTGACGAGCAGGCCCCGCGACGGACTCAATTCGGTGCAAATCACCAGTTTCCGCGCCTCGGCATCGACGCCGGCCATGGCCTCGATCGCGTTGAGGATCAGATTCAGCATCACTTGCTGCAATTGAACTCGATCTCCGCGAACAGACGGCAGTCCCTCCGCTAGTTGCATCTGGACCGTCACGCAATTCTTCGACAACTCGCCTCGCACGAGCGCAATCACATTGCCGATGGCATCGTTCAGGTCGACGCTCTCCTGGCGGGGAGGTACTTTTCTGACTTGATCGCGGATTCTGCTAATGATGTCGCCAGCCCGGTAGGTATCGGTGACCACGCATTCGAGCGCTTCACTGACTTCCGCCAGGTCTGGTGGCTCTCTCTCGAGAAAGCGCAGCGCCGCATGAGCGTTATTGCGTGCTGCGCCGATCGGCTGGTTGATTTCGTGGGCGATGGAAGCCGCGAGCTGTCCCATGGTGGCCAGGCGGTTCGCGTGCGCCAGTTCCGCCTGCACCTCGCGCATGGCGTCCGCAGCGCTCTTGCGCTCAGTCAGGTCGAGCACGAATGCTACACCTTGGTGCACATCCCCTTCGAAAGTCGCGGCCCCGATCAGGACAGGGACGCGGCCACCGTCCTTGCGGAAGAACTCCTTCTCATAAGGCTGCACTCGACCCGTCGCCTTCAGTTCTGGATCGAAGGTTTGATCATCACGATCCCGCCACTCCGGCGGCGTCAGTTCCGTCAAGCGGATACGCCCTGAAGAGACGTCATCACGGTCGTATCCCAGCATGCGAAGAAAGGCGCTGTTTGCCTCGAGAATCCTGCCGTTGAGATCCCAGAAAAAGATCCCGATGATGTTGGCATCCACGAGGCGCCGGATTCTGCCCTCGCGTTCGGCAAGGTCACAGTACAGGCGCGCGTTCTCCATCGAGATGGTGGCCTCCGATGCCAGCAGCTTGAGGACTGCCATTCGAGCGGGTGTAAAGGCACCGACCGTCAGATTGTTTTCCAGGTACAGCACCCCTAGCAGCCTCGTCTGCTTCAGTATCGGCAGGCAGAGTACCGACCTCGTGCGGTGCTCCCGAGTGTAGTCATCGTCGGAGAATGGATTCTGGGCCGAGGCATCATGCAGCAGCACGCTTTCCTTGGTACGCAGGACGTAACGGAAAACGGATTCGGGCAGATCTGCTGCGGTGAGGTTCGTTCGTGGGAGATGGACCTCCATCTTGTCACCGCTGGTCGTGACTTCCGCTTCTATCCAATATCTATCGCCTCCCGGAAGAATGAGTACACCTCGTTCGGCACCGGCATGCTCGACGGCCGTACGCGCCAGCGTGCCGATCAGGTTCTCCAGGACGATCTCGCCAGAGAGCGCTTCCGAGACCTTGATCACAGTCGCAAGATCCAGGTGCTCGACAGGTGCCACCATCGTGCTCGTGATGTCGGTAGTCGGCTTGTCCATCCTGAGCTGTGGATACAACTGTTCGAGCTGTTGAACCTTTCCGTCAGCTCCCCAACGAAGGTAGCAGTTTCTTGCGTCGCGCAGGTAGGTGTTTGCAATCCTTTCGAAGCCACGCGCCGCGTAAAAGCGCCCCGCGAGTTCATTGGCGATCGCTTCGTTGTGGACAAAGCCGTGCATTTGGGCCGACCGGGCGGCCTTCTCAAAGAGCGCCTCGGCTTCCAGCGCGCGACCCTCGATTCGCGCGATTTCGGCGCCAACGCTTGCTGTGCGGTTCTCGAAGGTTACCGGGTTAAGCTTTGCCCATGCTTCGAGCTGTTTGTGGTGGGCTGTCAGCGCTTCGAAGTGCACCTTCTTCTGGTCGGAGGAAGCCTGATCCCAAGCTGCGGCGCGTGCAAGCGCACCATAGAAATGAAATTCCGCACTTTCAAAATTCAGCGTCGATGTCCAGAGCAGACGCTGCGCGTTGCGCGCGGCATCAACAGCCGATGCATAGTCTCCCGCAAAAAACCGTGCCTGCAATTTACGGCACCAATAATAGAATTCGGCGAGCGCCAGATTAGGATTGCTGGCCAGATGATGTTCGGTCGCGAGCTCACTCTCTTCGTCGTGATCCATCTGTCCGAATGCCGCAGTCAGACCACGGAGGGTTCGGATCAGCCCAAGGTGCGCACTGCAGGCGGCACTGACAAGACCCAAACGTGCCTTGCTGGAAAACGCAACACCTTCTTCGGCCACCTGTTGCGTATCTGCGAGATGATCTCCTACCGCCAGACAAATGGTGATCGACGTGTTCCAGCTATAGCCGGAATAGGTAACGTCGCCAAGCCGACTGGATGCGTCGAATGCTCGGCGCATCAGCTCGCGCCCACTGGCTGGGTGGTGCGTCCATGGCATCACAAGAGCGCCGACACACAGGTAGGTTCGCGCCTGATAGCGCTGCAGGCCGCGCTTCTCAACCAGGTCGTAGCCCAGTTGGCCAAACCGGAAGCCGTCGCGGTAGTTGCCAAAACGCGGTCCGGCGACAATCGCCATCCAGACATAGGCGAAGCACGACGCATCGCAGTTGCCGTGTTCGAGGCTGAGAGTCACCATGCGGCACACGATAAGTGATGACAGGTGCTCGTCGAAGAAATTGGATGTCGCGACTGCTTCCGTGAAGACGTCCAGAGTGTCAAGAACATCCGGGTCCGTTGCCAGTGGCAGTTCGACCAATTCTTCAATTGTCCGACTGCCGAGCAGCAGCCAGATTCGTTCGTATTCGCGCGTCGCATCCTGGCGGGTCGGATGTTTCGGCCACACGGTTCCTTCACGGCGTAGCCACTCTAAAAAGACCTCCAGACCTCGATCGCTCTGGTCCAGCGCGGTGTAGAGCCTGATCTGCAAAATTGTCGCAGCGCAGAAGTCGTGGCGGCCTTTTGCCCGCTCGGCCAGGCGCGCAAGCCGAGTCTCGGCGAGCGACATATCTCCCGTCAACATTTCGCACTCGGCCATCAGGTACTCGATGGAGAACATGAGCGTGTAGTTGCGCTCCCACGTCTGCTCGGCAAGGAGGACGCTACCCGCCTTCAGGTACTTGAGTGCCGAGACATAGGCGGTCGATATCTTTGCGTGCCGACCAGCGATCAGGTTGAGTTCGGCAACTTTCTCCCACTCATCGACCGACGTGATGAGGTGGGAACCGCGGTTCAGTTGATTGACGATCTCGAATATGGCCTCGTCCCGCCTCCCCACCGGCATGTGCTCGGCCAGATGCATGCCAAGGCGCAGATGCGTCTCGGCGCGCATGTTTTGCGGGATCAGTGAATAGGCAGCCTCCTGCACGCGGTCGTGCAGAAAGCGGTACTCGTCGTTCGAGCGAACGATCAAACCAGCGCGAGCGGCCTCCCACAGGTGATCGTGCAATACCTCGATCGGTTCCTGACAAGCCATCTGCAGCAAGTCGAATTCGGCGCTGTTTCCCAGACAGGCGAACTGACGCAGCACCTCCTGTGTTGCCAACGGCAAGCGGCTCAATTTTCCGACCATCAACTCCACGACGTTGTCCGTATAGCCCTTGGCATCGATGAGGTTCAGGTCCCATGACCATCGCCCTTCACCGTAGTCAAAGGCGAGCGCCCCTTCGTCTACCAGCATGGAAATGAACTGGATCGCGAAAAATGGATTGCCAGACGTCTTCTCGTCGATCAATTGCGCCAACGGAACGACGTGCTCTGGATCGCAACGAAGAGAGTCCGCCAGCAGTTGCACCAGGTCGTCGCGAGCCAACGGGGCGAGGACGATTTCCCGCAATGCCACTCCGGCTTGGCGAAGGGCTACCAGCTTGCGTACCAATGGGTGGGTGGCGGTGACCTCAATGTCGCGATAAGCGCCGATCAGCAAGAGGTGCTTCAGATCAGAGCGTGTGAGCAAGTCCTCTAGCAGGTCGAGCGTGGCTGCGTCCAGCCACTGCAGATCGTCGAGGAAGAGCGCGAGCGGATGCTCAGGCCGCGCTAATACGCCGATGAATCGCCGTAATACCAACTGAAAGCGCGCCTGCGCATCCTGCGGAGGAAGCTCAGGCACCGGGGGCTGTTCCCCGATGATGTGCTTCAGTTCGGGGACGAGCTCGACCATGAGGAGTCCATTCGGAAACAGCGCTTCGCGAAGCGCGTCACGCCATCTGCTCAAGTCTTCTTCGTTTTTACTCAGGAGCGGACGGATCAGTCCCCGGAGCGCCTGCGCCAGCGTGGCATACGGAATGTCACGCTTGTACTGGTCGAACTTGCCTGACGCGAACAACCCGCGAGAGGGAACTAGCAGCTTCTGGAGCTCGTTGACGACAGCGGATTTGCCGATGCCCGAGTATCCGGAGACGAGCACCAGCTCGGCCATGCCTCCAGCAACGATGCGATCGAACGCGGCGAGAAGCGTGTCGACCTCCGAGCTGCGCCCGTAGAGTCTCTCGGGGATCATTAGGCGGTCTGGCGTGTCATGTTCGCCTGGCGCGAAGTCGTGGATGCGGCCGGTCGCGTTCCATTCGGTGAAGCAGTGCCGAAGGTCGCTCTCGACACCCGCCGCCGTTTGATATCGCTCCTCGACGGTCTTGGCGAGCAGCTTCATCGTGATCGCCGAGATGGCGAGCGGAATACTCGCCAGTCGCTCGCTGGGGTTTGTTGGCTGTCGCGCGATGTGACAGTGCACCCATTCCATCGGCTCGGATGCCGTGAACGGAAGACCGCCTGTCAGCATTTCGTAGAATGTGACGCCAAGCGAGTACAGGTCGCTTCGCGAATCAATCGAGCGGTTCATCCGTCCGGTTTGCTCGGGCGCCATATAAGCGAACGTTCCGGCGATGAACTCAGGGGGTTCGAGCGACTGGCGCTCGCGCGGGAGGCGGGATGCAATGCCGAAGCCGGTGAGCCAGACGCGCTCCGTTTCCGAATCCACAATCACATTGGAAGGCTTGATGTCCTTGTGTATCAGCCCGCCTCCGTGAAGCCGACTGAGTGTGGATGCCATGGCTGGTGCCAGGCGGAGAAACCGATCGATTTCCATGGGCTGACGGATAAGGCGATCGAGCGGGATGCCTCCGGAAAACTCGACGAATAGCGATGTCTGTCCCTGCTCCTGCACGAGTTCAACGGGCCGCAACGCCCACTCCGCGTCGAGAGAGTCCCTGAGTTCGTATTCGTGCTTCAGGCGGCGGGATACGTCGAGCATGGCCTGCCCGTCGTCGGAGCGCGTTGGCATGAAAGCATATCGATCACCTTCGGCATCAATACGCCTAAGTCTGTAGAAGACGCGCTCGGCGTCCTCCCACAGCACTTCGGGAGAGTCATTGTCCAAATCGCCGTCGAGCGTATTCATGGTGCGACTCGTGGCACCTTGCCGCGCGCGAAGGCGCGGCGGAGGCAATCGATCAGGACGGCCTCGTCCAATGGCTTGTGCAGGTAGCCGCCGACTCCCAGACTCAACATGCGTTGCCGGACGCTATCTTCCGGATAGGCCGTGATCAGGATCGTTGGGATGGCGTGCCCGGTTGCGGTCAGATGCTCGTAAAGCTCAGCACCCGTCATCGCGGGCATGTGTATGTCAGCGACGAGGCAGGCGGTTGCGAGCAGTTGGGTAGACGCGAGGAATTCGGCCGCGGACGTGAACACCGCGACGGTGTAGCCGTGCGACTTGAGCAGTCTTCGCATGGAGTCGCGAAAAGACTGGTCGTCATCGACAATGGAAATCAAGGATGGCTCGGGCACGGCAGTTTCCGGTGCGTCACTTGCAGCCTCGACGACGAGCCCAACCAACAGCTCGACCGAGTACTGCTCTGCTGACAAGAGTACTCCCGCAGCGAGGCTGGATCTCTAAGCCTTGGTTTAGGTGTGACCGGGCGGGCACCCGGAGAAACGCCCCCCCGAGATCCCGGCGACTACGAGCGCTCAGCTCTCTTCGGCAGAAGGTTGAGTCTGTCCGCCATCCGGCAGAGTTCAGGGAGCGATGCGGCCTCGATCTTGTGCATCATGTTACTTCGATGAACCTTCACCGTGGTTTCGGTGATACCCATATCGTCGGCGATCTGCTTATTCAGCCGACCCTGCACGACCTGGAGGAGAATCGCGCGTTCACGCGGCGTGAGTTCTTCGAATCGGGCCCTGAGCGCGCTCAGCGATTCTTCGTTCTCGCGGCGTGCGCGGTCTCGAGCGAGCCCTACGTTCACGGCATCCAGAAGATCCTGATCCCGGAACGGCTTCGTCAGAAACTCGATGGCACCCGCCTTCATCGCCTGCACGGTCATCGGAATGTCACCATGCCCGGTGATGAAGATAATCGGAAGCGCTGAGCCTGCCGCGGCAAGATCGCGCTGAAACTCCAGACCGCTCCTTCCTGGCATTCTCACATCCAGAACGAGACAGGTAGGACAATCAGGCGGCCCGGATTTCACAAACTCGGCTATCGAATCAAACCCTTGCGCGCGCAGACCGGCCGACCGCAAGAGGCGTTCGAGCGATTCTCGAAACTGCGTGTCGTCGTCGATGACCACAACGCATGTATCTGAATTCGGCACCACTTTGGTCGGCGATTGAAGGTTCATCGGAATGAATTTCATGATATTCCGCAAGCCATGGGCGGTCAACGTCCCCTCTGCGGGATGAAGGGCCGAGTGGTAGCGCGAGCCGGCTACGTTGCTCTCGCTTTCCTTCATCGTCGCTCCTCGAGTCAGGCCGCAAGGCGATGTAGGGCGCAGAGCTTGTTGCCATCTGGGTCGCGCAGATAGGCGAGATACAGGCTGCAAAACGGGGCTTCGCGCACGCCGGGCGGAGCCTCGGCAGATTGGCCGCCATGTGCGACCCCGGTGGCGTGCCAGAGATCGACCTGGCTGGCCGACTGGCTGATAAAGCCGACTGTTCCTCCATTGGCGTGGGTAGCTGGCTGACCATCGAGCGGCTCGGTAATGATGAAAAATCCCATGTCCGCGCGATATACATAGCGCCGGCGCCGCTCGTTGTCATCGCTGACACCTTCGCCATAGCCGAGCGCGCCTAGCACGGCATCGTAGAAGCGCTTTGCTTTTTCAAGGTCGTTGGTGCCGACCACCACGTGACTGAACATTGTCTACTCCTCCCCTGGTAGATGAACCATGTCTCCTCCGACGCTGTGACCGGCGCGCATGCGGAACGACGATGTGCGACGATCCAGCGACGGAGGGATGCGCGATCTAGTGACGCGCAAAAAGGTTGTCGCGCGACGTCGCGGCGGCATGACTGCCCGCCTGGGAGTATCCGGCGACTACCCCGGTATATGCCTCTTGCGAGTCCGCTACGGCGTCGCGCCCGGCGGCGAAGGTTTGCGCGCTCTGACCGCGTTGCGACGCTGGTGCGCCAACCGCGGGCCGGTAAAACGGGGCGGGGCCGTAGCCGCTGGCGAATGCGGGAGCGGCGGCGGACGCCGAAAAGGCGACGAGCAGTGCAACGATGAGCCTGGTCTTCATGATGGAAATTCCCTGACAGATGTTCGGTGAGAGGCGCAAGCCTTGCCGGATTACGCCGTGATGACGTTCACCGCGAAGTCGATGTTGCCGTGCACAGCCTTCGAGTACGGGCAGATCTGATGTGCCGAGTGCGCGATGGCTTCGGCGAGGTCTTGTGCAACGCCGGGCACGCGAACGTTGAATCGGGCCTGGATGAAATACTCGTCGCCGGTCATGCCTAGATCGACCTCGATCTCAACGGCCAGGTCGGGTGGCAGCGTGACCTTCTTCGCCTTGGCCGCTAGGCCGAGCGCGCCGGTGTAGCAGGCCGACCAGGCACCCGCGAACAACTGCTCCGCGGTCGGATGCATCTGGATCGCGGTGAACACGATCTCGTTACCAGCCTTGCCAGGGGTCGAGAGTTGGATGTCGAGCCGTTCATCGCCGCGGGAAGCACCTTTGCCGCGGCTGGCAGTTGTCTGAGTTTTGCCCGTGAGCAGCACGGTCTGGATCTTGGTGGTCATTGCAAATTCCTCATAGGTTAGCCCAGTTGTCTAAGCGCCGACACTCGTTGCGCCGCGCACCATTGCCGGCGCGATAGGGCGTAGATCGCGCGCCGGAATCGGGTCGAGCCCGACCACTCCGCTCGCGCTCCAATCCATCTCACGGATGAGCCTCGGGAAGCGGCAGCTGGCGAACTCGGGAAGCGGTGTCGTTCAGGTAGGCATCAGCGCGGCGTACACCGCGTCTTCATAGGCCTGGGATAGGAGGTCTTCAATGCCGAAGAAATCGTCCATGTTTTCTTCCCGCCGGATCCGGCGAAGCTCTTCACAGCGATCACACAGGATGGAGAGCGCGTGGCCCGGGTGAAACAGCGACGCGACGTTGAACTGGGGTAAGAGCCCAGGCGCCGTTGAGGGATCCACGACGTTTATGGCTCGCTCCTGTCCTTCAACGATTGCCGCTGCAGTTCCCCGGAAGAGAGGACGACTGAAACCGGGCATCTGATCCATGACAAACTCCTTGGCAACCAGTGGTTGCGTTCGGGTGTGAATGCAAATCTTCACAACCCGGGAGTGAGCATGAGGCGCGCGGCGGTTGGTTTGTATTGCGCCGTGGTCGATCGATTCAAGCTCTTGGTATCGAGTCGCACGATTGCCGCACGCGAAACGCAGGCGGTCTGCACCCAGCGGGCCGAAAGCCTGCACACATGGTTGGGTGCTCTAAACCTTGGTTCAGGGGAGGGCTGGCAGCATGAGTTCGAAACCGCACCGCGAGGCCAGTGGAGGTCTACCTACGGTCTGCCGTCGTGTGCATCGGCATTCCATTTGCCATGCCGCCACTTCTGCAGCGGGCGGAAGCGCAGCTAGTACTCAAAAAGTCGCTTCTTGGCCTGCGATCGATAAATCGTGGGCAACTCGTTGTGCGCTATTGACATGGCTGGATTTCTGCATAGAGGTTGTACTATGGCAAGATATAAATCGCATACGCTATTATCGTATACGATTTAGTCAAACTGAACTGGGACATCAGGGCTATCTGGAACGCAATCCCGATGGATACACGTGCCACTTCATTCGGGCACACTGGAAACTGCCTGATCGGAGATGAGGATGCAGTAAAACTCTGGGATTATCTGGAAAGGCAGCGCGATCCCGGAGACGAGCGCCAGGTGAGGGTCAGTCTCACGAAAAACGGTCGAAAGCTTTCATCGTCGAGATCGGCCTGAGTGCCGAACGCGTTTTCACCGAGTTCGGATAGCGACTGATTCAGTTTCGCGGTCGCGAGCGATGGTCACAACACGAGCGCCTTTAGCGATCGAAAGCTTCGCTGCAGTGAACCCGATACCGCTGTTGCCATCAGTGGCGAGCGCCGCCTTTCCAGCAAAACGCGCATCCTTAACCTATGTATTAGACCTCGAGACCGTGTCCAAAACCGCGCCTGCTCGCGACGCGAAATCCCCGAAGGAAATCTCTCTTAAGCAGCGCAGCACGCAGTGGCATCGCACGCCGCGTGTAAGCCGCAATTGGCTGCATGACTGAAGGGGCAAGTACGTTGATACCCACCGATTTCCGCGAGCCGGGACTTCGATCAATTCTCCATTTCCAGTTTTGGATAATCCGTGTAGCCGGTTTCCCCTTCGGCGTAATACGTCGAAGGATTGGGCCGATTCAAAGGCGCGTTGAGTTCAAAGCGACGCGGCAAGTCCGGGTTGGCGATAAACAACTGACCCCATGCAACGGCATCCGCTTCGCCTGCATCGAGTACTCGCTGTGCCGATTCTCGGGTGAACCTCTCGTTCGCGATATACGGACCGCCGAACGCGGCTTTCAGGTGCGGACCGAGACGCTTGTTGCCGAGCGATTCACGGGCAGCGATAAAGGCGATGGCGCGTTTGCCGAGTTCGCGCGCGACATAGCCGAATGTAGCCGCTGCGTCCGAATCGCCCATCGTACCTATGTCGCCGCGCGGCGCGAGGTGCATGCCGACGCGACTAGCGCCCCAAACTTCGATGCACGCATCGGTTACCTGGAGCAGGAGGCGGGCGCGGTTTTCAATCGAGCCACCGTATGAGTCAGTGCGATGGTTTGTGCTGTCCTGCAGAAACTGGTCGAGCAGATAGCCGTTCGCACCGTGCACTTCGACACCGTCGAAACCAGCGGTCTTGGCGTTTTCGGCGCCCGTGCGGTAGGCATCGACGATGCCTGGAATTTCGGCCAGGTTAAGCGCGCGCGGCGTGACATACGGCCGCTGCGGACGCACGAGGCTCACGTGGCCTTGCGGCGCGATCGCGCTCGGTGCGACCGGCAGACTGCCGTTCAGGAAGATCGGGTCCGACACGCGGCCGACATGCCAAAGTTGCAGGAAGATCTTGCCGCCAGCGGCGTGCACGGCCTCGGTGACGAGCTTCCAGCCGGCGACCTGTTCTTGCGACCAGATGCCCGGAGTCGCGGCGTAGCCAACGCCTTGCGGCGTCACGGAAGTGGCTTCGGTGAGAATCAGCCCGGCGGAGGCTCGCTCGGCGTAGTACTTTGCCATCAGCGCATTGGGCACGCGTTGGTCACCGGCGCGCTTACGGGTCAGCGGGGCCATGACGATGCGGTTCGGCAACGTGAGGTCGCCAATCTGGAGGGGAGCAAAAAGAGTCGGCATAGAAGCTTGTTTTTCCTGGCGGACACAGAGTCCGCAACAATGAAAACAACGTGTTGAACGAGCTGACTGAAGTCCAGTTTTCAGCGAGCGGCTATCCATGAAAGGCGTTGTTACGACTTGATGTTTCCGGCATCCTTGACGTCACGGCCAGGCCCGGCAGGCCATTCCGTCGCGAGCGGGCGAGCGCGCGCGCGACGCGACGGACGAACGCTCCGCTGCCCTCAGCGTGGCGCTGGTTCGTCCAAATAGACACCTGCCGACAACCCGGCCTTCACCTGCCGCGTGAAGTCGTCGGTGGACACTTCCTCCGCCCCCGACTCGATCGCGTCGAAGGCTTGGCGTACCACGTCGGCCGGCGTCGCCTTTGGTACTTCCAGCCCGCGCGCCAGATCCGTATCGATGAAGCCGGCATGCAGCCCGACGACCTGCGTGCGCTGCTCGCGCAGCGAATGGCGCAGGCCGTTGGTCAGCGCCCACGCGGCAGATTTCGAAACGCCGTAGCCCGACAACATCGGCCGGTTCACCCAGCTCGCGACCGACAGCACGTTCAGGATCGCGCCGCCGCCGTTGGCAGCGAGCTTGCCCGCGAACGCGCGTGACATCGCCAGTATTCCGAACACGTTGGTTTCAAAGTGATCGCGCAATGCGTCGGGTGCGCCGTCGTCAATGAGGTTGCCAAACCGAGCGATGCCCGCGTTGTTGATCAGCAGCGTGACGTCGAGCGCTGCGTCGGCGGCCGCCGCCACGGCCGCCGGATCGGTCACGTCGAGCTTAACGGGCACCACGCCCGGCAACGTCACGCTGGCCGGATCGCGCGCGCCCGCATAAACCTTGCGCGCTCCTCTTGCGAGCGCCTGCTTCGCGAACTCGAGGCCAAGCCCGCGGTTCGCGCCCGTTACGAAAACGACAGCACCTTCGATCTTCATCTTCATTCCTTTCGCGTGATGAATCGCATGCGCGCCGATTTGCCGTGCGCGTGGGATCCAGTGAGAACAAGCCTTCAACAGAAACCCGGTGTCTGTTGCATGCCGAACGCCTGAACTGCCCGTAGTTGCGTTCGGGTGTGACTGCAAATTTTCGCAACCACGGAATAAGGATGCGGCGCGCGGCGGTTGGTTTGTATTGCACGGTGGTCGATCGCCTCTACCTGCTGGTATCGACGCGCAAGATTGCCGCATGCGAAACGCACGCAGCCCACAACCAACGGACCAGGAGCCTGCACCATGGTTGGTCGATCTAAACCTTGGGTCGATCGCGGAATCGTCGAAGCGTCGGTGGGAAGAGTGGGATCGGCGCTGGCTGAATGACGAACTGAAGTCGATCAACGGCCAACCGCAGATTTAAAGTGATCAGGCATGCCAACGAATACGTGTTCAGGACCAATCTAATAACAGGGAACAGGAACCTTCCACGATTGCGCATCAACCCAACCTCATTGCCTCAAGCGACCGCAGTGAAGAGCAATTGCTGGATTCAGGAAAAGTGCCAGGAGTTAGCGTGCAGCGTGAGACACTTGAACGGCTCTACTGGCAGAAGGAGACACTGGCGCAGGCTAGTATAGCGTCGACATCGGTGAATTTCATGATGCACGCGACCGCTTGCGCAGGGTCTGCTGGGGAGCGCACTAATGGGCGCGGAATCCAGAAGCTCGGCCACACTGTCCGGCTGATGGCCTCGCAGTATGTGAAGGCTGAGAACCGGCCAGCGATTTCATCACTTGAATGTCCATGGCAGTGCGAGAAGCGCCGTACAAGTCGCCGGATAATGACCGTCTGCAACGGGTCGACGAACGAAGCCGCTCGCGCGGTAGAGGGCTGACGGTCGGTTGGGAGGAGGTCATAGTGCGGCTCCTGTTGAAGAACGAGGCGGATTGCCTCATTCGTCAACATAAAACCGCGCGACCGGCCTCTCCCTGACCTCTAGCGTCGGACCGCAGCCCCCTACCGCGCGAGCGGTTTCGTTCTTCGACCCTTCTCGGACATAGTGGGGCGCGCAACCGAACGGCAGTAATTCAATGTCTAGCCGACCTATGATCAGCTCGATCAGCAATTGACTTACTCTCTCACTTTATGAATCTCGAGGAAATGCGCGGCTCCGCACATCCATCGTTAGTCAGTCTCGACATCATGTGATCGCCCCATGACAACTTTTCGCTCCTGTCGAGATACTCCTTGAAATTGATTTACGAGGCGTATTCATTCCGAAATCGGAGACCGCATGATCGGACGATCAATTCTGATCATCGTTGCCAGCTTGTCGCTGGCCCAGCTAGCCGAAGTCTGCCCAGTCGCGGCCTATGCTCAGATGCCGAACGCGACGAGCGGTGCAGACAATGCGGCGAGCGGGGCGTCGGTAACGCAGGAAAGCTCGCAATCTGCGTGGCCGCGAGCGACCGAATCACAGATTGGACGGCTGGTCGCCATCCACCGAGGGCAAACGACTCCGCTTCCTGGTATTGATCAGCGTGCGGACGTCGAAGTATGTGTCGCACGAAGCTTGCATGCGGTAGACCCAGGCAACCGAACCTGGAATCCGAACGATTCACGATGGGACACGATGCGCACAGTTATCTCTCAAGACTGTGCGGCACAGTCCGATCGCATCAAGAACAAGGTTGCGCCGGTGGTCACGAAAACGTATTTCGACGTACTCCCTCGGAGTTACGCAGCTCACCTGAGCAGCTCAGAGGCGGATGATTTGATTCATTTTTATGAGTCGGATATGGGCCGCAGGTACCTCGCGTTTCAGGAACGGCTAGCGGCTGCAAGTATGCAGGGCGCAGCCCGAGTGTTTAATGAGAAGACTGTTCAGGACCTTCGAGCAGCAACGCCCGATACCATGGAGGCGAGAGTGCAAATCCTTCGCCTTTCGACCTCAATGGCCATGCTGATCGTGGCGACTCAGGACGCACATCACACCGGAGGCGACTCGGACTCGAGCGGTGCCCTGGTAACCCGCTTGATGATGAATGTGACAGCCGCAAGCCAAGGTGACGAGCTTGATCGGATCGGGCGAGCGTATGCATCCGACTTGCATGACTTTGGCACGTTTGTCGATTCACCCGCAGAAACTGACGAACTGCGTGCTCTTCATGAGGCAACGGATGCTGCGGGTAAAGCTATAGGGACGTTCGCCATGGAAGTGAGCCCTGAGTTGAACGGAAACTTGAAGAGATGGCGGGATCTCTACCGATCGCTGCCACACGACGAAGCAGCTTCATCGGTCCCAAAATGATGTCTGAAATTGCGGCGTGAGCAAACGCGAAATGCACTGACTCGAATCTGCGCGAAGCCATTGAGCATCTGCGTGGCGATCTTGCCATACAGTGTCGGGCGCCAACCGCGATAAAAGTATCGTAAGCGGGAGCTTGGTTATCTTATCGCGTATCGATGGTGCGTCTTCCAGTTCCCAGAACCCACCACTCACCACTAACGTGATACGTTTCCGCGTGCAACCAAAAAACTTCGCTGCAATTCATGCGTCGACCCGCGTTACCTCCTGCCACGCGCCGTAGCTGCGTCCAGCAAATGCAGCGCTGACCTACGTGACTCTGGCACACCTTATCGAGACCGCGCGTCATCAATCTCACCAAGCCCGGCGACGGCGGCCAGATAGCGGTACGTAGCGGCATTGAGCGCTGTCGTCAGCAGCAGTAGTTCGTCGGGCCTTTCAGGATTGCCGCCCACACGAACGCGACGCTGGAACTGGCCTCGAGCGGCCGCCAAGGCTTGGTACGCGGTACAAAACTCCTCAAGATCGCGCATAACTCAGACCTCGTGATGTGATGCACAGGAATGCGCGCGTAGTGCCACCCGATCATAGTCGACAGCACGCAGAAAAGAAGGCACGCCGACGGCGTTGGTGGACGCCAGCCGGCTTCCGCTTGTGTGAGTGAACTGCACTGGCCGGTGGCGGCCCGGCGCCTGGTGTCGCCATGCGTTCCACTATGGCAAAGATCGCCTTCAATCGGCTTTCGCCAATACTGCTTTCTGGTGGCATACAAGGCGATCAGCGGGGCGGCGGAGATTTGGGAGTGCCTGATTGCGCATGCGTGAAATACCTGCAATTATTTTTGCGACCACAAACGGGTAGTGATGGATGGCGACGATGGAAGGAAAAGATGGATTTCGCGGGCCGCCGTGGACAGACCGGCGCGCTATCGCCGCGGAGATGCTGGAAGCGGGGCAGAGCATCCAGCAGGTAGCGGCGGCACTTGATCTCAGCCCTGCCACGGCTCGCCGCTATGCTGCCCTGTTCAAGGCCGGCGGCAAGCGGTCGCTCTTACAGTTGAGCGATGTCGGACGTCGCAGGCAGCTTCCTGCAGAGGGGTTGAGCTGGCTCGTCGCTGCAATCAAACATGCACCTGGACTTCAGGGATTCGCGACGCCGCGCCGGACCAGGGAGGCCATTGTCGCACTCGTTGAGCAGAAATTCGGCGTCCGGTACTCACGATCGCACATCAACCGCCTGATTCGCGATCATGGGCTGCAGGAACACTTTTGAGCGCCGTGAAAGCTTTGGACGATGAAGCTCGCGCCGAGCTCCTGTGCTTTCTCGTGATCGGCCTGCTCTTCACGTTTGCGCGTGAGGGTGTCTGGTTGCGCACGGATTATCTGATCGAATCGGCGCAGATCTGGTTGCGTTCGAACGGCGCAGAATGCGACTGGCTGGAGCGCGCGAGGCTGGTGGAGATGGCGCGTACGATTGCGGAGCGGGAAAGTGCACGTCCGTTTCCGAAGGATGACGCCGACCTGCACAAGCTTTTCAAGCTGCGCACCGGATGGTATCTCGATTACCGCTCGCCGGTTGTCCAGCGAATTCACTCGCTCTGTACGGCCCGTTTGAAACGTGGAAGCAATAGCGGACGCACTACCTGAAAAAAGGCCGCCGCATTCGAGGAAATACGGCGGCGTTGAAGCGCTGCCTTCCAGCATTCGGAGTTGCTGGAGGTTGCAGAGTATCGATGCAACCTGGTTGAAAGGTGCCAGGTCAGCTGCGATTCGTCCGTGGATATTTGCACGCGAAACGGTCGTCATGATTGCCGCGGCCCTGCCGGCTGGCACGCTCTGGAACGCGCTGGCAGGCAAGCCGGAACCGAGACGCCGATCGGGCGATTTCGATCAGATTGACCATGCCATTGACCGTTTCCGTGTGCACTGCCCGCGTACTCAACGGTTTCTCGGTATTCTCGTTTTCAATGCTTTCCAACGCGTCTGGCATGACAAGTGTCGGATATCCGCCAATCTCGCGCCGGGAAGTCTGGCAGACATAGCCTTCGCTCGAATGCGGGTCACACGGGATAGCTCGCATCCTCGCGATAGGCGAGGTGGCAAGCAGTTGGATCGCGCCTCAGGCGCTCGAACCGACCCGGGAAACTCCTGGACTCTCCAAAATCTGAGGCAAACTTTCGCGTTTCGACGTTTGCCTCAAAAGGCCTTTCTGCGCGCCGTTAAAACAGGTGCGGCGCGAGCGGTCGCAACTTCCCGTCGCGTAGAGCGTTCACACATGATCCGAAGTCGAATGATGGCGGAGGCGAAACTCGCACTCGCCGTGCGATACCGGCGTCTGCCTCCTGGGAATCCGGATGGAGCAGAGGGTATGCGCTGCATTGTCGCACCTCCCGCACGACTGGCAGGCTGGCTTGATCTGGATCAACTCACCGCAATAGCTTGATTCATAGGGTATAGCCATGCGCAGCGCATAACAAAGGGCGCAATCCGCCCACATAAGCAGAATCGGGGAAGCAGGTGAAGCCGGAACAAGATAAGTGGCCACAGGCCATTACGCAGTTGTGGGCAAGGTCGTCCGGTGTGGTCCGGATGCTCGTCCGGTTCTTTTCGACGGCGGCGAAATCCGTCCTGACACCAACTGGGTTATTGTGTTGCAGCATAACGCTCTGGTTGGGCACGGCGGGAATCGGTGTCGCGATGCTCCTGGGGTCACGAGCCGACGCCTATGATCGCGCCGTCCAGAACGCAAGCAACCTCACGCTGGTGCTGGAGCGGGACATCCAGCGCAGCATAGAACTCTATGACCTTTCACTGCGCGCCGTTGCCGAGGGAGCGGCAGACCCGGGGTTAATGTCTCTCACACCGAAATTGCGCCATCAGGCACTGTTCGATCGTGCGGCGACCGCCCGCTACCTTGGTCCAATTACCGTCCTGAACTCAAAAGGAGATCTGCTTGTAAGTTCGGATGACGCACCAATGAAGCGAAACGAACGGACAAACTGGACATCATTGCCGGATCACTCAAGTGTCACTGACTCCGGACTCTATATCAGCCGCCCCTATGTTTCCACCGCGGCGGGAAATACTCTTGTTATCGCACTGGCTCGACGCATCACGCGCCCAGATGGAGCATCAGTGGGTACGGTCGTGGGGCGGCTGGACGTCGATTATTATCATGATCTCCTCGACGGCCTGTCGATTGGACCGGGCGGTACGGTAGCGGTGTTCGAGACGGACGGCACGCTGATCGCGAGGCTTCCTTACGATCGTGGCATGGTGGGAAGAAGTCTTGCGAAGACGGCTGTGTTCGGGCGCATCATGACAGGGACGCAGGGGGCGTTTGCTGGCACTGCCAGCATTGACGGGGTACGCAGGCTATACGTCTACAGGCGCCTGGCGGGATTGCCGATGGTTGTCGAAGTCGCGCCCGCGATGAGCGAAGTTTTCGCCGACTGGTGGTCACGAGCCAGGTGGTTTGCAATGCTGATGACTGTCTTCACCGCGGTCAAGGGGGCCGGAACCTGGATGCTCGTCACGCAATTGCGCCAGCGCCAACGCACCGAAGCCGCGCTGCGGCGCATGGCGCAACGCGACGCCTTGACCGGACTGGATAACCGCGGCACGCTTGACAAGATCATGGCCACCGAGTGGCGCCGGGCCAGGCGTAAGGGTGCGCCGCTCTCGCTACTCTTCATCGACATCGACAATTTCAAGGCCTATAACGACTGCTATGGGCACCAGGCCGGCGACGAAGCGCTGAAGGCGGTGGCACAAAGCGTATCGACCAGCATCACGAGGCCTTGCGACCATGTGGCGCGCTACGGCGGTGAAGAATTTGTCGTGGTCCTGCCTGAAACCGGCACGGCCGGGGCGCTGTGCGTTGCGGAGCGAGTTCGCCGTGCAATCGAGGATCTGCAGGTCGAACATGTGAAAAGCCCGTTCGGCTACGTTACGGTGAGCATCGGCGTTTCGACCACCGGCGCGCCGGGTACTGTCGACGTTCGCACGCTGGTGAAAGCCGCAGACGAAGCGGTTTACGTAGCCAAGGGGATGGGGCGCAACCGGGTATGCGCTGGCAGGCATCACGATGCGCAACCTGTCTCAAGTTCTGCGGATTCCCCCTTGACGCAGGGTGTCATCGACATGCATGATGCCGCTCCCGCGGGTACAGCGAATCAAGCGACGCGGCACGCCGCGCCGGCGCGCAACGCTGATCTGATCCCTGGTTGAGCGTCCCTGCCGACTGGTCATCCGGACTTATTGCCGGAATGCCTGGCGCCGCGATCGCATCCATTGGCAATACTCCTGGTAGTCCAGTTTGCGCAGAAGATCAGTTCGTCGTCACTCACGCTGATAATCGACCATGAGAAGACCGCGATCGCCGCCACAAAGACACGTGTCTCCGCGGATTCCACGACCGGCCGCACTCCTCTGGTGGTCGTTGTCGGATTTAGCGATAGTCGCTGGTATCGCGGCAAGTCCGGCCGGTTCAGCCGCCAACGCGCGACACGCATGAATGACCGATGGCGCAATGTCGGTCCGGTCGGTTCAATCGGTGACCTGTTCGGCGGGTTCTGTAGCACGCGAAGCCGCCACGCGAGTCTCAGCGACATCCACGCACGTGGCGCGCGCCGCTAGAGCGTTCAGTATCTCGTGATCAGGAGCACTAAATAAACAAAGAAGGTGATCAGTCGCCGCAAGCTTGAGCGTTTGCTCGACGGTAAGCCCGGTCAGCATATCGGCGATCTGCTCCGACAGGCCTAGCCGGGATATCCCCGTCCGACGGTCCTCGCGAAGCATGCGCTGCGCAAGGGTGATGTATGAAAGATTGACTTCCCCGATTGCCTGCAGCGTGTCGTAGTCGCTCATGATATGTCACCGTTGCTGGGTGGCATGAATGCCACCGATCGATACTCACCTTTGGCTGAGCGTATTTCGCGCATTGCCAAACGTTTGCCACGAGGGCCGGAGTGGTCAGCGACTACGGCGAACACTGGCGACGCCTGGTGTGATCAGACTTCCAGCCAGTTCAACCAGAAGATGCTGTGTGAGGGCACCCGCGTCGCCTCTGGCGATGCCGAGCAACTCGATAAGGGCTTTCGCGATCGCGGTCATGCTTGCCTCCGTCTGCCAGCGGTGGGCCACTGAAAACCGGTTGAGGCCACATGTAGCGCTGTCGTGACGGAAGTATTGCCCAGATCGGTAACGATTCAAGTCAGCGACTGCGGAACTTTGCGTAGGCGCAGGCGCCGCGCTGTCAGCGATTTCCTACGTGACCTGGTCCTCGGGTAGTGAAAGCAGCACGGATCCCGTTGACTGGACGTTCGGTTGGTGGCTTTCTCGTAAGGGCTGCGGGCACCATGCCGGGCCTCTGGTACTGCGTCATGGACAAGATCGTAACCGGTCAGCATGATCGGGTAACAGATTTCCTGAGCCAAGGCGCCGGCGAGCGTCAACGAATTTGGTGTATGCCACGTGTCCATCCGGGGAACGACGACCTGCCGTCAGTACGCCATCCCTTTCGGGCACTGACCATGACGTATGCCGGCCAGGGATACTGGGCCGCCTGGCTGCGAAGTGGCTACGTACAGTTCGCGCAGTTTGCTGGCTGTCCACCAGACGATTTCAATCGTTGTGCCGCTAGCGGGGTAGGGTTTCCGCGGATGAAGACCTGTCGCGTCCCGCATGAATAGCCGGTGCGGCGCGAGATGGTTCAAATGGGGTCAATATTGCATGAACGGCCTGTCTTGTCAGATGAAATGTGGCGCCTATACTTTCCCAATCACCTGAGGATTATCCGGTAGCTGGATTACCCCCTGATTCGGTGGGGCCGTGCGCCACGGGCGGCTCGGCCGGACTGATCGCTTGCGAGCGGGCCGGTACGCCGGAGCCATCGGCGAAATGGCAGTGAACCCCAACGGGAGACCGCGCATGAATGCCACGATTGCTGCGCGCGAGCAGCAGGCGATGATCCGGTGCGTTACGAAGGTTTATGCCCGTTTTCTGCTGGTCGGCTTTGCGCTAATGCCCGCCTATCTGATTGCCTATCTGTTTTTCTTCCAGGATCCTGGGATCAAATTCGAAGATCATCTGTTCCACGAGATCGCGATCGCGGCCGCAACGCTCGAAGGGCTGTTTGTCGCCTACGTGACATGGCAGTGCTACCGGTCATCCGGCGAGCCGTTGTTGCGCTGGCTGACGCTGGGCTTTCTCGGCTTCGTGCTTGTCTATGCCCTGCATGGTGCTTTCACGGGCATGGCACATCACGATCTCTGGCTGTTCCTGCTCTATGGTCCGGCGTCGCGTCTCGTAATGTCGGCTCTGCTGCTGGTCGGTCTTCTGTCGTACAGCCGACCGCCCGATCCCGTCGCGAAGCGATGTGAAAGGCGCGGCTGGCTGGTGTGGATCGTGGTGTTCGTTATCGCCGACCTGGCGGTTGCGTGGCTGGCGCACACCAGGAGCGCAGGTAGCCTGGCAGTGCGCCTGTCGATGGAAGGGGGCGCCCTGGTACTCTCCACGCTGAACGTCGCGGTACTGATGCTGCGGCGGATCAGCACGCCGCTGATGGTCATCTACGGTATTTCGGTCACGTCGTTTGCGCTGGCGTCGCTCGCCTTCATCCTTGGACGACCATGGAACCACATGTGGTGGCTCGCTCATGCGATTTTCGCCGGGGGCTTCTTTCTGCTTAGCTATGGCGTGGTACAGGCGTACCGTACGACGCGCTCGTTTGCCACGATCTATAGCCAGGAAGAACTGATGGCGCGGCTTGCCCAGGCGACCGCGCGTACTGAGAGCGCACTGCAGGACCTGCAGCGGACCAATGAGAAGCTCAGGCACCTTGCTGCCACCGATCCGCTTACCGGCGCGGCCAACCGGCGCCAGTTCATCGAGTCTGTCGAGGCCGAGATCGGCCGCGCCCAGCACGGTGGAGCGTCCTTTTCCCTGCTGGCGCTCGACATCGATCGTTTCAAGGCAATCAACGACGCGTACGGGCACCAGGCGGGCGACGATGTGCTGCGCGAATTCGTGCAGAAATGCCTTGATGCGATTCGCCCTTACGACGGCGTCGCGCGCGTCGGGGGGGAGGAGTTCATGGTGCTGCTGCCGCAGGCAGGTCTGGACACCGCCCTCGCGATTGGCGAGCGAATCCGCACGACGATCGCTGGCAGTACGTTCGAGGCTGGCAGCGGGCGCCGCGGCGAAGTGACAGTCAGCGTCGGCGCATCCCAGTTCGGCCGCGACGGCAAGACGATCGACACGATCCTGCGTGCAGCCGACGAGCGGCTCTACAGCGCGAAACATCTGGGTCGCAACCGTGTCGTCGTCGCTTAAGCCTAGCTGCATGCATCGGGACAGTTTCCGCCATGTTCCACCCGCATTCGGGATGGACTCGATCAGACCAGGCATCTGTGAAATGAACAGGCGCTAGAACAAGAGCTGTCATGTCGCGCAAGCGCGCCGGCCGTTACCTGGGTGACGAAAGCGGCGCGGTGATGAAGGCATCGACCAGCCACAGGCAACACGAAGGGGCTCCATGATGACTTTGCTCGACCAGGAAATTGCACATATTACCCACGCGGTGCGGTCCTCTCTTTGCAGGGATGCGGCGAGTTCAGCCTTGCCGGCCGACTACTGGAGACGGCGGCTCTACGAGCTGTTTGACTCGGGGCATCTGACGAAGGCCCAGTTGCGTGAAATCGACGCCCTGTTGTTTGATCTCGACAGGTGGGATACGCGAACCCGGGAACCAGAGGGACGCGCAGGACAGACCACTAGCGGGACATAGACCAGACCCATCCCCGATGGCCATAAAGGCGGCGTGACCGGAACCGAAAATGGTAGCGAACGGAGTGGCGGATAGCTGCTGCCGGGAACCGACGGACGACCGTGGTAAAGCGATTTTGCGTTCTTCGTCAGGGTAACTTACGCGACTGGCCCAACAACCTGACAATGCCAATTGCGAGACATGTCACATCGCTGTCCCGGCAGTCGGGTCTCAAATTGCGACGTCTCGAACTCACCTCGAACACGGAGGCGACATGATGTCGAAAGCTGGTTCGAAGTCGCACGACCCTTCTGACTACATTGCCCAACTTCAGCAGCATTTCGCGACATCGTCGCAGAGCGACAGCTAGCCGTCACGCGATTCCCGATCATCGACCGGCAACCAAAACCGGATCGCGTGCGTAGCTCGTCGGTCGGGTTCTCGGGCTATTACAGCCATTCCAACCACAGCATTCCGTAGCCACATAACGACCGGTGGTGGCCGAACCCGGAAGTAGGGGGGCGATGATCCGAGTATCGGGGGCGCCGTGACCCTGAACTTCCGTAGACGACCCACTTCGGCGGTTGAAACTAGCTGGACATGAACGCCGGTTTCAGAGGTCCAGAGGTCATCCACGCATGCGTGTTGCCCGTCAAGTCACCGGCCCAAACTGCCGCCGGTCGTCGCAGCAAGACGAGATCGTTCGGTAGAGCCTTCGAAAGCCTTCGCGACCCAGCGAGGCGCCCCATGCCGCCTCGCGCGTCACGGCTTTTTGTTGTGCTTGGACTGCCACTGTGTCATAAAGGCAATCTCCTCCTTTTGCGCCTTGATGATGTTTTCCGCCAGCGCCTTCATTTGTGGATCTTTGCCGTACTTGAGCTCGACTTCGGCTTGATTCACCGCTCCCTGATGATGCGGGATCATGTGCGCCACAAAGTCCGCGTCTGTATCTCCGGTGTATCCGGGTGCGCTCATGTTTTTCATCATCTTTGCCGCGTTGTTCTCAAAGGCCGACGTCGGCGCAGACAGCCGCCCACCGGTTTCTGCAGGCGTATCCATTTTTCCAGTAGACACGTTCATCCGCCCATTTGCCATGGCAGTGGCTTGCTGCGCGCTCGCGTTGAGTGTCATGCCACACAACACGATTCCGACGTTGATCGAGAGGACGGTGAATAAATGGTTGGCTTTCATCTGAATATGCTCGATAGGTGGGTAACTTGATCGTTTGTGGGTGACTACGGTCCTAGTCAGGATCCGCGTATTGATCATCACCCTTCCTATCGTTGGAAGGTCAAGCGTCCAGGGACCAGCGCACACTTTTGCAGAGACCGAGACATGTAGTTGCGCGAAGGGCTGCTTTGCCCGACGACTTATCGGATCGAATCCGTACCTGAATGGCCGGTACTTAGGGCGAGGTCAGCCTGATGTAGTCGTCCCTGGTCGACCGTAGCAGTCCTCGTCAGTGACGACGAGTGTATGGCCGCTTTTTCCGCCCAGATCGGTCTTCCAAGCGTCGAAGTGGTGCAGCAGTTTGCGCCTTTTTCCACACCAATTGCAGGTCCGTTTGGCGATAGTGTTCATCGCGCCACCAAGGCCCGGACCGCCGTCACGACGCCAATATGAATCACTGCCTCTTCCAGCCGGAACTGGCGACGGCGGCAATCGATGCCGATCTGGACGATGCGACTTAAGCGAACACTGGCGACATCATGCCGCATACAAAATGCTTACATTAAAACATATAGTTGATTTGTCAACTTGATGCGCGAATGGGGTGACTATATTACCCGCTGCTTCTCGCTATCGGTGTTACCGCTGTTCTCTCTCGAGTCCGCCCGATCCTGGAGACACGCATGTTGGCAGCAGTTGCCCGGGCCCGGCTTACCCATCATTTGGGCCCTGTCATGAGTTCACTCTCCGCTCCTGTCGCCCGACGGGCACTTTCTTCCTTACCTCGTCCCTTCGTCCGTGTTATTCCTGCAGTGTTCGATAGCCGGAGAATAGCAGTTGTGACAACGGCGGTTGTCGGGACGCTGACCATCGTCTTGTTGGCTGGTATCGCGTTTGGATTTGTGCGCGCCCAGATCATGCGAGAGGAGTTTGCAAAGCTAAACGTGATAGCGGCAGAGGTCCTGGAGCGCAGTGAGCGCTCGAGTGCTCAGGTGCGCGCTGCGATTGCTGAGCTGCAAGCACACGATGCGGCTCCCTGCTCCCCAGAGCAGCTGGCGCTGATGGCAGAGCTCAACCTGAAATACGGGCAACTGCAAGGAGTGGGGTACGTCGCGAACAACCGCCTTATGTGTTCTTCCTATGGACGCCATGGTGACGGCATCCTGTTGCCCGTCCCGACCTCTCAGCACACCGCGAGAGGGCTGCTCCAATTGCGCAAGGCTAATCTTTCTCTCGCCAGCAGTGTCAGATCACAACCTGTGATCATGGTCACGTCTGCCGCAAATGGATACACAGCCATCGTTTCTCCCTCCTTGCCGATCGATGTCGATACAAAGGACCCTAATGTCGCGCTAGGCACGGTGCTCTACAGCTCCAACGAAGTCAGAATGTCTCGCGGAAAGTTCAATCCGAACTGGCATGCTATGCTGGGTGACGGTCAGCATGCGGAATTTATCGCGGACGACAGGATCGTTTCGCTGTGGCGCTCCCCGAGGTACGACTACTTCGCATTTGCCTCGATTCCTGCGGATGCAGCGAACGCGCGAATTCACCAGGCCGGCATAGTGCTCATGTCGTGCGCAGTTTGCGCGATGGTAGTGTTGATGTTCCTGACGTGGCGGTCGGCGCGTAAGGCGCTGCCGCTCTCTGAAGCGATCCGCGAGGGGCTCAGAAGAAAGGAATTCTATCTGGTCTATCAACCCCTGGTCGATCTGAAAACCCTCCGGTGGGTGGGCGCCGAGGCCCTGCTGCGCTGGCGTCGGAGCACCGGGGAGCACGTTCGACCGGATATTTTCATCCCTGTCGCTGAAGACTGCCACCTAATCGAGGAGATTACCGACCACGTGTTCGAGCTGGCCGCAACGGATCTGGCTGGGTTTTTCGAGAAATACCCCGATTTCCATGTTGCCATCAATCTGTCGGCCTCCGAAATGCAGTCACCTCACGTCGTGCCACGCCTGAAGAATTTCATTGAACGCGTAACAGGAGCGAGGGCACGCAACTTCGTGTTCGAGGCCACGGAGCGCAGCTTGATCAAGCCTGACCAGGCAGGGCCGATTCTGGCGGAAATACGGGGGATGGGTTCGACTGTTGCCATCGACGACTTTGGCACGGGTTACTCGAGTCTCTCTTATCTGCAGACGCTCGGCACCGACTACCTGAAGATCGACAAATCGTTTGTTGACGCAATTGACACCGCATCTGTCAAGAATCATGTCGTCGCGCACATCATCGGACTCGGCAAGGATCTGCGACTTCGGCTCATTGCAGAAGGCGTGGAGACTGCGGAGCAGGCCAGGTACCTCAGCGACCGGGGAGTCGAGTTTGCCCAAGGCTGGCACTTTGCCAAGGCCATGGCGATCGGCGAACTGGCAGATTCGCTCAACCGGCAGGTCGCGTAATCACCGTGCCGATACAACCGGACTTACCGCAAAGTAAAGTTGCCGACCAACCCACCTTGGCGCGCCGGCGGCAGGAAAGCGTCCGGGTTGACCACACGAACGAGAAGGTCCTGTATTCGGTGGAGAGCCGCTGCCCAAATTCCGCGAAACGGCAATCGCGACGGACTGAAGTTGGCCGATGACTGCCTGACGGCGTAGGCATGATAGCCCGCCCGCGTGTTCAGATGATGCCGCCGGGCGCGAGCGTTGGGCAAGCTTTCGGCGTCAGTTCGCGGGTGCTGGTGGCTATTGAGGCGACCCGATAAGCGTTCTACTCGTGATCAAGCCGTGGCAGGTCCGCGAGCGTTCGGCGCGTATCGGAATCAGCGACCACCATTTCGATGCCTTCGCGTCCGGCTTCGTCGACGATGCGGCGGACCTCCGGACCAGCAACGCGCTGTCCATCCAGCGGAAATACTGTTACGACGGTGTCGCCCTTGGCCAGTGCATCTACCACTTCGATTACAGGCGATACGTGCAGAGCGACCTCGAATTGTTCCCCGCTCACGGACACCAGCCCCCAAAGCACGTGTGTGACTCTTTTCGAATTCCCATCCGTCCGAACTGCCGTAATAGCGTGCACTGCCATCGCTTTTCCCCCTTCGTTGGGGAAATCCTAGCATGAGCAAAACGATCAGCCGCTTGGGCACTTATCGATGCCGGGATCCGGCGGCGCACCCTTTGCCGACCGTTCGGACGAAGCCGAGTGGACCATCGCAGGCTGACGGTCAGCGGAGGGCAGGCCGCACTGGTTACTTTTGTCTGGCAGCCGCACACGTGACATTTCTAGTGAGGTCCACGCGCACCTCTCCCCCTAGTACGCCGGAGAAAGGTCGTAGGCGATCTTGGAGGTGCAGTTCACATCAGAAACGCTTGGGATCCGATCGTACCAACCGGGGTCTTCCAACCATCGCTCACAATGGCAAGGTGTCGTATGGACTGAGGTGCGGTCGACTCGAATGCGTCGAACATCGACAAGAGGTCATCCCTCGATTGCAGATTCCAACTCGTATGCTCGACAACATGCGGTACAGCCAAATACGCGTACCACGGATCTACTTCGGTGCGTTCAAGCTGCCGAAGCGCGATGCCAGGATACCCTGCGCTGGGCGCAATTTCGATTCTCATCCTATGGTCTCAATGGATCGCGTAATTTACACAATCCGGATCGCACGGGATTCTTCGTACCTGCCCCGATTTCTGCGCGAGAACCGTGTTCAGCGCACGGCTGTTCGACTGCACGACGTCGAGGCTGACCGGATGGCGCTCCGTCGAATAGCTATCCAGCGCGCCCGGTTTTTCGCGGCAAGTGCCATGTCGAGAGCCAGGAAGTCATCGCACGGAGACTCGCAGATTTATGGATTGAGCCTCGTAATTCGTTGGCCTTGTACGCCAAGCCCGGCCATTAACCCCTGCTGGCCAAAGATAAATGCATAGACATCTGCCTGCAATGTTGTGGTATTCATCGACCTACCTGCACCTGCATCCATGACTACAACGGTCGGGCCTACGCCAACGGCCCAACCACTGCTATCGAAAGGTTGGCGCGCGGCTCTATCGGTCATCAGAAACAGCGCCTCCGAGAGCGTCTGCGCACCAGCCTGCAGGCCCCATGAAACCCCCGTGTTCCTGAAATAGCCAAGGACTTTGCCGTCCGGACCGAACAGTACGCCTCTTCCGCCTTGCGCACCCACCCCGAGGCCCCCCCGGAGGATGTTCGGAAACACGAGAACTGCCTTCGCCCGATCATGAAGGTCCCTGGCGCTGGGCGCCGTGTCAAACAGTTGCTGAAGCGCCGCGCGCGCTTGAGCCTCCAGCTCTGGATCACCCATTCCAGCCGACGCAGTCTCCTGCGTCGAGCAGGCCGCCGCGAGAAGCAAAAGCGGGACCACGAGAAAAAGCCGCAGGTACTTGCTCATGACACGCCCTCCATTCGAAACGCGACCTCGCGGTATCAAACGAACTCCCGCATCTGGACCTTCACGGGTCATATCAATAGTGATCCTTGCTTGCCGTCAGGGCAATTGGACCTTGGTCCAATTGCGGCGTGGCAGGTCCCTTAAGCCATCCCGGACTCGCGAGTCGGCCTGCTCGCTGCACGATACGCGTTTCGTCAAGGCAGTGCGTTCCCCAATCGGGAAGCGCTACGTGGTCCGATGACTAGACGAAGGTCCAGACAACGGTTTGACGGCCGGGTGAGACCTCCCAGGCCGGTATCCGGAAGAAACCGTCCTTCGAATGTCACCGCTAGAGCGCGGGCCAATGACCGATAGCGGCGGCTACAGGCCGATGCGGTTGGTCGTGGCGGGAGCTGGAGGTGTCGCGGCGCGATCAGGCCGTCCCGAGCATCGTGCCCCGGCAACGCCTGGCGCCACAGCGGCACGCGTACTTCTGGAGTGACCCGGTCCTGCCTTTCGGCGGAACCTCGAGCGCGTAGCCTATGAATTCTGTGTTCAACCACAGAAGATGAACAGCTCCTCGCCGGGCTGGACGTCCCTGAGAGCGTTGATGTAGACGCGGCCTGATTGCTCGATCGCCTCGCAGTTCGCCTCGCACGCATGATTGAGCCACCTTGCGCCGTTACCGCCGCGGCCGCCATCAATGACGCGCCCGTCCGACAATCCAAAGAGGAAAGTGTGCCCGGCATTGGCGCGCCGCGCGTACGTGCGGGTCGCTTCCCGCCAGGTGGTGACAAGCCCCTTGTACTCAAAGATGCGCTCGCCGACGGAAAGCGCCCGCAGGGCAAAGACGCCCTTTCCGTGAATGGGAGCGTGCCGGACGGAAATGCGCTTCATGCCGGGAAAGTTTGAGGAAGGGAGATCCGGAGTGTAGCGGCGCCAATGGCTCCCAACATGTGACGGTGGATCGTAGCGGGTGTCTGGTCATGTGCCGGCACATATGGGCCACTCGGCGCTCACTTCGTCGTCGCAAACGCGCCGGCTATCTGCCTCTTAAGTTTGACCTCGTCGCTGTGCATATTTTGAGGTCGTTGAGGCCGAAGCGTGCCGCAATTGTGGCGCACCGTTGTGAGTTCCGCGCGGCTTAGGGATCCCGCAAGCAGTGCATGATTGGCCTCGATGACGATGGCGGCGGCCTGAAAACAAAAAGCCCGCTCGGCGGGCTTCCTGTCAACGTCGCAGCGGGCCTCAGGCTGCGGCGGCGTCCTTCAGCTTCTTCAGCGCGCGAATCTTCAGCTTCACCGTTGCCGGCTTTGCATCGAACCAGCGCTCCTGACCCGTGAACGGGTCCTTGCCGAAGCGCTTTTTCTTCGCCGGGACAGCCTGGACGCCGATTTTCACCAGGCCCGACAGAGTGAACTCACCTGCACCCTTCTTATGCACCGAGCCCAGAATCGTGTCCTCGAGCGCAGCCAGAACGGCTTTGGCTGCTTTCGGATCGACACCGGCTTGCTCGGCAACGTGCGTTGCCAACGAGGCCTTCGTGAACGTTTCCTTCAGCGGCTTGAGTACGCCATTGGTCGCAGCCTTCTTCGCCGGAGTAACAGCCTGCGGCGCGGCCTTCCTGGCTGCCTTCGGTGCGGCCGATTTTGCAGCCTTCGGGGCTTTCGTTGCGGTCTTCGTTGCCATGAATAATCCTCTATCAGGTTGAGAACCGCTTAAGACGGTGCACGACGCCTCGCGTTACTGCACCGTCTTAAGCTGGCGCTAAGCGTATCAACGGATTTCGCGATTCGCAACAGGAAAACGCCTTCTGGCAAGCCGTTTCTTCATCGCCAGCGAAGAAAGCCCATGACGTACGTCCGATTTCGCGGCGGCCGCGCGTGAGAGCCGCGACTGAACAGGAAGAACCGCGTAGTCCCACTGCACGCATCTGCGTATCGGTATGGCAGGCAGCTACCCAGGTTACGGCGCTTTGCGGCTTCGCCGAACGGGACACGCGTGGCATCTCAGGACCACCTCAAGCAGCGCGCGGAACAAAAAGGCCGCCGAGGATGGTTGACTGCCCAGCTCCCAACGGACTTCCGCTCAGAAAGGCGGCCGTCTACATGGCCAATGCCATTCACACGGACTGGAGAAAATGCTCGCCAGCCTGAGCGGGTGGTGCGCGCGATCAGCTACTGCGTCGTCAACACGACAACGCGACAGTGCTTCTGGAAGGCCTCCCTGGCTGCCCCTCCATGGGTCGAGGGGGCGGTCCAGGTTGTTCGGGGCTGTGAGCTCAGTCGTTAGATAGCGCCCCCAGCAATGTCGCAACCTTCGCCTTGCTGGTTTTCTGCAATCGGGCCATGAGGGCGTGATCGATTCGCTTCAGCCCGTGAGTTTGGGCGATGTCGTGCTGCAATCGGCACCATAGATGGCTGGCGACCTCAGCGTCAACCATCGCCCGGTGAGCACGACCCGATTTCGGTAGCCGAAGCATCTCCGCCAAGCTAGACAGGCGGTGACTCTGGGCGTGTGGATAGACCCGCCTGGCGACGAGCATCGTGCAAGCAAATGAATGCTCCGCTGGCACTCCAAGCAGCCCCAGTTCTGCCTGCCAGAACCGCTTGTCGAAACCGGCGTTGTGGGCAACGACGGGATGGTTTCCAACAAACGCTGCAGCTTCCCTCATGACTTTCGATACAGAAGGAGCGGATGCGATCATGTCGTTCGTGATGCCGGTGAGAGCAACGACATCGGACGGGATGCGCCGTCCTGCGTTCATCAGGCTCTGGTAACGATCAACAATCTGGCCGTCACGCAGAAGGATGACGGCGATCTCGGTAGCGCGGTCGCCCAGATTCGGCGAAATCCCGGTTGTTTCGAAGTCGAGTACCGCAACGGTTTGCATGTTTCTTTCGTTCACTGATCAGTTGATGCCGTACTACGCACGCTTCCCCACGCCTGACGAGCCACCCAGGCAAGACGCCCCTATCCCGATGCCTGGCTGCATGGAGAACATCCTTGTGCAAAGCCAAATGGAGCGCTTCGTTCTTTCTTGCCGTCAAGCTGACAACGCCTTTCCTTGTTCGCCCGGCTGCCGCTCAGGCCAGTTCGCCAACCAGCGACACACCCAGAGCCTGGATTTTCAGGTTCGTTGCGATGCGCCCGGAGCCGGATGCGTTGAATGATTGGCGGCGTATTCTACGCCTCGTGAACCGATATTTTTCATATCGGCTCTAACGCCCGCGCGAGTTACCGGGGCGAACGTGGAGGGTTGACGGATGAAACGCCTGGACTGACGCGAAGCTCAGGCGCTGCGCTTTCATCTCGCTGGAGTTTAGGATTGCGGATTCACCGGCATCAGGCAAGCCGACGGGTTCAGCGGAGGGCGGGCCGCGGGACCCCATCCGGCGATTTTTGAAGTTGCGTAGTTTGATAGAAAAATGGATTCCTTGTGATAAGAAGGATTATCTTTATAGTGATGTTGTGCATCGCGTTTTCGCAAAAAACTGGGGCTTAGTCGACATCCAGATGCCGGCAAAAGATAGTTTGAGGCGACGCGTGGCGCACGCATGTTGTTCATAGTCGCTGTCTGTCTTGCGGCGGCGTGTCACGTTTTACGAGACGATAGGACTGCCACCGTTAGCTGGTGGCAGCTGAGCGGGCCCCCGCAACATGTCTGCCCGAGTACGAACAGGTGCTCCCCGCGCAATCTGGCAGTTAGCGCGCTGATGACGTTGTCGGTGCTGGCCCTACTGTGATTATGGCGAAAGGGCGCAAGGACTTTCGGGTCCCGTTCGCCGGCACCGATGGCGCAGACGATTGTCTGCCCGGTCATGACCATCAAATCGGCGAGCTGTAGGTTCATCTGCAACAGCGCCTTCTGCATGCGCTCGATCCAGTTGCCCCCGCTCAGTGAGCAGCAACTCACGCTGCCGGATTGGCGCGCGTACTACGCAGACTTCGCAAGCAGGCCGCCAAGCGGCGCTCAGCAATTCGAGACTCTTCAGCTTCTGCGGCTACTGACAGTCCTACACGTCACTCATGTGGCCGAGGGCGTAATCCATCTGGCGCGCATCAACGAGCCAGACCGCGAGGCCGCGCCGCCCGAGTAGCTCGTAGTCCGGGATCCAGTACGCGAAGACCGACCGGATCGATGCGATCAAGCTGGTGATCAACTTGCGCTCGTGGTTGCGCGGCGAGCGCGGTCGGATCCTCGTGGCGTACCGTCATCGCAGGACAAGGGATCGCGTCAGTGGATGCGCGATTGCGGACAACTGCGGAAGGAAGTGCTGTAGGACTGCGATCTTGACAGGAGCCTTCTTCATAGAAGCGTGATTCACAGTTGACGCTTGCTGCGACGTCGCCCTCAGGGAACTCGGATGCGCCAAGACCGAGAACCGATCACGATTGACACGGAAAGGAATATCAGTCCATGGCGCTTTCTCTGGTATTGCGTTGTGCGTTCAGCGATTGAGGATTTGCTTATCGATCCGAGGCGAACGTATTGCCGGACATTTTGGGCAACCAGCCCTTGCTTCTTGGGTGTGTTGGCCGGCGGCGCCCGGCCCAAGGCCCTGCCGACGTCGCATTCTAATTCCTTTCTCCGGATAAACCCGAGCTTTTATGCCCTTGCGGGTTCTTTATCGTGGCTGGGCGGCGGATCGCAATCGTTCTGGGTGACTGCGAAGAGCAAGACCACCGTTGGTGAGAGTGATTCTCACGATCCTGAGAACAGAGAGAAGGGAATATTGCATGAAGAAGCGACCACAAAAATCTGATGATTCTGGAATCGATACGTCTTCAGTTGACGAGCCTGAGGTAGCTGGGCGTCGTGGGTTCCTGCGAGCGGCTGGGCTTGCGACAGCGGCATTCGGTGTCGGCGTCCATGTACCTACAGCAAATGCAGTCGACCGATCGCAGAGCGTGCCGTCCACTTCTCGCAGTATGCCGCGCGTCGCACCTTCCGTACCGCCGCCCGGATATAACATCTTGTTCATTCTGACGGACCAAGAGCGTTACTTTGACAAGTGGCCGTTTCCAGTACCGGGTCGTGAAACATTGCGGCGCGAAGGGATCACATTCACAAATCATCAAATCGCATCGTGCGTGTGTTCGCCGTCGCGTTCGGTGATCTATACGGGGCAGCACACACAGCACACGAAAATCAACGACAACGCGGGAATGCCGTGGCAACCCGATATGTCGACGGATATCCGGACTGTAGGGCATATGCTTCATGACGCAGGGTACTACTCCGCGTATCTCGGCAAATGGCACCTTGGCGGAGACATGCGCAAAACGAATAGTCCATATAATGCGCCTGTGGAAGCCTACAACCGAACTATGGCGGAGTATGGGTTCGACGACTATTTTGGTGTCGGCGACCTCGTTGGCGCGGCTCGTGGCGGCTACAACTATGACGGCGTCACGACCGAATTGGCCGTCAGTTGGCTTCGAAACCACACGGCGAAGCTTGCCGCAGAAAAGAAGAACTGGTTCTTGGCAGTCAACATCGTGAATCCTCACGACGTAATGTTTTTGAACACGGACCCCACTGGCCAACAGGAACAGACCAACAGTCAACATTTGTTACACATAGCGCCGGTGCCCAATGACGCGACATATTACGCGTCTTGGAATCAAGTTCCGCTCGCTGCGTCCCGACATCAGCCATATGATGAACCTGGACGCCCAGCCGCGCACGGCATGTTCCGAACGGCCATGGAGCACATCACGGGAGCGTTCCCATTTACTGATGATCGAATCCGAACATATCAAAACTACTATTTCAACTGCGTTCGCGATTCCGACGCACACGTCGTGCGCCTGCTTGAAACACTTGCTGCGTTGGGGTTGCGTGACAATACGATCGTTGTGATGACTTCGGATCATGGAGACCACGTAGGCGCGCACCAACTCGTTGGCAAGGGCGCAACCGCGTATGCCCCCCAGAACCACGTTCCACTGGTCATTCGACATCCCGCGTATCCGGGGGGGACAAGCTGCCGCGCACTGACCTCTCATCTGGACATTGCCCCGACTCTGCTTGGGCTAACTGGGGCGGATGCGGCCACCGTGACGCGGCTTGCGGGCGATGCTGCTCACGGGCGCGATTTCTCCGATCTCCTGTCGCGGCCGCAGGCGGCGCCGATTGACGCAAAACGCAAGGTATCGCTGTTTAACTACGCGATGCTCAGCAATTACGACAGTGAGTGGATGGTACAAGAGTTTCAAACTCTTTCGATGAAAGGTGCCTCACGGGAAGTCATACTGAAACGTATGCAAGACCTGCAACCAGACTTCCGCTTTAGAGGCGCGATTCGCAGTGTGTTCGATGGGCGTTATCGATTTTCCCGTTATTTCTCGGTTCTCAATTTCAATGAGCCCGTTTCCCTAGAGGCACTTTTCGAACATAACGACGTGGAGCTTTATGACACGCTGAATGATCCTGACGAGGTTCGCAATTTGGCGAGAGATCGGAAGGCACATGGCGAACTTTTGCTTGAAATGAACAGTCGTCTAAATACGGTCATCCGCGACGAAGTGGGCGACGACTCGATCGCTTCTTTGCCGATTCGAAATGGCAAGGTGGAAATTCTGAACGCGAACGGCTCCGCCTGAAAAAGTAGGTCGCGCAGCATTTCGCTGCGCTCACATAGCGCATTCGGCAGTTTGCGCTACAAACAATAAATGCAGGTCGCTTTTCGCACCGTGCAGCCGGTTCAACCCACGAGTTTGCCGGGACTATATAAATCTGGAGACGAAAATGTTTTATGGAGCCCGCCGCAAGGCGACTCTCAGGCTGTCGATTTGCGCGAGCGTGGGCGCTCTGTCCTTTGGCGCGCAAGCCCAAAGTAGCGTCACCTTGAGTGGCATGATCAACTCTGGTGTGCTGTATGCAAACAACGCTGGGGGGCATTCGCAATGGTTGGCTACTAGTTCCCAACTCACACCTACCCGTGTCATCTTCCACGGGACTGAAGATCTTGGTGGTGGGACATCGGCGGTGTTTCGTTTGATGAGTCCATTCAATATTCAAACAGGGGGCGGATCTGGACGGGCATTCAATGTTTCGTATGTCGGGTTCGAGCGAAGGAACTCGGGTCGGTTGACATTCGGGCGACAGTTTGAGGCGCTTTCAGACATGACCGAAGGTCTGGCGAGCACCTCAACGTGGTCGGGCAATATTGGTGCTCACATCGGCAATGCAGACAACCAAACTCAGCCATTTAAGTCCAGCAACGCGATCAAATACTTAAGCTCCGCCTGGTGTGGGCTGTCATTCGGTGTAACGTACGGCTTTAGCAATTCCACGGAATTTTCGGAAAATCGCTTGATGAGTGCTGGTGTGACGTACCGGCCGGGTCCGTTTCGGGTTTCACTTGGTTACATGCAGGCCGATCGTCCGGATTCACAGACGGCAGGCGCCGTGGGGACCTCAGGGCCTGGTATCAACGACGACTACAAGAGTCCTTTTGCCCAGAGTGTACGTGGAGCTGGCGTGTTCCGTCAGAGGATTAGCGTAATTGGTGCGAGTTATGACTGGCAGGCGATTAAGATCGGGGGCGAATATACCCACGTGCAATACGACTATCTAGATAGCACTGGACTCAATCTAGACACATTTGAGGCCAACTTGCGGTGGCAGATGTCGCCCTTTTGGATGTCGGGCGTGGCATACATTAGAAGCGACGGGAAGTACAAGGGCGGCAGCGGCGCACAACGTCAGCCGTCATGGGACCAGATCGATGCAACCATACAGTATGCGCTATCGAAACGAACGTTCTTGTATTTCCTCGCGGTTGCGCAACAAGCTCACGGTGCTAAAGCGCAAATCTACACCCTCTCCGCGTCATCCTCGAACCGTCAGTTCGCGGTAACATCAGGAATTCAGCATAACTTTTAGCCCAACGCGCTGGAGGAGTAGTTACTTGGCCATGCGAGAGACAGAACTTCTGAATCTTGCGCACCTACGGGCTTTTTCCACGATTGTGTCTGAAGGGCGGCCAAGTGCGGCCGCACGGAAGCTCTCTCGTGCGCAAACGTCGCTCATGCGGATGATGCGCGAGCTTGAACTATCCATCGGTGAGCCATTGCTCGAGAGGCATTCGTGCGGCGTATTGCCGACTCCCTCTGGGAAGACGGTACTACAGCGCTCCGAGCGTATTTTTTCTGAATTGGAAAAGCTTACCGCTTGGTGCACATCTCTACGCACTGGTCGTTTCGAGACTGAGGGGGTAGTTTTACCCGATTGGTTGCTCAACACGCGCCGGTTGCAGATAGTGGTATCGCTAGCGCGCGAGCGTCATATGCCAACCACAGCAGTCGCTCTCGGAATCACCCAACCAGCGGTTAGCCGAGCGCTTCAGGTATTGGAAACCGGTAGTGGACTATCGTTGTTTGTGCGAGGCCGCTCGAGAGATCGACTCAAGCTGACAACGGAAGGGGAGTCGTTCGTACCATACGTGCAGCGTGCGCTCAGCGACCTGCGTCATGTACACGCTGATCTCGCGGCATCGCACGGCACCGTAACGGGTACAGTCATTGTCGGTTCTCTACCCTTGGGCCGTGCACGCATTCTTCCTTCGGCAATCGCCGCGGTAACTCGCGAGTATCCCAATGTGAGGATCGTGACAGCAGAGAACGCATATGCGGTGATGGCAGCATCGCTGCGTTGCGGAGATATGGATGTAATGCTCGGACCAGTGCTCACTGGCAATCAAACTGACGGACTCGCCGTTGAGCCGCTACTCGCGGACGATATAAAACTCATTGTACGAGCCGGGCATCCCTTGGCAGCTCGGAATGGAAGTTCTCTTGCAGACCTTGCCGGCGTGAAATGGATTTTCCCGCGGCTTGGCTCGCCAGCTCGGGAAACTGTGGACGCAGCGTTCGCGCGTATCGGCTTACCTTTTCCAATACCCTCCGTCGAAACGGCGGACATCAGTACGATCCGAGGCTTGCTTCTTAATTCAGAGATGATTGCGGCGCTGTCCGCGGAATCGCTCTATACGGAATTGCAGGCGGGCGCACTTGTGACGCTTGATATTTCGCTTCCTGATACGCGACGTAGCGTTGGATTGTTTACCCGCGCTGAATCTACTCCGTCGCCCGCGGCTCAGCTGCTTATTACCGCCATACTGAGGACGGTACACTCGGAACGGTCCACGACGGACGCCCATAAACTGTATTAGATCCAGAATTGCTTTTGCGATCACGTACCGTGAGGTCCGTTCTGATCGCCTTTTGGCTTTCTGTTAATCTGTCGGGCGGCGCAGGCGGTAACGTCGACGATGGATCCGGCTGAAATCCGCCAACTTGCGCCTCATTGTGTCCGCGAGCTCAAGGCCTTCTCTGTGATGCAGGCCGTGCGAGCTCCGGTCCAACCTGTCATGTCATCACACTCGATGCCCACGTTAACCTTTGGACGTGTGCCGTATTCGACTCCTTGTCTGGTAGCAGTGACGCGTCACGGCGCCGCCGCCCCCTTCGACTTACTAACCCAGGTCGTCAAGAGCGTGAACAGATAGCGGCAGCGACAAGGGATAGCATCGCGGCTTGAATGGCGAGGCGAGGCTCTAGGCGAACGCGCAGTTTGCCGAAGCCGGCAACCAACCATGAGTGCGCTCGACGGTCCAGCGGTGGTGCCCGGCCGTTCTTTGCCCTCAACGCCGCGGCGGCCAGAGCGCGCCGTGATCCCTCTTTTTTCAGGTACTGCTGACAGGATGCAAAGTCGTAGCGCTTGTCCACCCCGGGTAACCGCACACGTGGGAGGGGTGCCTGTGTACCGTGTCGTCAACTCGACCCACTCACTGCGGAATTGCGGTGTCCCCAGTTGCTTCATGTTCTATTGTCAGGGAGTTTGCGGGCACCCAGTTAGTGACGCGGTGAAGGGGCGCCAGTGAGGCATTGGATCGGGTTGATTCCTCCCGACAGAAGGTTCAGAAAATTTGCAAAATTGCAACGCAAGATTTCAAATCTGAACACGCCGCGCTGGGCATGGCGCGGTCCTGCCGCGAAAGCACGAGCTTCAAGTGCTTGGCGGCTACCTGGCGCATTCCTTGCTCCGTTACTGCCCGCTTGAAGAGGCGGCCACCAATGAGTCCTGGTTACGCATTGGAAACGCTATTCCTTAATGTAAGGAGGGACGCAGCAAGATGAATAATCGTTACGAATCGGAGCAGCCTGTTGCCACAGGCAGCGCGGACTCTAACCCTTCTCCGAATCGATTCACGCCAGTTCAGGCGCGTGCGGTCAAGACGTGCCCGAACTGGGCATGGGCGACTCTGCAGGGGCAATATGACTGGATGGATTCCAATTCGCCTTTCATTGACCCCGCGTAATGGCTAGGGATCCCCGCCACTATTCGAGACAAACCAACCGTGCGAAGCACGCAGCCGTAGACGATCCGACCGAACAGGCCGCGTAGTCGTGCGTCTATTTCAAGGCGTGCGCGCATCGTCATACTCGGGCGATTGTTTGGCATCGAGCGAAGTTAGCGGAGCCGTGTCGAGGGCTTGGGGCAGCTTGGCTGTCTCTTTTGCTGGCCCACGTGGCGTCGTTGGCGTGGGGTCCTTCCTCACTTTCGCCTTTAAGTGGATTTAGGTCGTCAAGGCCCGTTTTGACCAGGCCGGCGCGAGCCGACACATCATGAACCACAAACCTATCAAGTCACTGCTCATTGCCAACCGCTCGGAAATCGCGATCCGCGTCATGCGTGCCGCCGCCGAGATGGACATCAGAACGGTCGCCATTTATTCGAAGGAAGACCGTCTTGCGCTGCATCGATTCAAAGCCGACGCGAGCTATGTGGTGGGCGAGGGCAAGAAGCCGCTCGCGGCTTACCTCGACATCGAGGATGTTCTGCGCATAGCAAGAGCGGCGAACGTCGAGGCGGTCCATCCTGGCTACGGTTTTCTGTCCGAGAACCCGGATTTCGCCCAGGCAGTAGTTGATGCAGGTATGCGCTGGATCGGCCCCACGCCCGAAGTTATGCGCATGCTTGGCAACAAGGTGGCCGCACGTAACGCGGCGATCGCTGCGGGCGTACCGGTGATGCCAGCAACGGACCCGTTGCCGACCGATCTCGACGAATGTAAGCAGCTTGCTTCCAGTATCGGCTATCCGCTGATGCTCAAGGCAAGCTGGGGCGGCGGTGGCCGAGGCATGCGCGTACTGGAGAGCGAACAGGATCTCGAGCCTTCGATTTCGGCGGCGCGGCGAGAAGCGCTCGCGGCATTCGGCAACGACGAAGTCTACCTCGAGAAGCTGGTACGCAACGCGCGCCACGTGGAAGTACAGGTGCTTGGCGACTCGCACGGCAACATCGTGCATCTGTATGAGCGAGACTGCACGGTGCAGCGCCGCAACCAGAAGGTCGTTGAGCGCGCGCCGGCGCCGTACCTGGATCATGCGGGCCGGGCCGAACTCTGCGAAGCGGCACTGCGCCTCATGCGCGCGGTGGGCTATACGCATGCGGGTACGGTCGAGTTCCTCATGGATGCAGATACGGAACGGTTCTACTTCATCGAAGTCAACCCGCGTATTCAGGTCGAACACACGGTGACTGAAATGATCACCGGCATCGACATCGTGAAGGCGCAGATCAGGATCACAGAGGGCGGCCGCATTGGCCTCACCGAAGATTCCGTGCATGAGACCGGTGGCATCGTCGAACGCGCGGCTGGTGTGCCCGCGCAGGCCTCGATTCCCTTGAATGGCCACGCGCTTCAATGCCGGATCACGACGGAGGATCCCGACAACGGCTTTCTGCCCGACTACGGGCGGCTTACCGCCTATCGCAGCGCATCGGGCTTCGGTGTCCGGCTAGATGCGGGGACGGCCTATGGCGGCGCTGAAATCACGCCGTACTACGATTCCCTGCTGGTAAAGGTGACAACGTGGGCGCCGACATCGACTGAAACGATTCGCCGGATGGATCGCGCGCTGCGTGAATTCCGCATTCGGGGCGTCGCGTCGAACCTACAGTTCCTCGAGAACGTCATCAACCATCCTGCGTTCGGCAAGGGGGAAGTAACGACCCGCTTCATCGATCGCACTCCTGAACTGCTCGCGTTCACCAAGCGTCGCGACCGCGCGACCAAGCTGCTGCGCTATCTCGGCGAAACGAGCGTGAACGGTCATCCAGAGATGACGGGCCGTTCGCTACCGGCCTTGCCGCTGCCCACACCCTTGCTGCCAAAGGTCGATACGTCCAAGCCGCTGCCAGTGGGAACGCGCGATCGCCTGCGGAATCTGGGCGCCGAAGGGTTCGCGCAATGGATGCTCGAGCAGAAGCGTGCGCTCCTGACCGACACGACGATGCGCGATGCCCATCAGTCGCTGTTCGCAACGCGCATGCGCACGGCAGACATGTTGCCGATTGCGCCGTTCTACGCGCGTGAGCTCCCTGAGCTATTTTCGATGGAGTGCTGGGGTGGAGCGACCTTCGACGTGGCGCTACGCTTCCTCAAGGAAGACCCGTGGCAGCGCCTCGCGCAGTTGCGCGAGCGAGTACCCAATATCCTCTTCCAGATGCTGCTGCGCGGCTCGAACGCCGTGGGCTACACGAACTACGCTGACAACGTCGTGCGCTTTTTCGTGCAGCAGGCGGCCAGCGCGGGCGTGGATGTGTTCCGCGTATTCGATTCGCTGAACTGGGTCCGCAACATGCGGGTGTCGATCGACGCGGTGCGCGAAAGCGGCGCGCTGTGCGAGGGCGCGATCTGCTACACCGGTGATCTGTTTGACGCCGCGCGCAAGAAGTATGACCTCACGTATTACGTGGGAATTGCGCGCGAACTCAAAGAAGCGGGTGTGCACATCCTGGGAATCAAGGACATGGCGGGCATATGCCGTCCGCAGGCCGCAGCGGCGCTCGTGAAGGCGCTCAAGGAGGAGACCGGGCTGCCGGTCCACTTCCATACGCACGACACGAGCGGCATTTCGGCGGCTTCCGCACTCGCGGCAATCCAGGCAGGTTGCGATGCCGTCGACGGCGCCCTTGATGCGATGAGCGGCCTGACCTCGCAGCCTAACCTCTCCAGCATTGCAGCGGCGCTCGCGGGTACGGAGCGTGATCCGGGGCTCAGCCTCGACCGTCTGCATGAAGCATCGACGTACTGGGAGGGCGTGCGGCGCTACTACGCGCCGTTTGAATCGGAGATCCGCTCCGGCACGGCGGACGTCTATCGTCACGAAATGCCTGGCGGGCAATACACGAATCTGCGCGAGCAGGCCCGGTCGCTCGGCATTGAGCACCGCTGGACCGAGGTGTCGCGCATGTATGCAGATGTCAACCGGATGTTTGGCGACATAGTCAAGGTCACGCCGACTTCGAAGGTCGTGGGCGACATGGCGCTCCTGATGGTGGCGAATGACCTGAACGTTGCGGACGTCTGCGATCCGGCGAAGGACGTCGCCTTCCCCGAGTCGGTCGTGTCGCTGTTCAAGGGCGAACTCGGCTTCCCGCCCGATGGATTTCCCGAAGCGCTGTCGCGCAAGGTCTTGCGCGGCGAACCGCCGGCGCCATACCGGCCCGGCGACGAGATTGCACCGGTCGATCTGGATGCGTGGCGCGTGAAGGGGGAGGTCGCATGCGGACACCAAATGGACGACCGGCAACTTGTTTCGTATCTCATGTACCCGAAACAGACAGCTGACTTCTACGCGCACCTGCGTGCCTACAGCGATACGTCCGTGCTCCCCACCACGGCCTTCTATTACGGACTGCAACCGCAGGAGGAAGTTGCCGTCGATATCGACGCGGGCAAGACCTTGCTTATCTCGCTACAGGGCCAGCATGCCGACGTAGATGATGGCATGGTGAAAGTCCAGTTCGAGCTGAACGGTCAGTCACGTACGGCCGTAGTCGAGCAGCGCAGCGCCGTTCAGGCGTCAACAGCGCGCAAGGGACGCCCAATCGCCAACCCAGAAAATCCGCTGCATGTGGCCGCACCGATGCCGGGCTCGATCGTGAGTATTGCGGTACATCCCGGGCAGACCGTGCGCGCAGGCAGCACACTGATTGCCATGGAGGCCATGAAAATGGAGGCGCACATCACAGCCGAACGCGACTGCGTGATCGCGACGGTGCACGTGCAGCCTGGCGATCGCGTTGCGGCGAAGGACTTACTCATCGAGCTCGAAGCGGCAGACGGCTGAGAGGCAGCTGGCGCCGCGTTTGTACCAGAGCCGTTCGCGGCACCGCAGCCTCGTAGACGCCAAACGGAGTGCCGGTCAGTGTGCATACTGACCGGCGCAAGCCGTCACGACGCATCCCATTGCTGCGATTGGTCAACACTGCCCCCCGATTCGCAGCGATCGCGGCTACGACTCCGGCACACGTCGCCAGCGCTTTGGCGAACTCAGTCTGGAATGCCGCTCTGAACGCCACTAGCGTTCCGACCTGTTTTGTTCGGCAATGTGCTAGCAAGACAGCGCAAAGCGAGCAACATGCGCGGTATTTTTTTGCGTCAAAAGCGGGAAAAATAGACTGACCGAAACAGCTTGAGGGAACCCCTGTATGACCCGCTTTCTAGACGTTCAATCGATGTCAGACCTCATCGCCGACATTGGGTTGAGTAAGTTCCTCGGAGAGTTGTCTCATGAGATTCGTGCGGACTTCATTCGTTGGCAGGAGTTTGAGAAGTCTGCTCGTGTCGCAAATCACAGTGATATCGGCGTTATCGAGTTGATGCCGGTGTCGAACGCGCGCCGGTATGCTTTCAAATACGTGAACGGTCACCCGAAAAACACCAACCGAGGTCTCTATACCGTAATGGCATTTGGGGTTCTCGCCGACGTTGAGACGGGCTATCCAGTTCTATTGTCTGAACTGACGCTCGCAACGGCGCTGCGGACGGCCGCGACTTCGCTGATGGCCGCCCGGGCGTTGGCGCGACCGGAATCGCGTCGGATGGCGCTCATTGGAAACGGCGCCCAGAGTGAGTTTCAGGCCATTGCCTTCCACGCACACTTGGGAATCAAAGAGATTGTGGTGTACGACGTCGACCCTGCAGCAAGCGAGAAGCTTGTACGCAATCTCGCCGCGTTCCCGAATCTGCGAATCATCCGGGCTGATTCGGCTAAGGAGGCCGCCCAGGGTGCCGACATCGTGACGACGGTCACTGCGGACAAGACATACGCAACCATTATCACGCCGGATATGCTCGAGCCAGGCATGCATCTGAATGCAGTTGGTGGCGACTGCCCGGGAAAGACCGAACTGCACGTAGATGTCCTGCGCAAAGCACGTGTGTTCGTTGAGTACGAACCGCAAACGCGAGTTGAAGGCGATATTCAGCAATTTGGCCCTGATTTCCCTGTGGTTGACCTTTGGCGTGTCCTGAACGGAAGCGAGGTCGGCAGGCAGGGCGCTGATCAGGTGACGGTGTTCGATTCGGTCGGCTTTGCGTTAGAAGATTACACCGCACTGCGCTACGTGCACGAGCAAGCGCTCGCGAGGGGGATTGGCTCAGCTATCGAGCTCGTGCCGAACGCGGTGGATCCCAAGGATCTCTTCACGCAGACCAGTCGAGGTAGGGCGCATGCACCTGTGCGTCGCGCTGCCTGAGTCTTTCATTGGCGCCGTGCGGTCCCGAGTGCGGTGCCTGAGCGCATCATTCCCCGAGCAACATCATCGTCATCAGCTCGGCGGTTCTCTCAATCGCAAATTTCTGCCCGATTCTCTGGTTGATTGAGAACCCGTCGAAAGCCATCCACAGTATCCGGGCGTAGACGCCATCTGACACGAGGTGAGTGCGCTCCTTCGGGACTATCCGCATCAGGATGGCAGTCACCATTGCATCAAGCGTGTGCAGCAGATCCCGTGGCTTTCGAGTGTCCGGAGGCGTGCTGGCGAGCGCCTCTATGAGGACGTTGGCGAAATGCCGGTCGGCGAGCGGGATATCGCTCCATAGTCCGATGAACAGGCGATGAAGCTGTTGCCTCGGACCGCGCAACGCAAAAACGTTCTTCTGAAGTGCTTCCACCTGCAGCAGCAGCCATGGTTCGTAGAGTTCGTAGACCACGGCAAGCTTCGATTCGAAATAAACATAGAGATTGGGACCGGTCGTCCCTGCGTTGCGGGCAATCTCACTAAGCGTTGTAGCCGCGTAGCCTTTGCGGCTGAACAGGTCGAACGCTGCGGTAAGCATGGCTCCCCGCATGTCCGCCTTTTTTACCTGAACCACACAAATCTCCTTGTTTTCATCAGGCGGTGTGCCTGCCCGAATGAGCACACCATCCTACCAGAACGCAACTAAAATTTTAATCTTAGAGTTTTTGAGCTGGCATTGTGCTCAAAACATGAGCGCGCAGAACGCTTCCCCACCCAGAATTCCACAGCGATCTGCAGATTTGATGTGTATTGCTAGATAGGTGCGGAAATCGCTTGACGGCCACTTTTTGTCAAAAAATAATTGCATTAAATATTGAGTGTGGCGCGTCGAGGGTGATCACCGGTCCGAAACCGGGTCGGTATGCCCCGCGGTTTCCATTCACTGGGGCTTTCCGTGGACGAAGTTGACAAGGAAATTATTGGGCTGTTGCGTGCCGACTCGCGGCTAAGTGTGGCGACGCTCGCCGGCAAGATTGGTGTTGCGAGAGGGACCATCAGTCATCGACTGCGAAGGCTGGAGGAGCGAAACATCATCGTGGGATACACGTTGAAATTGCGGCCCGACGCAGAACCATCCGATATCCGCGCTTGGATGGCAATTCAGGTGGACGGGAATCGGACTAACGAGGTTATCGCCGGGCTGCTGGGCGAGCCGAACGTCATCGCGTTGCACGACACGAACGGCCGCTGGGATCTAATGGCCGAACTGCGCGCGGCGTCGCCTCGCGACCTGTCGGGTGTCCTCGAGCGTGTTCGGTTGCTTAAAGCGATTCGTCACACCGAGACGAGCATTTTGCTGAGGACCTATCGGTAGGCGATCGTCCACGCGTGCAGACAACGCCTGCCGGGACGCTTTGAAATTGAGCGATCAAAAGGAATCGGAAACATGACATGCCACGTAGATGCCATCACTCAGTCGGTGATTCAGCACCGGCTTTCGGCAATCGCAGAGGAGATGGGCGAGGCAATGCTGCGCACAACTTATTCGCAGATATTGAACGCGAGTCGCGATTTTTCCATCGGCATTCTCGATACAAATGCCAGGCTGATTTCCCAGGCCGACCACATCCCCATTCATGTGGGGGCGTTGAAATGGGCGGTTAAGGCTGTAGAAGAACGGTTCGGGGGCGATATTTCTCCCGGCGACGTCGTTCTGTTGAACGACCCGTACCATGGCGGCAGTCATCTGCCGGACCTCACGGCGTTTGTTCCGGTGTTTTCCGGTGATCGGCGTTGTTTCTGGACTGTCGTACGCGGGCACATGGGCGACATTGGCGGCGCGACCCATGGCGCTTACAACCCTCATGCCACTGAGATTTGGCAGGAAGGACTACGTATTCCGCCGATGAAGCTTGTTGAGGCTGGCCGCATGCGCGAGGATGTGATGGAGATGATTCTCGCCAACGTTCGGCTCCCGCGCGACTTCCGCGGCGACCTGGCTGCGATGATTGGTGCGGCGCACTTCGGCGAGCGCAGTATGCTCGCGCTGCTCGCACAATATGGAGCTAGTGTGGTGAAGACCGCGGTCGACAATATACTCGACGGCGCGGAACGTCGTGCGCGAGAGATTGTTGCATCGTGGACCGACGGGCAGTATTTCGGAGAGGCATTCCTTGACGATGACGGTCACGGTCGAGAGGACATTGCCATTCGTGCCAGGGTTGTAAAGTCTGGGAGCACTCTCCACATCGATCTGTCTGAGTCAGACCCTCAGTCAAGGGGGTTCGCCAATTCATCTTATGCCAACACCGAAGCAGCGATCGCCATGGCGTTCGCATACCTGATTGGCCCTGAGATCCCCAAGAACGATGGGACTTTCAGGCCCATCACCACGACGCTCAAGCCCGGTACGGTTGTCTGCGCAAACAATAACGCGGCGGTAACCCTTTCGACGACTCACCCGTCAAATGAAATTGTCGAGGCGATCGTCCGTGCCCTAGCCCTCGCATGCCCTGACCGCGCAATGGGTGGATGGAGTCGCCGATTCCGGATCTCGATTAAGGGGGAGAACCCGCGAACCAACAAGCCATTTATCTGGCACATGTTCCACGCGAGGCCTGGCGGAGGAGCCAGTCCCGTGGGTGATGGGTGGTCTGCCGCAGGTGAGTGGCATTCGGTCGGCGGCATCAAATTTGGAAGTATCGAAGTCACCGAGTCCCGGTTCCCGTTGTTTTTTGAGCGCCATGAATTCCGTCGGGGTTCCGGCGGCGACGGAAAGTACCGGGGCGGGCTGGGCACGACCATGCATTTGAGGGTCGAAGTACCGGCTGTTGCGCATACAGCTGGCGAGGGAGCGCGTCATGGGGCGGCCGGCATCCTCGGCGGGGGTGACGGGAAGCCGCACGACTACACCTTGGTCAGCGAAGGCCAGATGCGCAAACTCCGCACGAAGGAATTTGGAGTTGTCATCAAGGCGAACGACGTCCTTGACGTGCGCTCGGCCGGCGGTGGTGGATGGGGGGCCCCTTCGCAACGCAGCGACTTTGCGCGCAGACGCGACGCCGAAGACGAACTGATCTGAATTCTGGCCTTATCCAAACCGCTTCTAGAAAAGGAGCACACGAAATGCCCTCGCAATACATTATTGGTATCGATGTGGGCGGTACGTTCACTGACTTCGCCGCTACAGATACGGACGGAAAAGTGACGTTCGCAAAGTCTCCATCGACTCCTCAAGATCAATCTATCGGCGTACTGGAGGGCCTTCAACGCCTGGCTGAGCAGCTTGGAATCACGTTGCCAGCAATGCTTGGTTCCACGCTCCGAATTGTGCACGGCATGACTGTCGCGACGAACGCATTGTTGGAGCGCAAGGGTGCACGAACGGCGCTTCTTACCACGGACGGGCATCGAGATGTGTTGGAAATGCGCGAGGGATTGAAGCCCGAGCGATACAACCTCGCGATGGTGCCGCCTGAACCCCTTGTGCCGCGTCACCTGAGGCTTGGTGTCCAGGAACGCGTGCGCTGGGACGGCACAGTTTCGACTGCTCTCAATGAGGCCGCGCTTCTTGAACAGATTACCTTTCTGAAAAAGAGCGGTGTGGAGGCGGTCGCTGTGTGTTACTTGCATGCGTACCGCAATGCTGTACATGAGCAGCGTACAGCGGATCTTCTACGGGAACACCTGCCGGATGTCTATGTCTCGCTCTCGTCAGAAGTGCTGCCCCAGATCAAGGAGTACGAGCGGGTATCGACCACGGTCGTCAATGCCTATGTCGGGCCCGCCATGAAGCGTTACCTGACGAACCTCGAGCACAAGCTGAAAGATGCCGGTCTTGGCAATCCGCTGCACATCATCCTTTCGCATGGCGGTATTACATCGGTCGCTGAGGCAATCAAACTCTCAGCAGCAACGGCGCTGTCAGGCCCGGCAGGTGGTATCTCGGGAACGCTTGCTTGCGCGGATATCGCGGGGACACCCAAGCTGATTCCGTTCGACATGGGGGGGACGAGTACCGACATTTCATTGGTGTCCGACGGAAATGCGGTCGTCTCGTCGGAGCGGGGCCTGGCCGGGGAGCGTATCGCATTGCGCAGCTTCGATATTCTGTCGATTGCATCGGGTGGAGGATCCATCGCACACATCGACGCAGGCGGCGCCTTTGATGTTGGACCCCAGAGTGCCGGCTCGTGGCCCGGCCCAGTCTGCTACAACCGGGGAGGGAAGAAACCCACGGTGACCGACGCGAATCTGATGCTCGGCTATCTCGACGCGGATAATTTCCTGGGTGGTCGGACGAAGCTCAATCTCCCTGCAGTGCAGAACGCGATGGGCGAACTAGGGGAGAAGCTTAATCTTTCAGCAATTGAGACTGCGTCTGGGATTCTGCGCCTCATCAACGTCAAAATGGCCGACGGTGTGCGGCTAATGACGCTGCGGCGAGGCGTAGACCCGCGGCAATATGCGTTATTGAGCTTCGGCGGTGCGGCTGGATTGCACGCGACCGAAGTCGCACGCGAACTCGACATTGCGCGCGTTATCGTTCCGACAGTGGCATCGGTGCTGTCTGCGTGGGGCATGCTCGCAACCGATCTGAGGTACGAGACAACCCGTAGCCACCTGGTCGACCTCAACCGCTTGGACGGCGCTGGCCTCAAGGCCCTGTTTGACGAAGCCGAGTCGTTCGCCTTTGCACAGGCAGACTTTGTCGACGATTTTGCGGCACCTCTGAAGGTCGAACGTAGTGCGCAGATGCGTTACGGCGAGCAAATTTATGAGGTCGACGTCAGCCTCGACGGCCTCGATTTCGACGACGCGAATCTGGTCGAGCACGTTTGCAGCCGTTTCCACGAGCGACATGAGGCGCTATACACCTATAGCTCTCCAGGACAGGAGGTCGTGCTGGTCAATGTGCACGTCGCTATTGTCGGCTCTGTCCCGCGGTTGCTCGGTAATACGAAAACATCGGCTGAAGCTAATAACAGTGTGAAGCGTCGGAAGGAAATCTTTACGGAAGGCGATTGGGTGGAGGTCGACGTTTTCGCAATGGAAAAGCTTGTATCTGGACAACAGATTTCGGGTCCGGCGGTTATCGAAGCCGAGACGACGACTATCATTTTGCATCGCGGTGACAAGGCGATTGTCACTGAGAACGGCTGGTTGGACCTCAGTGTGCGACAGAAGTAGAACGATGGCGCGTGTGGGCACACGCGCTGCGTCGGATTCCGGTTGTCGAGTAAAGCGGTAACACGGCACGCTCGCAGAAAATGCATCGACGCTGCGCGAGCGTGTGCCTCCATTTTTCTCCTATTGAATCTAAGCTATGAGCGCACCGAGCAATTTTGGCGTGACACGCCGAAACAACGTTGAACAAGCCGGCAACACGGAATCACAGCAAGGGCTTCGCCGGGTCGTCATCGCCGCGATGGCAGGAAGCGTAATCGAGTGGTTCGAGTTCTCGGTTTACGGGTACCTGGCCACCATCATGGGAAAGGTCTTCTTCCCGACTAGCTCCCCTGGTGTACAGATTATTGCGTCATTCGCCACATTTGCTATCGCTTTTCTGGCACGCCCTTTTGGCGGAATTATGTGTAGTGTTCTGGCGGATCGCTATGGACGAAAGAGCATCTTAAATGTAACGCTCTTTGTGATGGCAGCTGCGACTTTTGGAATCGGCCTTTTGCCATCGTACGCAACACTCGGAACGCTTGCCCCTGTCTTGCTTGTCGTCTTGCGACTGTTCCAGGGGCTATCGGCGGGCGGGGAGGTCAGCGCGGCAGCTATATATGTTGCCGAGCGCAGCGAAAACCATAATCGCACACTGATGACCGCCTGGGTAGAGGTCGGTGCTATGGCGGGCTTCTTGGCGGGTGCTCTCGTAAGCTACGTTCTCCATCTGATGTTTGACGACGCTACGCTTGCTGCATGGGGTTGGCGCGTACCGTTCTATTTCGCGGCTCCGCTCGCGTTGATTGGTCTTTATATCCGCCGCCGTCTTGAAGAGTCGCAAGCCTTCGTGGATGCCCAAAAGCGGGGACGCGTCGAACCAGCCACTATCCTAAAACAGGTTGCGAGGCTTGTGGGCTACAAGAAGCACATGCTGCAGGCAGCGGGCATGGTGATTGTGACCAATATCACGCTCTTTACGGTATTGAGCTATATTCCGACCTTTCTGAACCGCACTCTTCATCTAAGCGGAACAGACGCGCTAGCGATAAGCTTGTTGCCTATGCTTGTGCTGGTCCTGCTTATCCCTCTTTTCGCGATGCTTGCGGACCGCATTGGCCGAAAGCCCGTAATGATCGCGGGGAGCCTCGCTGTGCTCGTACTCGCAGCACCTAGCTTCCATCTTCTTCAATCTGGAAATCTGATTTTGCAGGTCACAGCCTTGGTCACGTTGAACGTATCCCTCGCCGCGCTGACCTCATGCATATTTGCTCAGGTACCTACGTTGTTTCCAATCAAAGTCCGCTTCATGGCGATGTCCGTCAGTTACAACGTTACGATCGCCATCTTCGCAGGAACGGCCCCTATGATTGACGCATGGCTCATCGAGAAAACGGGCAATCCAATCACCCCTGCGTACTACATGATTTTGGGATGTGTTGTGGGGTTGATCGCATTGCTCTCCTCGACTGACCAGACGGGGCAGCCCATGAAAGAAGAGTGAGTTTCCCCTCGGGTTTGCTTATACAGGGCCGGCTGGAATGCGATATCGGGGGGAAGCTCAGGCGGCAGGAACGAGCTCGTTTGTTGTACGCCACAACTTCTGGGTGAAGAAAATGCGCAGCCAGGGTGCCGGATCCAGAACCGAAGCGGCAGCTAAGTGGCATATCGCGATGTAGCTGCCGACAGTATTGGGTTCTTGCCAGCGAAAGCTATTGACACGAGCAAGTTCGACGCGCATTCCTAATCTCGATAAATGATGTTCGGAGATCATTCGGTGTGGTCCGAATACGAGGTGTTTTTATGGGGGAGCCTTGTGGCGAGGGGGGGTATGCACCTGGTGGTCGCGAGCGATATGCGGCTGGAGTCGTGCCTGTCCATCTCTTGAACGCCCTATGAAAGACCGCCACGCAACTGAAGCCGAGGGATTCTGAAATCTCGTCGAGAGTCTTTCGACCAAGACTCAGATCACGAATGGAGATGTCGCGGCGGAGGCCGTCTTTGATTTGCTGAAAAGTTGGACCTTCCGCGGCGAGCTTGCGAATCAAGGTTCTCCGCGACATGTTTAACTGCTTAGCCGCTTCATCCAGGCTTCTGTTCAGATTCGAGGACGTAAAGAGGTATTCACGCACCTTCAACTGAATCGAGTGTTCCTTGAAGTCGGTAAAGATCCAGTCTCTTGGTGCTCGAATCAAGAACTCGTGCATATCCGCCTTCTTTCTCTCGACGGGAAGGTCTCCTACTTCTGAATGAAAGACGATTGCCGACGACGGCGCATCAAACGTCACGTTCGACGGAAATAGAATCGGGTAGTCGTCGGCGAAAGGGGGGCGGGAGAACGAAAAGGCTACGCTTTCGACTGACAACTCTCTGCCAACAAGCCACGAAGCGATGCCATGAGTCAATTTCAGCAACAAGGCATGTCCGAAGCGATTCGGGGTGCTGTTTGGCGCTCGGCTGCAAAGTGCCAACGTAAGAGTCCGATCAGTCTTCTGGAGCTGCAGCTCATAGTCGTCAAGCAAGAGATTCCATACTTCCGTAAACCGGTGTAGGGCCACGCCTACCGAAGGCGCATCGATGACAACCCTGCAGATAGTTTTCAGTGCCTTGGGGCGAATGGTTCGACTCCACAGCCCCATCATTTCGTCGCCCGTGCTTGCGGCGGCGCTCTGATAGAGTTTGACCAGTTGGTCGTGGGTGATACGAGCTCCAGACGCGCGAAAGGCCGGATCCGAGATGCGGGCTTCCTGCAGGATGTGATCAAATGCCTCGGGTGAGCAGATGCGACGGAGGCTTTCCAGCAGGTCTTCGATGACTAGGAATGATACGGTCGAGATTATCGGAGCGTCGTCGCTTTTCATGGCATGCACGAATACCTCTCTTGTCATGCGAGCACCGCGTCGGATCAATTACATCCAATGATCATACCGCCCGACGCGGACATAGGAGGGAAAATCGATACTGCGCGCGTAGAACGAGGGCGCTCTTCATTTTTGTGACGGCATTAGTTGGTACCAGTCAGACTGCGGATTCATCCGTAGATGAGGAGTAGATCGAGATTTCTGATAGTCGTGTGCTTGCGGCGCCTATACCGATAGCAACCCGTGGTCTCCATGGCTGCGTGCCCTGGGCTAGACAAGGCACGCAGTTCCGGATGCGGTTCGTCGGACGGCTTGTCGACGGAGGCGTTGATGTGCGGTGTTTCGCTGAACGAGGGCGAACGCGCGGAACGATACCGACTACGTTACCGGACGCGTTCTTCGCCTCACTTGCTAGACCCTCGAGCCTTCTTCAGCCGGGCATCTTGGATGCCGGCTTGACTTTGTGGGCTCGCTTATTGACAAAGTCGCCCAGTCGTTCCTGAACGTCGATCCCCGTCTGTACTACTGCCGCCATCAATCCTTCAGCAAACAGTCCGTCGGTTGAGGCCATGTCTGCGATCCGGTTGATCGAGCTGACGATCGCATAGTTCGACAACTCCGCGTTCTCGGCGATACGCTGCGAAGTTTCGAGCGCGAAATTGTAAGCACTTACGGGGTTGCTTTCGGTACCGCAAACATAGTGAGCAAGTCCAATGCGAAGGCCTTCCTCCGCATCGACCACACGACCTGTCAGCATCATCTCGACCATACGATTGGGCGTGACGATTTTTGCCGTTCGCACCGTAGCGCCGCCGCCGGTGAAGATGCCACGCGTGCCTTCAGGCAACGAAAAATAGGTACTTTTATCAGCGATCCTGACATGGGCCGCACTAGCCAGCTCCAATCCACCACCGACAACCGCTCCCTGCATGCAAGCGACTACCGGGATGCCGCCATGTTGAATCTTGTCGAACGCCGTGTGCCATGCTTGGCACACGCGCATGAACTGTACCGCACTTCGCTGTTTGTCGTGGTGCTCTTTCAGGTCCAGGCCGGCGCAGAAATGATTGCCCTCCGCTCGCATGAGGATGACCCGGATATGCTGCGGGATGTGGGAAAAATATGCGTCGATTTCGTCGATCGCACTCTCGTCGAGTGCGTTCCGCTTCGCCGGCCTGTTCAAGGTCACCACTCCAACCTTGCCGATTTCTGAAATCTCAAGATACTTGATTGACATCATGTGCTCCCTGCTCAATCGAGGGTAAATGAATATATTGTTCTGACCAGACAATGCTTCCCGAGGTCTGGCTTTATGATTCTTTCCCGTTGCGCTCAAGGGCATGTCCTGGATGATCTGAACCCAATCCGGAATGGATCTCTCGGAACGCGTTCGTGAAATACATCGAGAATCTGCTGGGCAGACATACGACTACCTACCCGCGAGACACAAACAGAACAGGGCGCTCTCCCCACTTCTCGTCGGGTTTGGCGACACAAGCAGCGAGAAGAACGTCTTGCTTCCAGAGCGATGCTCTCAATCTCGAGTGACGATATTAATTCGCCACCGCTCTTGATCATGTCCTTACTACGGTCGGTATTTCGTAGATAGCCGTCGGCGTCGATGGTCGCGATATCCCCTGTATCGAACCAACCATCGTCCAGTGCGGAATGCATCCCAAAGTAACGTTCGATGACCCCGTTTCCTTTGAACATCAACCGACCGGGAGAGCGGCCGTCCTTCGCGACGTCGGCCCCCGAAACGTCCGGCAATTTAAACTGCAGGCCGAACAGCGGGCGACCTTGTGCTGCGAGAATGAGATTTCGGCTCTCGTCGTCAAGTCTCTGGTGCTGCGGCATCAGTCGACCCACGGAGCCGAGCAGGGAAACTTCGGTCGTGACCCAGCGTGGAAAACCACGATCCCTCGATCGCCTAGGTCCTCAATCATCTGTGGCGGGCATGCTGCACCTCCGATCACCGCTCGCTTCAGCGCGTCGAAGTGGAGGTTCCGCGAGCTCATGTATTCGAGAAGAGCTTTCCAGACTGTCGGGACGCCCGCTGCCACCGTAACTCCCGTTGAAGTACAGAGGCGATAGATCGCATCACCACCGAGATTGCCGCCCGGCAAGACCAGCCGCGCGCCAGACAACAAGGCGGAATACGGAAGGCCCCATGCTTTGACGTGAAACATCCGTCGAAGAATCGAGGTGACCACCAACGGAATCGTCACTATGCTTGTATCTGCAGGCATCATGTCTCCTTGCTCCTTTTCGCAATAGTAGGAGCATGTCTCGCCTCTTTCTATGAGGATCGGTGTCGAGAAATTTGCATTTCGGGCCAACTTCGGTGGATCCGGCAGGGGCTGAACACGATAGGAAGCGTATGGATGTCACATCTGCCTGGCGGTATGTTTGCGGCGACCGTAGGGGAGTTTGAATGCGCCGCATGCGGTTCGCTTGGCAGTAGCACTCACGTCAGGTTTGCGCGTCATCGCTGCCGTAATAGCGTCGCGCCAAGTCGAGGCGGTCGCATTCCACGGAGAGCACGATGCACGATGTCCGTGTACTCTTGCGTTGCTTGTGCAGTTCAACGCATAAGGAATGCTGTCCTATGCACCATCAGGTCCTGTAACGCACCAATATGCATGCCGCCATCACACCGCTCTTCGTCGGGTGGATGCGCGAGTGCATGCAGAATGACCACCGCGGGATTGCCATTGGTGAGCTCCGAGGAGTCGTTGCGCGGGCAAACCGGCCTCCTAGACGTGCCGGATCACCTGAGGTCGACTCTTCGCAAAAAGGGACCTTGACTCGACCCCTCAAGCCAAGGCCAAAGAGCTACGGACGGATACAGGTGGTTGCCCGTTAGCCGAAAGTTTTGCGGCTGTCGGGGCAGCTGAGATGTGCCACGAAGGCAGCACTTGCGTCATCGAGCGGTTCCCTTGACTTCTCGAGCTTTGAGCACATCACGGCGCCTTCCCATGCGTTCCAGAAGTATCGCGCGAGCGCCGTTGTATCTGCATCCTGGCGAATCTCGCCAACCCGCTTGCCTTCTTCAAGGCATTCACGGATCCGATAGCGCCAGTCGCCAAGCACGTCGAGCAGTGCTTTACGGAAATTCTCGTCCAGCGCGGCAAGTTCCTGGCTCAGGTTCCCTACGAGACATCCACGTTTAAATTTGTGTCGCTGCATGCCTCGTGCAGCGTCTTCGGTGAAAGCCTTGATTCGCTCAATTGGGGAAAGGGTAGTGTTTGTCAGATGTGTATCGAGTTTCTTCGCAAAGTATTCGCCATACGCCTGAATGACCTCGATAGCGTAAGCATCCTTGTTGTTGAAATAGTAGTGGAAGGAACCCTTTGGTACTCCAGCGAGTGCAACCAGTTCATCAAGCGAAAAATTGTAAAAGCCTTTTTCGGTCAGTATGGCTACCCCCAGCCGAACCAGCTCCGCGCGGCGACCCGTGTCGCGTTTTGTTGTTGTCGTTGCCATTTACCCGTCCTTCAAATTATCCAAGTTCGTCTACCAACGTGGCTTCTTCGCTAGTAGCGGCGACATTGCAAACAGGCCAAGTACCGGCCCCGGAAGTAGTAACAGCGAAATCCACGCACCTAACGAGTGGTACACGCTCGTCGAGGCAAATATCGAACATGCCGACAGAAAAAATCCAATACTGTTCTGCAGTGTCAGGGCGCCGCCGATTTGTTCCGGCGGGCACGCCCGCACAGAGAGGGCTGAGAACTGCGGAGAATCCGCGATGACAGCCAGACCCCAAACAGCCAGCAGCGCCAATGGAGTGACGCCATGGAACTTGTCGGCGACCAAGGGGTATATAAGACAGAGACTACCCGACACAAGGAGTGCGATAAACGCGGCGCGTGCACTTCCGAACCATTTACTGAAGAAGCCTCCCGCGACACAGCCGACCGCACCAATTCCAATAATAAAAAACGATAGTAAAGCTACATCTCTTGGGGATTCCATGGGGCCGCCGGCGACAGCTCTCACAACCAGCATCGGCACCAGCGTCCAGAAAGCATAGAGCTCCCACATATGGCCAAAGTATCCAAACGCAGCGGCCCGGAATTCACGAATTCGGAACACCGCACCTACTCCGCTGATCAGGGCGCCGGGCGCAGCACGACGGGTATATGGCCCCTCGCCAAGCGATAGAACCATCAATGCGCCCGCAACTGCCAGTAGCGACGACGTAAGGACAACAAGATGCCATGAAACGTTGTCGAGCACTCCCCTGATTGCGTGTACGGATGCTGTACCCAGCGTGAGCATCGCGACCAGCCAGGCAAGTGTTTGCGCCGCTCGCTTTGGCGCCCATGTTACGAGCAGCTTCATGCCAAGCGGATAAATCCCGGCCAGCGCAATCCCCACTCCGAACCGGAACACAATCGCTGACGCGACGCCAGAACTGCACAGCGCGAAAAGCGCGTTCAGAGCTGCACCCAAAAGTCCACATACGGCGAAAACTCTGCTGGTGGGGAGTCGATCCGCAATTCCAGTCGATGCTGAAATCAGTGTACCGACGATGAAGCCGAGTTGAACCGAGTTCGTCAACCACCCAATGCCCGTCGCGCTTAGATGCCATGAGGTCTGCAGGTCATGCATGGCCGCATTGGCGCTGAACCACAACGATGTACCGAACAGTTGCGCGATAGCGATCACCGCAATAGCGCGGCTCGCACGAACGCTCGTACCCGCCTCAGTATGGCCTGCATCAACCTGCGTCTCCACTTCGCATGTCTCCTGATGGTCGTTTTCGATTCGCCGCCCGATGGTCATCCGGCTTCCCGAAATGTCGGTGCCAGGACTTACCCGTAACCACTATAGTTTTTTGTAGACGACCAGTCAACCTAGAGCTATAACATCACTAACTGACCGGCCGTCTAGTTCATCCCATAACACTGAACGCCACCGAGCGTTTCAGACCAAGGAGACATGAGCAATGGAGAAGGTGAGCACTGGAGCAGCGGCGCCGATGGACAAACCGGCGCGGTCATACGGATTGCATGGGTTTACCCGTATGTGCGTCGTACTGGTCGAAAGGATCATGCCGGATCCATTCGTGATCGCGATTCTTTTGACCCTCATTACGTGCTCTCTAGCGGTAGCTATTGCGCCGCATGGAAGCATCGGTAACGTCGTAGTTAGCTGGTACGACGGCGTGTTCAAGATTGCCAGCTTCGCGTTTCTGGTTGCACTGACACTGGTCACTGGTCATGCGCTGTCAACATCGAAGCCGGTATCGCTACTTCTTCGCAAAATAGCTTCGATCCCGAAGACGGCAGGCGGTGCAATGGCACTTACGTTCTTCGTCTCGATGACTGGCGGATTGCTGAACTGGGCGGTTGGTCTTGTTATTTCGGCACTGTTCGCACGAGAAATCGCGAAGCGTGTTCGCGTCGATTTCGCATGGCTCGTGGCAGCCGCATATGCGGGCTGGTCGTTCTATGTGTGTGGCATCTCGAGTTCAATCGCGCTTCTGAGTGCGACACACGGCTCGCCCCTGAACATCATCGAAAAGGTGACCGGTAATGTTCTGCAGATGAAGGACTTTCTGCTTTCGCCGCTGAACTTCGTCCCCCTCCTTGTCCTCGCGGTAGTCATCCCGGTGGTGTTCCGCATGATGATGCCGCGAGACAATGAAACCATCGCTGCAGACCCCCGGCGGCTTATCGAAGAAGACGTCGTCGAAGTGTCGAAGAGTCGACCGACTACGTTGGCTGCCAGGCTGGATTCAGCGTGGGTACTAAACCTGATTCTCGTTGTCCTGGGTCTCGGTTATATCGTGATGAAGCTTGCCGTCGGGTCGTTCACGATGGACCTTAACATGCTGGTGATGATTTTCCTGTTGCTCGGTCTGGTGACGCACTGGACGCCGCGCGCGTATCTCACCGCTATCAACAATGCCGCACGAGTTGCGGGACCTATCCTACTCCAGTTCCCAATTTACGGCGGTATCATGGGAGTCATGACGGCAACCGGCCTTGCCGATGTCATCGCGAAGTGGTTTATCGGCTTCTCAACGACTCACACGCTTCCGTTCTGGAGTTTTGTGTCCTCGACGCTCATCAGCATGTTCGTTCCGAGTGCCGGTGGCCATTGGATCGTCCAGGCTCCATTCGTTGTTCCTGCCGCTCAGCACCTCGGTGTTTCGCAACACGCAGTAGCCATTTCCGTCGCGCTCGGCGAGGGTGTGGCAGACATGATTCAGCCGATGTGGGTCATTCCGCTGCTCGCGATTGCTGGGGTTGGTATGGGGCGTGTGATGGGCTACACGGTCATCATCTTCTTCATCATGTTCGCAGTGATGGGGGGGACGCTTCTCCTGCTGTAACTGGTTCGTTAAATCCTGACGCCCACTTTTATGACCTAAAGCTCATGGACGAAATGCATAACCTTGGTTTCCTGCTAGCAGCGGCGTGCCGAAAGTTCTATTCTGCGACTGCGATCGATGCTGTAGGGTCGACGTTGACCTATCAGGAGTTGTTGGAGAAAGCGAACGCAGTCGAACATGCCCTGAAGAAGCACGGCTGCCAGCAAGATGAACCTGTCCATGTCGCCGTCTCTAACCACCCATCCGATCTCGCTGGCTTCCTTGGGGTATGGTTGGCCGGAGGAGTAGTGGTTCCGATTCATCGGATGTCACCAGCCGAAATGGCCATCAGCATTCGCGAGAAGACAGGGGCCCGACTGGCGGTGGACCTCGCACGTTGTGCGGAGGCTAACGGTAGTCCGGTAATTCAGGTCGGTGAAATGCCTCCACGACCCCGGGGGGAACTCTCCAGCGCGGCACTGGTCATTTTCACGTCGGGCTCCACGGGTACCCCGAAAGGGGTCGTGGTCGGTCATCATGCTTTCTCCGGGAAACTCCGGGCAATCGACGCGATGATTCATTTCCGTCGCGGCCAGCGCACACTTCAACTGCTCAATATCACCTTCAGCTTTGGGATCTGGGTCAGCCTGCTGACCTTGATGGGCGGGGGGACCATTGTATTGCCGGAGAAATTTGTTCCGGCTCTTCTGCTGGAACAACTGAGCAACGAACGCATACATCGCGTTGGGGTTGTGCCAACCATGCTGCGAGCGATGCTTGCCGTGCTTTCGCAAGGGGTGGGCGCATGTCCGGGGTTCGTGCCGTCATGCCCAGCCCTGCGTCAGGTTCTCACGGGCGGCGAGCAATTGAGTGAGCAGTTGGCAGCGCAGGTTGCCAATCTGTTTCCGGAGACGGACCTTGTGAACATATACGGCCTCACCGAAACTTTGACGTGTGACTTCTTCCAGTTTCCGGCCGACAGACAGGCGAATCCTCACTCTTTGGGGCTTGCGTCGAGCCGTGTACGGTATCGCGTGGTCGGCGAAGTAGGGCAGGAGGCGGCTCCAGGGGAGGTAGGCGAATTGCAAATCAATAGCCCTTTCCTCATGAACGGTTATCTCGACGAACCCGCACTCACTGAATCGGCATTTGCCGGTGTTTGGTTCAAAACAGGAGACCTTGCGGCGCTCGACGGTGAAGGCCAGATCCGTCTCATGGGCCGCTCCAAGGAACTTATCTCACGTGGAGGCAACAAGGTCACCCCCATGGAAGTCGAGCGCGCAATCAAGCAGTTTGACGCGGTAAATGATTGCATGGTCGTCGGTGCGCCTGATGAGATTCTCGGCGAACGCATTCACGTTCTCATCGTCCCCAATTCAGGCTGCGCCATTGACGCCGATCCGCTGCGTGCGTTTCTCCTGACACGGCTTGACCGCTTTAAGTTGCCTGACTACATCTATGTGGGCGAGGGACTACCTGTTGGTAGAACTGGGAAGGCCGACCGCGGCGCCCTTCGAAACATGATTACAGGCGGCGCGCTCGTACCGCTTGTGGGTCGTTCGTGAAAACAGGATGGGAGACCGCAATGACTGACTTCTCGACGCTGAAATACGACGTCAGCGATTTCATCGCGACCATTACGTTGAACCGACCCGAACGACTCAATGCGCTCGGAAAGAAGTCGCTCGAGGAAATCAACGCTGCGATGGATCGGGCTGAAACGGACGGACGCGTGAGAGCAATCGTCGTGACAGGTGAGGGTAAGGCGTTTTCGTCCGGCTTCGACCTCAAGGAGCAGATGGAGGCACGGCCGGAGGGCGAAGCAATCTGGCGCGAAATTCTCGACCGGGATTTCAATACGACGATGCGATTCTGGGACTGCCCGAAACCAACTATCGCTGCCGTCCATGGCGCCTGCCTTGCCGGTGCCTTTGAAATTGCGCTTGCATGCGACATCACGGTAGCAGCCGACTCCGCTATTTTCGGAGAGCCCGAACTGAAGTTTGGCGCGGGCATCGTCACGATGCTCCTGCCCTGGATGGCTAATCCGAAGCAGGCAAAGGAAATTATCCTGACTGGTCTCGACCACATCGATGCTCGCAGGGCAGTCGAACTAGGGTTCGTCAATCGCGTTGTCCCGGATGGCGAGCATTTGACTGAGGCACTACGCATTGCACGCACGATGTGCGTCATCGACCCGAATCTGGTCCGCGCAACGAAACGGGCAATCAATCATAGTTTCGAGGTGAGGGGCATGAAGGAATCCCTACGCCACTCCCTCAATATCGACCATGCAATCGAGTCGGCAGGGTCGCCCGACAAGAAGGCATTCATGGAAGTCGCTCGCGAGCAGGGTATGCGCGAAGCTATCCGATGGCGCGACCGTCGATTCGAAGGTTGACGCCAGCTATCACAAACATCTGACAGGAGAACAACTGATGTCTGAACAGACTTTCAACGCAATGGTGCTTCGCGAAGAGGACAAGAAGACCAAGGCTGCCATCGAGAGCCTCACGTTCGATGCGCTGCCAGGTGAAGACACGCTAGTCAAGATTGAATATTCGACCCTCAACTACAAGGACGCCTTGGCTGTTACGGGGAAGGGCAAGATTGTGAAGTCGTGGCCCCTTGTTCCGGGTATCGACTTCGCGGGGGAGGTGGTCGAGACGTCGAATCCAAAACTGAAAGCGGGTCAAAAGGTCGTCCTGACAGGCTGGAGCGTCGGCGAAAAATACTGGGGTGGCTACAGCCAGTACCAGCGGGTCCGCGGCGAGTGGTTGGTGCCGCTGCCGAAGGGCCTTACGACGCGTCAGGCCATGATGATTGGCACGGCCGGCTTCACGGGCATGCTGTGCGTGAACGCGCTTGAAGACGCTGGCGTCACTCCGCAGAGTGGTCCGGTTCTTGTCACCGGCGCGGCTGGCGGCGTTGGCAGCGTCGCGGTCGCTATTCTGAGCAAGCTGGGCTACAGTGTCTCCGCTCTCACCGGCAGCACTGACAAGCATGAGTACGTGAAGGCGCTTGGAGCGCAGGAGTTTGTGGATGGTCCGGAATGGGCTGACCCGCCTCGTCCGCTCGAAGGCCAGAAATGGGCTGCCGCAATCGATACGGTGGGCTCGAAGGTCCTGGCACGTGTGCTTGCCGAGATGAACTACAACGGAGTGGTGGCGGCGTGTGGGCTTGCAGGTGGCGCGGATTTGCCGACGACCGTCATGCCGTTCATCCTTCGTGGCGTGAAGCTCCTGGGCGTGGACTCGGTCATGCTCCCGTCGAAGGACCGCGTCATGGCGTGGAATCGAATTGTTATCGACCTGCCCGGCGACCTCCTCGATGGCATCACAGCGCAGACGGTCCGACTCGAAGAAGTCGGCGCTGCGGCAGAAGCCATGCTTGCAGGCCAGCTGCGCGGCCGCGTCCTCGTTGACGTGAACTGAGAACGACTACATAAGCGGAGACTTGAAATGCAAGAAGATTCCAGCAATGTTGTATTGTGCGATGTGCAAGACGGTATCGCCTGGTTGACCATTAACCGTCCGGACAAGCTCAACGCCCTGTCCTCAACGGTCGTCATCACGATGCGTCAATGGGTCCAGAAGCTCAACGACGACGATGCAGTTCGCGTCATCGTCATCAAGGGCGCAGGGAAGGCATTTTCGGTCGGCTATGACATTGCCGAGGAAGTCGCTGCAGGCATCGAGCGGCCGGAAGACTGGCACAACGCCCTCACGCGTAACGTAGACCTGTCGATGTCGGTATGGGCCTCGCACAAGCCGACAATCGCGGCGGTTGACGGATGGTGCCTGGCTGGAGCGTGTGAGCTGGCGATGGCTTGCGATATGGTCATTGCCACTGATCGCTCCCAATTTGGTGAGCCTGAAATCCGCTTCGGTTCGGGCCCGGTCACCATCCTTATGCCGTTCCTTATTGGTCAGAAAAAGACCAACGAGCTGCTCCTGACGGGCGACGTTATCCAGGCTGCCGAAGCGGAGAGAATTGGCATGATTAATCGTGTCGTGTCGCCGGACGAACTGCTTGAGACCGTGGAAAAACTCGCAAAGAAGATTGCCGTTACCCCGAATATCACGCTCAAGCTGACGAAGATTGCCCTGACCCGCGCCTACGAGGCTATGGGATTGCGACAGGCGGTGAATGCAAATCTGGACGTCGCAGCCACGCTGAACGCAGCATATTCTCCCGAAAAGGCCGGTTTTGCGCAGCGAGTCAAGGACGAGGGCCTTCGCAAGGCACTCGATTGGCGTGATTCTCGATACGGCAAGCTTTGATTCGAAACCACGGCGGTGTCGCTATCACCGATAGGGCACCGCCATCGATTGTTGCACGTCGCACGGCTATGCTTCGGCTGTTCCGAGGAGCAGCGCGCTTGCCGTGCCATTGAACAAGAACAGTTCGGCGTCAGATTTTATTAATTTGGTATCCGAATCATTGGAGACAATGATGAAAAGCACCATGCAGGCAAATCAGCTCGGCCTTCCGTTGTTGATGCGTCATGCATACCGCGTCAACGGTCGCTCACTGCTGGTATCCGTGTCTTCTTCTGGAGAGCGAATCGAGCAGACCTTTGCTGATACGGCGTTCCGCGCGGGCCGGCTCGCTGACGCGCTCGAACGACGTGGATTCCCCACGGATACGGTTGTCGGAACGCTGGCCGGCGCTTCGCGCGAGCATCTGGAGGCATATCTCGGCGTCCCCGCGAGTGGACGCCTCCTTCACACCCTCAACACGAGATTGCACTCCGACCAGCTGGTGTACATGGCCAAGTGCGCCAAGGATGAAGTGTTCATCGTTGATAGCCAGAATCTCGAGAAGTTCTGGTCGTTCGCCGACGAACTGGAGAATCTGAAACTTCTGGTTACCGTAGGCGCCAGGACGTCTGGCGAGTCTCCAAAATCGGGATTCGAGGTCATCGATTATGAGGAGCTTCTGGCAGAAGGGCAGCCACGAGTAGACTGGCCAGATATCGATGAAGGCAACGCGGCCATTATCTGCTTCACGGGCGGGACAACAGGTCTGCCGAAAGGCGTCGCTTACAGCCATCGGTCCATCTGGCTTCAGGCGATGAGTCTCTGCACTACAAATTCCGTGGGGCTCAGCAGTACTGACCGTTTGCTACCGGCGGTCCCGCTTTATCACGTGAATGGCTGGGGACTTCCATTCGCAGCATTGATGGCCGGATGTGACCTTATTTTGCCTGGGACAGCGTTGCAGCCGTCGGCCCTCATTAATCTCATTGAATCTGAGTCACCGACAGTGGCCGCTGGTGTCCCTACCATTTGGTCAGACGTGCTTTCGACGATGCGTGAGCGAGGCCTCATCGATTTGGGACGATTGAGGACCATCAGCTGTGGTGGAGCGCAGGTCCCGAGCCGGTTGTCCGACGACTACCGGGCACTTGGTATCCGCATGGTTCAAGCATGGGGCATGACGGAAACGTCATCCATGTCTGCAATCGCGCAAACGCCGGCATGGGCTACCGACGTTGACGACCTCCAGCGCTGTTCTTCAGCTCAGGGGCGTGTGGTGTGCGGGCTGGAAGTTCGCGTTGCCGACCTCGACGGTACAGAACTGCCGAACAATGGCGTGGCGGTTGGCGAAATACAGATTCGGGGTGCGTGGGTCACGTGCTCATATCTGGGCACCGACGACGAGAGCCATCTTCAGGACGGATGGCTGCGAACAGGCGACCTTGGCACCGTAGACCCGGACGGATTTATCCACCTCTCGGACCGCATGAAGGATGCAATCAAGTCGGGCGGGGAATGGATTCCGTCGTTAGCACTTGAGGATGCCATTCGTAGCCACCCCGAAGTCCTGGATGTCGCCGTCATCGCGGTGCCGGATGATCGATGGCAAGAGCGCCCAGCGGCAATCGTCGTTGTCGCGAAGGATAAGGTTATCGGTCCAGCTGACCTTCAGGAGTACCTGATGACGAGGGTCGCGAAATGGTGGATACCAGACAAGTGGGCGTTCGTCGACGTGCTGCCTCGCACGGCTGTTGGCAAGGCTGACAAGAAACGCATGCGTCAGCTTGCCGAATCGAACCTTAGCTGGGTATCGACCGCTAAGCCGAATGTGGTGACCAGTTCCGCAACGTCAACATCAACGTCGTGACAGCTTTCAAGCTTCACTCTTCTTCCCGCTGCCGTGCGGCGGTAATTTTGACTTTACCAGGAGGCATCTAATGTCCAATGTACACCCGTTCCTTGACGCCAAAGCACTTTCCGAGACGATTGACGCGGTCCGTCAAGACCGAAGCCTCGGGCACGTAACATTCTCGCTGGAAGGCAAGTCTGCAGGCGATCTGCGCCTGGTTTCCACGACGGGACCCATCTCACAGGCTGGCAACAAGGATGAGAGCCGCCGCGGAAAGTTCACGCTGCAAAGCGACGAGCCAATGTCGCTTCTCGGGACAGATTCCGCGGTCAGTCCGGCAGAATACATAATGAAGGGACTCGCGGGCTGCTACGCGGTGACCCTTGCCGCCTTGGCGTCGCAGGAGGGTATCGCGTTGAAGAACATCGCCGTTGAGCTTGAGTTCGATGTGGATCTGAGCGGCTTTCTCGGTATCGACAAGTCCGTTCGACCTGGCGCCAAGCAGATTCGCGTCGACGTCGCTCTCGACAGCCCCGGTACCCCCAAAGCCGACCTCGAGCGCCTTGTCGTGAGGTTGCAGGAGCACTCGCCGATTCGTGACACGCTTGCGAACCCCGTGGACGTCGTGACGCATCTCAGGTAACCAACGATACCACGTGCAGGACGGCACTTCGTGTTCCAGGCAGCAACAGCGTGTGCCGTCCGCTCATAGGGTTACGCAGCACTTACGGGCCCGCGTGACCGCTGCAGGTTGGTTTTTGGGGGCGGCCAGGTGTCCCCGAGACGGAGAAATATATGCGAGTGATTCTTCTCGGCGCACCGGGCGCCGGAAAAGGAACGCAGGCTCAATTGCTGAGAACGAAGTTCTGGATCCCCCAAGTATCGACCGGGGACATGCTGCGCGCCGCCGTTCGCGCACAGACACCGCTTGGGGTTGCGGCCAAGCGGTTCATGGATGCCGGCGAACTCGTTCCCGACGCGCTCATGATTGGACTTGTCGAGGACCGCCTTCGCGAACCTGACTGCATGAACGGATATTTGTTCGACGGATTTCCACGCACTGTCGCTCAGGCCGATGCGCTCAGGAATGCCAACGTCCACATCGACCACGTCATCGAGCTTGACGTGCCGTTCGACTACATCGTAGAGCGCATGGTAGGTCGTAGGGTGCATTTGGCCTCTGGCCGAAGTTACCACGTGAAGTACAACCCGCCCAAGCGAGAGATGCTTGACGACGTCACGGGCGAGCCGCTCACGATACGTGATGACGATGACGAAGAGACGGTTCGTCGCCGGCTTTCTGTGTATTCCAGCCAGACCCGTCCGCTTATCGATTTCTACTCAAAAAGGCGATGTTCGACAGACGCTTCTCATCAGCCTAGGACACCGTTCTATCACAGGATCTTGGGGCTTGGCGGAGTCGATGAAGTGCACGAGCGCATCGTCGATTCGATTGCGCGAGTCGATGTTGAGGCGCTGGATACCGGAACGTTTACCCGGAGGGGCTCATGAAGCGGGTTGAAGTGGTCGTGTGGTCAGATTTTGTCTGCCCGTGGTGCTGGATAGCAAAACGGCGACTCGAACAGGCAATAAGGGCAGTTGAGACGGAGGTTGAAGTAGTCGTCGAGTTGAAGGCGTATCGCCTGGCCAAGGGGATGATGCCAACCGACTTCGCGACGGCGCTGGCGCGTAAATTCGGCTCAATCAAACAGGCAGCCGAAATGATGGGTGCCGTGTCAGACCAGGCTGAACTGGAGGGGCTCAGGTATCGATTTGACTCAATGCGGTTTGGAGACACGGTAGATGCCCATGCACTCGTGAAGTCCGCAGCTTCCAGAGAGGCGAGGGCGAGCATTGCTGAGATGCTTTTCCAGGCTGGCACAACAGACGGCAAAGATATTTTCGACCGTGCAGTGCTTTTACAAATTGGTGCTGATGCTGGAATAAGACCCGGTGAGGTCGACTTTGAGGGCAAATCGCTGTTGGCTCAAATCAAACAGGATGAGATGGAAGCAAACGCCATCGCAAGCGGGGTGCCTCTCTTCGTCTTTAATGCGAAGACATATATATCGGGCGCTCAACCCACGCGGATCTTTGAAAGAGCGTTGCGGGAAAGCGCTGTGAGTATCGATGCACAAGGGCAGGTGCAGGGGCAATCGTGCGGTCTGGATGGCTGTAGCTGATAGGGTGAGCTATCAAGGCGACGTCACCGCTTGGAACGACGCTGTTCCGCATGGGGTGGCAGCGAGGCCCACTCGATGTGGGAGCCAGTTATCATCAAATCCGGCGCAGCAGTCGATTAGCACCGGTGGTGATGCGTCGCACGGCAATCCAGTGAATCACAATTGCCCACAATTGAAAAGCCGCCGGGGCGTACTCCGTGGACATCGTTCCAGTTTGGGGCGGGATTATTTTTCTTATCCGGTCCACAATTGGAGGGATGACGGCGGACCATCGCAGATTCGCCGCGCGCGAAGCGGGCTAACCCTTGTCCACCGATGAGCCCAGCAGCTCCTCGATCAGCTTCTTCTGCAGCAACTCCGACGCCTTGTTGGGGTTGCTGCTTCGCCACACCAGAAACAGTTCCGCATGCACCGGCGGCTCTATCGGCAGCGCGCGAAACACCACGTTCTCGAACTTCAGCCGCCTGGCGGATTCCGGCACGAGGGCAATGCCGGTTCCCCCACTGACGAGCGAAAGCATGGTGTGTGTATTCGCGACGTACTGCACGTAACGCGGCGTCACCGACGCTGCACGGAACAGGCCGGCCAGCAGCTCATACGAATAGCGGCCATCGGACGGCGAGTACATGACCAGCGCTTCGCCGTCGACGCTGCGAAGCGTGAGGCGCCTTTCCTGTGTCAACGGATGATCCGACGGCATCGCCAGCACGAAACGCTCGCGCAGCAGGCACACGCTCTCGAGCCCCGGCGGACTCATCGTGAGCGGCCGGATCAGGCAAAGATCTAGCCGCCCGGCGTTGATCGCGTCGATCTGGTCGAGCGTGGTCATCTCTTTCAATTCCAGCTCGATGCCGGGGAACTCCTCCCGTACGACCGATACGACCTTCGGCAGCACGCTGAAGGCGGCCACCGCCAGAAAGCCCAGCGTGACGCTGCCCGTTTCGCCACCCCGTGCGCGTCGCGCCGTGAGCTGCGCATGTTGCACGCGCCGCAGGATGTCCTCCGCTTCGGGCAGAAACGCCTTGCCGCTTGCCGTGAGCTTGACCGAGCGACGGTCGCGTTCGAACAGCGATACACCGAGTTCGCGTTCGAGCAGCTGGATATTCCGCGTAAGCGGCGGTTGCGTCATGTTGAGCCGCAGAGCGGCGCGCCCGAAGTGGAGCTCCGCCGCAACCATGGTGAAGCAACGCAGGTGAATGAGCTGGATCATATTCCAGATTTTATATCACCGGATATCAACAGGGAATTGGACGCTCATGTGCCGAGCCCCTAGACTGCTCAACAACAAGTCGAACTCCAGTGTACGAGTTCCCGACCCACAATACCAGGAGACGTCATGTCGACCATCAGCATCGGCGACGAGCGGGCCACCATGAGCGACGTATTGATCCAGCTGCACCCGGACGATAGCGTGGCCATCTGCAGACGCGCACTGCGCGAGGGCGAGCGCCTTACGCCGGACTTTTCTGCCCGCCAGGACATTCCTGCTGCGCACAAGATCGCGATCCGGTCGTTGCAGGAAGGCGAACCGGTGCGCAAGTACGGTCAGGTCATCGGCTACGCGTCGCGCCCGATCGTGCCAGGCGATCATGTGCACGAGCATAACCTGAGCATCGGCGAAGTCGACAAGGACTACGCCTTCTGCATCGACAGGAAGCCGACACACTTCATCTCTCCCGCTGCGACTTTCAACGGCATCGTACGCGACGACGGGCGCATCGCCACGCGCAATTACATCGGCATCCTGTCGACGGTGAACTGCAGCGCGCACGTGGCCGAGGTGGCTGCGCGCTTCTTCGAGAAAAACCCGTTGACGGGGGAAGATCCGCTCGCCGCGTTCCCGAACGTCGACGGCGTGGTCGCCTTGACGCACAAGACCGGTTGCGGGATGAGTTCCGGCGAGCCGCTGCAGATCCTGCGTCGCGTGATGGCGGGCTACGCGACCCATCCGAACTTCTTTCGTGTCATCGTCGTGGGCCTCGGCTGCGAGGTGAACCAGGTTTCGACCTTCCTCGACAGGACTGGATTGCAGGACCGCGTCGTGTCGCTAAGCATCCAGTCGATCGGCGGCAGCCAGAAGGCGATCGAACACATCGTCGGAAGCGTCAGGGAATGCCTGCCGCTCGCAAATCAGGTGAAGCGTGAGCCGGTGCCCGCGTCTGCTCTGTCGGTCGCCCTCATCTGTGGCGGCTCCGACGGCTACTCGGGCATCACCGCTAATCCTGCCCTCGGCGCGGCGAGCGATCTGCTCGTGCGCCATGGCGGCACGGTCATCCTGTCGGAGACGCCGGAGACGTACGGCGCGGAGCATCTCCTCACGCGCCGCGCCGAAGACGAAGCGATTGGCAGGAAGCTCGTCGAACGGATGGCCTGGTGGACGCAATACGCCGAACGCGAGAACGTTTCGCTGAACGCGAATCCGACGCCGGGGAACAAGGCCGGCGGCATCACGACGATTCTGGAAAAATCGTTGGGCGCGATGACGAAGTCCGGCAGCACCAATCTGCGCGAGGTTATCGAGTATGCACAACCGGTGACGCAGAAAGGCTTCGTCTTCATGGACGCACCTGGATTCGATCCGGTCCAGGTGACGGGGCAGATCGCGAGCGGAGCCAACCTCGTCGCATTCACGACAGGGCGGGGCAGTGTCTTCGGCGCGAAGCCGGCCCCGTCGATCAAGCTCGCGACCAACACGAAGATGTTCCGTCACATGCAGGACGACATGGACATCAACTGCGGCACAATCGTGGACGGAACGGAGACGCTCGAGCAATGCGGGCAACGGATCTTCGATCTGTTACTGCACGTCGCCTCGGGAGAAAAGAGCAAGAGCGAACAGATGGATTTCGGCAAGTCCGAATTCGCGCCGTGGATTCAGGGCGCGTGCATCTGAGCGCCTGTGTCCCGAACCTTCGCATACGGACGTACGCATCCGTCAAAAGATAGCCCTCACTATATTCAGGATTTGCCATGAATGGAGCCAAGAGTCTCGTCGAGACGCTGTTGAAGTCCGGCGTAGATACCTGCTTTGCTAATCCCGGCACGAGCGAGATGCATTTCGTTGCCGCGCTGGATCAAAGTCCCGGCATGCGGTGCGTGCTCGGTCTTCAGGAAAACGTCGTTACCGGCATGGCGGACGGTTACTACCGCGTCTCCGGCAAGGTTGCCTGCACGTTGCTGCATTGCGGACCGGGCCTCGCCAACGGCATGGCGAATCTGCATAACGCGTATCGCGCCCGCAGCGGTGTCGTGAACATTGTCGGTGACCAGGCAACCTACCACCGGCAGTACGACGCACCACTGACAGCGAAGACCGTTGCGATGGCCGAGACCGTCTCGCAGTGGGTCCGTTCCAGCAGCGACAGCCGCAAGCTCGGCGGCGACGCGGCGCACGCGGTCGCCGCCGCGCTCACGACGCCGGGTCAGATCGCGACGCTGATCGTGCCGTCGGACACCTCATGGAACGAAGGTGGCGAAGTCGCCGCGGCCGTGCCGGTTCCGCAGCCGCCGCATGTCGCCTCCGCAGCGATCGATGCTGCTGCAAGGGCATTGGAGGACAACGGCGGCAAAACGCTGATCCTGCTGTCGGGCAAGGGCGCGCTGCGCGAAGGCCAGGCGCTGGCCGCGCGGATTGCGAGCGCGACCGGCGCGCATATCATGCTCGACTACACCGCGCCGCGCGTGCAGCGCGGCGAAGGCGCCCTGGCACTGGAGCGCGTGCCGTACGCGACGGACCGTGCGGTCGAGGTACTCGGCGCCTATGAAAACATCATCCTCGTCAACGCGAATCCGCCGGTCGCGTTCTTCGCGTATCCGGACAAGCCGTCCATCCAGTATCGACCGGACGCTGCGTTGCTGGTCCTGACGCAGCCGGACCAGAATGCGCTGGAAGGCTTGTCGCGGCTCGCCGACGCACTCGACGCCCCGCCCGTGAAGTTGCCTTCTCATGGCGAGCGAGCGCAGGTCGCCAGCGGTTCGCCGTCGCCCGAGAAGCTCGCTCAGACCATCGCGGCGGTGATTCCTGAGCACACCATCATCTCGGATGAAAGCGTGTCGTACGGCCGCGGCTTCTACGCGTTTTCGAACGCGGCGCCGGCTCACGAATGGCTGCACCTGGTGGGCGGCGCGATCGGCGACGGACTGCCGATTGCCACGGGTGCGGCGATCGGGACCGGCGGCGAACAGCGCGTGGTGTCCATCCAGGCCGACGGTGCGGGTATGTATTCGCTGCAGGCATTGTGGACCCAGGCGCGCGAGCGGCTGCCCGTGACGACCATCGTCATCAGCAACCGCAAATACAACATTCTCATCAACGAGTACAAGAACGTCGGCGCTGTGGCGGGCGAGACCGCAATGAACATGCTGAGTCTCGCGGACCCCGATCTCGACTGGGTCGCGCTGGCGAACGGCCTGGGCGTCGAAGCCGCTCGCGCGCACGACATGGAAACGCTGGCGGATCTGATGACGGCAAGCTTCAGGGAAAGGAAGCCTTTCCTGATCGAGCTGATCGTCTAGGACAGACAAACCACAACAATGGAGACAAGGAAGATCATGGAAGCCGTTCATAGCAAGACGTTGACCGAAAGAGAGATCCGCTGGATTCCCGTGATGGTCTTCGCCTATCTGCTGCTGCTGGCGGATGGCATCGACTTTCTCTATCTGGCGCTCAGCCTCACCAGTCTGAAGCACGACTTCGGCCTGACCGACGTGCAGGCGGGCTCGTTCGGGAGTGCTTCGCTCGCTGCGATGCTGGTGGGCGGTATCGTCGGCGGCTGGGCCTGCGACCGTTACGGCCGGGTGCGCTCGCTGGTCGTGGCGACCGTGATCTTCTCGCTGGGTACGTCCTGTCTTGGATTCACACAGGACTACTGGCAGTTTCTGCTGATTCGCTTCATCGGCTCGCTCGGTATCGGTGCGGTGTACGTCGGCGCGAACACGCTCGTCTTCGAGTACGCGCCGGTCAAACACAGAACGACGGTGCTCGGCACGCTGCAATCGGGCTGGACCGTGGGCTATGTGGTGGCTTCGGTGCTGGCGGGTGCGATCCTGCCGCACTACGGCTGGCGCTATCTCTTCTTCACGTCAGCCGTCCCGGTGGTGCTCGCGATCTTCATGCACGCGTTCATCCGCGATTCGGACGCGTACCTCGAAGCGAAGCGCAAGCGTGAGGCCGAGGCGCGCAGTGGTGCAGGCAAGCAACCCTCGATCCTGCGGAGCATCTTCGACAACCCCGAGCAACGCCAGCGCTTCATCGTCTGGACGATCGGTGCGACCCTGCTTCAGTTCGCATATTACGGTGTGGTCAACTGGATACCGGCCTACCTGCAGTCGCAGATGCACATCTCGTTCTCGTCGATTGCCGGTTTCCTGATTGCCACCTTTATCGCGTCGACCTTCGCGAAGATTGCGGCGGGCTGGCTCGCCGACCGCATCGGTCGACGCCTGATGTTCTTCCTCGCGAGTGCTTTGACTGCGGTATTCATTCCGATCGTCGTCCTCTACAAGACGCCCGACAACATTCTCTACCTGATGACGATCTTCGGCTTCTTCTACGGGATGCCTTACGGTGTGACCGCAACCTTCATGAGCGAGAGCTTCCCGACCGACGTGCGCGGCTCGGCAAGCGGCACCGCCTACAACATCGGGCGGCTGGGCGGCGTGCTGGCACCCGTGACTATCGGCTACCTCAGTGCAGCGGGACACATCGACGCCGGCTTCATGCTGATGGCAGTGGCGTTCCTCGCCTGCGGCCTGGTTCCCGCTCTGTTGATCCGGGGCAAGACTTACTAGATCCGTACGTCGTGGCGTCGAGACGTAGGGAATCTGTTTCCTTTCTCAATGTGATCTCTGTCTCCCCGCTGCGGTGGGGACGGCATCCTCTTTTCGCTCTTTTCATGGGATAGCCATGTGTGCAAGCCAGTTCATCGATAGCGACGAAATCAGAAGCCGCTTTTCGAAAGCGATGTCCGAGATGTACCGTCTCGAGGTCCCTCAATACAGTACGTTGATGGAGCTCGTCGCGGACATCAACGAAAGCACGATGGCTGATGCCGGTCATGGCATGCAGGTCAGCGCACCTGAGCGCAACCGTCTGCAGGTGGAGCGTCACGGCGCGATCCGTCTTGGCAAGGCGAGCGAGCTCGCTGACATCCGCCGGATCTTCGCGGTGATGGGCATGTTGCCTGTCGGTTACTACGATCTCTCATCGGCCGGCGTGCCGGTTCATTCGACCGCATTCCGGCCCGTCGCAGACGAGTCGCTGCTGCGCAATCCGTTCCGGGTATTCACCTCGCTGCTGCGCCTTGAACTGATCGAGGACGAAGCACTGCGCGAGCGTGCCAGAACGATTCTCGCCAGACGAGAGATCTTCTCGGCGCGGGCGCTGGAGCTCGTGCGTCAGTTCGAGTCGAACGGCGGCCTGACCAGCGAAGAAGCCGACGAGTTCGTCGGGGAAGTACGGGAGACGTTCCGCTGGCATCGTGAAGCCACGGTGGACGCAGACACTTACCGCGAGTTTCACGATGCTCATCGTCTGATTGCCGACGTGGTGTGTTTCAAGGGACCGCATATCAACCACCTCACGCCGAGAACACTCGACATCGACGCTGCGCAGGTGGAGATGCCACGCCGCGGGATCGGTGCGAAAGAGCTGATCGAAGGGCCTCCTTCGCGACGTCATCCCATTCTGTTGCGGCAGACGAGTTTCAAGGCGCTGGAGGAAGCGATCCTGTTCCCGAATGGCGCCGGCCATGAGGATGGCACGCACACTGCCCGCTTCGGCGAGATCGAGCAACGTGGTATGGCGCTGACCCGTGAGGGACGCGAGCTGTATGACACACTGCTCGCACAGGTGAACGCGCGCAGCGACGAGCGCTACGAAGTGCGCCTTACGCAGGCGTTCGCGTCGTTTCCCGACGACCTGGGTGCGCTGCGCGAACAGGGTCTCGCCTTTTTCCGCTATGAGGTGAAGGATGCCGCGCGCCTGAAAGACATGGCGAACGCCGGCGCCGGTTTCGACCTCGAACGCCTGATCGAGTCGGGCATCGTCGTGGCGCAGCCTGTCACTTATGAAGACTTCCTGCCGGTGAGCGCGGCCGGCATTTTCCAGTCGAACCTGGGCGAGTCGGGCCGCACGCATGGCAAAGGCAACAGTGCGCGGTATGCGTTCGAGGCGTCTCTGGGTGCCCCGGTGCTCGACGAGATGGAACTGTACGAACGGGCGTCACGCGAGTCGCTGGAACAGGTGCGCAGCGCCCTTGAGACGAAGGTCGCGTCCTGACTTCGGCCGCGGCGCAGAAAGCCATAACAAAAGGAGACGACATCATGATCGGAAGTACGCAATGGCAAGGGCGACGCGCAATGAGCGTCGGAGTGTTCATCTGTGCCGCACTCGGTGCGCTGGCGAGTCAGACCTGTCGTGCCGAGCTGCTCGTGTCGAGCAACGATGGACATACAGAACTCAAGGACGGTCAACTGCTGCCCTCCGCGTCGCCCAGACCCGACACGCTGACGGTCGTGGACGTCGCGAACAACGGCTATCGCGTGCTCAGCACGACCGACATGCCGGGTAGTGTGATCGGTCCGCCGATGAGCGTATGGGTTTCGCCCGATGAGTCGTGGGGGATCGTCACCGCCTCGTCGAAGATCGGCAACGACACACCGAAGAAGATCGTGCCGAACGACGAGGTGGCGGTCTTCAGCCTGGGCGGCGAACCCAACGGTGCAAAGGCGACGATCACGCAGCGCCTGCCCGCGGGCGCAGGCGCAACTACCGTGCGTCTGTCGCCGGATGGCCGGTACGCTGTGATCCCGAACCGCAACGGCGGGTCGGTGTCGTTCTTCAGGGTTGACGGCCACACGCTGACACCGTTCTACACGATCGATATCGGCAAGGACAGCGGCACCAACGGTGCGGTGTTCCTCAAGGACAGCCGGACCGTGCTGGTGACGGTGCAGAACCAGAACCGCGTGGCGGTGCTGCATATCGACGGCGACAAGGTCGTCGAAGACAAGCGCTCGATCACCACCGGTCTCGCGCCGCTCACGATCGACGTCAATGCGGACCGCACGCTCGCCGCAGTCTCGAACATGGGGCGCGGCGCCGGCGACGTGGATACGGTAAGCCTGATCGATCTGACCAGCGCGCCGTACCGGACGGTCGACACCGCCGCGGTGCCGAGCGGACCAGAGCCGATGAAATTCTCGCCCGACGGGCGCTTCCTTGCCGTGGGCTCGGAAAACGGATCGAGCAAGGGCTCGACTACACCGTTCTACCACACGTATGGCTATCTCTCGATGTTCGCCGTGAACCATGGCCATCTGTCGCTCGTGGCCCAGGCCCAGTCAGGCGCCTACCTCGAAGGGCTCGCGTTCTCTCGCGACGGATCCCGGGTATATGTTCAGGAAAACAGCAAGAACCTGATCTGGGTCTACGGATGGAACGGCAGCCAGCTCAACGTGATGGCGAAGATGCCGACGCCCACAGGCCCGTCAGCATTGGTAACGGCATGGCCTTGATGCGTATGGTAACGCCAGGGCGCAAACGACGCGGGCCGACTATTCCAACCTCCCATTGCCAATCATGACATCTTCACACTATACCGATACGCAACTCTTTATCGACGGCGAATGGTGTCCGTCGTTGGACCGCTCGACCATCGAAGTGACGAATCCAGCCACTGGCGAAGTGATCGGCACTGTGGCGCGCGCGCGCCACGCAGATCTCGAGCGGGCGATCGTCGCTGCGCAGTCGGGCTTCGTGCGCTGGAAGAATACCCCCGCGTTCGAACGGGCAGCAGCAATGCGTCGCGCTGCGTCGCTGCTCAGAGACCGCCTGGAGTCAATCGCCCGCCTGCTGACCCTTGAGCAGGGCAAGCCGATCACGGAAGCGCGCATTGAGGTGCTGTCTGCGGCGGATATCATTGAATGGTTCGCCGACGAAGGGCGCCGCGTCTACGGCCGCGTAGTGCCTCCCCGCACCATGTGGGCACAGCAACTGGTCCTGAAGGAGCCGGTGGGCCCTGTCGCTGCGTTTACACCGTGGAATTTTCCGATCAACCAGATCGTACGCAAGCTGTCTGCCGCACTTACCACTGGTTGTTCGTTTCTGGTGAAGGCGCCGGAGGAAACGCCGGCGGCGCCAGCTGCACTCATCAAGGCGTTTGCAGACGCGGGCGTGCCGGCCGGCGTACTGGGTCTCGTGTTTGGTGATCCAGCCGAGGTCTCGAGCTATCTGATTACACATCCCGCCATCCGCAAGGTGACGTTCACGGGTTCCACTGTCGTTGGCAAGCAGCTCGCCGCGTTAGCCGGCCAGCACATGAAACGGGTCACGATGGAACTCGGTGGACATGCCCCGGTCATCGTGGCTGACGACGCGGACGTTGACCTTGCGGCGAGAGTGATGTGTGCAGCCAAGTTCCGCAACGCCGGGCAGGTCTGCATCTCGCCCACGCGGTTTCTCGTGCACGACAGCATTCGTGACGCCTTCGCAAATGCCCTGGTGAGCCATGCGCAGGCGTTGAAGGTTGGGCATGGTCTTGAAGAGGGCACGCAACTTGGGCCGCTCGCCAATGAGCGGAGGCTGCAGGCCATGCGCGACATCGTGCGTAATGCTCGTGAGTGCGGTGCGACCGTCGCGACGGGCGGAGAACGCGTCGGTTCCACAGGCAATTTCTTCGCGGCAACCGTGCTGACGGACGTCCCTCTCGACGCGGACGTCTTCAACAATGAGCCGTTCGGTCCGATCGCGGCTATACGGGGCTTCACGAATCTCGAGGATGCGATCAACGAGGCAAACCGTCTGCCCTTCGGACTCGCCAGCTATGCGTTTACGCGCTCGGTCAGGAACGTCCACGTCTTGAGTCATCGGATGCATGCGGGCATGTTGTGGATCAATCAGGCGGCAACGGCCTGGCCCGAACTGCCGTTCGGTGGAGTGCGCGATTCGGGTTATGGCTCGGAAGGTGGCCCGGAAGCGCTCGAGCCCTATCTCGCTGTGAAGACCGTCTCTGTATCGGCAATAGAGTGACCAGCATGTGAGAGCTCATGTCTGATTGGCCAGGCGCTTGCCTCGGAATTTGCAGCCTCTACGTGAGACACAGATGACAGCACATCAGGAGCGTCGCCGTCGCTTTCTGCAGCAGGTGATCGCTGTAGTTCCCGTTTCCACCGCCGTTACAGTGACCCAATCGGCCTGCAGCAGCCGCACGAGCCCGGAAGGTCCGGCGACAGCGACCGGTCCAGCAGACAGCGGCGCCATGTACTATCCGACCTTTTTCACTTCGGATGAGTGGACCTTCATCCGGGCGGCCGTCGACCGTCTTGTACCCGAAGACGAGCTCGGCGCTGGAGCGTTGAAGGCGGGCGTGCCGGAATACATTGACCGTCAGATGGAAACGCCCTATGGACACGGCAAGCTCTGGTACATGCAGGGACCGTTCCATCCAGACCAGGCTCCCGAGATGGGCTACCAGATGAGCCTGACACCGCGCGACATCTACCGTAACGGTATCCGCGACTGCGACGCTTATTGCAGAAAGCAGTACGGAGGCAGGATTTTCGCGCAACTCGATCACGCCAGCCAGGAGGCTGTGTTCCACGCCATCGAGGCGAATACGGTTCACTTCGACTCGCTGCCGGCGCGTACCTTCTTTTCCTGCCTGCTCGGCAATACGAAAGAAGGCTTCTTTGCAGATCCGATCTACGGCGGCAACAAGGGCATGGTCGGCTGGAAGATGGTGGGTTTTCCAGGCGCGAGGGCGGACTTCGCAGACTGGATTGATCAGCCCGGCGCACATTATCCGTATGGCCCGGTGTCGATCGATGGCAGGCGGGGGTGAGGAATACCAATGCGAAAGGAAAAAGTCGATTGCGTGATTGTCGGATTCGGCTGGACTGGTGCCATTCTGGGCCAGGAGCTGACTGATGCCGGGTTGAATGTCGTTGCACTCGAACGCGGCGCGATGCGTGACACGCCCACCGATGCGGAATATCCGAAGGTCGCCGACGAACTGAAGTATGCGGTGCGCGGGCATCTGTTCCAGGATCTGTCCGGCGAGACAGTGACCATCCGTCATGGTGTGAACGATCTTGCTGTGCCTTACCGGCAGCAGGGTTCTTTTTATCTTGGCAACGGTGTGGGGGGCGCAGGGTTTCACTGGAACGGCATGCATTACCGCATGCTGCCAGAAGAACTGCAGTTGCGGACACGCTACGAAGAGCGGTACGGCAGCAGGTTCTTTCCTGAAGGGATGCAGGTTCAGGATTTTGGCGTGACATACGATGAGATGGAGCCGTTCTTCGATTTCGCGGAGAAGGTATTTGGCACGTCGGGCAAGGCTGGTAACCTCAACGGCCGGATCCAGCCGGGCGGCAATCCGCTCGAGGGAAGACGCACGAGCGAATTTCCGACTCCACCGCTGAAGAATGGTCTGGGCGCGCAGCTCTTCGAGAAGGCAGCACGTGACGTCGGATTTCATCCGTATCCCGCACCGGCGGCGAACACATCGCAGCCGTATACGAATCCGTACGGCGTGCGGCTTGGTCCGTGTAACTTCTGCGGATTCTGCGAAGACTTCGGCTGCTATATGTATTCGAAGGCGTCGCCACAGACGACAATCCTGCCGGTCCTGCTGAAGAAGCCCAACTTCGAACTTCGCACGCAGTCCTACGTGACCAGGATTCTGCTCTCACCCGACAGGAAGTCTGCAACCGGAGTGACGTATATCGACGCTCAGGGTCGGGAGATCGAGCAGCCGGCCGACATGGTGATCGTCGCGGCATTCCAGATGCACAACGTGCGTCTGCTGTTGCTGTCGGGCATCGGCACGCCGTACGATCCCCACACGGGTCTGGGGACGGTCGGGCGCAACTACGCCTATCAGATGAATGGCAGCATCAACGTACTGTTGCCCAGGGGCGCGCAGCTCAATCCTTTTGTCGGAACGGGTGCTGGGGGGGTGGGCATCGACGATCTGAACGGCGACCAGTTCGACCACGGGCCGCTGGGCTTTGTGGGCGGTGCGAGCATTCGGCATATCCGCTATGGGGGCCGTCCGATCAAGCAGACGCCGACTGTTCCCGGCACCCCGACCTGGGGTCGCGGCTGGAAGGCTGGTGTGGTGGATGCCTATCAGCGCTTCATGACGATCGGCATTTCCGGTTCAGTAATGCCCTACCGCGACGCGTATCTCGACCTCGACCCCACGTATCGCGACCGTTATGGCTTGCCGCTGTTGCGGATGACGTTTGACTGGCACGACAACGAATACGCAATGATTGGCTACATGGGTGACCGAATGGAGGAAGTCGCGAAGGCGATGAATCCGGAAAGGTATTTCCGCGCGATTCGCAGGAAAGGTCAGCACTATGACACCCGGGTCTATCAGACGACACATACGACCGGCGGCGCGGTGATGGGCACGTCGCCAGAGACGAGCGTGGTCAACCGGTATCTGCAAAGTTGGGATGTGCCGAACGTGTTCGTGATGGGTGCGTCGGCGTTCCCCCAGAACATGGGCTATAACCCCACGGGAATCGTGGCCGCTCTGGCGTTTCACACGTCGAAGGCGATCCGTGAGCAGTATCTGAAAAATCCCGGCGCTCCGCTGGTTCAGGCTTGAGGCGCAGTGTGAAGACCATGAAGACGCACATGTCGATCGTGTTCTCGTCAGCAGCCATTTTCGTTGTGACGGCGATGGCCGTGTTCGGCCGGATTCAGGCTGCCACGCAGCCTGGCGAGGCGATCGTTGCGCTGGCACAAACCGGTGCCACGGACAATGCCGACCCCGCAATGATCGCAAAGGGCAGGTATCTTGCGACTGCGGGAGACTGCATTGCATGTCACACAGCAAAAGGAGGCAGGCCATTCGCCGGGGGGCTCGGTCTGGACTCACCGATCGGGCAGATCTATTCGACGAATATTACGCCGGACCGGCGCACCGGTATCGGTGACTACAGTTACGCGGACTTCGACAACGCCATACGTCGCGGGATCAGAAAGGACGGTTCGAGCCTGTATCCTGCGATGCCGTATGTGTCCTACTCCAAAATGCGGCCGTCGGATGTGAGGGCTTTGTACGCTTACTTCATGCACGGGGTGACGCCCGTCTCGCAACCGAACACGACTGAAGATATCGCGTGGCCACTGTCATTGCGCTGGCCGCTGCGTTTCTGGCGCATGGCATTTTCACCGGAGGCTGAGGTGAACGAGTCGTCGGTCTCAGCGGATCCGGTCACGCGAGGTCGATATCTGGTTGAGGGTCTCGCGCATTGTGGCGCATGTCATACGCCACGCGGGGTTGGCTTCCAGGAGTTGGCGCTCACCGATGATGGCAGGACCTTCCTGTCCGGGAGTGTCATCGATGGGTATGTCGCGAACAATTTGCGGGAAGACCAGAAGGATGGGATTGGCAAGTGGACTGAATCCGATATTGTCGGGTTCCTGAAGAGCGGCCGCATTTCACATTCAGCGGCCTTTGGTGGCATGGCGGAAGTCGTCGAGGACAGTACCCAGCACATGACCGATGCGGACCTCAAGGCGATCGCCGCGTACCTCAAAACGCTTGCACCGAAAGGTGCGTCGACCCCCGCGCTGCAGGGCAATAACGCCGCAGGCAACGCACTGCGTGCAGGGACCGTTCATGGCAACGGTGAGCTGACGTTCATCGACAATTGTGCCGCCTGTCATCGCACCAGTGGCAGCGGCTACGACAGCACGTTCCCGAAGCTCGCGCTTTCATCAGTTGTCAATGCGGACGATCCTACCTCGCTGATCCATATCGTGCTTGACGGTGCCCAGATGCCCTGGACAAACGCCGCCCCAACGCACTATTCGATGCCAGGCTTCGCCGGACGTCTGACCGATCGGGACATTGCAGATGTGCTGACGTTCGTGCGTTCGAGCTGGGGAAATCATGCAGCACTTGTGTCTGCAGGACAGGTTCGCAAGGTGCGAGAGTCGTTGGGATTGCCCGGACAGCCCGTCCTCCCACAAAACTAACGACGGACCTGCCACTCGTCGGACGCGAGTCCAATCCGGGAGCGAACTGGTCATAATCGTCGCTGCTGACTGTTGACGTTCATCCAGAGATGACCTGATGGCACCCTCGATGATTCTGGGCATCGTCCCGATGCCCATCCTCGCGGCTGGCTCAGCCTTCGTCAGGCCGCAGGCGAGAAGACGGGACACCGATTTCAATTTTTCCGGTTGCAACGTCGTACACGAGACCCGAGACTGCGTAACCTCCTGGGACATCGGCGTTCGCCCTGAGCGCCGCCACGTCCAGCGCCACCGCTTTGTATGGGTCGTTAATTTCCAGGGTGTCGAGTTCGGCCGCCGTAACGCCCATATGTTCTGCCAGGAGCCTGGGCTCATGACAGTAGCACCGTTTGATGCCGCAGTCGGTATGGTGCAGGACGATGAGGTTCGAGTCGGGCCCGATGTTGCCGCCCGCCGCAAGGGTGACCGTGCGCAGAATCCGGAGCGTTTCAACTACGGACGGATTCACCCGGCCGCCGACATTACGGAAGATCGCGGCTTCCCCGGGCGCTAGCTTGAAAATATCCATGGGGTCGACGCGCGGGTCCACGCATCCAATGATGAGCGATTTGCTCGTCGGCATCATCCGTAGGCTAGGGTTGAAGCCCTCTCCGGCGAACTCAGCGTTACGACGCATCAGGGTGTCGATGTAGTCCATGACGTGTTCCTTGGAGATGAAATGTGAAGAATCCAGGCATTAGGGCAGTCTGGTCGACATCATTGCCTGCAATGCCTTCGGGTCCGCGGTGTAGCGCTCGTAAAGCACGCGCGATTGGCCGCCCGCCACGACCTCGTCATTCGCGCCCGCTTGCACGGCATCTAGCGCGTCTGTAACCAGTTCCCGCGGCGGCATACGCGGCTCAGGCATGTTTGCACCCATAGGTGTATCGGTCTGCACGGCAATCACACCAACCACCTGTGTGCCATTCGCGCCGAGTTCAGCGCGGATACTTCGGGTCAGCGAAAGCGTCGCCGCTTTGGACGCGGAGTATGTCGCCGCCTTCGGCAAGCTCACGAGCGCGAGCATGGAGAGCATGTTGAGCACAGCGCCACCGCCCGACGCCGCGAGAATTGGAGCGAAGGCACGCGTCATCGAAAGCGTGCCGAAGTAATTCACTTCCATTTCGCGTCGCGCAGCTTCCATATCAGGTGCCGCAATCGAGCCCTCGAAAGCCGAGTAGCCAGCGTTGTTGATGAGCAATGACACGTCACTCGCCACGCTGGCTGCAGCGGCGACCTGGTCCGGGTCCGTCACGTCGAGCGGCAGCGGTACGAGGCGCTTGTCGCCATCTTTGAGAAGTTCGTGAAGCGAAGCGGTATCGCGTGCTGCCACGTATACCTTGGCTGCGCCGCGGTCCAGCAGGTCCGTGGCAAAAGTCCGTCCCAAGCCGCCATTGGCACCGGTGACAAGAGCAATCGAGCCTGTGATGTTCATGATGATTTTCCTTTTCTCGGGGGGGCCGGCTCGAAAGCCGGAACCTTGGCTATTAATGAGCGTTGAGTCTGTCTGCGTGGAGCCTGGCGAATTCACCAACTGTCATGGAGCGGCGGCCAGTCAGCGTCTCGACGTTGTTGTCAGAGCCGGACATATGGCCGTTCTGATAGTCGAGCATTGCGCCTGCGAAGTGCTTGACGACGTATTCAGGTACGCCCATTTCGGTGAGCGACGCCGTGTACTCGTCAATCGGCAGGTCTTGAAACACAATCTTGCGACCGAGCGCTTCGCTCAGTTCTGCGGCCATCTGCTCGTGGTCCATTTCGGACGGACCCGAGAGGTCAATCGTCGTACCAATATGGCCTTCCGGGTTCTTCAGTAACGCTGCAATCGCGCGGCCCTGGTCTGCGACTGCGATGGGCGAATGGCGACCCTTGCCGGCCGGAATACGCAGGATCCCGTGCTGGAGGTACGGGAGTTGGAACGGATACAGCAGCCAGTCGAGGAAGTAGGTAGGGCGCAGATGAATGACAGGCACGCCCGACCAGTTGAATACTGCTTCCGAAATAAACGTATCACGACATGAGTCGCTGGTCGAATGACGATTTGCTGACCGCTGCGAGAGGTTGATGACCGCCTTCGTGCCCGCTTCCTTTGCCGCCTGTGCGAAATTGACGGTGGCGTGGAGAAGTCCCGGCGCAACAGGGTACACAAAGTAGGCAGCTTCGACGCCTTCGAGTGCGGCACGGATTGGGTTGACGTCAAACATGTCACCGACTACCACTTCGGCACCCTGAGCCGTTAGCGCATCGGAACGTTCGTCAATCTTGCGCACCATTGCGCGGACATGCAGGCCGAGGGCAATCGCTTCACGAACGGCTGCGCCACCGGTGTCACCGGTGGCGCCCGTAATCAACACTTTCTTCGACATGACAGTAGCTCCTGAGAAGTCACATTGGCTGGAACGCCCACGACACGTGTCGTGATCGCTGCGTTGAGGTGAATGATGGAGTTGCTGCCTCTGACCCGGTAGCCATTGATTTCGTCTAACATTTATGCTGAGACAGCATAGATCGACGTATGGCGCATGCCGACAGATGGAAGGGTCAGCGAACGCGGCGCGCGTTGGGGGTGCTGCCGCTGTGCACGATGGGGAAAGCCGATTGCCTTCAATCTATGCGGGGCTGATATGACGTCGTCCGCTCGCTTTCGAGCGGCGACCATGCGACGGAAAGAGGTGAAACTTGAAAGACCTTCTAACTCTCAAGCTCTACACCCGCGTTGCGCGGCTAGGTAGCTTTTCCGCAGCGGCGCGGGAAGGTGGCCTGGCGCAGTCGCAGGTCTCGCGGATGGTCGCAGAACTCGAGGCGAACCTCGGCGTCCGGTTGTTGACGCGTACGACGCGCGCCGTCGTCCCAACGGAGGCGGGGCTCGAGTTTCTTTCTCGCATGGAGCCCGCATTGGCCGCCATTGAGGACGCCCAGAACAGCGTACGCGAGACGGGCGAGCTTCGTGGATTGCTTCGTGTCGGCATGCCCTCGACGATGGGCACGCGAGTCATCATGCCACGGTTGTCGCCATTTACTGAACGGCATCCCCGGCTTCGCGTTGAACTCCTCCTGGACGACACGTGGCAGGACCTGGTGCGCGATGCCGTTGATGTCGGTATCAGGGTAGGCGTTCTTCCAGATGCGTCTGGAACCAGGCGGCTGCTTGGGACAATGCACCGGGCATTTGTCGCATCGCCAGCCTACGTTGCGCGCCACGGCATGCCCAAAGAGCCGGCGGACCTGGAGAAGCATCGAATCGTTACCGGGCCGGCAGCGCCGAATTCACGGTCCTGGAAGTTTGAGCGTGACGGAAAGACGGTGGCGGTCGAGGTGGAACCGCATGTCGCGACGAACGATACGGCGGGCGCGCTGGCCGCTGCGGCGAGTGGTTTAGGGATTGCCGCCACAACCTCCTGGGCTTGCAGGCGGGAAGTGCAAACCGGCGAACTATTGCTGATGTTGCCCGACTGGAAGACGACGGAACTCCCCGTCCACGCGTATTTCCCGATGGGACGAGCGACCCGTAAGGCCGCTCGCGCCTTCGTTGACTTCATCGCTGTGGAACTCAAGACCAATCCACCTCTAATTCGCGAATCCGAGTGAAGCACGAGGAATGAATCAAGGCGTCCCTAATCGGTTGAAACGCATGCATTGCTAGTATGCGCGCGAACTCAACGACGAAGAATACCCCTGCGGTGTGCGTGTCAGCTTGCGCGCAAGTCGATAAGGTTGTGGCCGTCATAAGAGAGGAATCCTTATCCATACGTCGGCATTGCGCAGCCAGTATCGGATGGAATCGAGATCTCGGTGCATGTGCCAAATTCCGATTTCACTAGCGCTACCGAAAAGATAGACAAGGCGTGGATCCGCAGAGGGTCCTCGCGTTTCGTGCGCCGCGGAAGGTACCAACATTGCGCCGACTGTGCAAAGGACCGGCCATCGCACACTCCAGGTGGCACATCAGATTCGAGGCGTGCGTGATGACCGTCGCGTAGCGGCTTTGCCGCCAGTTGGCTGCTTCCGACAGGGAGTAGGGCGACCCGGTGGTAGTATCCCAAAGCTTTCTGCTACTTGCGTCCGATTTTTAGCGCATCGATACTCGTGGGCACTTTTGGCCCCAAGAGCGGCCGTCGCCACCGTCCAAGGCGCAATTTGGACCCTGACCTTTGAAGAAAAATGAACGTTTGTGTTCTTGGTGGTGGCGTCATCGGGGTGACGACTGCGTATTTGCTCGCGAGGGAGGGATGCCAGGTTACGGTCGTTGAGCAACATCGGCAAGTGGGACATGAGACGAGCTTCGCTAACGGCGCGCAGCTCTGTTACAGCTACGTTGCTCCGCTAGCGGCGCCGTCGGTCTTTTCCCATCTACCGAAATGGCTATTCGACCGCAATGCACCGCTCCGCTTCCTGCCGAGTTTGGACCCGGACCAGTGGGTTTGGAGCTTGAAGTTTCTCCTGCAGTGCACGAGCGAACGTAGTCGTCAGAGTACCGTAGAGCTGCAGCGGCTAAGTGCATATAGCAAACAGGTAATGGACGAGATTTTGAGCAATGAAAGTATTGACTTCGACTTCACACAGACAGGGAAGCTCGTTATCTATCGCGATGCGGATGACTTTGCAGCTGCTCGGAGGCAAGTTGAAATTCAAAGCTGGTCTGGTGTCGTTCAAACTGTGCTAGACGCTCGGTCGTGCGTTGAGAAGGAGCCCGCGCTTCAGTCGATGGAGCAAGTCCTTGCGGGCGGCATCTTCACTCCGACCGAGGGGGCTGGCGACTGCTATGTCTTCACACGAGAGCTTGCGCGTATCTCGGCGGCGAAGTACGGGGTCAACTTTGTCAACGGTACGAAGCTACTAGGACTTCGGCAGGAGGGTGATCGTATCGTCGCTGCGCGTACATCGGGTGGCGATGTGAATGCCGATTTCTTCGTCGTAGCATTGGGGAACGGCAGTCGGGAGGCGTTGGCCCCACTTGGCGTGAGGCTTCCTCTCCTGCCGTTGAAAGGGTACAGCCTTACGTTGCCTATTGGGGAGAAGCACGCTGCACCGACCATCAGCGTAACCGATGTGCATCATAAGATTGTTTATGCGCGACTCGGTTCTCGTCTGCGAATAGCAGGCATGGTGGATATGACACCCGCCGGATACAGAGACGACCCGAGACGGGTCGAATTGCTTAAGGCGCAGGCCCAGTCAGTTATGCCGAATGCGGGTGACTTTACGAAAGCAGAGGTCTGGACAGGATTTCGGCCGGCCACTCCCGATAGCAGGCCTGTTTTGGGGTGTTCGGGGGTGTCGAACCTTCGCTTAAATGCGGGCCACGGAGCACTCGGTTTTACATTGGCTTGCGCCAGCGCGCGACTCGTAGTTGATGAGATATGCGGTGTACCGACTGCGCTTGATCTGGCTCCGTACAGCCTCACGGGCCGGAATTCGCGTCGCCAGTATGGAGCGGTCACGTGAAAGCGGATGTGGCCGGCGCATCACCGTATCCGGACACTCATTTTGCTCTGCTGAAAAAGCGACGACGGATCCACTTGCCTGCTCCTGTAAGTATATACATCGGGTGAGACGTCGACACCACGTGGAAGGCGCGTAACTAGGTCCTTCCGCGGTCGTGCAAATCAGGTCTGCCGTTGCCATGGCCCTCTCTGTCCTTGAGCAAGCCGCGAGCGGTCTCCAAACGTGTCGTCTCGAATCAATCGCTTCCGTATTGCTCGGTGGCTACTACGAAATCCCGTCGAAACCAGTCGCAGTTCACGGCGACGCCGCAGTCGTGAAGGGCAACGCCAGGGAGCGCGCGTAGTGTCGACGATTCGCAGGCTTCCTGCGGCAACGGGTGGTCGGGAACGGAGCCCCATCGCCCCAACGCAACGACCAGAAACCGATCTTTTCGCAGTTGATTGGAACCGCTGCATTGATCGCGGCAGCGGCAGCTGCTCACCGATAATGACCTGTACCGAAACTGTCGGCGTGGCTAGCATTCTGCGCGCTGACAATAACTCGTCCGTCATGCAGGTCGCAAACTCGTGTTATGCCCTCCATGAAAATAAAAAGAGCGCGACACCGCAATATTCGTGCATCGGCGTGTCTTTCGATGTGAGGTTCGTGCACAGAAGTCGCGACAGGTGCGACCTTCTCGAACAGCCCTGTGAGAGCCTCTAGCGCCAACTCCCAGACACGCCTTAGAATCGAGCGCAATTCTACTTCGCGCACTCAACATGCATTGAAGTGTGGTCGTGCAGAGCCGGATCGCGCACTCAAACGGTCCTCTTAGACTTGCTCGCCGATGGCTCCGCGGATTGCCTTTGTGATAAAGGTGATTGTCTGCCGGATCTCCGCGATATTGCGCAGGTCGCGATGCAAGACCAGCCAGATATCCAGCTTGTAGGGTTCGCCATTCTCGGCAAGCCGTTGCAGCCGCGAGTCGCGATCTCCCAAGAAACAAGGGAGAGACGCCACGCCCACGCCACTGCACGCTGCCGCGTACTGGGTCGTCAGATCTGTGACGCTGCAGGCGATTTGTCGCCCTTGTGTGAGGCTGTTGAGATAGCGTCTATGCGCGAAATCCTTCTCTGTCTTGTCATATGTAATGAACTGCCAGCTTTCGGGGGCGTCCCGATATGGATAGTCCGTTGTCGCGTAGAGGCTGAAACGCAATTCGCCGAGCTTCTTCACGACGTAGTCGGGCTCGGTCGGCCGGAACAGCCGCAATGCTAAGTCCGCATCCAGTCTGGATAGCGAGACGGGCTTCTCCTGACTCGATAGCGACAGGCGGATCTGTGGGTGAAGTCGCTTGAAGTCTCGCAGCAAGGGGGTCAGCAAGTTGAATGACAGCACAGGCGGTGCGCTGATGACGACTTCCTTGTATGCCGAGGTGCGCTCCGCTAGCGATATGCGCTCCACGCTGTAGGCGTGCGACTCCATCTCGAGTACCGAATCGCGCACGCGCGCACCCGACGCCGTCAAGGGGCAGGACCGAGGTAAGCGTTCAATTAATCTAACGCCGAGATCTGCCTCTAGCGCGGAGATGCGTCGTCCGACGGTTGCATGATCGACCTTCAACGTCCTTGCTGCGGCCGAGAACGAACCTTCACGTGCGACCGCCAAGAAAAACCGCAGATTTTCCCAGTCCATATCTGTGCATAAATTCACCGATGCTACGAAAATCATAGCATTTACGGTCAAAATTGTGGGGGCTATTCTCCGTCTGTCTTGCTCGAATTCGCTCGCGAACGGAAAGATTTGGCCCTCAAAGAGGTTGATTCCACGCGATTTACAGCGCCTAGACGCCATCGAATGATGGTTGTGACCAGATAGGAGCGCGCATGATCATCACGCCTGAACAGGCAACTCAATTTGCGAAGGATGTATTGCTAACGCACGGCGTTGCAGCATCGAATGTCGAGATCCTTTGCGATCTCATCGTACGTGCCGAATGCGAAGGCAGCCGCAGTCATGGACTAATGCGCCTGCCAGATTACGTGGCGTCGATGCGCGCAGGATGGCTGGATGGAGCGGCCGTTCCTGACGTCGTGACGGGTGAGTTGGCCACTATTGAAGTCGATTGTCGAAACGGGTTCACACAAGTTGCAGACGTGATGGCGCGGCAGCAGTTGCTTGAGAAAGCGAAGCGATTCGGCATGGCGATGCTATCGGTGAAGAACGGCCATCATATCGGCGCACTGTGGCTGGACATCGTGCCACTTGCGGAGGCTGGGATGGTAGCGATCAATTACGTGAATTCTCGTTGCCGCCTCGCTCCGTATGGGGCGACAAAGCGGTTGATCGGCACTAACGCGATGGCCTTCTCGGCCCCAGATGGTAATGGAGGTGCCCTGGCGTGGGATCAAGCGTCTGGTGTCATGTCATTGGGTGACATCAAATTGCATGCGGCAGCGAATCAACCCCTGCCGCCCGGTGTCGGGTTAGACAGTCAGGGGCGCCACACACAAATGGCCGCTGATGTGTTGAACGGGGGGGCGATTTTGCCCTTTGGTGGGCATAAGGGCGCCTCCATTGCAGTTATGGTCGAAGTGATGGCGGCGGCTATGACCGGCGCCAACTTCGGTTTTGAAGACAATTCCAAACAATTCCCTGGTGCTGCTAGTTCCAATGCCGGCCAGTTGGTCGTCGTGTTCGATCCGCAAGCAGCGACCGGGGTCCATATTGCCGGCCGAATGAAAACGCTCATGCGGAATCTACGAGAAGGCGACGATATCCGCTTGCCCGGCGACCGGCGTGCAGAAATGCGGAGACGCGCCGAAACTGTGGGGATTGAGCTAACGGAAGCCGAGTATGCTCTTCTCACTGAGTGCACGAAAAATCCAGCAACGACACATACGTGTCACCGTAGTCTTACCTTTTAACCCAAATTTCGCACAGACGAATTCACAGAAAGCGATCGTGTCTCCGTCCGTCCGAGAAGTGAAATAAACCCAACCCTAAACCAGAGGAATCAATTGAAGAATACGCCGATCATCGAGTTTGACTACGACGAAAAGCGCGATGCACAATTCAAGCCGTGGCTTGACGCAGAGCAATTGGACTTGTCTCAAAACACGTTCTTCAAGCGCGGGTATTACTACACGCGCGAAGAGCATCACGGCATGTTCGCCGGCTTTTGTGAGCTGCGTGGGATCGATCTTCAAATCGCGTCTTTCCCCGTTGATCAATTCCTGATCGTTGTCGCTGGACAGATTGAGATTACTGACGCGCAGGATCGCAAGACGATCCTGAAGCCGCGCGATACCGCAGCTATCCCGCGTTTCTTGAAGTGCAGGTGGCAGCAGACAGAAGGTACGAAGTTCTTCTTCATGAACTACGAGGGCCCGTCGAAGACCGTCGATAACGTTGCAGACTTGGCCGTGGTGGTGCCCGACCTTGACGACAAGTTGGATCCGATCAGCGGACCGGCGCCGGAGCTAATTACGTCCTCGCCACTGCCAACGGTTGGGCGAAAGATTATCTACACAGATCCCACTGGGCAATTCACTGTCGGTCTGTGGGAGGCGACGTCCTACACTCGCAAGCTCGCAGCGTTCAAGGACTATGAAATCATGCACTTTATCGAGGGTCAAGTCGAAATGACCAATGCGATAGATGAAGCTAAGCTGTACCAGCCGGAGCAGACTTTCCTGATTAATCGTGGCGTCTCTAACGCATGGAAGACGGACACATATATCCGCAAGGTCTACTGCAAACTAAGTCCGGCGACGGAAGTTTGAGACTGGGCCGGCAGGGTGCAACCAATCATTGGACAAAAGCATGCAGAATGGGCTGTTAAAGGATAAGGCGCTGATCGACGGTCAGTGGACAGGTGCAGAAGATGGAAGCATCTTCGATGTCTTGAACCCGGCGACTGGAGATGTTGTCGGTACGGTGCCTGACATGGGGGCGGCAGACACGGTACGCGCCATCGAAGCAGCGTCCCGATCGCTGCCCGAGTGGCGCTCACGGACGGCCAAAGAGCGCGCGGGCGTTTTGCGCAAGTGGTTCGACCTTCTCAGCGCAAATCAGAACGAGCTCGCGGCGCTTATGACGCTTGAACAAGGAAAGCCGATATCTGAGTCGCTGGGCGAGGTCACGTATGGCGCTTCCTTTATTGAGTGGTTCGCGGAGGAGGCCAAGCGCGTTTATGGTGACCTGATTCCGGCTCCACGTCGAGATAGTCGTATCTCCGTGCTGAAGCAACCGATTGGTGTCGTAGCGGCCATCACTCCGTGGAATTTCCCCATTGCAATGATCACGCGGAAGGTGGCGCCTGCACTGGCAGCAGGCTGCACGATCGTCGTCAAGCCGGCGGAAGATACCCCCTTGTCCGCACTGGCGATCGCGGAACTTGCCGTGCAGGCTGGTGTTCCGTCAGGCGTTTTGAATATTGTCACGTCGAAGCGCTCTGCCGAAGTGGGCGAAGTTTTAACCACGCATCCTGTCGTGAAAAAAGTATCCTTCACCGGTTCGACGCGGGTCGGCAAGCTGCTCATGCAGCAAGCATCTGGCACAGTTAAGCGCGTGGGCCTGGAGTTGGGTGGCAATGCCCCATTCATTGTCTTTGATGACGCGAATCTGGATGCTGCCGTTGCCGGCGCTATGGCGTCGAAGTACCGCAACGCAGGACAGACTTGTGTCTGTGCGAACCGTCTTCTTGTGCAGGACAGTATCTACGACGCCTTTGTCGAGAAACTGACTGTTGCGGTCAAGGCGTTGAAGATGGGCAATGGTATCGAGCCGGGTGTGAATGTCGGACCTCTCATCAACCGGGCGGCAAGCGACAAGGTTGCGCGACTGGTTAGCGACGCTGTGTCGAAAGGTGCTGTATCGGTTATCGGTGGACGGCGGAACGCCGAATCTGGCAACTTCTTCCCACCGACCATTCTGACAAATGTGACGACGGAGATGGATTGTGTGCGTGACGAAATCTTCGGTCCGGTCGCACCAGTGATTCGCTTCACCACTGAAGAAGAAGCGATCGCATTGGCGAATGCAACGCCATACGGACTGTCGGCCTATTTTTTCAGTCGTGACATTGGTCGGATCACGCGGGTCACCGAAGCACTGGAAGTGGGAATGGTTGGAGTGAACGAGGGGATCATTTCTACCGAAGTAGCACCGTTCGGCGGCGTCAAGGAGTCCGGTCTCGGGCGAGAGGGCTCGAGATATGGCATCGATGACTACCTCGAAATGAAGTACGTTTGCACATCTGGCGTTAGCGCCTGAGTCTCGCGCAGGAGTTCAGTAGATTGCTGGACTTCCTGCCCAAACAAACGCCGGGCAACTGTATGTGGGATTTTTCTTCATTTAACGAGGTTACGTATGAAAAAGCGTGAATTCCTGAGTTCGCTCCCCTTTGCGGCAGCCGCCGCTGTCCCCCTCGTGGCTGCTCCACTTGCAGCTGTGCCCACGCCGGCCATGGCGGAAGTTTCAGGCAAAAGCACCTGGGACAGAATTCAGTCAACCAAGGTGCTTCGCGTAGGAGCGGCGATTCTGGAGCCTTGGTATTTTAAAGACACCACCGACTCTTCGGCGCCGGGCAAGGTCATGATCGATGGCGTTGCATGGCGCGGCATCTGTCCCGCGATTGCGCAAGAAACGGCAAAAGCCATGGGTGTCAAGCTTCAGATGGTGGAGACCACATGGGGCAACGCCGTTGCAGGTCTTCAGGCAGATCAGTTCGACGCCATGTTCATGCTCGATGCTACGCCTCAACGCGCCATGTCGATCGATTTCGTGCAAACGCCGATGCTTTGGTATCCGCTCGGGATCGTTGCGAAGGAGTCGATTTCGATAAAAAACTGGACGGACCTGAACGACCCAAAGTACAAGCTGGCAGTGGCACTCGGCACTAACTCTGACGAGTACATTTCGGATGTGGCGCCGAAGGCGACCATTAGCCGTTTCCAGTCGTTCGGTGAAGTATTTGCAGCGTTTCAATCGGGCAGAACAGATGCTGCAGTTGTTTCTGCCATTGCCTCGGACCTCGCCAGGGCCCGATTGAAGACTGCCAAGACCATCGTGCCTAAGCCGACATTCGGCATCCCCGGTGCGATCGCTGTTCGCAAGGAGGCCGATCAACGTTGGAGCAATTTCCTTAATGTTGTCGCGTCCTACTACTACAACTCCGGCAAGACGCAAAGGTTCTACGAACAATTTTTGACATTCAGAGGCGTCGATCCGAAGACCGCCGTTCCCGTTCAGCGTGAGCTCTGGACCTGACAGTCAGAGCGAGTTTCAGTGACCACCCCGCCGAGCGCGGTGGCTGTAGCCAATCAACAATTCGAGGGGCATCTCTCGTGCAATACCACTGGACATTCTTACCTGTTTTCCAGAACGCGAGCCTTTTGTGGGCTGGTGCGCTGGGTACGATGGAGCTGGTTGTACTTTCCCTGCTCCTGGCCCTTCCCATCGGTCTTTTGTTGGCCCTGGTTCGGATCGCGCGCGTTCCCGTCCTTTCTACGCTGGCGACCGTCTATGTGGAATGCTTCCGATCAGCGCCCTCGATCATTTTGATCTACTGGTGTTACTTTGCTTTGCCCGTACTGGCGAAAGTCACGTTCTCGCCATTGACGGCCGCAGTGCTCGCAGTAGGGTTGCAATCCGCTTCGTTCTTCTGCGAAGTCTTTCGAGCCGGGATCGCGGCGATCCCGAGGGGCCAATGGGAAGCGTCTCGCGCGCTAGGCATGCGCTCACATGTCGTGTTCTGGACCATTGTGCTACCGCAAGCAATTCGGCACATTGTCCCGGCATTCCTGAATCGGCTGATCGATCTAGTCAAAACAACCGCACTGGCTGCAACGATCGCGTACTCGGACATTGTTTATTCTGCAATGCAGATTTCATCGAAGACCTATCGACCAATCGAAACATTCTCGGTGCTGGGCAGCATATTTTTTGTAGCGCTTTTCGCAATGAGCTTTACAGCGCGTCGTTACGAGCAACATCTGAGACGGGTGGAGGTTTGAGGAATGGATGCCTATCATTGGGACTTCTCGTTTCTCGCGGGATATAACAATGCGTTGCTTCAGGGTGCAGCACATACCGCGTATCTTTCATTGACGATCATGTTCTTTGGAATGGTCATAGGAGGGGTGTTCGCCGGGCTTGCCTCGTCTAATACCACTATCCTGCGAAACATCTCAAAGCTCTACGTGGAACTGTTTCGTAACGTGCCCGCGCTCGTCATGCTGTTCTGGTTCTTTTACGCGATTCCAATCATGACAGGAATCCAGAATAGCAGGCTTCTTGCCGCGTCCATCGCATTCTCGCTTTACACGGGCGCGTATTTTTGCGAAATATTTCGCAGCGGATTGCAGTCGATCCCGCGTGGACAATGGGAGGCCGCTCGAGCACTTGGATTCAGCAGAAAGAGCATGTTCATCACGGTGATTTTTCCGCAGATGATAAAACGCATTCTTCCCTCGTTGACGAATGAAATCGTCGAAGTAGTGAAGATTAGTGCAGTGGCTGCCACGATCGCGTATCCGGAATTGCTCTATCAAGCGCAGCTCATCAGCGACACGGAATATCGCCCGGTGGAGGCATACACAGCGATTGCACTGATCATGACCGCTGGCATCATGGCGTTAAGCGGAGTATCGCACTACGTCGAATACCGTATGAAACGTTCGGACTAGCCGGATGGCGAGTTTCCATGACGTTCGATCCCCGCCACGCTTTCCATCTACTCCATAAAGTTTGATATGTCACATTTGATCGCCGTGCGAAATCTGCATAAGAGCTTCGGCAAGCTCGAGGTATTGAAAGGCATCGATTTGTCCATCGACAAGGGTGAGACTGTCGTAATTCTCGGGGCTAGCGGCTCGGGGAAGAGCACGCTGTTGCGTTGCCTGAATCTTCTGGAGCTGCCTACTTCTGGATATCTCGAATTTGACGGTCGGACAGTCGGCTGTGCCGACGCAGGTGGCCGTGTCACGTACCGTGAACGGGACCTCTGTGAGTTGCGTAAGCAGGTGGGAATGGTTTTTCAGCAGTTCAACCTGTTTCCCCACCTGAGCGTTCTTGACAATGTTGCAATTCCGCAAGTCAAAGTCTTGGGGCGGAACAAGGATGAAGCGCGCAAAAGGGCTGGCGTCTACCTGGAGAAAGTTGGCATGTCACAGAAGGCCGATGCATTTCCGGCCCGTTTGTCCGGCGGCCAGCAGCAGCGCGTTGCGATTGCCCGTGCGCTTGCTATGGAGCCTTCCGCAATGCTGTTCGACGAGGCAACGTCGGCGTTGGATCCAGAGTTGGTCGGTGAGGTGCTCAGCACAATGAAGCAGTTGAGTAACGAAGGAATGACCATGGTGATCGTTACGCACGAGCTTGGCTTTGCCTACAACGTTGCGCATCGCGTCGTATTTCTGCATGAGGGATGCGTCTACGAGGAGGGCTCTCCGGGTGAGGTGCTGGTTCATCCAAAGAAGCCGAAGACTCAGGATTTTCTGCGCGGACATCAGACGTTCAGTCTTCCTAAAGCGGAATTTAGCTCCGTCTCGCCGTTGACGAAGGTGGTCGGTTGAATTGTACCTAATCGACATACTGAAGGATCCGCTGTCTAAGCGTAGAAAGAAATAGACCTGATCGTCATGTGACTATTTAATTAGAGATCCTTATCATGATCGCCGATTCACTTCCGTCGTCACAAAGTCCGCTGTTCTGGCATCTCGCTGAATTCGCTGGGCACATAAGTTTCGGGAATTTCCCGGAGGCGGTCCTGACAGAGGCGAAATACTGCCTGCTTGACACAATCGGCTGCATGATCGCTGGGGCCTCTCTGGCCGAGAGTGTAGACTTTGCACGTGCCGAAGCGGCGATGTCCGAAAAGGTAGAGGCGCGCATCGTTGGCCGCCAATTACGTTTGTCAGCGATGGCCGCAGCGCGTGTTAATGGCTACAGCGGCGATGTCCTTGAATTGAACGACCTGATCGGCGGCCATGCAAGTATTGGGGCAGTGGCAGCGGTGCTGGCACTTGCCGAAGTTGAGCGACTGGATGGCATGAGCCTGCTGCGCGCGCTAATCGCAGGCATTGAGGTCACGGCCCGCATCAATATGGCTTACCGGGAGAGCCACGGCGGCAGGGACAATAAGGCGTTCACAGACGTCGGCGTGTCATCGGAAGGAATTCCTTCGACCATCGGTGTGGGGGCGTTGACGTCAGTCGCATTGGGCCTCAAGGATACTCAGATCGCAAACGCACTCGCGATCGCTGGAACGCTTGCTGGCTGGTGTCCAGTTGAGGTTCTGTTCGGGCCAAGTAGCACGATCAAGCCGATTATGTTCGGAGGCTGGCCGGCCAGCGTCGGGATGTTAGCTGGGCGCTATGCATCGCACGGGCTGACCGGGCCACGCGATCTGCTGGAGAGTCCGGTAGGGCTTTACGCAACTCTCGCAAAGGGATTTGATGCGGATATTCTCAAAGGCTCATTGGGATGGCAGCTTGAGAAGCCCCGGCGAAAATGGCACGCGTGCTGCGGATTTACGCACGCAGGAATTGACGGGGCTATTAAATTGCGCCGCGCCCACGGTGGCTCGATTTTCGACAATGCACGTATCGAGATCTTCGTCGTTCCTCCGGTCGCGGAATTGATGGGAAGCGCAAAGGCGCCAACAACCGAGACAGAAGCCCGCTTCAGCGGCAAATATTGCGTTGCATTGGGGGCGAGAGGTGCTGATCGCATCGTACCGGATCATAGCTCAAGTCTGGGAGTTTATATGACGGACCCCGCGATCAGAGATCTTGTTGAGCGCATCGAATATAGACCGATGGAGAGCTTGCCGCATTTTTCACACTCTAGGGTCCGTGTTTCCGGGCCGGAAGGAGAGCGCGCAAGTGTTTTGGTCACCGGCTACAAAGGTTCCCAAAGCAATCCGCTGACGCATGCCGAGGTTGAGGCAAAATTTCGTGATCTCACCGCCGGGAAGCTCAAGGATCCTGAGGGATATATCGCGAAGATTCTAACGATGGAGAAGGCGACGGATCTTGACTGGCTGTATGACGACGTTATTTCGGCGATCTGAGCGTAGGTGAGGCGCATACGACAATGGACAAGGATAGATTCAGGCAACACAGTAGCCATTGGGGAACGTTCAGCGCGCGTGCTCATGACGGAAAGCTCGAGCTGAAGGGCTTCCCGGATGATCCCGAGCCCTCCTCGATTCTTGACAACCTCGGGGCGTCAGTTGCTCATCCGCTGAGGCTCGCACGCCCCCTGGTTCGGGAAGGTTGGTTGAAAGACGGTCCGGGACCGGATCATCGGCGGGGGCACGACCGTTTCGTCGAGATCGGGTGGCCGGACGCGCTGGAACTGGTCGTTCGTGAATTGCGGCGACAAGGGGCCGGACCCGACGCGGCAAATCGGTCGCCTCTACCGGGGGCACATGTTTTCGGCGGCTCGTATGGCTGGGCGAGCGCCGGTCGCTTTCATCACGCTCAGAGCCAAGTGCATCGCTTCCTGAATCTGGCATTTGGCGGCTACGTTAAGTCCGTTGACAGCTACAGCTCAGGCGCAGGTGCGGTAATTCTAGGCTACACACTGGGACCCGCAACCACCATTACACGGGATCATCCATATTGGGAGGAGCTTGCCCGGCATTCGGAGCTGGTTATCGCTTTTGGTGGATTGCCTCTGAAGAATACGGCAGTCAGCAACGGTGGGAACTCTGTACATTCGGCTCGAGATTGCATGCATCAAGCACGGATTCGGGGCACTCGGTTTGTGCTTGTAGGACCGATTCGTGATGATCTACCTGATGAAATCCCGTGCGATTGGATAGCGCTGCGACCGGGGTCGGACACGGCGTTCATGCTTGGCATGGCGTATCACCTGCACGCGACCGGTAAGGTCGATCGTGGCTATCTGAAGAAGTTCACCGTTGGCTATGAGGTCTTCGAGCGCTATTTGACCGGGGCATCGGACGGGATACCTAAGACCCCGGCTTGGGCAGCTGCAATCGCCGGTGTGCCGGTAAAGGCGATTGTTGAATTGGCCGATGCTGCAGCATCGAAGCTGACGTTCATCAATGTTAGCTATTCCCTGCAACGAGCTCAACATGGCGAGCAGCCGATCTGGATGGCGTTGGTTCTCTCGGCGATGCTTGGACATATGAACAAACCAGGAGGCGGGTTCTCCTACGGTCTCGGGTCGATTGGCAACATCGGAAAACATGCGCTCGGCGTGCCGCTGCCAACATTCTCACAAGCTCAAAACGGAGTGCGAGACTTCATTCCGGTCGCTCGTATCGCCGATCTGCTTCTGCAGCCAGGCGACTCGTACACCTATAAATGCGAGAAGCGCGTGTATGCGGATATCCGTCTAGTGTATTGGGCCGGCGGAAATCCATTTCATCACCATCAGGATCTGCTTCGTCTGGAGAGAGCCTTCCGGAGGCCAGATACCATAATCGTGCATGAATCTGTTGCGACCGCTACCACACGCTTCGCGGACATTGTACTACCCGCGACGACGACACTCGAGCGCGACGACATCGGCGCAAGTGCGAACGACCCTTTCATGTTTGCCATGGAAAAGATCGTTGAGCCGTACGGCGACGCGCGTGATGACTATGACATCTTCGCGGATCTTGCGGCTGGGATTGGTGTCGGGGAAGCGTTCACAGAAGGACGTAGCTCAGCAGAATGGTTGCGTTACATCTATGAACCGACTAGGAAGGAATTGGCTGATAAAGGTTGGTACGCGCCTGATTTCGATACGTTTTGGCAGAAACAGAGAATCGACCTGCCATTGAGTCCCGTGCCGGGAATGGTGACCAGATTCCATCAAGATCCAGCGGCTCACGCCTTACCTACGCCAAGCGGAAGGATCGAAGTCGCCTGTCAGGCCATTGCAGAGAGTCCATATGCTGGGGTCCCCTCGCACCCGATGTGGATCTCGCCAGACGAATGGCTCGGATCCGAGCTTGCAACTCGGTTCCCGTTCCAGCTGGTGGCGAACCAGCCGAAGACGCGCCTACATAGTCAATTAGATTTTGGGGCGTATAGCGCTTCGTCAAAAATCTCTGGCAGGGAACCCGCGAGAATGAATCCGCAAGACGCGGCGCGATTGAAGGTCGGAGACGGCGCAACGGTGCGGATCTTCAATGACCGCGGTGCTACGTTAGCCGGCGTCGTTTTGGACAACCGCGTACGGCCTGGTGTGATCCAGCTTGCCACAGGAGCGTGGTACGAACCGAAATTGGCGGGAGTGAGCGGCGTGCTGTGTAATAAGGGCAATCCAAACGTCGTCACGAGAGATATCGGCGCATCTCCGCTTTCCCAAGGATGTACGGGACAGTTGTCGTTGGTGGATGTCGAACTATTTACCGAAGCGAATGCTCCGGGCGTGGGATATGGTTCATGGGCGGTGTAGGCGTACGCAGCGCCCGGGAATGTGCCGGAGGCGCCGACATGTAGCGGACGTTAGCGTCGTAAATATTGGTAACTAAAGGCTGTAACGAAGAGATTTCATGCAACTTGATAAGTTTCTGCTCGCGAAAGCACAAGGGCCCCTTTCGGAATACCTATCGGCAATGACCGAGCCCGAACCAGAGACTGTTCCACTATCGTCAGATGTGGATACAGATGTCGCCGTCGTCGGCGCCGGATACACAGGACTCTCTGCCGCGATCGAGCTTGCAAAGAAAGGGCTTTCCGTCCGAGTTTTGGAGGCGCGTTCAATCGGATGGGGTGCGTCCGGGCGGGCGTGGGGACAGGTCGCCGCTTTTTCGAAGTTCATGCCAGCGAAAGTCGAGCGCGATCTAGGTGAGGCGATCGCCGCCAAGGTAAACGCAGCATGCGCTGCGGGTCCGGATTTGGTGTTTAGCTTTATCGAACGGTACCAGATGCAGTGTTCTGCATACCACACTGGAAATCTGGTTTCGGCACATACACCGGCAAAAGGGGCTGAACTTGAGGCAATTGCCAGGGACCTTGAGCGACGCAAGCTGCCGGTGCAACTTCTCGATAAGGCAGCAACTAAAGCTTACATCGGGAGCGAGCGCTACTCAGTTGCCCTGTTCGATCCGCGCGGGGCATCATTGAACCCACTTGGCTACGCTCGAGGTCTGGGTCGAGCGGCGATTATGGAGGGTGCTCAAATTCACTGTCAGACGCCCGTTCGGGCTCTCGTAAAGACTGCAGATGGTTGGCGTTTGCGGACGCACGCTGGCTCCGTGAAAGCAAGTCGCGTGATTTTGGCGACCAATGCGTTCAACAGCGATGAACTATTCCCAGGATTAGGTCGCGCTGTGTTCCCGGTTCGGGCCTATCAGATGATTAGTGAGCCGCTGAGCAAAGAGGCGTTGGAGATCGTGTTGCCCGGGAAACAGCCGCTAAATGACACCCGCAAGCTTTTCTCAGGTGTACGACTTTGGCCGGACGGACGGTTGCAGGTAGGCGTTGATGGGCCACCATTCGCAATGGACGGTGAGGCAATGCTAAACGCCGCACGTCGCCGTATAACAATGATGTTTCCTATGTTGAAAGACTTGCGCTGGGAATACAGTTGGGGAGGTTGGGTCGATATGACGTTGGATGAATACCCACGAGCTTACCCTTTGGCTGACGGCTTATGGACAGGTTTCGGATTTAGCGGACGCGGTATCGCAATGGGCACCATGCTGGGACGAGATCTCGCGACATTGGCCGTGGGCGGTTCCGAGCGCGATACAGTGCTCCCGATTTCGACACTGAAGCCCATTTGGTTTCATCGAATACATCGTCCTCTCATCAACTGCCTTGTCTGGAAATATCGTTTTGAAGATTATTTGAGCGATTTAAGATATGGAAAGATCGGTGCGTGATCGTTGTTTAAGTAATTGCTGGATAACTAGATGAATTTCGATCGGCTTTAGATGCTGTTCCTCGATGTGATTGTCGAGCCACCCAAAGTCGTGCAATCACATCGCTCCAATGCACATGTACAAGGTGGTACCGAGGCGTGTGCAAAGTTATTTGCTGGAGCGACGAGGAGGTCGTGAAGGGGGCGCGAGTGCGTTCGTCCCAACGTGGAAATGAGGCCATCCATATTTTAGTGGTTGTCTCCAGCTTATCGGTAGTGGGGGGAGCGTCACCTCTTGATCGGGACAAATTGCGTCGCTTTTCACGACGCGGCGCCGCTTTTTGTCGATTCAAAGTGAGTTCCGAGTGTGGGGAGTGGCTCGTCCGTGTTTTCTTAAGCTAATAAAATCGATAGAGATACGGCACTTCCAATTATTGCATGTCTTGTGTCTCGTTATTATGGAGGCTGAACTTAATACAATTTATTTAGTATTACAAAACGACAAATAATGTTTATCAACGTCACAGAGGAAAACGTGAAAAATCGTTCATTCGCCTATCTGGCAATCAGCACGCTATATTTTTCTGGCGCTACAGCGTACGCTCAGTCAAGCGTCGCTTTGTACGGCATCGTCGATGCGGGTTTCAATTATTTCTCGAACAGTCACGGGGCAAAGGCGCATTTCAACTTCGCTAGCGGCGGTGATTACGCAAATCGCTGGGGTGTGAAAGGCAATGAAGACCTTGGCGGAGGTTTGTCTGCGATATTTACTTTAGAAAATGGTTTCGACATTGGGACTGGAAATTTCTCGTCTGCTGGGACGGAATTCAACCGGCAGGCGTTCATGGGGCTGTCCAGCGATCGCTATGGAACCGTGACTTTCGGACGTCAATATTCGACCACCACCGACTTGCTCGAAAACTATGGACCGGACTTAGGCTCAGGAGGTATCGCCACTTATCCTGGTGATATGACCGACGTTGACAATAGCGTCCGTATTAATAATTCTGTTAAATACAGAACGCCGACATTTAATGGTCTGACCGGAGAGGTTATATACGGGTTCGGTAACGTCGCGGGTTCAATGAGTTCAGGAAGTACTGCTACAGCTGGCTTCTCGTACGCCACGGGTCCGTGGTATCTCGCGGCAACTTACTTCCGGTCCGTTAACGCAACCCCCAACACAACCTCATGGTCGGGAAGCGCGAATGCTATTCCCAACGCATCTTTGGTCCTCGGCTTCAACGGCGCACACAGCGTGCAGATTGCCAACGCGGTTGCAGATTACACGTTTGGACGATGGACCGCCGGCTTAAACTATGGATACACGCAGTATCGTCCGGGCGGCGCATCAACAGTATTCACGCATCCAGTAGCGTTCAATTCTGTTGGTGCAGTCGTGTCAGTAACGCCGAGGCCCGATTTGACTTTGGGTCTCGGTTACAATTTCACTTTTGGGCAGGCGGTCGATGCGGAGTCGAAGGCGGCAACACCGCGGATTCATCAAATCGGCGGCAGGGCGATCTATTTGGTAAGCAAACGAACTGGATTTTATATGTTTGCAGGTTACTCCCATGCCGATGGGGAGACACTGAACTCGACTGCTACAGGGCTAGTTCCGGTGACAGCGAACTTGGGTGATACCGCGAATGGAGCGTGGTCGAGTTCTCGGAATCAGGCGATTGTGAAGATTGGGATGTACAACCGCTTCTAAAGGTGACCTTTCGAATAGGATTTTTCGCGTATCGGACTCTAGGTTCGGCGCGAAATGCCTGATCGCCCCTGACTTGGAGCGATCAGGCATCCGTACAAGGAGCCGATGCTCAGGCTGCTACGTCACTGGCTCAATCGAGCGAATTTCAGAGACGGGACTGAATAATCAGGCATCTCGCGGTTCCACGGTCGGGTGTTGGCGAGATACGTTCGCATAGAAAGTTGGCGCAGTTAGCAAGTTGACTGTCATTTTTCTTGCATACGCGTTGGGCGCGTGTCACAAGAGGACATACGAACTGCATTTTCCGTTCGCGCAAACATCGCGATCGGTGACCAAGCTTGACAAATTGTTCACGACGATTGAGGCAGAATACGGATATTGTCGGCGGAACAAGAAATCTTAATTGTTACGTCGATACGTAGTCTGTTCGATGCGTGGTTGAACTGGAACGGTCATTTGTCGCTAGATCGCTGCTCCAGACTCAATGAACAAGCAGAACACGTTAGGTTCTGATGAGCGGGGAAGCAGCGCAAGGCGACACGACATGGGCGCATCGTGAGATATTAAGCATTGCGTAGCAATGTCAGGTCGTCCCAGAGCAGTCCTGCTTGGGTTCCGCTTCCAAAGACCTCTGCCGCCATGTCTCTCGCAAGAAAGCGGCCTCCTGCCGCAACAATCGCGGGCGCCGCAAGCTTCCCATAGGCTGCAACCTTATCAGGATCGTTTATGTTTGGGTAAATACTGATCCAGTAAGCCTTGGCCATTCCCGTTTGTCTTTTGATTTGATGCAAAGATAGCTCGTCAATTCCGCTGGATTCGGCGTCTGGGGCTAGCCGAGAGGCACGTGCTGGTACTGATCTGGAGAGGTTCCCGGCGACGTCGCGGCGAGAAATCTGAAAGGTCGTCAGCAGACCCGGTTCGGCTCAAGGCGCTCTCAGGATCTTCGCGACCGCGTCAGCGACTGCGTCGAGGTTGCGCGTGTTCAGCGCGGCCACGCAGATGCGGCCCGTGCTCACGGCA